>NZ_MPZS01000005.1:2500-5529 GCF_002020135.1 Thioclava marina | reverse complement strand
TGCTTCCAGCGGAGGAATCCGAATGCAAAAAGCGCCCCTTGGGGCGCCATCGAACTGTATTTCATAAGATTTGGTTGCGGGAGTAGGATTTGAACCTACGACCTTCAGGTTATGAGCCTGACGAGCTACCGGGCTGCTCCATCCCGCGCCAATTCCCGAGGGCTTTATATTGCGATCGGGGATGATATCGTTTTGAGAGATGATTTGCTCGCTTCTTTCTAGGTTTGGCGGTGACCTACTCTCCCACGTCTTAAGACGCAGTACCATTGGCGCGACGGCACTTAACGGCCGAGTTCGGAAAGGGATCGGGTGTTTTGCTCGTGCTATGACCACCAAACCGAGGAAGAAGCGTGTCCAAGTCATGTATTGTGCATGCTGTTTTGATCTTAGCCAGAGGTCTGGCTACTACCGGATCAAATCAAGCCAATCGGGCAATTAGTACTGGTCAACTGAACGCGTTGCCGCGCTTACATCTCCAGCCTATCGACGTGGTGGTCTTCCACGGCCCTCAAGGGATACCTAGTTTTGAAGGGGGCTTCCCGCTTAGATGCTTTCAGCGGTTATCCTGTCCGGACATAGCTACCCAGCACTACCGTTGGCACGATAACTGGTCCACCAGTGGTCCGTTCACCCCGGTCCTCTCGTACTAGGGGCAACTCTTCTCAAGTATCCTACACCCACGGCAGATAGGGACCGAACTGTCTCACGACGTTCTAAACCCAGCTCACGTACCTCTTTAAATGGCGAACAGCCATACCCTTGGGACCTGCTCCAGCCCCAGGATGAGATGAGCCGACATCGAGGTGCCAAACGATGCCGTCGATATGGACTCTTGGGCATCATCAGCCTGTTATCCCCAGAGTACCTTTTATCCGTTGAGCGATGGCCCTTCCACTCGGGACCACCGGATCACTATGGCCGACTTTCGTCTCTGCTCGACTTGTCAGTCTTGCAGTCAGGCTGGCTTCTGCCATTGCACTCAACGAGCGATTTCCGACCGCTCTGAGCCAACCTTCGCGCGCCTCCGTTACACTTTGGGAGGCGACCGCCCCAGTCAAACTACCCACCACGCAGGGTCCCGGACCCGGATAACGGGCCGCGGTTAGACATCAAGAGTGCGAAGGGTGGTATCTCAAGGGAGGCTCCACCAAAACTGGCGTTCTGGTTTCAAAGCCTACCACCTATCCTGCACATCACAATCCTGATGCCAGTGCGAAGCTATAGTAAAGGTTCATGGGGTCTTTCCGTCTAACCGCGGGTAGTGTGCATCTTGACACACAGTTCAATTTCGCTGAGTCCACGTTTGAGACAGCGGGGAGATCGTTACGCCATTCGTGCAGGTCGGAACTTACCCGACAAGGAATTTCGCTACCTTAGGACCGTTATAGTTACGGCCGCCGTTTACCGGGGCTTCAATTCGGTGCTTGCACACCTCCTTTTAACCTTCCGGCACCGGGCAGGCGTCAGACTGTATACGTCGCCTTACGGCTTCGCACAGCCCTGTGTTTTAAGTAAACAGTCGCCACCCCCTAGTTTGTGCCCCCCACCCACACTTGCGTGCGAATGGGGCCTCCTTCTCGCGAACTTACGGAGGCATTTTGCCGAGTTCCTTAAACGTGGTTCTCTCAAGCGCCTTGGTATTCTCTACCAGTCCACCTGTGTCGGTTTCGGGTACGATCTTAAAGTGGGGCTATTTCCAGGAACCGCTAAGCAGCCCGTTCAATCCGATAAGAACGAACTACCCTCGCGATCCGTCACCACCACATGGCCCAGGAATATTAACCTGGTTCCCATCGACTACGCCTTTCGGCCTCGCCTTAGGGGTCGGCTTACCCTGCTCAGATTAGCTTTAAGCAGGAACCCTTGGACTTTCGGCGACAGGGTCTCTCACCCTGTTTGTCGCTACTCATGTCAACATTCTCACTTCTGATCACTCCACCGGATGCCTTACAGCCCGGCTTCACAGTCAGAACATTGCCTCCAATAGCTCCGAAGAGCGTAAGGAGGCAGCGTTCTATATCACAGAACGCTCCGCTACCACGCACATCACTGTGCATCCAAAGCTTCGGCTCGTGGCTTGAGCCCCGTTACATCTTCGCCGCAGGACCTCTTGACTAGACCAGTGAGCTGTTACGCTATCTTTAAAGGATGGCTGCTTCTAAGCCAACCTCCTGGTTGTTTTGGAAGTCCCACATGCTTTCCCACTTAGCCACGAATTGGGGGCCTTAGCTGTTGGTCAGGGTTGTTTCCCTCTCCACGACGGACGTTAGCACCCGCCGTGTGTCTGCCGATCAGTTCTTCCCGGTATTCGGAGTTTGCTTAGACTCAGTAAGGCTGTGGGCCCCCATCATCCATGCAGTGCTCTACCCCCGGGAGAATACAATCGACGCGCTACCTAAATAGCTTTCGCGGAGAACCAGCTATCTCCAGATTTGATTGGCCTTTCACCCCTAGCCACACGTCATCCGGACCCTTTTCAACGGGTGTCGGTTCGGACCTCCAGTGAGTGTTACCTCACCTTCATCCTGCACATGGCTAGATCATCTGGTTTCGGGTCTGATCCATCGAACTAAAACGCCCTTTTAAGACTCGCTTTCGCTACGCCTACACCTAACGGCTTAAGCTTGCTCGATAGACCAAGTCGTTGACCCATTATACAAAAGGTACGCCGTCAGAGCTCAAGGCTCCTCCGACTGCTTGTAGGCGTCCGGTTTCAGAAACTGTTTCACTCCCCTCGTCGGGGTGCTTTTCACCTTTCCCTCACGGTACTGGTTCGCTATCGGTCAGTAAGGAGTACTTAGCCTTCGAGGGTGGTCCCCCGATCTTCAGACAGGATTTCACGTGTCCCGCCCTACTTAATGCGTCCTATCGAGCTTCCCATACGGGGCTGTCACCCACTATGGCTGATCTTTCCAGATCATTCTGGTCACTTTCAAGGTTCGGCTGGTCCGCGTTCGCTCGCCACTACTAGCGGAGTATCTGTTGATTTCCTTTCCTCCGGGTACTTAGATGTTTCAGTTCCCCGGGTT
>NZ_MPZS01000004.1 GCF_002020135.1 Thioclava marina | reverse complement strand
GCCGCGCTCAGCCTCGCCGCGCTGCTTTACGTCATCTTCGCGACGGGCATGGGCCTTGTCATCTCCAGCTTCATCTCGAGTCAGATCGCCGCCATTTTCGCGACCTCGCTCCTGACGCTGCTGCCAGCCGTGCAATTCTCCGGTCTGGTCGACCCGGTGTCATCGCTCGAAGGCTTGGGCGCCTTTATCGGGAACGTCTATCCCGCCAGCTATTTCGTAACGGTCTCGCGCGGTGTCTTTTCCAAAGCGCTCGGTTTCGATGCGCTTGGGCCCGACCTTCTGGCCATGGCCCTTTCCGTGCCCGTGATTTTCGGCCTCGGCGTCGCGCTTCTGAAGAAACAGGCGAGGTAGGCAATGCGTGCGATGAACGTCCTGCATCTGGGAATCAAGGAGCTTCGTGGACTGGTCCGCGATCCGATGCTGATGGTCCTCATCGTCTACGCGTTCACACTGGCGATCTATACCGGCGCAAAGTCGATGCCGGAGAACCTGAACAAAGCGCCGATCTCCATCGTCGACGAGGATCGCTCGCCGCTGTCCCAGCAAATCACCGATGCGTTCTATCCCCCCTATTTCATGCCGCCCACGCTGATCACGCCGACGCAGATGGATGCGCGGATGGATGCGGGGACCGACACTTTCGCGCTCTCGATCCCGCCGGATTTCGAGGCGAACGTTCTGGCCGGACGTTCCCCCGCGCTGCAGCTCAATGTGGACGCGACGCGCATGAGTCAGGCCTTTACCGGCACGGGCTATGTCCAGCAGATCGTGACCTCCGAGGTGAATTCATTCCTTGCGCGGCATCGTGACGAGACGAGTTTGCCGGTCGGGCTCGATCTGCGCGCACGCTTCAATCCGGGGCTGAACCCGACCTGGTTCGGGGCGCTCTCGAACATCATCACGATGGTGACGATGCTTGGCATTGTCCTGACCGGAGCCGCGCTGATCCGGGAACGCGAACACGGCACCGTCGAGCATCTTCTGGTGATGCCGGTTTCGTCGCTCGAGATCATGCTCGCCAAAGTCTGGTCGATGGGGCTGGTTGTCGTCGTGGCCGCCGCCGCTTCGCTCTTGGTTGTCGTCGAGGGATTGCTGCAAGTGCCGGTCGCGGGGTCGCTTTCGTTATTTCTGCTGGGCACGGCGCTCGATCTCTTCGCGGTCACGTCCCTCGGGATCATGCTCGCGACGCTTGCGGGGTCGATGCCGCAATTCGGTTTGCTCCTCGTGATGGTCCTGCTCCCGCTGCAAGTCCTCTCCGGCACCGTGACGCCGCGCGAGAGCATGCCCTGGTTCATCCAGGATCTGATGCTTCTGGCCCCGAACACACATTTCGCCATGTTCGCGGAAGCCGTGCTGTTCCGGGGCGCCGGTCTGGCGATCGTCTGGCCGCAACTCGTCGCATTGGCGGTGCTTGGCTGCGGGTTGTTCATGATCGCTCACGCCCGGTTTCGCGCGTTCCTGAGGTAGCGCGGTGCCGCCGGTCCCGCGTGGCTCCGAAGATCGCGCCCGACGCCGGAGGCGTGGCGACGGTTTCGGAGAGCCCGGGATTTGAAGCGCACACGGCTGCCCAGAGGCCGGAATGCGAACGTTGTCAGGCCTCTTGGAAAGAGGCGGCCCGGAGGTGCTATTGAAAGTGACAATCGACGCTGCGCCGCGACCTCGCAATCGCAGTGATTGAACGGTCAAGGCCAAGCCGAGGGCTGTCGAATGAACGGTTCGACTAGACCGGGCAACCGCTGCGTGGTGGACGCTGAGTTTTTCGACCGACCGGGTGCTCTGACGAGAGAGAAGGTCAGAGCGAAGCCCCCCGCCGCTCCTCGTCTATCCCGCGTCGTGCTCGGGTCCGGGCTCTGGGACGTGGGGTAGCGTCACGATCGTGTGGTGGCCGTCGGCCTGCATCTCGAAACGGATCTCTGCGCCCGTCGGCATGAGAGCGTCGTTTGCGATTGCGAGGCCGAGGCCCGAACCTCTCGGGTCGACATTGTTGCCTTTGACGAATTTCTCGTGGGCGACGCGAGCGATTGACGGGGGCAGGCCCGGACCCGCATCGCGAATGTCGATCCGGATCCCCGATGCGGTTCTGCCGACACGCACGAGCACCTCCGAGCCGAGCGGACTCGCCTGAATGGCATTCTCGATCAGATTGCGCAGAGCAATGGTGATCAGGAAGGGATCGTCCCGTATCGCGGCGGGTCGCTCCCCTGTATCGAGGGCGAGGCCGATATTTCGGCGATCCGCGACATCCGCGAGATCGCCAAGCACCTGCGCGAGCGTCGTTTCCAGATCAATCGGAGCGACACGCCTCTCGCGGCTCTCGACCTGCGCGAGATCGAGCAGCTGGTGCACCATCCTGTCGGTGCGATCCACCGATGTCGAGATCGCCTGAAGGGCGTGATCGCGCACGGCGCTGTCCTCCGCGCGCCGCGCGATATGCGCCTGCGTCTTGAGACCCGCGAGCGGTGTCTTCATTTCATGCGCGGCAAAGGCGATGAAATCCCGCTCACGCGCGCGGGCTGCGGCGAGCCGGGCCAGAAGATCGTCGAGCGCGGCCGCAACGGGGCGGATCTCCTGCGGATGGGTCGTCGTCGCGGGCAAAGCGCTCAGATCATCGCTGCGCCGTGCCTCGAGTTCACGCGCGAGACGGGCGAGCGGCGACAGCCCCGTGCTGATGGCCAGCCAGATCAACCCCCACATCACCGGGAGGATCGCCAGCCCCGGCCACAGAAATCCCGAGATCACGTCATGCACGAGCCGGTCACGCACGGCGAGACTGTCTCCGACCGTGACCTGCCCGCCCAGCACGGGATCGACGATCGTATAGACGCGCAGCGCCTTGCCGTCCTGGGTGATATCGCGAAACCCGGTCGCATTCGCGGGCACGAGCTGCGCGCGCGGCGCCCCGTCCGAGCGCCCGACCAGCCCGTTCGTGAAGGACCAGATCTGGCAGAATTGCTGATGCTCGTAATCTGCGCTGTCGGGCAGGGAGATCCGCGCCGGGTCGTCGCGGTTGAGCGCGATCTGGTTTCTCGACACCAGCGACGAGACCATCCGCGCGGCCTCGACCAGCCGCGCGTCGAGCACCCGCGTCAGTTCGGCGCGCGTCGAATGTTCGATCCAGAGCACAGCCGAGAGCCAGACGGCCAGCGTGGCCCCGGTCAGGATCAGGAAGAGGCGGAGGCGGAGCGAGATGGCGAGCTCTCCTGAGGGCGCAGGCGGTAGCCGATACCGCGCAGGGTTTCGATGAAGTCGCGGCCGAGCTTGGCGCGCAGGTGGTGAATATGGACCTCGACGGCGTTGCTTTCGACCTCCTCGTCCCAGCCGTAAAGCCGGTCCTCGAGATCGGATTTCGCCAGCACCCGCCCCGGCCGTTCGGCCAGCGCCTGCAGCACGGCGAATTCGCGGCGCGAGAGTTTCAGCGGACGACCGTCGAAGCTGGCGAGACGCGCAGCGGGTTCCAGCTCCAGCCCGTCATGGACGATCCGGCCCGAGGCGCGCCCCTCCGCCCGGCGCGTCAGAGCCCTGAGCCGCGCGGCCAGTTCGTCGAGATCGAAGGGCTTGCCGAGGTAATCATCCGCCCCGGCATCAAGCCCCGCCACCCGGTCCCCGACCTGATCGCGCGCAGTCAGCAAAAGAACCGGCACCGCCGCCCGGCCCGCCCGCAATTCGCGCAGCAAATCGAGCCCCGATCCATCGGGCAGCATCAGATCGAGCACAAGGGCCGCGTAGTCGTTCGCAGCCAGCGCCGCGCGCGCATCCTCCAGACAGCCCACCACATCCGCGGTGAACCCGGCCATGCCGAGCCCGGCCCGAAGGCCGTCGGCCAGAATGCCGTCATCTTCGACAACGAGTATGCGCATCTTTTCTCCTTTTGCGCCCTTGGACCGCGCCAACCTTAAGGCTGACTTAAGATTCGCCGGGGATCCGGCCAACATGATCGCACGACCTTCCCTCCTCCCGCCATGCCGCGCCCTCTGGGGCCTCCTCCTCGCGCTCACCTTGCTGCCTGGCCTCGCCGCGGCGCAAGGGTTCGAGCTGCTCAAGCCCTCGGGCGCGGCGCCCCTCTCCCCCGAACAGGCCTTTCAGGTCGAAACGCACTGGCAAGGCGACGGGACGCTCGCGGTCTCGATCGACATCGCGAAAGGCTATTACCTTTATCGCGACCACCTGACCGTCAGTGCCGAGGACGGCGCGCCGCCGGTGATCGCGACCGAGCCCGGCGAGATGAAGGACGATCCGAATTTCGGCACCGTCGAGGTCTGGCACGACCGGACCGAGGCGACGGTCTCCGGCATCACCGGCGCCTTTACCCTGCATTGGCAGGGCTGCGAGGAGAAGGGCCTTTGCTACCCGCCGCAGAGCCGGGAGATCGCGCCGCCGCCCGGTGCCGAGAATCCCTCGGTCTCCGCCGCCTCTTCGCAAGGCTTTGGGGCGCCCGATTATGCGCAGGCGGCGAATGCGGCCCCCGCAGCGGTTGAGAACGCATCGGATCAGGGCTTGCGCCTCTCCTCCGATGACGGGCTTGTCGCGGGGATCGCGGCGAAGGGTGGCTGGGCCCTTGTGGTGGCAAGCTTCTTCGGGTTTGGCCTGCTACTGGCCTTCACCCCGTGCGTTCTCCCGATGGTGCCGATCGTCGCCGGGATGCTCGGCGCGCAGGGCAAGGGGCTGACGCCCGCCCGCGGTCTGGCGCTCACCGGAACCTATGTGCTTGCGATGGCGCTCGCCTTCGGACTGCTGGGCGTGGTCGCGGCATGGTCGGGGCAGAACCTGCAATTCCTGATGCAGGCGCCGGCGACGGTGATCGCCCTCGCGGCCCTGTTCGGCGTGCTGGCCCTGTCCTCCTTCGGGCTGTTCGAACTGCGGCTGCCTCAGGGACTGACCACGCGGATCGGGGCGCTGAAGGGCCCGCGCGGCACGCTGGCGGGGGCGGCCCTTCTGGGTTTCACCTCGACATTGATCGTCGGGCCCTGCGTGACCGCGCCGCTGGCGGGCGCTTTCCTCTATATCGCGCAGACGGGCGATGCGGGGCTTGGTGCAGCGGCGCTGTTTGCGCTGGGGCTTGGCCAAGGTGTGCCGCTTCTGGCTGTGGGTCTCTTCGGTTCCGCCATCCTGCCGCGCATGGGGGCGTGGATGACCGGGATCAACCGCGCCTTCGGCTTTGTCTTTCTCGCCGTGGCGATCTGGCTTCTGGGCCGGGTGATCGCGGGTCCGGTGGTGCTGGCGCTCTGGGCGCTGCTGCTGATCGGGGCGGGTGTGGCGCTTGGCGGGCGAGATCGGTTCGAGGCCGACAGCCCGGGCCTGCGCCGCCTTGGCGGGGCGCTTGGCCTCGCGGCGCTTCTGGCTGGCGCGCTTCTGGCGGTCGGGGCCGCGAGCGGGGCCTCCGATGCGCTGCGCCCCCTCGCCCGGCTGAGCATCGGCGCGTCGCCCGCCCCCGCCCAAGGCGCGATACTCACCGAAGCCGATTTTGCCCATGTCGAGACCCCCGAGGCGCTCCGCGCGGCCCTCGATGCCGCGAAAGGCGCGCCGGTGATGCTGATTACCACCGCCGAATGGTGCACCGAATGCGCCACCATCGCGCGCGAGGTCATCCCCGACCCGCAAGTTCAAGCCGCCCTGCGCCGCGTCACCCCGATCGCGGTGGATGTCACGAAAACCGGTACGCCGCAGCAGGCGCTGCTCAAATCGCTCGGTGTGATCGGGCCGCCGACGCTGATCTTCCTGACGCCCGATCACAAGGAGGCCCCCGGCACCCGGCTGGTCGGGGACGTAAGCCCTGCAACCCTCTCCGCATCGCTCGAGGAGATCGCGCAATGACGCTCGCCCGCTTCGCCCTGCCCGCCCTGATCGCAATGGCCGCCTGCGCGCCCCAGCCGCCGGCCGAGCCACCACCCGCTGCGACCGAGCCGCAACTCAGCCCGCGCGTGCAGGCGATCTACGGCGCGATGGAGGATGACGGGCGGGTCATCCCGGCGGTGAACCCGAAATTTCTCAGCGACGAGAAAGCCCGGCAGGAGGTCGATTACTGGACCGACGAGCCGCCCGGCACCATCGTCGTCGACCCTTGGGCGCGCAGGCTCTACCTCGTGCAGAAGAACGACCGTGCGCTGCGCTACACCGTCGCCGTAGGCGAGGACGGGCGCGGTTTCGCGGGCGAGGCGCATATCCCCTACCAACGCGACTGGCCGAAATGGACGCCGACGCAAAGCATGATCAAGGAGGATCCCGCGCTCTACGGGCCGGTGAAGGACGGGCTCGACGGCGGGCTCGACAATCCGCTGGGCGCGCGTGCGCTCTATCTGCATCAGGGCAACAAGGACACGCTCTATCGCATCCACGGAACGATGGACGATTCCAGCATCGGCAAGGCGACGTCGGCAGGCTGCATCCGGCTGTTCAACCAGGACATCATCGACCTCGCCGAGAGGGTGCGCTCGGGCACGCAAGTCGTGGTGCTGACCCGCGCGGAAAGCGGCAAGGGCACGGTGCCACCGGGCCAGCCGCTGCCGCCCATCGCCTACAACCCCGAGGATTTCCCCCAAACCGATCCCACAGGAGACCAGACATGATCGACCGCAGACATTTCCTTACACTCGCCGGTGCCAGCTCGGCGCTCTTCATCCTGCCCCGTGCGGGACAGGCGGCCGACATCTCGCCGCAGGCGGTGTTCAACGACCCCGACGCCCCGGCGCTCGGCAACCCGCAGGGCGATGTCACCCTTGTCGAATATTTCGACTACCAGTGCCCGTTCTGCAAATCGAACCATCCGGTCGTCGAGCAGGTGATGAAGGAAGACGGCGACCTGCGCGTGGTGATGAAGGATTGGCCGATCTTCGGCGCGCCCTCGGTCTATGCCTCGCAACTGGCGCTTGGCGCGCAGGGTCTGGGCAAATACGAGGTCGCGCTCGAGGCGCTTATGGCGACGAAGGGCAAGCTCACGAACGCGCAGATCGACAGCACGCTCGCCGCGGCGGGGGTCGATCCGAAAGAGGCCGAGGCGAGCTACAAGGCCGACCGCAAGGCGATCGACGGATTGCTCATCCGCAATTCCCAGCAAGCCATCGCGATCGGGCTGCAAGGCACGCCCGCCTATATCATCGGGCGCGACGTCTATCCCGGTGCCGTCGATGCCGACACGTTGCGCCGCGCGATCAAGGCGGCTCGCGAGAGCTGAGACGCGGATCGTCTGTTTTCGGCGACAGGCCGCCAGCCTAGGGCGTGACCGATGGATCGGGCAGCGAGCGAGGCTGAGTGACACACGAGATCAGGTCGGGGATGTTCTCCGGCCTGATCTTCGCCTCTTCTGCGCCGAAGTGCCTTCACCCCCGCGCGCCCTGCCCGCGTGCATAGACGTCGTCATAGCGGATGATGTCATCCTCGCCGAGATAGGCGCCGGTCTGCACCTCGATCAGCGTCAGCGGCACCTTGCCGGGGTTCTCCATGCGGTGAACGGCCCCGAGCGGGATATACACCGACTGGTTCTCGGTCACGAGTTTCACCTCGTCATCCACGGTGACCTGTGCCGTCCCCGCGACGACAATCCAGTGTTCGGCACGGTGGTGGTGGCTTTGCAGGCTCAGCGCGGCACCGGGGTGGACATGAATGCGTTTGACCTGGAAACGCTGGCCGACCACAAGGCTCTCATACCAGCCCCAGGGGCGGAAATCGCGGGGCAGGGTCTCGGCTTGCGCGGCGCCTTTGGCCTTCAGCTCGGCGACGGCTTTCTTGACATCCTGTGCGCGGGACTTGTGGGCCACCAGCACCGCATCGGGCATCGCGACCGCGATGATGTCTTCAAGACCGATACCCACGAGCTGCTGCGCCTCGCTGGTCGATTGCAGCAGCGACTCCTTGCAGTCGATGGCGGTGGCCGCGCCGGCGGTGACAATGCCGTTTTCATCGGGTTTCTGCTCGCGCCAGACCGCCTGCCAGTCGCCAAGGTCCGACCACGCCCCGCCATAGGGCACGACGGAGAGATTGTCGGCACGTTCCATCACCGCATAGTCGATCGAGATATCCTCGAGCCCCTTCCAGGGCGCGGGCGCAAGACGGGTGAAGCCCAGATCCCGCACCGCTCCGGCCACCGCGCCCCGAACCTGCGCAAGCGTGTCGGGCGCGTATCTGGCGAATGCCTTCAGGATCGTCGTGGTCGAGAACAGGAAGATCCCGGCATTCCACAGGTGCATCCCGTCTTGCAGCAGCGCCTCGGCCTTTGCCAGATCGGGCTTTTCGACGAAGGATTTGAGCGGCTGGGGCGTGGCGGAAAACTCCGCGTCGGGGGCTTCGCTCAGTTCGAGCCAGCCATAGCCGGTTTCGGGGCGATCGGGGCGGATACCGAAGGTGACGAGCTGGCCCGCCTCGGCCGCAGGTGCGGCGGCTTTGACGGCGGCGCGGAAGGCCCCGGCGTCGGAAATGACATGATCGGAGGGCGCGACCAGCATCAGCGCGCCGGGTTTGCGCGCCTCCAGCACCAGAGCGCCGGCACAGATCGCCGCGGCGGTATTCCGGGCGCAAGGCTCGATCAGGATATCGGCGGGCGCGATCTGGAGGGCAGCCAGCTGTTCGATCACCACGAAGCGGAAATCCGCGCCGGTGATCACCGAGGGTGCGGCGAAGCCATGGCCCGAGAGCCGCTTGGCCGAGGCCTGGAACAGGCTTTCCTCGCCCATCAGGCGCACGAATTGCTTGGGGTAGGACTTGCGCGAAAGCGGCCAAAGACGTGTGCCCGACCCTCCGCACAGAAGAACGGGGTGGATGGTGGCGTCAAGTGTATCCTGCGACATAGGTTTCACTCTTTCTAAGAATTTCAGGAAATACGGGCTCCGGTGGCCCTGCGCGACCACCGGAGCCCGTCGGTTCATCTTCGCAGCACGCTCCTCGCAATGAGGGCTGCGCTGACAAGCGCTGCGAGAAGCTGGCAGCCGAGCTTGATGCCGACATAGCCGGCAAGGCTCGGATCGGGGGTCATGGCCATCGTGGCCAGTTGCAGGGCGGCGATGCCCACGCACAGCCAGATCCCGCGGTGATCTCCCAGGGCGACGAGCGCCGTCGCGGTGAGGTAGCTGAAGGTGAAGGCAATGGCGGAGAGCGCGGCGAAAGGCAGATGCTGCGCGGCCTCGGCGTAACCCGAGCCGACCAGCAGCGAGATCATCCTCTCGGGGGCCAGGGTGCAGGCGCTCACCACGGCGATGCTCACGGCAGCGAAGAGCACGGCGACCGGGGCGAGCGCCGCCCCTAGCGCCTGTCCTTCACGCCGTGCACGTGTGAGGTCGGGCAGCAGCACGGCGGCAAGGGAGAGACAGGCGAAGAACTGGATGCGCTGGAACAGCGACAGCGCGGCGATGAACCCGCCCTCCTGCGTCGGGAGGGTCGAGCGGGCGATGAAGATGTCGCCGTCGAGAACGAAAACCTGCGCCAGTTGCAAAAGAGCGAAGGGCGCGGCGCCAAGTCCGATCGCGAAGACCAGGCCGGGCTCGGTGGGGCTGGCGCGGCGGCGCGGAACCTCGGCAAGCAGGACCATCCAGCCTGCGATGATCGAAAGCGTGATGGCGCCGATCACGCCGGGCAGTCCCAGGCCGACCTTCCAGGCGACAAGCGCGAAGACCAGGCGCACCGCCATTTCGAGATTGGCGGACAGGACAATCCGGCCGGTCTTGAGCCCGCCGAAGCTGACGCCGCGAAGCAGGCTCAGCGATGCGCCGAAGGGCATCGCGGCAAGCAGCAGGATGGGAGAGAGGCTGGCCGGGCCGAGCACCGCCCAAAGCGCGATCCCGATGGGCAGACAGAGCGCCGCGAGTATCGCAAGCAGGCCGGTGTCGAGCCGCGCCAGCGCCGCAAGAAGCGAGCTGCGCTCGGTCACCGGACGGGCCGAGACGAGGTGGCTCACCGCCATCTGCGCCGCGCCGAACAGCGACAGCGCCGAGAGTTTCAGCGTCAGCAGGAAGGCGAGGCTTCCGAACAGCTCGGGTCCCATCAGCCGACTGAAGATCATGTTGAAGCCGAGGTTGCCGACATTCACCAGCATCGAGGAGGCAAAGATCGCGACGGCGGGCGTGACGAGAAGGAGGCGAAGCGAGTCGCTATTTCGGACGAGGCTTATCATGGCGGATCAGTTGGCAGGGGCGCAGACGGTCGCGGTGACCGGAGCGGCGGTTGGTTTGGGAGAGAAGTTCAGACCGAGGCGGGCGCGGCCGAGCAGCTTGAGCATTTCCATGCCGCTGCGCAGGATCGCGTTGCCCGAGACCTTCGAGCCGGGCACCTCGTCCCATTCCACCAGCGGCTGCTCGAAGAAGGCGTGGCGGCTCTCGATCGCGGCGAAACGTTCCTTGAGGCGCAAGAACAGCTCCACGTCGAACAGCCAGCCCGCGTTGAAGGGCTCCGACAGCGCGAGGCAGAGCGAGGGCGTGTTGCGCAGCATCTTCGCGCCGCATTGCGAGTCGCCGATCGGCAGGCTCAGCACCTGGCGGGCGAGCGTGGCGCAGATCGCCGAGACGATCCGGCGCGAGAAACGGCGCTCGACCCGGCGGCCCAGCATCCGCAGGCGCGCGCCATAGACGACCTGCACGTCCTGATCGCGGTCGATCACGCGCAGGAAATCCGGGATCGCGTCGAGCGGGGTTGCGAGATCCGCGTCCCAGTAGCCGACATGGCTCACGCCGCGGCCGCAGGCATGCAGCAGGCCCTGGCGCACCGCCTCGGCCTTGCCCGAATTCCGGCTCAGGCGCAGCACGGTCACGCGCTGCGGATACTCGGCGCGCAGAGCCTCGAGGCGGGCCTCGGTGGCGTCGGTGCTGCCATCGTTGACGAAGACGAAATCGACGCCGTTATGGCGCGCGATGAACTGCGCGAAGGCATCGTGATTGAAGCGCTCGGCCTCGTTGTAGCAGGGCACGACGATCAGCGCGCGCGGGCGGGACATACGGAGGCGGCGGGGCTCGCCATGTCCGCCTGAGGCGATGGGATGCGAGAGAATGGCGTTCATGGCAGCACCTTTGGATTGCGTTTAACCATGTCTCGCAAAAGGCTGCGCAAGAGTCTCAGTCGCGCAAGAATAACGATTTATCTCAAAAGGATAGGTGACCTATCCGAGTATGGCGGGCGCGCCCGAAATGACGTGTGGCCCACCTTTTCAGGCAGGCCACACGACGACGATCCTGTTGGGGGAAAGGGGGTGTGGGGTAAGGTCAGCTGCTGACCTTCAGGATCGCCCGTCTCTGGTGTCGGTTCATGCGCAGCATGGCGGCGTGGAAGCGGGCCACGCGCGAGAGCGACATGCCCTGCGTGGCGGCGCGATTGCTGCGTGCGAGTTTCTGCGCCTCTTCGGGACGGCCAAGGATGTCGCGCATCGCGAAGGCCATTTCGACCGATTTGCCGGGGGCGTAATTCGCGCCCTTCAGGCCCTCGTGTTCGCACAGGTCCACGAAATCTCCGATCCGGGGGAAGACCGGGATGGTCTCGTAGGTGGCCGCCTGGTGCAGAACGCCCGAGCTTCCGGTGGTGGCCGAATAGTCGAAGACGCTCAGACGCGCCTGCGAGAAGAATTCCGGCACGTCCTCTTCGGCGACATAGCCGTGGAAGATCACCGCCGGGTCGTTGCGGCGCTCCTCGGCGAGGCGGGCCATGTAGCCGGGGGTAGCCGGGTGGTCCATGCCGCCGATCACCAGCTCGTAGCCGCGGAATTCGGGAAGAGCGCGCAGCAGGTCGAAGGCGGCGAGCAGGGTTTCGAGCCGCTTGTAGGTGCCGAACTTGCCCATCGTGACGATCCGTTTCGGACGGTCTGCCAGCGCGGGGAGCTGGCGCGCGGTCGTGTCGAAGGTGCCATGCGGAACGTGGTGAATCTCGGCACGGGGGAAGCGCGCCTTGAGCATCTTTTCGTAAGAAGGCAGCGTGACGGTCATGTAATCCGCCGCAGCCAGCGCGCGGGCCACGACAGCGCCCCCGGCGCGCACGATCGCCTGGCGGATCGGCTTGCCTTTCAGCTGGGTATTCTCGAGGTCGATGCCCGCGACGAGGTTATGGGCCAGCACGCCGCTGCGCCATCCCATCAATCGCGCGATGGCCGGGGTGAAGAGGCCAAGCGCCGCGGGCAGTTCGCGATCGCCGAAGCTCGCGACCTGCACATTCCACAGCACGCTGTCCACCTCTTCGCGCCACAGCGCGCGCAGGATCGACGGCCCCGCCTTGACCGAGTTGAACGACCAGACGCGGCGCACGCGGATCTTCGGGCCGAGATCGAGCTCTTCCATGCGGATCGGCAGCTTGTCCGCGATCACCACGACCTCCGCCACGTCCGGGCACTCGGCAAGTTCTTTCGCGAGGTGCAGGCCGTATTCGTTGAGGCTCTGTCGGCCGGGAGGGAATGCGGTGACGAGAGCGATCGTTTGCGGCTTCGGCATGGCGGAGGTCCTTTGCGGGGGTCGTCGGTGATTGTCTGGATGGCGTGTTGTCGCCTTGTCACCTTTCTACCGCAGCGCCCGGCGCGGCGCGCGTGTGCAAGAGCAGACTGGCCCGCGAATTCGGACAGGGGGCCGCTATGCGATCGGATAGGAGGGCTATCCCGATCGTCCCGGGACTCTCCCCTCGCACCCGGGAAATTCCCGCCGATTTTTGCGAGTTTGGGACTGTGTCGCAGATCCCGGAATCACTGCGCGCGGGTGCCGCCTCCCTGCCGGCCCCGCACGTCCGGGAAGTTCTTCGCAGGATCAGACTGAGGTAACTCCCGTGTTCAAGCCAGTGTCGCGGCTTTCGATGCCAGCCCTGTCCCTCCCCCTCGCCCTGGCGGGGGCGCTCGCCTTTGCCGCAGCGCCCGTCAAAGCCGGCGAGTTCACCATCGACTGGGGCGCATTCGACTGGCCCGCCGGGTTCAAGGGGCCGCTCGACCGGACGCTCTATGACCAATACGGCTTCGCGGTGGATGTGCGCGTCGAGGTGAACGGACCTCTGGTGAGCTTCGTCAACGGGTCGGGCCAGACCGTTCAGTCCCCCGATGACGACCTCATCTTCGGCGGCAATATCGAGTCGCTGATCCTTGTCGCGGATGCGCCGCTCAACGGAGGCGCGATCGGTGACAACCGGATCATCAACACCGTTTCGGCAAGCTCGGGCGGTGTCGCGGTGCAGGTCGACAACCTGCGAATCGACGTGCTCGACATCGACGCGACCGACAACAATGCGACCTCGGACCGCTGCGATTTCGTGACCGCCTTTGGCGACAACGGCAACCCGACCCTCACCGCGCTGAGCCCGACGCCTTCGATCGTCGTCGGCCCCGGCCCCGGTTCTGGCCTGACCGGAACGCTGAGCGCGAACCAGGCGCAATGTATCTATAACGAGGGGCCGACCGGCTCCCCGACTTCGCCCAACGACTATACCGGGACGGTGCGCGCGAACTTTCCCAATGGCACCTCCTCGGTGACCTTCTGGTATGATGAGAGTATCCAGAACGTGCGCAATTACCCCGTCTTCCAGAACTATAATCCGGGCGCGCGCGGCATCGGCATGTTCGCCGAAGCCTTCTTCACCGTCGACCAGAGCATCTCGCTGTCGCGCAGCGTCTCGCCGGCTTCGGCGATTGCGGGCGATACGCTGACCTATACCTATATCGTGACCAATACCGGCACCCTGCCCTTCAACACCGGGCAGGATGTCGTGATCGAGGATTCCCAGCTCGGCACCGTCAGCTGTCCCGCGATCACCGCACCCGTGGCTCCGGGCGGCAGCCTGACCTGTAGCGCGGCCTATACCGTCAGCGTGGCAGATGCGCTGGCAGGCAATCTGACCAGCACGGCCACCGCCGGGATCGGCGCCATCGGCAGCGATTTCGTCAATCGCCTGCCGTCGAACAGCGTCACCCTGCCCGTCCCTCTCTCCGAGCCGAATTTCGGCTCGGGCCCGCTGAGCTGCCAGCCGACCACCGTATTCTCGAAGCCGCGCACCCAGATCGCAGGTCCGGGCAGCGCCGCCGCGCCGACGCTCGCCGATATCTTCGTCTTCGACAACGTCACCAGCGACAAGAACGGCAATCCGGTCGATGTGACCTTCCAGCTGACCTCGGTCAACAACGCGACCGAGGTGCAGCTCGATTCGAGCATCCAGGCGCGGATGGTGCCGACCAACAACGGCTATCTGACCTACAAGCTGCGCCTCGTGAAGGACGGCACGGCGACGGTTGCGAACCCGCAAGGCGAGCCGATCGACCAGAGCGGTTTCAACGGCCTGATCGTGATGCAGACCGATGTGGACAGTCTCGGCGCGTCGGATGACAGCTCGGACGTGGTCGGCCCGGTCGAGACGCCCAACAACATCATCTATTTCAACACCGCGCCCCTGGCCTCCTTCCCCGCGCCCGGCACGCCGATCGCGATGGACCCGGCCAAGGTCGGTGATCCGACGAACTGGATCGACGAACCCAACGAGACCGCCTACGACAACTACGCGACCTACGAATTCGACACTTTCGTCGAGGCGAGCTTCATCCACGGTTATACCGGAACTTCGACGAACAGCGGCCTGCGCGGCTCGCAGGTCCTGCTCTGCGCGATTGCCGACACCTCGGCCACCGTGATCGCGCGCGATGACGATTACACCTCGACCCCGATCAACGCCCTCGCGGGTGGCACGGCGGGCGACGTCTACGGAAACGACACGATCAACGGCTTGCTCGCCACGGCAGTGACCGCCGACCTGACCGTCCTGGCCGAAGCCCAGCCGCTCAACGCGGGCGACCCCGTCCCCTACCTCGTGACGAGCGGTCTCGACGAGGGGCGCGTGGTCGTGCCCTCCAGCGTGCCGGCAGGTATCTACACCATCGATTACGAGCTGTGCGATACGGTCACCCCCGCGGATTGCGATCGCGCACGCGTCACCATCGCGGTCTATGATGGCGACGGTCTCGATTTCGGCGACGCGCCGGTGAACTACCTGATCGCCTCGCATGCGGTGTCAGCCACGCAGAGCATCTATCTCGGGACCGTCCCGCCGGATGCGGAACTTGTCGCGCAATCCGACAGCACCGCCACTGCCGACGACCTTCTGGGCGTGGATGACGAGGACGCGGTGACCTTCCCGGCGCTGACCCAGGGCATGATCACGACGATCGACGTGCTGGTCACGGGCGATGCCTTCCTGCAGGGCTGGATCGACTTCAACGGCGATGGCGTGTTCGAGGAGACCCTCGGCGAACGCATCGCGACCGATCTGCGCGACGATGGCACGGGCTCGGACGCGGTCGCGGGCGATGGCGTGATCCAGATCACGGTCACCGTCCCGAGCGACGCGACGACCTCGGCCACCTTCGCGCGCTTCCGCTACAGTTCGCAGCAGGGCTTGCTGCCCGTCTCGCTCGCACCCGACGGCGAGGTCGAGGATTACACGCTCCTGATCGCGGCGGCCGACCTTGTGGACCGGGGCGACGCGCCCGCCTCCTATGGCGATCCGCGTCACATTGTCGTGCCGGATATCTATCTGGGTCTGGGCTTGCCCGACACCGAGGTCGTGCAGCAAAACAGCGTCAGCGCCGATGCCGACGACCTTGCGGGGATCGACGACGAAGACGCGATCGCCGCCTTCCCCAACCTCGTTGGCGGGACCACGACGCAGCTGACCGTCGTCACCCACGAGACATTGAGCATCCAGTATGACCTCGGCCTTCCGGTGACGAGCGGGATCACCAATCTCCAGCTCTGGGTCGATTTCAACCGCAACGGCGTGTTCGACGCGAGCGAACAGGTAGCGATCGACTACCGCGATGGCGGGACGGGCGATCTCGACGGGGTGTTCAACAACCAGATCACCCTCGACATCCCGGTGCCCGCCAATGCGGTTTCGGGGCAGAGCTATGCCCGCCTGCGCTGGTCCACCAGCTCTGCGCTCACCTCCGACCCGTTCGACGGGCTCAACCTCGACGGCGAGGTCGAGGATTACCTGGTGACGATCACCAATCCGAACGGCCCGTTCGCCTGTACCGACACGTTCTACATGGTCGCGACCGAGACCGCGCAGAACCTGCCCGCGCTGAGCGAGCTGATGGTGACGGAATCGGGGGGCGTCTACACCCTCTCGCAGACCCTGCTTCCGCCCGATTACACCGGCAACTATCTGGTGACCGGCTGGGGCTTTAACGAGCTCGACGGCTATATCTACGGCGTCCGGCAAAGCCCGCGCACGCTGATGCGGATCACCGCCTCGGGCGCGGTGCAGGAGGTCGCGGACATCTCGGGTCTGACGATCGAATCGCCCGATACCTCGTCGGATATCCTGCCCAATGGCGTGATGGTCTACATGTCGGGCACCAATTTCGGCCACTATCAGCTTCTGGACATCTCGGACCCGCTGAACCCCGTGGCGCTTGGTATCCTCGATACCGGGCAGAGCACGCTTTACGGACGCGATATCGCCTATAACCCGCGTGACGGCCTGCTGTATTTCATCGACTCGAACCGCAATATCTACGCGATCGACCCACTTGGCGGTACGCCCGGCGCGACCACGATCACGGCTGTCGGCAACGTGCCGCTGCCTGCGGGGATCTTCGCGATGGACCCGGATTCGGTCTGGTTCGACGGTTCGGGCTTCCTCTATCTCTTCGACAACCAGACCCGCCAGGTCTTCGCGGTCGAGGTCGGCACCGAGGGCAATCGCCCCGCCAGCTTCAGCTTCATCGAGGTCGAGGGAACGGTGGCCGATCTGACCTATCAGGGCAATGACGGGGCCTCGTGCCGCGCCCCCGGTCCCTTTACCTCGACCGTCTTCGTCGAGGGGTCGATCTCGGGCCGTCTCTATGTCGACGCCAATCTCAACAGCGCCTATGACGCGGGCGAGACGGCGGTCGGTGCGATCACGGTGACGCTTTACGACGACAACGGCACGCCGGCCGATCCCGCCGACGATATCCAGGTCGCAACGACCGAGAGCGCGGCGGATGGCACCTACAGTTTCGCCACCGTCGATGCGACCAAGACCTACCGGATCGAGGTGGACGCCGCCGATACCGATACGCCCGCGGGCTATCTGGTCGCCACGACGAACCCGCTGACGGGTGTGGTGGTGACGCAAGGGGCGGACACCTCCGATCAGAATTTCGGCTATGCTGAGGGGGCGCAAAGCGCGGACCTGTCGGTGTCGCTCGCGATCACCGATCCCTCGGGCACGCCGCTGACCGAGGCCGCCGCCGGTGCCACGATCGAGATCCGCGTGAGCGTGACAAATGACGGCCCGTCGGGCGCGACCGGGGTGCAGGTCCGCGATCTGCTGCCCGATGGCTACAGCTATGTGTCGGACGATGCAGCCGCGCTTGGCGACAGCTACGACCCCTCGACCGGGATCTGGGACATTGGCGCGGTCGCGAGCGGCGAGACGGTCACGCTGGCGATCACCGTCACGATGAACGCGACGGGCGAGCACACGAACGCCGCCGAGATCGTCGCCGCCGACCAGCCCGACCCGGACAGCGATCCGGCGGTGGGTGCGCTGACCGATGATCTCGCGGACGGGATCGCCGATGATGACGAGGCCTTCGCCACCATCGCGCTGAGCGGTGCGGGGGGGGTGCTCTCGGGCACGGTGTTCCTCGATAACGGCGCGGGCGGCGTGGCCTATGACGGCGTGCCCGACGCGGGCGAGCCGGGTTCGGCTGCGGCGAAGGTCGAGGTCTTCGACGCGGGCGGCGTGCTGATCGACACGCCCGAGATCGCCGCCGATGGCACCTGGTCGCTGGTCCTGCCCGATGGCTATGCGGGCGAAGTGACCGTTCAGGTCACCGCAGGCGAAGGCCATCAGGTGATCTCCGAAACCCCCACGGCCCTTCCCGGCAAGATCGACACCGATCCGCGCGACGGCGCCTTCACCTTCACCGTGGCGGCGGGCACCGATTACGCCGGTCTCGATGTGGGTCTGCTGCGCGAGGCGCGGCTGAGCGAGAGCCAGTCGGGCGCGATCTCGGCGGGTCAGGTGGTGATGCTCTATCACCGCTATACCGCCGACGGTTCGGGTCTCGTGGATTTCTCGGTGACGACGATCAGCGAGACCCCGACGAACGGCTATTCGGTGGGTCTGTTCCAGGATCTGGGCTGCGACGGCTCGACCGATGTCGCGATCACCGGGCCTCTGCCGACCGCCGCTGATACCGAGATCTGCCTCGTGGCGCGCGTCTCGGCCAGCTCGGCCCTTGGTCCGAATGCGAGCTATGTCTTCCAGCTCGACGCGGCCACCAGCTACGGCGCGACGGGGGTTAGCGAGATCGACAGCAACACCGACCGGCTCGTTTCCTCGGGCCAGGTGGCCGAGCTGAAGCTCTCGAAGACCGTGCGCAACGTGACCAAGGGCGGGGCCGAAGGCCTGCGCAACGGCGGCGCGCCGGGCGATATCCTCGAATACCGCATCGCGGTCGAGAACCCGACGGCCCTCCCCGCGAGCGAGGTCAAGATCTACGACCGCACGCCGCCCTACACCACGCTTGCGGGCGCGGTCCCCTCCCCGATCGCGGTGGGCGGGATGAGCTGCACCCTGGCCGAGCCGGCGGCGAACGCGGCCGGCTACGCGGGCAACCTGCGGTGGGACTGCACCGGGCTGATGCTTCCGGGCGCGTCCGGCGCGGTGAGCTTCGAGGTGCGGATCACGCCCTGAGCGTGATACGCGCCCCGGCCTCGGGTCGGGGCGGCAGCTGACGACGAGACGGGCGGGGCGCGCAGGCGCCCTGCCCTTTTTCCTATCACGGGTCTCGGGAAGCTTGGCCCTCTCCCTTTGCGGGCGCCCGGCGACAGGCAGGCGTCGGCAGGATGACAGGGGATGGCGTCACCGCACGCGGATCACGTCTGGCACATGGGCCCGAGGGCTGGCTGGCGGTGCAGGGTGAGACAGGGGCAAGGCCGCGCCTCACCCCCGGGCGCTCATTCGGCGAGGAGTTCTTCGTAAAGCGCGGGCAGCGGGGCATAGAGCGCGGCCAGCTCGCCGCGCAGCGCGAATGCGGCGTCGTCCTGCCCGGTGTCGCAGGCGCTCTGGATCTCGCGGCATTTCTGGCTGAGCGCAGTGGCGCCCATCATCCCGCTCGTCCCGGCCAGCGCATGGGCGCGGGCACGCAGATCGTCGCGCTCCGTCGCCGAAGCGATCCCCTCGATCTCGCTCTGCGCCGTCTTCAGAAAGCTGGCGACCTGCGCGCGCGTCTTCTCGAGGCCCAGAAGATCCAGCAATTCGCTGATCTGATCGGCCGAAATCGCATCGTTTGTATCGTCGTCCTCGGCCGCGCCGTCTTCGACGTCCTCGGCGGTCGGGGCGCTGGCGGAGTCGCCGTGTGTCCGGGGGGCGACCTCGCGCAAGGCCTCGGCCAGCGTCTTGCGCCGCACCGGCTTCTCGACGAAGCCCTCCATCCCCGCGTCGAAAAACTCGGCGCGTTCCTCGGGCATCGCATGGGCGGTGACCGCGATGACCGGCGTCAGCCGGTTCGGCCCCTCGCCCTCACGGATCGCGCGGGTCGCCTGAATGCCGTTGATCTCGGGCATCGAAATATCCATCAGGATCGCGTCGAAGGGGGCCTGCGCCGCCATCTCGATCGCTTTGCGGCCGCCCGACGCGACGCTGACCCTGTGGCCCATCTGTTCGAGCATCGCGCTCAGCAGGTCACGGTTGAGCAGGTTGTCGTCGACCACCAGCAGATCCATCCCCCGTTGATCCGTCGCCTCCGGGAGCGCTCGTTGCGTCGACGGATCGGCCTCGGTCGTTCCACGGACCGGGATGCGAACGGTGAATGTGGTGCCCTTGCCAAGCTCGGAGTCGCAGGTGATCGTGCCGTGAAGCCGCGCCACCATCCGTTTGACGATGCCCAGTCCAAGCCCGGTCCCGCCGGTGCGGCGTTCATAGCGGCTGTCGAGAGAGACGAAATCCTCGAAGATCCGTTCGCGATCTCCCTCGGAGATGCCCGTGCCGGTGTCGATCACCTGCAAGCGCAGCATCCGGTCGCCCGGGTGCGAGGCGGGCAACTCGCTGGGGGCGAATTGCGCGCGCAAGGTGACGTCTCCGCCGGGAGAGAACTTGATCGCATTGCTGAGAAGGTTCGCAATGATCTGCTGCAATGCCCGCGGATCGGTCAGCACCAGATCGTCGCTGAGGTCGTTCTGGTCGAGGTGGATTCTCACCTGGGCGCTGTCCGCGAAGGGCTGCATCGCGCCGACCATCGTTGCCGTCATCGCCGCGAGATCGACCGGCGCGATCAGCAGACCTTCCTCGCTCTCGGAGCGTTCGATGGCGAGCACGTCGTTGATATGGCCCATCAGCACGTCGCCCGAGGACATCGCCGCCGCGAGATACTTGCGCTGGTCGGGGGTGAGCTCCGACCCGTCGAGCAATTCCAGCGCCGCGATCACCCCGTTGAGCGGGGTCCGCATCTCGTGGCTCATCATCGCGAAGAAGCGCGATTTCTCGCGATAGGCGGAAAGCGCCTCGTCGCGCATCCGCAGCAGTTCCTCTTCCTTCTCCTTCCGTTCGGTGATGTCGCGGAAATAGGCCACGAACAGATTGCGCTCCTGGGTGCGGACCAGCGAGGCCACGATTTCCGCGGGAAATTCGTGGCCGTTCGCGTCGAGCATCGGAAATTCGACGGGTCCCTTGTCGGCGATGCTGCTGACGCCCGTGGTCCGGAATTTCTCGAGATAGCTTTCGAAGAGTGCGCGGAACCGATGCGGTACCAGCGTGTCGGGCATCGAGGAGCCAAGCAGCTCCTCGCGGGGGCGGGCGAAGATTTTCTCGGCCGAGCCGTTGAGATCAACGATCGTCCCGAAATCGTCGATCATCAGCACCGCATCGAGCGAGGCGCGCAGCATGGTGTCGAGCCGTGCCTCGTTCTCGGTCGCGCGCTGCGTCGCGATCCGCAGCGACCGGGACCTCTTGGACAATACGTAGATCGCGCTGAGCAGGAAGAAGGCGACGAGGATCACGACGTAGATCAGCGTCTTGATATAGAGGCTGACCTGAGCGCGTTGCGTCTCGGAGCGTTGCGCATGGATCGCGATCGAGGCGATGGCCACCTCGCGCGGGACGTTGCTCATCTCGTCGAGCGAGTTCGCCAAGGGAACCAGCGCCGCGCGCAGTTCCTCGTCGCTTCCGTCGATCGCGGGAAAGTAGCTCTCGAGCATCTTCAGCAGTCGCGAGATGCCGTCGATCTCGTCATTGGCGTTGATGTGCATCGTCTCGGCCAGCTTCACGCGGCTGTAGAACACATCGAACCGGGCCCGCAGCGGTGCGAGATCGTTGGTCTCACCGAAAATGACGCGGTGAAGGGCGTCGTTGAGTTTGAGGTATTCAACCTCAAGTTGCGAATAAGCCCATCCGCGCTGGTCTTGTCGCGCGGTCTGAATCTCGTCGAGCTTGTTCCAGATGGAGAGGGCGAGGATCCCGCCGACTCCCAATGCGATGACAAGGGACAGAAGCCAGCCCCGATAAAGCCAAGTGTTCTTCATCGACCTTCCGAAGCCATCACGCATACTCTCCCGTAGCCGAGAGTTACTCGAAAGTCACCCGGTCAAGTTGCCAGATGGCGCGGCTGTAATAGGTTTCCGCCTTGTAGTCCGGCTTGTCGTCGAACGGGTAGATCACCCAAAGCGGACCCTTGTCGCGGCGCGACATTTCGTTGCCGTTCATCGCATAGGCAATGATGGGGCCGCCCTCGACAGCGTCCGAAACCGGGATCTTGACCGTGTAATCGTTGATCGCGGTGGCGCTGATAGTGCCTTCGGTCACGCCGAAAGCCGCGGCGAAATCGGCGAGCGAGACGCCGGTGAACTCGACCGGGCCGCCCTCGGTCCATTGCGTCGAGGTGGTGAAGCTGGTCGCCGGCATGGCCTTGAGCTCATCCATCGTCATCGCGGTCTGCTCGCCATTGTGGCTGACGGTCAGCACGGCGGTCTCGGCCTGCGCCCCACCCGCGACGAAAGCGGCGATCGACAAGGCTGCGGCGAATAGATGTTTGCTGAACATTTCGTACCCTCGGAGTTGCGACATAAATCCAGGCTACAACGTGAATTCTCGCCAGGCCGTTTTCCAGCGCGCAGAAGAACAGCTGTGCTATACTTCCGTATATAAGAGGAGGCATTCGCCTAAGGCGTGTAAAAGGTTTTGCCAAGCCCACCGCCTCCTGCGAAGAAGACATGCCGCAAGATCAGGCCCAGCTATGCGGTGGGATGTATTGTTAACGGAAGGGTTGCCGAATGCCTTTACGGATATTGATTGCAGACGACCACGACCTCGTGCGTGAAACCATCGCGATGTTCCTCGATGCCGATGGAAATGCCGAGACGCACTCGGCCAAGGACCTTCCCGAGGCGATCGACAAGATCGAGACGGCCGGTCCGTTCGACCTGGTGCTGCTCGATTTCACCATGCCCGGCATGAAGGGGCTCGAGGGTCTCGAGAAGGCGCTGGCCGCGAATGGCGGACAGCCCGTCGGCCTGATCTCGGGCACCGCGACGCGACTGATCGCGGAACAGGCGCTCGAGGCGGGGGCCGCGGGCTTCCTGCCCAAGACCCTTCCGGCGAAATCGCTGGTGAATGCGGTGCGCTTCATGGCCGCCGGCGAGATCTACGCGCCCGTCAGTTTCATGTCCGGCAAGGACGACCCAGAAGAGACCGATTTCGAGCGCGATCTGTCCGAGCGCGAAAAGCAGGTTCTGCGGGGTCTGATGGCCGCGAAGTCGAACAAGGAAATCGCCCGCGATCTCGACCTGCAAGAGGTCACGATCAAGCTGCATGTGAAGACGCTCTGCCGCAAGCTCGATGCGAAGAACCGCACCGATGCGGCAATGATCGCGCGCGACGCGGGATTCGTCTGACCCTTTAGAAACTCTCTCCGATCACCATGGCGCATCTGCGAAAGCAGGTGCGCTTTTTCTTTGTTTCCGAGGGGCTTGGCGCGATCGGTGCAAGCCCGCTATCCGGCCCGGCAGTCGCGCCTATCCCGAAGGATAGCGCCCTCTCCTCTCTGCCTTTCGATTAGACCTCCGCGCCAATGCACGCGGCGCTTTCCCTCGCAATGATGAGCTCATCACCGCCCGCTTGGTGCAAGCGAGCTGATGCGCAACCGCCGGTCCTCCGGCCCCCTGAGGGAAATCACATGCCCCGTCCCCTGACCCTTTTCATCGTCCCGGCGCTGGCCGGTCTCAGCCTGAGCCTTTCGGCCGCCCCCGTCGCTGCGGACGCGCTTGAAAGCAAGCTCTCCTATCTCGTCGTGACCCAGGATGCGGAGGGCCAGGAAGCCCTCGTCGAACGCGCCGAAGTCGAGCCCGGCGAGGTCATTCAATACACCCTGTCGCACGAGAACATGACGGCAGACGAGATGCAGGGCCTCGTGATCGCGGCGCCTGTTCCCGAGGGCGTGTCCCTCGCCCCGGGCGGCCAGACCACCTCGGTCCCCGCCACCTTCGAGATCCAAGCGGAACTCGATCCCGAGCTGGAAGGGCTGGAATGGTCCACCCTCCCGGCGATGCGCAAGGTCGTCGATGCAGACGGGAGCTTGCGTGAAGAAGAGCTGCCGATCGAGGAGGTCCGCGCCGTGCGCTGGTCTCTGAACGAAGCGCTCGAAGCGGGCGAGATCGCCCTCAACACCTACCGCGTTCGCGTCAACTGATCCGCGCTCCCCGGATCGCCTCCTCAACCTTACAGAAATGGTAAAAGACAGTGTCCTATCAATCTAAATTCCTCCGCACGGCGAGTGTCGCAGCCATCGGTATCGTGCTCGGCACCTCCGCCCACGCCCTCAGCCCCGAAGCGGGCGCCGTGATCGGCAACCAGGCGGTTGCCACCTATCAGAACGGCGCGGGCGACACGATCACCGTGACCTCGAACACGGTCGAGACCCTCGTCCAGCAGGTCGCCGGCGTCACCCTGACCTCGGACAACACCGAGACCATCGCGCCCGGCGGCAAGGCCTTCCTGCCCCACGTCATCACCAATGACGGCAACGGCCCGGACAGCTTCACCCTGACCGCGATCGAGACCGACACCGGCACGCTCGACACGACCAACCTCGTGTTCTACCCCGACGCCAACATGGACGGCGTGGCCGACAGCTCGACCCCGATCACCTCGACCCCGGTTCTTGCCAATGGCGAGCAGTTCGGTGTCGTGATCGAAGCGACCGTTGCCTCGACCGCGACCGGCTCGGACTCGATCACCGTGACCGCGACCTCCTCGCTCGACGGCTCCGTGACCTCGGTGAACACCGACACGCTGACGATCTCGACCGATGCGATCGTCGAACTCGTCAAGAACATGACCGTCGATCCGGGCGTGAACGGGATCGTGGATGCGGGCGACGAAGTCACCATCACCCTGACCTATAACTCGTCCGGCCTGACGGCGGCGAACAACTACTCGGTTCAGGATATCCTCGACGGCGACCTGACCTTTGTTCCGGGCTCGGCCGTGTGGTCGGATGCCTCGGGCGCGCTCGATGACAACAACACGCCCACCGCGATCGACGCGACCAACGGCGTGGGCGAGACCATCGCCTGGGATTACGACGACGCGCAGACCGTCGGCTTCACGATCTCCTCGGTGGGTTCGGGCCGCTCGGGCAGCGTGACCTTCAAGGCCGTGATCGGCGCCACCGCGAATGCGGGCATCATCCAGAACGCGGCGACCCAGAGCGTCGACGGCGTGGCCTTCCCGCCCTCGAACACCGCGCAGATCACCGTGGACGAGCAATATGCCGTGGCGATCGCCGACACCGCGATCAATCCCGACCTGACGCCCAACACCGGCACGGTCTCCTCGACCGATGACGACGCGGCCAACAACGATGTCGTCACCGAAAGCACCGATGTCTATCAGGGCGGCGTGATCAAGCACGAGTTCGTTCTGACCAACAACTCGAACGCGACCGACAGCCTCACCCTCTCGGTGAACAATGTCGACTACCCGGCCGGGACCACCTTCCGCTTCGTGGGCGCCGACGGCGTGACCCCGATCGTCGGCCCGATCGGTCCGATGGCGATCGGCGAAAGCCGCACCGTGACCCTCATCGCGCAGCTGCCGACCGATGTCGCACCGACCGCGACGACGGATTACACCGCGACCGTGACCACGACCTCGCAGGCTTCGGGCATCTCGGACAGCTCGACCGCCGAATTCAACGGCGCGGTCCTGGCCTCCGCGGTCGACCTCGAGAACGCGGTTCTCGGCTCGGAAGGCGATGGCGCGAACCCGACCAACGCGGGCGCTCCGTGGGTGACCACCGCGACCGATCCGGGCCAGCCGGTGACCTACGAGATGGTGGTGCAGAACAACGGCCCGGTCTCGGACACCTACACGCTCTCGCTCGGCACGCCGCTCCCGGCTGGCTGGACGGTGGAGTTCCAACTCGCTGACGGCACGGTCGTCTCGAACACCGGCACGATCCCCGCGGGCAGCTCGGAGAGCATCTTCGTGGTCGTGACCCCGCCGGAGGACGAGCTTCCTGGTGACACGCTGATCGACATCAACGTCGCCTCGGCCGTCTCGGGTCAGTCCGACAGCATCACCAACCAGGTGACCGTGAACGAGATCTACAACGTTCAGATCATCGACGATCAGACGGTTCAGGCCTCGCCCGGCGGTGTCGTGGATATCCTGCACACCGTGACCAACACCGGTAACGTGACGATCACCGATGGTGCGATCACCGAAAGCGGCCTGTCGGGCTTCTCGGGCGCGATCTTCTACGACGCCAACAACGACGGGGTGCTCGATGCGACCGACCCGGTTGTGGCTGACTTCGCGGATATCGCCGGCGGCCTCGCACCGGGTGACAGCCTCTCGCTGATCTACCGCGTGCAGACCCCTTCGACCTCCACGGTCGGCGTCTCGGAAATCGGCACGATCACAATCTCGAACACGCTGAACCTGACGCAGGCGGATGTGGACGGCTCGGACAACGCCACCTCGGACACGATCCAGATCATCTCGGGTGACGTCACGCTGACCAAGTACCAGTACATCGACGCCAATTGCGACGGCTCGGTTGGGACCTTCACCAAGACCCGTCTGGATGTCGAACCCGGTCAGTGCATCCGCTACCTGGTCGAGGCCGAGAACACCGGCTCGGCACCTGCCCAGAACGTGGTGATCAACGATGCGGCCCCGGCCTACACCTCGATCACCAACTGCGGCGGCGCCTGTGCGGAGGCTCTCGTGCCCGGCACCTCCACCGCCACGATCTCGGCCACGAACCTGAGCTCGTCGCACGGAACGGTGCTGCCCGGCTCCAAGGCCTCGGTCGAGTTCACCGTCCAGGTCGACAACTGACCTCCCCCCGCGCTCCCGCCTGGACCTGTCCGGCGGGGGCGCACCCTCCCCTTCCCTGTTCCTCTTATTCGACGGAAAAACCAGATGCGCGGTTGCCCTTCGATCTTCCCGTTTCGCTCTCTGAGGGTTGTCGCCCTTCTGGGATTTGCGATTTCTCCCTTTCTCTCCTCGTCTTCGCATGGCGCGAGCGTCCCTGCCGAGACGCTGATCCGCAACCAGGCCGAAGCGACCTATTTCGACCCTTCGCTCGGTATCGAGGCCACGGTCTACTCCAACACGGTCGAGGCGATCGTCGGCGCGGTGCCCGCGCTCTCGCTGACCGGCCTGTCCGAGCTGATCCTGTCCCGTGGTGCGATCGGCCAGTATTACTTCGACCTCGAGAATACCGGGAACACCCCGATCGAGGCGCTGCTTGCGATCGCCGACACCGAGAACGCCGCGCTGATCCAGAACGCCCGCCTCGTGCGCGATCTCGATGGCAACGGCCGCATCGACCCGACCGATCCGGTGGTCTCCGTGTCCGACGCGCTGGCGCTGGAGCCGGGCGACCGCGCGGGCTTCATCTACGAATTCCGCATCTCCTCGGCCGCGCAGGCCGGTGCGACGCTCGCTTCGGTTCTGAGCGCGACCGGCATCGCGGGCGACGAGACGCTCTCGATCTCGGCCCAGGGCGTGACGCGCCTCACCGAGGCCTCCCTGGAGATCGAGAAAGAACAGGCCGTGGCCGCCGGCGAGACCGCCGACCGCCTGACCTACACCCTGCGCCTGCGCAACAATTCCGACGCGCCCGTGGCGGCCTATGACGAGATCGACGGCCAGCCGCTGCGCATCGACGGCGTCCAGCGCGCGGGCGTCCTGCTGCGCGACGAGATCCCGCTCAACACGGTCTTCGCGGCCCCTGTGACGGGCGGCGGCATGGAGGCGCTGTATCACATCGCGGGCGACGAGCCCCATGACTACGTCACCGCCCTGCCCCGCGATCTCTCGACCATCGACGCGGTCGCCTTCTTCTTTGCCGGCGACTACGCCCCGGGCAAGTCGAGCGATCCCGCCTTCGAGGTGAGCCTGAACACCGCGCTCGGCGACGTGACGGTGGAAAACACCGCGCGCGTCTCGGTGAGCCCCGATCTGTCGGTTGCCTCGAACGAGACCGTGCACCAGCGCGACACCGACGCCGAGGCCTCGCTGCGCTTCGTCGACCCTGTGACCGGCGACGACATGACCTCGGGCGAGCCGGGCAAGGATACGCGACTGGCGCTTTTTGCGGGGGCCTGCAACAGCACCGCCGCGATCGACAAGATCGAGATCACGCTCGTCTCGCGCCGCACGGGCGACTCCGAAACCGTGACCGCGACCGAGACCGGCGCCAATACCGGCATCTTCACCACCGCCGACGTGGTGCTGGCCGAGATGGTGGCCGTGCGCGCGGGCGACGGTGTGATGGCGACCACCAAGGGCGACGAGATCCTGGCATTCGCCGATTGCGGCGCGGGCCGGATCAGCGACACGCTTCCCGTGGTGCCGGGCAACTTCCTGTTCAACTCGGTCACGAACGCGCCGATCGAAGGCGTGGCCGTGACCCTGATCGACGCCGAGACCGGCGCGCTCAAGGGCATGACCGTGACCGATCGGCAAGGTTTCTTCGCCCTCCCGCCGGTTTCGGAAGGCGCCTATGCCTATCGTCTGGTGGGGGCCGATGGCTGGACCTACCCGTCCGTGCGCGCCGATTTCCCGGGCTATGGGCGGCTGGTCACCGAGGCCGGTTTCGGCGAGAGCTTCGCCCATGAGGGCGGCACGCCCGCGCCCTCCGACATCCCGGCCGATCCCTACTATGCCGTGCCGCTCTCGCTCGCCAAGCAGGCCGAGCGCGACCAGGTCGGCACCGGCGAGATCCTCACCTACACGCTGACGCTCACGAACAACATGTATCAGGCGATCATGTACACGCGCCTGCTCGACGACCTGCCCAGGGGCGTGACCTATGTCGAGGGCTCGGCCCGCTATGACGGCGAAGAGATCGCCGATCCGCAGCGCGACGCTACGGGCGATCTGACCTTCGATCTGGGCACGCTCGAGCCTCTGGACACGACCGTTCTGACCTATGCGGTGCGCTTCTCGGCCGCCGCGCGCGAGGGCCGCAACGTGAACACCGCACTCTTCTCTGGCTATCAGGCGGGCACCGGCACGCTGCGCAGCTCGGAGGCCGCACGCGCCGTGGTCGAGCTGAGCAACGCAGGCGGCGTCTTCGCCCGCGAAGGCACCGTGATCGGCTCGGTCTTTCTCGATTGCGACGGCAACGGCATTCGCGGCGACGCGACCGAGCCCGGCGTGCCCGGCGTGCGGATCGTGACCGACCAGGGCCTGAGCGTCGTGACCGATATCGACGGCAAATACTCGCTCTTCGGCCTGTCGCCGGTGAACCATGCCTTCCTCGTGCAGCCCGAGACCCTGCCCGTGGGCACCGAGGTCAAGATCACCCGCACCAACGATCTGGGTGCCGGTGGCTCGCGCCTGATCCCGCTGCGCAAGGGCGAGATGCGCGCCGAGCATTTCGCGCTCGAAGCCTGCTCGCCCGAGGCGCTGGCCGAAGTGGAGGCCCGCCGCGCCTGGTTCGAGGAGAACGCCGCGACCGAGGCCTTGACCGCCGCTGACCTGCCGCTGGTGGGCCGCCGTGCGCCGACCCGTTCGGCCCGCACCGAGGCCGGGATCGCGACCAAGACCCAGCTTTCGCCCGAGAAACTCGCCCGCGAGGCCGAGGCCCGCGACGAGGCCCAACTGGTCCAGAAAGCCCGCGAGATCCAGCGCCGTGCGCCGCTCGCGCAACTGCTGCGCGGCCTCGACAACAAGGCCGGTTTCATCGAGCTGGAGGAAGGCACCACGCTGACCCGCAGCACCACGAATATCCGCGTGAAGGCGAACATGGCGCTGACCCTCGCGCTGCTGGTCAATGGCCGCGAGATCGAGGCCAGCCGCATCGGCGAGCGCGCCTCGCTGGAATCGCGCGATATCCAGGCGCTGGAATTCGTGGCGGTGGACCTGCGCGGTGGCGACAACATCCTGACCCTGATCGGCCGCGACCCCTTCGGCATCGAGCGCGAGCGCGTGGAGATGACCGTGACCGCACCGGGCGCCCCCGCCCGCATCGAGATCGTCGCCCCTGAAACCGCAAGCGCCGACCCCACGACCCCCTTCCCCGTCGTGCTGCGCCTGCTGGACGCACGCGGGCGCGCGGTTCCGGCCTCGGCCGTGGTCACGCTCGATGCGCGCCGCGCGATCTGGGACGTCACCGACATCCGCCCCGACACCCCCGGCATCCAGGCCTTCATCGACAATGGCGAAGCCACGTTCAACGTGATCGCGCCGCAGGTCTCGGGCCCCGACCGCCTGAGTGTGCGCGCAAGCTTCGACGCCGCCAGCGTCTCGGTGGATTTCACCCCCAACCTCGATGAGCGCATCATGATCGGCGTGATCGAGGGCGCGGTGAACCTCGGGGGCTCGGGCAAGGGCGAATTCATCGCCGCCGACAAGATCTCGGGCTTCGAGGACACGACGACCGGCCTGCGCGGCTCGCTCTACCTCAAGGGCGCGATCAAGGGCGATGCGCTTCTGACCCTGCGCTACAATTCCGACCGCGACACCGAAGCGCGCCTGTTCCGCGACATCCGCGGCGACGAATACTACCCCGTCTACGGCGACCGCTCCGAGCGTGGCTACGACGCGCAATCGGCCTCGAACCTCTACGTGAAGGTCGAGAAGGGCCGCTCCTATGTCCTTTACGGCGATATCGACATCGCCCCGGAAAGCCCCGCCTTCAAACTGGGCGCGACCAACCGTGTCGTGACCGGCGGCAAGGCCTACTGGGCGAACGAGCGCACCTCGGTTTCGGTCTTCGCGGCCAATGTGAAAGCCGAGCAGCGGATCGTGGAAATCGCCGGTCGCGGCGTGTCGGGCCCCTACACGATCGACCTGAAGGGGTACGTGGACGGCTCCGAACGCGTCGAGATCCTCGTGCGCGACGAAGATGGCGGCGACGTGATCTCGGCCGAGCCGATGCGCCGTGGCACCGACTACCTGCTGAACTTCTTCAGCAACACGATCACCTTCGACACGCCGGTCCACCAGTTCGACGAATTCGGCAACCCGGTCTCGATCCGCGTGACCTACGAGGTCGAGGCCGAGAATGCCGAGCGTTACTGGCTCTATGGCGGCGAGGTGAACCACGCGCTGACCGAGCGCACCAAGATCGGCGCGCGCATTGTCAATGCCGATGCGAAGAAAGGCACCGATGCCCGGATGCGCCTCGCTGCGGCCTATGTCACGCATGAGGCGAAGAACGGCGGCCGCTGGGAAGCCGAGATCGCGCGCTCCGAGGATCAGGACGGCGAGACCGGCAAGGCCGCGCGCGTCGCCTATGAGCGCAAGACCGAGACCAGCCGCTTCCAGGCCGAGGCGATCTATACCGACAAGAGCTTCAAGGCTCCGGGCGCGATCGCGGCCGCTGGCCGGACCCAGCTGCGCGCCTCCTATTCCGAGACGCTCAGCGCCGACAGCGCGATCTCGGTTGCGGGCGAAGCGATCTACGACCGCACCAACAAGACCTCGCTGCACCGTCTCGAAGTGCTCTACGACTACCAGGTCTCGCCCCAGCTCGGCCTCGAGATCGGCGCGGAATACGAGCGCCGCAAGGCGGGCGGCGAGACCGACGAGACCACCTCGGTCCTGCTGGGCGCCGACTGGAGCCCGAAGCATCGCGAGAACACCAATATCGCGGCGCGCCTGCGCTACCCGGTCAGCGGCGAAGGGGACCCGACCCTGACGCTGTCGATGGTGTCCGAGCCCAAGCCCGGCTGGCGTGCCTACAAGAAATCCGAGATGACATTCGGCGACGGCATCGTCACCACGCGCGACTCTCTGGGCTTCGACTACCGCCTGAACGAATGGCTCCACGGCACGTTCGATCTGTCGCGCAACGCAGGCGATCCGGCGACCACCTACACGCAGGGTCTCAACGGCGTGTGGAAGCGGGACGACCTCACCACCTTCACCGCCTCGATCGAGCATTCGCGCGAGCTGGAGACCTCCAAGGCCAAGCTGACCTCGGTCGCGCTCGGTGCGAAATGGGAGGCCGAGGACCAGAGCTGGGTCGGTGACGCGGATCTCGACGCCACGTTCGAACCCGAGGGCGCGACCTATTACGCAAGCCTCGGTCTGGCGGGCAAGATCAACGACGACCTCACCGTTCTGGGCCGCACCCGCGTGGCGCTCGACAAGCGCGACGGTCAGGACCACCGCCGCATCCGCACCCGCGTCGGCCTCGCCTATCGCCCGATGGAGAATCCGCGCCTTGAAGTGCTGGCCTGGTACGAGAACCGCATCGAGAAGCGCGACAGCGAAAGCCGCACCCATATGTGGTCTGTCGATGCAAGCTACGAGGCGAGCGCGGACCTGCGCCTGAACGGCAAATATGCCGGTCAGCACCAGAGCTATCGCAACGCCGGGTCGGTCTCGGCAGATGCTCTGACGCAGCTGGTGCAGGGTGGTCTCAACTACGAATTCGGCGGCGACCGCTTCCAGATCGGCCTGAATGCGAGCCACCTGTGGGACGACACCGGCAGCACCTCGAGCGGCTTCGGCGCCGAGATCGGTTTCGTGCCGACGAAGGGCACGCTGATCGCGCTTGGCTACAACCGCATGCAGGGCCGTGTCGCGAACCAGTCCCAATTGCATCAGGACGGGTTCTACCTGCGCTTCACCCTCCTTCTGGACAATTCCCTCTGGGATCGTCTCGACGGTTTTCTCGGCAACTGAGCGACACTGGTGCCGGGAAAAAGGCCGCCTCCCCTCTGCGCATCCGGGGGGGCGGCCACTTTCTTCTCGAACATGGGCCCCGCAAGGGGGAAGGCACGGCGCTTAAGGGTGGCGGCCTATCCTTTAGAGCACCGCGTTCGACCTCTGCATGTGCCCGATTCGCATGGCTTTTCCCGAATAATGGTCGGTGTTCTCATGTCGCTTATGGAGACCCAGGATGCCATTACGAGCCACCATTATCGCAGGCCTTTCCAGCCTATGCCTTTCAAGCTGCTTCGAGCCCGCCCGCGCAGGCGGACTGAGCGTTGCCCATGACGAATTCCGGTTCATTCCCGATTTCGGGATCGAAGCGACCTCGGTGACGAAGGTGCACCTCGTCGTCCCCCCCTCCCCCACCCCTTCCCCGGAAGCGCCGCGCCGCGCGCCGCCGGTGTTCGGGGAAACCGCGACCGATCGGCTCAAATCGCTGATCGCGCAGGTCGAGGCCGGGCGCGGCGGCTATGACGCGATCGTCTATTCGGCGCGCGTCAAGCCGGGCAAGCGCCCCAGCCAGATGACCATTTCCGAAATCTACGCCTGGATCGCGGCCACGCCCAATCAGGGCCACGCCATCGGCCGCTACCAGATCATTCCGCAGACCTTGCGCCGGCTCGTCAGCCTCTCTGGCCTGCCACTGAGTGCGCGCTTCGATGAGACCACGCAGGATTTCCTCGCGGATCTGCTGCTTGAGGATGCGGGCTATGGCGCCTTTCTCGACGGCGAAATCGAGCGCGCCGAGTTCATGAACAACCTCGCCCGGATCTGGGCGGGCCTTCCGACCATCTCGGGCAGATCCTACTATCACGGCATCGCGGGCAACCGCGCCGTGATCGACTGGCGGAACTTCGAGACCGCCATGGATCGGATCTTCTCGACCAAGGAGCGCTCTGTGGCGCGATCGGAGGTGCTGAACTTCTGACACACCCCAAACTCCGTTCTCTGATAAAGATTCCTCAACTGGACGCGCCCTCACCCGGCGCGTCTTTTTTGTCTTGGGGGGAGGAGAATCGCAGGGCGCCTGTCGTAGTGACCCAAGGGGCGGCGACACAAGATTTTGATCCGGCGGCGGATCTTGGGCGCGATTAGTGTCTAATCTTGCGTGTAATCCCTATATCTTGTGAAAAAAGACTTGCCAGACTCAGGTGATTCCGTCCAAGTATTTACGCTAAGAGCAGTCTAAGACGCAAAAAAGCGTAACATACGGCACAAAGCAACGGGCGAGCCCCATTTTCTTTATCCCCTGCCGTTCGCAACGCAAAGCGCGCGACTGCCCGACCGGGACAGAGGCAAGGGCATGGCAATGGCGAAAGACCGTATCGACCTTCTGGTAGGCGACCATGCCGCGCGCCTGTCCGAGCGCCTTCAGGCCCATCGCGAACAGCTTTTCCCGCCAGATGCCCGCAAGGAGCTGCGCAAGTTCACCTCCGGCGAGGTGGCCGACCTTCTGGGCGTGAAAGACGCCTATCTGCGCAAGCTCCACCTCGAGGGGCGCGGGCCCGAGCCCGAGATCCGCGCGGGCGGGCGGCGTTACTATTCGCCTCAGGACATCCAGGCGCTGCGAGAGATGCTGGAAAAGGGCGCGAAGACGCCGGGCACCTACCTCCCCGGACGGCGCGAGGGCGATCATCTGCAGGTCATCACGGTGATCAACTTCAAGGGCGGCTCGGGCAAGACGACGACCTCGGCGCATCTGGCGCAGAAACTCGCGCTCGACGGCTACAAGGTGCTGGCGATCGACCTCGACCCGCAGGCCTCGTTCTCGGCCCTGCACGGCTACCAGCCCGAGTTCGACCTGCTCGACGGCGGCACGCTTTACGACGCGATCCGCTATGACGATCCGCTGCCGATCCGCGACATCATCCAGAAGACCTATTTCACCAATCTCGACATCATCCCCGGCAATCTCGACCTGATGGAATTCGAGCATGACACCCCGCGTGTGCTGGCCGCGCGTTCGGGGCAGATGTTCTTTACCCGCGTGGGCGAGAAACTTGCGGAAATCGAGTCCGATTACGACGTCGTCGTGATGGATTGTCCGCCGCAACTCGGGTTCCTGACCATGTCCGCCCTCTCCGCCGCAACGGCCGTTCTGGTGACCGTGCATCCGCAGATGCTCGACGTGATGTCGATGTGCCAGTTCCTGCTGATGACCTCGAACCTCCTTGGCGTGGTGGCCGAGGCGGGCGGCGACATGAATTACGACTGGATGCGCTACGTCATCACCCGCTACGAGCCGGGCGACGGGCCGCAAAACCAGATGGTGAGCTTCATGCGCTCGATGTTCGGCGATCATGTGCTCAACCACCCGGTGCTGAAATCCACCGCGATCTCGGATGCGGGGATCACCAAGCAGACGCTCTACGAGGTGGAGAAGGGACAATTCAACCGCGCCACCTACGAGCGGGCCGTCGAAAGCCTGAACGCCGTGAACGGAGAGATCGAAACCCTGATCCAGCAAGCATGGGGACGCGAGAATGGCACGTAAGGATTTGCTCAAGAACCTGATGGACGCGGCCCCCAGCGATGCGCCGCGCGCCGCGATGCCGCCGCGATCGGCCAAGGGTGCGATCGGCGCGGTCAGCCAGTCCATCGCCGAGCTGCGCGACCGGGCGCTGATCGAGGTGCCGGTGGACCTGATCGACGACGCCGGTCTCAAGGACCGGCTGGACGAAGACGACGGCATTGCCGAGCTGGCAGCCTCGATCCGCGACTACGGCCAGCAGGTGCCGGTCCTTCTGCGTCACTCGCCCAATACCGAGGGACGCTACGAGATTGTCTATGGCCGCCGTCGCGTCGCCGCGATGAAGACCCTGGGCCGGCCGGTAAAGGCGATGGTGCGCGAGCTGAACACCCGTGACCTGATCGTCACGCAGGGCCAGGAAAACGCCGCGCGCAAGGACCTGTCCTTCATCGAGAAGGCCAATTTCGCCGCGCAGATGGTGGCGCAGGGCTTCGATCGCAAGGTGGTCTGCGACGCGCTGCATATCGACAAGACCGTGATCTCGCGGATGCTTTCGGTCGTCGAGGCGCTGCCCGAGGGGCTGATCCCGGCCATCGGCGCGGCCCCTTCGGTCGGGCGTGACCGCTGGCTGGCGCTGGCCGAGCGCGCCAAGGGCCGCGACGGGGCGGAGCTGCGCGCGATGGTGCAGGGCGCGACCTCGGACGCGCGCTTTGCCGCCGTCTTCGCAGGGACCGCGCCGAAGAAACCGGCCAAGGCGACGACCGCCTCCCCTGCCCCGCTGCGGGGTGCGGACGGTGCGGCGCTCGGCGAGGCCAAGCCCTCCGCCAAGGGCGCACAGATCAAGCTGACCGACCCGGAATTTTCCGGCTGGCTGGTCGAGAATATCGAGGAGATTCACCGCCTTTTCCTGAAAAAGCGCGGCGAGTGACAGTGAGCGAGCAACAACAAGGAGGCAGACCCAAAAAGCGAAAAGACCCCCCAAGATAAAATCCCGAGAGGCCCTTCGAACTAGCAATTCCGAAAATGCCGCCTCGGTTGACAGATGTCAACAACGTCTTGTGGACGAATAGAATCGCTTTGTCTGAAAATTGAGGATGCAACACATTTCAACGACGCCCTTTGGGCGGCGAGCGGTGGATGCTGGCCTGTTGGCCCATCGCCAGATGGCGGAAATCTCCGTCGGTGAGGCAAGTGTCGACAAATACGCGGTGCTGAGCGCGCTGACGCAGGCGCGCGCTGCCTTTCGGGTCAGTGACCGGGATCTGGCGGTCCTCTCGGCGCTCGTGAGCTTTCACCAAGAGCGCGAGCTGGCGGGCGACGACCTGATCGTCTTCCCCTCGAACGCCGCACTTTCGGCGCGCACGCATGGCATGGCCGAAAGCACCCTGCGCCGCCATCTGCGCGCGCTCGTGACCGCCGGGCTGGTGCTGCGCCATGACAGCCCCAACGGCAAGCGCTACGCCGCCCGCGACCGTGCGGGCCAGATCCGGGTGGCTTTCGGCTTCGATCTGCGCCCGCTCGTGCTGCGCGCGGCCGAGATCTTCGCGGCAGCTCAGGCTGCGGAAGAGGCCGCCGAGGCGCTGCGCCGCCTTCGCGAGCGTGCGGTGCTGTTCCTGCGCGATGCCCGCAAGCTCATCGAATTCGCCCAGGAGAGCAGCAAACCGGGTCTCGACGCGCTCGACGATCGTGCCCGCCTCCTGGCACGCAGCCTGCGCCGCAAGCTCGACCACGCGGAAATCGCCGAGATCGAGGACGCTGCGCGGCTTCTGCTGGATGAGGCAAACGCCCTGTATTCCCACGATAAAACAAAAGAAATGAGCGGCAATGACGTCATTTCCGAGCGGCACATACAAGATTCAACCCGATTTAAAAATGAATCTGAACCTTCCAATGAAATGGAAGAGGGCGACGCCGTTGTGCCCTGCCCCGCCCCGTCACGCCCGGCCGATAGCGCGATCCCGCTGGGACTTGTGCTGAGGGCCGCCCCGGATATCCGGGACTACGCCCGAGACGGGATCTCCGACTGGTATCAGCTTGTCGCGACAGCGTCTTTGGTGCGCGGAATGCTCGGAATCAGCGAGGATGGCTGGCAGGAGGCCTGCCGGATCATGGGTGACGTGCCCGCGGCGATTACCGTGGCCTGCATCTTGCAGCGCGCCGAGCAGATCGGCAAGCCGGGGGGCTATCTGCGGGCCCTGTCGGCGAAGGCCGCCGAGGGCGGGTTCTCTCCGGGGCCGATGGTGATGGCGCTGCTGCGATCCGAGAATGCGCGTGCGCTCTGAGACCGCTCCTATCCTTTCGCATAGGGGGCGATACCGATGGGCGCGGGCGCTACGCATCAGAGGATCACGACTTGGCGCGCGGGCTGCGGCAATATCCGGGGGCGCAGAACTTTGATTTCAGTCCGAAAGGATCCCCCCGTTGACGGATGTCGCCCGTGCCTCCGGGGGCCTCGCTCCCGTCGTGGGCCCGCGTCTTCATCTGAGCGAACCGGCCCGAGGGGCGCCGGACAGCGATGGTTTGCGCCTTCTCATGCTCGCGCTGGCCGTGGTCTGCCTGTTCCATGGCGGATTGCTGCCCTTCACCCATGGCAATACCTACGACGCCTTCATTCACATGTTCTTCGGCGACAGCTATCACCGGAGCTGGTTCGATGTGTGGGAGCCGCGCTGGTATACCGGCTTTGCCACGACCTCCTACCCGCCGGGCACGCATATGGCGATCGGGGCGCTGCAATATGTGATGCCACTGCGCGCGGCCTTCGTGGTGACGATGCTCGCGGGGCTTATCCTGCTGACGATCGGGGTCTATCGCTTCGCGCTGATCTGGGTCGAGCCGCGCGCGGCGGGCTATGCGGCGATTTCGCTGGCGCTCTCGTCGTCGATCTCGGAAACGGTGCATCTCTTCGGGCAGTTGCCGACGATCTTTTCGCTCGGCGTGTTTCTCAACGGGTTGCCCTCGGTCTATGGCTGGATTGTCGGCGGGCGGTGGCGTGATTTCCTGACGGCAGTGCTTTTCGCCTGCGCGACCACGGCCGCCCATCATGTGACGACGCTTTTCGGCTCGGTCCTGTTCATCCTGCCGCTCGCCCCACTGGCCTTGCGCGTCGTTGCCGAGCTGAATGCCGAAAAGACCCGAAAACAGCGGTTACAGAGCCTGTTTTGGGCCTTCACGCGCGGGATTTTCCTTGCCGTTTTCATGATCGGCTCAATTGTGATCACAGTTCTGCCCTACTGGATCTGGTCGATCAACGATCCGATCACGCAGGTCCCGATTCCGCATGGCAGCCGCGAGAATTTCCTCGAAAAACCGCAGCTCGGGTTGATCTTCTTCGTGCTGCCCTGGGGGATCGCCCTCTTCGCCCTGCCCTATGTCTTCGTCACCAGCCTGCGGACCCGGATGTTCCCGCTTGGTCTCGCGGTGTTTCTCGGTTTCGTGCTGGGCACCGGGGGCACGACCCCCCTGCCCCGCGCGATGCTGCGCGGCGCTTTCGACATCCTGACCCTCGACCGGTTCACCTTCTGGGCGACGATCCTGATCCTGCCCTTCCTGGGGCGGATGTTCGAAAGCCTTCTCCACGGGCGCGCGGGCGATGTGCTTCGCAAGGCGCTCGGCCGTGGCGGGCACCGTGCGCTGGTCGGGAGCGGGTTTTTCGGGATGGTCGGCGTCAGTGTTTTCGTCGCGATCCTGCCCACCCTCCAGCCGATGCAGCCGAGATTCGTGGACCCCGCGCCGATCGTGCAGTTCCTCGAAGAGGACGAGCATGACCGCTGGCGCTATCTGACGCTCGGTCTGGGCGATCAGTTCGCCTATCTCTCGGCTCGTACCGAAGCGCAGTCGGTCGACGGCAACTATCATTCCGCCCGCCGCCTGCCCGATCTGACGCGGTTTTCCGTCGAACGGCTGGAAAACGCGAAATTCAGCGGCGTGCCCGGGCTTGGCTCGTTGCGGCAATTCCTGATCAACGCGGACGCCTACCACCTGAAATACATCTTCTCGAATGACGCGTTCTACGATCCGCTGCTGTTCTTCACCGGCTGGGATCGGTTGCAAAAGCTGCCCAACGGGATCGCGGTCTGGGAAAAACCCGATGTATCGCCCCTGCCCCTCGTCACCCCGCGTCGCGAGATTCCGGTCTGGCAGATGGTGATGTGGGGGGCGCTGCCGCCCTTTGTGCTGGTTCTCGCCCTTGGGCACCTGTCACTGTCGACGCTGCGCTACGGGTTCGGCATGCGGCGCGGGTTTCTGCGCCCGGCGGTGATGGTGACGGGCCCTGTCGGCTCGGTGCGTCTGCTGCGCCGGCTTATGCTGGGCGCGCTTGTGCTCATGCTGGGGCTTTCGAGCTGGGGCGCGGTGTCGATCTGGCGCGCAACACACCGCCCGCTGAGCGTGGAGGAGCAGATCGAGGCCTATTTCTCCGATCTCGACATGCGCCGCTTCCGCGCGGCCTATGAGCGCTTCGACCCTGTCACCCGCCCGGAATTCGACCAGGCGATGTTCACCTGGCGCTGGCAAGGCGGGCTGATCGCGTCTTACGGCAAGTTGCAGGAGGTGGCGCTGGAGGAAATCGGCGGGACCGAGGTGACACGTCGTTGGCGGGTTCGGCTCACATGGTTGACAGCTGTCAACCTGCGCGAGGAGCTGCGCGAGGTCTCGACGGTGCTGCGCGACGGGATCTGGTATCTCGAAGCGCCCGAGCTGCGCCCGACCCAGACGCCAGAGCGACTGCAACGGCGCGCCGATATCGACTGGAACCTCGTCGGGCGGCGTCAGGCGCGGCTCGAGGCGGATCTGCACCGTGACCGGTTGGACCGGCCGCGGATCTTCCTGCACGGGACGCGGCTGGTCGAGAAAGACGGGCGCTTCAGCCTTGTCGGCGCGCTGACCAATGGCGATGCGGACCCGGCGAAGGTGACGGTTCTGGGCGATCTGCGGGCCGAGGGGCAGGGCAGGGCGCTGGCGCATATGGCGGCGGGTATGGCCGACGGACAGCGCCTTTTGCCCGCCGAGACCGCCGGATTCCGCATCGAGTTCGAGGGGGTTCTCTCGCTTCAGGATGCGACGGGCGAATTCGATCCGACCCGTTTCATTCCGCCGGAACTCGCCGCGCGCCCCGACGGCGCCACGATCGAGGCCCGCGCGCTGGTCGCTGGGCTGGGGCTCTACCGGGCGGTGGGGCTCAACGGGCTGCGCATCTCGACCGAGGGCGGGCGGCTGCATCTGAGCGGGCAGGCGGTCAATACCGGCACCGAGGTCGCGACGATCACGCGCGTCGTGGCGCTGCTCTACGACGAGGCGGGCCAGCCGGTCTGGACCGAGGCGGGTTTCGTCGATCGCAACATTCTGCCGGGGCAGGGGCAGGGCTTTGCGCTTGATCTGCCCGCGCGCGACGAGATCGAGGTGATCGCGGATCTGGGGTCGGACGACATGGTGGTGAACGGCGCCTCGCAGCAAAGCGATACCGGGCTGCCCGATGCCGCGACGGGTGCGATCCCGCTTGTGGGCGTGCCGGGCTATTCGGCGCTGCGACTGCATGTGTCGAGCATGGTCCATGAGCCGTTGTTCTGAGGAGATAGGGATGCGTTTTTCGGTTCTGATCCTGCTGGCCGCGCTTGGTCTTGGACCCGCACAGGCCGAGGAATTTATCTCCGACGGGTTCGGGCTGGTGCCGCGCTCTGCGAGCGGAGAGGAGCGCGCGCAGTGGGCGGGTCTGCAAAGCATTGAAAACAAAGAAAAATTTTTGACATCTCTGCGCATGCCGGAGGCGGTCGAGACGGTGATGGTCTTTGTCGGACCGAAAAGCCTCGTCGCCGGGCAGGACGAGGGGCACGCGGTCTCCGTTGCCGTCGACCGGCACGGCAATCTGGCGGCGGACGGTCTGGCGGTCAAGTTCCGGCTGGGCGACGAGACCCGCGCCGGCAATCCCACCCGCAACGGCATCGGGGATCTGATCTTCGCGCCGACCACCAGATCGGGCACCTATGCGTCGGGGGCGGAAGTTGACAGCTGTCAATCTCCGCGCACGCTGTTTCGGGTGACCGCCGATCTGCGATCCGTCGCGCTGGAAATCGCCCCGCAGCCGCAGGTCGAGCCCGAGCAGATCCTGCCGCTCGTGACCGAACCTCTGCGCGATCGCTATGGAAACCCGGTCGAGGACGGCACCGCGCTGACGCTGCTTGTCGAGCATCCCACCGAGGCGCCGGAAGGGCAGGGGGGCGAGGTGCTCGACGTCTCCGTGCTGAGTGCGCGCAGCGTCGGCGGCGTGGGACATGCCGAGATCCTGACCCGCGACATGCCGCCCGAGGCGCAGGCGCAGATGGTGCTGGCCACCAGCCGCTCGGCCCCGCGCGGGCTCGATATCGCGCAGGTGCGCCTCGCCCATGCGCCCGAGCTGCGGCTCTGGGCGCGCGAGGATGCGCCCGAGTTGCGTCTGCGGGTCGGGCCGCTGGTCACGGATGCGGGGCATCTTCTTTATGAGGGCGCCGAAATCGCGCTGCACATTACCGCGCCGGACGGGCGGGAAGTTTCGCTGACCGGCTGGGCGCGCGACGGCTATCTCTGGCTCGACGTGCCGATGGGGGCGCGGGACGCGCCCTATCGCGTCGCGATCGAGAGCGCCTTCGGCGACAGCGAGACCACCCTCAGCCCCGGCCCCGCGCCGCGCGACACCCGCAAGGAGTTGGTGCAATGAAGCAGACCGTGCTCGCCATCATTATCGGATTTCTCGTGCTCGGCGTCGGGATGATGCTGGCCGCCGCGGCCTATGACCGGATGCAGGCGCGTCAGACGCGTTATCTCTACATTGCCGACGCGCTGACCCCGCAACCCGAAAGGGCGGATCTGGTGCGCTGGCAGCCCGCAGAGGTTGCGCTGGACCGCCCCGTGACGCCCGGGGACGAGACCCGGATCGGGCAGGCGCTGGCCGAGGCCTGGCAGGCGGTCGCGCTGGCGCAGGCCACCGGAGAGACCGGGCTGCTTTCAGTGCGGCTGTCGGGCGTGGCGGAGGGGCGCGCGGCGCTGGCCGCGCGGCAGGCGCAGGAGAACGACACGCGGATGGTGGTGCTCAGCCAGAGCGCACGGCCGGTCTTCTTCCATCGCGACGGCTCGCTGTTTCAGGCCGAGGTCGAGATGGAGGTGGCCCGCTACGCGCTTGCGGACGGGGGGCTTGCGCATCTTTCGGTGACCCGCGATCGCGGCGTCGCGACGCTGATGAACGAATCGAACGGGTGGCGGCTGTTCTCCTACGAGCGCCGCGAGGCGGAGCGTATGGCGGGGCAGGGGGCCGGCTGGTCGGGAGAGATCCGCGGCGTGAACTACTATCCCGCGCAAACGCCGTGGCGCGCCTTCTGGCCCGGTTTCGATGCCGAGGTGATCGCGCTCGATTTCGGCCGGTTGCGCGATCTGGGAGCGACGAGCGTGCGGGTCTTCCTGCCGCGCGACGTCTTTGCCGCGGCCGACGGGGCAGGGGAGGCGCTTGGCGATCTCGAAAGCCTTCTGGCGCTCGCGCGGGCGCATCACCTGAGCGTGGTGCCGACGCTGTTCGACATGCGCGGGGGATATGGGGCCGCGAGCTGGGCCGAAGACGTGCTGGTGCTCGAGCGTGTCCTGCCGGTGCTGCGCGCTTCGGGGGCGATTGCGTTCGTCGATCTCAAGAACGAACCCGATCTGGATTTCGCCGCCCATGGAGAGGGCGAGGTCGAGGCCTGGCTTGGCGCGATGGTCCAGATCGCGCGACGGATCGCGCCGGAGCTGCCGCTCACCGTCGGCTGGTCGCGCGTCGAGGAGGGCGAGCGTCTGGCCGGGCAGCTCGACGTGGTGAGCTATCACGATTACGCGCCGCTCGACGGGGCGAAGGCGCGTCTGGCGGCGCTTCAGGCGCGTCTGGGCGACAAGCCCGTCGTGATTACCGAGATCGGCACCAGCTCTTACGCGATGGGGTTTGGCTGGCCGGGATCGGAGCGCAAGCAGGCGCAGGCCCTGACCGCGCGTCTGGCGGCGCTGCAAGACAGTGCCGGGGTGATGGTCTGGACGCTTTACGACTTTCCCGCCGTCGATGCGCTGGCGGTGGGAACGAAGCCCTGGGTCAAGCGCCAGCAATCGGCCTTCGGGCTGCTGCGTGCCGATGGCCGCGAGAAACCTGCCGCCGTGCAGCTGCGCGCGGCGTTCCTGCGCTCTCCGAAAGGATAGGGACATGCGCGGAAGGTCGGGGCGACTGTCCGGCTGCACGAAGGACCGGGCAGGGCAGGGGGCCTAGACAGGGAAGGAGCCGACCGCAGGCCCGAAGTGAGAGATGCGCAGATCTCGCGCCGGGGCCTTCGCGGGGCGGCCTGTCGACCCTCGCGAAAGGAATACGGTCATGTCGCCCCGTAATCTCGTCCACCGCGCGCGCCTTTTCCTGCGCGTCCTCATTCTCTCGCTGCTCGCGCTTGGCGCGGCGCCGCCTGCCTTCGCCTTCGCAGAGGGCAGCCGCTGGCATGGCGCCACGGGCGGGATCGTGCGTTTTCCCAACGATGCGCAGCCGCAGGAGGCGGGCAACCTGTTCGCTGAAGCCTGGGTGAAACTGGGCTATCGGATCTACAAGACGGACAAGCTCGATCTGTCGCTTTTCGCATTGGGCAATCACGTGATGGACAGTGCGGGCCAGCCCTGGAACAACTCCAACAAGCTCGGCCTCGGGCTGAGCCTGTCTTGGCAGGTGAGCGATGCGCTCAACGTCACCTTCAGCGCGCGCCACGACTGGTATCGCGAGCGCGGCACGGGCGAGAAACGGAACGGCCCGCGCTACGCGATTGATTTCTACTATTACCGCTATTGGGCCGCCGCGCCTGACAAGTTCATGTTCGGCCTCAGCCAGAGCGGCACCGTGTTCAAGAGCTATGGCACGCTCGCCTATCCCGGCTCGCTGGTCGAGAAGGATCGCAACCTGGTGCTGACGCTCGGCGCGGAGCTGTCGCGCGATCTGGTGATCCCGGACAGCAAATGGATCGTCTCGCCCTTCGTGGACATCGACTTTTCCTGGGACAGCGACCGCAACGAATATAACAACAAGCTGATCCCCGGGGTGGGCGTGAAGCTGCGCTATCCGCTCAAACATGGCGAGATCTTCGCGGGCGCGCGCCTCGCGGCGGATTACCGCCCGGTTTCGGGGACCACCTCGGTCAAGCCGGGGCTGTTTCTGGGCTGGTACAAAGGGTTCTGAGCGCAAGCGCCGCTGGCATGAAAGGCCACATCCGAGCCGCTCAGTCTGCCCGCCCTTGAAATGTCCGGCAATCTGCCGTACATATGGCGGGCAGGACGCGACAAGGCGCGCCCTTTCCGGAGGCACCGATGGTGGCATTTGAAAACAGCACGCGCAATTTCGACGAGCCCAAGAGCGCTCGTCTGGAGGCGCGCACCCAGCCTTCGGTGAAAGAGGCGATCAGCCGCGCCGCCGCGCTCAACGGCGTCGAGCTGAGTTCCTTCGTCGTCAGCGCGGCCTATCGCGCGGCGCAGGAAACGATCGAGGCGCATCGCCTGACCGTGCTCGACAGTGCGGCGGATCGCGCGGCGTTCTTCGATGCGCTCGAACATCCCCCCATGCCGAACAAACGGTTGCGCGAGGCCTTCGCGCTGCGTGAAACGCTGATCTCGAATGCCGACTGATCCCTCGGCGGGCGCGCGTTTCACCATTGAGCCGTTCGATCCGAAAACGCAGGATCGGGCGGCGTTTGGCTGCGGCGTGGGGCAGATCGACAACTACCTGAAGCTGACCGCCAAGAAGGGCGCTAAGGCGGATATGGTGCGGATCTGGGTGGTGCTTGACGACGCGCGCCGGATCCTCGGTTTCTACGCGATCAACATGCATTCGGTGATGGCCGCAGAGATGCCCGCGTCGCTCGCAAGAAAGGCGCTCGGACATGGAGTGCTGCCTGCGGCCTTCATCTCGATGATCGGGGTGGATCTGTCGATGCAGGGTCAGGGGCTTGGCAGCGCGCTGCTGGCCGACGCGCTGAGCCGGATCGGTCGGGTCTCCGAAGAGATCGGAACCTGCGCGGTGCTGCTCGACGTGTTCGATTGCGGCGATGCGGGGCAGGTGGCGCGCCGCAAGCGATATTACGAATCCTTCGGCTTCATCGCCTTGCCCGACCAGCCGCTGCGCCTGTTCATGCCGATCCAGACGGTCAGGGCGCTTTCGGGGTAACCGCGAGCGGCATCCTTGTTTCGTGTAACAAATATTATGTAAAAATTAACCTGTATCTCGAAACCGTATCCGGGCCGGACGCCCCGCGACCGGTTTCAACTGCGGTTTCAGCGAAAACGGCGCAGAAGGCTGAACTGGAAGGACTGGCCTTTGCCCGAGGGCGTTCGATGCAGATGGTGGCGATGCGCCACGGGCGCGAAGTTTTCTCCAAGAAGCGCGGCGAGCTTGCCTGGACTGTATCGCGCGACCGGAAGGCCGCTGCACGTCTCGGGCCCATCCGGCGCAAAGGTGGCGATGATCGCATGGCCGCCGATCTTCACTCCACGCGTCAGGCTTTCCAGGTAGGTGGCCCGGTCCGCCGCGTTGACGAGGAAGTGGAACACCGCCCTGTCGTGCCACAGGTCAAACTGGCGATCCGGGGTCCAGGAGGTGATGTCCGCCGTAACCCAGGTCACGGTTTCACCGGCCTCTCCCAGCCGGTCCCGGGCGACATCCAGCGCGACCTTCGACAGATCGAGGACCGTCACGTCATGAAGCCCCCTCCCGAGCAGCGCGCCCGCAAGGCGGGACGTCCCGCCGCCGATGTCGATGACCGATGAATTCGCGGTTACGCCGGCCATCTCGATCAGCTCGAGCGAGACCCGCGGATCATCCTGATGCCAGCTCAACTGGGCGTCGGACTTCTCGCCGTAGACGGTGTCCCAATGCGTCTTTCTGTCGACCGTCATTTCGCCGCGCTCTCCCAACTCATTGTGGCGAAAGATCCTCCGCAAGACTGCTTCGCCGTCCACCCTCGACCGGAAGCGCAACCCAACGAGGGGAACGCGCCAGACGCTTCAATGCCGGGCCTTTGAGAGGCCCGATAAGGCTGTCGTGACGAGACTGTAACGTGCTCACATTCGAGATGTGAAATCCTTTCTGCACGCCCCTTTTGTCCCGCCGACTTCCGCGAACGGGTGGCTTGGAACCGGTGGCATCGTTGCGACGCCCCTCCCCATCGCGCGAGCCGAAATTGGCCGAAGCGGCATCAGAGGGGCGCTTCTCGCAGCACCGTGACGGCAACGGTCAGTCGAAGCGGTCGCGCAGGCGGTAGTATTCGATTGCGACGGTGCCGTAGAGCGCGTGCAGGGCATGAAACGGGAGCGTCTTGATCGTCTTGGCAACGGGAATCGGCATTGCGGCGCCTTGCGTCAGATAGGCGGCAAACGCCTTGCCGAGTGCCGTCGACAAAGCCACCCCACGTCCGTTGAACCCGGTCGCGAGCAACATCCCCGGTTCCGGTTCACAGATCCGGATCCGATGATCGGCGGTCATGCCGACGCGCCCGAACCAGCGATGCTCGATTTCGATATCTCGGCCCAGAACCGGCCCGAAGAACGCGCGCATTTCGGCCTCGATGCGGCGAAAATGCGTGGCGCGGGTCGGATCCGCGAACTGCCCGCGGCCGCCAAGCATCAGCCGGTTGCCGGGTCCGATCCGGAAGTAGGTGCCGACGCGTCGCGCTTCCGAGACCACCGCGCCATTGGGCAGGATCTGCGCGAGCAGCGCGGCGGGCAGCGGCCTTGTCGCGACCTGGAAGCTGTTGGCCGGCACCGTTGCGCGGGCAAGATCACGATTGAGGGTGGGCGGCGTGTAGACATTGGTTGCCAGCAAAACCCGCTCGGCGCGCACGGCGGGCCCCGAAGCGAGTTCGGCTCGCCAGCCTGTCCCTTCGCGCAGAAGCGAGGCAACGGGCGAGCCGCCGAAAATCCGTGCTCCGGCCGCCGTCGCGACCCGTGCCAGCTCCCGGGCGTATTTCAGCGGATGGAGCTTGCCCGCACGCCGGTCGATCCAGCCTCCCGCGAAACTCCGCGAGCCGATCTCGCGCGCCATGTCTTCGGCTTCGAGCCATTGCACCGGAGCGCCGCGCGCGGCCCATTGCGCCATCCGCTCGCGCAAACCCGCCAGATGCACCGGCTTGGTCCCGGCCTGAATCCAGCCGTCGCGGACCGCGTCGCAATCGAGCCCGAGCCGCGCGACCAGATCGAAAACCACATCGGCGGTCGACCCGGCGAATTCGGTCGCTTGCGGTCCCCAGAGCCGGTCCAGCGCATCGGGATCGTCCTTCAGTCCCGGGATCACCTGCCCGCCATTGCGGCCCGAGGCGCCCGAACCGGGCTGCCCGGCCTCGAGCACCACCACATCGACCCCGGCCTCGGCCAGATGCAGCGCTGCGGACAGGCCCTGGAACCCGGCGCCGATCACGAGGACATCGGCCTTGAGACTTTCCGTCAGGCGTGGAAAGGCCGAGGCGTCCGGTGCGGTCGCGGCCCAGAGGGATTGAAAGCTCATGATCGGCTCCGCTTACAGCAAATGACTGACGCGACGCAGGAATTCCTGCGTCCGTTCGCTTTTCGGGCGCGCGAGAACCTCTTCGGCGGTGCCCTGCTCGGCGATCCTGCCGCTGTCGAGGAAGAAGACCCTGTCGGCCACTTCGCGCGCGAACTGAATTTCGTGGGTCACGATCAGCATGGTCATATGCGCGTCCGCCAGATCGCGCAGCACATTCAACACCTCGCCGACCATCTCCGGATCGAGCGCCGATGTCGGTTCGTCGAGCAGGATTGCCTCGGGTCGCATCGCAAGGGCGCGGGCGATCGCGACGCGCTGCTGTTGACCGCCGGAGAGCGCGGAGGGATAGAAATCCATCTTGTCGGCCAGACCGACACTTCGCAGATGCTCCTCGGCCCGGGCGCGCACCTCCTTGCGATCCTCTCGCAGCACCTGCGCTGGCCCCTCCATGACGTTTTCGAGGGCGGTCATATGAGGAAACAGGTTGAAACGCTGGAACACCATCGCGACACGGGTGCGGATGTCGTGGATGCTCGCGGCATGGGCGTCGACCTTGCGATCATCGATGAAGATGCCGCCCGCCTGGTAATCCTCCAGACCGTTCACGCAGCGCAACAGGGTGGACTTGCCCGAGCCGGACGCCCCGATCAGGCAGACGACCTGCCCCTTCTCGACCTCGGCGTCGATCCCCTTGAGCACCTCGTGACGCCCGTAGGACTTGTGGACATTCTCGAAGCGGATCATCGCGATTTCCCCATTTTCAGCTCGACCTGGCGCATCACGATGTTGAGCGGGATGGTGAGGCAGAGATAGAGCGCAGCGACCATCGTGAAGACGGTCATGTTGTCGAAGGTCGAGGAGGCAAGCATCTTGCCCTGCATCGTGAGCTCGGCGACCGAGATCACCGAGACCTGCGAGCTGTCCTTGAGCAGCATCACCATGTTGTTGCCATAGGGAGGCAAGGCGATCCGCACCGCCTGTGGCAGAATGATCCGGCGCATCATCTTGCCATGGCGCATGCCGATGGACTTCGCCGCCTCGACCTGCCCGCGATCGACGGCTTCAATGCCGCCCCGGAAGGTTTCGCCGATGTAGCACGAATAGGTCAGCGCGAGACCGATCACCCCGGCCTGAAAGGCGCTCAGATCGATGCCGATCTCGGGCATCACGAAATAGATGTAGAACAACACGACGAGGATCGGGATCCCGCGCAGGAATTCGACGATGAACCGTGCGGGGCGCTCCAGCCAGACATTGCGCGAAGTGCGCAGCATGGCCCAGACAAGGCCCAGTGCCGTCGCAAGGATAAGGGCGAGCAGCGACACCGCGACGGTGCGCCACAGGCCGGTGATCAGCAGCGGCAGATAGTCCTGCATCCGCTCGGTGAGGGGCGCCATGATGGCCTCCTGTAGAAAGGCAGGGGCCCGACGCCGCCGCGCCGGGCCCGGGATCGGATCAGAGGCCGTATTTCGCGAAGATCTCGGTCAGCTCGCCGCTGTCCTTCATGGCCGCGATCGAGGCATTGACCTTGGCCAGCAGCTCCGGATTTTCCTTGGATACCGCAAGCGCCACATTGCCGATCCCCATCGGGGTGTAGCCATCGACCAGATGCACGCCGAGCGCGGGGGTCTGGGCGACTTGATAGGCGATGATCGGCTTGTCGCCGAAACCGGCCTTGATCCGGCCAAGCTTCACGTCGCGCATGATGTCGACGAGGCTGTCGTAGAGTTTCACCTCCTTGAAGATCCCCTTCGCCTGCAGCTTGTCGGCAAAGGTCGTGCCGATCTGCGCGCCGACGACTTCGCCGGCCAGATCGTCGATCTGATAGGCGGTGTCGTCATCGGCGGCCACGAACATCGCATCGCCATAGCTGTAAACCGTGTCCGAGAAATCGACGACTTCCTTGCGCTTGTCCGTGGCGAACATGCCCGCCGAGATCAGGTCGATCTTGCCGGTGTCGAGCGCGGGGATCAGTGCCGAGAACTGGGTGACCGCGAATTTCGGTGTGTCTCCGATATCCTCGGCGATCGCCGCCGCAAGATCCACCATCGCGCCGGTGGGCTGCTGCGTTGCGGTGTCGACGAAGGTGAAGGGGACGCCGGTGGTGGTCACGCCGACGGTCAAATCGCCGGCATGGGCGCCAAACGCACTCAGGGTGAGAGTGCTGACGAGGGTGAGCATTCGAAGTTTCATCGGAATTTTCCCTGTTGTGAGCGCATCTTCGGGCGCATTTGAATAGGCTTCACTATAATGAAGAACATTGCATTCTCAAGCGACAACCTTCACAATCTTCATATTGGTGAAGAATGACGCGAAATCGTAGATTTTTCTTATCCACAAGCTGAACGTTTCATATAAAGAAGTTCCGATCGACGTTGCCTTCCCTAGTGAAAGAAGAGCCGCCCATGCCCCTCGCCCCGACCGAAGCAAGATTGCAGCCCGACCCGCTCGGCGGTCTCGATGATGTGTCGCTTGGCGATGCGGTGCGCCGCGCGCGCCGGGATCGCCGGCTGTCCCTGCAGACCGTCGCGGACGGGGTCGGGATCTCGACGGGGCTGCTGAGCCAGATCGAGCGTGGAATTTCCTCCCCCTCGGTGCGCAATCTGCGCGCGATCTGCGAGGTGATAGGCATCCCCTTCATGTCGCTCTTCGAAGCGGATCCGGCGGCCGATCGCGAAAACGGCCTGATCGTGCGATCGGGGCATCGACGTACGGTGGATTTCGGCGACCGGGGCATGGTGAAATCCTTCCTGACGGCCCATGACGAGGGCAGCTTGCAGGTCATGGAAATCGTGATGGAGCCCGGTGGCGGATCGGGCGATGAATCCTACAGCCACGAAGGCGAAGAATGCGGTGTCGTGCTTTGCGGCGAGGCGGAGCTTTTCGTCGATGAGAACAGCTATCGGCTTCGCGAAGGCGATTCATTCCAGTTCGAAAGCAAGCGGCCGCACCGGTTCCGCAATGTCGGCCCGGACATCTGCAAGATCATGTGGGTGACCACGCCTCCCGTCTGGTGACCCGCCGACCAAACCGGCCCTTCGCCGCCATTTGCGAGACTTCGTTCGATGCGGCGCGGCTTACGCCAAAGCTGCCATGCTTGGGGGCGAAAGGGCGGTGTCAGCGTCGGATGCGCGAGCGGGTCATGCCGTCTCACCGGCGGCAATGCCTCTCAGGATCGAGACGACTCGTCGCTTGAAGGCCTCCCGGTCGGGCATTTCGAGGGCTTCGAAATCAAGCACCTGGAGGGTGATCCCCAACCCGGCGAGCAACGCCCCCGAAAGCACGATGCTGTCCTGCCCGCCGGAATCCATGCGCTTGCGCAGGGGTTCGAGAAACTCGGTGGTGGCGACACCCCGCAAAGCCTCGATCGCGTCGGGGTCGCCAACCGAATGCAACAGGATGCTGAGCCCCGTGCCAAGCTCTCCGGGGGACGCTTCGCTGCGCGCCAGAAAGATTTCAGCCATCGTTTCGGCCAGATCGTCGCATTCCAGAAGCACGGCGATATCGGAGCGGATCGCGGACCGGAATGCCTCGGTGAAAAGACCGAGCTTCGAGCCGAAGCTGCGGTGGGCATAGGCCACATCGACACCGGCGCGCGCCGCGATTTCGCGCAGGCCGACGCTGGCATAGGATTTGCGCGAAAAAATCTCGCAGGCTGCTGCCAGAATGCGCTGTCGGGACAACAGTTTGGGCGATTCGGACGGATGTTGCTCGGGTTTTGCCATGGGGCTCCTTGAATGCGTTTACCGATACGATTAGTCAACAGGTGTTGACAGGGGCGAGGCCGTGAAAATGCACGCCCTCTTGCAGATGAAGGAGCCGCGTTATGGCCCGGTTGAGCACGAAATGGGGAATGGCCGGTCTCGTTGCGGTGCTTGTCGTCGCCGCCATCGGTTACTGGAGGCTGCAGGGCGCCTCTTCGGTGCCGGCAGGTTTTGCCGAAGCCAACGGCCGGATCGAGGCCGTCAGCATCGACGTGGCGTCGAAGACCGCCGGGCAGATCAGCAAGATCCTGGTGCGTGAGGGCGAGTTTGTCCGCGTCGGTCAGCCGCTGGCCGAGCTCGACAGTCGCGAGATCAAGGTCGCCCTGGTGCAGGCCGAGGCCGAGCGCAAGCGCGCGCTGTTGTCGGTCGATACCGCAAAGAACCGGGTCCAGCAGGCCGAGGCCGAGCAACGGGCGGCTGCGGCGGGCGTCGATGAAGCGAAAGCGGCCAATGATGCGGCCCAGAAGCAATATGAACGCACCAGCAAGCTGGCCGAGACCAGCACCGCCTCGCAGGCGACGCTGGACGCCGTTCGTGCGCAGGCGCTGAGCGCCCGGGCTGCCATCGCGGTGGCCGAAGCCAAGAGCGCCGCGGCAGAGGCGGCGATCAACACCGCCAAGGCCGGGGTGGTCGACGCGCAGGCCGCGGTCGAGGTCGCCGATGCCGCCATCGCTTCGATCAATGTTCGGCTCTCCGATACCACGCTGGTGGCGCCGCGCGACGGGCGTGTGCAATACATCATCGCCCGCGAGGGTGAGATCGTCGGCGCTGGCGGGCGGGTGCTCAACCTCGCCGATATCGGCGATGTCTACATGACGATCTTCCTGCCGACGCGCGAGGCCGGGCGCATCGCGCTTGGAACCCCGGCCCGTATCGTGCTGGACGCCGCCCCCGACATGACGGTGCCGGCGCAGGTCACCTACGTTGCCGATGTCGCCCAGTTCACCCCCAAAACGGTCGAAACGCAGGTCGAGCGCGAGAAGCTGATGTTCCGCGTCAAGGTCTCGATCGAGCCCGACTTGCTGAAGAAATACAGCGATTACGTGAAGACGGGCTTGCCGGGGGTCGCCTATGTCCGGCTCGACTCCGAGGCGGCCTGGCCCGCGGCGCTTGACGCCCATCTGGTGAAATGACCGACCCGGTCGTCCCTCCGGTCGCCCGGCTGGCGGGCGTCAGCCACCACTTTCGCCGCGACGTGGCACTCGAAGCGGTGAGCCTCGACATTCCCGCAGGCAGCATGGCCGGGCTGATCGGCCCCGACGGGGTCGGTAAGTCGACGCTGCTTTCGCTGATCGCCGGGGCGCGCCGAATCCAGGAGGGGCGGGTCGAGGTGCTGGACGGCGACATGGACGATTCCGGCCACCGCCGTCAGATCGGGCCGCGCGTCGCCTACATGCCGCAGGGACTGGGCCGCAACCTCTACGCCACGCTCTCGGTGCGCGAGAATGTCGATTTCTTCGGTCGTCTCTTCGGACAGGATGCCGACGAGCGCCGCCGCCGCATCGACGAGTTGCTCACCGCCACCGGGCTTGCTCCGTTCGCCGGGCGCCCGGCGGGGAAGCTCTCGGGCGGGATGAAGCAGAAACTGGGGCTGTGTTGCGCCCTGATCCACGATCCAGACCTGTTGATCCTCGACGAGCCGACCACCGGCGTCGACCCGCTCTCGCGGCGCCAGTTCTGGGAACTGGTCGAGCGGCTGCGGGTCACGCGCCCGGGGATGAGCGTCATCGTCGCCACCGCATATATGGAGGAAGCCGCGCGCTTCGACTGGCTTTGCGCGATGAACGCTGGCCGCGTGCTGGCGACCGGAAGCCCGGCGCAGCTTCTCGAAGAGACCGGGGCCGAGACCCTGGACGCCGCCTTCATCGCGCTCTTGCCCGAAGCAGAGCGCGCCCGTCATCATGCCGTGGAAATTCCGCCCCGGCCGGAGGATGGCGACGGGCCCGCGATCGAGGCCGAACATCTGACGATGCGCTTTGGCGATTTCACCGCCGTCCGGGATGTCAGCTTCCAGATCGAGAGGGGCGAGATCTTCGGGTTCCTCGGCTCGAACGGGTGCGGGAAAACCACGACGATGAAGATGCTGACGGGCCTTTTGCGCCCATCGGAGGGCAGCTCTCGGCTGTTCAACGAGGCGATGGAGGGCGGCCACGCGGCCCTGCGCCAGCGCATCGGATACATGAGCCAGGCCTTTTCGCTCTATGGTGAGCTGACGGTGCGGCAGAACCTCGAACTGCACGCGCGACTGTTCCGCCTGCCCGCCGGGGAGATCCCCGGGCGCGTTGCCGAGATGACCCGGCGTTTCGATCTCACGGAGGATCTCGACGCGTTGCCTGCCGCGCTGCCGCTTGGTCTGCGCCAGAGACTGTCGCTGGCCGTAGCCATGATCCACAAGCCGGACATCCTGATTCTCGACGAGCCGACCTCGGGCGTCGATCCGGTCGCCCGTGACCGGTTCTGGGAAATCCTCGTCGAGCTGTCGCGCGGCGACGGCGTGACGATTTTCATCTCGACCCATTTCATGAACGAGGCCGAGCGTTGCGACAGGATCTCGCTGATGCATGCGGGTCAGGTGCTGATCAGCGACACGCCCGCGCAGATCATCGCGCGCTCCGGCGAGGCGGATCTCGAAGGCGCTTTCATTCATTACCTCGAGGCGGCGACCCGTGACGATGAGGCGACTTCTCAAACCCCTGCGGCCGAAATGCCCGAGGAGGTGCCGCAACGCCCCTCGGACCGTCCCACATCGCGTTTCTTCAGCCCACGGCGCCTGTTGAGCTATACGCTCCGTGAGACATTGGAACTGATGCGCGACCCGATCCGGGCGACGCTGGCGATGTTGGGTTCGGCCCTTCTGATGCTGGTCGTCGGCTATGGCATCACCATGGATGTCGAGCACCTTCGGTTCGCCGCTCTCGATCACGATCAGACGCCGGTCAGCCGCGATTATATCGCGCAGATCGCGGGCTCGCGCTATTTCGACGAACAGCCGCCTCTGACCAGCTATGCCGATCTTGACCGGCAAATGGAGGCGGGAAAAATCAGCCTTGCGATCGAAATCCCGCCTGGTTTCGCCGCCGATCTGGCACGTGGGCGCGAGGTCTCGATCGGCGCTTGGATCGACGGGGCGATGCCCACCCGGGCGGAAACCGTCTCGGGCTATGTCCAGGGCATTCACGCCTGGTGGATCACCCAGAATCTGCGGCAGCTTTACGGGGATGCGGCGGTGACGGGCGATTTCACGATCGAGACCCGTTACCGTTACAATCCCGACGTCGAAAGCCTTCCCGCGATGGTGCCCGCGGTCATCCCGATCCTCTTGCTGATGATCCCGGCAATGCTGGCCGCGCTCAGTGTCGTGCGCGAAAAGGAGCTTGGCTCGATCGTCAATCTCTACGTCACCCCGGTCACGCGGACCGAGTTTCTTCTCGGCAAGCAACTCCCCTATATCGCGCTCGGGATGTTGAACTTCGGCTTGCTGGTTCTCTTCGCGATCTTCATTTTCGGCGTGCCGATAAGCGGTAGCTTCGCCGCGCTCAGCCTCGCCGCGCTGCTTTACGTCATCTTCGCGACGGGCATGGGCCTTGTCATCTCCAGCTTCATCTC
>NZ_MPZS01000003.1 GCF_002020135.1 Thioclava marina | reverse complement strand
TGGCGCGGTTGACGGGGCTCGAACCCGCGACCCCCGGCGTGACAGGCCGGTACTCTAACCAACTGAGCTACAACCGCTCGCATCATCTTCCCGGATCGCCATCCGAGCGTGGGGAGCGTATTACGCGGGCCACCTGCCCCCGTCAAGCGGCACGAGACGAAAAAGTTTGACGTTTTTTCACCCGCCGTAGCGGCAAGGAAATCGCCGATGCTCGGGCGGCAAGGGTGCATGCCTCCGGCGGGGATATTTGGAGCTGTTGGAGGCGAAGGTTTCGCTTATTCGAACCGCATCAAATATCCCGGGCGAGACCACAGGGCGGGGACGGCGCCCCCTGCCCAGACAACATTCGTCGCCCTCCGGCGACGAGGCAGCGCCCCTGCCCGCTCGGGTTCAGCGCTCCGGTGCGGGAATGAACTCGGAATCATCGGCGGGCGGCAGGCGGAAGCGCCCATGTGCCCAATCGCCCGCACGCCAGGCCTCTTTCGCGGCCTCGATCCGGTCGCGCGAGGAAGCGACGAAATTCCACCAGATATAGCGCGGGCCGCCCATCGTGGCGCCTCCCAGCACCATCAGGCGCGCGCCCTGCCCACCTGCCTTGAGCGAAATCCGGTCTCCGGGGCGAAACACCAGCATCTGCCCCGCCTCATAGGTTTCGCCCGCAACGGAAACCGCGCCTTGCAATACATAGACGCCGCGATCCTCGTGGTTGTCGGGAAGCGGCAGTTGCGCACCGGGTTCGAGCCGGGCATCGGCGTAAAACATCTCGGAGGGCAGATCGAGCGGCGCGCGCGCACCCCAGGCGTCGCCCAGAACGAGTCGTACCGATTTCCCCTCGGCTTCAAGGTCGGGCAGTGCCTCGGCCCCGACATGCTCGAAGCCAGCCGCGCCCTCTTCCAACTCCTCGGGCAGCGCCACCCAGGTCTGGATGCCCGAGAGCAGCTGGCCACTCTCGCGCACGGCACCGTCGGTGCGCTCGGAATGGGTAATTCCATAGCCCGCATTCATCCAGTTCACCGCACCGGGTGTGATCCACTGATCCGTGCCGAGAGAATCGCGGTGATGCAGCCGCCCTTGCAGGAGATAGGTGACGGTCGCGAGGCCGATATGCGGATGAGGCCGGATGTCGATGCCGCGTTGGCCAGAGAGAAACTCCACCGGGCCGATCTGGTCGAAAAAGATGAACGGACCGACCATCTGGCGTTTCGCCGAAGGCAAGGCACGGCGCACCTCGAACCCGCCAAGGTCGCGGGCCCGCGGGGCGATGACGGTTTCGATCGCGTCGACCGCGTCGCCGATCGGGATCTCTGGGTCGAGGGCGGGGTTCCAGCTCATGGGGCGCTCCTTCCGTTGAGGTCAGGAGATAGCGCGGGGCAGCGGCGATCACAGCCCCAACCCGCGCGCAGAGTCCCTGCGAAAACTCACAGAGCCATGGTTGCGTGGCGCAAGAACCTGATAACAAATACATTTCAGGGAGGTGGTGGGCGGTGAGGGACTCGAACCCCCGACATTCTCGGTGTAAACGAGACGCTCTACCAACTGAGCTAACCGCCCCCGGACCCTCCTCTAGCCGGGGCACGCCGCCCGATCAAGAGGCATTGCGTACATGTCTCGTCCTCATCCACCCGCATCAGCGAAACGAAAAACCCGGCCGCGGGGCCGGGTCTGTCGGTAATCTCGCAGGTTCGGGTCAGATGCGGCCCAGTTTCTTAAGGCGGTTCTCGCGCAGACGGGCGAAATCGTCGCCTGCATGATAGCTCGACCGCGTCAGCGGCGTCGCGGAAACCATCAGGAAACCTTTGCCATAGGCGGCCTTCTCGTAATCCTTGAACTCTTCGGGCGTCACGAAACGTTCAACCGCGTGGTGCTTCGGCGTGGGCTGCAGATATTGGCCGATGGTCAGGAAATCGATATCGGCCGAGCGCATGTCGTCCATTACCTGGCGCACCTGCTCGCCGGTTTCGCCCAGGCCCACCATGATGCCGGATTTGGTGAACATCGCGGGATCGAGTTCTTTCACACGCTGCAAAAGGCGCAGCGAGTGGAAGTAGCGCGCACCCGGGCGCACGCTCGGATAAAGGCCGGGCACGGTTTCGAGATTGTGGTTGAACACGTCGGGACGCGCCTCGACGACCTTCTCCAGCGCTTCGGGCGCGCATTTCAGGAAGTCCGGGGTGAGGATCTCGATCGTGGTTTCGGGCGAACGGTGGCGCACGGCGCGGATGGTCTGCGCGAAATGCTCCGCCCCGCCATCCTCGAGATCGTCGCGGTCCACCGAGGTGATCACCACATGGTTCAGCCCCAGCGTCTCGACCGCATGGGCGACGCGGCCGGGTTCGAACACGTCGAGCGCATCGGGACGACCCGTCGCCACGTTGCAGAAGGAACAGCCGCGGGTACAGATCTCGCCCATGATCATCATGGTCGCGTGGCCGTGGCTCCAGCATTCGCCCACATTGGGACAGCCCGCCTCTTCGCAGACTGTCACCAGCTTGTTCGTCTTGAGGATCTCACGGGTCTGCTTGTAGCCCTCCGAGACCGGCGCCTTGACGCGGATCCAGCTCGGTTTCTTGGGCTGAGCATTATCGGCGCGATGCGCCTTCTCGGGGTGGCGTTCACCGGGGATCTTGAGATCGCGCATGATTGACCTTTCGGAATGCGGTTGACCGTCACATAGGCCGATTGCGCACGGGATGCAAATTTTCGCTCAGAACCGTTTGCGCGCCTGTGTGATCAGCCCCTCGCCCGCCGCCTTGAGAACCCGGACGAGCGGGTCGAACCATGCCTCGGGGTCAGAAGCTTCGCGGGCGCGCACGAGCCGTACCTGACGCGCCGGCTCATCGGCAAAGCGCAGAAGTGCGAGCGTCGGAAACGCGCGGCTCTCCTGCATCGCGGCGATCTCGGGCACGAGCGTCAGCCCCATCGCCTGCCCCGCCAGTGCGCAGAGCGTTGTCAGCGAGGAGGCCCCAAGATCGATCCTCTGCGCCGCCCGCGTGAGCCCACACAGCGCAAGCGCCTGATCGGCCAGGCAATGCCCCTCGTCGAGCAAAAGCAACTGATCGGGATTGATCGCCTGCGGCGCAAGTCCGCGATTCATCGCAAGCTGATCGGGCGTGCCTGCTAGCAGGAAACGATCCTCGAAAAGCGGAGCCTCGAAAAACTCGGGCGCGGGCGTTGCGATGATCGCGGCATCGAGCGTGCCCTGACCGACCTCCTCGATCAGTTCCTCGGTCGTGGCCTCGCGCAGTCGCAAAACGCCTTGCGCGCGCAGACCCGGAAGGGCCGCGGGCAGAAGATAGGGCGCGATGGTCGGAATGACGCCAAGATTGACCTGACCGAGCCCGCGCCGCGCCTCGGCCTGCAAAGAGCGCAGCTCAGCGGCGACCCGCTCGGCGGTCTCGAGTACCCGCCGCCCCGCCCGTGTCAGGCGCACATCGCGCGGACGGCGCTCGACCAGTGGCTGGCCGATCTGATCCTCGAGCTCGCGGATCTGAACCGAAAGCGCGGGCTGCGAGACGTGAACCATCTCCGCCGCACGCGAGAAGGAGCGCGCATGACCGAGCGCGCGCAGATAGGACAGTTGGCGCAAGGTGACATTCATAACGGCAGGTTATTCCGATCATAGAGTTTTACAATTTCCTTTTATGGCGCGGAAAAGGCATTTTCCACTCAAACGCCGCGGCGCAGAGCGCGACGGGATGACACACCCCGACGTCCGCCGCCGGGACGAGAGATCCGTTCACTCCCAGGAAACGCGCGAACGGAAAAAAGGCGCGAGGGGTTTCCCTCGCGCCTTCCATTTTCCCCAGCGAGCGCCCGGAGCGTCGCTCCCTACCCGTTCAGCCGATCATCGGGCTCGCCCCGCCATAGGTGTCGTCATAGTGGCGCTTGAGCCTCTGAAGCGCGATGCGCAGAACGATCTTGCCAGACCGCGCCGACCAGCCGAGCCGTTTCTCGGCCGTCTCCAACCCTTCGAGAAAACAGCAGCAGCGCAGCGCCATATCACCCAGTCCGGGACCGAGATCACGCAGCGCCAACGCCACACGCTCGCGCGCGCTTTCCGAGCCGCCACCCTGCGTCAGATCAGGGCGATACTGGCCGCGCCCGCCGCCGCCGGTCATGAAGCGCTCCCAGTTCTGCGCCACGCGCGGACCCATCTGCGCCAACTCGAAATCCTCGCGCAGCCGCTCTCCCGCCGCGACGAGATCGGCGCAGAGAAACGGAGCCCCGTCCTTGTCGCGCCGCCGTGCGAGCACCGCCAGCGGGCTTTCGGCAAGATTGGCGCGGATACGGCGCTGGCGCCCCTCGCTGTCCTCAAGATCCCGCTCCACGAATTCGCCATGCTGGGCGGCGAAAGGTTGGGGCTCATGCGCGCCACGGGCTGCGAGATCTGCCTCGAGGATACGCTTGAGCGCCGCACGCCCGGCCTGCGTGATCCGATAGCTCGTGACGCGGCCGGAATGGGCGACCTCGATCCAGTCCTTGAGCGCGAAAGCCTGCGCGACGGCGCGTTCGAGCACGGCGGTGCGCACCGTGCCGCGCAGCACCACCGCTTTCTCCATTTCGGAGGCGACGATCAGCAATGCCGCCGGCTCGGCCAGTCGGCGCAGGATGCGGCGCGCCTCGGCCTCGAGCAGGTGATCGTCTGCAGGAATTTCGGCGGTGCGGAAAGGTGCGGTCATGGCTGGCGTGTCCTCTTGGGGCACGGGCGCATCCGGTGCGAGGGGCGCATTGGCGACGACCTGCCCGGCCGCGCGGCCGAGATACTCGAGCGCCTCATCGATCAGCGGATCGTCCCGCCGCGCCTCGATCCGGCGCACGCGGCGCAGGATCGTCGAGGCCGCGCACCCTTCCGCCCTCGCCAATGCCCGGATCGGGATGCCCTGCTCCACATGGTGCAGGTAGAGTCGGGTATGGTCAGGCAGCCAGGCGGGCAACCCCGCCGTGACCGGTGCGATCGAAGTCATTTTGTCCCCCAGATGGCGCCGCACAGCGACGGCGAGTCTGTCCGAATACAACCGTGAGTTGGTTTGGTTACCCGTTCGTTAATAAACGGGACGCCAGCAAGATTTCCTTAAACTTCCTAAACAAACCTTTGGCGGGCGCGCGCATCTTCGGGACCGCGCGCAACACCCGCTTTGGTTGAATAATGATCGAGGCCTTCAATTCAACGGAGGTTTTCGTCATGCTGCATTCCCTGCCCGCCCCGACCATCGACCTTTCGCATATCAAGCGCCCGCGCCTGCTGGTGCGCGCGGCCCGGTTCGGGTTGGAGGGTTACAGCCGAAAGCGAGACCTCAAGCGCGTGCTGCGTTGCGCGGACCTTCCGCGCCCGGGCGCCGCGCTGCCGCTCCTGCTCGCCGAGGAGGAAATTCTCGATCACGCGCGACGCGACGGCGAAGCCACCTATAGCGTCGCGCGTCATGTCGAGATCCTGATTGCGGTGATGGCCGAGGCGCGGCTGCTGCCCCGGCCCGTTCTCAGCGCGATTTGAAGAGCGAGCCCAGTACGCCGCGCACCAGCGCCTGCCCGGTCTTCGTGCCGAGCTGGCGTGCGAGGCTCTTGCCGAAGGTCTCGACGATCGAATCCGACCGGCTCGAGCGCGTGGTCTTCATTTTGGTCTTCGTCGTGGGCTCGTAGCGACGCGCGTTGTTGAACTCATCGAAGCCCGCATCAAGCTCGGAGCGCCCGGACGCGGTCTTCGCCGCCTTCTCGCGCAGCTCCGCCTCGGCGGCCTCCCTGGCGGCAAGTTCCGCCCGTTTGGCCAGGATCTCCTGCGCCGACTCCCGGTTCACGGGCGTGTCGTATTTCGTACCCAGCGGTGAGGCCGCGATCACCTGCGCGCGTTCGGACGGCGTGAGCGGCCCGAGTCTCGATTGCGGCGGGCGCACGAGCGTGCGCTCGACCATCCCCGGCACGCCCTTCGCCTGAAGGAACGAAGTCACCGCCTCGCCGGTGCCCACTTCCTTGATCGCGATCTCTGTGTCGAAACGCGGATTAGCGCGGTAATTCTCGGCCGCCAGACGCAGCGATTTCTGGTCGCGCGCGGTGAAGGCCCGCAAGGCATGCTGCACCCGGTTACCGAGCTGGCTGAGAATGCCATCGGGCACGTCGGTCGGGTTCTGGGTGATGAAATAGATCCCCACCCCCTTCGAGCGGATCAGGCGCGCGACCTGCTCGACCTTGTCCACCAGCGCCTTGGGCGCGTCGTCGAACAGAAGATGCGCCTCGTCGAAGAAGAAGACGAGCTTGGGCTTGTCGGGATTGCCGACCTCGGGCAGCTCCTCGAACAGTTCCGACAGGAGCCAGAGCAGGAAAGTCGCGTAGAGACGCGGGCTCGCCATGAGCTTGTCGGCCGCGAGGATGTTGATCTGGCCCATGCCATTGGAATCGGTGCGGATCAGGTCCGACAGTTCCAGCGCCGGTTCACCGAAGAATTTCTCCCCGCCCTGGTTCTCGAGTACCAGCAATTCGCGCTGGATCGCCCCGATCGAGCGGATGTCGACATTGCCATATTGCAGCGAGATCTCGTCGGCGCGCTCGCCCACATGGCGCAGCATCGCGCGCAGATCGTCAAGATCGAGAAGCGCCAGCCCCTCTTCGTCGGCAATGTGGAAAGCGATATTCAGCACGCCTTCTTGTGCATCGGTCAGCCCGAGGAGGCGCGACAGCAACAGCGGCCCCATCTCGGAGACGGTCGTGCGCACGGGGTGGCCCTGCTCGCCGAACATGTCCCAGAACACGGTCGGATAAGAGCGATAGTCCAGGTCGAACCCGATCGTGGCGGAGCGCTCCATGAAGGGTTTGTGCAGCTTGGCGGTCTCCGACCCGCTGGCCGCCACGCCCGAGAGATCGCCCTTCACATCGGCCATGAAGACCGGCACACCCGCACTCGAGAAGCCTTCCGCGAGGATTTGCAGCGTCACCGTCTTGCCGGTGCCGGTTGCGCCCGCGATCAACCCGTGACGGTTGCCATATTTCAGCAGCAACTCCTGCGGACTGCCATAGCCCTCACCGCCGCCGCCGACGAAAACACCCTCTTCGGTCAAGACACCCGTCATGCCATCCCCCGTGAAATTCATTTGTCCCGACAATACTCATTTAACCCTTTTGCGCCAGTCTGTTCCTGTCCCGCGACGCGCTTCGTTTCCGGCGTGGGGCACTTCCTCCCTGTCAGACTGGCCGCGCCAATTCGGCGCGGTCTTTTTCGAGCCGCGGCAAGGGCTTGGGGGACCGTCACGAGTGTTCAATTTTGCCTGTTGACCTGTGAAAAATTCCGATCTAGCGTGCCCGCAATGATGAAGTCGGCCAGTCCGACAGGGGGAAACAAGGAAGGGGTTCCGCTTGGGGCCCCTTTCATATTTCCGGGGATTTCGCCTGTGCGATGCAGCCCCGGGCGCGCACCATGTTCCGCAGGCAGAAGCGGCTCTGAGTGGCAGCCTCACGAAACTGTGGCATCTTACCGCCGATCCGTGAACGCTGCGGCAGATTTCGCGCCTGACAGTCGCGTGCGCCCATGTTAAGCCTCTGGCCGAAGAGTTTCAGGAGAAGAGTTACCATGTCTCAACTGACGAAACCGCTCGCATTCGCGCTTGCCCTCGGCCTCGCTCAGGGTGCCTGGGCGCAGGACACGACCGCAACGCCCGACACGGCCGCCCCGGCCGCGAGCGGCGAGACGGCGGTCGATGGTGCGACGGCCCCGGCGCCCGAAGCCACGACCGAAGCGCCCGCCCCGGATGCGGCTGCGAACGGTCAGCCCGCCCCCGACGCGACCGTCGACGGCGCAACCGCTCCGCAACCGGCCGCCCCGGCCCAGCCGCAAAGCTACACCAAGGGCACCTATGGCGATTGGGAGCTTCAGTGCATCAAAGCGCCGGACGGCAAGGATCCCTGCCAGATTTACCAGGTGATCAAGAACAACCAGGGCGGCAATGTCGCGGATATCTCGCTCTTCGGTCTGCCCAAGGGCGGCAAGGCGGTCGCGGGTGCGACGATCATGGTCCCGCTCGACACGCTGCTGACCCAGAACCTGCTGCTCTCGGTCGATGGCGCCAAGCCGCAGGTCTACCCGTTCACCTTCTGTCAGCCGATGGGCTGCTTTGCCCGTATCGGCCTGACCCAGGAAGATCTCGACTCCTTCAAGAAGGGCAACAAGGCGACGATCACCATCGTGCCGCTGGCCGCCCCGACCGAAAAGGTCAGCGCGACGATTTCGCTCTCGGGCTTCACCGCCGGGTTCGACGCGGTCGTGAAGGCCAACGAGGAAAGCGGCGCGGTCAAGTGATCCGGGTGCGCTTTGCCTGACAAGGCATTGATAAGATTGAACGCCGCGCTGCACCCAGCGCGGCGTTTTCAGGTCCGGCGCAGCGCGAGCACCGCGTTGAGGCCACCAAAGGCGAACGCATTCGAGAGCGCAGCCCCGACATCCGCGCGCCGCGCGACATTCGGCACATAATCGAGATCGCACGCGGGATCGGGCGCGTCATAGCCGATCGTGGGCGCAATCACGCCCTCCCGCAGCGCCATCAGGCAGGCGAACAGCTCCACAGCGCCGGTCCCGCCGATGCAATGACCGTGCATCGCCTTGGTCGCGCTGATCGGCACATTCTCGGCTGACGGACCAAAGACCTGACGGATCGCTGCCGTCTCGATCCTGTCATTCGCCGCCGTCCCCGTCCCATGCGCATTGATATAACCGACTTCCTCGGGCGCCATCCCGGCATCGGCCAACGCCCCCGAGATCGCCGCCGCAGCGCCATCGAGCGAGGGCATCACCACATCGGTCGCATCCGAGGTCATCGCGAAACCTGCAATCTCCGCGAGCGGTTCCGCCCCACGAGCCTGCGCGTTTTCGAACGTCTCGATCACGAAGACGCCCGCTCCCTCGCCCTGCACCATCCCGTTGCGCGAAGCGCTGAACGGGCGGCAGCCATCGGGCGACATCACGCGCAGCCCTTCCCAGGCCTTGAGCCCACCGAAATTCAGCATCGCCTCGGCCCCGCCCGCGAGCATCCCCTCGACCATGCCCGAGCGCACCATCTGAAAGGCCAGCCCGATCGCGTGGTTGGAGCTCGCGCAGGCCGTGGATACGGTGAAACTCGGCCCCTGAAGCCCGAAGCGGATCGCGAGATGCGACGGCGCCGCATTGCCCATCAGCTTCGGCACGGTCAGCGGGTGGACCCGGTTCTTCCCTTCGGCAAAGACCGCGCGATAGGCGTTGTTCGCGGTCGTGTGCCCGCCACCTGCCGAGCCGATGATACAGCCCCAGCGGTTTGGGTCGGGCGCGCGCTCCAGCCCCGCCTGCGCCATCGCCTCGGCACCCGCGATCAGCGCATATTGAGTGAACGGGTCGTAAAGCGCGAGTTCCTGCGCGGTAAAGCGCGCGCTCGCGTCATAGCCCTTGATCTGCGCACCGATGCGGATGCTCAGCCGTTCGACGTCGCGAAACTCGAGATCCCCAATCGCGCAGCGCCCCGCTTCCATCGCGGCCTGCGTCTGCGCGACCCCTTCGGCAAGCGCATTGATCGTGCCTGCCCCCGAGATCACTACCCGTCGCATCAGGCGACGGCGCTGGAGGGGCTGTCACCCGTGATCAGGCGCTCGACCGCCGTCACGATCGCACCGACCGAGGACATGTCGAATTGGGTCGCGGCGGGCTCATTGGCGTTGAAGGGCACCGAGACGTCGAACGTCTCTTCGATGGCGAAGATCACCTCGACGAGCCCGAGGCTGTCGAGGCCGAGCTCTTCGAGCGTCATCTCGGCGCTCAGTTCACTGGGATCGCGAAGGGCTTCGCGAGCGATGATCGAGAAAACCTGGTCCTGCACGTCTGGCCTCATCTGTGGCGTTACTCCGTGCCGCCTTTCTGCGTGAGCTTCGTAACAGTTTCCCGAAGCTCGGCGATTTGTCCAAACAATCTTGGCAGACGCCGCAGCGATTTGTTGATCTCTAGCTGCGTTTCCATCTTCACCGCCGGGCTGCCCCAGATCGTGCGCCCCTTGGGGACGTTGGTGTAGATATTGGTGCCGCCTGCCGCGATCACGTCATCGCCGACGATGATATTGTCGGACACGCCGCATTGCCCCGCCAGCACCACCCGGTCGCCGATCTTCGTCGAGCCCGCGATGCCGACCTGACCGCAGAGCAGGCAATCCTCGCCCACCTGCACATTATGGCCGATATGGACCATGTTATCGAGCTTGCTGCCCGAGCCGATCGCGGTCGCGCGCACCGTGCCACGGTCGATACAGGCATTGGCGCCGATCTCGACATCGTCCCCGATCTCGACGGTTCCGAGCGAATGGATACGGGTCCATTTCTGCTCGGTGATTTCCGTGCGTTGTTCGAGGGTTGTGCGAATTTCTTCAACCCCCGAGGGCTCGGGCGTCACGAAGGAAAACCCGTCCGAACCGATCACCGCGCCGGGCTGGCAGATGAAGCGATCGCCGATCACCACCCGCGCCCCGATCCGCGCGCCGGGATAGATCAGCGCATCCGCTCCGATCCGCGCCTCTTCGGCAATCGTGACCTGCCCCACGATGCGGGCATTCGGCCCGATGGTCACGCCCTTGCCGATCACCGTGAACGGCCCGATCGCCGCGCCTTCACCAATCTCGACGGAAGGATCGATCACGCAGCTCGGATGGACGCCGGGGGCGACTACGGGACCGGGGTCGAAGGCTTTCGACAGCCCCGCCATCGCGAGCCGCGGCCGTGTGACGAAAATCGCCGCCTCCAGCCCGTAGCTGCGCCAGTCCGCGCCCTCCCAAAGCAGCGCCGCCCGTGCCTGACCGCTGCGCAGCCCTTCGGCATATTTCTCGCTCATCGCCAGCGCAAGCTGATCCGGGGTGGCGCTTGCAGGCTCGGACGCCCCGGTGACCGCGATCGACAGATCGCCCTCGGCCGTCGCCTCAAGCGCCTTCGCGATTTGCTCGATGGTCTGGGACATTGCCGATCCTCTCGTGGCTTGCGGGGCATTGCGCCCCGTTCGCCAGAGATTTAGCTGTCCTGCGCCGCCAATTCCACCCCGGCCTGCTCAAGTGCCTGGAACAGGGTCGCATCGCGCCCATAGACATCGCGCCGGTATTCGACATGGCCCGAGGCCGTCGGCCAGGCGGTGTAATAGACCAGGTGCACCGGAACATGCTTTTTCAAAGGCACCGTGGTCTCGCGACCCGTGTTCAGGATGCGCTTGAATTCGGCCTGCGGATCGTTGCTTTGCGCGCCAAGCAGCACATAGGCCAGATCGAAGGGATCCCCCACCCGGATACAGCCATGGCTGAAGGCACGGGTCTCTTTCTGGAACAGCGACTTCGAAGGCGTGTCGTGCAGGTAGATATTCCAGGGATTCGGAAACAGGAATTTCACCAGCCCCAGCGCATTGCGGCTCGAGGGCGGCTGTTTCATCGCGAAGGGAAAGTTCTTCGCATTATAGGCCGAGAAATTCACGGCGCCGCGCGGCACCACGCGCCCGCGCGAGTCGATCAGCTGCAACTGGCCCGCCGCGTTCGGATTGCGCTTCATCTGGGGCAGGTATTCCTTCGTCACGATCGAGCGCGGAACATTCCAGGTCGGGTTGATGACCATCATCTCCATCTCGTCGGAGAATTCGGGGGTGCGCCGGTCCGAACTGTTCTGCCCCACCACCGTCACCGAGCGGAAGGTCGTCTTTCCATCGTCGATCACCCGGACCGAGAAATCGGTGATGTTCACCCAGATATAGCGCCCCGAAAAATCGGTGCCATTCATCCAACGCAGGCGTTCGAGAGCGACGAGGATCGATTTCATCCGCTCTTCCGGCGAGCGATTGATTTCCGTCAGCGTGCCCGCCCCCGCGATTCCGTCAGGGCTCAGCCCCTGATCGGCCTGAAAGGCCTGCACGGCTTTCTGGATTTCGCCGTCATAGCTCGCCGAGGCCGAGCGCCCGAGATAGCCCATCGCCTGAAGCCGGTCGCGCAGCGCGATGACCGCTTCGCCGGTATCGCCGGGCTCAAGTTTCTTGCCGGGAACCGCCGGGCCCCAGCCGCCCGCCGCGATCTCTGCCTCGAGATCGAGCCGCGCCTTGATCAACTGGGCATATTGCGGCATCTGCGGTGCCAGCTCGCGCAGGAAGAGCGCGGGATTGCCGGAGGCTGCGAACCCCGCGATGCGCGCCTGCGGATCGCTGCGATGCGGCTCGCGCTTGATATCCGCGATCACCTTATGTGGCTCGAGCACGCCATGCGACACGTCATGGGCGTAATCGAGAAAAACCTTGCTCAGTTTCACCTCGAGCAGGCCGCGCTGGCGTTCGGACTGAACGGAGGCGAAATCGGCCCGCAGCGCGTCGGGAGCGTAATGAGCCTTGGGCAAGCCCTGCAGGTCCGACACGTCGAGCGCGCGCAGGAAGGCCGCGCGCCGTTCCGCGTCCGCTTCAGACGTCCAGATCGGGCGATAATCGCGCGCGGCGTAAAACGCGGCCAGCGCAGGCGTTTGTGATGCGGCTTCGGCGACGGCCTGTGTAAACCCCGACAGCTCGACCCCGGTCAGCGGCGACATCGCCCCCTGCGCGGCGATCTGAGCCGTGCCCTGCGCCCCGGCCGTCATCGCCAGCCCCGTGAGCGAAACCGCCAGACCCATCGATCGGAGAAATACCGTCATAAACCCCTACCCGCACAAAACCTGAAATCTCCTCCAGAATTTCCAGACTTCACCGCTGCTGTCCAGACAAGCTTTGGCACCGCCAGCCTCCGCCCCGGCCCCCGATCAAAAGATCAGCCGAGAGATGCAACGCCGCAACAGCCTGCGAGAGAGGCAAACGCCAATGGAACGAGCAGATTCTTGCCGATTTTCCGGGCGCGCGCCCCTCTGTGGCAAATCGATTCTTTATCCAGAGAAGTCGCTATGCCATAACAATCTCATGTTATGGGGTTAACAAGTCGATGTAGCCGCCCGGTACAGGGCGGAAGAAAATCGAGAGACAGGCGAACACAGGATTTTTGCGATGACGACGATCTCCCGGCGCGGCCTTTTGGGTGCATTTGCCGCGACCATGGTGACGGCAGCGCCGACCATGAGCAACGCTTTCGGTCTTCTGAAGGGTGCAGGCGACATTCGACGGATCCGGATGTATAACGGCCGAACCGGCGAAAGCCTCGACACCGTCTACTGGATCGAGGGCGAATATATCCCGGACGCTCTGAAAGAGATCTCCTATTTCGCGCGCGACTGGCGCACCAACCAGATCAAGACCATCGACGCTCGCACCATCGACATCGCGGCCGCCGCCCACAACCTGATGGATGTGAACGAGCCCTATATGCTGCTGTCGGGCTACCGCTCGCCGAAGACCAACGCGATGCTGCGCTCGCACTCGAAGGGTGTGGCGAAGAACTCGCTGCACATGAAGGGTCAGGCCACCGATCTGCGCCTGAAATCGCGCTCGGTGAGCCAGATGTTCAAAGCCGCGAGCGCCTGCCACGCCGGCGGCGTCGGCAAGTACTCGCGCTCGAACTTCGTGCATATGGATTGCGGCCCGGTCCGCCACTGGGGCGCCTGATCCAGGCCACCTCCGAAGATTACCCAACGCCGCCTCCGGGCGGCGTCGTTCATTCGACAACCCGAAAAAGGGGGCGCTGCCCCCTCTGGCCTTCGGCCATCACCCCCGAGATATTTTCATCAAGAAGAAGAGAAACCCGCTTCTTCTTGACCCAAATATCTCGGGGGAGTCTCCGCAGGAGACGGGGGCAGCGCCCCCTGACCGAACTTGATTGTCGCCATTCTGCGACGGGCGCAGCGCCCCGATTTCCCGACCCGATCCGCCAACGCGACACAACATCCCGCTTTCGAAGCATGAAGCCCGGAGCATGAAAAAGCCGGCGCGAGGGTGCGCCGGCTTTTCCGTTCTCATATCTGCCCTTTACTGGGCGGGGACGACATAGACGACCGCGCGGGTATCGGGGTTCACGAAGACGGTCTTGTCGTTGATGTTGACGTAGGAATAGGTGCTGTCGGGCACCGGGGTCAGCGCCACCACGTCGGGCACCACGACGCCGGGTTCCAGATCGCCGGTCAGGTAGACGGGGGCGACCGGGTGCTTCTCGACCCAGGTGATGGTCGCGGGTTCCGGTTTGGCGGCAGCCCCGACGGAGGCCGAGCCGACCAGAGCACCGATCACCGCGCCGACCGGACCACCCAGGGCCGCACCAGCGGCACCACCGGCCGCAGCGCCAGCGACAGCAGCCGCGCCCTGACCATCCTTGTTGGCCGTATCGGCGGGCACTTCGATCTGTTTGATCGTCACCGTCTGGGGAGCACTCGACAGAAGCGCAACCTGACCGTCAACCATCACCCCGAGAGCGGCCGCCGGCGCCCAGCCGGGCTTGCCATCGACATTGACCTTACAGGTCACGCCATCGGGAAGGCACCCTTCGACCATCACGGTCGAGCCTGCCTCGACGGTCTCGATGACCATGGATTGCGGGGCCGCACCCGAATGGAGCTCGAACGCGCCCTGGGCGGTCGCCATCAGCGGCGGATTGGACTGGGCGAATGCCGCGCCGGTGAGAAAGGTCGTGCTGGCCGCAGCCGCGAGAACGATACCGAGTTTACGGGTCATGGAATTTCCTCCGTTTCTACCCTGACCGCCAATGTGGGCGGCCGCTTTCAGTCTGTGAGGATCGAAATGAAGTCGGGCCCGGATCCGTTCCTCAAAAACGTGATCACGAGCCCGTGAAGAGAGGGGTTCCGACAGACCCCGGCGTGTATCCGCCTATTCCGCGGCGGCTTGCTCGGCCTCTATCTCGGCCGCCTTTTTCTCAACGATTTCAACGATATGGTCGATCATCTGGTCGTTGGAGAGTTTGTGATCCTGCTTGCCTGCGAGGTAAACCATGCCCGATCCGGCCCCGCCGCCGGTAAAACCGATATCGGTCATCAGAGCCTCGCCGGGACCGTTCACCACGCAGCCGATGATCGACAGGCTCATCGGAGTCTTGATATGTTCGAGCCGCTTTTCGAGCGCCTCGACGGTCTTGATCACGTCGAACCCCTGACGCGCGCAGGACGGACAAGAGATGATCTGGACGCCGCGTGTGCGCAGGCCAAGCGACTTGAGGATCTCGAAACCGACCTTCACCTCCTCGACCGGATCGGCCGAGAGCGAAACGCGCAGGGTGTCGCCGATGCCCATCCAGAGCAGGTTCCCGAGCCCGATCGCGGATTTGACCGTGCCCGCCATCAGCCCGCCTGCTTCGGTGATGCCAAGGTGGATCGGCGCGTCCGTGGCCTCTGCAATGCCCTGATAGGCAGCGGCGGCGAGGAACACATCCGAGGCCTTCACCGAGATCTTGTATTCGTGAAAGTCGTGATCCTCGAGAATGCGGATATGATCCATCGCAGACTCGACCATCGCCTCGGGGCATGGCTCGCCGTATTTCTCCAGCAGGTGTTTCTCGAGGCTCCCGGCGTTCACGCCGATGCGGATCGAACAGCCGTGATCCTTGGCCGCACGCACGACCTCGGCCACGCGCTTCTCGTCGCCGATATTGCCGGGGTTGATGCGCAGGCAGGCCGCCCCCGCCTCCGCCGCCTCGATGGCGCGTTTGTAGTGGAAATGGATGTCGGCCACGATCGGCACCGGGCTTTCGCGGCAGACCTCCTTGAGCGCGCGGGTGCTCGATTCATCGGGCGTCGAGACGCGCACGATATCGGCGCCCACATCGGCGGCGCGGATCACCTGCTCAAGCGTCGCGCGGACATCCGAGCTGTCGGTATTGGTCATCGTCTGCACCGAGATCGGTGCATCGCCCCCGACCGGCACGTTGCCGACCATGATCTGACGGGATTTGCGGCGGTAGATGTTGCGCCACGGGCGGACCGGGTTGAGAGACATCGTGAACGCTCCTTCGCGGGTTTCGCCTCTCTGATAGGCGAAGGCCCGCTGCTGTGCAACGGGCCGGGCTGGATCGTGACTGCGACCGATCGGGTCGGGGCTTATTGCGGATCGGCGGCGGGGGCTGCGGTATCGCCCGCATCGGCCACGGCGATCATCTTCGCAAGATCCTTATCCTGGTTGAGATCGGCCACCGGGTAGCTTTCATCGAGATGCTCGGGCGAAAGCGTGATGTTCTTGGTCACCTCGCCGCGCTTGCCGACCGGGCCATGGGTCACGCCGTTGACCGCAAAATAGATCGCGCCGGATTCGCCCGTGCGCATCGACGCGGGCTCTTCGAGCTTGGGCAGCACATAGCGCTCGCCCGCATCCATGACCTTCTCGAAGATGGTCGAACCATCGGCCGAGTTGATCCGCACCCAGGACGGGCGCACGGCCATCACGACGACCTCGGGCTTGTCCGCGCCGAGCGCCTTGGCGACGGCGGACTGGATCGCGTTCTCGGGGCCAGCCACGGAGGCAATCTGCGGCGCAGCCGAGTTTGTCGGGGTCATCGAGGCAAGGCTCGGGGTAAGAGCCGGGGCGGCAGCGCCCATGCCTGTCCCTGCCAGCGCGCCGGTCGCGTTCGGATCGATCGAGGCGATAGGCCCGTCGCGCGAGATCAGCACCGGCGCGTCGAGCACCGCCGGACGGTAGATACGGCTCGTCCGCTCGGGTTGGGCGATCACGGGCAAGGTGTCGTCGGCCTGAGCCATCTGCGGGCCCTCCTCGACCGAGTCGAGCGGATCGAGATCGGCCACCACGCCCGGGGCCTGATCGACCGGGGCGAGCTGTACGCGCTGGACCTCTTGCAGAACCGTCCAGCCGCCATAGCCGATACCGCCCGCAATCAGCGCAAGCACCATCAGCGCCCCGACCGCGCGCGGCTCGATCTTGGCAAGAAGAGATTCCTTCTTCGGAACGAAAGCCGGATTCGCGAGGGCTTCGGCCACATCTTTCGGGTGGCGCTGCGGCTTGGGACCGGAGGCGGCTTCGGACATGCCATGGGCGGGCGAATAGCCAGCCTCGGCGCAGAACCGCTGGAACGCCCATTCCGGGTCGAGCCCGAGATAGCGCGCATAGGAACGCACATAACCCGCGATGAAGGAGGGCGTATCGAACGCCTCGACATCACAGCTCTCGATGGCGGCGATATAGGCGGCCTTGATGCGGAGTTCACGCTGGACGTCGAGGAGCGATTTGGCGAGCGTTGCCCGCTCGCCGCGCATCACATCACCTAGGCGCAGCTCGAAATCGTCAAACCCTTTGGGTTTGAGTTCGTCCTGCGTCGAAGGTTTAGCCCTCCGCCCGATCATGCCGCCTGTCCCTGCCTTTTTTCGCCAGTCTCGATTCGCGGGCGTTACCCGTTTCGATTAAGAAAGACCTATCACAAGCCAGAGAGGCGCGCACGCGCCGATTGAGTTCACGCCGAGGCTTCGGCGCGATTTAGCTCACAGCGCGACCAGAGCGCGTCCATGCCCTTCACCAGCCCGTCGATCATGCCCGTATCGTGCACCGGCGAGGGGGTGAAGCGCAGACGCTCCGTCCCGCGCGGCACGGTCGGGAAGTTGATCGGCTGAACATAGACGCCGAACTCTTCCAGCAGCATATCCGAGAGCGCCTTGGTGTGCTTGGGGTCGCCGATGATGACCGGCACGATATGCGAGCCGTGGTCGATGATCGGCATCCCCATGCCTTTCAGGCGCATCTTGAGGATCTTCGCATGCAGCTGCTGCTTGTCGCGCAGCTCCTGCCCCCCCGCGGTCTTGAGGAAGGCGATCGAGGCGGCGGCACCCGCGGCGATCGCCGGCGGCAGGGACGTGGTGAAGATGAAGCCCGGCGCGTAGGAGCGCACGGCATCGACCATCTTGGCAGACGCCGCGATATAGCCGCCAAAGACGCCGAACGCCTTGCCCAGCGTGCCGTTGAAGATGTCGATGCGATGCATCTCGCGCAGCTTCTCGGCGATACCGGCGCCGCGCGGGCCGTACATGCCCACCGCGTGCACCTCGTCGAGATAGGTCAGCGCGTTGAATTCCTCGGCGAGATCGCAAATCTCCGAGATCGGACCGAAATCGCCATCCATCGAATAGACCGACTCGAAGGCGATCAGCTTCGGCGCTGCCGGATCATCGGCGGCCAGAAGCTCGCGCAGGTGGGCCACATCGTTGTGACGGAAGACGCGCTTGGCCCCGCCATTGCGGCGGATGCCCTCGATCATCGAGGCGTGGTTCAGCTCGTCGGAATAGATGATCAGGCCGGGGAACAGCTTCGGCAGCGTGCTCAGCGTCGCGTCATTGGCGATATAGGCCGAGGAGAAGACCAGCGCCGCCTCTTTCCCGTGCAGATCCGCGATCTCGCGCTCCAGCCGCTTGTGGTAAACCGTGGTCCCCGAGATGTTGCGCGTCCCGCCCGAGCCCGCACCGGTCGCATCGAGCGCCTCATGCATCGCGTTGAGCACGACCGGGTGCTGCCCCATGCCCAGATAGTCGTTGCCGCACCAGATGGTGATATCCTGCTTCGACCCGTCCGGCTTGGTCCAGACCGCGTGCGGAAAATTGCCCTTCTCACGCTCGATATCGATAAAGACGCGGTAGCGGCCCTCCTCGTGCAGCTTGCCAATCGCCTGATCGAGTGCGCGGTCGTAATCCATCTCGTACTTCCCTTGCATGACTGTTCGCTAGGTCTGCCCTACCGGGCGACGCAATGCGCGACATTGATAAATGTCAAATTCCTCTCCCTGAAGGGCCAAAATGTCGCAAAGAGACATTAAAAGCAAACATTCAGTTTTCACAATTTGTCCCGCCCTCGCGTCAGCCCCTCTGGACAGTGCCGCGCACAGCCCTAGGCTCTGGCCAAAACAAAGGAGGCCTGCAATGGCATTGAACGAGGTTCTCACCGAGATCGACACCGGATTGGACGCCGCGATGGAGCGGCTTTTCGCATTGCTGCGGATCCGCTCGATCTCGACCGATCCGGCTTACATGGCCGAGACCAGGGACGCCGCCGAGTGGCTGGTCAAGGAACTGGAATCGTTGGGTTTCGACGCCAGTCTGCGGGAGACGCCCGGCCATCCGATGGTGGTGGCGCATTCGCAAGGCGACGGCCCGCGTCTGCTGTTCTACGGCCATTATGACGTGCAGCCGGTGGACCCGCTGGAGCTGTGGAAGACCCCGCCCTTCGAGCCGGAATTGCAAGACACGCCGAACGGCAAGGTCATTCGTGCCCGCGGCGCCTCGGACGACAAGGGCCAGCTGATGACCTTCATCGAGGCCTGCCGCGCCTACAAGGCCGTGAACGGCGCCCTGCCCGGCAATCTCACGATCTTCCTCGAGGGCGAAGAGGAATCGGGCTCTCCCTCGCTCGTTCCCTTCATGGAGGCCAATCGCGACGAGCTGACCTGCGATCTGGCGCTGATCTGTGATACCTCGATGGTCTCGCCCGGTGTGCCCTCGATCGCGGGCAGCTTGCGCGGGATGCTCAAGGACGAATTCACGCTGCACGGGCCGCGCATCGATCTGCATTCGGGCCATTACGGCGGTCCCGCGCTCAACCCGCTGCGCGAGATTTCCAAGATCATCGCGAGCTTCCACGATGAAAAGGGCCGCGTCGCCGTCGAAGGCTTCTACGAAGGCGTGCACGAAGTCCCGCCCGAGCAGCTGGACGCCTGGAAGACCTGCGGTTTCGATGAAAAAGAGTATCTCGACCACGCCGGCATGACGGTCGCGCATGGCGAGACCGGCTACACCACACTCGAACAGCAATGGGCGCGCCCGACCCTCGAGATCAACGGGCTCTGGGGCGGCTATCAGGGCGCGGGCTCCAAGACCGTGATCCCGGCCGAGGCGCATTGCAAGATCACCTGCCGCCTCGTGGGCGACATGGATCCCGCCGAGATCCGCCGCAAGCTGCGCAAACATGTCGAAGACCGCCTGCCAGTCGATGCGACCGTCACCTGGGACAATGATCTCGACGGCGCCCCCGCCTCGGTAATGGACACCTCGCGCCCTGAATTCGAGGCCGCCCGCCAGGCGCTCTCGGACGAATGGAACCGCGAGGCGGTGATCGTCGGCATGGGCGGCTCGATCCCGATCGGCTATTACTTCAAGTCGATCCTGGGCATGGATGCTATGCTCGTCGGTTTTGCCAATGATGACGACGCGATCCACTCGCCGAACGAGAAATACGACGTGAAGAGCTTCCACAAAGGCATCCGCTCCTGGGCGCGCATCCTCGACCGGATCGCAAAGTAAGCAGCCTCCCGGGGGGCTCCGCACCCATTGCCGAGTATCGCGCAAACCATCGGAGCCCCTCTGCGAGAACGTCTCGTCCACCCACGACACGCCCCCCTTCTTCTTGACCCAAATATCTCGGGGGAGGCGCGCGCAAGCGCGACGGGGGCAGAGCCCCCTGCTCGGTCATGATTTGTCGCCTTCCGGCGACGGAGGCGGCACCCCCTCCCCGATCATGATTTGTCGCCCTCCGGCGACGGGGGCAAGCGCCCCCTCCCCGTCCCGATCTGCCGACATCCGGCGACCGATCTCGTCGCCTTCTCCACGGGGTCTGCAAAACGAAAAGGCCCCCGGAAATCCGGGGGCCTTCTCAGTGATCTGCGTTCGGAAACGCTCAGTCGAGCAGGCGGCCCTGTTGACGGAAATAGGCCTCGGCCTCCGGCGTGAGCTCCACCTTCTCGTAGCCCGAAACCATCGGGCGCACGTGCTGGCGGAACCCATGGCCGATCGTCAGCAGGTAGACGTGGATCACCACGAAGCTCGCGATCGCGAAGGCGGCGAGGACGTGGAAATTCGCGATGATCTCCAGCCAGAACGATCCACCGTCGAGGTGGTCCCAGAAGCCGTAGCTCAGATAGGCCAGTCCCGAGATCCAGATCGCCGGAAAGAGCATCATCTTGAGCGCGAAATAGGACGCGGCCTGGAGCGGGTTGTGACGCCGCTCGTAGCTTTTCACGTAAGGATGCTCTTCGCCCTTGAATACTCCATAGGCATAGAAGCGCCCGACCTCCCACATGCCCGCCAGACGCGGGATGAACTGCTTGTAGCCCCCCGTGGTGAAGAGCCAGAAGGTCGCGAAGGCCCAGAGCAGCAACAGCGCCAGCGCCACCACCGTATGCACCATGACCGCAAGCCCGAAGGGCATGATCGTGTGCAGGCCCAGAAGCCGCGCGCCGGTGAAGAACAGCAGCATGATCGAGCCGACCTGCGACCAGTGCCAGAGCCGGTTGAATCGGCTGTAAACCTTGACGCAATGCTCAGCCATGGTGGCCTCCCTTGTTCTTGCCGCGACTGATCACGCGCAGCGCCCCATGCCCGAGCACGCCCAGCAGCGCCAGCAGGAACACCGCGAGCCCGAGCTTGCCGCCGAGATTGATCCCGGAGCCCGGCACGTAGATACCGGCGAGATTGGCCATGCGGCCGTCCTGCGCGTGGCAGCTCTCGCAGACCAGCGCGTCTTCCTTGGGCGCGACCATATGGGTGATCGGCCAGTACATGTAGGTATGCACGAAGCCGAAATCGCCCGAATATTCGAGACCGACATAGTCCATCCCAGCCTGGAGCGATTTCTCCCAGTCGAAATAGGACCACAGCGCGGTGCCGTCGCCGGGCCCGTAGACGTGGTTGTAGAGAAGCACGTCACGCTGCTTGTCATAGGCTTGCGTGCCGACCATGCGCTTGAAGGGGAAGATCCGGCTGTCTTCGCCGCCCGGATTGCCGCCGATCTTGTTGATCTCGACGACTTTCGTGGGGTCGATCTTCTCTTCGGGCAGGGTGTAGGTCATCTCGCCATTCGACCAGGCGTAATAGGGCGTGACGTTCTCACCCCATTCGAAATCGCCCTTTTGCGACATGTAGGTGTGCAATTGCTTGCCGTCGGACTGGGTGAAACCCTCTTCGTGATAGGGCTTGCCGTCCTTGAGTTTGCCCGCCGTCGACCAGTCCCAGACCGTCTTCGTGGCGACGCCGCCGCGCGCGAAGCTCGGGATGTGGCAGGTCTGACAGGCGAGCGTATCGGTATGGTCGTTGAGCTTGGCCGCGATCAGCGGATTGGGGCCTTTATGCGGCGTGTCGGTGTGGCACGACTGGCAGGCCGCCGCATCATGGGCCGAGCCCGCCATGCGATCGGGATGCGGGTCCACGACATCGGTCTCGTAGCGCGAGCCCTCGAAGACGTGCTTGTCCGAGACGTGGCAGGTCTCGCAGGCGAAGTTCTCGCCGTCAGGGGACATGTGCACGTCGACATCGCGCGCAGGGTTGAACAGCGCCGAGCTGAGATCGCCATGCTTCACGTTGTCGCCGCCGCCGCCATAGAAGTGGCAGTTGCCGCAATTGTCGCGCCCGGGAGGCGGACCGACCGAAAGCGCGGCCTTCACCAGATCGACGGCTGTCGCCGTTGCACCGGTGATCGTCTTGGCACCTTCCGCGACCGGCTCGAGCGGCGGTTCGCCGGCGAGGTTGTCCTGTTTGGTGTACTGGCCCGATTTGTCATGGCACACGAGGCAGTCAACCTTGGTCGGGTCGTCCGGCATCGGCTGGCGCACATCGGTCCAGCCATAGCCCGTGTGACAGCTCGTGCAGCGCACCTCGTTCGAGGCGACGTTGCCGCAAAACGCATTCATCTCATGCGCCTTGCCGAGCGTCTGGCCGGTGACCTCGTTCTGGTACTCCCATTTCCAGTGCACCGAATGCATGACCTGATTGCCCGCTTCGGTGTGGCACGACAGGCAGGCCGCGGTCACTTCCGAACCAGAGGCGAAAGGCCCCTTGAGAATGTCGAATTTCGAGTGATCCGCAGTGAGATCTTTCACCGGATCGCTCATATGGGCGGCCTTCGAAGCGTCGGGCTTCGACTGGGCGCCGAGTGCGGGCGTCTCCTCCCCGGCCGAGCTTTCCTGGGCGTAAGCAGGAAACTGGGCCCAAATCACGGTCGAGACGATTGCCGTGATCCGCAACGCGGTCTGTCTCATCAGCACTCCGATAGGCTAAGCTTTCAGGCAGTACACTTTCCTTAGCGTGAACGATCGTATCACGGACATGCGACATATCGTGAAGCTTACGTGACTTTCTGTCGCATCAAGATTTACGAAATCCTACGTTCTCGCCCAGCCTTTGCTGACCTGCGGCGCGGCGCAGGCGGGCACCGGGCGTGCGCGGGCATCGCGACCTCACCGGCGCGGCATGCTCCGCCATGGATCATCCGAGCCCGTGCTGGAACGACGAAACCTTGGGAGGGCGGAAGCCGACGCCACCCTTGCCGACACGGCCCGACGACGGTGTCATCTTGGCCAGTCGATGCTCCCTGGGCGTCGAGGAAGCACCAGCGGAGTGGTCTGAGATCCCGGTTAGAGTAACGCAGGCCATCGGCTCTTCCCGCGGCAAGCCCCAGACCACAAAAAAACGCGGGCAGTTCCCCTGCCCGCGTTCGTCTTTTCTGCTCGGCAGGTCTCTGAGCCCTGCCCTTCTTGGGTTTTACATCCCGGTCATGCCGCCCGCGCCCATGCCCATGCGGCTCGCCAGATCGGCCAGAACCCAGACGGTGCCCGCGGCCATCAGGATGATGATCACGAAGGTGAACATCACCAGATAGAGATCCGGGCGCGCATCTTGCGACAGGTCCACGTGCATGAAAGCCCAGAACTGGATGACGAGCTGCGCGATGGCGAGGATGCCGACGATGCTCCAGGCGAGCGACGCCCCGAACACCCCGCCACCGGCGATCACGACACCTGCCAGCGTGAGCACCACCGAGAGCGCGAAGCCCCAGACATAGCGCGCCATCGCGTGCTTGTATTCGCCCGAGTCCATGCCCTTGTCGGAATTGATATGGCTCATGACAGCACCCCCATCAGGTAGACTTTGGTGAACAGAGCGATCCAGACGATGTCGAGCATGTGCCAGAACAGGCCCAGCCGCACGAGGCGCGATTTCAGCAGGTCATTCATCCCGAAATGCTTCATCTGGACCATCAGGATGATCCCCCAGATGATGCCCGAGGTGACGTGCAGACCGTGCAGCCCGACCAACGAATAATACGCGGTCAGGAAGCCCGACACCTGCGGCGTGTTGCCCTCGGTCCAGAACTCGTGGAACTCGTAGAGTTCGATGCCGAGGAAGATCGCGCCAAGCGCCAGCGTCAGCACCAGCCAACCGACCGTGCGCTTCATCGAGGCGCCGTATTTCATCCCCAACGTGCAAAGGCCGAAGGTGAAGGTCGAGATCAGCAGCGCCATGGTCTCGATCGTGGGCAGGCCAAGGCTGAACAGCTCATGCGGGCTCGGCCCGTTCGCGATGCCGTGCCATTCGGCATCGGCGTAGTTCGCGATCATAAGCGAGAAGGCGATGAGATCCGACATCAGGAAGATCCAGAAGCCGAAGATCACCGTGCTCGTCTTGTCGTGGTGGCCGTGATCGTGGGGGGCGGAGTGACCCGCCGCCCCCGTATTGGTCATCGTTGCGCTCATACCGCTTCCTCCAGGATCAGACCGCGATTTTTCGAGGTGAATTCATCGTCGAGCGACACTTTCGGCGTGGTTTCGACGAGGCGCTTATGGGCTTCGTAGCCCTCGCGCAGTTCCTCGGCGGTGATGGTTTCTTCCCAATCGGTGTCGTAGGAGCGGATCAGCACCAGCACCCACATCGCCACGAAGCATACCGCCGCGATCAGCCACATCTCGAAGATCAGGGCGAACGCGCCCACCGTCGCCACGCCAGCCACGAGGATCGGCATGCCGGTCGGCTTGGGCAGGTGGATGTCGACGAACTCGGTCGGATCCATCACGCGCTTGCCGGCGGCTTTCGCATCGACCCAGGGCTCACGCGAGGTGATGTGCGGAACGGTGGTGAAGTCGTATTCCGGCACCGGGCAGCCCAGCGACCATTCGAGGCCACGGCCATCCCAGGGATCGCCCGCAGGCACCATCAGGCTTTCGCGGTTCTTCACCGAGACCCAGATCTGGATGACTTGCGAGGTCAGACCCGCGAGCACGCACAGCGCCCCGATCATCGCGACAACGAGCCAGGGGAAATAGGCCGGATCGGTGAAGAAAGCCATGCGGCGCGGCGCGCCCATCAGACCGATCGCATAGAGCGGCATGAAGGCGAGGTAGAAGCCGATCATCCAGAACCAGAAGCTCCGGCGTCCCCAGGTCTCGTCCAGGCGGAAGCCGAAGGCGAGCGGGAACCAGTAGTTCACGGCCGCGAACATGCCAAACAACAGGCCCGGGATGAGCATGTTGTGGAAGTGCGCCACCAGGAACAGCGAGTTATGCGTCGCGAAGTCGATCGTCGGGTTGGCGAGCATGACGCCCGTGATCCCACCGATGACGAAGGTGAACATGAAGCCCGCCGAGAACAGCATCGCCGTCGAGAAGCGCAGCTTGCCACGCCACATCGTCAGCAGCCAGTTGAAGACCTTCACGCCGGTCGGCACACCGATCGTCATCGTGGCGATGCCGAAGATGGCGTTGAGGTTTGCCGTCTGGCCCATGGTGAAGAAGTGGTGCACCCAGACCGTGAAGGACAGGACCGCGATCGCGATCGTCGCCCAGACGAGCGAGGTGTAGCCATAGAGCTTCTTGCCCGAGAAAGTCGGGATCACGTGCGAGAACACACCGAAGGCCGGCAGGATCAGGATGTAGACTTCCGGGTGGCCGAAGAGCCAGAACATGTTGGCGAAATTCATCATGTTCCCGCCATTGCTGGCCGTGAAGAAATGGAAGCCCGCGTGACGGTCAAGCGCCAGCATGAAAGAGGCCACGGTCAGCGGCATCATCGCGAAGATCATCAGGATCGCCGTGCACAGCGTCGTCCAGGCGAAGATCGGCATCTTCATCAGGTCCATACCTGGGGCGCGTTGCTTGTAGATCGTCACCGCGAAGTTGATCCCCGAGAGCGTCGTGCCGACCGAAGTCAGCGCGAGCGACCAGATCCAGTAATCCACCCCCTCATTCGGCGAGAGCTTGATGCCCGTATAGGGTGGATAGGCCGTCCAGCCGCCGGTTTCGAAATGACCGACCACAAGCGAGGCCATGACCAGTGCGGCACCGCCCACCGACAGCCAGAGCGAGACCGCGTTCATGAAGGGGAACTCCATGTCACGCGCGCCGATCTGGAGCGGCATGACGACGTTGATCACGCCGGTCAGGAAGGGCATCGCCACGAAGAAGATCATGATCGTGCCATGGGTCGAGAACAGCTCGGCATGGTGTTCGACCGAGAGGAAGCCCGGTGCGGGCGAAACCTGCTGGGCCCGCATCACGACCGCCTCGAGCACGCCGCGGATCAGCATGATCGCGGCGAGTACGACATACATCACGCCGATCTTCTTGTGATCGAGCGAGGTGAGCCATTCACTCCAGAGCGGTTTCCACCAGCCCTTGACGGTGAGCAGCAGCGCCACGGCGAGCGCGCCGAGGACCACGATGCCCCCCGCCCCGGCGGCGATGCCGGTCGAGAGCGTCGGCTCCTTCAGAAAGGGAACGATGAAGACATCGTTCAGATCAAGGCTGCCAAGGATACTCATTGCGCGCCCCCGTTGAGTTGCGAAAGATGCAGATCCTGATTGATCGCCTTGTCGATGGCCTTCTGGGCGGGCGAGTTGTCAGGCAGGATCGCGGCACCGCCATCGGTCGCGATGGAGGGGTTCATCATCACTTTCATCCAGTAATCCTTCATCGGCGGCTCGAAGAGCTCGGGCCCCGACCAGGTCGCGGTTTTCTTGAACGCGGCTTCGAGCTGGGCCCAGGGATGCTTGGGCTCTTGCAGGAAGGCGTCGTACTGCTCCTTCGTCACGACATCGACTTCGAACTTGTCGAGCGGGAAGGCCGCACCATTGAACTGGCTGTTGAAGCCGAAGATCTCGGACGTGTCGCCGGTGGTGAGGTTCATTTTCGTGCCCATGCCGGGCATCGCGTAGATCTGACCGGCCAGGCGGGGGATCCAGAAGCTCTGCATCGCGCCGGTGGCGGTGATGTCGAACACGACCGGCGTGTGCTGCGGCAGGACCAGCTTGTTCACGGTGGCCATCTTGTCGGGATAGATGAACATCCATTTCCATTCGGAACCGATCACCTGAACATGGATCGGATCCTTGCCCGTGGGCTTGTAGGGATCTTCCCCCATCACGTGGCCCCAGGTGAGCCAGCCGACGATGAGGAAGGTGAGCGTGGCGCCACCCCAGATCGCGGTCTCGGCCGCGACCGAGTGCGACCAGTTCGGATCGTACTTGCCCTTGCCGCCGCGCCGGCGATAGCGCAGGGCGATCCAGGGCGTGCCGACCAGAAGCGGCAGAGAGATCGGCAACATCCACAGGAAGAAGCTGATCAGGTGCGAACGTTCCCCGGCCGCCACCGGGCCGAGCGGGGTCATCACCCCGTTTTCTGCGCAGCCCGAAAGCCACACGGCCGTCACGGCCATCAGGGCCGGAACAGCATAGCGGCTTGGCCGCTTGTATAGGTCATGGAACAACACGGAATACCTTTCCTATTCCCTCTTATTGGCGCGGGGCTGAAGAGCCGCGAGGGCTCCCGTCCCGCGCGATGTTTTTCGAGCTAGGGCGGGAAAAGGCAGGTCAAACGAACTTGACAAAATGTCGCACCTTGGCGCGTAAGCAATTGTTTTTACTACAACCTGTCGCGAAACCGTCTGCGACAGATTGTCAAAAGTGCAAGGAATCAAGGGGATCGGGGTTGCAATCTGTTCCCTCGATACAGGTCTGAATGCCCCATTCTCTCGTGCTTGTGAAACAGCCGTGAGCGATGCGTGAACGAAATGAGGACATTACGCCCCCTATCGCCTCCGACCTAAGTCGCAATCAACGGGTTCGAAATGCTCTCAGAGAGCCGCGGCCTGTCGCAGCTGAGCATGCGAGGGCACCTGTACCCGCCCGCGCGAGATCCGAAACAGCCCTTCCTCGCTCAACCGCCGCATCGTCTTGTTGGTATGGACCAGCGACAGGCCAAGGACATCGGCCACGACCTGCTGCGAGAAGGGAAACGGCGCGGTGCTGCGCAGGATCATTCCCGCCTCTTCGGCGCGCTGCCAGACATGGTGGATGAACCAGGCGATCCCCTCGGGCGCATTGCGCTGCCCCACCGAGGCGATCCACTGCGACAGAAGCACGACCTCGCGCGCAAGCAGCCACAGGAGATGTTCGGCCGGATGCTCGCCCGAACAGTTGCGCAGACGGGCGTCGGCAGGATCCAGCAGGCTGATTTCGAGCGCGGTCACCGCTTCGTAATAGCTGCCGCGCCCGCCGATGACGCTTTCGCACAGACCGCAAAGGTCGCCCGGATACAGCAGGCCCTCGATCTGGCGTCGCCCGTCTTCGAGCAGCGAATAGCGCATCACGATTCCGGATTCGATCAGCGCGAGCGAGGGCCGGCTCTCGGCCAGGCAGCTCGCTCCCGGCGCCACGATACGGCGCGCGGTCACCAGTTCGGCAAGGTAGCCGAAATCAGGCTGTTTCGTCAGATCTTCCAAACCGCGTCTCATCCTCTTCCGCCTGCGCGAAATTCGCGGCACCGCAGCAATCGCAAGAAGCCACGAATTCCGCTATGTCATAGATTAAAAAGACGATTTTTTTCGTCGCTACACCGTCAGGACGTGACGGCAACTACCCGAAACACTCAGAGAAAGAAGCGTGGCCGCATCTGTTCGCGCTCCACGAGGCCAATCTCTGCCAGCGCCTCGATATCGGGAAGCGCGAGCGTTCCTCTTGACCATTTCACCAAGCCCTGCGCGCGCAACTTCGCCAAGGTCTTGTTCGTGTGAACCAAAGACAACCCGAGCGCATCCGCCAGATCCTGCTGGCGCACAGGGAAGGGCATCTTGCCGTTTTGCACCAGCCCGGTCTGCACCCCGCGATCGAAAAGCGTAACGAAGGCCCAGGCCAGGGCTTCCTGCGCGCTACGCTGACCGACGGTGACCAGGGCATCGCCGAGGAAGTGCTCCTCGCGCGCGACCTGCCAAGTAAGCATCATCGCGCGGCGCGGCACTTTCGCGAAAAGGCTCCAAAGTTGACTGCGCTCGAACACACACAGCCGCACAGCACTCAAGGCCTCGGTCGTATGCGTCGTCTCGTCCAGTAGCGCCGACTGGAGCCCGATGAGGTCGCCCGGAAAGAGGAAATTGAGCACCTGACGCCGACCGTCCTCCAGAATACGGTACCGGATCGCCTGCCCTTCGAGGAGCGTGTAAAAGCGTTGCGGCGCAGAGCCCTCGGTCACGATCGGATGGCCGGCGCGCACCTGCATCTCCCCCGAGCGCGCCACACGAACGGCGTCACGCTCGTTTGCGTCGTGACGCTCGAAGGCCGTATTTTCGGCAAAGGGGCACTGATCGCAACTGCAGGGCATTTCAGGACGTTCTCTTTCCGGTTGATTTGTCATTTGCGAAACGCGGAATCACCGGGATGGTTCCCGTGATCGTGAGGTACGCCATACCGCCAGGAGCCCGGCGCAATCGCTGAATGCTTCGCCGAAACAGGCGAAAATCAACGCCCCGCAGGCAGTTGCGCGAATTCCCCTTTTCCGCGAGTCCTATGTCATAGTTAAATGACTTTGCCCCGGTCGGGGCGCAGAAGGAGTTGCGTCCGGTCCTCCCCGGACATGGTGTAACGGTGAATCGCAAAATGGTTCAGGACTTCTGCGGGCCTGGCTCGGAAGTTTCCCTCGAAAGCGAAAGAGTACACGGATGATCACGCCCGCCCTTCCCCGGATCGACGGGATCGCACTCGTGCTCGAAGATGCGATGATCGTCGCCTATGATGCTGCGGCCATGCTGTCCGAGTTCGGCGCGCTCGACGTTGTCGTCTGCGCCACGTTGAGCGACGCGATGGAGCGCATCCGGACAGGGCTTCGTCCCGCACTCGCGCTTCTCGATATCGATCTGGGTGGTGAGACCTCGCTCGAAGCGGCCTGCGCACTCAACGAAAGTGCCGTCCCGATCATTTATTCGACCGGATATGAAGCCGATTCCGAGCTGCTCACAGCCTTTCCCCGCGGCGAGATGCTCCTGAAGCCCTACACCGCCGAAGATATTGCGAAAGCGCTGCAATCCTTGGGCTTTCTGACCGCCTGAGCGGGCGCCGCCATTCGCCCCGCCACTATCCGCCATGCGCCATGTGCACCACGGTATGCAATTTTCGCATACCTGACAAACGTGGACTCTTTCCCCTCGAAGCCTTTCATCAGCGTCGGAATTTTCCGGTCCGGCGGGATCGGCCGGTGGGGTCACGCCTCGCCAACGCTCCGCCCGGATCTGCGAGCAGTAGCGAAGGAGGAGCGCGTGAACAGCATTGTCCGCAAACGTCATGCCGGACTGACCCACAAGGTCATGTCGGCCGAGGAAGCCGCTCAGCTGATCGACAATGGTGCGACGATCGGCATGAGCGGCTTCACCGGCTCGGGCTATCCCAAGGCCGTGCCGATGGCGCTCGCCGCGCGGATCGAGGCCGAGCACGCGGCTGGCCGCCCGTTCAAGGTGAAGATCTGGTCGGGCGCCTCGACAGGGCCCGAGCTCGACGGCGCACTGGCGAAAGCGGACGGGATCGAGTTTCGCCTGCCCTATAACTCCGACCCGATCGCGCGCGAGCGGATCAACAAGGGTCAGATGAAATATTTCGACATGCACCTGAGCCAAGTCGCGCCGATGGCGTGGATGGGGTTTCTGGGCAAGCTCGACACCGCGGTGATCGAGATTTCGGGCATCACCGAGGACGGCAAGCTGATCCCGTCCAGCTCGGTGGGCAACAACAAGACCTGGCTCGAATGCGCCGACAAGATCATCCTCGAGGTGAACCGCTGGCAATCGCCGATGCTCGAGGGGATGCACGATATCTATTACGGCACCGCCCTGCCCCCGAACCGCGTCCCGATCCCGCTGGTCAAACCCGATGACCGGATCGGCCAGCCTTATTTCGAGGTCGATCTCGAGAAGGTCGTGGCCGTGGTGGAGACCGATGCGCCCGACCGCAACGCGCCTTTCGCAGCCCCCGACGCGGTGGCCGAGGCGATTGCCGGCCATATCCTCGACTTCCTCGGAAACGAGGTGAAACAGGGCCGTCTGCCGCGCGGGCTGCTGCCGCTGCAATCGGGCGTCGGCAACGTGCCCAATGCCGTGATGGCCGGGCTGATCGAGGCCCCCTTCGACCAGATGACCGCATTCACCGAAGTCATTCAGGACGGGATGCTCGACATGATCGAGGCGGGCAAGCTGCGCATGGCCTCCGCCACCGCGTTTTCGCTCTCGCCCGAGAAGGCGCAGTATTTCAACGACAACGCCGCCTATTTCCGCGACAAGCTGATCCTGCGCCCGCAGGAGATCTCAAACCACCCCGAGCTGGTGCGCCGTCTGGGCTGCATCGCGATGAACGGGCTGATCGAGGCGGATATCTACGGCAACGTCAATTCGACCCATGTGATGGGCTCGAAGATCCAGAACGGCATCGGCGGCTCGGGAGATTTCGCGCGCAACGGTTATGTCTCGATCTTCATGACCCCCTCGGTGGCGAAAGGCGGCAAGATCTCCGCGATCGTGCCGATGGCCGCCCATGTCGATCATATCGCGCAGGATGTGCAGGTGATCGTGACCGAGCAGGGTCTGGCCGATCTGCGCGGGCTCTCACCCAAGCAGCGCGCCGAGACGATCATCGAGACCTGCGCCCATCCCGTCTACCGCCCGATGTTGCGCGACTATTTCACCCGCGCGCAAAAGGGCAGCTTCGCGAACCACGCGCCGAACCTGCTGGGCGAGGCGCTGAGCTGGCACCAGCGGTTTGTCGAGACCGGGACGATGGAAGTGTAAGGGCCGCGCCCGACCCTTGGGGGGATTGCGACTGCGCCCGGAGCGCGCCGAAGGCGCAGGGCGCGCGCCGGTCCGTCCCGACGGGCTGGCGCATGGTCACCCGCGCGAAACGCTCGAACAGTGGAGGGGCTTGGCCGGCATAAAGCACCTTCGTTCAAAACTCGGGCCGCGCCATCCCACGGACCGGCGCACGCCCTGCTCCGCGACCCTATAGAAAAAGGGGCGCCCGACCGGACGCCCCTTTCCCATTCCAAATCCCGAAAGGCTCAGACCTTGAGCGACGGGATGATCTGCTTTTTCCGGCTCATCACGCCCGGCAGAACAACGGTGTCGCCCGCAACGGTGGCATCGAAGCTCTTCTCGGCCACGCCCTTCACCAGATCGTTCGGCACCAGCAGCGTCGCTTCCTCGTTGAGGATATCGACCACGAACAAAAGCACCTGATCGACGCCATCCTCTTTCGCGACCGTCTCCATCGCGCCCATCAGCGAGGCCTTGCGATCGAGGATCATCTTCGGCGCGGTGGTCTCGAGGACCGAGACGCGGAACGAGGTGCCACCCACGGCATATTCCTTCGAATCCATGCGCAGCAGTTCCGCGTCGGAGAAGGCCGAGACGTCCGATTTCGCCTCGAACATCTTCGTCGCAAGCTCATGCATGTCGACGCCGAGATCCTTCGCCAGAGCCTCGCAGACGGCGCGGTCGTGATCGGTGGTGGTGGGCGAACGGAATTCCAGCGTGTCGGACAGGATGCAGCTCAGCATCGCGCCCTTCACCCCGCGCGGCGCCTTGGCCACGTCGTCGCCCATCAGGTCATACATGATGGTCGCGGTGCAGGCGAGCGGGCGCATCGTGATGTCGATCGGCGAGGTGGTCTCGATTCCGCCGGTCAGCTTGTGGTGGTCGATGATCTGGATCACGTTGGCCGAGTTGATGCTCGCGGGGAGCTCGGCCGGGTTGTTGGTGTCCACGATGACGACGCTCTCGCCCTCGGCCACGTCCGCGATGATCTCGGGCTTCTCGAGACCCCAATGCTCGATCACGAAGGCAGCCTCGGTGTTGGGCTCGCCAAGCAGGCAGGCCTTCGCGGGCGTGCCTTTGATTTCGCTGAGATACCACGCCCAGGCGATGGGCGAGCCGGTCGAGTCGGTATCGGGGGCCTTGTGGCCGAAAACCTTGGTCGTCATGGAGAAATCCCCTCGGATGTTCGTCTGTCGCGGCGGTTTATAGGGGCTGCGCAGGGGCTTGTCACCATCGGGAAAGGGCTGGAGGTGAGGAAGGCCGAAATGGGCTGCACCAGACCTTTGGGTGAGCGCTTTGACCCGCCTGCGGTTTGGCGCTTTTTACAACAGCCCGAAGGTCGATTGAACCCGCACTGACTTCGCCAATGCGCCCTCCCGGTGAGTGGTCAGGCGCGGTCCGGGTTGGACGCCCGGGCCAACAGGCGAAGGACGCGGATCCGTGAACGAAAGAGCGATAGAACCGAGCCGCCCTACCCGTCCAGCCGTTCGATCTTCCAGCCGTCATCCGCCAGCATCTTCAACAGCCCGTCATTACCCGACAGGTGCAGCGCGCCGACCGCGACCACCACCGGCCCCTTGGCGGCGGCAGCTTCGATCTTGGGTAGCCATTTTTGATTGCGCGCAACCATCAGCAGATCTTCCGACAGCTTCATCTGCCGCTCGACCTCGGCAGGGTCCATCCCGCCCGCGACCGCCTGATCACGCGCCAGTTCCCAGATGATCCGGGGCTCGCCGCGGAAATAGAGGTCCCCCATCGTCACGCCCATATCGTCAGCCAGGGGCGCGCCGATCACCGCAGCCCGCAGCATTTCCAGCGCCTCTTGCTCGGTGATCGCGTTGAACAGGGTGAAGACCGTGTCCCAGGGCTCTAGCGCCTGGATCGGCACGTCGCGCGCTTCGGCCCCGTCCATCAGCAGCTTGTCGAGCCCCTTGCCGCCTTTCGCGATATCCTCCACCGCACAAGGCGGCAGCGACAGCGTCATCGCAACGAAAGCCGGGCGCATCTTGGCCGCCAGAAACGTCGGCATACCGTGGCGCGCCAGCGCCGCCTTCGTCATTTGCCAGTCCTCTTCCGAGAGGAGGTCCGGCAGGGTCTTTCCGGTCGAGAACATCAGGCTCGGGTCGGTTGTCATCGCGCTTTGCAGCCGGGCCTCTTCCTCGGGCCCGGCCTCGACGAGCAGCGCCGTGGCCCGCGCGAGCGCATCCCCCACCTGCGCGCTCAACGCGTCATGGCGTGCGTCGGGCAGATGATACGTGCCCGCGAGCGTGATCTCCTGATCGCCCTTTGTGGCCCGAAACAGCAGCCCTTGTGCAAACGGCACCGAATGGGCCGCGGCCTCGAGACGCGCCTGCTCTGCCTTCGGCATCGCGTCGAAAAGATCGGTGCCGACACACTCGGCCGCGGCGGGCAAGGCAAAAGCAAGGGCCAGTGCGGGCGCCAGAAAGGGCTTGAGAAGCGATCTGAGTTTCATGATCGCGACAGTGCCACGCCGACGAGGGCGCGCAAAGAGGCAATCGGCGGGAAAGGCGCGCGTAACGGGCGATCGGTGCCGAAGGCGCCTCGACAGGGCCCGAACAACGGCTGAAGGCGCCGCTCAAAAGGAAGGGAAATCATGACTTTGAGCGCCATAATCCTCACCGTAGCGTGAGCGGAATTTCAAAAGGACGTCATTTTGGAAAACAACCTGACTCGCCGCGCCGTTTCCCTGCTTCTGCCCTTCGGTTTCCTCGGGATCACGGGCTGCGCGTTTGGCCCGCGGGCTTCCTACGCGCCCCGGCTCCCGACCGATGCCCGGTTTCAGGAGATGGTCAAGCACGCGATGCCGGACTATCGGCTGACCTCCGCGATCATTGGCCGCCCGGTTGTGCGTTCGCCGGGATTTGCCTTGCTACTGGTAAATATACACGATGATCCGCAAACGGTGCTGCGGAAGTTCCTGTCGCAATTCGAAGGCACTGGGCTGCCGCAGGTGAAACTTTACATAGATGGCGTCCCTTTGATTTCGCAGACCTGGCGCGTCGACTTTCCGGGCTGCGAACCGGGGCAATGCGTGGCGACGATGGAGCGCCTGCGGTTTGTTCCGATCTCGAAGGCCGAACATGACCGATACCGGGCCGACCGATCCGGGTTTGGTTTCGAGCGCCACACGATCAAGACCGCAACGCTCGATGGCGTCGCCTATGAAGCGGTCGTGGTCGTCGGATACGATTACCGCCACCGGGTCATCTCTTATTTTGTTGAGACCGACCGAGCGGCCATTAACGAGCGAGAGCGTGATTGGGCGGTCCTTAACGCTCGTAGAAATCTAAAATACCCAATTGAGGTGTTTCGATATTCTCGCAATCTTGCGCTCGGCGTGAGCGCTTTTTACGACGATGGTCCCCACATTGGGGGCGAACTTTCAAAAGGGCTTTGATGTGCGTTTCTTGAGCGTCGGAGGACGTCATGTCGGACAATAGATTTCGTCGCCGCGCCTTTTCCCTGCTCCTGCCCTTTGGTTTTCTGGGGTTCATGGGCTGCGCGTTTGGCCCCCGGGCCTCCTACGCGCCGCGGCTTCCGACCGATGCCCGGTTCCAGGAGATGGTCGAGCAAGCGATGCCGGGCTATCGGCTGACCTCCGCGATCATTGGCCGCCCGGTTGTGCGCTCGCCGGGGTTTGCCTTTCTCATTGTGGATATACGCAAGGACCAAGAGACAGAGTTGCGGAAGTTTCTGTCGCAATTCGAAGACACAGGGCTGCCGCAGGTGCGCCTCTATATCGCTGAGGTTCCCAAGGATCCCGATGTTTGGCGCGTTGACTTTCCGGGCTGCGAACCCGGGCAATGCGTGGCGACGATGGAGCGCCTGCGGTTTGTTCCGATCTCGAAGGCCGAACATGACCGATACCGGGCCAGCCGATCCGGATTTGGTTTCGAGCGCCACACGATCAAGACCGAAACGCTCGACGGCGTCGCCTATGAAGCCGTCGTGGTCGTCGGATACGATTACCGCCACCGGGTGATCGCCTATTCTGTCAAGACAAGCCGAGCAGCTGTCAACAATGTCGAGCGTGATTGGGCCATCCGGAACGCCCGCAGCCGTAGAAAATATCCAATCGACGTATTGCAGTATTCTCATAACCTCGCACTTGGTGTGAGTGGATTCTATGACAATGGTCCCCGGATTAGGCGGGACATGTCAAAAGGGCTTTGAGATGCCTTGCCCCGGCGGATTTGGCGATACCACAACCACCTTCCCTTCCCGCCTCTGACACACGGACACTGAGCACAACCCCATCTCCGCTCCGTCTCCGGAGACGAAAATTTTTCGCATCTCGCCCATTGACAGTTCCCGGCCCCAGTGACTAACTCCTGCGCCGTTAGCACTCACCAAAGACGAGTGCTAAAACTTTTCAAACCTGGAACCTTTAGGGAGTGAGCCAGATGGCATTCAAACCGCTTCATGACCGTGTGCTGGTCAAGCGCGTGGAGAGCGAAGAAAAGACCAAGGGTGGCCTGATCATCCCCGACAGCGCGAAAGAAAAGCCCGCCGAGGGCGAAGTTGTCGCAGTCGGCGACGGCGCACGCAAGGATTCGGGCGAGCTGATCGCTCCGGCAGTGAAGGCGGGCGACCGCGTTCTGTTCGGCAAGTGGTCGGGCACCGAAGTCACGGTCGACGGCGAAGAGCTGCTGATCATGAAGGAAAGCGACATCATGGGCATCATCTCGTAAGGCGCACCCTGCCCTTACCGAGACCCCATGATTTCCCAACGAATACCAAGTCAAGGAGCCAACAGACATGGCAGCCAAGGACGTTAAATTCTCCACCGACGCGCGCGACCGGATGCTCAAGGGCGTCAACATTCTCGCCGACGCGGTGAAAGTGACGCTGGGCCCGAAAGGCCGCAACGTCGTGATCGAAAAGTCGTTCGGTGCGCCCCGCATCACCAAGGACGGCGTGTCGGTCGCCAAAGAGATCGAGCTTTCGGACAAGTTCGAGAACATGGGCGCGCAGATGGTGAAAGAAGTCGCCTCGCGCACCAATGACGAGGCCGGCGACGGCACCACCACCGCGACCGTGCTCGCTCAGGCCATCGTGAAAGAAGGCATGAAGGCCGTGGCCGCGGGCATGAACCCGATGGACCTCAAGCGCGGCATCGACCTCGCCACCAACACCGTCGTCGAAGCCATCAAAGGCGCTGCGCGTCCGGTGAAGGACAGCGACGAAGTCGCCCAGGTCGGCACGATCTCGGCGAACGGCGAAGAGACCATCGGCCGCTTCATCGCTGACGCGATGCAGAAAGTCGGCAACGAGGGTGTCATCACCGTCGAAGAAAACAAGGGCATGGAGACCGAAGTCGAGGTCGTCGAAGGCATGCAGTTCGACCGCGGCTACCTGTCGCCCTACTTCGTGACCAACCCCGACAAGATGGTCGCCGAGCTCGATGACTGCCTCATCCTGCTGCACGAGAAGAAGCTCTCGTCGCTCCAGCCGATGGTGCCGCTCCTGGAGCAGGTCATCCAGTCGCAAAAGCCGCTCCTCATCATCGCCGAGGACGTGGAAGGCGAAGCGCTCGCGACCCTCGTGGTCAACAAGCTGCGCGGCGGTCTGAAGATCGCGGCCGTGAAAGCTCCGGGCTTCGGCGATCGCCGCAAGGCCATGCTGCAGGACATCGCGATCCTGACCGGCGGCCAGGTGATCTCGGAAGATCTCGGCATGAAGCTCGAGAATGTCGGCATGGACATGCTGGGCACCGCGAAGAAGGTCACCATCACCAAGGAAACCACCACCATCGTGGACGGTGCCGGTGACAAGGCCGAGATCGAAGCCCGCGTGGGTCAGATCCGCACCCAGATCGAGGAAACCACCTCGGATTACGACCGCGAGAAGCTGCAAGAGCGTGTCGCGAAACTGGCCGGTGGCGTTGCCGTCATCCGCGTCGGCGGCATGACCGAAGTCGAAGTGAAAGAGCGCAAGGACCGTGTGGACGACGCTCTGAACGCGACCCGTGCGGCCGTGCAGGAAGGCATCGTAGTCGGCGGCGGCGTGGCTCTGGTGCAGGGTGCCAAGGCGCTCGACTCGCTCACCGGCGCCAACAGCGACCAGGAAGCCGGCATCGCGATCGTCAAGCGTGCGCTCGAAGCCCCGCTGCGTCAGATCGCCGAGAACGCCGGTGTGGACGGTGCTGTCGTGGCCGGCAAGGTCCGCGAGAGCGACGACCTGAACTTCGGCTTCAACGCTCAGACCGAAGAATATGGCGACATGTTCAAGTTCGGCGTGATCGACCCGGCCAAAGTGACCCGCACCGCGCTCGAAGACGCGGCGTCGATCGCTGGCCTGCTGATCACCACCGAAGCGATGATCGCCGAGAAGCCGGAGCCGAAAGGCGCGGCCGGTGCCCCCGACATGGGCGGCATGGGCGGCATGGGCGGCATGATGTAATCAGCCGCTCCCGCTTCAGGGATACGGGAAAGGGCGTCCTCCGGGGCGCCCTTTTTCTTTTTGGACGGGACGGCGGCAGAGGGCCGCGCCCGACTGCGGGGCCGGAGCCCCTGCCCGCTCGTGTCCTTCTTTCCCACTTCCCCCGCCCCGCGCTCCGCGTTAGCGTCCTGTCGCAAAACGGGAGGACGACATGATCGAGATGGCATTGGTGACGGGTGCGGCCCGCGGGATCGGCCTGGCGACGGTGAAGCTGTTTCTTGAAATGGGCTGGCAGGTCGTGATGGTCGACCGCGACGAGGCAGAGCTCGAGGAGGCGAGCCGCGATCTCAACGGCACCCACCCGATCCTGTGCGATGTCGCGCAGCCCGATCAGGTCGCAATCCTGGCCGAAGAAGTCAGCCATATCGCGCAATACGGGCTCAAGGCGCTGGTCAACAATGCCGGCGTGGCCGAGTTCGGCCCGATCCGCGACACGGATTTCGCGATGTGGCGGCGCGTGATGGCGACAAATCTCGACGGCGTCTTCCTGATGAGCCAGGCCCTGACGCCATTGCTTGCCAAGGCCAAGGGGGCGATCGTGAACATCGCCTCGATCTCGGGCCTGCGCGCCTCGACGCTGCGCGTGGCCTACGGCACCTCGAAAGCGGCCGTGATCGCACTGACCGAGCAACAGGCGGTCGAGTTGGGCGAGCTGGGCATCCGCGCCAATTGCGTGGCCCCCGGCCCGGTGCGCACGACACTCGCGATGGCTGTGCATAGCCAGGCGATCATCGACGCCTATCACGACGCGATCCCGCTCAACCGCTATGGCTCGGAGCGCGAGATCGCCGAAGCGATCGCCTTCCTCGCCTCGGACAAGGCCAGCTATATCACCGGCCAGCTGCTTGCCGCCGATGGCGGGTTCGGCGCGACAGGGATCGGCCTGCCCGCTTTGCGCAAAGACTGATCGCCCCCCTTGCAAAACTCTTGCAAGGATTCGAAATTAAACGGGTGTTCAATTCATCCGGCCAGATGCCGAACTCGGGGGAGGAGTTTCATGGATTACGCGCTCAGCGAGGAACAGCAGGCCATTTTCGATATGGCCTATGCCTTCGGGCAGGATGAGATCGCGCCCAATGCGGTCGCTTGGGAAGAGGCGGGAACGATTCCCAAAGAGCTTTGGCCAAAGGTGGCGGAGCTCGGTCTGGGCGGGATCTATGTCTCCGAAGAGCAAGGCGGCTCGGGGCTGTCGCGCCTCGATGCGACTCTGGTCTTCGAAGCCCTCGCGATGTCGTGCCCCGCCGTGGGCTCGTTCCTGTCGATCCACAACATGTGCGGCGGCATGATCGACAAGTTCGGCTCGGACGAGGACAAGGCGCGCTGGCTGCCCGATCTCGTGAGCATGAACAAGATCTTCTCCTATTGCCTGACCGAGCCGGGCTCGGGTTCGGATGCGGCAGCGCTGCGCACCCGCGCAGAGCGCACGAACGAGGGCTGGAAACTCAACGGGACCAAGGCCTTCATCTCGGGTGGCGGCTATTCGGACGTCTATGTGACGATGGTGCGCACCGGCGAGGATGGCCCGAAGGGCATCTCGACCGTGGTGGTCGAGGATGGCACGCCGGGGCTGAGCTTCGGCGCGCTCGAGCGCAAGATGGGCTGGAAAGCGCAACCGACCGCTCAGGTCCAATTCGACGATTGCGTCGTACCGGACGAGAACCTTCTGGGCGAAGAGGGCAAGGGGTTCACCTATGCGATGGCGGGGCTCGATGGCGGGCGTCTGAACATCGCGGCCTCGGCCCTGGGTGGCGCGCAGGCCGCGCTGACCCAGACCCTGACCTATATGGGTGAGCGCAAGGCCTTCGGGCGTTCGATCGACCAGTTCCAGGCGCTGCAGTTCCGCCTTGCCGAAATGGAGGTGAAGCTGCAATCGGCCCGCACCTTCCTGCGTCAGGCGGCGTGGAAGCTCGACAACAAGACCCATGACGCGACGAAGTTCTGCGCGATGGCGAAGCTCTACGTGACCGATGCCGCGTTCGACGTGGCCAACCAGTGCCTGCAACTGCATGGCGGCTACGGCTACCTTGCCGATTATGGCATCGAGAAGATCGTGCGCGACCTGCGCGTGCACCAGATCCTCGAGGGCACGAACGAGATCATGCGCCTGATCGTGAGCCGCACCATGCTGGCGGAGCGCGGCTGATGTCCGACGAGACGATGATCGCGAGGAAGGAAGGCCGCGCCGGGCGGCTGACTTTCAACCGGCCGAAGGCTCTCAACGCGCTCGATCATGACATGGCAATGGTGATCGAGGCGGCGCTGGATCAATGGCGCGACGACGCGGAGGTCGACCTTGTGGTGATCGACGCGATCGGCGATCGCGCCTTCTGCGCGGGCGGCGACATCGCGGCCGTCTATCGCGCGGGGATGGCTGGAGATTCCCGTCCCGGTCAGGATTTCTGGCGCGACGAATACCGGATGAACGCGAAAATCGCGGAATATCCCAAGCCGATCGTCGCTTTCATGCAGGGGTTCGTGATGGGCGGCGGCGTCGGTGTCGGCGGCCATGCGAGCCACCGTGTCGTTGGCGAAAGCACACAAGTGTCGATGCCCGAAAGCGGGATCGGTTTGATCCCGGATGTGGGCGGCACGCTGCTGCTTGCCCGGGCGCCGGGCCATGTCGGCGAATATCTGGGGGTGACGGGTGCGCGGATGAACGCGGCCGATGCGCTCTATACCGGCTTTGCCGACTGCTTCGTGCCCGAGGCGGAATGGGAGGCGATCAAGGCGCGACTGATCGAGACCGGTGACATCACGAGCCTGCCCGCGAGCCAGACCCCGCCCGAGCCGGGCAGCCTCGCGCCACAACGCGCAGAGATCGACGCGGCTTTCGCCGCCCCCGACATCCACGCGATCGTCGAGGCGCTCGAGGTCGCAGGCGGCACGTTCTCGGAAAAGACCCTCAAGACGATCCGGCGCAATTCGCCGCTCTCGATGGAGGCGACGATCCGGCTCGTGCGCATGACGCGCGCGGCCAACACCATTCGCGCAGCACTCGAACACGAGTTCCGCTTTACGTGGCGCGCCGCGGAACTAGGTGACTTTCTCGAAGGGGTGCGGGCCCAGATCATCGACAAGGACCGCAATCCGCAATGGAAACACGCTCTGGACAGCCTGCCCGAGGAGGATGTGGCACGGATGCTGGAGCCGCTGGGGCCGGACTGGGCCATCTGGGAGGAGAGTAAATGAAAATCGCATTCATCGGACTTGGGAACATGGGTGGGCCGATGGCCTCGAACCTCGTGGCCGCAGGTCATCAGGTCGTGGGCTTCGACCCGGTCGCACCGCTGCCAGAGGGCGTGGCGCAGGCCACCAGCGCCGCCGCTGCCGCACAGGAAGGCGAAGTGGTGATCACCATGCTGCCCAACGGCCAGATCCTGCGAGATGTCGCCAAGGAGCTCATCCCGGCGATGCAGGAGGGCGCGGTGCTCTGTGACTGCTCGACCGTAGATGTGGACAGCACCAAGGCGGTCGCGAAAATGGCCGCCGATCGCGGTCTCGGAGCGCTCGATGCGCCGGTTTCGGGCGGCGTGGGCGGCGCGACGAACGGCACGCTGACCTTCATGGTCGGCGGCAGCCAGGCCGCCTTCGACAAGGTCAAGCCGCTCTTCGACATCATGGGCCAGAAGGCCGTGCATTGCGGCGACGCGGGCGCGGGTCAATCGGCCAAGATCTGCAACAACATGATCCTCGGCGTGACTATGATCGCCACCTGCGAAGCCTTCGCGCTGGCCGACAAGCTAGGACTCGACCGCGAGAAGATGTTCGACGTGGTTTCGACCTCCTCGGGTCAGAGCTGGTCGATGAACACCTATTGCCCCGCGCCGGGTGTCGGGCCGCAAACGCCCGCGGACAACGATTACAAACCCGGCTTCGCCTCGGAACTGATGCTCAAGGACCTGCGCCTGAGCCAGCAGGCAGCCGAGAGCGCCGATGCAGACACGCCGATGGGCAAGCTCGCCGCCGCCCTCTATGCCGCCTTCGTCGAGGCCGAGGATGGCAAGGGCCGCGACTTCTCGGCCATGCTCCCGCGTTTCGAGAAACGCGGCCGGACCTGAGCGATCGGCGCGGGCGGGCCTTCACTGCCCTGCCCGCGCCCTCATGTCACAGCCCCTCAATTCGTACCGAGGCGAGTTAATCCTTGCCGCGAACAACCGCGTATCGCTATCACAGTGGGTATACAGCGCGATAACCGAAGGGGTTTTCCATGTTTCAACGCAATGTCGGCGGCATTGACCGCATCCTGCGCATCGTGATCGGGCTTGGCCTGATCCTGGGCTATTTCCTGAACCCGGGCGCTCCCTATAGCTGGCTCTACTGGATCGGGATCATCCCGCTCGCGACCGGCCTGATCGGCAGCTGCGCGCTCTACTCGATCCTCGGAATCAACACCTGCAAGAAGTGATCCGGGCGCACAGCCCGCAACGCAGACCCGTCTTCCCCCGCCGAAGCCAACGCGCTTCGGCGGGGTTTTGCTTGCCGCTGCACCATCCGCCGCCGAAGGAAAATTCCTGCGATGGAACGAAAGGCCTCATCCGTTCATTACTCCAGCGAGACGAACGAAAGGAGAGTTCGCATGAAACATCTGACCCGCCTCACGCTTGCCGCCACGCTTGGCGCGAGCCTGCTGCCCGGCGTCGCGCTGGCCGACAATCCCGGCAACGGCGCTGCGAAGTGGAAGAAGGACAAGCCGCGCTCGGAATATGTAATCCGTGGTGCCCAGCACGATTACCGTGCCTGCCCGCCCGGGCTGGCCAAGAAGAACAATGGCTGCCGCCCGCCGGGACTGACCCAGGAGCATCACGAGCGCAAGCGCTGGCGTGAAGGCGAACGGATCACCGGCGATTACATCCTCGTGCGCGATCCGCGCCGCTTCGGGCTCGACCCGCGCAACACCTACTGGCGCTCGGACGGGTATGTCTACAGGGTCGATCGCAAGACCGGTGAAGTGCTCGCACTTATCGGTCTGGCGCAATCGATCCTCGGCAATTGATTTCGCAACTGCGAAAACGCCCCCGAAACTGACGTCACGGCAAGGCAAGGCCCGCGCAAATCGCGCGGGCCTTTAACGAATCATGGGGTACGTGTTCAATTTTTTGTTAGGCAATATCAAACACCTACAGTGCACTAATGTACACAGGCGCGCGCATAACGGAAATGCGGATTCTGCAATGGACCTTTTTGCCGCAATGCGGCATTTCCCTACCGAACGCAGAATAATAAGGAAACGCGCATGACCTATCTTCCCCGATATGCGCTGATCGCAGTGATCGGCGCGGCCCTGTCGCCCATCGCCGTTATGGCGGAAGGCCCCGCCAAGTGGCTGACCTCTGACAGCGCGGCTCAGATCACTCTGGCCAGCAGCGACATGACCGCCATCTCGACGCCTTCGGTGCGCAATGACCGGCTTTGGGAGCAGGGCCAGCGGATCACGCGCAACTATGTCCGCATCCGTCAGCCCGGCAATTTCGGCCTGAACCCGAATGCGACCTACTGGCGCTCCTACGACTATATCTACCGTGTTGATGCGCAGACCGGCGAAGTGCTCGCCCAGGTCGGCAAGGCGGACTCGATCATCGGCCACTGAGCCGCGCCTTTCGACAACCGGCATTCTTTTGGAAAACGGGCGGAACATTTTCCGCCCGTTTTGCTTTCTCCTGCACGAAGAGGGAGAATCGATGACTGCCATGCCGCGACAAATCTCACCCCGCCCGTTGCCGTTGCCGGTCATCAGCCCAACCGCTAGGGTTCATGGGATGAGAGTTTCCGGCCTGACAGCGTCGGCCTTGCTGGCCCTGGTTATCCTCGCCCTGCCCGCCTCGGCACAAGACGTCGAGGTGATGCGAGGCGGCAAGCGTGTGGTCGGACAGGCAGAGTCAAACGCAACCACCAAGCCAGAATGCAAGACGCTCTCGACGGGCGACACCTTTTGCAAGGTTGAGCGCAACGGCGTCTCGCGCTGGGTTCTCCAGGGCCAGATGCAACCGGATTTCAAAGTCGGTGAGATTTTCCCGGTCTATGACCATTCGATGGTGATGAATCTCAACCGCTATGACCTGCCGCCCGTGACGGGTGCGTGGCGCTATTACGTAGTGCGCGGCGTGATCTACAAAGTCGGCGCGGACAGCCACAAGGTTCTTGAAGTGATGGGCCGCGCGATCCGGCGCTGATCGCTATTCCGCAGCCTCCTTGAGCCCCAGCATCGGCGCGAGATACCGCCCGGTATGCGAGCGCGGATTGATCGCGACCTCTTCCGGTGTGCCCTCGGCCACGATCTCGCCACCGCCATCACCGCCCTCGGGTCCGATATCGATGATATGATCGGCGGTCTTGATCACGTCGAGATTGTGCTCGATCACCACAACCGTATTGCCCTGCTCGACAAGGGAATGCAGCACCTCCAGCAATTTTCGCACATCCTCGAAATGCAGACCCGTGGTCGGCTCGTCGAGGATGTAGAGCGTGCGGCCCGTCGCGCGTTTGCTGAGTTCTTTGGACAGTTTCACCCGCTGCGCCTCACCGCCCGAAAGCGTCGTCGCCTGCTGGCCGACCTTGATATAGCCAAGCCCTACCTCCATCAGCGCATCCATCTTCTCGCGGATCGCGGGCACGGCCTTGAAGAACTCCTGCGCGTCCTCGACGGTCATATCAAGAACGTCCGCTATGCTCTTGCCTTTATACAAGATTTCCAAGGTCTCGCGGTTATAACGCTTGCCCTTGCAGGTCTCGCATTCGACATAAACGTCGGGCAGGAAGTGCATCTCGATCTTGATGACGCCATCGCCCTGACAGGCCTCGCAGCGCCCGCCCTTCACGTTGAAGCTGAACCGCCCCGGCTTGTAGCCGCGCGCCTTGGCCTCGGGCAGGCCCGCGAACCAGTCGCGGATCGGGGTGAAGGCCCCGGTGTAAGTGGCTGGATTCGAACGCGGAGTCCGCCCGATGGGTCGCTGGTCAATGTCGATGACCTTGTCGAGATGCTCGAGCCCCTTCACCGTATCGCAGGGCGCGGGCGTCTGGCGTGCACCGTTGAGGCGCATCGAGGCGGTCTTGAACAGCGTCTCGATGGTCAGCGTCGACTTTCCGCCGCCCGAAACACCGGTCACGCAGACGAATTTGCCCAGCGGGAAATCGACCGTCACATTCTTGAGGTTGTTACCGCAAGCCCCGACAACGGTTAGCTTCTTCTTGTTTCCCTTGCGGCGATCCGTGGGCACGGCGATCTCGCGCGTGCCGCTGAGATATTGCCCTGTCAGCGACGCCGCGTCGGCCGCGATCTCCTCGGGCGTGCCGCGCGCGACAACCTGCCCGCCATGCACACCCGCCCCGGGGCCGATATCGAAGACGTAATCGGCATGGCGGATCGCATCCTCGTCATGCTCGACCACGATCACCGTATTGCCCTGATCGCGCAGGTTCTTGAGCGTGAGCAGCAGCCGGTCATTGTCGCGCTGGTGCAGGCCGATGGAGGGTTCGTCCAACACGTAAAGCACCCCCGTCAGCCCCGAGCCGATCTGCGACGCCAACCGGATCCGCTGGCTTTCGCCGCCCGAAAGCGTGCCCGCCGCGCGGCTCATCGTGAGATAGTCGAGCCCGACATTCACAAGGAATCCAAGACGTTCGCGGATCTCCTTGAGGATCGCATGGGCGATCTCGTTTTTCTGCTGGCTCAGACTGTCGGGCACGGTCGCCACCCAGTCATGCGCCTCACGGATCGACATCTCGACGATCTGGCCGATATGCTTGCCGCCGATCTTCACGGCAAGAGCTTCGGGGCGCAGACGGTAGCCCTCGCAGGCGTGGCAGGGGCGGTTGTTCTGGTAGCGCTCCATCTCCTCGCGCGACCAGGCGCTATCGGTCTCGCGGTAGCGGCGTTCCATATTGGGGATGATGCCCTCGAAGGTACGGCTGACCTCGTAGACACGGCCGCCCTCGTCGAAGCGGAACTTGATCTCCTCGTCGCCCGAGCCGCGCAGGAAGAGGTTTTGAACCTTCTCCGGCAGGTCTTTCCACGGCTTCTTCGGGTCGAACTCGTAATGCTTGGACAGTGCCTCGACGGTCTGGGTGTAATAGGGAGATTTCGAGCGCGCCCAGGGCGCCAGCGCCCCGCCCTTGATCGAAAGCGTTACATCGGGCACCACGAGGCGTTCGTCAAAGAACAGCTCGACCCCAAGCCCGTCGCAGACCGGGCAGGCCCCGAAAGGCGCGTTGAACGAGAACAGGCGCGGTTCGATCTCGGGAATGGTGAAGCCCGAGACCGGGCAGGCAAAGTTTTCCGAGAAGGTCGTGCGTTCTGGATCGCCCTCTTTCGGCGCGGACTCGAAAATCGCGATGCCGTCGGCCAGATCGAGCGCGGTGCGGAAACTGTCCGCCAGCCGCGTCTCCATCCCCTCGCGCACCACGACACGGTCCACCACCACGTCAATATTATGGCGGAACTTCTTGTCGAGCGTGGGCGGCTCTTCCAGTTCGTAGAACTCGCCATTCACCTTCACGCGCTGGAAGCCCTGCTTGCGCAGCTCGATGAATTCCTTGCGATATTCGCCCTTGCGGTCGCGCACGATCGGGGCGAGCAGATAGCCGCGCGTGCCCTCCTCCATGCGCATCACCGCATCGACCATATCCTGCACCTGCTGCGCCTCGATCGGCTCGCCGGTGGCGGGCGAATAGGGCGTGCCCGCGCGGGCGAAAAGCAGACGCATGTAGTCGTAGATCTCGGTCACGGTGCCAACGGTCGAGCGCGGGTTCTTCGAGGTCGTCTTCTGCTCGATCGAGATCGCGGGCGAGAGGCCCGAGATGTGATCCACATCCGGCTTGCCCATCATGTCGAGGAACTGGCGCGCGTAAGCGCTCAGGCTCTCGACATAGCGGCGCTGGCCCTCGGCATAGATCGTGTCGAAGGCCAGCGAGGATTTCCCCGAACCCGACAGCCCCGTGATCACCACGAACTGATCGCGCGGGATATCGAGATCCACGCCCTTGAGATTGTGCTCGCGCGCGCCGCGCACTTCGATGAACTTCTGCTCAGCCATCAATGCCCCCTGACATACCAGCCCTAGATAGGAGATGTCGGGCGAGTCTCCAATGAAAAAGAGCGAACGAAATGTGAACTTTTCAGGTTTCGTTGGGCCGCGCCAAATCTTTCGGCAGCATCGCAGGGCCGCTGAAGCGGCTGATCCGGTCCCGGGTACGCCTCCAACGTTCGCCTCTCTTTCCCGCCCGCTTCCCTCGCAGCAAGATCAAATTCGTGGCAGATCGGTCTCGAATTCCAAGTCTTGAATGTATTTTTGACGAGTTTCCCGTGAACCCACTTGAAAGACTCACTGGATTTGCCACATGAGGCTGGAACCGGGCCAAAGTGCCCATCCGAGTTTGCAAGAGGTATCGACATGCTGAACTTCCTTCGCCCCTCGGCCCATGGCGGTCGCGTCGAGCGGATCAACCCCAAGGATGCCGTGGCCAAGGCAAAAGCTGGCGAACTGACCGTGATCGACGTGCGCGAAGGCATGGAGGTCAAGAGCTCGGGCAAGGCCAAGGGCGCGCTGCACATCCCGCTCGCGACCATCCGCATGAAAGCCGATCCGTCCAGCCCCGAGAAGGATCCCAAGCTTGATACCGCAAAGCCCGTAGCGCTCTATTGCGCCTCGGGTGCGCGTTCGGCTGGCGCGGCCCAGATGCTCGCGCAAATGGGTTACGAACATGTCTTCAATATCGGCGGCCTCTATGACTGGCACGCCGCAGGCGGCGAGATCGAGCGCTGATCCGTCACATCCATCGAGCAGTCAAAAGGGGCCCCGAGGGCCCCTTTTTCATGTCTCGGTCTGACGGCTGGCGCGGGTGCGATCAGAAGTGGATCGCACGACCGTAAGCGTCGAGCACGGATTCATGCATCATTTCCGACAGGGTCGGATGCGGGAAGACCGTGTTCATCAGGTCTTCCTCGGTGGTCTCGAGCTGGCGGCCCACGACGTAGCCCTGGATCAGCTCGGTCACCTCGGCGCCCACCATATGCGCGCCCAGCAATTCACCGGTCTTAGCGTCGAACACGGTTTTGACCATACCCTCGGGTTCACCAAGCGCGATTGCCTTGCCATTGCCGACGAAGGGGAAGCGCCCGACCTTGACCTGATAGCCTGCCTCTTTCGCCTTCGCTTCGGTCATGCCCACCGAGGCAACCTGCGGCGAGCAATAGGTGCAGCCCGCGATCGAGCCAGGTTTGACCGGGTGGGCGTGCTTGCCCGCGATCAGCTCGGCCACCATCACGCCTTCATGGCTCGCCTTGTGCGCAAGCCAGGGCGCGCCCGCGATGTCGCCGATCGCATAGAGCCCCTCGACCCCGGTACGGCAGAATTCGTCGGTCACGACATGGGTGCGGTCGACCTTCACACCTGCTTCTTCAAGACCCAGATCCTCGACATTGCCGACGATCCCCACGGCCGAAATCACGGTATCGACTTCGAGCGTTTCGGTCTTGCCGCCCGCCTCAAGGGTCGCGATCACCTTGTCGGCCTTGCGGTCGAGCTTGGTGACGGTGGTCTTCTCGCGGATCTTCATCCCCTGCTTCTCGAACTGCTTCTTGGCGAATTTCGAGATTTCCTCATCCTCGACCGGAAGCACGCGATCCATGACCTCGACCACGGTGGTCTCGGCGCCCAGCGTGTTGAAGAAGCTCGCGAATTCGATGCCAATCGCGCCCGATCCGATGACCAGCAGCTTCTTGGGTTGATGCGGCGGCTGCAGTGCGTGCTTGTAGGACCAGACGCGCTTGCCGTCTGCCTCGAGCCCCGGCAGGTTGCGCGCGCGCGCCCCGGTCGCGAGCACGATGTTCTTCGCGGTCAGCTCTTCGGTGCCCTTGTCGGTCGCGACCGTCACCTTGCCCTTGCCGGCAAGTTTCGCCGTGCCCATGACGACATCGACCTTGTTCTTCTTGAGCAGGTGAGCGACGCCGGAGGAGAGTTGCTTGGCGACCCCGCGCGAGCGCTTCACCACCGCGTCGAGGTCATAGCCGATCTTCTCGGCGCTCAGGCCGAACTCCTTCGCACGTTCCATCAGGTGGAAGACCTCGGCCGAGCGCAGCAGCGCTTTCGTCGGGATACAGCCCCAGTTGAGACAGATGCCGCCCAGATGCTCGCGCTCCACGACCGCGACCTTGAGGCCCAGTTGCGCGCCGCGGATGGCACAGACATAGCCCCCCGGCCCTGCCCCGATCACGATCATGTCGTAGCTTTTCGATGCCATGTCTTCCCTCCGGTCAGAAACTGGTTTGGCATTAAACTATTTTACGGGCGCATTCAACTCACCCTGTGCGTTCAGCGCCTTTCCATAGCCTCCCTCACGCAGAAATGTCTCTTCTTCGGGCAAGGTCTCGCGTCCGAGCGCAGGATTACGCCACGGGAAACGCCCGAATTGTTCGATCACTGAACGATGTGCGCGGGCATGTTTCAGATTGTCCGGCGAATACCAGCGCTCGGAAAACAGCTGCACCGCGCGATCCTGATCCGCGAGCGCCTCGGAATGCATGAAAGGCAGGTAGAAGAATTGCTGCAAGGGCGGGCCGATCTGCATGTCGCAGCCTTCGGCGATTGCACGGCCCGCATGGTCGCGCGCAGCCGCATCGGTCTGGAAAGCGCGTGGGTCGTCGCGAAACATGTTTCGCGGGAACTGGTCGAGCAAAAGGATCAATGCCAGCGCCCCCGTCGGACAACGCTCCCACTCATTGAGCGCGCCCTGTGAAGCGACCTGCCAGAGCGGCGCGAAGCGGCGCCGGATGGCCGCGTCGATCTCCTCGGTGGACTGATACCAGTGCTTCTCGCCGACTTCCACGCGCCAGAAGCGCACAATCTCCTCGATACGATCCATAGAAAAACGGCCCTCCCCTGCCGCAACCCGGATCAATGGTAGGGCATGGCGCGCGATGGGCAAAGCCGAAACGGATCAGGCCGCGTCCGGGCGCGTCTCCTCGTCCGAGCTGGCCTCTTCCTGAGCGACCTCGAGGACCGCCTCGACCGCCACCGCCGTCGCCGTGGGCGAGAGAACCGCATAAGTGCTGGTGTCGTCTGCCGACGGGGCTGCGCGCCGTGTCATCCGCCAGACGGCATAGCCCGCGATCCCCGCGCAGAGAACCCCCATGTAGAGGAAGAACCCGCCCGGCCCCACGACCCCCATCAGCCAGCCGGTGACCATCGGCCCCGCGACCGCGCCCACCCCGTTGGTGAACATCAGCCCCGCCGAGGCAGCGGCCATGTCGGAATTGTCGAGATAGTCGTTCGTGTAGGCGATCAGCAGCGAATAGAGCGGGTTGGCCACGCCCCCGATCAGCGCGCCCGCAACCAGCAACAGCCAGAATGGCGGGCTGAAGATGAAGGCGGCGAGCATCACTACCGCGCCGCAAAGCGCCGTGCCTGCGATCAGCACGCGCCGGTCCATCCGGTCCGAGAAATAGCCGATGGGATATTGCAGGATCATCCCGCCCACATAGATCGCCGCGACGAAGGTCGAGATCTGCTTGACGTTGAGCCCTTCGGCAGTGCCCCAGACAGACGCCATGCCGAACATCGCCGAGAAGATCCCGCCGAGCAGGAAGATCCCCACCATGCCAAGCGGCGAAGCTTCCCAGAGCCGCTTGAAGGTCATGCGCTGGATCGTCTCGAAACTCGGCGCAGGCGAGGCCGACAGAAGGATCGGCGTGAACGAGAGCGACACCAGAACGGAGGGGATAACGAAAAGGAAATAGCCCGCCGGATCGCCCACGTTCAGCAGCGCCTGGGCTGCGACGATCCCGATCATCTGCATCATCATGTAAAGTGAAAGCGCCTGCCCGCGCGTCTCGTTCGTGGCACTTGCGTTCAGCCAGCTCTCGGCGGTGATGTAGACCCCCGAGAAGGAAAACCCGATCAGCACCCGCATCGCCACCCAGGCGGGCCAGTTCGGGAAGGCGGCATAGAGCACCAGCACCGCCGAGATCAGCGAGCCGAGTGCTGCGAAGACCCGCACATGTCCTACCCGCGCGATCATCTCGGGCACCATGCGTGAGCCGAACAGGAAGCCCGCGAAATAGGCCGACATCACGAGCGACATGTAGAAGGTGTCGATGCCCTCGATATTGCCCCGGATGCCGAGCAACGTGCCCTGCATCCCGTTGCCCACCATCAGGAGCATGATCCCAAGCAAAAGCGGCCAGGTCTGGCGCAGCACTAACAACATCGAAACGTCCCTCAGGTTTGGCCTGCGGTCAGGCGCGTGGGTCTGCGCCGTCCCGAGCCTCGGCATCTAGGGCGGCGCGTCGCGAAGAACAGGTCTGTATCCGACCTTACGGGATCAGAAGCGACGCATCGCCATAGGAAAAGAATCTGTAACGTTTTTCAAGCGCATGCGCGTAAATCTTTTGTATCCGCTCGCGTCCCATCAAGGCCGAGACCAGCATCAGCAGCGTGGATTTCGGCAGGTGGAAATTCGTCATCAGCGCGTCCGTGATGCGAAAGTCGAAGCCGGGATAGATGAAGATGTCGGTCGCGTCGCGAAACGGCACGATATGGCCCTTGGCGCCACCCGGCGCGCGCGCCGCACTCTCGATCAGGCGCAGCGCGGTGGTGCCGACCGGGATCACCCGGCCGCCCGCCGCTTTCGTTGCGTTGATCTCGGCGGCGGCGGCCTCGCTCACCTCGCCCCATTCGGCATGCATCTTGTGGGTGGTCACGTCCTCGACCTTGACCGGCAGGAACGTGCCCGCGCCGACATGGAGGGTCACCTCGGTGAACTCGACCCCTTTCGCGGCCAGCGCTTCGAGCAGTTCGCGGGTGAAATGCAGGCTCGCGGTCGGGGCGGCCACCGCACCGGAATGGCGCGCGAACACGGTCTGGTAGTCGCGCTTGTCCTCTTCGTCAGGCGCACGCAGTGCCGCGATATAGGGCGGCAGCGGCATCGCACCGGCCTCGGCGAGCGCTTCGTCGAAATCGTCGCCCTCGAGATTGAAGGCTATGCGCAGCTGCCCGTCCTCGATCGCGACGACCTCCGCCGAGAGCTTCTCGGAAAACACGATCGTCTCGCCATCCTTGACCTTGCGCAGGGGTTTGGCGAGCGCGGTCCATTCACCGCCCGGCGCTGGTTCCAAGAGTGTCACCTCGACCTTCGCGGTCACCTCGCCCTGAGCGCTCTGCCGGGTGCGCGTTCCCGAAAGGCGCGCCGGGATCACCTTGGTGTTGTTGAGCACCAGACGATCGCCGGGCCGGAAAATGTCGATCAGGTCGCGCACATGCAAATCAGTGATCGTGTCACCTTGAGCCAGCAGCAGGCGCGCCGCGTCGCGGGGCCGTGCGGGGCGCGTGGCAATCAGACCCTCGGGCAGGTCGAAGTCGAAATCCTCGAGTTTCATTGGAAAGAACCTTATTCGCTCAGCACTTCAGGCGGGCCGGAGCGGAACATCTCGCGCATCGCGCCCGGCGCGAGGACCGAGAGCGGGTTGATCGAGACCTTGGGCGCATCAGACGACCCGCGCAGCGAGTAGTTAAAGCCAAACAGCCCCTCGCCCGCCTTGGAAATGATCTGACCGATCCCGTTCACCAGATAGAACGGAGAGATCACCCCCTTCATGTTGAGCTTCTTGCTGTCCGGGTAATAGTTGCCCGTCATCGTCACACCCATCGAGGCCCCTACGGCGGCGCCCCTTGTGACGCTGACCCCGTTGGGCGTCAAGCGGAAGGCGCCATCCACCGTGGAGAAGACGATCCCCTCGCCATCGAGCTGCTCGAGAAGTCCCACGCCGGAAGCCGCCGACAGGAGCGAGGCGAGCACCGGTGCGTCCTTCACGCGAAGGTTGGCGATCTTAACCTCGCCGTCATAGCTCTTGCGATCGCGCGGGGTCAGAACGAGCGTCCCCTGCCCGCCGCGCGCCTTGGTGAAGATCCCCGAAGCCTTCAGCACCGCCCCCGCGTCGGATGCCTGCGCGCGGATCGCGACACGTCCCCCAGCCGCCGGGATCAACGTGCCCGCGATCGGCGCGCCGCCATTGACCAGCGCCTGGAAATTGCCCGCGAACCCGCCGCGGGTGGAGAAATCGCCACGGAACCCGGTGAGCGCGATTGCATCGGTGATCTGGACACGGTCGAGAGACGCGGTGATCGCGGTCCCTCCGCCGCCGCCCGAGCCTCCGCCCGAACCGCCAGCCCCCGAGCCGAAATCGGATTTCGCCAGATCGAGCCTGCCGGAATTGACCTGCACATTGACCGCGCGCCCCTTGCCCTGCCCCACAAGATCGGCGCTGCCGGCAAACCAGTTGCCGATGCGCAGATCGGAAAACCGTGCACGGTTGAGGCCGCCATCCCTGACGAGGCTCACATCGCCCGCCGCGCGCAACCCCGGCGCGGTATAGGCGAGGCTCTCGATCGCCGGAGGCTGACCGAGCGTGCCCGACAGTGTCAGTGATCCCTTCGTGCCCGGCCCCTTTGCGTAACCGATCTCGGGGAGCGACAGGCGCAGCCCCGCAAGGTCGCTCTCGAAGGTGAAGCGCGTCGCCTCGTCCTTGCGCAGCGCGAGGTCTATCTGCCCGTTGCCCTTGCCCGCCACCATGCCGCGTGGCAGGCCCACGCCGAAAGCATCGAGCGCATCGGGCGTCACCTCGATTACAGCCTTCACCTCCGAGCGTCCCTTGGCCTCGGGGCCGAAACGCTGGTCCCACGCGCCGTCGAAGGCCACGCCCGACAGCGTGCCCTTGCCGGAGATCACCATCCCCGCATTAACGGCCTTGAGGGTCAGCGCATCGGCGCGCAATTCGCGGCCCGGCACGAGAACGTCGCTCTTCACCTCGGTCATCCGCGCGGTCACGTCAAAGCCGATCTCTTCGGCCGGCACGCGCGGCTTGAGCGGCAGACGGATGACCGAACGCGCTTCGGCCCAGCCACTCGCGATATCGGTCTTCATCCCGGCTTTGCTCAGGAACTCGAAAGGCGGCTGGTCAAGCAACGACAGCGCCGCGGGGATTGGCGAGCGGGTGACCAGCGTCACCACGGCGGGCGCGGGCTTGATGCGGATATCGGGCACGATCAGTTCCGTCCCGGCGACCTCGATGCGCCCGCCCGAGGGCGCGGTGACATGGCCTTCCTCGACCTTCAGCGCCTGGCGCGTGTCGATGATGCTCGCGAACCCCTTGCCCTGCTGCACCGGCGGGAGGGTCTTGAGCACCCGCACATCGGCCCCGCGAAACTCGTAGCCAAGACCGAGCTTGGGCTCCTGTCCCGGCACCAGGCGCAACCCGGCATGGACATTGCGCAACTGACCCGTGGTCACGTTCTGCTCCAGCCAGTCGCGGGTCTTCGGCACGACCACCGGCGGCCAGAGCGCGAGCAGCTTGGTCTGGTCGATCTGGTCGATCCCGGCGTCGAGCGAGACTTTCCAGCCATCGGGCTGCGCCGAGAGCTGCCCCTTCGCGCTGATCGTCGTGTCGCCTTCGTCGTTGAGTTCGAGTTGCCCGACCTCGGCACGGAAAGGATCGAGCGCGAGCCGGAAATCGACCGCGCCCTGATCGAAACGCACAGGCGTATCGAAGAGGCCCGCGGGGTCGAGTTCGAGATTGGAGATCGCGATCTGGCCCAGCAATTCCTGCGGCACACCGTTGCGCAGGTCCCGCAGATAGGCCAGCCCGTCGGCATGCAGGCGAACCGCGCGGCTCTTGATTTCAAGGTTCGACACCTCGACGCGCTGCCGTAGGGGATCATAGCTGAGGTAAAGCTTGCCGCTTTCGATCGCGATCGGGCGCACGCCCTCATTGGGGCGGATCGCACCGGCGCCGATTTCGAGCATGGCGTTCATGCCGGTCAGCTCGCCCCTGTCGTCGAGACCCGAGCGCAGCGCCCCCGAGATCGGCGCGTTAAGCACACCAAGCGCGGCCAGCGCCGGCGATTGCACCGCGAGATCGCGTGCGGGAAGCGCCGTCACGGCGGCGCCGAAACTCGCCTCGCGGCTCGCCTTTTCGGTGGTCATCGAGACCGCGACCTGCGCGGGTTTTGAGGACTCACCGGCGACGTCGAAGCCGAGGGCGACGGAAATCTCTTCCGGCGTCTGGCTCAACTTGAACCGCCCTTGCGAAACCTTCCACAACCGATCGAGCCGTTCGTCCATCAGGCGCAACTCGACATCCTCGGCGGTCACCGTCTCGAGCTTGGACAGCGCCGGAACCTCGAACACCGTCTCGAAGGCCTCCACGGCGTCCGAGACATTGTTGAGATTGAGCGCCCCGAACATGTCGCCACCGCCGAGATCCAGATCCAGCCGTCCGTCGGGCAGGCGATGCAGCGCGAGGCTCGCGCCGCGGATCCGGAACGACCGCGGCACGACCTTGCCGCGCAGAAGCGGCTCGCTCCAGAGCGTCGCACGCAGCTCGGGCAGAACGGCGATCGGCAGGCCCGAGGGCCGGTCGAGCTGCACCATCTTGAACCGGACACGCGGCCGCAGCCCCTCGTCGACGAAGAGATCGATCCCGCCCGCGAGCGTCACTTTCATCCGCCCCTCGAGCGCCGCATTGGCGCGCGCCTGCAACTGCGCGACGATCCAGCCCGGCGCCGAGACAGGTTGATGGGTGATCACGAGCCAGGCGAAAATCGAGGCCAGAGCAAGTACCGGCAGCGTCAGGAGCAGAAGCAGACCGGTGCGACCGCGCCGCGCGGAGGACTCGAACGTCTCCTCAGAACTCTCTGACAAAACGGGATTTTCCAGAAGATACGCATCCGCCTTCGGCGGCATTCTCTCAGCCGCGGCAGCCGCGTCCTTGCGCGGCGACCCCATCGCGGGGTCAGAGGGGCGGTCTTGCTCCATCGCCTTCATTCGGGTGGCTCCCGTTCCTCCCGTGATTGCCCGATCGGGCCATCCAGCGGGGGCGGGTTGGCCTTGCCCCAGTCTCCTGCCTCGTGGTTAATTCTTGCCCAATGCGGGCACGAAAGTAAGCCCCGATCTGCGAAGGAGACATCAAAGTGATCCAGACAGGCGAAAAAGCGCCGGACTTCACCCTTCCCGCAACCGGGGGCAATGCGCTCGGAGCATTGGGAAATCTGATCACGGAAGACGGGATGCTGCGGCTTTCGGACGCGCTGCCCCATCCCGTCGTGCTGTATTTCTACCCCAAGGACAACACGCCGGGCTGCACCACCGAAGCTCTCGATTTCAGCCGGCTCGCGGGCGAGTTCGCCGCCGCAGGTGTCGTCGTGATCGGGATGTCGAAAGACAGCCTCAAGAAGCACGAGAATTTCTGCGCCAAGCACGACCTCGGGATTTACCTTGCCTCAGACGATGGCGGGGAGACCTGCGAAGCCTATGGCGCGTGGGCTGAAAAATCCATGTATGGCAAGACCTTCTGGGGCATCGTTCGCTCGACCATTCTGATCGGAAAGGATGGCATCGTGGCGCAGGTCTGGCCGAAAGTGAAAGTGAAGGGCCACGCTGAAGAGGTGCTCGACGCGGCGCGCGCGCTGGCCTGAGTCCATCTTTTGCCGACCCAAACTGCCGATCGCGCGAAGGTGAAAGTCGCGCGATCGGCACGGCGAAACCCGCCTGAAAAGGCACATTTTTCGGCAGAAAACCGCCCATCCCAAGCGCGTGAGGGAACTCCTGCCCGATGCTTGGGCAAAAGCGGTTGCCCGGGCCGCCCCCCCTTGCTAATCCCTCTTCAACCGGGCGGAGGAAGTTATCCCCAGCGACGACAGGTCCTCCCTGCCCATGTTTGCAGACGGCCTCCGTGCCTTCCTCGATCTGAAACAACACAGGACCGACCGGCTTGCCCAGACGCATCCTCGACCGCCTGAACACTCGCCTCGAGCGTTGGCTTCCCGAACAGCGACTGTTCATGAAATCGGACAGTGCGACCCGGTTCATCCGGTTGCGCCCCCTGACCCAGGCAAGTGTTCTCGCCGTAGGCTCCGGGCTGTTCCTGTGGTCGACCGTCGCCTCGGCGATGCTCTTCATCGACGGGATTTCCTCGGGCGGGGCCGCGCAGAACGACAAGGTCGCGAAGGTCGCCTTCGAGCGTCGCCTCGACATTCTCTCGAAGGAACGCGACAGCCGTGCCGCCGAGGCGCTGGCTGCGCAGGACCGATTCCAGACCGCGCTTCAGCAGGTCTCGAAGATGCAATCCGCCCTTCTCGCCTCGGAAGAGCGCCGCCGCGAGCTCGAGACCGGGATCAGCGTGATCCAGTCGACCTTGCGCCGCACCATGGACGAGCGTGACACCGCACGCCTCGCGCTAGCGAAGGCCGAGGGCAAGGGGGCCGACTCCGGCCCCACCCCCGTCGCGCGCGCCGAGGACATGGCCAAGACCGTCGACATGCTGACCGCAGCCCTCGGCGAGACCGCCAAGGAACGCGACACCGCGGCGCAGGACGCCCAGAGCGCCCAATACGAGATGGACAAGATCGCGCTTGAAAAGCGCCTGATGGAGCAGCGCAACGATGAGATCTTCACCACGCTCGAAGGGGCCGTGAAAATCTCGATGGAGCCGCTCGACAAGGTGTTCAAGCAGGCGGGTATGGACCCTGACAACGTGCTCGCGCAGATCAAGCGCGGCTATTCGGGCACCGGCGGCCCGCTGACCCCGGTCTCGCTCTCGACCAAGGGCTCGGCGGATCTCGACGGCGATACCGCGCGTGCCGAGTCGATCCTGCGCAAGCTCGATGAAATGAACATGTATCGCATCGCGGTGGACCAGTTGCCGTTCGCGATGCCGGTGAAATCCTCTTTCCGCTTCTCCTCGCCCTTCGGCTGGCGCTGGGGTCGGATGCATGAAGGCGTGGATATGGCCGCCCCGATCGGCACGAAGATCTACGCCCCTGCCGATGGTGTCGTGATCGCGGCCGAATGGGAACGCGGCTACGGCAACCTGATCAAGATCCGCCACGAGTTCGGGATCACCACCCGATACGGCCACCTGAACAAAATCCGCGTGAAAGTGGGGCAAAAGGTGTCGCAAGGGGACTGGATTGCTGATATGGGCAATACCGGGCACTCCACCGGACCGCATCTCCACTACGAGATCCGGATCAGTGGCAAGGCAATCAATCCGATGACCTTCATCAAGGCTGGTAAGAATGTTTTCTAAGAGCAAAATCCATGAGCCCGGCCCCAAGGCCGAGGGTGACAAACCCAAAACCCCGGAAAGCTCGGCTGCGCCCACGCGCCCCGCGACCGACTACACGCCCGGCGCCACGCCGCGCGCGAAGCCCGCGCCCTCGGTGCTGTCGTCGGACCTGACGATCACGGGCAACATCAAGACCACCGGCGACATCCAGATCGAAGGCGTGGTCGAAGGCGATATCCGTGCCCACCTGCTGACCGTCGGCGAGAGCGCCACGATCAAGGGCGAGATCACCGCCGATGACGTGGTGGTCAATGGCCGCGTCGTGGGCCGCGTGCGTGGCCTCAAGGTCCGCCTGACCTCGACCGCCCGCGTCGAAGGCGACATCATTCACAAGACCATCGCGATCGAGAGCGGTGCGCATTTCGAAGGTTCGGTGCAGCGTCAGGACGACCCGCTGCAAAACGGTCAGGGCACGCCCAAGCTCGCCCCTCCGATGGCCGAGCCCGCGCCCGCCCCGGTGGACGAAAAGAAATAATCTCCGGCAAGAGCCAGAGCGAACAGGGCGGCCCGCAGGCCGCCCTTTTTCGTATGTCATCCCCGGATCGATCATCCGCCTCAGGCGATGCGCGGCCTCAGTTTTTCTTCTGGACCGCGATGACCTTCTCGGCGAGATCACGGGCGATCGCAAAGGCCCCCTTGATCTTGTCCTTGTCGTTCTTCCAGTCGCGCCGAACGATCAGGCGATTGTCCTTCACTTTGGCCAGGTCGCGCTGTGCTGTCAGGAATTCCACGAGACCTGCGGGGTTCGGGAACTTGTCATTGTGGAACTGGACCGTCGCGCCTTTCGGCCCGGCATCGAGCTTGGCGATCATCGCGCGTTTGCACATCGCCTTGATCCGCACGACCAGCAGCAGCGTGTTGACCTCTTTGGGCAGCTCACCGAAACGGTCGATCAGCTCTGCGGCAAAGCCCTCCAGCTCGACCTTGGTGGTCAGGCTCGAGAGCCTGCGATAAAGCCCCAGTCGCACATCGAGATCGGGCACATAGCTTTCCGGGATCATCACCGGCACGCCGAGATTGATCTGCGGCGACCAGTCGCCATCCGCCGTCTCGGTCAGCTCGCCCGATTTCAGCTTGGCAATCGTCTCTTCCAGCATCGCCTGGTAGAGCTCGTAGCCGACTTCCTTGATATGGCCGGATTGCTCTTCGCCAAGCAGGTTCCCCGCCCCGCGCAGATCGAGATCCTGCGAGGCGAGGTTGAACCCGGCCCCAAGGCTGTCGAGCGATCCCAAGAGCCGCAGCCGCTTTTGGGCCTGCGGCGTCAGCGGCATGCGCGGCTTCGTCGTCAGGTAGCAATAGGCCCGAGTCTTTGCGCGTCCCACCCGGCCCCGGATCTGGTAAAGCTGGCTCAGGCCGAACATGTCGGCGCGGTGCACGACCATCGTGTTGGCGGTCGGGATGTCGAGGCCGCTCTCGACGATCGTCGTCGCGAGCAGCACATCGTATTTGCCGTCGTAGAAGGCGTTCATCCGCTCGTCGAGTTCACCGGCGGCCATTTGCCCGTGCGCCACGAGATATTTCACCTCCGGCACGTGGCTTTGCAGAAACTCCTCGATTTCGGGAAGATCGGAAATCCGCGGCACGACATAGAAGCTCTGCCCGCCGCGGTAATGTTCGCGCAAGAGCGCCTCGCGGATCGTGACCGTGTCGAACTCGCTCACATAGGTGCGGATCGCGAGGCGATCGACGGGCGGCGTGCCGATGATCGACAGATCTCTCACACCCGTGAGGCTCAGTTGCAGCGTGCGCGGGATCGGCGTGGCCGTCAGCGTGAGAACATGGATCTCGGAGCGCATCTCCTTCAGGCGTTCCTTGTGCTGCACGCCGAAATGCTGCTCCTCGTCGATGATCAACAGGCCGAGATTGGCGAATTTGACCGTCTTAGCCAGCACCGCATGGGTGCCGATCACGATATCGACCGTGCCATCGCGGAGCCCCTCACGGGTCTTCGCCGCCTCCTTGGCAGAGACGAAGCGGCTCAGCGGTTTGACGTTGAGTGCGGTGCCCCGGAAACGCTCGGCAAAGGTCTTGTAATGCTGGCGCGCGAGCAGCGTGGTCGGCGCGATCACCGCGACCTGCATGCCCGATTGCGCGGCCACGAAGGCGGCCCGCATCGCCACTTCGGTCTTGCCAAAGCCCACATCGCCCACCACGAGACGATCCATCGGCGTGCCCGATTTCAGATCGTCCACGACATCCTCGATCGCGGTCATCTGATCGTCGGTCTCGGTATAGGGGAAGCGCGCGGCGAAAGCCTCCCATTCGTGATGCGGGGCTTCCAGAATGGGCGCCTGCCGCAGATGCCGTTCTGCCGCGATCCGCATCAGCTTGTCGGCGATCTGGCGGATGCGCTCCTTCAGCTTGGCCTTCTTGGCCTGCCACGCGCCGCCGCCGAGCTTGTCGAGCAGACCTTCTTCATGGCCGTAGCGGCTGAGCAGTTCGATATTCTCGACCGGCAGATAAAGCCGATCCCCGCCCGCATATTCCAGCAGAACGCAGTCATGCGGCGCGCCGAGCGCGGTGACGGTTTCCAGCCCCTTGTAACGGCCCACCCCGTGATCGACATGCACAACCAGATCGCCGGGCGATAGCGTCGTGTGCTCGGTCAGGAAATTCTCGGCCTTGCGCTTGCGTTTGGGGCGCGAGACGAGGCGTTCGCCCAGCACGTCCTGTTCGGAGATGACCGTGAGGTCCTTGCCGTCGCGCATATCCTGATACGGCGCCTCGAACCCCTCATCGAGCGGCCAGACGGTGAGGTTCACCCCCGGCCCGATCTCGCGCGCGTCTGAGATCAGCTTCGCGCCGATCAGGCCCTCGTCCTCCATCAGGCCCTTGAGACGTTCGCGCGCACCCTCGGACCACGATGCAATCACCACCGGGCCATTGGCCAGACGCGCCTGAACATGATCCTTCAACGCGCTGAAAAGGCTAACATTCTCGACTTTACGTTCAGGCGCGAAATTGCGTCCGATCTTGCCGCCCGCGTTCAGCACGCCCGGTCCCGGCGGGGCCGGGATCACTTGCAGGCGCAGCACACGCAGCGGCTTCAACACCGCGCTCCAACCCTCTGGATCCAAATACAAAAGTTGCGGAGGCGCGGGCTTGTAGACCGAATCCAGCCGATCACGCCGGGTCATCGCCTCGCGGCGGGTATCGTATTGGTCCTCGATCCCCTCCCAGCGGCTTTCCTGCTGCGGCCCGATCTGGTCGTCGAGCATCACGGTCGCATCCGGCAGATAGTCGAACAGCGTCTCGAGGCGTTCGTGGAAAAAGCCCAGCCAGTGCTCCATGCCCGCCTGTTTGCGCCCAGCCGAGACCGCCTCGTAGAGCGGGTCTTCCGCGCCGCCCGAACCGAACTCGATGCGGTAATTCTGCCGGAAGCGCGTGATCGAGGCCTCGTCGAGAATGACCTCGGAAACAGGGGCCAGTTCGACGCCCTTCAGTTTTTCGGTCGTGCGCTGGCTCACCGGATCGAAGCGGCGCGCGTCATCCAGCACATCACCGAACAGGTCGAGCCGCACCGGCCCGCCCTCACCCGGCGGGAAGATATCGATGATGCCGCCCCGGATCGCGTAGTCGCCGGGCTCGGACACGGTCGAGGCTTGCGAGAAGCCCATGCGGACGAGGAAGTCGCGCAAGGCGCCCTCGTCGACGCGCTTGCCGACCTGCGCGGAGAAGCTCGCCCCCGCCAGTACCTCGCGCGCGGGCACGCGCTGCATCGCCGCCGATAGCGTCGTCAGCAGCACGAAAGGCCCGGGCATGCCTGCCGACAAAGCGGCCAGCGTCGCCATCCGCGTGGCCGAAATATCGGCATTGGGCGACACCCGATCATAGGGCAGACAATCCCAAGCCGGAAAATCGAGCACCACGGCATGAGGCGCGAAGAACGCTAATGCCCCGCGCATCGCCGCCAGCCGGCGGTCGTCGCGCGCGACATGGATGACCGATTTACCCTTGGCGAGTTCCTTGGCGAGCAGAGCCGCGTCGAACCCTTCCGGGGCGCCCGAGAGAAGAAAATGATCCATAGCCAAGCGAGGTATCGAGCCAGCGCCCGGAGTCAAGCCCGCTCAGACCAACAGGGAGAGACGCAGGTTCTGGAACATGCCCCAAAGCGACGTGACGATGATCGAGATCACACCGACGGTCTGAATGCTGATCCGGTGACGCGAAAGCGCCGCGATCACGAAATCCGCCCCTGCCCCACTGGTCAGCGCATCCTCGAGCCGCATCGCCAACCGCAAACTCAGGCCGAAGACGAGCATCAGCGGCACAAGCAGCAATGCGAAGGCCTGCGCGGTTTCGGAGCCATAGACGAAACCGGTGATGATGAGAAAGCTCAAGAGGAACGGGATCGAGACCGCCATCGACACGCCCGCATCGCCCCGGATCCGGTTGAGCCTGCGCGCGTTCACACCGGCGATCTGCACCAGATCCGCCGCCGCCTCATTCCCCTTGCGCCGCGCGCGGCCGACCATGTCCCAGGGAACGCCCATCACCCAATGCGAGGCCGAAGACCAGATCGCGGCGAGCGCGATCCAGTACCACAGGTTGGAGAAGCTCCGCAGATCGATCAAACGGGTGATCACATCGAAGATTTCCACGCGGTTGGCTCCTGCGACTTGTACCGGTTTTTCCATTGCATAGACCAGCGCGAAGCCGAGCGGAAGCCCGCAGCCGCGCCGACCTGCCGCGCTTGCCAGTCCGCGCGATCCATGGCACCCCTTGGCCCAAGCCAGAGGAGTCCCCAGCGATGAACCCGATCCTTCCGCCTTTCCCCCATACCCGCCTGCGCCGGATGCGCCGCTCTGCCGCGCTGCGAGATCTCGCTCAGGAACACCGTCTGAGCGTGAAGGACATGATCTGGCCGATCTTCATCACCGATGTCGCGGGCGCCGATGTCGAAGTGCCGTCGATGCCCGGCGTGTTCCGCCGCACTCTGGAGGGCGCGGTGAAGGCCGCGGAAGAGGCCGCCAAGCTCGGCATCCCCGCGATCTGCCTCTTTCCCTATACCGATCCGGCGGTGAAGACCGAGGCCTGCGAAGAGGCCTGGAATCCCGACAACATCACCAACCGTGTGATCCGCGCGATCAAAAAAGAAGTCCCCGAGATCGCGATCATGACCGATATCGCGCTCGATCCCTATAATGCCAACGGCCATGACGGGCTGGTGCGTGACGGGGTGATCCTCAATGACGAGACGGTCGAGTGCCTCGTGCGCATGGGGCTCGCGCAGGCCGAGGCCGGGGCCGATATCCTGGGGCCCTCCGACATGATGGACGGCCGGATCGGCGCGCTGCGGTCGGCGCTCGAAGCTGCGGGCCATGCCGACGTGACGATCCTGAGCTATGCGGCGAAATACGCCTCGGCCTTCTATGGGCCGTTCCGCGATGCGGTGGGCGCCTCGGGTGCGCTCAAGGGCGACAAGAAGACCTACCAGATGAACCCGGGCAATTCCGACGAAGCGATCCGGCTGGTGGCGCGTGATCTGGCCGAGGGCGCCGATATGGTGATGGTGAAACCCGGCATGCCCTATCTCGACATCTGTCGCCGGGTGAAGGAACAGTTCGGCGTGCCGACCTATGCCTATCAGGTGTCGGGTGAATACGCGATGATGATGGCGGCGGTGAAGAATGGTTGGCTCGACCATGACAAGGTGATGCTCGAGAGCCTGATGAGCTTCCGCCGCGCGGGCTGCGACGGGGTGCTGACCTATTTCGCTCCGCAGGCGGCGCGGTTGCTCGCGCAGGGGTGAGCGCGGAAAGAGGCGCGAAGGTAAGCAGGGATTCGCCACAAAGCCGTGACTTCCCTCAAGAATAAGTGACAGCGCGGGTTCCCTACGCTATAATTTGTGGCAATCGGTCAGGATAAGACTGTTGAGGGCCCGGCAGGTTCCGGGCGCAATCGAGCGGAGCAGATACAAGATGACGATGATTTCCAGACGGAACCTTCTGGCGATGAGTGGCGCGGGCCTGACGCTTGCAGCCTGCGGCAACGGGATCGGCAGCACGGGCGCGGCGAAGCTGGATGCGCGTGTCGACGCGACCCGGAACTACCTTCTCACGAAATTCCCCGGCACGAGCGATCTCGAGGCGAAATCGGTCGGCGTTCTCTGGATGCCTCTGGTGACCGAGGCGGGGTTCGGCTTTGGTGGCTCCTTCGGGCGCGGCGCGCTGCGCATCAACAACGTGACCGTCGATTACTACGCGGCTGCCGCGGCGAGCTTCGGTCTCCAGATCGGCGCGCAGCAATACGCCCATGCGCTGTTCTTCATGACCCCCGAGGCGCTTGCAGATTTCCGCAGCTCGGATGGCTGGCAGCTTGGCGCAGATGCGCGCTATGCGCTGCCCGATCGCGGCGGCGCAATCGCGGCCTCGACGCTTACCTCCACCGCACCGGTCATCGCACTGGTCTTCGGCCAGGCCGGCCTGATCGCGGGCGCCTCGCTCGCGGGCACCAAATACACCCGTGTGATCCCGTAATATCAAGGCGTTACGCGCCGATCTTCACGAAAAACAAACCCCGCAGAGGCGTTGCCCTGCGGGGTTTTTCCATTGTTATCGCTGTCAAAGCGACACCGCGTGCGATCAGCTGCCGTAGATGACCCGCACGTAATTGCGCGTTTCGCGATAGGGCGGCACGCCGTTATGCTTTGCCACGGCTTCGGGCCCCGCGTTATAGGCCGCCAGCGCGAGGCGCCAGCTTCCGAAGCGATCATACATCATCCGCAGGTAGCGCGCGCCGCCTTCGAGGTTCTGCGCGGGATCGCGTGGGTTGACCCCGAGCTTGGCCGCGGTTGCGGGCATCAGCTGCGCCAGACCCATCGCGCCCTTGTGCGAGCGCGCGTTCGGGTTCCAGCCGCTCTCCTGCTGCACGAGACGCAGGAAAAGGTCTTCGGGGATGTTGTGGCGCGCGGCAGCCGCCTTGGCTGTGCCCAGATACTGGCCACGATACCTGCCGGAATAGCTCGGCACCGTTTCGGGTTCGAGTCCGGCCAGGGATTTCGCGCCCGGCTTGAGGCGCGAGGAATGCTCGTATTGCTGGGCGGCGCGGGTATCGAGGATGTTGGTCTGGTTCCGAAACAGCATCGCCCGCGACTTCGAGGACGCACCGCTGAGCTTGAGCCCCTCGGCGTGCACGATCATCGGCGCGAGAGCGACCATCGCGCCCAGCCCGAGCCTCCCGACAATTTTACGCATCGGCACCCTACCGTTCACATCCACCCATTCTTGCGCAAAAACCTACACAGATTCCCCCGAAAGTTAAAGGAAAACACCCCCCGCATCGGCAATCGCCTGCCGACACGGGGGCGTGAGCTCACTTTACGATGGCCTGTTGCAGTGTCGCATCGGCTCGGATCGGGCCGTGAAACAGCTCCTCGACGAAGACCGAAACGAGCTGGGCGCGCCCGCTCACCCCGGCCTTGCGATAGACGGCGTTCAGATGGGATTTCACGGTCGCCTCCGAGGAGCCGCGCAGATCGGCGGTCTCGGCGATGGTGAAGCCCTTGATCGTGAAGCTCGCCACATCGGCCTCGGCAGCCGTCAGCCCCCAGTTGCGGAACTGCTCGACCATCAGTTCGGCCATCGCGCCCTGTGCCGCCGAAAGCGCCCGGTCGGCCATCGCCTGCCGGCGCAACAGCTTCCAGAGCACGACGGCTTCGACCGCGATCCCCGCGATAAGGCCGATATTGGCGAAAAGCTCGATATTGAGATGAAGCGTGATGTGTCCGGCTTCCTTGATATCATCGAACACGTCAGCGACGAAAAGGGATGTACAGGCGGCCTGAAACAGGATGAGCGCGACGAGCGCGCCCTCCTTGGTCCAGGCCGAGACACGCTCTCGCGTGATTTGCATCGAAGGTTATCTCCCGCTGCGTCCGAACACTTTCTTTCCGGTGATCATCGCGCGGGCGAGATTGACGCGCAACCTGCGGCTCTCGTAGATCACGGCAACGATATGGGCCGCGATCGAAAATTCAGCCCAGTCGACCGCCATCTCATGCACTTCCTGAGGCCATTTCACGCCCCAATAGGCATCGGTCGTCATCAACCAGCCCGACCCCGCGATCACCAGAAGCGTCAAAAGCAGGTTGTAGATCATCAGCGCCCCGAGCGGCGAATGCCCCAGATGCGCATGCCGGCGGCCCGTGGCCATGTCACGAAGCTGCGTCAGTGCCCCCGAGGGCGAGGGCGGAAAATCGGTAAAGCGCGCATGATGCGAACCCACCAGCCCCCAGATGATACGCAGGGTGACAAGCCCCGCCACGGTATAGCCGATATAGTGATGCAGATCATGCTTGGGCGAGGTGAAGAAGGCATTCGCGGTGAAAAGCCCCACGATCGACCAGTGGAAGATCCGCACGAATATATCCCAGACATGATGGGTTCCGCGCGGCGGTGCGTGCCGCTCCTCTTGATCGGAAAAATCGGTGAAACTGGCGTCTTCGATGGCCATGCGCAGGCTCCTTCTTCTGGTTCGGTATCAGCGAGGGCAGCTTGCGGGCCGGGAATGCCCCGGCCCGCGGCAGGTAGGGACCGGCGATCAGCCGTTGTCACCTTTGCGAGTCACCTGCTTGAGGTTGGAGTCGAAATACAGCTCCATGCGCTTGCCATCCTTGAGCGCGTAAACCTCGATATAGCCGTCTTCCATCTCCATCCGGCGCACCTCGTAGCCTTGCGCCTTCAGCTCGGCCCCGAGCTTGTCGGCCTTGTCCTGCGCGACGGGCTGCTCGGCCAGAACGGGCAGCGCGGAGGTGCCGGCGATCAGGGCAGCGGCAGCGATCAGGGTCAGTTTCTTCATGGGCTCAATCCTCATGTCTTGGGTGATGGGCCGGCCGGGATCATCCCGAACCGGTGTGCAACGATCTGCACCGCCAATCCGCCCCCCGCCATCGGAGCGAGGTTGCAGAGCGCCGCGAAATCGGCCTCTCAAACCAAAGATGCACGCGGGTTCTTGCCGGTTTCCGTCACGGTTGAGCGAGGCGCAGCCCCTAGGCGCTGCCGGAAGGCTGCTCTATACCCTTGAGGGTCAATTTGAGAATCGCAGGCGGAGGAACGCATGGCAGGCAGCGTCAATAAGGTCATCCTGGTCGGCAATCTGGGGCGCGACCCGGAAGTGCGGACCTTCTCGAACGGCGGCAAGGTGTGCAACCTGCGCATCGCCACCTCCGAGAACTGGCGCGACCGCAACACCGGCGAGCGCAAGGAGCGCACCGAATGGCATTCGGTCGCGATCTTCTCCGAGCCGCTCGCCAAGATCGCCGAGCAATACCTGCGCAAGGGCTCGAAGGTCTATATCGAGGGCCAGCTCGAAACCCGCAAATGGCAGGATCAATCCGGTCAGGACCGCTATTCGACCGAAGTCGTGCTGCGCCCCTATCGCGGCGAGCTGACGCTGCTCGACAGCCGCGAAGGCGGTGGCTCAGGCGGTGGTTACGGTGGCGGCTCGGGCGGCGGCTACGGCGGGCCGTCCTCGGGCGGCTATGACGAGGGCGGCGGCTATGGCGGCCCCTCCTCGGGCGGCTCGAGCGGCGGCGGCGGCGGTCGTCCCGATTTCGACGACGAGATCCCGTTCTGATGACGAAGGGCCCCGCGTGGGGCCCTTTGCTTTTGTGGCGACCTCAGGGCTTGCGTCCACCCTGCTCGGCAAACGATGCGGGGCGCAAAAAGGGGGCGCTGCCCCCTCGGCGCGTTCCGCGCCTCACCCCCGGGATATTTTGGCCAACTCGAAGAGCATCCGTCCCTGATCTTCTTCTTGATCGAAATATCTCGGGGGAGTCGCCCCTGGGCGACGGGGGCAGCGCCCCCGCCTTTGATAAAGATGTCGCCCCGGCAACGGGGCGGCCGCGCGCCTTGCCCTCAGCCCAGCTTGCGCAGCCGCGCGATCAGCGAGGACGTGTCCCAACGCTGGCCGCCCATCGCCTGAACATCCTTGTAGAACTGGTCGACCAGTGCGGTCACAGGCAGCGAAGCACCGATCTCGTCGCCCGTTTTCAGGCAGATCGCGAGATCCTTGCGCATCCAGTCCACCGCGAAGCCGAATTCGAATTCGTTCTTCGCCATGGTCTCGTAGCGGTTCGCCATCTGCCACGAACCTGCCGCGCCTTGGCTGATCACCTCGACGACCGCGGGAATGTCGAGACCGGCCTTCTCCGCGAAGTTCAGGCTTTCGGCCAGCCCCTGCACAAGACCCGCGATCGCGATCTGGTTGCACATCTTGGTCACCTGGCCCGCGCCGCTTTCGCCCAGGCGGCGACAGATCTTGGCATAGGCCGCGATCACCGGCTCGGCCTTGGCGTAAGCGGCCTCGTCGCCCCCGCACATGACAGAGAGCTGGCCGTTCTCGGCGCCTGCCTGACCGCCCGAAATCGGCGCGTCGATGAAGGCCACGCCATGCCCCGCAGCCTCGCCCGAAAGCTCGCGCGTCACCGCCGCCGAAACCGTCGTGTGATCGACGAAGACCGAGCCGGTCTTCATCCCCTTGAACGCCCCGTCCTTGCCGAGGCAGACCTCGCGCAGGTCATCGTCATTGCCGACGCAAGACATCACGAAATCGGCGCCTTGGGCTGCCTCACGCGGGGTTGCGGCCGCTGCCCCGCCATGTTCAGCCACCCATGCCTCGGCCTTCGCGGCGGTCCGGTTGTAGACCGTCACCTCGTGCCCCGCAGCCTTCAGATGCCCCGCCATCGGATAGCCCATGACTCCGAGCCCCAGAAATGCAACTTTTGCCATAGACCTCTCCCTTGCGTGATCGCGAAACCCCGCGTCCAATGGCGCAGGCGCGTTGATTGTGGTGTCGCGCTCAACTAGTAACGCCCCAACCGGGCACGTCAACCAGAGGCCGGGACGAACGAGGTCAGAGGAACCGGATGTACAAGGTCTTTCGCTGGGGCGTGCGGCTCCTCATCGCCGTGATCGCATGTGTCGTCGTGCTGGGCGGTCTCGTTTACTATTTCGCCTCGCGCTCGCTGCCTGATTACAGCGCCACCTATGAGGTGACGGGGCTGAGCGCGCCGGTCGAGATCGTACGCTCGACCGAGGATGTGCCGCATATCTTCGGCAAGGACGACCCGGATGTCTATTTTGCGCTGGGGCTTGCTCATGCGCAGGACCGGCTCTGGCAGATGACGCTACTGCGGCGCACGGTGCAGGGGCGGCTCTCGGAGGTCTTCGGAGCCGAGACGCTCAAGACCGACGAGCTGATGCGGCGGCTGGGTCTCTATGATGCGGCGCTGTCCTCGGTCTCGGCACAGGACGATTACACCCGCAAGGCGCTCGAGGCCTATGCGCGCGGGGTCAACCAGTGGATCGAGATCGTCAATCAGGGCGCGATGGGGCGCGGCGCGCCGGAGTTCTTCCTCTTCGACAACAAGATCGCCTATTGGACGCCCGCCGATTCCATCGCGATCATGAAGCTGATGGCCGTGCAGCTCTCGAGCCAGCTTCAGGACGAGGTGCTGCGCGCGCGTGTCTCGCTGGCCGGGCCCGATCTGGTGCGCGACGTGATGCCCGACGATCCGCAGCAGGCGGTGGCCGCCCTTCCCGCCTATGCGAGCCTCTTTCCCGAGATGCCCCGCGGGATCCAGACTGCGAGCACCGCTCCCGAGGGACTTTTGTCGCCTTTCCCCGGGCGCGGCATGGCGGGTGCCTCGAATGCCTGGGCGGCCGCACCCGACCGCTCGGCCGCGGGCGGCTCGCTCCTGGCCAATGACCCGCATCTGGGCCTGACTGCCCCTTCGATCTGGTATCTCGCGCGGCTTCAGCTGCAATCGGGTGGCGTGATCGGCGGCACCATTCCGGGGATGCCGCTGGTTCTCTCGGGGCGCAACAAGGATCTCGGCTGGGGGCTGACCACCGCTTACGTGGACGACCAGGATCTGCATATCGAAGAGCTCGACCCCGACGATCCGACGAAATACCGCACGGCCGATGGCTGGAAATCCTTCCGCACCAGGCGCGTGATCGTCAACGTCAAGGATGCCACCCCCGTCACGCTGACCCTGCGCTGGACCGACAACGGCCCCGTCCTTCCCGGCAGCCATTTCGACCTCGCCACGGTCACCCCGCCCAATTCGGTGGTGTCGCTCAGCTGGACCGCGTTTGAGCCCCATGACACGACGCTGACCGGTGCGATGGAGCTGATGCGCGCCCAGTCGATCCCCGAGGCACTCAAGGCGGCCGAGCAGGTCGTCGTGCCCGCGCAGAATATCACGCTCGCCGATCAGAACGGGGTGGCGCTGGTCACCGCCGGAAAGATCCCGCTGCGCGATCCGGCCAATGACACGCAAGGCCGAATGCCCAATGCCGGCTGGAAACCCGAGAACCACTGGAAGGGCTACCTGCCCTTCAAGGACAATCCGCAATTCATCGACCCCAAGGGCGGGATCGTGGTCAACACCAACAACAAGACGGTGGACCGGCCCTTCCCCTATAACGTCTCCTTCAACTGGGGGGATACGCAGCGCATCCAGCGGCTGAGCAAGCTCATGGGCGAGCGCGAAGTGCATTCGCGCGACAGCTTCATCTCGGCGCAGCTGGATACGGTTTCGCCCGCCGCGCGCGGGTTGCTGCCGCTCGTGGGCGCGAACCTGTGGTTCACCGGTGATCCCGCCCCCGAGGGCACGCCCGAACGGATGCGCCAGCGCGCCTTGGAGATGCTCGCGAGCTGGGACGGGGAGATGAGCGAACACCTGCCCGAGCCGCTGATCTACGCCGCCTGGATGCGCGAGCTGCAAAACCGGCTGATCCGCGACGAACTGGGGCCGCTGGCGAAGAAATTCGACCATCTCGAGCCGGTCTTCATCGAACGAGTCTTCCGTGACACGCAGGGGGCCAGCCATTGGTGTGACGTCATCCAATCCGCACCAAAAGAGACCTGCACCGATATCGCGCGCCAGTCCCTCGACGCGGCCCTTCTGGATCTGTCGAAGAAATATGGCCCCAATCTCGAGAGCTGGCGCTGGGGCGATGCGCATATGGCCGAACAGGACAATCCGGTACTCGGCAAGGTTCCGGGGCTGAAATGGTTCGTGAATATCCGGCAGTCGACCTCTGGCGGTGATTTCACCTTGATGCGCGGGCGCACGCGCGGCGGCGAGGGCCCTGACAGCTACGCCAATGTCCACGCTGCTGGCTATCGTGAAGTGCTTGATTTCGCCGACCCGGACAGCTCGGTTTTCATCATCTCGACCGGGCAATCGGGCCATCCCTTGAGCCGCCACTACGACGACCTGTCGGAGCTCTGGCGCTCGGGCGAATATATCCCGATGTCGCTCGATCCCGCGCTCGCCCGGGCGGCCGCGACTGGCATCACGCATCTTGTGCCGACGGAGCCGACGCCCGGCCGCTGAGCGCCCGTCAGGTTGGGGAGCCTCCGGCGGGGATATTTTCGCCAACGCGAAGAGCGGGCCGGAAGGGCCCTTCTTCTTGATCCAAATATCTTGGGGTGAATGGCCGAAGGCCAGAGGGGCAACGCCCCTCGCGGGGCCGGGTCTTGCGCACCCTCCGTTGGCCTTATGGGCTGCACCACCGGGCATCGGTTCGGGCGGGTTGCGATCACTCGCCCTGGCATTGAAGGCGCAAGGGGAAGAACACGTCGGTCAGGATCTGGCTCGCGTGCCGAACTCGCGGGCGCAGCGGCGCATGTTGCCCGTCCGAACACCCATCGGGCCGTTGACCTGTCTGACCCGCACGAGCACGATCAAAAAAGGGGCGCCCTTCCGGCGCCCCTTCGCAATGCCTTGCCGGCCCCCGCGCGGCGGCGGTCAGTAAAGCCCGCCAGCCGAAAGCGTGCCGAAATCGGCCTTCTTCGGGATCACTTTCTGTTGGCCGGTCGACGTCGTGACCGTGGTCGAGCCGCGATCGTCGGTCTCACCCCGGGCAAAGAGCGGCAGGTTCGCGCCCATCGCGAAACCACCATCGACGATCAGCGCGCCGAGGCCCGTCATGTCCTGACCCGGGCGCAGATATTCGGCCTGCACGAAATCGCCCGTCGCGCTGTCGGGAAGACGCTCGCCGGTGAAGCGGTTGAATTTCACCCAGTTGCCACCCGGCGGCACCTTGAATTTCGAGCCACCGAAATCCTTGATCGCCTCTTTCATGAACTCGTTGAAAACCGGGACGCAAAGCGTGCCGCCATAGGCATGCCGACCCAGCGAGCGCGGATTGTCATAGCCCATGTAGCACGAGGCCACGATATTGCTGGTGAAGCCGGTGAACCACACGTCCTTGGCGTCGTTCGTGGTCCCGGTCTTGCCCGCGACCGGGACGGGGAGTTTCACGCCGTAGCCCGAGCCGCGCTTCACCACGCCTTCCATCAGCGAGATCATCTGATAGGCGGTGATCGGGTCGATGATCTGCTCGCGGTTCGAGGTGATCTGCGGCCCCTGCCCCTCGGGAAGGTTCGGGTCCGAACAGTTGTCACAGCTCCGCTGGTCGTGGCGGTAGATCGTGCGGCCGTAGCGGTCCTGCACGCGGTCGACCAGTGTCGGCTCCACCCGCTCGCCGCCATTGGCGAACATCGCATAGGCCGAAATCAGGCGGAACATTGTCGTTTCCTGCGCACCGAGCGCATTGGCGAGGAAGCGGCGCATATGGTCATAGACGCCGAATTTCTCGGCATAGGCCGCGACCGTATCCATGCCGATTTCCTGCGCGATACGGATCGTCATCAGGTTGCGCGAATGCTCCAGACCCGTGCGCATCGGCGTCGGCCCGTAATACTTGTTGGACGCGTTCTTCGGGCGCCACAGGCCTTGCGGCGTGTTCACCTCGATCGGCGCGTCGATCACGATCGTCTCAGGCGAGAAGCCCGAATCCAGCGCCGCGGCATAGACGAAGGGTTTGAAATTCGAGCCGGGCTGGCGCATCGCCTGGGTCGCGCGGTTGAAGACCGAGGACTGGTAGGAGAAACCGCCCTGCATCGCGAGAACACGTCCGGTATTGACGTCCATCGCCATGAAGGCGCCCTCGACCTTGGGCACCTGGCGCAGGGTCCAGCGGATGAAGGAGCCGTCGGCGTCCTTCGTCATCGCGCGCACCTCGACCACATCGCCGATCTCGAGCAGATCCTGCGCGGTCTTGGCGCGGCCCGCGAGCTTGCCGTCCTTGAGCTGCTTGCGCGCCCAGGTCACATCCTCGGGCGGGATCCAGTGGCCGTCATTGTCTTCCTCGATGCCTTCAATGCCGATCCGGGCCGAGCCGCCCTCGAAGCCCAGCACCACCGCCGGATGCCAGCCGACGATATCGCGCGGCGCCTTGTCGGTGGGCACATCCGCAAGGGCGGCGCGCCAGTCGGCTTCCTTGCCCAGCTTGTCCTCGGGGATCTTCACCCCGGTGCCGCGCCAGATCCCCAGCTCGCGATCGTATTTCTCGAGCGCGTTCTGAAGCGCCTTGGCGGCCTGCGCCTGAAGGTCGGGGTTCACGGTCGCGCGGATCGTAAGGCCGCCGCCGAAGAACTCTTCCTCGCCGAAGCTTTTCGACAGCTGACGGCGGATCTCGTCGGTGAAGTAATCGCGCGGGGGCATCTGCGCGCGGAAGGGCGCATAATCGCCGTTCTGCACGCTCTTCAGCGGCTTTTGCTGCTCGGCCTCCATCGTGGCCTTGTCGATGCGCCCATCCTCGAACATCCGGCGCAGCACGTAGTTGCGGCGCAGGACGGCGGTCTCGTAATCGCGCACCGGGTGCAGATCGGCGGGCTTCTTCGGCAGCGCCGCGAGGTAAGCGGCTTCGCCGACGCTCAGCTCCGAGAGGGTCTTGTTGAAATAGGTCTGCGCGGCGGCGGCCACGCCATAGGAGTTCTGCCCCAGATAGATCTCGTTGAGATAGAGCTCGAGGATGCGATCCTTGCTCAGCACATGTTCGATGCGCGAGGACAGGATCAGCTCCTTGATCTTGCGTTCGACCGAGCGGTCCGACGAAAGCAGAAGGTTCTTCGTCACCTGCTGGGTGATGGTCGAGGCGCCGCGCACGTCACGCCCGCCCGATTTCATCGCCGTCACCATCGCCGCGATGATGCCGCGCGGGTCAAACCCCGGGTGGTAGTAGAAATTCTTGTCCTCGGCCGAGATGAACGCACCCTTCACCAGATCCGGCATGTCGCGGATCGGAACGAAGAGGCGGCGCTGGTCGGCGAACTCGTCGATCAGGCGGCCATCGCCATTATAGATCCGCGAGATCGTCTTGGGACGATACTGCGCGAGCTGGTCATAGCTCGGCAGGTCGCGCGAATAGATCCAGAAGATCGCCCCGATCGTGAGCGCGGCAAAGAACAGGCCTGTGACGACCCAGGAGAAAACGCCGCCGATCGAACCGAGAATGAAACGGATCACTGATGCCACCTTTTGTCTCGAGGCGCGCAGGTCCGCCCCGTCGCGCCTGCCTATACATCGCGCATTCGTGACGGTCAAAGTAATGTGCGCTCCCGCTTGCGAGAAGGGTTCAAGCGATCACTTTCCCGCTCGATGAGCGGATGGCCGCCCGTAAACCCCGTTTTCGCGGGTGATTACTGGCGCAGGAGTTTCGCTTCCGCGGCGTCCGATTGCGCCCAGCTCTCGATACCGCGGGTGATCGCCGCGGCCATGCGGGCGCGCCAGTCGGGATCCTGGAGACGCTTGCGATCGGCGGGCGAGGACAAGAACCCAAGTTCGATCAGAACCGAGGGAATGTCCGGGGATTTGAGCACCGAGAAATCCGCGCCCTGCACGGGATGCTTGTGCATATGCAGCCCCGCGCCCTTGATTGCGCCCGCGAGCACCTGCGAAAGCCGCAGCGAGCGCGGTTGCGTCTCGCGCCGCGCAAGATCGACGAGGACATGGGCCACCTGATCGCCCTGCCCGTCCAGATCGACACCAGCGAGGATGTCATCGCGGTCATGGCGCGCCACAAGCTTGCGGGTCGCGTCATCCTCGGCATGATCGGAGAGCCGATAGATACTCGAACCGCTCGCCTGCCCCTCCGCGATCGAATCCGCATGCAGGGAGACGAACAGATCCGCCCCGGCCGCCCGTGCGACCGTCACCCGCGTCTCGAGCGGCACGAAGACATCCTGATCGCGCGTCATCACAACCGTCATCCCGGCCCGGCGCAGCTGGTCGCGCAGCTGCCGGGCAAAGCCCAGAACGATATCAGCCTCGCGCGTGCCGCCATCCTCGGCGCCCGGGTCGATCCCGCCATGTCCAGGGTCGAGCACCACCACCAGCGGGCGCGCGCCATCCTGACGGCGATGCGCGTTCGACACCTGCGCGGGCTGTGGCAGATCCCACAGCGCGCTGTCGGCGGCGCCCTTGCGCGGGGTGAATTTCTCGACCGGCACAGGCTCGAGCTTGATGCGAATCTCGGTCTCGCCCTCGGTGCGCTCCTCGGAACTCACGAGCCGCACAGGACCGTCGAGCTCGGCCACCATGCGCGACCAGCCCGGACGAAACGCGCCCCAGCGCAGATTGGTGATCGCGTCGGCGCCGCCCAGAAGCTCCTGCGGCGTGCTGGTGCCGAAATTCACCTCGCGGAAATCCACGACGAGCCGGTAAGGCGCAGCCAGAAGAAAGACCCGGTAGATGACAGGCTGACTGATCCCGAGCGTGATTTCGGTCTGTCCGCCCTGCTGGGTAATCGCGCTACGCTCTGGCTCGTAACGCGCAAGCGCAGAGAAATCCTGCGCGCGCGCCGGCAGCGTCAACGCGAGAAGCGTCGCGAGAAGAAGAAGGAACCGCCCGACCATTCATGCCTCGTTTTTCGGGCACTATAGCGGCTGGCGGTGCGGCTGGAAAGCGACGTGGCGCGCAGCTTGTCCGGACGACCCGCCCGGGCCAGCCTCGCGCGTTCGCCGAAGCGTCCTTCCACTGGAAGGCCACTTTCGCCCGGCTCACCCGTTCCGCTTCGCCATGAACTCCCGCAACCGGCGGACGCCTTCCGCGACCCGTTCGGGGCTTTGCGCGTAGGAGATCCGGATCGTCTGCTTGCCGCGATGAGGGTCGAAATCCATCCCCGGGGTGACGGCCACGCCGACGCTTTCGAGGATCTCGCCGGCAAATGCCGCGCTGTCCTCGGTCAGCTCGGAGACATCGGCGTAAAGATAGAACGCACCGTCGGGCGGTGCGATCCGGGTGAAGCCCATCTTCGGCAACTCTTCGAGCAACAGCGCACGGCTCTCGGCATAGCGCGAGACATGGCCTTCCATCTCCTCAATGCTTTCCAGCGCGCCCAGGGCTGCCACCTGGCTCGCATGGGGAGCGCAGATGAACATGTGCTGGGCAAGGCGTTCGACGGTGCGCAGGTGGCTTTCGGGCACGACCATCCAGCCCACGCGCCATCCAGTCATCGAGAAATACTTGGAGAAGGAGTTTATCACGAAGACATCGTCGGTGATCTCCAGCGCCGAGACCGCGCGGGCGTCATATTGCAGCCCGTGATAGATCTCGTCCGAAATGAAGGCGATGTCGCGCGCGGCGCAATGCTCGATCAGCGCTTCCAGTTCGGGCTTGCCCAGCATCGTCCCCGAAGGGTTGCCGGGCGAGGCGACGATCAGACCTTGCAGATCGTCGGGGATTTCTTCCGGCGTGGGCTGATAGCGGTTCTGCGCCTCGGTCGGGATGCCGACGGGCTCGATCGAGAGGGCCTTGAGGATCTGGCGGTAGCTCGGATAGCCCGGCTCACCCAGCCCTACCTTGTCGCCCGCATCGAACAGCGCCGTGAACGCCAGCTGGAACGCGCCCGACGAGCCCGAGGTGATCACCACGCGCGCCGGATCGAGATCGACATTGTACCAACGCTTGTAGAGCCGCGCGATGCCCTCGCGCAGGTAGGGCAGACCAAGCGCCACCGTGTAGCCCATCGGCTGATGTTCGAGCGCTTCGGCCAGGCGACGCTTTGCGGCTTTCGGCGCGGAGGTCGAGGGCTGGCCCACTTCCATATGCACGATATCGCGCCCCGCGGCCTCGGCCTCGGCCGCCATGCGCAGCACATCCATCGCGATGAAGGGTTCCACCTGTCCGCGTTTCGACTGCCGCATGACCAAACTCCCGAATTCGTGACCGTTTCGCCTCGGGGGTTAGGGCACACGCCCCGCCCCGTCAATGCGACGCGACGCGGTGCCGCTCTCACAAGCCCTTGAACCTTGGCCGCCGAAACGCCAGTTTGCACGCAAGCGAAATTGCCCCGATCAAAGGAAACGCCTCATGCTCCGCACGCTTCTGGCCGCGACCGCCTTCGCAGCCCTCGCCTCTGCCGCCCCCGCGCAGGATTTCGATTTCTCGAAAATGAGCGACGCGCAGAAATCCGCTTTCGGCGAGGCCGTGCGCGACTACCTTATGAAGAACCCCGAAGTTCTCGTCGAGGCGATCAACGAGCTGGAAGCCAAGCAGCAGGCCCAGCAGGTCGAGAATGACGCGCAGCTCGTGAAGGCCAATGCGAAGGATATCTTCGAAGACGGCTACAGCTGGGTCGGCGGCAATCCCGAGGGCGACGTGACCATCGTCGAGTTCATGGATTACAAATGCACCTACTGCAAGAAAGCCTATGCAGAGGTCAGCGACCTTCTGAAAAACGACGGCAATATCCGCTTCATCGTGAAGGAGTTCCCGATCCTCGGTCAGGAATCCGAGCTTGGCGCGCGCTTTGCCGTGGCGGTCCAGCAAATCGCCGGGAACGACGCTTACGAGAAAGTGCATGATGCGCTGATGACGATGCGCGGCAGCCTCACCATCGAAAGCCTCACCGCGCTTGCGAAGGATCAGGGGCTCGATGCCGACGCGATCGTCAAGGCGATGAACGACGAAGCCGTGACCGATGTGCTGCGCCAGAACTACCAGCTCGCGCAACGCATGGCGATCTCGGGCACGCCCGCCTTCGTGATCGGTGGCCAGCTGCTGCGCGGCTATGCGCCCGAAGCGGCAATGGCGCAGATGGTGGCCGAAGAGCGCAAGGCCGAATGAAGCCACACCGTTCGATTTGATCACTTTTCGCGAAGGCGAGGCCCCGGCCTCGCCTTCGTGCATTTCGGGCAGGACTTAACCCGGCAATACCCAACAGGTTTGCCCGAGCCGCTCGGCCCGCGCCCCGGTGCCAAGCTTGAACCGCATCCGCCCCGTGCCTTCCTCACCATCGACGGCGCCGAGATCGAGCTGGCGCGCCCCGCGCGCCCGCAATTGCAACGCCGCCTGCCAGAGCATCAGGTTATGCGCGCTGCCCGCGCGACCGGTATCCGCGCTCCAGCCGATGTGATAGCTCGCCCCCGTTCCGTGGATCAGGAAGATCCCCGCCGCGATCCGCTGCCCGCCCGGGGTCTCGACACGCAGCGCCATTAGATCCTCCGGCGCGATCCGCGACCAGTTCCGGGTAAAGCCAGGTGGCAAAGCGCGATATCCCCGCGCGCGCTGCTGAGCCCTGTCTTGTTCCAGCACCCCGGCAAGGTCGGTCTCGCGGCACAGCACGAGGCCCGCCCGCTCCGCCGCCGAAAGCCTGTTGCGCCATTTCCCCGTGATCCCTGCGCGTAGCGCCTCGGGACCAAGCGAAAGATCCCAGATCGCCTGATGGCGCGACGTGACGAGCGGGATCAGCCCCGCCCCCGCGACCGGCAGCTCGGGCGTTGCAAGGACCACGCCCACGCGTTGCGCCAACGCGCGCAAGGCCGCCCGCTGTTGCACCGCCGTGAGATCGGGCGCAAAGACCGGCCCCCGCGAGATCAGCCAGAGCCCTGCCCGCCCGATCATCTGCACAAGCCCGATCTGCCTGCCGGAGCTCCGCAATTCCAGCCGCGCAACACGGCGGCCTGCTGCCTCGGCGATCGCGCCGTAGACCGCGCCTTGCTGGAACGCCGGCGCACGGACAGGCTCCAGCGCCTCGAGCGCCGTTTCCCAGTCCCGAGCGCTCTTGGCGCAAACCTGCCACGCAAACCGATCCATGTCTTTTGTTAACGCGGGCTTCACTAAGATGGGCTTAACTGGAGCGCGACATTCAACCGAAAGGCGAACCATGCGCTCAGACGAACCCGGCCGACGCCCTCGCCTTCCGGAGCAACGCGCAGACGAGTTCCCCAACCTCAAAGCCCCGCGCCTCACCCCATGGGTGCCTGCGGGTGTCGCCCTCATCGGTTCCGCACTGTGGTTGGGATTGCTCGCAATCACGCTTTATTCGGGGCTTTTCTGAACTCCCTGGTTCGAAAGTTGACGTAAGCGTCAAAAAACGTGGCGCGATGGACACAGGCTCCGTAGCGTCAACCCGCCCATACGCCACGTCAAACTAGAAGCCTGATTGATTCACATCCCTCGGATGATAGCGTCGGCTCAGGGAACCAGGACAACACGTTAGGGAAGAGGAACAATATGAAACGTGTTATGACTTCTGCGGCCGTGCTCGCGCTCAGCGCCGGCATCGCCCATGCAGGCGGGGTCGAACGCTCGACCCAATCGGCCGGCATTCTGTTTGAAAAAGGCAACTACCTCGAACTGAACTTCGGCGCGTTCAATCCGAATGTTTCGGGCAGCTTCGAGGCAAATCCGGCCGCGAAATCCGGCGACATGGCTCCGGGCTACGGGACGTTCAGCTTCGGTTACAAGCAAGCTCTCAGCGACAAGTGGGATCTGGCGATCGTCGTCGACCAGCCGGTCGGCGCGAAGGTGAACTATCCTTCGACCGCGCCCTACCCGCTCGCGGGTTCGAAAGCGGCCATCTACTCGTCGGCTGTGACGGGCTTGCTTCGCTACAAGCTTCCGAACAATTTCTCGGTCTATGGCGGCATCCGCAGCGAGAGCGTCAAGGGCAAGGTGACGCTGTCGAACGGTTACACGATGAACACCTCGTCGGACTCCGCCTTCGGCTACGTGATCGGCGCGGCCTGGGAAAAGCCTGAAATCGCGGCGCGCGTTGCGCTGACCTACAATTCGAAGATCAAGCACAGCTTCCGCGTGACCGAGATGGGCAACCCGAGCCTTCCGTTCTCGACGACCATTCCGGAATCGGTGAATCTCGAATTCCAGACCGGCATCGCGAAGGATACCCTTCTGATGGGCTCGGTGCGTTGGGTTCACTGGACGCAGTTCGACATCACGCCGGCAGGGTATTACAGCCAGACCGGCGCCTCGCTTGTCGATTATGGCGACAACACGGTCACCTATAACATCGGGGTCGGCCGTCGCTTCAACGAACAATGGTCCGGGGCCGTCATGTTCGGCTATGAAAAGCATACCGGCGAGCGTACTGGCAACCTCGGTCCGACCGATGGCTTCAAGTCCGTTTCGCTGGCTGCAAGCTATCAGGCAACCGACAATATCAAGGTTACCGGTGGCATCCGCTATGTCGATATCGGCGATGCGAAGACCAACTATTACACCGCAATCGACAACGTCCCGTATGGCGGCGTTTTCACCGACAACTCGGGCTGGGGCGCTGGCGTGCGCGTCGGGATCAACTTCTGATCCGCGTCCGATCCACAACGAACCGAAAAGCCCCGCCCTCGCGCGGGGCTTTTTCTTGACCAATGAGCAAAATCCGGGTGGCGCGGGACGCGGCTCGGGCTTATCGCTCGGGGCATGAAACAGACGCCCGATCCCCTCTCGATCTCTCCGCTCGCCTGGGCGCTCCTTGGTGGGCTCGCCCTGATCTGGGGTTCGTCCTTCCTGAGCAACCGCGCCGCGCTCGAAGGCGCAGGCGTGGCCACCGTGGTCTTCCTGCGCGTCTTGGGAGGCGCGGTCTTGCTCTGGATCTGGGTCGCGGTGCGAAACCTGCCGGTCCCACGCGATCCGCGCTATCTCGGGCGGTTCCTGATCATGGGGCTTCTCAACAACGCCATTCCCTTTTCCCTGATCGTCTGGGGGCAGAAACATATCGATAGCGGCCTCGCCTCGATCCTCAACGCCTCCACCGCCATCTTCGGCGCGCTGATCGCGGCCCTTGTCTTTGCGGACGAGCGGCTGAGCCCGCGCAAGATGACCGGCATCGCGATCGGCTTTGCTGGCGTCGTGGTGGCAATCGGGCCGGATGCGTTGCGAGGCTTTGACCTCACATCGGCAGGTCAGCTTGCGATCCTTGGCGCCTCGTTGAGCTACGGGTTCGCAGGCGCCTATGCGCGATTTGCGATCAAGGGGTTACGACCCGAAGTTGCTGCGGCCGGGATGCTCACGGGTGGAGCGATCTGGACCCTGCCGATCCTTCTGATCACCGAGGGCATGCCGAGCCTAGACTACGCGCCCTCGGTCTGGTTTGCGATGCTCTGGCTCGGCTTTGGCTGCTCCGCTCTGGCCTACCTGCTCTATTACCGCATCCTTGCGCTTGCGGGCGCGGCCAATCTGGCACTCGTGACGCTGCTGATCCCGCCGGTTGCCATCGTCGCGGGCTGGGCGGTCTATGACGAGCGCCTCGGATGGGCCGAGGGCGCGGGCTTTCTGCTGCTCGCGCTGGGGCTGATGATCCTCAATCGCCGCCCGAGCAAACGCGTCGCACCCGCCAAAACCCCGTGACGCGCCCGCGCGCGCAGGCTAAACCGGGGCCAAAGACCAATGAGGAACCGGATGATCTATTCCAATCGCGCAGAGTGGCTGGGCGCCGAAAAGAAGCGCGTCGCGCTCTTTGGCATGTCGGGGCTGGGCAAGACCTGGGCGGCGAACCTGCTGCGTGACGAGGGGTGGTTTCACTACTCCGTCGATTACCGCATCGGCACGCGCTACATGGGCGAGTATATCGCTGACAACTTCAAGCGCGAGGCGATGAAGAACCCCTTCCTCGCCGAACTTCTGCTGTCGGACTCGGTCTATATCGCCTCGAACATCACCTTCGAGAACCTCGCGCCGCTCTCGACCTATCTTGGCAAGCCCGGCGATCCGGCCAAGGGCGGCCTGCCCTTTGACGAATATCTGCACCGCCAGACCCAGCATCGCGAGGCCGAGATGGCGGCGCTGCTCGACACGAAGCATTTCATCGAGCGCGCCGAGGACATCTACGGCATCGGCAATTTCCTGTGCGATTCCGGTGGTTCGATCTGCGAGGTGGTCGATCCCGAAGACCCCGAGGACCCGATCCTCACCGCGCTGTCGCAAAATTTGCTGATGGTTTGGATCGAGGGCTCGGACGCACATACCGAAGAGCTGGTGAAACGTTTCGACCGGGCGCCGAAGCCGATGTATTATCAGCCGCAGTTCCTCGCCGCGAAATGGACCGAATATCGTGACCTGAAAGGCGTCGCCGAGGACAAGGTCGATCCCGATGACTTCGTGCGCTGGACCTATGCGCAGGCGCTCGCCCATCGTCAGCCGCGCTATGCGGCGATGGCAGAAAACTGGGGGGTGAAGATCCGCGCCGAGGATCTTTACCTTGTCCGCAACGGAAAAGATTTTACATCGCTGATCGCGGATACGCTTCCCGTCTGAGGCGTGCCGCGACGACTTTACTTGAACTTCGACCCGCAAGAGACTGAAAACAATGCCGATCACGCTTCCTGAGAACCTCCCCGCCTTCGACATCCTGTCGCGGGAAGGCGTGATGGTGATGACGCCCGAACGCGCGATGCGTCAGGAAATCCGGCCCTTGCGCATCGGGTTGCTGAACCTGATGCCGAAAAAGATCCAGACCGAGAACCAGTTCGCCCGGCTCATCGGCGCGACCCCGATCCAGATCGATTTCCAGCTGATCCGGATCACCGACCACCAGACGCGCAACACCGCGGCCGAGCACATGGAAGAGTTCTACCGGCCCTTCGAGGAGGTCGCGGCGACGGGCGAAAAGTTCGACGGGCTCATCATCACCGGCGCCCCGATCGAACATTTGCCTTTCGAAGAAGTGACTTACTGGGAAGAGCTCACTCGGATCCTCGAGTGGACGCAAAGCCATGTCTTCTCCACTTTCGGCGTCTGCTGGGGGGGCATGGCGATGGCCTATCACTTCCACGGCGTGAAAAAACACATGCTCGATCACAAGGCCTTCGGTTGCTTCCGACATCGCAATTGCGCGCCCGCCTCGCCCTACCTGCGGGGTTTCTCCGACGATCTGCTGATCCCGGTGAGCCGCTGGACCGAGATGAAACGCGACGAGCTGGAAGCCGCGGGCATGGTGACCTTGCTGCATTCGGACGAAACCGGCCCCTGTCTGGTCGAAGACCGCGCCCATCGCGCGCTCTATATCTTCAACCATTTCGAATATGACAGCGGCACGCTGAAGGAAGAATACGAACGCGACGTGGCGGCGGGAAAGCCGATCAACGTGCCGCTGAATTACTACCCTGACGACGATCCGAGCCGTGTGCCCACGAACCGGTGGAAGAGCCATGCCCACCTGCTCTACGGCAACTGGATCAACGAGATCTACCAGGGAACACCTTATGATCTGGAAGAGATTGGCCGCTAGTATCGCCCTCATCGCCCTCGCGCTCGGCGGGGCCACCTGGAGCGTCGCCTCCTGGCGCGCGAGCCGCGCCGAGGCCGCCTATCCGCCCGACGGGATCTTCGTCGAGGTCGGCGGCCAGCGCGTGCATATGGTCGTCATGGGCGCTCAGGGGCCGGATCTGGTCCTGATCCACGGCGCGTCGGGCTCGGCGCGCGCGCTGACCTTCGATCTCGCGCCGGAGCTGGCCAAGCGGTACCGCGTCTTCGTGCCCGACCGGCCGGGTTTCGGCTGGTCCGACCCGCTGGAGGGCGACTCGATCACCGCGCAGGCAGAGCTTCTCCAACGCGCCGTGGCCGAAGCCGGTGCCCGCGATCCGATCGTCCTTGGGCATTCCTATGGCGGGGCTGTCGCCATCGCCTGGGCGGTCACGCGACCCGGTACCCTGTCGGCGCTGGTTCCGGTGGCCGCCCCCTCGCAGACCTGGGAGGACCCGCTGCCAGCACTCTACCAGATCACTACGCCGCCGTTGGGCCAGGCGATCGCGGTGCCGCTGATCTCTGCCTGGACCCCCCCCGATCTCTTGCGCTCCGAGGTCGCCTCGGTCTTCGAGCCGCAAGACATGCCCGACGGCTATGCCGAGTGGTTCGGCCCCGGCATGACATTGCGCGCCCGGACGATGCGGGTGAATGCCCGCCAGCGCGCGTCGCTGAAAGACGAGATCGCGGCTCTAATACCGCATTACCCCGATCTCGACCTGCCGGTGATATCGCTTCATGGCTCTGCCGATATGATCGTGGGCGAGCAGATCCATGCCGTCCCCTTCACCCGCCAGGTCCCGGGGGCCGAACTGGTCTCTCTCCCGGGGGTCGGGCATATGTTGCCGCATGTCGCCCTGGAGGAAACCGTGGCCGCCGTCGACCGCGTCGCGGCCCGCCTCCACAACGACTGAGCAAGCGGAAGATTTGGGGTGGAACACAGGCCCCTCCCTTCTTCTTGACCCAAATATCTCCGCCGGAGGCATCGCCCCCGAACCAAAGGCGTCGCGTGCTGGCTTCTTGCGCCGCCCGCAACGCCACCCCATACTGCGCGAAACGAGGAGACGGCGATGGCCAAGGACAAGAACGAAACCCCCTTCGAGATCCCTTTCGTCGGCGATATCACTAAATTCCTCGAAACCGAGGCGCCGAAGGAAATTCGCGACGCGATCACGATGTCGGACAAGGATGATATCCTTTCCAAATCATACCCTTACGACGAAGAGTTGAAGGGCAAGAAATACGACCGCCACATGGAGGCGCTTCAGGTCGAGCTGGTCAAGATGTTCTGGGACGTCAAGGAGACCGGCAAGCGGCTCGCGGTGATCTTCGAGGGGCGCGACGCGGCCGGCAAGGGCGGGACGATCGGGCGGATGCGGGAGAACCTCAACCCGCGCTCGGCCTATGTCGTGGCGCTGCCCAAACCCACCGAGACCGAGGCCACGCAATGGTACTTCCAGCGCTATGTGGATTGGCTGCCCGCGGCGGGTCAGATCGCGATGTTCGACCGCTCGTGGTATAACCGCGGCGTGGTCGAGCATGTCTTCGGCTTCTGCACGCCCCAGCAGCGCGAGCATTTCTTCCACCAGCTCCCCGATTTCGAGAAGATGCTGGTCGAGGACGGGGTGACGCTGGCCAAGCTCTGGCTCAACGTGGACCGTGCCGAACAGCTGCGCCGTTTCCTCGCGCGCGAGAGCGACCCGCTCAAGCAATGGAAGCTGAGCTGGATCGATGTCGAGGGCCTCAAGCGCTGGGACGCCTATTCCGCCGCGATCCAGGAGACACTGGAGCGTTCGGACAGCAAACACGCACCTTGGACCGTGATCCGCTCGGACGACAAGAAGCGCGCGCGCATCGCGGCGATCCAGACGGTGCTGAACGCGGTCGATTACGCGCGCAAGGACAAGGATGCGATCGGCGAGATCGACAAGAAGATCTGCGGCGGCATCGACGTTCTGAATGTCTAAGCAAGGCTATCATCACGGCAACCTGCGTCAGGCGCTGGTGAGCGCCGCGCTGAAGCTGATCGAGGAAAAGGGCCCGACCGGGTTCACGCTTTCGGAGGCTGCGAAAAGCGCGGGCGTCACCCCGGCCGCAGTCTATCGCCATTTCGCCGGCCGCGAGGATCTGATCGCGGAATGCGCGCGTCAGGGATACTTGATCTTCGGTGACCTCCTGGAACACGCTTGGCATGAGGGAAAACCTTCGGCTCTGGCAGCGTTTTCCTCGGTCGGGCGGGCCTATCTGGCTTTCGCGAAGAAATATCCCGGTCACTACATGGCGATGTTCGAAAGCGGCATCTCGCCCAACCGCTCGCCCGAGATTTCCGCCGTGGCCTCGAAATCCAGCGCCGCGATGGAGCGGGCGACGCGCGCGCTGATGGAACATGTCCCGCCAGAAAAACGCCCGCCCGCGGCGATGGTGGCCGCCCATATCTGGGCGATGAGCCATGGTGTGGTCGAGCTGTACGCGCGCGAGGGCAACCGCTCCCCCTTCGCGCCCGAGGATCTGCTCGAAAGCGGGATCGGGGTTTACCTGCGCGGGTTGGGGCTCATCCCGCCGGGGTGACGCCCTCCAGGCACTGGAGGTATCATGCGCTTCGTTCTGACCTTTGTTCTGATCCTCTGGGCCGGCCTTGCAGCAGCGACGCCCTACCCCGCCTATGAAACCCTCGGGGTCAATGATTTCGCGAATGTCCTGGCGCCCGCGCAAAGCGATGCGCTCGATGCGAAGCTGTCCGAGCTGCGTGAAAAGACCGGGATCGAGTTCACCGTGCTCACCCTGCCGACGCGCTCCGATTACGACCCCGCGCCCTCCCTGGAGAGCTTCGCGACGCGGCTTTTCAACGGCTGGGGGATCGGAAATGCCGAGCGCAATGACGGCATCCTGTTGATGGTGCTGGTGCAGGATCGCGAGGTGCGCATCGAACTCGGCTCTGGCTACAGCCCCGAATACGACATCCCCGCGCAGGATATCATCCGCACCGTGATCCTGCCCGCGTTTCGCGACGGCGATCTGCCCACCGGCATCCTCGCGGGCAGCGACGAGATCATCACCCGGATCGCCGATCGCTGGGCGCAAGGTCTGCCGCCGCAGCCGTCGCCCGACCGGGCAGAAGGGGTTCTCGACAAGATCCTGCGCTACGCGGTGTTTGTCGTCTTCGGGCTCGCCGCGGCCGTGATCTTGCTCGGACGCCGATTGCGCGGGCGGTTCACGCGGTGTCCAAATTGCGGCCGTCGCGGCCTCGATGTCACGCGCGAGATCAGCACGCAGGCCACCCGGAAAACGACCGGTCAGGGCGTCTGGATCCGCCGCTGTCCGCATTGCGGCTGGACCGGGCGCGAGAGTTTCACGATCCCTACGCGCGGCCGATCTTCGGGCGGGAGTTTCGGTGGAGGTCACTCCTCCGGCGGCGGGGCCAGCGGGCGCTGGTAGCCGCGCATGAAAACGGGCAGAGACCATCGCCTCCGCCCGCCAATCTTGCTTTCAGATCGCCGAGGATCAGAACTTGTAGGACGCCGTCAGCGCGAGCGTCGTGGTGTTCAGATCGTTCGTGGTACCGTCGAAGTTGTTGCCGATGCGATGATCGAGCTCACCACCCACCGACCACTTGTCGTTGATGGCATATTTCATGCCCAGACCGACCAGCGGCACGGTATCCGAGTAGCTGGTGCCACCCACTTCGGCATCCACGTAGGAGGCGCCGAGCGTGCCGTAGAACAGCATGTTCTGGTAGGGAACGCCGCCGATCGCCTTGAGATCGGTCATGCTCTTGACCTTGGCGGTGGTCGTGGTTTCGCCGTCGTTGATCGTCTCTTTCAGGTTCGCGGCGTTATAGGCCAGCTCGCCACCGAGGACGAAATTGCCGAAATCCTTGAGGTAGCCGCCGTGGATACCGCCCACGACACCATCGGCCTCGATCGCGTCCTGCGCCTTGCCGTAGCCCAGCTGGGCACCGCCATAGAAGCCGCTCCAGTTGTAGTTGGCCGGAGCAACAACGACCGGTGCGGGCGTCACGACCGCCTCGGTCTGCGGAGCGGTATACCCGCCCGCCAGCGCCGCCGTGCCGGTCAGCGCCAGAATGCTCGAAGTCACGATAATCCGTTTCATGTTTCTCTCTCCTGTCTGAGGGTTCATCCCTCGTTCGAGATGTTTGGATCAGATCCGTTGCACGGACCTATGCTTCCTAAATTCACAGTCAATGCACCCGGTTCCGAGGCTCGGCGGGGACTTGCCGAAATGTGATCAATCCAGCGCTTTTCTGCGCATGTGAAAGCCTCTGCAATGACTGGACAAAAGACTGCGCGAGAGAGATTATTGAACATATGTTCATTTCTGGGAGGATCACATGGAGTTGACGGCACTCAGGGCGGTGGTGACAGGCGGGGCCTCAGGTCTCGGCGCGGCAACGGCACGCCATCTCGCCGAGTCGGGGGCAAAGGTCACGATTTTCGACCGTGACCGCGCTCAGGGCGAAACGATGGCGGGCGAGATCGGCGCGACCTTCGCCGAGGTCGACGTGACCTCCGAGGAGAGCGTCGCCGCCGGAATCGCCGTGGCGGTCGCGGCGATGGGCGGAATCGACGCGCTGGTCAATTGCGCGGGCATCGCCACGGGTGAACGCGTGGTGGGGCGTGACGGTCCGCACCGGCTCGAGAGCTTCCGGCGCACGATCGACATCAACCTCGTCGGCTCATTCAACGTGCTGCGCCTTGCCGCCGCCGAGATGGCAAAAAACGAGGGCCCCGAGCGCGGCGTGATCATCAACACCGCTTCCATCGCTGCATTCGACGGGCAGAAGGGCCAGGCCGCCTACGCAGCGTCCAAGGGCGGTATCGCAGGGATGACCCTGCCGCTCGCGCGCGATCTGGCCACGCAAGGTGTCCGTGTCTGCGCCATCGCGCCGGGGATTTTCGGGACACCGATGATGAAAGGCTTGCCGCAGGATGTGCAGGACAGCCTCGCCGCCGAGGTCACCTTCCCCAAACGCCTCGGAGAGCCGACCGAATACGCCGAACTGGCCGGTTTCATCATCCGCTCGGGTTATCTCAACGGAGAGGTGATCCGCCTCGACGGCGCGCTGCGGATGCGCTGATCCCCGAGAAAAACGCCCCGCGCGAACGCTTGCAAAAAATTTCCGAAAAACGGGTTGCAAGCCACCGCGCGGGGCGATAAATCCCGCTCTACCAAAACGACCACCGATGCGGAGAGGTGCCGGAGCGGTCGAACGGGGCGGTCTCGAAAACCGTTGTGGGTGTGAGCCCACCCAGGGTTCGAATCCCTGTCTCTCCGCCACTTCCCCTCACTCGTCCTGGGCATTCGCATTGGCGCGTCGCGCTTGGCACCTGCATCGCTCTAACGAAGCGCTGCGGAGGCATTGTTGGCTGCCTGCCTCATTGGGAAAATTGGGCCGATTCAACCAAGTTGCATCATGAATTGCAGGGGAATCGCGACTACCTCGGGAGACCGCGGCAGTTCCCATCACCCACAGCCACTCGTGGACGACGCCCTGACGCCCCACCAGAACTTGTGTCCTGCCTGATTTCCGGGCATTCCGCACCCCCGAGTCGGCGGGATCTTGCACGTCCGCTCGGCGCTCCGCAATTTCGCCTCAAAATCGGCAGAATTGCCCGCTAGGGTTGCAAAAAACGTGAGAGGCGACGTCGGCGGATGATCAGGCAATTCCTTTTGGCAGGACTCATGCTCATGCCCATGCAATCGAATGCGGCGCGGATCGGTGTCGGTGCCTGGGAAAATGCCAGCTACACGATGATCAACTGGATCGAGAACGCGCCCGCGGTGAGCTGGTATTACAACTGGCGTCCCGATCAGATGTGGAGCAAGTCGAACGCCAACCGCTCGGTCGAATTCGTGCCGATGATCCGCGATGTGGCAGATGTGAATGCCCGGATCGTGTCGGATACGCCGGTGCGCACGCTTCTCGGCTTCAACGAACCCGACAACGCAGATCTGAAAGCGGGCAGCGCGATCTCGGTCGCGAAGGCGATCAAGCTCTGGCCGAAACTCGAAGCGCGCGGGCTGCGCCTTGGTAGCCCCGCCACCACGCAAGACGGCACGCTCGGACCCAATTCCTGGCAGCGCCGTTTCATGGATGAGGTCGAGGTGCGCGGAATGCGGGTCGACTTCATGGCGGTGCATTACTATTCGACCAATGGCAACGTGGCCGAGTTCAAGCGGTGGCTCCAAAAGGTCCATGCCGAATACAAGCGCCCGATCTGGGTGACCGAATTCGCCTATGTCGACTGGAACCGGCCCGCCAAGGTCAGCTATGCGCAAAATGCGGCTTTTGCCGCAGCAGCGATCGAGATGATGGAGGGGCTGGCATTCATCGAGCGTCACGCCTGGTATGCCGCCAATCCCTATCAGTGGAACGGGCGCCAGCCGCAGATCAATCTCGTCAATGACAAGCTCGAGCCGACGCCGGTGGGCTATGCCTTTGACCGAACCGTGTCGCGCATCGGTCGCAAGCGAAGCCAGTAAGGCGAATTCGGGCGTACGCACCCTGCCCCAAACAGGTTCATTCCCGGCAGTGCGCGCGCGTGCAGCGCCGGGGCACACCCGTCGTTTCATAATGTGAAGGAGGGGGGATGGTGGGCGATGAGGGATTTGAACCCCCGACATCATCGATGTGAACGATGCGCTCTACCGCTGAGCTAATCGCCCTCCGTGGCGCGCGTTTTAGCGTCCCTCCCCGGGGTCCGCAAGAGGGTTTTGATCGCTTTTTTCAGACGCCCCCGCGTCAGTCGTATCCGCCCCCTTGCGGCGCAGCTTGACCACCAGGATCTCGTCGCCATTCTTCTCGAACTGGCGGTTGATCTTGAGCTTGCCAAGCGGCGGAATGTTGAGCTCTTCCCCCTCCGAGAGCGCCTCTCCCAGCACCTTCAGCACGGCCTCGGTCATCTGGCGCGCCTCGCCCTTCCTGACGCCGCCCTCGACCATGACGCGCTCCACGAAGCTCTTTTTCCGCAAGATGATGACCGGATCGGGCGCAGGCGCGGGTTGCGACGCAGGCGTGAGCGAGGCGGCAGATTTCGGGGCCATTTTGCGCTTCGTGCTCGGCCCTTTCGTTCGGCTGCGCGGTCTGGAGGTGCTGGGCGTGCTGCCCTTGGCCATTTCGGCTCCTGTTTTCGGCGCTTTTATAATAACTTAGCCATATCCGCACGAAAAAGCAAAACGCCCGTTGCGCGGGCAACGGGCGTTTCATTTGTCATCAGCGTGAGGGATCAGTGCGCGGTTGCGCCCTGCCCGTCCGTCTTGGCCGCCGCGGCAGCCGCAGCCGCGGCCTCCTCGGCTTCCTCATCCCAATGGACCGGCTCGGGCTGGCGCACCAGCGCGCGGGCCAGAACCTCTTTCACATGGGTGACGGGTACGATTTCGAGCCCTTCCTTCACGTTGTCGGGGATCTCGGCGAGGTCCTTCTCGTTCTCTTCGGGGATGAAGACGGTCTTGATGCCACCGCGCAGAGCCGCGAGCAGCTTCTCCTTCAACCCGCCGATCGGCATCGCATTGCCGCGCAAGCTGACCTCGCCGGTCATGGCGATATCCTTGCGCACCGGAATTCCGGTCAGCACCGAGACGATCGAGGTCACCATCGCCAGACCCGCCGAGGGGCCGTCCTTCGGGGTCGCCCCGTCCGGCACGTGAACGTGGATGTCCCACTTCTCGAAGCGCGGCGGCTTGATGCCGAATTCGGGCGCGACCGAGCGGACATAGCTCGACGCCGCGTCGATGGATTCCTTCATCACGTCGCCCAGCTTGCCGGTGGTCTTCATCCGGCCCTTGCCCGGCAGGCGCAACGCCTCGATCTGAAGCAGATCGCCACCAACGGAGGTCCAGGCCAGACCTGTCACCACGCCGACCTGGTCTTCCTTCTCGGCCAGACCGTAGCGGTAGCGCTTCACGCCCAGGTAGTCGCCAACCTTATCCTCGTCGATGGTGATCGACTTGACCTCGCCTTTCGACTTGATGATCTCGGTCACCGCCTTGCGGGCGAGCTTGGCGATCTCGCGCTCGAGGTTCCGCACACCTGCCTCGCGGGTGTAGTAGCGGATCACGTCGGTCAGGGCGCCATCGGTGATCGCGGTCTCGCCCTTCTTCAGCCCGTGCGATTTGATCTGCTTGGGGATCAGGTGCTGTTTCGCGATCTCGCGCTTCTCATCCTCGGTGTAGCCCGCGAGCGAGATGATCTCCATCCGGTCCAGAAGCGGGCCCGGCATGTTGTAGGAGTTCGCCGTGGTCAGGAACATCACGTTCGAGAGGTCGTATTCCACCTCAAGATAGTGATCGACGAAGGTCGCGTTCTGTTCGGGATCGAGCACTTCGAGCATGGCCGAGGCCGGGTCGCCACGGAAGTCCTGCCCCATCTTGTCGATCTCGTCGAGCAGGATGAGCGGGTTCGTGGTCTTCGCCTTTTTCAGCGCCTGGATGATCTTGCCCGGCATCGAGCCGATATAGGTCCGGCGGTGGCCGCGGATCTCGGATTCGTCACGCACGCCGCCGAGCGAGATGCGGATGAACTCGCGCCCCGTGGCTTTCGCGACCGAACGGCCGAGCGAGGTCTTACCCACGCCGGGCGGGCCGACGAGGCAGAGGATCGGGCCCTTCAGTTTGGCCGAACGCGCCTGCACCGCGAGATACTCGACGATGCGCTCCTTGACTTTCTCGAGGCCGTAGTGATCGGCGTTGAGGATCTCCTCCGCCTTGAGCAGATCCTTTTTCACGCGGGATTTGGTGCCCCACGGGATCGACAGCATCCAGTCGAGATAGTTGCGCACGACGGTGGCCTCGGCCGACATCGGCGACATCGACTTGAGCTTCTTCAGCTCGCCCTCGGCCTTCTCGCGCGCCTCTTTCGACAGCTTCGTGGCCTCGATGCGCGCTTCCAGCTCGGCGATCTCGTTCTGGCCGTCCTCGCCATCGCCGAGTTCCTTCTGAATGGCCTTCATCTGCTCATTCAGGTAGTACTCGCGCTGGGTCTTCTCCATCTGCGTCTTCACGCGCGACTTGATCTTCTTCTCGACCTGCAGAACCGAGACCTCGCCCTGCATCAGCCCGTAGACCTTCTCGAGGCGCTCGGAGACGTTGAGCGTTTCCAGAAGCTCCTGCTTCTGCTCCACCTCGAGGCCCAGATGGCCCGAGACGAGATCGGCGAGCTTGTCGGCCTCGGTAGCGTCGGCCACCGCCGAGAGCGCCTCTTCGGGGATATTCTTCTTGATCTTCGCGTAGCGCTCGAACTCCTCGGCGACCGAGCGCAGCAGCGCACGGATCGTCTCGGTGTCGCCTTCGGTCTCGATCAGAGCCTCGGCCTCGGCTTCGAAATAGTTGTCGTTGGGCACGAAATCGGTGATGCGCACGCGGCTCTTGCCCTCGACGAGCACTTTCACGGTGCCATCGGGCAGTTTGAGCAGTTGCAACACATTGGCGAGCACGCCCACGCGGAAGATCCCGTCAGTGTCAGGGTCGTCCTGCGAGGGGTCGATCTGGCTCGCGAGCAAGATCTGACGGTCCTCGGCCATCACCTCTTCGAGCGCGCGCACGGATTTCTCGCGCCCGACGAAGAGCGGCACGATCATGTGGGGGAAGACCACGATGTCGCGCAGCGGCAGGACCGGATGGGTGACTGAGGTGAATTCGGTCATCGGCGTTCCTTTTCTGGCAGAAGGGTCCGGCCCCGATTTTCGGCAGCCACGTCCCTTCCCTGTTCAACCCAATATCTAGGAGGCGTATGGCGCCCATTCAACTAGGCCATGTCACTCACTCGTCACAATGCGCGTCCCACGCACGGGTCGCAAGAGCGGATCGGGAGATAGCGGAAAGGCGCTCCGCAGGCCAGCGAAAGGGTTGGGTGCGCGGCCAGCGGTCAGCGCGGCAGGATCATTTCGGCCATCAATCCGCCAAGCCGTTCGGAATGCCCGAGTTTCAGCGACCCGCCATGGCTGCGCAGGATGTCGGCGGCGATCGAAAGCCCCAGACCCACGCCCTGCCCGCGATCCTGATTGCGCGCAGGATCGAGCCGGGTGAAGGGCCGCATCGCCTCGTCGCGCCGCTCCGGCGCGATGCCGGGCCCGTCGTCATGAACCGCGATTCGCCATCCCGTCTTGCCGATCGAGACCGTCACCTCTGCGCGCTCGCCATACCGATTGGCATTGCCGATAAGGTTTTCAAAGGCGCGGCGCAGCGCATCGGGCCGGAAAGTCGCGGTCTCGCCCCCCTCGCAGCCGACAAGCGTGACCTTTTGGCCCGCGCGCTGCGCATCCTCGACGACACCGCGCACGAAACCGCAAATCTCCAGCGTCTCGGGATTGCCCTGCGTCGCCCCTTCGCGGGCGAAATCGAGAAAGGCGTCGACGAGGCGGCCCATCTCGTCGACATCGCGCTCCATCGCCTCGACATCCGGGCTCTCGGGCATCATCGAGAGCGCCAGCCGCAGCCGCGTCAGCGGCGTGCGCAGGTCATGGCTCACCCCCGAGAGCATCAGCGTGCGCTGTTCGATCTGTCGCTCGATGCGCGCACGCATGTCGAGGAAGGCCGAACCAGCCGAACGCACCTCGGTGGCCCCCGACACCCGATAATCCACGTTGCGCCCCTTGCCGAATGCCTCGGCGGCCCGCGCGAGCCGCAGGATCGGCCGCAACTGGTTGCGCAGGAACAGATAGGCGATCAGCGTCATCAGGATCGACACGAAGACCATCAGCACCAGCAACTGATGCGGGTTCGAAGCCGAGACCCGCCCCCGCGGAAAGATCACCGACAAAAGCCCCTTCGGGGTCTCGAGCGCCACCGCGACCTTGTTGTCATCGCTCACAAGATCGATCGAGCGGATCGCGGGCAGGTTCTCGTGCAGGGTCGAGAGCACGACGATCCCGGTCAAGTCGAGAAACTTGCGCCGGTCACCGCGGTTTTTCGCCACCGAAGCGGGAGCGGGCAGCACGGTGATGAATCCAAGCGCTTCGTCGAGTTCTGCAAGGCGCTCGCGTGCGGCCTCGATCGTCGCGGCCTTCGTCACCACCTGATCGAGCAGGACGATCTCGCGCACCATGCCCTCGGTCATCTGCCGCGTGACGCGTTCGAAATGACGCTGGATGAAGACGACCGAGACGACGAGCTGGATCGTGACGACCGGCAAAATGAGGATCAGCGCGGCCCGCCCGTAAAGCCCGCGCGGCATCACCTGTTTGAGCCAGCGAAAATTCATGGCAGAACCCTAGCGTCGGCCAAAGCGGAGGGAAAGATGGAAGAACTCGAGCCGGGCCTGCGGCGGATCGTGGCGCCCAACCCCTCGCCGATGACCTATACGGGCACCTGCAGCTACGTGATCGGGACCGGTGCGGTCGGTGTGGTCGATCCCGGCCCGGCCGACCCCGCGCATCTTCAGGCGATTCTCGACGGTCTCGCGCGGGGCGAGCGCATCAGCCATATCCTCGTGACCCATGCCCATCTCGACCATTCTCCCGGCGCCCGGCTTCTTGCCGACGCAACGGGCGCCCCGGTTCTGGCCTTCGGGCCGCCCGAGGCCGGTCGCTCGCCGATCATGGCCGAATTGGCCGCGGCCGGCATGGCGGGCGGCGGCGAAGGCGTCGATCACGGGTTTCACCCCGACGAGCCACTCGGCGATGGCGAAACGCTGTCGCATGGCGACTGGCAGGTCACCGCGCTGCATACGCCGGGCCATTTCTGCAATCATCTGAGTTTCGTGCTGGGCGATGCGGTGCTCACCGGCGATGTGGTGATGGGATGGTCCTCGACGCTGATCTCTCCCCCGGATGGAGATCTGAGCGATTACTACCTCTCTCTGGAGCGTATCGACGCACTCACCCCCCGCATCCTCTACCCCGGCCACGGCGCGCCCGTTTCGGACCCGCGCGGGCTCATTTCCGAGCAGCGCGCCCATCGCGAGTCCCGAAGCGTCCAGATCCTGGAAAACTTGCGCCGGCGGCCTGCGACGCCCCACGCCCTCACGCAAGCCATCTACACCGATATCCCGCCCGCCCTCCTGCCCGCAGCCGAGCGAAACGTCTTCGCCCATCTCGTTGAAATGACGCAACAAACCCTGGTGACCCCTGCCCCACACCTGCATCCCAAGGCGCTGTTTTCGCTGACGTGACGAAAGGATGAATTTTTTCGCAAGAACCCTCTGGACAACCCAATTCGAGCTTTCTATACACCCCCTCGTGTTCCGGCGTAGCTCAGCGGTAGAGCAGTTGACTGTTAATCAATTGGTCGTAGGTTCGATCCCTACCGCCGGAGCCAAAAATCCCAATAAAAACAGCTACATACCGAGACCGCCACTGGCGGTCTTTGTAGTTCTAGACCTACCCCATAAGCAGGTCATAAGCACACGCGGCCACGCTGACTCGTTCAACAAAAAAGCGCCCCGAAACCCATGTTCCCGAGGCGCTTACAGGTCACGGGGAAAGGAGATACCCCGCCCTGACTGCGGCTGTTGCGTTTAACGAGGGACTGAACCGCTATGCCTCGGGCGGTTGGCGAGACCGCACCGTCGCTGCCACTCCGCGCGACGGTTATGGTGTTCGTCTCTGCCCCTTCGGGGGCGCTTTGCACTCGCCACACAGGCGTTGGCGGGTGGTGTCCTCACTCCAGAAAGGCTTGGCGCAGCACATGCACACGCGCCAGCCGACTTTCCTCACTACGCGCGGCGGGTTGTGGTCCAGATCAAGGACAGCTTCCCGTCGCTTGCCACCGTCGAAGCGCCATGCCTCGAACCCCGGTTCAGCGAAACCCGACGACCCCCGATTTGCGCCGTTTGCAGCGCGGGCTTGGGGTTTCGCGCGGCTACCCCCTTGAGCCACCCCGGCCAGCGGCTGTGCGCCGCGCTGTGCCGGGGCTGCGGGCGCGGTGCGCCCCTCGCGCCATGCCACCAGCCATGCAGGTTCGTCCGTCAGCACAGCTTCTCGCGCTCCCACCGTTCGAGGTGCGGAAGCGGAAAGTCGCGGTCCAGCACCCCGGCCTCCATGTCCCGGCGCACCTGCTCAGCGAAGGCGTCGAAGCTGCCGTAGGCCTTGGCGATGCGCGAGAGCTTGGGTGCGCGTGCTGCTTCAAGCCGAGCGACACGGGTCAGTAGTGACCGTGCGCTACTCATCGTCCGCCTCGCCCTTGAACACCTTGAGCGCGGCACCGAGGCACAGCGCGGCAGCAAGGTTGGCGTCTTTGTGGGCTTGCCGATCCCGCCCCGCGCCCGCGTGCAGTTCCCGCAGCGCGCGCATGTCGGCGGGCTGCACGGAATGGTCAGGGTCGCGGATGCTGGATTCGTTCAGATATGCCCGCCCCATGTGGTAGGTGACGCGCCGGTCTTCCTCTGGCACCTGTGCCCGTCGCTGCGCGGGGGCATCCCATGAGCGACCCGTAAAGGGGAGTTCGTTCGGTTCGCGCCTCATTGCACCGCTCCAAGCCAGCGCAGAACGTCATAGGCATCCGCCATGACGTGTGGGTCGCGGCACGTCTCAAGCGCCGCAATGCAGTTGGCGCGGATTTGCTCGCGAAGCTCGGCGTACTCGTGCGGGGCGAGGCTGCTGATGCCACCGCTGATGCCGAGCAGCTTGCGCGCTTCCCTGCCGCTGAGGGCGAGCACCTTGACCGTGAACGGTCGCTCGCTGCGGACCTTCGCCAGTTCGTTGGCGCGCCGCACTGCGCGGTCGTAGACGGTGATCGGTTCATAGGCCAGCACCCGGTCGCCCAGAAGAGTGAGCACGAACAGGTCGCCATGCCCCGGTGCGAGGGTCGCCACCCGTCCCTGAAACATCGTCGCACAGCTTTCCATCATCGAATCTCCTTGGCTTCCAGAATTGCCAACCTGCTTTCGAGGTCTTCCAGCGCACGGATGTTGCCCAGCGCGCTGATTGCCTCGATGAGCTGCTTACCCACATCGGGCGCGAGCTGCCCGGTGCTGATAGCGAGCAACACTTGCTCGACCTGGGCGGCCAGCGGCAGCGAGGGGTCGAGGTCGAACTGGACGGTCTTCATCTGGCTGCGGAGCGATGGCACGATGCGCGACAGCACCAGCGCGGCGGCGCTCGGGTCGCCCTCGTGTGCCTTGGCGATAACGGCGTCGAGGATGCCATTCGCCTCGTCCAGCATCTTGTTCAGAAGCGCTTGCTGCTTCGACGGTCCCGGTGGGCGACCGCGAGGGTTGCCGCTCCGACCCGGAAGGAAGCGTCCATCCGGGCCGTGGGTCGGCTCATGTGGTTCGGTCTGGTTTTCGTCAGTCATGGCAACCTGTTATCAACTGGGCAGATCAGGCGTGCTGCCGGTAGACCTTGGCAGAGGCGTTGCGCTTCTCGCGCACCTCGCGGGGCGTGACCTTCCCGACGATGCGCGTCACACCCGCCTTGTCCTGCTTGAGGACCGGGACCGTCCCGACTGCCTTCTCCATCTCACGCAGCACCAGCCCGCCCTTGTTCTCAAGCTGCGTGAGGGCAGCGGTCAGCGCGTTGAGGCGCTTGGTCGTCTCGGGCTTGCGCTGCTCGTTGTAGGCGCGGAGGAAGGTGGCGTGCAGTTCCTTGCTCAAGCCGCTGAGCATGGGCGGCGCGCCCAGCACGGCGGACAGCACTTCCTCGTCCTTCTCGGCCAGCGCCTTTTCAAGCAGCGCAACGCGGTCAGGGGACTTCTGCATCAGGGCGCGCACCTCGCCGCTCACCATCTTGCCCGCCTGCTCCTTCACGCTGGCGCTCAGGTCACTTTCCAGCGATTTGATGCTGCGGGTGAACTGCGCAATGGTGCTGTCGAACTTCTGCGTGACAGCGGCCAGCTTGGCGTTGGCGTGGTCGTCGGTGCGGAGCAGCGCAGCTTCGGGGGTCAGCGTCGGGTCGCTGAACGCGGCTTCGCGCACGGCGTAGATGCTGCCGAGGTAGGAATAGGCGCTCTCGAACGCCTCGACCGCCGGGGCGATGAAGGGTGCGGTGTCATCATCCACGCCGACCTGCGAACGGAAGGTGTCGGGGTGAAGGTCGGCGGTGATCGACGTGTTGATCTCGGTGGACATTTGATCCTCGTTTGTCTCAGTAGGGGCTTGTCGTAGGCTTACGCTACGGCGCCCTCTTCGGTCTCTACAAGCGAATTTGCATTTCATATCAATGTGTTATGTCTGATCCACATGGGTCGGAACAACTAACTCATGGTCAATGGGTCCACGCCATCGCCTGCTGAGGCGGGCAAGTTGCGGGCACAGGAGCGAGGCGTGCCGTTACGTTCCGACCCGGCGGAGTGGGGCACCACGCGCGCGCGTAGAGGGTGGCACCAAGCGGCACTGCACAGTGTCCCCCCTATATACCCCCGCACACTGTGTGCCGGGGCGCGGCACAGTGTGCACGCGCTGGCACAAAGCTTACCGTGTGCCACTGTGTGCACCGTGTGCGTTCCGTTCAAAGGGCTTGCTCGGGTCGCGCTGCACCATCCACCGCTCGCCGGTGGTCCGGTTCGGTCGCTTGTAGGGTTCCTTGGCAAGGATGCCGTCGCGCACCATGTCGCGCAGCACCTCATTCGTCTGCTTCGCCCTCCGCAGTTTGCGCGGCCACCGAGGGTCACCGCTAAGGCTGGCGTGCGCGCCGGTTGGTGCGTTCGCCGCCAAAGACGCGCTGATGAACTCCTCCCGTTCATAGTATTCGCGGATCAGCGTGGCGATCACCTCGCGCACGTCTTGTTGCTGCTCACCCGCCAGGTCGCCTCCAATGTGCACCCCTGCCTGCCACAGCCCGTTGTTGTCGCGCGCCAACTCGCGGTCTGGCACAGGCTTGCCATCGGTGTTCTTCATCACCCGGAGCAAGAAGCTCTCGCTGATGATCGACCCGTCATCGTCGTCCTTCTCGACCTTCTGTTGCAGATACATCCGGCGGCGGCACGAGTTGTGCCATTGCGCGCTGCCTGCATAGCCATCGTCGTTGGACCCGTAGCCGCGCGCACTGGCCCGGTCGATGTGGACCATCAGCAGCACTCCGATCTTCCGGGTCGGGTGCACCTGTCGCAGGAGCTTGATGAACGCGCGCACCTCGCGGCGGGCAATCTCGTTCCCGTCAAAGGTGTCGGACGCACCATCGACAATCACAAGCTGCGGGTCGAAGCGCTCGACCATCGCTTGCAGGTTGCGGAAGGTGCCTGTGTCCCCGAGGTTCTTCATCATAAGCACCCTGCCCGCCGTGCCCACGTCCCTCAGTTCCTCACCGTAGAGCGGTTCAAGCTCACTGGCATCGAGCACGAGGAGGTTGCCCTGCAACCCCTCGGGGTCGTAGTCGAAGGTCTCCGTGACCCGCCGCAGGCGGCGTTTCAGCCGTTTGCGACCGTCTTCGGCTGAGTAGTAGAGGACGCGTGCCTGCCGCGTATCGCAGCCAAGCACGGTCTCACCAAGCGCCACGGCGCACGCCATCTGCAAGGCGAGGAACGATTTGCCGACGCCACCGTGCCCGCCAAGCAGCGTCACGTCCTCGTCAGCCACCAGTCCGTCCACAATGTCGGGCACCTCGTCGTCCTCGTCGTCGGTCCAGTCCACGCTCAGCCGCGTCAGAAGGTCAGTGGCACTCTCAACGGGTGACGGGGCTGCGGCCGGTGCGCCAAGCTGGGCGGCACCGCTTGCCGGGTTCACCCACCCCTGCCGCTGCGCCTCAGCGAACACGGCCTGATAGCCTGTGCCAGTCGGGTTGAAGGTCTCCCACTTGCGGGCGGCCTGCTTCGGGTCGAACTTCTCCGAGGTGGCGGACCACTCAAGCCACAGTCCGCGCCCGGTCGCGCCAAGCTCGCGCAGTGCGATGCCGACCCGCACCCAGAGGTGATACTCGTCGGCGGGCATGTGCATGAGCGCGGAGCGCAGTTCCGTCACCGTTTTGGCATCGACAGGCACCGTCTCCACGTTCCCGGCGCTCTGTGCACGCGCGGCACCATGCCGAGGCGCAAGCGCCTGCTCAACATAGCTGGCCAGACAGACCGTGCCGCTATCCCTGATGGGGTGCTCGGTGACGGTGAAGTAGCGCCCCGCCGCGTATGCCTCGATCCCGCTGCCGTTGGACCCCAACGTAGTGAAGGACCGACCGTAGCCGATGGCGTGCGCGCCCTGACCGCTCGGGCTGACCTCGACGTATCCGGGGGCATCGTTCGCCAAACCCGCGAGGCGGTTCTGATCCACGCTGTCGAGGTCGATACCCTGCCAATGTCCGCCTGTGCCATCAGGACCGAGGGCGAAACCGAGCATCCAGCCTTCGCCCCTCGCGTCCCGTGCCGAGCGCGCTTCGCTATAGCTCACGAGTTGCTGCCAGTCGGCGGGCGTGTCCAGCGTGCCATGCCGCTTCGTCCCGTTGGCATAATGCGGCACCTTGTCGGGCGCGGCGATCAGCCAGCGGCGGACCGCCTGCATCGCGGTGAAGGTGGGGAAGGTTGCGTTCGTTTGCGGACCGATCGCCGGTTCTGTTACCGTGTCCATGCCGACCAGTCCTTCCTCGTATCAGGCTGTTGGCAGGGGTAGACGATCGACAGCCGGGTGTGCTCAGCGCCCGGCTGTTTTCGTGAAGTGGGCTTACGGCAGGCTTGCCGACGAACCGTCACTTCAAAGTTCGACAGCAATTTCATTCCGATGCACCGCCCGACTGGTTGACGTTGCGTTTCCCGTTCGTCCAAGGACCGGGGATTGCACCGGGCGCGACCTTCACCGGGGCAACGCGCATCGCGGCGGTCGCTTCGCTGGTGTTGCGGTAGGAGCGTTCAGCCAGCCAAGCCATGACTGCCGAGCGCAGGTAGCGGACGGGCGACTGCGGCACGTCACCGAGTTTCAGGAAGGGCGGTCCTTTCCCGAGGTAGCGCCACATTTCGAGGGTGGTGGGTTTGATGCCAAGGAGGCGCGCCGCGTCCTCATTGGTCAGCAGGTCGTTCAGATCAATCGTTTGGGTCATTCAGGTGACTCCGGCGACAAGTGTTGGCTTGCGCTGTGGTCACCAGCACCAGATCAGGCCGAATGCCGATCTGGCAGTGTCCGATGCCCTGGGGGACTGGCTACCCTTGCTTCATCGGATCTCGGAGACAGTATTCTTAGTGTGCCCCGTCTCCGGCACGACCCTCATTTAGCTGAGGGCATACGTACCTATACGTTGCCGCGACTAGGTCGAGCAAGCTCTTTCTGCACATGGATAAATCCCCTCCCATTGCGCCCATCACAGTGCTTCCGCGCTCGGTTCATTTTGACCCGACCAGCTTCCTTCGATAAGTCTTGAGAAAATAGATAGAATCTCGGAGGCTGAGGTGTCAGAACTACAGGAAACTTTGACGAACGAGCTGGACAAACTGGCTGACAGCTATGGCGTTTGCGGCATCGTGGATCAGTCCGGATGTGTATATCCGCTCGGCGCAGACACCAAGGTCCTGAGCACCATCTTCGAGTTGGTCAGCCGCCCCGCAGTCTATGCGACGGCGAAAGCGCTTGGGTATGAATGCCTCGAACCGACCGTGCAGAACCACTACCCGGACTTCACTTTCCACAGAGGCATTGGCGCGATGGGCAAGATCGCCGTCGACGTGAAGACGACCTACCGCATTCACGACGACGACAAGTTCAGCTATACCCTCGGCGGCTACACCAGTTTCATCCGGCCTGGAAACGAGAAGAAGAACATTGTCTTCCCGTTCGATCACTACGCGGAACACTGGGTGATCGGGTTCGTTTACAATCGGATCGCGGAGAAGAAAGCGCAAGCTGAGCACAAGTTCTCGGTCGACCAGTTAACCGACATTCCGCTGCCCTTCGGCAATGTCGAGGTGTTTGTGCAGGAGAAATGGCGCATTTCGTCCGACCGTGCGGGCAGCGGTAACACCACTAACATCGGCTCCATCAACGGCACGATTGAAGATTTTCGCGCGGGCAATGGGCCGTTCGAATCCGAGGACGAGTTCCTTGCCTACTGGCGCGCCTACGGTCGCACGAAAGCTGACCGCAGCGACTTTTCAAACATCGGTGAGTTCCGCAGCTTCAAACAGGGGTAGCGAAGACTCCTTCTGCGTCTCCTCAACAGGCTCAGCCGCCGCACACGTTGATAGGATCACCACTTCGGTCATCTCGTTCCGCAAGGCCTCTTGCGGACCGACATGATAGAAGTGCGACATGGTTCGCTGCGGGTGGCTTGAGAACCAGCGGTCGACATATTCGTTGCGGCGGTACTTATTCTCGAGCCAGTTCGACAGAGCGAAGGACGCATCGGTCGCGATCAGCGCCCGTGCAAGGTCGTCGGATTCCTCGTCGGTGAAGCCGTTGTAGTAGTCCGTGTGCCGGCCAACGTAAGGCGGATCGCAGTAGATCATGTCGCCGGGTTTCGCCGACGCAATCGTTGCTCGCCAGTCCTGCACAACAAAATCCCAGTCCTTGCCTTCCATCGCTCCCCGCGCCCACTCGACTTGGTTCACGATCTTGGTCACGAGCGCAGGCCGGAAGCGTTCGGGCTTTCGGCAGAAAGGCACGTTGAACCCACCCTTCTTGTTGAACCGCATCATGCCGTTGAAACAGGAGCGGCTCAGGAACACGAAGTCGAACGGATCGCCGTGCTCGTTGAAGCGTTCGCGCACTGCGTAGTAATGCGACTCGCCTTTGTCGAGTAGTTCGGAGCCTTCGCGTTCGAGGTACTGCCGCATCGAGCGCCCGTTGATCGCGCCATCTTGAATGCCGCGATAGAGGTCGATCATGTGCTCGTTGGTGTCTGCAAGAACGGCTCGTTGCGGGCCGATGTTCAGCGCCACGACGCCGGACCCAAGGAACGGCTCTATCCACCGTCCCTCACCATCCCACACGATAGAGCGGGCAATCAATGGTACGACTTTGGTTTTGATGCCTTGTGTCTTGATCGGCGGGGCTTTTGGACGAATCGCGCGCGGCAGGAACGACAAACTACTCTCCTATGTAGATCAGCACCTATACGACACTATCAGTAGTGGTTCAATTGAAGCTTGGAACAAATTGCAGCGCCGGGTTCACCCCTCACGAAGCCCGCAGCGACACCACGTTCTCGCCTGCCGCGACCCGACCTTTCTGCACGACCCACTCACCCACGGTCTCAATGACCGGGTGAAGGAACGTCAGGTCGGACAAGTCGGTGTAATAGCGCGCGGTCACGTCGCTCGCGTCCGGCTGGTGGCCGACCAGCATCTTGATGCGAAACCGCTCAATATCAAACTCCCTCTGCGCGACATTGACCAGCGTGCGCCGCAGCCCGTGTGCCCCGACCTTTCGCCCGGCCGCCTTGTCCACCCTGTCGAATGTCGCGCGAGGATCGCGGATGTGGCCGCTCTTACCCCTGCTCGGGAACACATGGTCATTCCCCTCGACCCGCTCGCAAGCGTCGAGCACCGCAATCGCAGCAGACGACAGGGGCAACCGCACCGGCTTGCCGAACTTCTGGTCCCGGAGGAACCAGTAAGACGCGGACGGGTCGTCGCGGTCGATGTGAACCTCGTCCCAACGGAGACTCTGCGCTTCCCCACGGCGTCGGCCAACCAGCATCAGGAACATGACGTAGTTGACCCCGGCGCGTGCATCCCGGTTGCGTGCCGTGGCGCGCGCCTCATGCAGCATGTTCCAGACCGCCCCGACCCGGTCGAAGGGGATATACCACTCGCTGCGGTCCCCTGCCGGTGCCCAGTGACGCTTCATCGCGCGAACCGGGTTAACGGGGATCAACGGCGTGCCATCGGCAAGCTCGTGCTCGTCGGCGGCGTAGTTGAGCAGGATGCGCAGCACGGTCATTGCGCTATTGGCGCTGGCCGGTGCCCCGCCCTTACGCTTCTTCCCCGGCAGGCCCTCGGCCATGATCTTGCCGTGCCGCTCCCGCACCATGTCGCGGGTGATCTCCACCACAGGGCGATGCTGCCAGTCAGCGAACACCTTGGTGACGTAGAACCCATACCACTGGCGGGTGCTCGCCTTGAGCTTGCCGGGTCGGCTGACGTAGCTGTCATAGACCTCCTTCAGCGTCACCCCCTCTGCCTGCTCCTGCTTCTTCACCGCGCGCGGGTCGATACCCTTGGCCATGTCGAGCAGGTATTCGCGGGCGGTGACGCGCGCATTGTCCACGGTGAACACGCCATAGGGACCAATGGTGATGCGGGCAGCGGGCTTGTCGGGGTTCGGGCGCCCCTGGACGACGAAGGTGAGCTTGCCTGTGGGGGTGCAGCGGACGCCGAACCCCTTGGTGTCGGTGTCCCAATGGAACTCGTCCTTGGGACCGGGCTTGATGCGGTCGACGTAGCCCTTGGTGAGCTTCACGGGCGGGTGTTTCGAGGTCGGCTTGGGCATGGTCTTGGCTCCTCATAAGCAAGTCGTAAGCACGAGCGATATAGCTACGAGCTATTTGCTTAGGGCTTATCGTTCGAGCCAAGCAACTGAAATCGTTAATAAATATAGCTACATATAGGAACATAGAGCTGGGTATAGCTCGCCCGCCCGATACTGTTAATCAATTGGTCGTAGGTTCGATCCCTACCGCCGGAGCCAAAATCTCAAATAAAAGCAGCTACTTACCGAGACCGCCACTGGCGGTCTTTGTAGTTCCAGACCTACCTAGCAACCAATTAGCAAGCAAACGTCGACGTTCGGTTTCGTTGCCACATCCAACGTGCTAGATTTCAGTAACCCTCGTTTCGATTCAGTGGCTTGCGCATGAAATACGTTTCCCCCTCGGTCAACGAGACCGCCTTCAACTGCCCGCACTGTAGCGCCCTGTGTACACAATTCTGGTACGCGGCCTTCGGCGAGCCCAGGAGCCGAGACTACCCCTTGCCCACGGTGGTAGGCGAAAAAGGGGCTAAGCAGTTCAACTTCGACGACATCGAGGACCGCGAATTCAAGCAGGAGATGACCGACTGGGCGAACAAGATGGGTAAGGGCTTCCCCTACCTAGAAAAAAGGAAGAAGAGCCAATACGTCGACTTCGACCTAAACAACGTCAGTATTTCGCGATGCTACAATTGCGACCAGATCAGCGTCTGGATCTATGACCGTCTAGTCTACCCTACGCGGGGGGAAGCACCGCCTGCCAACCCCGACATGCCAGAGGAAATTCGCCGGGACTACGATGAGGCCAGCACTATCCTTGACCTGTCGGCTAGAGGGGCGGCGGCTCTCACCGTCTCGGCATCCAGAAATTGTGCAAGCACCTCGGTCAGCCGGGCAAGAACATCAACGACGACATCAAAGCCCTTGTTGCAGGCGGCCTCGACCCTCGCATTCAGAAGGCCCTCGATGTGGTGCGGGTGGTTGGGAACAACGCTGTCCACCCCGGTCAGATCGACCTCAAGGACGATAGGGCGACCGCTGAAAGCCTCTTCCGGCTACTCAATCTGATCGTGGAAAAGATGATCTCCGAACCCAAGCACGTTGATGAGGTCTACGCGGCGCTCCCGGAAGATGCACGCAAAGCGATTGAGAAGCGCGACGGCAAGTAAAAGCGCCCCGGAAGCCATGTTCCCGAGGCGCTTACAGGTCACGGGGAAAGGAGTTACCCCGCCCTGACTGCGGTTGTTGCGTTTAACGAGGGACTGAACCGCTATGCCTCGGGCGGTTGGCGAGACCGCTCCGTCGCTGCCACTCCGCGCGACGGTTATGGTGTTCGTCTCTGCACCTTCGGAGGCGCTTTGCACTCGCCACACAGGCGTTGGCGGGTGGTGTCCTCACTCCAGAACGGCTTGGTGCAGCAAATGCACACACGCCAACCGACCTTCCTCACTGCGCGCGGCGGATTGGGGCGTCTTTCTCGTCTTCCGGTTTGCGCAACCGACACCCACAGCCCCTCCGATCCATGAAAACTCCGAGGGGCTGAGTGTTTGTCGAGGGACTCAGGCGCCCCCCAACAAGCGGGGCAACCAAAGTGTCAAAGCAGGGAATGCGAGCAATAGCGCCACGCGGACGAGCTCTGACAAGAAGAACGGGAATACGCCGCGGAAGGTCGTGCCCATCGGCACGTTCTTCGCGAGCGCGGAGATGACGAAGACGTTCATCCCGACCGGGGGCGTGATCAGCCCCAATTCCACCACCACGAGGGCAAGGATGCCGAACCAGACCTTCAGCTCGTCGGTCGAAAGACCGAAGCCCGAGCCATCGGCCATCTGGTAGAGCCCGCCGTTGATCTCGACGAGAACCGGCCAGAAGAAGGGCAGCACCAGCAGGATCATCGACATCGAGTCCATCAGACAGCCCAGCACGATAAGTGCGATCAACAAGATCGCCATCACGGCCATCGGCGGCAGACCGGAATTCACCGCCATATCCGCCGCAGCCTGCGGAACTCCCGCGCGCGACATGAAGATCTTGAGCAGTTCGGCGCCCAGCAGGATCAGGTAGATCATGCCCGTCGTGCCTGCCGTCTCGAGGATCGAGGAGCGCAGCGCCTCGCGGCTCATCAACCCGCGCGCAAGGCCATAGACGAAAACGGCAAAGACGCCGATCGCCGCGGCGGGCGTGGGGTTGTAGAGACCGGCATAGATCCCGCCGATCACCACCCCGAAGATGGCAAGCACCGGCAGGACGCCACGGGTCGCCGACCAGAATTCAGCCCGGTCGCTCACGCCTTGCGCGGGGCCTGCACCGGGTACGAGGCGGACATAGATCGCGATGGTCACGAGGAACAGCACGACCGCGATCAGGCCGGGGATCAGCGCGGCCATGAACATCGTCACGATATTGGCCTCGACGATCACCGCGTAGATCACAAGGATCACCGAGGGCGGGATCAGGATGCCCAGCACACCGCCTGCCGCGACCGAACCTGTCGCAAGCGCGGGCGAATAATTGTAGCGCTCCAGCTCCGGCAGGGCGACCTTGCCCATCGTCGAGGCGGTCGCGAGCGAGGAGCCGCAGACCGCGCCAAAGCCCGCACAAGCCGCGATCGCCGCCATTGCCGTGCCGCCGCGCATCCAGCCGAACCAGGCGTTTGCGGCGCGGAACATGTCGCGCGACAGGCCCGTCTTGGTCGCCAGCGCGCCCATCAGGACGAACATCGGCACGACCGAGAGGTCATAGATCGAGAACTGGCCGTAGCCGAGCGTCTTGAGCTGGCTGAGCAAGATGGCGGGGCCGTTGATGATCGCGGTGCCGCCGGCGCCCACGACGATCATCGCATAGGCAATCGGCACCCGTGCGACGATCAGGGCAACAAGGATGAGCAGGCCGAGAAGGCCCAGGGTGATCGGGTCCATCAGGCGCGCCCCGTCCAGTTGTCGCGCAGGCTCAGCCCCGCCGCGATGAAGAGAAGCGCAAGCGAGGCCAGCGCAGGAAGATAGGCCCACCAGACCGGGATCTGCAGGATCGTGGTGGCGAGCGAATAGGATTTCTGATCGAGCATTCCCAGATACATCCGCCATAGCAGCAGCGCCGCAAACGCAAGCGCCAGAACCGAAGCGATCGCAGAGAACCGGCGCTGCACCGCCGCGCTCAGCTTCGAGGTGAAGATGTCGGCGGTGACGTTCTGGTCTGCAAGCTGGCAGTAGGGCAGAAACATGAAGGCCGCGATGGCGACCCCCATTTCGGTCAGCTCAAAGTCCCCCGCGAAGGGAAGTCCGATGAAGCCGCCCAGCACGGTCCAGACATTCACGGCGACGATCGCGCCCAGCATTCCACCCCCGGCAAGGGCCCAGAAGTAGATCGTCTTGCGCAGGAAGGTTTCGATGGGAGAATGCATGATCGTCGCCGCTCCGTCTTATTGACCCGCGAGGGTCTTGGCTTCTTCGGCGGTCAGCTCACGCGCCTTCTGCACGAGGGCGGCACCGTCGATCCCCTGCCCCTTCACCTCGTCCTCCCAACGGGTGACCACAGGCTGCATCGCGTCCTTGAACGCCTGGGTTTCATCGGCGCTCAGAGTGATCAGCTCGTTGCCATCGGCTTCGGCGGCCTTGATGCCGTTGTCGTCGCTGGTGCGCCAGATCTGGCCGACTTGCTTGAGCCACTCTTCGTCGGAGGCTTTGCGGAACGCGTCCTTCACATCGTCGGGAAGGCTGTCCCATTTCGCCTTGTTCATCGACACCTGGAAGATCGAGGTGCCCAGACGCCAGTGATCCTGACCCTCGATCTGATACTTGGTCTGCTGCTGAAGCTTGAGCGCGGGGATGATTTCCCACGGGATCAGCGCACCGTCGACAACCTTCTTGGAAAGCGCCTGCGGCAGTTCGGGCACCGGCATCGCGACGGGCTGCGCGTTGAGCGCCTCGATCACCCAGGCACCGGTGCGCGAGGGCGTGCGCAGTTTCATGCCCTTGACGTCGGCGGGCGAATGCACGGGCGTATCGACCGTGTGGATGCCGTTGCCCGCATGCGCGTGCAGGAACATCACCTCGAGGCCCTTATCCTCGTATTCCTGCTTCAGGTCGCCGTCGAACATCGCGCGCATCGCGAGGTTGGTCGCGGCGGGGTCGTTGTCGAACACGGTCGGCAGCTCGAAGACCTCGGTGCGCGGGAACAAGCCCGGCGTGTAGCCATTGAGCGTCCAGACCAGATCGACGACGCCATCGCGCACCTGCTGCACCAGCTCGGGCGGGCGACCACCCAGCGTCATCGCCGGATAGATCTCGATTTTGACCTTGCCGTTGGAAAGCTCCTCCACATGCTTTGCCCACGGCTCGAGCATCTGCGTCTGCACCGGAGCCTTCGCGCCGAGGAAGTGATGCAGTTTCAATGTGATCTGTTCCGCCATCGCGCCGCTCGCCCAAAGGACGGCGGCAGCGGTCAGCCCGGCCAGTTTGAGATGTTTCATTCTTGTTTTCCTCCCTATATGCCCCTCGCGCGGGGGCGATTTCGCTTGTCAGTGAGGCAAGCCCACGTAGTTTTCAGCAAAACTCCTGCGCGCGGTCTCCGATTGCTGGAGATATTCGAACTCGGCGCGCTGCATCCGGCGCTCGAAGGCCCCGGTCTGCGGGAAATCATGCAGCATCGAGGTCATCCACCACGAGAAGCGCTCGCATTTCCAGACCCGCGAGAGTGCGGTCCCGGAATATCCGTCGATCCCTGCGGAATTGCCGTGATTGTAGAACTGATCGAAGGCGCGGTGCAGGTAATAGACATCGGACGCCGCCAGATTGAGCCCCTTGGCGCCCGTCGGCGGCACGATATGCGCGCTGTCGCCCGCAAGAAACAGCCGCCCGTGCCGCATCGGCTCGGACACGAAGCTGCGCAGCGGCGCGATCGACATCTCGAGCGGCTCTCCCGTCACCAGCCCCTCGGCCACATCTGCGGGGATGCGGGTGCGCAGCTCGTCCCAGAACCGCTCGGCGGGCCAGTCTTCGAGCTTTTCCTCGAGCGAGACCTGCACGTAATAGCGGCTCAGCGTGGGCGAGCGCATCGAACACAGCGCAAAGCCCCGGTCATGGGCGGCATAGATAAGCTCGGGTGCTGCGGGCGGCGTCTTCGACAGAAGACCCAGCCAGCCGAACGGATAGGCGCGTTCGAATTCGCGCCGATGGGGCGCGGGGATTGCTTGGCGCGAGGGGCCGTGGAAGCCGTCGCAGCCCGAGACGAAATCCGCGCGCAGCGTTTTTTGCTCACCTTCATGGGTGAAATGGATCGTGACGCCATCGCCCTCGATCCCCTCGATCGCGGTGACCTCGGCGTCGTGCAGCACGACCCCGCCCCGCGCGTCGCGCGCGTCATAGAGGTCATGGGTCACCTCGGTCTGGCCATAGACCATCACGCCGCGCCCGGTCAGATCCTTGATCGGAACATGCAGCCGCTCGTCATGCCACGAGATCTCCACCCCGTCATGGATCTCGCCTTCGCGATCCATCCGCGCGCCCACCTCGGCCGCGCGCAGCAGATCCACCGTGCCCTGTTCGAGCACACCCGCCCGGATCCGTGCGAGCACATAGTCGCGCGAGCGGCGTTCGAGCACGACGCTGTCGATCCCGTGCAGGTCGAGCAGTTGGGACAGAAGCAGCCCCGCCGGGCCGCCGCCGATGATGGCAACTTGGGTTTTCATGCGTCTCCTCCGCAAAAGTCCTTGCAGCGCCGCGCGAAGGCGCGGGCCTGCGCGGGTGCCTGCGCCGCCGCGGCCAGCGGATCGGTCAGGCGTCCGGCGTCGAGTTCGGGATAGCTGGCGCAAAGCGCGGCCAGCGGATCGGGCGTGGCCATCGCGGCCTGCACGGCCGCCTTCGCCTCGCTGCGCGGGATCGCCTGCGCCAGCGTGAAAATCGCGCGCTCGGCGTAAGGGCCGAACCCTTCGGCTTCGAGATTGGCGCGCATCCGGACGGCATCGGCTTGCAAGCCGCCCAGCATCTCGCCGCTCAGCCGCAGAGCTGCGCCGCAGGCCACGAGGATCGGGCGCAGGCTCATCCATTCGAGCCCCCAGGCCGCCCCGTCGCGGAACTGGCCATGGACCACCGCGCCCAACAGCCCCGCCTGCAGCTGCGCGCTGTGACGCGCCAGCGCCACCAGCGCCTCGGCGGCAACCGGGTTCGATTTATGCGGCATGGTCGAGGAACCGCCGCCCGCGATCGCCACTTCCTTGATGCCCGACTGCGCGAGCCAGATCACATCCGCACCGATCCTGCCCAGCGACGCCGCGAGGAGCGCCCCCTGCCCGCCGATTTCGGCCCAGCTGTCACGGCGCGTATGAGCGGGTTGTTCCTCGGCCCGAAGCCCGAGCGCAGGCCCCATCCACTCACGCACCGGCGCCGCCTTCTCGCCCAGGGCCGCATCGGTGCCCACCGCGCCATGCAACGCCACGCGACAGCATGCGGCGCGGGCCGTAGCGAGGCGGGACTGCGCATCGATCAACGGCTGGCCCCAGTTCGCCACCAGTGCCCCGAAACTGACCGGCAGCCCGATCTGGCTGCGGGTGCGCCCGGCCATCACGGTCTCGGCCTCGCGCTCGGCCAGGTTGCCGGTGACAGCAATCAGGTCGCGCAGCCGCACCGAAATCCGGTCGAGTGCCTCGCCCACCACCAGCGCCGTCGCGCTGTCGACGATATCTTGCGAAGTCGCCCCCCAATGCAGCGCATCGCGCGCTTCCTCGGACAGCTGCGCCTTCATCTCGGACAGCAAGGCGGGCACGGGCACGCCGTCACGCGCGGCCCCCTCGGCCAGTACGGCCGGATCGGGGCGATAGTCGGCGAAACGTTCGGCAATCTCACGCGCCGCCGCTTCGGGCACGATCTTTTCGGCCGCGCAGGCTTCTGCCAGCGCAACCTCGACCCGCACCATCGCGGCAAGAAGGGCTGCGTCTCCGAGCATCGCGCTCAGCTCCGGGTCGCCATAGAGGCCGGACCAGAGCGGGCTGTCGAGGGGCGAAAGGCTCATGCGACCTCCCGCAGCGGCAATGCAAGGCACTCTCGCGCCTGCTGCCAAGTCGCGACGGGACGGCCCGCCCTGTCGCACAGATCGACCACGCGCTTCACCAGCGCCGCGTTCGAGGGGGCGAGCGTGTCGCGATCAAGCCGGATATTGTCCTCGAGTCCGGTGCGGCAATGCCCGCCCGTCTCGACGCACCATTCGTTGATCGTGATCTGCCCCGGTCCGATCCCGGCGGCACACCACGTCGCCTCGGGCAAGAGCCGCGCACGGGTCTCGCGCATGAAATCGAAGGCCGCGCGATCCACCGGCATCGCGTTCTTCACGCCCATCACGAATTGCACATGGACATTGGCGGGCAGCCGCCCGTCACGCACCATCCTGGCCGCCTGGAAGATATGGCTGAGATCGAAGCACTCGATCTCGGGACGCACGTTGTAGGTCTTCATCTCCGCTGCCAGCCAGTCGACGAGATCCGGCGGGTTCTCATAGACGCGTGTCGGGAAATTGTTCGAACCGACCGACAGCGAGGCCATGTCGGGACGCAAGGGCAGCATCCCGCCGCGCGTCTTGCCCGCGCCCGAGCGCCCGCCGGTCGAGAGCTGCACGATCATGCCGGGGCAATGGTTGCGCAGCCCTTCCATCAGCCGCTCGAAACGGTCGGGGTCGGAACTGGGCGCGCCATCCTCGCCGCGCACATGGCAATGGGCGATCGTCGCGCCCGCCTCGAAAGCGGCATGGGTCGACTCGATCTGCTCGGCGATCGTGATCGGCACGGCCGGGTTGTCGGCTTTCTTCGGCACGGAACCGGTGATCGCAACGCAGATGATGCAGGGGTCTGGGGTCATGGCTCAGATGTCGAAGAAGACGGTTTCACCCGGGCCTTGCAGGCGAATTTCAAAGCGGTATTCGCCCGGGCCGGTGGCTTCGGCGACCATGGTCGCGATCCGGTCGCGATGCTCGATGCGACCCAGAAGCGGGTCGCCCGACAGATCGTCCTCGGGGAAATACATCCGCGTATGCAGCCCGTGATTGATGCCACGCGCGAAGATCCAGAAGGAGATATGCGGCGGGACCGCGCGATCCGCGCCGAGGCTCACCGCGCCCGGCTTGATCGTCTCGAAGGAGAACTCGCCCGTGCCGAAATCGGCGGCGATGCGGCCAAAGCCTCCTACCTCGGGATCGGCACCCGCATGACCGGAATAGATCCCCGAGGCATCTGCCTGCCAGGTCTCGATCAGGCAATCGCGCAGCGGCAGATCGCCACCATCGACGACGCGGCCGGTCACGGTGATCCGCTCGCCCTTCGCACCCGGCCCGGCGATCTCGCGGCCCAGCGTCGCAACGGGGGCATCCTCGATCCCGCAGGCTTCCGGCGCGAGGCCGATATGGACGTAAGGCCCCGCCGTCTGCGAGGGCGTGAGGATCAGTTTCTCGGGACGTTGCGCCATCACATGCCCTCCGGACGGTTCTCGAACAGGGTTTGGCGATGACCACGCAGCACGATGTCGAACCGGTAGGCGATCGCGTCCATCGGTTTCGTCTCGCTCATGTCGAGGCCCGCGATCAGGCGGTCGAGCGCGGCCTTGTCGGGAATGGTCTGCGCGATCGGACAGCGCGCGATCAGCGGGTCGCCCTCGAAATACATCTGGCTGATCAGGCGCTGGCCGAAGCTGTGCCCGAAGATCGAGAAATGGATATGGGCGGGGCGCCATTCGTTCGGCCCGTTCGGCCAGGGATAGGCGCCGGGCTTCACGGTGCGGAATGCATAAGAGCCATCCTCGCCGGTGATGGTGCGCCCGCAACCGCCGAAATCGGGATCGAGGGCCGCCAGATAGCCGTCCTTCTTGTGCCGGTAACGCCCGCCCGCATTGGCCTGCCAGATCTCGATCAGTGCGCCGGGGATCGGGCGGCCGTTCTCGTCCAGAAGCCGCCCATGCACGATGATCCGCTCGCCAATGGCGCTTGCGCCGGGGCGGGCATAGTTCAGCAGCAGGTCGTTATCGAGCGCACCGAGCTTCACATGACCGAAGGTCGGACCGGTTTCCTCGCTGGGCGAGCTGTCGAAGGAAATCAGCGCGCGCTGCGGGCTGCGCAGCACCGAGGTCTTGTAGGTGGGCGTGAAGGCGGGCGGGTGAATGCCCGCTTCTCGCGGGATCAGGCGGCCGGTCATTGTCCCATCTCCTTCAGCGTTTCCTTGATGATCTTGATCGCGTGATTGGCGCGCGGCACGCCCGCATAGACGGCGACATGCAGCATCGCCTCGCGCAGATCCGCGGGCGTCGCACCCGTGTTGGCGGTGGCGCGGGTATGCATCGCGATCTCCTCATGATTGCCCTGCGCGGCCAAGAGCGCGATCGTCACGATCGAGCGCTCGCGCGGGGTCAGATCGGGGCGCGACCAGACCGAACCCCAGGCGCCCTCGGTGATGAACTCCTGAAACGGCGCGTCGAACTCGGTCTTGCAGGCGTCGGCCTTGTTCACATGGGCATCGCCGAGCACACGGCGGCGCGTCTCCATCCCGGCTTCATAACGGTCAGACAAGATCGTGCTCCTTCAGAAATTCGGTGATGAGGCGGGCCACGTTGCCTGGCCGTTCGATTGCCGGAATATGGCCCGCTTCTTCGATCAGTTCGGCGCGCGCGCCGGGGATGAGCGCCGCCATCCCGAGCACCTGCTCGGGCGGCGTCGCGCCGTCATGGCCACCCGCGATGACCAGCGTGGGCGCCGCGATCTTCGGCAGCGCCGCGCGCAGATCGGCCCTCGCAAGCGCCTCGCAGGAGCCTGCATATCCATCGGGGTCGCAGCGCGAGACCTCGGTGGCCCAGAGCGCACAATCGGCGCTTGCGCGAAACCCGGGACCGAACCAGCGAGCGAGAATCCCCTCGGTCATCGCGGGCAGGCCCTGCTGATGCACCGCCGCGATCCGTTCGGCCCAGCTTTCTTCCGTCCCGATCTTTCCGGCGGTGTTGGTCAACACCAGCGCCGTAACCCGCTCGGGGGCGATGCGCGCGATCTCCTGCGCGATCATCCCGCCGATCGAACAACCGACGAAAACCGCCCGCGTGATCCCGAGATGATCGGCGACCGCCAAGGCATCGCTTGCGAGATCCGAGATCGTCGGTGCCTCTGGCGAGCGCGCGCTGAGCCCATGGCCGCGCTTGTCCATCCGCACCAAGCGATGCGCCCCAAGCGGCGCGACGAGCCCTTCCCACATCCGAAGATCGGTGCCGAGCGAATTCAGAAAAATGATGGGGAGTCCATTCGTAGTTCCGTCCTCACGGAAATGAACATGTCCCCAGTCGAATGTCAGCGCGTGCATTCTCTTCCTCCCCGCATAATATTTTCTCAAGTTTTCGCTTGAGCCAAATACAAAATGCACGCTAATCCATAACCCCATGACCATACATAAGGGTCTCAAGCTTCGTCACATCCGCGCCTTCCTCGACACGGTCGAGGCCGGGGGCGTCTCTGCTGCCGCGCGCAAGCAGGGAATTTCGCAACCGGCGCTGTCGAAGACGCTCTCCGAGATGGAGGAGATGCTGGGCGGGGCATTGCTGGAACGGCGTGGGCGGCGCTTGCACATGACCCCTGCCGGCGAGACCTTCCGTCGTCACGCGATCCAGGCGCTGCACGAGCTGGAGGCCGGGGCGGCCGCGCTGAGCGGCGATGGTGCGGGGGATGTGGTCAATGTCGGCGCCCTTCCCACCGTCGCGGGGTCGTTCTTTCCGGGGGTCGCATTGGCCTTCACCCGATCGCGCCCAGGCATCCGGCTTTCGATCAGCACCGGGCCGAACCTCTACCTGCTCGATAGGATCCGCTCGGGCGCGCTCGACCTGATGATCGGCCGGATGCCCGCCGCCGCCGACATGCCCGGTCTGCGTTTCGATTTCCTCTACGAAGAAGAGGTGATCCTCGCCGCAAGGCGCGGCCATCCTTTCGCGCAAGCGAGCGCCGCCGAGGCGCTGCGCCATTGCGACCTCATCCTGCCCACCCGCGGTGCGATCATCCGGCGGATCGTCGACGATTATCTGGGTGCACAGGGCATCACCGAGCCGCGCTGCACGATCGAGACCGTCTCACTCGCCACCGGCCTCGGCCTGCTCGAGAACTCCGACATGCTCTGGTTCATCTCGCGCGGGGTGATCGCCCGAGAACTCGATTCAGGGCAGCTGATCAGCCTGCCACTTACTGCTCAGTTCATGTCCGGCGCCGTGGGACTGACGATGAAACGCGAGATGACTGAGCGGCCCGAGATCGTGCATCTGACGGAGATGCTCCACGAGGCGGCACGTATTCGCGAGACCACGACATGAGCGGGCCGCACTCAGGGCGGCAATCACTCAGTCCGACCAGACGCCCGGCAAAGCACCCTTGCGTCATTGCAATGGTGGCAACGGAGCCGCGCCTATGACAGGCGCGTCTGTCCCGAGAGCGCGCGCTCATGCGCATGACGATGCGCGATCACCGCTTCGAGCCGGTTCTTCACCCCGTATTTCTGCATGATATTCGTCATGTAGAACTTGACCGTCTTCTCGCTGATCGCGAGGCGTTTTGCGATCTCGCGATTGGTCTTGCCACGTTCCAGCTCGCGAAGAACCTGCATCTCGCGATGCGTGAGAGCGCCCCCCTTGTCGTCCCTCTCCTGCCCCGAGAGCGCCGCTTGCAGAAGCGCCGCGGCAAAGTTGGGAGACACGAACGTGCCGCCATGAAGGATCGCGTCGATCGCCGCTTCCAGTTCCGCAACACCGACCCCCTTGAGGATGTAGCCCTTGGCCCCTGCGCTCATCGCCTCGATTGCGGTTTCGGGATCGTCGCAGGCGGTCAGCAGGATGCATTGCATCGACGGATCGCTTTCCATGATCGCACGCAGTGCATTCAGCCCGCCGCCGGGCATCGTGAGATCGAGGATCATGATATCGGGACTTTGGCGGCGCGTGAGTTCGACCGCGTCGGCTGCGCTCCCTCCCTGCGCAAGTACTTCGATTTCGAGCGTTTCATTCAAGACAGCGCAAAGACCCTGCCGAAAAATCGGATGGTCATCGACGATGCAAGCGGTCGTTCCCACAAAATGAGCCATTTCAAATTACCCCTTTGCGATGATCTCGCCGCAGCGTCACCCCAACGCGATCCGGCTCGTTCACCGGACTATTCGTAGCGAGATCATCTTTCCCCAGTCTCTCAAGAATGAAGCGACCGAGAATAATCTCAATTAAAAAAGACATTTGAAGGATATCTATTGGGGATTACCCGCATACGCCCTTCGATCTGTCCGGGCGAAAGATCTAGTCCGCTTCGGCCTCGATCGGAACGCGGCAGATCACCTGCGCGCCGCGCGGTGCGAGCTTGCGAAACTCCAGCGTTCCACCCAGAGATTGCGCACGGAAGGTCATCCCCGGAAGGCCAAGCCCGCCATCCCCGCCCTCGGACGGCTGCATGGCTTCGGCGGCCGCATCCGAGCCGCTATTGGAGACCCGGACGACGAACGAGCCATCACTCTGATATGTCTCGATTTTCGCGCTCGATCCGGGGGCGTGTTTCGCCGCATTGGTGAACGCTTCCTGCACGATCCGGCCAAGGGTCAATCGCGTGGTCTCGGGAAAGTCGGGCGGGTCCGGTGCAAGCTCCAGCGCGACCTCGGCACCGGTCCGGCGCTTGTGATCGCTCGCGATCGTTTCGAGCAGGACATTAAGGTCTTTCGCAGCGCCGAGATGCGGCGAGACGAGGCCACGCGAAATCGCACGAATTTCAGTCATCGTGTCGCGGGCGACCTTTCCGATTTCGTCAACGATCTTGCCCGCCTTCGAGGCATCGGCACCATTCGGCGAACGAATCACACGCTCGAGCCGGTCGATCTCCAAGACGAGATAAGACAGAAGCTGGCACGCACCGTCATGCAGCTCCAACCCGATGCGCCGCTTGGACAGTTCGTCAATGCCCGCGGCCTTTTGCGAAGCCTCCGCGATCGAGCGATGCAGCTCCGAATTGCGCATGAGCAGTTGCTCGCGCTCGCTGAACTGACGTCGCAGTTCGGCATTCTGGCGCTCGATGGTGAGGCTCCCCCGGCGCACGATCAGGAAGAGCATGGTGAAAACGGTCAGCGCGAGCGGCGCCACGAACATCCAGGTCCTGGTGGCCGAATTCACGAGCGCCGCGCGGATGACATCGGCATTCTGGTAGAACTCGCCCACCGCGAGGATCGAGCCGGTCTCGAGGTCGCGCAGCGGGGCGTAGATTTCATACAGCTTCACGCCGAGCGCACGCTCGGCATCATGCGCGGAATCGCCGAGATCGGGAAATCGGCCGAGCACATTGCCCTCCAGCGCCTCGAATATCTCGTTGTCGGGATGGGCTTCGACGACATGCTCCTTGGGCGAGAAGATCAGCTTGCCATCACGGCTCCAGATCTTGATCGCGAGGAAATGGCCCTGGTCGCGAAACGCGTTTGTCAGATTGTGCAGCGCCACCAGATCAACCGGGTGCAGCGGCTCGCCGCGCCCGAGCGTCTGAACATGCGGCTGCAACAGGTTCTGCATGTAGAAGGCCGCGGTATCGGCACTCGCATCCAGAAGTCGCGTCGTCGCGCGGGTATTGATCCAATAGGCGAGTGAGGCCAGCGCAAGGCTGAGGACGAGGCCAAGACCGACAAGGAATTGCGACGACAGGGAGATGCCGAGAAACCATCTCAGCGGGTTCCGTAACCAGCGGGCGAAACTGCCGGCAAATCCGACCTTCGCCGCATCGACACCAGACCTTAGTCGCATCGCCCCATCCGTCCTTTGGCGAAGACCGTTCCCGACCATAGGGGAAAAACTCGTTGGACCTAAGACAATTTTCGTCCCGGTCATTCCGTGGCGTCATGGAATACGGGAAAGCGCCGTGCTTGTGGGGGTGACGGCGAGATGATCGGCGCAGGAAGATGCGGCCGTCTCGTTTCAACTCTCCGACGATCAAGCATCCGGCGATGGGTGTATCTGGGTCTGCGATGCAGGCCCGCAGGTCTTAGGGGGTTACAATGATCAATCTTGCCGGAGCCGATCTCGACTATCTTCTGCAACAGGTGAATATCCTCAACGATTATTCACGGCTCACGAGCGCGCTCGACCCGAACGGTGTGCGCGAGGTCTCGGGGCAAAACAACAACCTCGCGGGCGGCTACACGGTGGCCGAAGACGGCACGATCGTCTGGAGCGGCGGCAATGTGCATCCCGACTGGGGTCAGGCCGATACCGAGTTCCTGCGGATGTTCGCGACGAACCATCCGACCGAACTGGAATACGGTACGAGCTATGCCACCGTGCAGAAGATGTGGATCACGCTGATCCTGCCTGACAGCGAGGGCCGGATGCCCGATGATCCCGATTACGTCGCGACCTCGAAAGACGTTCTGGTCGACAATCCGATGTCGATGGCGCCCTCGATGTTCGTGGCCGATAGCGAGGGCCGCATGCCCGGCGAGGCCGATTACGTGCCGACCGTCGACGCGATGTCGATGATGGCGCTCATGGCGGATGCCCAGGCGGAATACCAGTTCGCTCCCGACGGCTCGACGCAGGACATTCTCAACAGCTCGGTCGTGGTGGACAGCGCCCCGCGCCTGATCTCGCAACTCATCACCAGCTCGAATGTCGACACCTCCGATCCGAACTACAACCCCGCCGCCGTGGCCGCGATGAACAACCTGGGCGGCGAGGCCGTGGCGGTGTCGAACTCGGTCGTGGGCGATATCACCACCGCCTTCATGCCGAACCCCGGCATCCTTGGCGGCGTGACCTATAACGAATGGTTCGTGGCTTTCGGTCAGTTCTTCGATCACGGGCTGGACTTCATCCAGAAGACCGGCGGCGTGGTGATGATCCCGCTGAGCCCGAACGATCCGCTCTGGGTCGATCCCTCCGATCCGTCCTACATCTCGGGCGTGTCGAACATGATGATGCTGAGCCGGGCGAAGCTGTCGAACCCCGATACGGATTTCGACGCGAACGGCAACCTGCTGCCAGGCGTCACCCCGCTCTACAACAACAATACCGGCCTGATGATCGACCAGAGTCAGACCTACGGCTCGCACGAAGCGGTCAACGTGCTGGTGCGCCAATACGATGCCAGCGGCACGGTCACGGGGCTGCTGATCAACGGGGCCGAGGACGGGACCGTGCATCGCGCCGATGCCAGCGGCAATCTGGTCGCGCTCGACGTCTCGATGGGTCCGGCCATGGCGCCCGACGGAACGATGGTCGATGGCACGAACGAGCTGGCGAGCTGGGCCGACATGAAGGTCAACGCGACGCGGATCGGGATCGAGCTGATCGACACGGACGTACTCGACTGCCCGTGGATCAATGCCGATGCGATCGGGCGTCTCACCTACACGCCGCAAAGCGATTTCCTCTTCCGCTCGGATCAAAGCGTGGCCGATCTCGAGGCGATCGCCTCGACCACCGGGATCGAGATCGGGGGCGTAACCTACACCTCCTATGCGGATCTCGCCGCGGCAGGTTTCGACCCGTTCCTGCGCTGGACGCTCACGGATGCGATGGAGGGCCAATGCGCAGCCGCCGATATCGGCGAGGTGCGCACCACCAATCAGGCGATCTTGCTCGATATCGCGCATGGCGCGGCGCCGGGCTTCGACTCCCAGGGCCATGAGCTGGACCCGGCTTCCGACCCGGGCGCGGGCACCTTCACCTATGACGACGAACTGCTGGCCCGTCACAAGGTCTCGGGCGATGGCCGGGTGAACGAAAATATCACGCTCACCTCCGTCCACCATGTCTTCCACGAAGAGCACAACATCCAGGCGCTCAACGTAAAGATGGCGGCGGTGCGCGATGCGGTGGCGAGCAACGATCTCAGCGGGCTCAACGGCGAGAGCGCCGAGAACGAGGGCTGGCTGGCCGTCGATGTCGATCAGGCGACCTTCGACAGCTGGGCGGGCCTCGACATGACCGATGATGCGGTCGTGCAGGGCATCGTGGACAGCCTCACCTGGGACGGCGAGCGTGTCTATCAGGCCGCGCGCATCATCACCGAGAGCGAATACAATCACATCGCCGTCGACCAATACATGACGACGCTCTACCCGGCGCTGCCGGAATTCGTGTCCTATTCGGCCGATATCAACCTCAATATCAGCCTCGAATTCGCGCAGGCCGTGTTCCGCCTCGGCCATTCGCAGCTGCGCGAGACGGTGCAGATCGCCGTGACCGACGAGGCCGGCGTCAATCCGGGCGAGCCGGGCTATGTACCGACCTATGTCGAAAAGGGACTGTTCGACGTCTTCCTCAACCCCGATCAGTTCGACGTCTATGGCGCCTCGGGGATCGCGGCGGGGTTGCTGACCCAGCAGGGCAACGAGATGGACGAGTTCGTCACCGCCGCGCTGCAACAGTCTCTGGTCGGCGTGCCGCTCGACCTGCCCGCGCTCAATATCGCGCGCGGTCGCGATGTCGGCCTGCCCACGCTCAACGAGCTGCGCCAGCAGGTCTTCGACGGGCTGACGATGAACACCTCGAACAACACCAACGGCTCGGGCATCGCGCCCTATCACAGCTGGGAGGATTTCGGGGCACATCTGCGCACCCCGGAATCGCTGGTGAACTTCATCGCGGCCTATGGGCGCGACGAGGACGGCACGTTCGGGCTGCAGGCCGCGCGAGACGCCTATCAGGCGGGCACGGGCGAGCTGTGGCAGATCCGCGAGGCCGCGCAGGCGATCCTCGATGCGGCGGCGGATGCTTCCGATCCGATGCATGACGCGGCGCTGATGTTCATGCGCGGCTCGGGCGAGCCCACCTATACGCCGGGCGAGGGCTGGACGCTCTCGGATGGCGAGGGAGATCAGGGCTTCTGGGATATCGACCTCTGGGTCGGCGGTCTGGCCGAACAGGCGATGTTCGACGGCCCGCTCGGCACCACTTTCAGCTTCATCCTTCTAGACTTCACGCAGCGCCTGCAGGATGGCGACCGCTTCTATTATCTCTACCGGATGCCGGTCGGGCATCACCTGGGCGACCAGATCATCGGCGAGCAATTCGCCCATCTGGTCATGCGTACCACCGGGCTCGAGCATATCCCGGACGCCTTCGCGACGCCCTCGGCCACCTATGTGCTCGACGGCACGACCTCCGCCGGGACCATTCACGACAATGCCCGTGACGGTCTGGTCGCGGAAGGCACGGATAACTACGGCTACAACGACTATTTCAACGCCACGCTGGAACGCCTGCCCGACGAGGTGAAGGACGTGGCGCTCGCCAATGCTGGCTTCGAGGCCGAAGATTTCACCGGCCCCGGCGTCACCAGCAATGGTGCAGGCGTTCGGGTCGCAGGGACGCCCGAAGGATGGGAACTGGCGGTGGCCACGAATGGCAACCTCGCGCTTGGAGGCGGCGGGATCTGGGATCCCTCGACCAATGTGATGGATGAGGCAGGCCATGACGGCTCGCAGGCGGCCTATATCAGCTCCAACCGGATGCTGCGTCAGAATGGCGACGGACCGCTGGCCGAGGGCAACACCTATGCCCTGACCGTCACCATCGGCAACCGCGCCCAGAACAACGATTTCGACGTGACCGTGCGGATCGTGGCCGAGGATGGCTCGGTTCTGGCCGAGACGCATCTGATGGATGCCTCGCTCGATCCGAACGTGACCGTGGTCGGCTCGGGCGAATGGGCGACCGTGACGCTCGAGACCCTGCCCGTCAACGCGATGTATGACGGGATGGGCTATCGCATCGAGATCGTGAACGCGACGCCGAGCGGAAATATCGCCTTCATCGACAATGTCTCGCTGGTGAAGACCATCCCCGGCGGCCCGGCCAATGACGGCCATATCACCGTGATCGGCCTCTCGGGCGACGATTTCATCGTCGGCGCTCTGGGCGATGACGTGCTCTATGGCGATGAGGGCAGTGACCGCATCGAGGGCGCGCAGGGCAACGACCATATCTATGGCGGCGACGGCGACGACTACATCACCGATTACGAGAATGACGATTTCATCCTCGGCGGTGCGGGCAACGATACGATCTTCGCGGGCCCCGGTGTACTCGACACCTCGCATGGCAACGAGGGCGATGACGAGGTACATGGCGGCGACGGCATCGACGAGGTCTTCGGCGACGATGGCGACGACCGTCTCTATGGCGAAGGCGACACCGACCTGATGATGGGCGGAGACGGCAACGACTACATGGATGGCGGCGACAGCGTCGACGAGATGTTCGGCGGCAACGGCTCCGACTGGATGGTCGGCGGCGTGGGCGACGACAACATCAACGGCGGGTCGGGCAATGACCTGCTCGAAGGCGGGCTCGGGCCGACCGCGAACGATGGCGACCGTCTCAATGGCGACAGTCCGGCACAGTTGAACCCGGTGATCGAATTCAACGGCGACGGCACCGAGGGCGACATGGATATCGGCTCTTACGAGGACGCCTATATCAACGTGGTCGCGAACCTTCAGACTTCGAACAACGCGGGCACCGGATCGGTCCTGATGGACCAGTATGCCTTCCTCGAAGGCCTTGTCGGCTCGCGCTACAACGACGATCTGACCGGCGCGGATGAAAACGGCATCGGCTCGAACGGCGCCAACAACTACCTCGTCGGTGGCGGCGGCGACGATCGGATGACGGGCTTGGGCGATGGCGGCGACGAGAGCACCGGCCAAGCCGATTTCATCTTCGGCGACAGTGTGATCGTCGACTCGAACCTCTACTGGATCGGCGACAACCGTCACGACCAGTCGGTGACCGTCGATCACTACATCGAGAACTGGTATGGCACGGGCGACACCCGCGTCGTGTTCTCGGACGGCTCGCTAGGCCATATCCTTGGCGATACCGGCACGGACGGCACCGATACGGCGGTCTATACGGGTAACCGTGACGACTACCGGATCGAGCTGATCTCGATGAACGGTCATCAGGCGGTGAAGATCACCGATCTGCGCAGCCCGACCGACCAGAACGGCAACCCGGTCGCGACCGATGGCGTCGATATTCTCGTCGGTGTCGAATGGGCCGAGTTCGCCGATGGCGAGACGGTCTCGCTGAACGTCGATCCGATGTCGGACATCATGTGGAGCGCGACTGGCAGCAATGGCAGCGGTTTTGGCGGCGGCAGCACGATCGCGCGTCTGAGCGCAGATGTGCCCTTCGGCGCTCAGGCTGACTACGAAGTCGTCTCGGGCGATCCGCGCATCTACCTCGGCGGGTTCAATCAGGATCAGGTACGCGTCTCGGGGGGCTTGGGCAACAACGAGGCGCTGAGCGCCACGATCCAGGCGACCGATCCCTCGGGCACGCAGGTCACCGAGACCTTCGACATCGTCACCGGCGATGCCACCGATCAGGTGATCGACCTGAGCGCGTCCACCAACGACACCACGATCTATGGCCGCGAGGGCAATGACACGATCACCGGTGGCGCGGGCAATGACTCGATTGTCTGGAACGTGACCAATGGCAACTTCTTTAATCCGGCACGGCCCGACGGGCGCGACTTCGTCGATGGCGGGGCCAATGGCGCCGCGGGCGACCGGTTCATCGTGACGGGCAACAACTCGCGCGAGACCTTCGTGATCTACACGGTCGCGGCGGCAATCGCGGCGAACCTGACCGTGCAGAACGCGGCCGCCGAGATCGTCATCACGCGCAACGGAGACGTGATCGCCGAACTGGCCAATATCGAGGAAATCACCATCAACACGCTCGACGTGACCGCCGACAACGGCAATGGCGTGCCCGATGGCGGCAATACTGGCGGGTTCTTCGGCGACAATGTCTCGGTTGTCGGTGACTTCTCGGGCACCAGCCTGAACTACTCGACGATCACCGTGAACGGCGATGATGGCGACGACACCGTGGACATCTCCCAGCTGACCTCCGATCACCGGATCGTCTTCCGGGGCGGCGGCGGCGACAACGTCCTCGTGGGCGGCGAGCGTTCGCAGGACGTGCTGGTCGATGCGCGCCATGGCAGCGCGCAGGACGGCACCGATCCCGACAGCCCCGATGAGGACGAGAGCGCGATGCCCGAGGGGCTGGTGCTCGTGGGCGACGACACCAACGAGACCTTCATCGGCGCGGCCGGCAACGACATCATCTTCGCCGGGGGCGGCGCCGATAACGCGCTTGGCAATGAAGGCGATGACATGATCTTCGGCGACGGGGGCGCGGACCGGATCTTCGGCGGCGAGGGCAATGACGTGATCGAAGCCGGAAAGGGCGACGACATGGTCTTTGCCGATGCGGGCGACGACATGGTCATCGCGACCGAAGAGGACGGGCGCGACAGCTACTGGGGCGGCGAAGGCTCCGACACGCTGGACTATGCCGCGATCTCGCAATCGGTGGAGGTCGATCTGGGCCACGGCACCAACGGCCACGGCCAGGTAATGATCGGCGAGACCGCCGACCAGATCTACAGCTTCGAGAATGTCATCACCGGCAGCGGCGACGACACGATCATCGCGAACGGATCGGTCAACGTGATGGATGGCGGCGGCGGCCACGACACCTTCGTCTTCGCCTCGGCCGCCGATGCCGATGGCGACCGGATCAACGGCTTCGCACCGGGCGACAAGATCGACCTGAGCGGGATTGACGCCGATCAGGGCACGGCCGGGGCGCAATCCTTCGTGCTCTTCGCGGCGGGCGATTTCAGCGCGGCGGGCGAGCTGCGGATCTCTTACGAGATGCGCGACGACGGCGAGCACACGATCATCGCGGGCAATGTCGATGACGATCTCGAAGCTGATTTCGAGCTCGACCTCTCGGGCCGTCACACGCTCGACGCCTCTGATTTCAACGGGGTGAACTAACGAGTGACGCCCGGCGGTGGAAATCGCCGGGCACAGTTTTTTCAAGTCTCAAGATCTTGGTGGGAGGATCACATGAGCAACAAGCGTCGCCGTTTCCAGGCCAGCGAAGAGGTGGTCTCCGAGCGCCTCGGCCGATATCGCGGGCTGATCGCCTTTCTTCTGGGCCTGTCCTTCGTCATCAGCCTTCTGGCCCTGACAGGCTCGTTCTACATGCTTCAGATCTACGACCGGGCGCTGACCAGCGGGTCGGTTCCGACGCTGCTGGCGCTCTCGGTTCTGGCGATCGCGCTCTACCTGTTCCAGGGCTTGTTCGACGTGCTGCGCAACCAGATCCTCGTGCGGGTCGGCGCACGGATCGACAACCGTCTGGCCCCCCTCGCCCATCGCGTCGCGATCGAAATGCCGCGCTTTGGCTATTCCACCTCCGAGGCGCTCGAGCGTGGCCGCGACGTCGACACGATCCGCAGCTTCGTCTCGGGCGCGGGCGCAATCGCGCTTCTGGACCTGCCCTGGATGCCGCTCTTTCTCGGTTTCGTTTATATTCTGCACCCGCTTCTGGGCCTGATGACCATCGGCGGCGCCTGCGTGCTGATCACGCTGACGGTCATCACCGAGATCCTGTCGCGCCGCTCGGGACGCGATCTGCAAAAGGCCTCCGTCACCCGTGCGATGATCGCCGACACCAACACGCGCAATGCCGATGTGCTGCATGCGATGGGCTTCGGGCGCCGCGCGGTCGAACGGTTCGACACCGCCAATGCCGAGCACCTGCGCCTGCACGCCCGCACCAGCGACATCACCGGCACGCTCAGCGGGCTGTCGAAGGTCACCCGGATGATGCTGCAATCGGCGCTTCTGGGCCTTGGCGCCTATCTCACGATCGTGGGAGAGCTCTCGCCTGGCGCGATCATCGCCTGTTCGGTTGCCGCCTCGCGCGCGCTCGCGCCGGTCGAGATGGCGATCGGCAACTGGAAAGGCTTTGTCGCCGCGCGGCGCAGCCACATGCGGCTGCGCGACACGCTGGCGACCATCGAGGACGATGGCGAGATGGTCGAACTGCCCGCCCCGGTCGAGAACTTCTCGGTCGAGGGGATGACGGTCGTCGCACCGGGCTCTGGCGCCGTCCTGCTGGGCGATGTGAGCTTCGATCTGACGGCGGGCGACGGACTTGGCCTGATCGGGCCGAGCGGCTCGGGCAAGACCACGCTGGCCAAGGGGCTCGTCGGGGTCTGGCCGCTTCTGCGCGGGCATGTGCGCTTCGACGGAGCGGCGCTCGACCAATGGCACCCCGATCATCTGGGCAGGCATATCGGATACCTGCCGCAAGAGGTCTCGTTGATGGAGGGCACCGTTGCCCAGAACATCGCGCGCTTCGCCCCGGACGCAACTCATGAAGACATCGTCGCGGCGGCGAAAGCGGCGGGGGCGCATCAGACGATCATCCACCTGCCCGATGGCTACCAGACGCAGCTTGGCCCCTTCGGCAAATCCCTCTCGGCCGGCCAGCGCCAGCGGGTGGGTCTCGCCCGCGCGCTGTTCGGCAATCCGTTCCTCGTGGTGCTCGACGAACCCAATTCCAACCTCGACGCCGAGGGTGAAGCGGCGCTGAGCAAGGCCATCGCCTCGGTGCGCGCCCGTGGCGGGATCGTGGTGGTGATCGCGCATCGCCCGAAAGCGCTCGAGGCGGTGAACCTGGTGGGCTTCGTGCAGGGCGGCAGGCTCGTGGCGTTCGGTCCCAAGGACGAAATCGTGAATCGCTCCGTGGAGACGAAGCCGTTGCCGAAAGCCAAATCCAAAGCGCGCGCCACCCCTGCCCCGGTGCTTGATACGCGCGAACAGGCGGTGGGGTGAACCATGGACCGCGACTCTCTCGAACTCGGCATTCCGGACGACGAAGCGGCCACCGCTCCGCACCAGAAATATCGCACGGGCGAAGACCGGCGCGTCTGGACGGGTCGCGCCGCGATTGGCTTGCTTGCACTTGCCTGGGGAGTGGTTGCAAGCAAACTGTTCGTGCCCGAGGGCGCGAAGGCCGAGGGCGTCGAGGCTCATTCCGGGACCCCACCCCATGAGCCCGACGCCCCGGCCAGTCCAGGCGAGAGCGCGGTCTACCATCACATTCCTGAAATGCCTCCCACCCGGGATGCCGAGGGCGAGGAAGATGTGTATGAGGCCCTGCCCGACAACGTGATCCTCTTTCCCGGTGTCAAGCCTGCGCCCTTCGCACTGTCGCCTCAGCGCTGGCATGCCAAGCGCGCACCCGCGATCGAGGCAGGCGAGGATACGCTGTTCTTTCCCGATTCCATCGAGTTGGCGGAATTTGACCTTCCGAAATTGCCGGTCTTCACCTCGTCGCGCAGCGATGCGGCCCGCAAGTCGCAAAGAGGACCCGAAGGAAATGTCTCCACTCCGTCTGCGCCGGAGGGTCCGAATGCGCCCGACACCCAAGGCAACCGCGCCCCCGAAGCGAAATCGCCGCTGCGCCTGTCGCCTGGCTGGCGCGACGAGAGCTTCTTCATTCTCGCTGCCGTTCTGCTGACCGGGGTCACCGATCCCGACGGCGACCCGCTCTCGATCCTGTCGATGCGCGCGGAGGGTGGCGAACTGATCGCCCACGCCGAGGGCGCGTGGCTCTTCAAGCCCGATCAGGGCTTCGAGGGCGAGGCGCAGATCACCTATCTCGTCACGGATGGCGAATATGCTGTCGAACAGACCGCAATGGTGGAAATCCTGCCACCCAATTTCCACGATATCGCGGGCACGCCGGAGGATGATCTCCTTGTCGGCACGCCGGACCGCGATGCGATCCGGGGCCTCGAGGGCCGCGACATTCTCTACGGGCGCGAAGGCGATGACGTGCTCGACGGCGGCGCGGGCGATGACGTGCTGATCGGCGGCCTCGGAGCCGATGTGATCTATGGCGGAACCGGCAATGATATCGTCTTTGCCGGCGAGGGCGACGATCTCGTCTTTGGCGGCGCGGGCGATGACGCGCTGCATGGCGAGGCGGGCAATGACTATCTCGACGGCGGCGCCGGGGCGGACAGCCTCTTTGGCGGCACCGGGGCCGATCTGCTTCGCGGCGGAGACGGGGATGACTTGCTTGACGGCGGCGAAGGGGCGGACACCGTCTCGGGCGACGATGGTGCGGACCGGATCGTGCTCGCCGCTGCCGAAGAATGCGACGGCGACAGCTACGATGGCGGCGCCGATTGCGACACGCTCGATCTGAGCCGGATCGCTGAAGGTGCGCGCGTCGATCTTATGGCAGGCACGCTGTCGATCGGCGGGGCGCAGGCCACGATCTCGAACATCGAGAACGTCATGGCCGGGACGGGTGACGACGTGATCGTGGCGAGCGACAGCTGTAACGCCTTCACCGGCGGCGCGGGAGAGGATCTTTTCGTCTTCAACACCGTCGCCGCGGTCCAGAACAACGGCCAGGGCCATGACCGGATCACCGATTTCGAACCCGGCGACCGGATCGACTTCTCGGAGATCGACCCCGCAGGCGAAGGCTATGGCGATTTGCGCATGTTCTTCGCGGGCCGCGCCGGCGAGGTCGCAGAAGCCCGTGGCGGGGTCTTCATCGCCTTCGAATTCGACGAGGAGGACGCGCAGGAATTCACCATCGTGAAAGCCAAGTTCAGCCTCGACGAGGATGACGAGGACGATTTCGACTTCGAAATCGAACTCGATGGCCATCACGAGCTCGACGAAACCTGCTTCGTCTTCGACACCGAAGACAGCGCTTAACACCTGAACCGACATCCTGTGGGGGGATAAATCGATGACCAAGGTTGATACCGCAGAGACGCAACTCTTCTCGATCCGCGCCCGGATCCTTTTCGCGACCGCATTCCTCGGGGCTCTGATCCTCGTCGGCGGCGGCTGGGCGGCGCAGGCGAAACTCTCCGGCGCGGTAATCGCGCATGGACAGGTCGCGGTGAAATCCCAGCTCAAGGTGGTCCAGCATCCCGATGGCGGGGTGATTCACGAGATCCGCGTCGACAATGGTGATCGGGTTCAGGCGGGCGATGTGGTACTGCGTCTCGACGATACGCAGCTGAAATCCGAACTCGGCATCGTGGAGACCCAGATCCGCGAGCTCGCCGGCCGCAAGGCGCGGCTGATCGCGGTGCGCGACAGCACTGAGGATATCGTTTTTCCCGCTGGCTTCGGCGCCAGCCCCGAGACCGCTGCGATCGCCGAGGGCGAGCGTCGGCTGCTGCTCCATGACCGCTCGATGCAGGCCCTGCGGCGCGATCAGCTGCTGTCCCAGATCGACCAGTTCGATGATGAAATCCGCGCGCTGGAAGCTCAGAGCCATTCGAACGGCATCGAGCGCAAGCTGCGCGGCGAGGATCACACCCGCCTGTCCAAACTGTTGAAGAAAGGCCTGACCGAACAGGGCGCGATCACCGAGGTCGAGCGCGACATGGCGCGGCTTGACGGGGTGGCGGGCGAGATCGAAGCGAATATCGCCCGCGTGAAGGGCCAGATCAGCGAGTCCAACCTGCGCATTCTCGAGCTTGACCATCAAGCCCGCACCGCGGCGCAAAAGGAACTGCGCGACATCGACGCGCAACTGGCCGAGCTGCACGAACGCGCCGTGGCCGCGCGCGACCGGCTCTCGCGCACCGAGATCCGCGCTCCGATCGCGGGCGTGATCAACGAGCTGGGCGTGCATACCGTCAACGGCGTGATCGCGCCGGGCGAGCGCGTGATGGCGATCGTGCCCGATGGCGAGCTGATGGTCGAGGCGCGCCTGCCGATCACCGACATCGATCAGGTCATGCCCGGTCAGGCGGTCCGCCTGCGCTTCTCCGCCTTCAACCAGCGCACGACCCCCGAAGTCGCGGGGATGGTGCGCGTCGTGGCCGCCTCGGCCACCAAGGACGAATCCGGCGCAAGCTACTACCTCTGCACAGTCGCGATGACCGAAGCGGCGCAGCTGCCCGATGGCCGCAAGCTGATGCCAGGCATGCCGGTCGAGGTCTTTTTCCAGACCGGCGAACGCACCGCGATCTCCTACCTGCTCAAGCCGGTCGCCGATCAGGTGCACCGCTCGATGCGCGAGGATTGAGGCCGCAGCCGTCTTCGGCGGGCGTCAAACGCAAATGATGCGAACCCTATTTACCAGGGACGGCCGCGCGGCGTCTGCGGACTACCATGGGTTTTGAAACAGCCAAGGGTGCCGCCACGCACTTCCTTAGCCCCAGACTGATCCGCACCGAATTCTTGCCCTTCTATAGGCCTTGGGCAAATCACGCGCCGTCATCGGCAAGCGCTGCATTGCCGGTCACGCATGGCAGCAGCGGCGCGTAGAGACGCTCTTCGAGACGCCGGACCACGTTACCGAGTGCGCTTTGCAATGTCCCGGGGCCGACGGTCACGTGCGTCCTCTCTCGTTCTGGTCCCCGCGTGATCTGTGAAAATCCGACCGAGAGCCTTTCGAGCATTATTCCCCAATCCGGACCAGTCATCGGATCAGGCTCTTCCGCAAGCGTAACCGCCCCTCGGCAGGGTAGCTTCATACCTTTTTTCTTGTTCTTTTCAGAGCGGCCTCGCACCGCTTGTATCGGAGCGGCGCATTGAACTGCGGCGCCATGGAGACCTGCCCCCACGCTTCTGACAATGTCTTCCCCGCCGCCCCCCTCACCGGCTCTCTGATGATCGTCCTGGACCTGTCGATCATTTTCACAGGTCAGCCGGAGGGTGCGCGGACGTTGGCGTTTGGCCCGGTGGCGCTATCCGAGGTTCGCAACGCCTATCGGCTCAGCTTCGGGGGGCGATGCTGATGGCCGCACGGCTGTGCGATATCCTCGAACGGCGCGCGAGCGGCGCAAGGGAACGGCGCGACGATCCGCTCACCTGCGGAGTTTGCGGGTCTTTCCGCAACCTTCCGGGAAGGTGAAGGAGTTTCGCGCGCCTTGGTGTGATCTTCGCTGGTCGCCGGTGCAGGCGCACGTGTCGGGCCCGTGCTGGTGGTATCTTCGCGGGTCTCCTGAACTGGCGTCTTGGGTCGGTGACAAACGTTTCCGTCGGCCTCACCCTCTGCTTTGCGACCGGGCGCGTCATCGGCACAGGCGAGCGCCATGAGGGCCGAGCCGATATCTCGGGAGCAATCGTCTCGAGCGTCGGCACGACCGCGCTGACCTTCGTCACCGCGCCGCACGTACCACGCCTTGCACGCCCGATCTGACATGCCGCTGCGCTCGGACAGGCTTTCCTCGAAACGGTCGGCGCGATCCTCACCCTCGTCTGTATCTGCACCGACGAGCGTCGGCGGACCGTCAGACCTTGACGGGGGGATAGATGCAATCCGCAAGCGAACTGCGGTTGAGATCAGCGATGAAGGCAGCCTCGGCAGCGGCGAGGCGCGCCTTGAGGCGACAGTGCGGCGTCAATGTGCAGGCGGCGCCACCGGGCAGGAAACACTCGACCAGCGCCTGATCTGCCTCGAGATAGGCAACGACGTCGCCCAGAAGGATCTCCTCGGGCCGCCGCGCGAGCACCGCACCGCCGCCGCCGCCGCGCCGCGTTTCGAGATAGCCTGCAGCCGACAGCGACGAGATCACCTTTGCCAGATGATTGCGTGAAATACGGAACTCTTCCGCCAGCTCCGCGGCGGTGAACGGTCGATCAGGGGTGCCGGCCATCCGCATGAGGACGCGCAGTCCGAAGTCGGTGAAGGAGGTGAGACGCAAAGGCAGCTCCGTGGTTTGGTATTTACAATGCGCATTGAGCGGGTGTAATGCGTAATTCAAATACCAATTACCGAGAGAATCCGCAATCTCGGAAGCCACGCCATGACAGCCGCTCGCGGAAGATCTCGACGAACGCAGCGCTTCGAAAACGAGGGGCTCTTTTCACGGATCGAGGCAGCCATGCACTCGCTCGGACAAGAAACGGCAAGACGATGATCCACTCACTCCCTTCCGTCATTTTCGCCCGGCCGTCCCGGCTCGGATCGCCTGCGCGCGCAACCCGAAAGCCCCAGCCATGAGTACGGGCGACGATACACTCCCCCGCGCCGCCGACCCGGGCACGTCCGTGCTCGCTCGCCTCTCTTGCGTGATCGTGCAACCCGTCCTGACCCGGGTGGTCAAGCGTGTCGCCAAACAGCACCCGTCTCTTTTCTCGCGGCTCGGTCCACATCAGGGGACCGACTTCGTGATCGATCCGGTGGAATTGCCCTTTGCCCTTCACCTGCGACCAGATCCGCAAGCGCTGGTGTTCCGGGCCGTCCCGCGTAATGCGGCGCCCGAAGCGGGAGCCACAATTCGAGGGAAGTTCATGCTGCTTCTGGAGTTGGTCGACTCCGAAGAGGATGGAGATGCCGCGTTCTTCTCCCGCGATCTGGAGGTCACGGGCGACACCGAAGCCGTCGTGCGGCTTCGCAATGCACTCGACGATGTCGATGGGTCCATCGCCGAGGAAACCGCCGAGATGTTCGGCCCTGCTGGCCGCGCCATTCTGGCAAGACTACGCCGCGCCTATCCAACGTGAAGAAAGGACCTCTCGTCCCATGAGCCTCGCCGAACTGATCTGCCCGGCCGGCACGCCTGCCGCCCTGCGCACCGCCGTCGATGCCGGCGCCGATGCGGTGTATTGCGGCTTTCAGGATGCCACCAACGCACGCAACTTTCCGGGGCTGAATTTCACTCCGGACGAACTGGCCGCTTCGGTCGCCTACGCGCATGAGAAGGGCACCAAGGTTTTGCTGGCTTTGAACACCTACCCGCCTGCGGGCAAGGTCGATCTGTGGCGAGAGGCCGCCGATACAGGCGCGCGGCTTGGGGTCGATGCCTTCATCGTCGCGGATATGGGCGTGGCCGACTACATCGCGCGCACCCATCCCGGTGTCCGTCTGCACCTGTCAGTTCAGGCCGCCGCCTCCAGTCCCGAGGCGATCCGGTATTATTGCGAGAATTTCGACGTGAAGCGCGTCGTGCTGCCGCGCATCCTGACGATCCCCGAGATCCGCGAAATCCGCAAGGAAATCCCCTGTGAGATCGAGACCTTCATCTTCGGCAATCACGGGCTGATGGTCGAAGGGCGGTGCAGCCTGACAAACTACCTCACCGGACAATCGACCAACATGGACGGGGTGTGCTCTCCGGCATCGGACGTCGAATACAAGCGCCACGCGGATGGCTCGATGTCCTCGCAACTCGCGGGTTTCACCATCGACTGCTTCGGGGCCGACGAAAAGGCAGGCTACCCGACAATCTGCAAGGGGCGCTACACGGCGCCGCACCGCTCCGAGCCATATTATGCCTTCGAGGAGCCGATCAGCCTGAACCTTTCCCGGCTGCTTCCCGACCTGATCGACGCCGGCGTTCACGCCTTCAAGATCGAGGGACGCCAGCGCTCGAAGAGTTATGTCCGAGGTGTGGTGTCGGCCTTCCGGCAGGCCGTTGATGACATCCGCGCGGGTCGAGAGGCGAATATCGCCGATCTGGTCGCCCTGACCGAGGGCCAGAAACAGACCCAGGGCGCGTTCGAGACAAAGAAATGGCGGTAAACGATATGACGAAACTGACCCTTGGACCCATCGCCTATCACTGGTCCAACCAGACGCGGCGCGACTTCTACGCTCGTATCGCCGACGAGGCGCCGATTGACGAGGTCTATCTGGGCGAGGTCATCTGCTCGAAGCGCGCGCCGTTTCACGAGGCCGATCTGCCTGCCACGATCGAACGGCTGGAACGCGGTGGCAAGACGGTGATCCTGTCTTCGCTGGCCGAGGTGATGTTGAAGCGCGAACGCAAGGCCACAGCCGATCTGGCCGCCATGGAAGCGCCGGAGATCGAGATCAACAACGCAGCGGGCCTGTTTGCACGAGGCAAGCGCCCGCACCGCATCGGCCCGTTCATGAACGCCTATAATGAGGCGACCATCGCCTGGATGGCGGGCCGGGGCGCGACGCATGTCTGCCTGCCGACCGAAATGCCTGCCCCGGCGATTGCTGCGGCCGCTGCGGCGGCACGCGAGCTTGGGCTGGGGGTGGAGGTGCAGGTGTTTGGCCGTGCTTCGCTTGCGGTGTCCGCACGATGCTATCATGCGCGCGCCCATGGCCGGACCAAGGACAACTGCCAGTTCGTCTGCGAAGAGGATGCGGACGGCATGCCCTTGCGCACCACCGATGACCGCCCGATCCTTCGCGTGAACGGCATCCAGACCCAGTCGGAAAGCTACCTCGACCTCTTGCCCGAAGCCGGACAGATGATCGCGGACGGCGTCACCCATTTGCGGCTGATGCCACAGGCCGTGGATATGGTGGCGGTGGCCACGGCGTTCCGCGACGTTCTGGATGGCACCCGCAGCTTGACCGAGGCGGAGAGCATGCTGCGCCAGATTTGCGACGGGATTTCGTTCTCCAACGGGTTCTACCACGGTCAGGCGGGATATCGGCGCATTGCCGCTGCCGCGGCAGGCTGATCGCTGCAGGGTGCGAACACAGCTCGATCTTCGGAACGGCATCGGACGAAGTGTCATCGCGGGGCCGTTCGGCGACTCTCTGAATTCCTATGGGCGCGCCTGTCGCGACAGCCCGCCTGGCCAGCGCCAGCCCTACATGGCCCCCAACAGACGCCGGATGTCGGAACTGAGCCTTCCCCCCTTCAAACCCGCTTCGCGAGGAATGCCGCGGCAAGGTCGGGGGTGGCGATCTGGGGATAGTCCGCTTCGGCAATCGCGACACCGAAACGTTTGCTGAGTGCAATCACCAGGTTCAGGACATCCATCGAGTCGAGCTCGAGATCGTCCTGAAGATGGTCCGAACCCGCGATCTCGGCGGGATCGAGATCGGGGGCGACACGCACGAGCTCCTCGATATAGGCGCGACGGATTTCGTCTTCGGTCATAACTCCTCCGGTGTTTGCAGCTTCGCGTCGAGCGCGGTCAGGAATTTCGAGCCCAGTCGCCCGTCGCTCACGCGGTGGTCCGCCGCAAGCGTTAGCGTCACGGCCTGCGCGGCGATCACCTGTCCGTCGCGCACCAGCGGCTGGGCACCCGGTGCACCTGCGGTGACGATGGCGACCTGCGGCGGCACGATGATCCCCGCCATCGCCTCGACCCCGCTTTCGCCAAGCGCGGAGAAGGTGAGCGTCGCCATGCTCATCTCCGAGCTCTTGAGCCTCCCGGCACGGGCGCGCATGGTGAGATCGCGCATCGCCTCCATCAGCTCACGCAGGCTCTTCTGGTCGGCGTCGAGGATCGCGGGAGCGACGAGGCCACCACCCCGAAGCGCGATGGCGAGGCCGAGATGGATTGCCGCAGAGGGTATGAACCCATCCGCCCCATAATGGCCGTTCACTGCCTTTTCCTCGCGCGCCGCCAGCGCCACGGCCTTCATGAGGAGCGCGCCCATCAGGAGCCGTTCCTCCGGAGGGCGGTCCGCATTGGTGGCGCTCAGCCAGTCGGTCGCAGCGGTGAGATCGACCGTGTGGGTGACGTAATAATGCGGTATTTCGCGTTTGGACCGGGCCATCGCGGCGGCGATCGCCTTGCGCATCTCGGCGAGATAGGCGCCGCGCTCGGGCTTCGGGCTCGGTTGCGCAGCGCGCGCGACCGCCTCGACATCCGCCAGAACGATCGCGCCGCCCGGGCCGCTGCCGGTGAGGCTTTCCAGTGCGATCCCCAGTTCCGCAGCGCGCCTCTTCGCGGCAGGAGATGCGGGGATCCCTGTCGGCGCGGCGGCGGTTGGAACGACTGGGGGCACCGGCTTTGCAACGGGTGAAATCGCTTCCGCACCGGCCTGCGGCGCAACTGGCGCCGCGACGTCCGAAGGTTCTTCCCGCGTCTCTCCCGGCGCACGGATAATCGCGAGCGGCGCGCCCACGGGCAGGCTCTGCCCGAGTTCGGCCACCAGTTTTTCGACTACGCCATCCTCGAAAATCTCGATCTCGATCGCGCCTTTCTGGGTCTCGACCACGGCGACGATATCGCCGTGCTGAACCGGGTCTCCGGGTTTCACCAGCCATTCGACCAGCGTTCCCGCCTCCATATCCGCGCCGAGCGAGGGCATCTTGAAGACCGCCATCGCGCCTCACCCTTTCCCGAGCGCCGCCTTGGCGGCGGCGACGATCGCTGGCACCTGCGGCACGGAGGCATCCTCGAGATGCTTGGGATAAGGGATCGGCACCTCGACCGAACACACCCGCCCCACCGGCGCATCGAGATGCCAGAAGGCTTGCTCACCGATCCGGGCCGCGATCTCGGCAGACAGCGAGCCCGACCGCCAGCCCTCGTCCACGATCACCGCGCGGCGCGTGCGCGCAAGCGAGGCCATGATCGTCGCATCATCGAGCGGGCGCAGAGAGCGCAGGTCGATCACCTCAGCCTCGATCCCCTGCCCCGCCAGTTCCTCCGCCGCCTCCAGCGTCTTGAACAGCGACCCGCCATAGGTGATCAGCGTGATGTCGGTGCCCGGCCTGCGGATCGCGGCCTTGTCGATATCCACCGGCCCCGCATTCGCGGCGATCTGCCCGGTCATGTTGTAGAGCATGACATTCTCGAAGATCAGCACCGGGTCGGGATCCTCGATCGCGGTCCAGAGCATCCCGCGCGCGTCCTCGAGCGTGGCGGGCGCAAGCACCCGCAGACCGGGAATATGCGCATACCACCCTTCGAGCGAATGGGAATGCTGCGCGGCCAGTTGCTTGCCCGCGCCGGTCGCGAGACGGATCACCACGGGCGCGCCGAACTGCCCGCCCGACATATGCCGGATCGTGGCGGCGGTGTTCATGATCTGATCGAGCGCGAGCAGCGAGAAGTTCACCGTCATCACCTCGACGATGGGCCGCATCCCCGCCGCGGCTGCACCGATCCCGGCCCCGGTGAAGCCCGACTCGGAGAGCGGCGTATCGCGGATACGATCCTCGCCGAATTCGTCCATCAGCCCTTTCGAGACCGCGTAGCAGCCGCCGTAAGCCCCCACATCCTCGCCCATCAGGAAGACCCGTTCGTCGCGGATCATCGCGTCGCGGATGGCCTGTTTGACCGCCTCGCGATAGGTCATCTCTGCGGTCTCGGCGCCCTGTTCGGGCGGCGCGGGCGGCGCGGGGCGGTCCTCGGCCATGACGTGGCGGGTGAGCGTCTCGAGAGGTTCCCATTCGCTCGCCTCGGCATAGGCGACAGCGGCGGCGATCTCATCCTCGACGCCTGCCTCGATCTGCGCGACCTCTTCGGGATGCATCAGCCCGGTCTCATAAAGCCAGGACTGGAACCGCACGATCGGCCCCTTCTCGCGCCACTCGGCCACCTCTTCCTTGTCGCGGTAGAGCTGGGCGTCGAACATCGAATGCGCGCGAAAACGATAGGTCAGGCATTCGAGGAAATAGGGTTTGCCGGTCTCGCGGATCGCGGCGAGCGCGCGGCGCGTGGCCGCCTCGACCGCGACCACATCCATCCCGTCCACCTGCTCGGTCACCGTGCCATAGGCGGCCGCCTTGCGCCGAATATCGGTCTCGGACTCGGTGCGCGCCAGGGCCGAGCCCATCGCATAACCATTGTTCTCGCACACAAACAGGACCGGCAGCGACCAGAGCTGCGCGAGGTTCATCGACTCGTGGAACTCGCCCTCGGCCACCGCGCCCTCACCGAAGAAACAGGCGGTGACATTCGGCGCGCCCATCATCCGGTCGCGCAGCGCAAGCCCCACCGCCAGCGGCAGCCCGCCGCCCACGATCGCGTTGCCGCCATAGAAATTGCGCTCGGCGTCGAAGATATGCATCGAGCCGCCCCGCCCGCCCGAAGCGCCCGTGGCCTTGCCATACATCTCGGCCATCACGCGCTCCATCGGCACGCCGCGCACCAGCGCATGGCCATGCTCGCGATAGGTGGCGACGATGCGGTCATCGGGGCCAAGGCGCGGGATCACGCCCGAGGCCACCGCCTCCTCGCCGTCATAAAGATGCAGGAAGCCACGGATCTTTTCCTGCGTGTAGAGCTCGGCGCATTTATCCTCGAAATGACGGATGCGGATCATCGCCGTGAGCAACTCGCGGATGTGATCGTGGGTCAGATGCGGTTTGTCGGCACTCATGTCTCGTCACTCTCCAGCGTCGAAATATCACCCTCCGGCAGGCCCAGCTCGCGCGCCTTCAATAGCCGGCGCATGATCTTGCCCGAGCGGGTCTTGGGCAGGGTCTTTCGGAACACCACCTCGCGCGGAGCGACCGCCGCGCCAAGCTTCTTGCGCGCAAGCCCGCGGATGTCGCGTTCGAGATCTTCGGAGGGCTCGAAGCCAGGATTGAGCGCGACGTAAGCTTTCACCACCTCGCCCGCGGTCTCGTCGGGCAACCCGATCACGGCAGCCTCGGCCACCGCCGGGTGCTCGATCAGCGCGCTTTCGACCTCGAAGGGACCGATGAGGTGGCCCGAGGACTTGATCAGATCGTCGGCGCGCCCGACGAACCAGAAATACCCTTCACGGTCGCGCATCGCGAGATCGCCCGAGAGATACCACCCATCGACGAAGCACTTCTTGTAGCGCGCTTCTTCATGCAGATAGGCGCGCATCATCGAGGGCCAGCCCGGACGCAGCGCCAGCTCGCCGATCTCGCCGGGCGGGCATTCACGCAGCCCATCATCGACACGCGCGACGATGCCCGCCTCGATCCCCGGCAAGGGCCTTCCCATCGAGCCGGGATGCACATCCATCGCGCGGGTGTTGGCGATCATGATCCCGCCGGTCTCGGTCTGCCACCAGTTGTCGTGGAAGGGCCGCCCGAAGACCTCGTTGCCCCAGACCACGGCTTCGGGGTTCAGCGGCTCGCCGACCGAGGCCATGAAGCGCAGCTGCGAGAAATCGTGGGACGCGGCAGCCTCCTTGCCTGCGCGCATCATCATGCGGATCGCGGTCGGCGCCGTGTACCAGACCTCGATCTTCTCGCGCTCGAGAAGGCCGTACCAGCGTTCGAGGTCGAAATCCGCCTCGTCGATGACCATCCGTACCCGGTTCACCAAGGGCGAGATGATCCCGAAAGAGGTGCCCGTCACCCAGCCCGGATCGGCACTGCACCAATAGCGCGTGCCCGGCGTCAGTTCGAGCGCATAGCGGCCAGCGGCAGCGTGCATCACCACCGCATCATGCACATGGACCGCGCCTTTCGGGCGCCCCGTGGTGCCGGAGGTGAAATGGAACAGCGCAGGGTCTTCGGGCCGGGTGCGAACCGTCTCGAACCGCTCGGAGGCCGCCGCCATCGCAGGGCCGAGCGCGACGCAATCCTCGGGCGCCTCGTCCCCGATGATCAGCACCAGCTTCAGCGAGGGGATCTCGTCGCGCCAAGCCGCGATCTTGCGGCGATAGATCGACGCGGTGGTGATCAGCGCATCGGCCTCGCCGATCTCGAGCCGGGTGCGCAACGGCTCGGGCCCGAAGGCGGAAAAGAGCGGCGAGAAGATCATCCCGGCCTTCAGCGTGCCCAGTGCCGCGACGTAGAGATCGGGCACCCGCCCCGCGAGACCGAAAACCCGATCGCCGGCTTGCAGCCCGTGGCTTTTCAGAACATTGGCAAAGCGCGCGGTCCGGGTGGCGAGATCGCCATAGCTCAGGCTTTCCCGCTCGCCGTCCTTGCCAAGCCACAAGATCGCCTCATCAGCACCGTGGCCCGAGGCGACATGCCGATCCACCGCCTCGTGAGCGATGTTCAGCGCGCCATCGGGAAAGCCGTCGAGCATCGCTCGTGCGGTCTCCCAGGTAAAAGCCTCGCGGACCTCATCGGTCAGCGTCGCCGCTGCGCGTTCGGCGGCCGACTTCTGGATAATCGCCCAAGTCATCACGCCTCCTCCCAAGGTGATGCCAGTCGACTGACCGCCCATTTCAGGGGAAGCCATGGCCTTGCTTAGTCCATGGAAAGCGGCACTGCATTGATGCGGCTCAACGCGGAGGGCGGAATTTACCCGCGACTCACCCCGCGCACGACGAGAAATCCCAGCAGCGGCGGGAGAAGGCTCATCGCCCCGGCAAGCAGCAACCCCGCGGCACCCGGAGAGGGCAACTGAAGCACGTCCGAAAGCCCCGGCAGCCAAAGCGCTCCGGCGATCAGCACGAGACACAGCCCGAGCGCCCCCCAGACATAGCGATTGCGCGTCACGTCATTGCGCAGCGCGTGGGTGTCGGCTTCGCGCATGTTGAACACATTCCACAGCTGGCCCAGGGCGAGGGTCACGAAGGCCACGGTGACGGCGGCACCGGGTTCGAGCCGCAATCCGTAGAGCGCCCCCCCGAATGCCAGCATCGTCGCGAGGGTCACGATGGCCCCAAGCGCGACGATGCGCCCCCATTCCCGACGCGCGAGGATCGGCTCGGCGCGATCGCGCGGCGGGCGGCGCATCTCATGCCCGTCGCCCCGCCCCATCCCGAGCGCAAGCGCGGGGAAGACATCCGTGACGAGATTGAGAAACAGGATCTGCAACGGCAGGAGCGGCGCGGGAAGACCCGCTCCCACGGCGATCCCGACCACGAGGATCTCCGAGAGGTTGCACGACATAAGGTAAACGACGAACTTGCGGATATTGCCGAAGATCACCCTGCCCTGCCGCACCGCCTCGACGATGGTCGCGAAATCGTCGTCCTTGAGGACCATATGCGCCGCCTCGCGCGCCACTTGCGTGCCGCGCTGGCCCATCGCGATGCCGATATCGGCTTTCTTCAGCGCCGGCGCGTCGTTCACCCCGTCCCCCGTCATCGCGACGGTCTCGCCCTCGCGTTGGTAGAAACTGACGAGCGCCAGTTTCGTCGCAGGAGCAACGCGGGCGAAGACGCTCGCCTTGCGGAGCCGGTCGAGCGTTTCTTCCCCGGCGTCTTCCAGATCGATCCCTGCGAGTTCGCGTCCTTCGATCGCCACCACGCCATCCTCGCTGATCCCGGCATCTTTCGCGATGCGCGCGGCGGTCTCGGCATGATCGCCGGTCAGCATGATCACCCGGATTCCCGCGCTCTGGCAGGCCGCGATCGCGGGCGGCACGTCCTTGCGCAACGGATCTGCAAGACAGGCGATCGCGACAAGCGTCAGTCGTTCATAGGGCGCGTCCTGCGTCCCGTCCGACCGCTTCATCGCAAGCCCGATCCCACGCAGTCCTTTACCTGCGGCAGACGCATTGCGCGCGATCCAGCTCTCTTTTTCTCCGGCGCTCAAAGGTCGCGGGCCGTCTGCCCCCAGCACCTCGGAGCAAGACGCGATCACCGCCTCCGGAGCGCCCTTCACCGCATAGAGCACGCCGCCGTCGGGCAGCGCATGGACGGTCGCCATCATCAGGCTATCGGTCTCGAAAGCATGCTGGACAAGGCGCGGCTCGGCGCCGTCCAGTGAGAGCCCCGCCTCCCGCGCGGCACTCAGCAACGCAAGTTCGGTCGGGTCGCCGATCCGGCGATCATCGCTTCCGCCCAGTTCGGCATTGTTGCACAGCATGCCGATCTTCAACGCCAAACGAAGACGGTCTTGCTCGATACCGGAGACCGTCCCGCCCAGATCCACGCTTTCCCCATCGAGCAGCAGTTGCACCACGCTCATCCGGTTTTCGGTCAGAGTCCCGGTCTTGTCCGTCAGGATCAGCGTGGTCGCCCCGAGCGTCTCGACCGAGGAAAGACGGCTGATCAACGCATTGCGCTGCACCATGCGCCACATCCCCCGCGCGAGCGAGAGCGTGGCCACGACGGGGATGCCTTCGGGGATCGCGGCAACGGCAAGGGCGACCCCGGTCTGGATCATCCCCGTGAGCGGGTGACCCTGGGCCAGCCCTGTGACGATAATCGCGGCCGCAAGGACAATCGTCAGCCAGACCAATCGCTGGCCGAGCCGCGTCAATTGTCGCTCGAGCGGTGTGGGCTCCGTGCTGGCCTCCATCGCGAGCTGGCTGACCCTGCCGATCTCGGTCTCCATGCCGGTCCGAACCACCACGCCCGTCCCTGCCCCGCGCGTGACGGCGGCGCCCTTGAACCCCATGTTGGTGCGGTCCCCCAGCACCGCGTCGGATGGCAGCGGGTCGGTGCCCTTGAGCACCGAAAGGGATTCGCCGGTGAGAACGGATTCGTCGCAATAGAGCCCCGAGGCCTCGACGAGCCGCAGATCGGCGGTCACCACGTCGCCCGCTTCGAGCACGACAAGATCGCCCGGCACGACATCGCGCGCGTCGATTTCGATCAGCATCCCGTCGCGGCGCACGCGGGTGCGGACCTCCGCGATGCTGAACAATGCCTCCATCGAGCGGGTCGCGCGCAGCTCGGTGAAAAACCCGATCGCGCCATTCAGGAGCAGCACGACGAGGATCGCCAGCGCCTCGACGATATCGTTGATGACGAGAGAGAACACCGTCGCCAGAACGAGCAGAGCGACAATCACGCCCTGAAACTGGTGCACAAGGATGCGCAGCGCGCTTCGGGGCTTCTGACGGCGCAAAGCGTTCGGGCCGTGGAGCTCGAGGCGCGCGGCGGCCTCCTGCGCGGCCAGCCCGTTCGGGAACGGGACGGATAGACGCGTAAGCACCGCCGCGGCGGTTTCGGCATAAGCTGTCTCGGAATCGGTATCCTGCATCGCGGGCCTTCGGTCGTCCCGCGCCGATGGTAAGCCTTTCCGCAGGCCACGCAACCGCACGGCCTTGCGTAGTGATGCCGCAGAGCGCGCCCCTCGCGGCTAGGGGATCGGCTTCGCCCTCTCGTGGGTTGATGACTCGAAACCTGAGGGCACTGGAGAGAGGATCAAGACGGTGCAGAAAAAGCCCTTCGCGCGCCATCCGGCGGTCGTCCGTGCGCCTGCCGAAGATGCTGAGTAATACCGCCATTATCGAGGCGATGAATGCGCGCCGCCATCCCTTGGCCTTTCTCGGCCCCGCGCGAAAGACCGGACAGTACGCGATCTCGATAGAGGCCCCCATTGCCGATGACATGCAGCCGCAACGCCAACCCGACGCTGGCGCCCAGGTTTGGCAGCATTGCAAGCGGGTGCAGGGAGATGCCGGATCGAGCCCATAGGCGAGTGGCGAGTGCCGCGAGTTGCCCACGGGTCAGCTTTCCCATAGGCGTTAGCTCTTCGCGTGGATCGTTTCTCACTGAAGGGTTTAAAGTGAGCGCATTGATTCTCATCGACATTCAGGCCGGATTTGAAGATCCCGTCTGGGGCGAACGCAACAATCCTCAAGCAGAAGACCGCGCGCGTGACCTGCTTCAGAAATGGCGCGATTCAGGTTCGCCAATCATTCACGTCCGACATGTCAGCACGACGCCTGGCTCACCGCTCAGCGGATCGGGAACCGAGTTCAAGGCGCAAGTGCAGCCTTTGCCCGGCGAAACCATCATCGAGAAAAGTGTCAATTCGGCTTTCATAGGGACCCATTTGAACGACCATCTCAAGGAGCTTGGCGCAAATGCCCTGACAATCTGCGGTCTGACGACGCCGCATTGCGTGTCCACCACGGCCCGAATGGCCGCCAATCTGGGCTACAAGGTGCGCCTCGTCGCGGATGCGTGCGCGGCTTTCACCTCCAATGCCGATGTCAGCTTTGATGATGGGCCAACGCTGTCTGCGGAGGAAATTCATCGCTCGGCTCTGGCGCATCTCCACGGGGAGTTCGCGCAGGTTTGCCTGTCAACGCAGATACTGTCCGAATAGCACCACAGAACCGGCCATATGATCGGGCAGGATCAAAGGCAGCAATGTCCTGCCGATGAACGTCCGAATTGGGGCGCGCGCAAGCCGGGAGCGGGTCGAAAGAGGGCTTCGGCTCTCCTTCGCCTACAGACCGGCGGGGAGCTTGGCGCGCATGGCCTCGCTTCGGTCGAAGCGCTCTCCATCCGCGGTGAAGGTCCCGTCACCGACCGCATGAAGCAGGCGTTTATCCTCCCGATCGGGGTCGATATGGGCGGCGACGCCCTTGAGCAAGACAAGGTCGAGCCGTTCGACGATCTCCTCGACGCGACATTCGATATTGGCGAGGCACTCGCCGATCAGCGGCGCCCCGACATGGTGCGCGCGCAAGGGCGTCAGATCGAAACGCTCGAACTTGTCGGTATCAGCGCCCGAACACATCCCGATGCCGACGACCGTATCGATCATGTCGGCGGTGGGAATGGCGAGGACGCATTCACGGGCCTCGCACAATGCATGCCAGGAGTGGTTCCAAGGTCCGGTCGTGAGCGCGAAACTGGCGTCGAAGCCACGGACCATTGTCCAGGTAATGGTCATGATGTTGGCCCTCGTCCCGTCATGGGTCGTCACCAGAACCACCGGCCCGGGTTCGATCAAGGTGAAGGCGCGCGAAAGCGGTAGCGGAGTCATCGGCATATTCCTTTCGGTCATGGAGAGCTTAGACCCATCGTGGAAATTGCCTAGATGAAATGGCGCGCGATATCAGAATGTCCGTTGCAGCGTGGCTCCGAAACGGCGTTTGGCGTCCGGCTGCGGTCTCTTCATCCCCCCACACGTCGGAAGGCCGGATCGCCGCGCCGCCTGTATCAGGCCTCATGCGGCAAGACCTGAGCCTATCAGGCGCAAACGGTGGACGCGCCGCCCCAGCACGCAAAGGTGATCCGCCCGCATCGACAAGAAGGGCGCAGGCCGAGCCGTTTTCTGGCATTGCCCTTTTCGCTCACGCATCCCTGGCGGTGTTCGGAAAAATGACAAGCTGGCGGGCACGGGAGGCAACTCTCACGACTTTGCTCAAATAAGAACAGCGTCACGCCTAGCCCCGGCGTGCAGGGGCGGATGTTCGCGACAGGCGCGCGAGAAAGACGGCCTTGCCATCGCCGCCACGCAAATCGGAATGATTTCCCGCCACCCCTATTGTCAGAGACGACGCCGCCCCTTGATCTGGCGTTATTTTCGCCCGATCTGGGAGAAAATTCCATCTCGCGAGGTCACCCATGAACCTTCTCGCCACCATCGCCGCCACCACGCTCGTCGGCGCGAGCCTCCTTGGTGCAGCCCCTCTCGCCGCCGCGCATCTCGGCCCGCTCGTCACCCCCAGCGAGTTGAACGCGGAGCTGGCGGATCTCGATCCGGTGCTGCTCGATATCCGCGTCGGGGTCTATGAAAAGGGCCATGTCGAGGGGGCCGTCTACGCGCCTTATTCGATCTTTCGCGGCCCCGACAACAATCCCGGTCAAGTGCCGCCACTTGCCAAGCTCGAGGCCTCTTTCGAACAAATCGGGCTCGAGACCGACCGCCCGATCGTGATCATCGCGCAAGGCGATACCGATACCGATTTCGGCGCGGCGGCACGGGTCTACTGGACATTGAAGAGCACGGGTTTCACCGAATTGTCGATTCTCAACGGCGGCACGACCGCCTGGGCGAATGCGGGGCTGCCGATCTCGACCGCCACCGAGACCCTGATGCCCACCGATCTGTCGCTGAACTGGGACGATCGCTGGACCGCGGAAACGCCAGCGGTGCGCGGTATCGTCGACGGCAAGAGCCGCGCGGTCCTGGTCGATGCGCGACCGCCCGCCTTCTACAAGGGCAAATCCGCACATGGTGCTGCAGCCCGCCCCGGGACGCTGCCAGGGGCCGAGAACCTGCCCTATACCCAATTCTTCCGCCCCGGTGCGACGGTGATCGACCGCCAGGTCGATGCGGCGACGCTGAAGGCCAAGCTCGGGATAGCGGATGGCGAAGAGGTCGTCTCCTTTTGCAACACCGGACATTGGGCCGCGACCGAATGGTTCGCGCTCTCCGAGCTGGCGGGGATCGAGAACGTGAAGCTCTATCCCGGTTCGATGGTCGAATATTCAGCGACTGACGGCGCGATGGAGAACCAACCCGGCCTGCTGCGCAACCTGCTCAACCAGTTGACCGGGGGCTGAAATGACGAGCACGGTTCTTGAGGCGAGCAGCGGATCCGCCACGGCGCTTCGGCGGGCGGCGCTGGTGCTCGCCGCGCTGGTCGCGGTTGGCGCGCTCACGCTATTGGGCGGGGCGCGTTACGGCTTTCTGCTGGCCATCGGTCTGGGCTTCGGCATTGCTCTCGAGGGGCTGCGCTTCGGCTTTGCCGGCCCGTGGCGCGCGATGATCTTGCGGCGTGAACCGGCGGGGCTTCTGGCACAGCTTCTGGCGATCGCGCTGGTGTCCATCGTGGCGATCCCGCTTCTGTCGAGCCATCCGGGTGAACTGACCGGCGCTCAGGCGCCGATCGGCTGGGCCATGGTCGGTGGCGCCTTCGTCTTCGGCGCGGCGATGCAGGTGGTCCTGGGGTGCGGCTCGGGGACGCTGGTCAACGCGGGCTCGGGCAATCCGGTCGGCCTGCTGGCGCTTCCGTTCTTCGCCATCGGCAGCTTCTTCGGCGCCTACGGTCTGATCTGGTGGACCTCGCTCGGCGCATTGCCGATCCTGACCCTGCGCGGCACGACGGGGCTTGCGGTGACGCTGGTTCTGCTCGCGCTCGTCGCGGGCGTGGCCTTCGCGCTCGGCAAGCCCGGATCGCGCGCCCTGCCCCGGCGCTACGTGATTGCGGCGCTCGTGCTCGCCGCGCTCGCCATCGGCAACCTGGTCGTCGCGGGCCAGCCCTGGGGCGTGGTCTACGGGCTGGGACTTTGGGTCGCGAAAGGGGTCCAGGGCGCGGGCATCGATCTGTCCGGCTCGGCCTTCTGGAGCGCGCCGGGATCGGTCACCCGACTGCACGAGAACCTGCTGACCGATTACACCTCGCTCACCGATATCGGGCTGATTGCGGGGGCCTTCGGGGTCGCGGCATGGCGGCAAGGCGGTCTGTCGCAGGCGCTTCCGCGCTACCCGGCCCGCGCCTGGGTCGCAACTGTCGTGGCGGGCTTCCTGTTGGGATACAGCTCGCGGCTCGCCTTCGGCTGCAACGTCGGCGCCTTCTTCTCTGGCATCTCGACCGGCAGCCTTCACGGCTGGGTCTGGTTCGCGGCCGCATTCGCGGGCGCCTTCCTCGGCATTCGGCTGCGCCCGATCCTCGGGCTGGAGGCGCGCGCATGACCCGCAAGAGCACCGCCCTTATTGCAATCGCAGGCCTTCTCGCCCTGATCGCCGCCGACCTGCTCGCCGCGCCGCTCAACCCCTATCATGCCCCGCCCGCTTTCGCGTTGGGCTCGGGTCAGGTGGCCAGCGGCGGCTTCTGCGGCGCGCTGCCGGATTAAGCCGCGTCTAGTCGAGCATCTCGGTCGCGAGGCGGCTGTCGAGCAATTCCTCGGGCAGCAGGATGTAGATGTCTTCCGGCGGGGTGGTGAGCGAATAGATCATCACGCCGGGATCGACGCCCATGTCGATCAGATATTCCATCGTGCGCCCCTGTCCGCGCTGGATTTCCTCCACCGCGAAATAGGCGGGCATGTAAAGGTTCTCGTCGTAGTAATGCTGGTGCATCCCGACATAGCCCTCGGGGGAGACACGACGCTGTTCACCAGAGGCGAGGATATAGGGGCAAGCCGACATGCAGGCCATGCCCGGAAGGATCGCGGTGTTCTTGCCTGCCTCGCGCAACATGCGCCCGATGGCCAGCGCTTCGATCACCTGCCCGCCCGGGCTGCTGAGCGCGACGGTCGCGGGAAGATCCTCAGTCGACGCCCCGTCGAGATAGCTCGAGAGGCGATCCGCATCGCCCGTCGCGATCGAGCCGTTCAGGAGAAGCACATCTCCGAAACCCTCGATAGTCTTGCGCTCGAAGGTGAGACGGTCTGGGTAGGTCGAAGGCAGATCGATCCCCGGCGGCAGTGCAGGCGCATCCCGGCGCGGCACGGGCCGGTCGGGATCAAAGCGGCGGCGTTGATCGCCCGGCGCGACCGGGTCGCTCATGCCAGGCACGGATGAAGGCGCCCCGGGCGGATTGCGGCCCAGCCAATCACCCGCGATCATCACCGCGGCAATCGCGACCTGAAGCCACAGAACCATCATCAGCCCGCGCCTGATATCAAGATGCGCAAGCTTCGGAAACGACAGGCGCATCGCTCAACTCTCTGTGGCGCGGGGCGGCGCGTCGGGGGCGTCGGGCAGCTCGGTGTCGGAAAGCCCGGACACCCGCTTGCGGATCTCGGCATCGGCCCCGCCCATCGTCTGCTCGACGTCGCGCATCGCGTTGAGAGCGGCTTTCAAATCGGCCAGCGTCAGAGTCGCCTCGATCGGCAGACCGTCGCGGCCCGAACGGATCGCGGCCTGCGTCACCGCCAGAACGAAGACGAGAACGGCGGGCAGAAGGTCGATCGCGATCGCCCCCGCCCAGGAAGGCACGAAACTACCCGCATAGCGGATCACGGCCTCGGCGCTGGTGATCGGGTTGTAGGCGGTCTGGATCGGCGGATCGCGCGCCAGCACCTCATCGGCGGCGCGCTCCAGCGTGCGGCCGCGCTGGTCAAGCGCCTCCAGCACGGAATCGATGGTCGAGGATTGCGCGTCTCGGACATTGGTTGTGCGCCCGTCAAGTTCCGGCAGCACGACAGAAGCGGGCAGATCCTGCGCCGCCCGCGCCACCAGCGGGGCCACGGAGAGCTGGTCGAGCCGCGCGATCACGCCAGCAAGCCGCACGCTCTGTTCCGCAAACTCGACCGAGCGCTTCTCGACCGGACCGGGGGCCACGATCAGCGCGCGCATCCGTCCCAAGATCTGGTTGCCGGTCTCGAAGGCCTCGTCGATCTGCGGCTGCTGGGCGCGGATCTGCTCTTCGAGATTGGCAAGCTCTTCGGTTTTCTGGGTCAGAACGCGGAACACCGCGCCCCGGCCTGCCGCGCCTGACAACTGGCCCGATTGCTCCTGTTCGGCCAGCGCCTCGAAAGCGTCGCGCGCCCGTTCGACCTCGCGCCCCAGCGATTGCGCGGAAAGGGCGATGTCATGGGCCTGCTCGAGCGCGGATTGATAATCGCGCACCGTGGTATCGAGGTGCTGCTCGACCGCCGCCGATCCCGCCAGCGCCGCCGCGTTGAGCCAGCTCGACATCGCGACGATGGCGAGCGAGCCGACCATGGTCGAGACCGTCAGCCCGACGAAACCGCTCGCCGTACGCATCGCGGGCAAGAGCCGCAGCATGTAGCTCCAGAAGACGAAGATCCCGACCGAGACGGCAATCGAATAGGCAAGCGCCGCGAAAAAGCTCATCGCGCCGGTATCCTCGAGGATCGAGGAGACGCCTAGATAGGTGTAGATGCCCGAGGCGATCGCCAGCACGCCGAGTGCTGCGGGCGTGATCGTGTCGAGCCAGGCCAGATGGCCCTCCAGCTCCTTTGCGGTGCGCAGGCCCTTCGTTTCGGCCGCGCTCAGTCTTCTGGGGGTCTCTGTCATCGGCTTTCGCCCTCGTCACGATTGGGTTCGGGAACTGATCACAATTGGGGGATGAGGGCGCGAATTTTAAGGGTCACGACGGGTTTTGTTGCATAAATCAGGCTGATAGCCGCGCGCCCCCTTCCCCCGGACAGGGTGTTTCAACGGCCTCGGAGATCAGAGGGGTGCAAGCCGAAATCCACCGTCGCGGCGGCGGCGAGAGGCTGGACGGCACCGCCTGCCAGCAGGCACGGCATCCCTGTGCCTCTTGAGATCAATCGCGTTCGGCAGAGAGCCCTCGGCGCAACAGCGATCCCATGGACGAGCGCGTTCCCGATCTTGCAGCTCGGTGGGCAGTCGACACATACCGCTCGTCTACCCTGTTGGACACACGAAATGAATCCTTACACGGAATTTCGGGAACAGATCGAAGGTTCACATTGAGCCGGTGCGACGCCCCCTGACGGATGTGCCCAATCCCGCACCGTTTTCGCGCGATGCCTCGTCCATCCGTCCAACCGGTGAAGAAACAGGCCAGCCCGAAGGCAACTCCGCGCCAGAGGCTGGTCCCAGCGATCTCAGTCCGCGAGCACGAGCAGATCCCGGCTCGCGACACTCACCTCCGCCAGGGAGCCAACCTCGGGCGGCGGGTTTCCGGGGCGGTTGAAGGTGTCGAGCGCGATCGTCTGGCCTTCCACCTCCAGCTTCACGCGCAGGATCGAGCCGAGGAAATGCACCTCGGCGATCTTGCCCGAAAAGATCGTGTCGTTCCCCTCCCGGCGCCCCAGCGCCAGCACTTCGGGCCGCGCCGCCAGGGTCACCTCGGCGTTCGTGTCCGCCGAGACGGGTGCGCCGAGGATCACCTCGGTGCTGCCCACACGCAAAGCACCACGCGCGGGATCGGCCACCTGCGCGGTGAGCGCGTTGAGCGTGCCCACGAATTGCGCGACAAAGCGGGTCTTGGGCTGATTGTAGATCTCGAAAGGCGCGCCGATCTGTTCGGCCACGCCGCCATTCATCACCACGACCCGATCCGAGATCGACAACGCTTCTTCCTGATCGTGGGTCACGAAAATCGTCGTGATACCCAGGCGGCGCTGGATCTCGCGGATCTCTTCGCGCAGACTTACCCGGATCTTTGCGTCAAGCGCCGAGAGCGGCTCGTCGAGCAGGAGAACCCGCGGCTGGATGGCAAGCGCGCGGGCCAGCGCCACACGTTGTTGCTGCCCGCCCGAGAGCTGGAACGGATAGCGGTTGCCAAGATCCGGCAGGCCGATCAGGTCGAGCATTTCCGCCACGCGCGTCTTGATTTCCGCACGCGACCGTCCCGCCACACGCATCCCGAAGCCGACATTCTGCGCGACCGTCAGGTTCGGAAACAGCGCATAGGCCTGAAACACCATCCCGATATTGCGCTGGTTCGAAGGCAGCGCGGTCACGTCCTGCCCGCCGATGCGGATCGCACCGCCCGAGGGGTGCTCGAAGCCCGCCACCATCCGCAGAACGGTCGTCTTGCCGCAGCCCGACGGACCGAGCAGCGAGATGAATTCCCCCTCTGCGATGGAGAGGTTGAAATCCTTCACCACGCGGTTCGCGCCGAAGGATTTTTCCAGATGTTCGATCTCGAGAGAGGCCATGGGTTACCGCTTTGCATTCGTATGTTTGGAGAACCGGGTGACGAGCTGAATGAGCCCCATGCAGATCCAGGTGATCGAGAAGGCGATCACCGCGAGCGCTGCGGGCTCATAGGCCTTGTTCGCGCCGGTCAGCTGCATGTAGGGGCCGAAGGCCGGCCGGTTAAGAAGAGAGGCGAGGACGAATTCGCCGATGACGATGGCGAAGGTGATGAAGGCGCCCGAGAGGACCGCCACCAGCACGTTGGGCAGGATCACCCGTGCGAGGATCGTGCCCCAGCCCGCGCCCAAGCTTTGCGCCGCTTCGGTCAGGGTCGCCACGTCGATCGTGCGCAACCCCGTATCGACGGCGCGATACATGTAGGGCAGCGAGAGCGTCGCATAGCCCAGCATCAGCAGGATATTGGTCCCCGTGATCGAGCCGGTGAGCGGCAGGAAAGACGAGGTGTTGTAAAGCCGGATATAGCCGAACACGATCACGATGGGCGGGATCACCAGCGGCAGCAGGGTGATGAACTCGACCACGGGGCGCCATTTCGGCAGTTTGAGCCGCACCCAATACGCGGTCGGCACCACGATCAGCGCGCCGACGAGGATGGTGAAGATCGCCATCACCACCGAATAGGTGAAGGTCTCGCGGAATTGCGGGTCCGCGAGCACCGAACGATAGGCATCGAGCGAATAGACCCCGCGCCGTGCGCGCAGAGAGAACTCCAGAGTGCCCAGAAGCGGCAGGGCGAAATAGAGAATACCGAAGGCCAGCGCGAGCCAGGACCAGAACCGTTTGGAGATCATCTCATCCACCTCTCGGAGCGCACGCGCAGCCAGACATAAGCGAGATTGGCAAGCCCGGTGATTACGATCATCCCGAAGGCCAGCGCATATCCCAGATGCGGGTCTTGCAGCACGTCACCGCGGATTTGCGCGTAAAGCATGATCGGCACGATCGACATCGACGAACCGGTCAGCGCATAGGCGGTCGCCACCGCGCCGAAGCTGTTGGCGAAGAGAAGCGCCAGCGTGCCCAGCAGAGCGGGCCAGAGGATCGGCAGCGCCACGATGCGCCAGTACTGAAAGCCGGTCGCCCCGAGGATGCTGGCCGCTTCCTTCCATTCGCGCTTCAGACCGTCGAGGGCCGGGGTGATGATCAGCACCATCAGCGGGATCTGGAAGAACAGATAGGTCAGCGTCAGGCCGAAGAAGCTCAGCAGGTTGAAGCCATGAGCGTAGATGTTGAAACCGAACCATGACTTCAGCAGCACGGTGACGAGGCCCAGCCTCCCCAACGTGGCAAGGAAGGCGAAGGCCAGCGGAACGCCCGCGAAGTTCGAAGCCACGCCCGAAAAGGTCATCACCGGCCCGCGCAGCCACTTGGGCAAACCGCCCAGTGTGACGGCGGCGGCCAGCGCGAAGCCTACGAGACAGCCCACCAGCGCCGTGGCGAGGCTGATCTTGATCGAGATCCAGTAGCTCGCGAGGATCGTTGGCTGGAACAGATTCACCAGATTCGACAGCGTGAAGCCTCCGTCCACCGTACGGAAGGCCCCGATGACGATATACATCGTCGGCGCGATCAGGAACAAAAGCGCGAACAGAGTGAAGGGAACCATCCCCACCCAGGTCAGCGGCAGCTTGCGGCTATGCATCGAGCCTCGTCTTGCAGAAATGTCGAAAAATTCACCCCGCGCACCATGGCGCGGGGTGAGAGAAGAGCCTCGATTACTGGACGTTCGCGCCGACGACGCTGTCCCAACCGCCGGTCACGACTTCCTTGTTCGCAGCCTGAGCGTCGAGCGACGGGAAGACCGCCTTGGCATAGCCTTCCGCGGGCGGCATGGCGTCGAGCATCTTCTGCGGGACCTTGCCGTTGGCCGACAGGTCGTTGAAGCGGATCGGGTGGCAATAGCCCTCGAGCCAGCCAAGCTGACCCTCGTCCGAATAGAGATACTCCATCCACAGTTTCGCGGCGCTCGGGTGCGGCGCATAGGCCGAGATCGCCTGAACGTAGACGCCCGCGACGACGCCCGATTGCGGCACGATCACGTCGACCGGCGGGTTGCCGTTGAGCGTGTCACGACCGGCCAGCGCGTTATAGTCCCACTCGATCACGATCGGCGTCGCGCCCTGCGCGAGCGTGCCGGTCTTGCCGATGACGGGGACGAAGTTCCCGTTCTTGTTCATCTCGGCGAAGTAGTTGAGGCCGGCTTCGCCCGAAGCCTTGCCCGGCTCGCCGCCTGCGGCCACGCCCGCGGCCAGAACGCCGAGGATCGCCTGGTTCGACGCACGCGGATCGCCCGCCAGCGCCACCGAGTTGGCGTATTCGGGCTTGAGAAGGTCCGACCAGTCCTGCGGAACATTGTCGACGAGGTCCTTGTTCACCGCGAAGGACAGCACGCCGTAATAGTCGCCGTACCAGTAGCCTTCGGCATCCTTCGCATCGGCGGGGATCGTGTCCCAGGTCGAGACCTTGTAGGGCTGGATCAGCCCCTCTTCCTTGGCCGCCGGGCCGAAGGACAGGCCGACATCGATCACGTCGGGAGCCTGCGGGCCCTTGTTGTCCTTGTTCGCGCGGATGGCTTCGAGTTCGTCGGCCGAGCCCGCATCAGGGTTGAGCTCGTTCACGGTGATGCCCGGGTACTTCTGCTTGAAGCCCTCGATGACGCCGGCGTAGTTGCACCACGAATGGGGCAGCGCGATCGTGGTCAGGCTGCCTTCCTCTTTCGCGGCGGCATAGAGGTCATCGAGGCTCTCGGCGAAGCTGGTGCCGGCGCTCGCCGCCAGAGCCACAGCGCTGACTGCCGCGAGGTATTGGAATTTGAAGTTCATTTTCAGGTCTCTCCCCGTTCATGAAGAGCGGTGCCGCACCTTGCGGTCCTGTCTCTCCGAATCTGACGTCTCTCGACGGATGTGCCCTGCCAGTTGGCTCCGGCATCGGCGACCCTTTATGCGGATCATGTAACAGGACTTTGGCAGACTGGACCACGTAGTCAATTTTCTTTTGATAATCCGCGATGCTCAAGTGAACATATCCGTGAGGCAATGATCACGCGATCGCCACATGCGCCGAAATCAAAGGCAAATTTAAAGAAATCCGGGGCGCAGATCGCGCCGACAACGGGCTTTCATTTGAGCGAAACCCGGCAAACCCGCGCCTCCCCCGCTCCGGAAATGCCGCAAAAGCTCACTTTGCCCAAGCGGAGTTCACGGGGAGTTGTATCCGCACCTCAAGACCGGACACGCTCCCGGGCGGGGGTGAAGTCAGCGAAAGCGGGCTTCCGATCCGCTTGGCGATCACCGCGACAATCGCAAGCCCCAATCCGCTGCCGTCATTCGTACTTCCGGCGCGCTCGAACCTCGCGGTCAGGCGCGAAAGCGTCTCCTGGGGAATGACGGGGCCGTCATTCGTCACGCTCAGAACGCCGTCCGGGGTCAGGCGCACAGAGACGGGTTTGTCCCGCGCCCCGTGTTTGAGGGCATTTTCGACGAGATTGCGGCACACGATTCCGAAGGCGTCGGGATCGAGGTCTGAAATGACCGGCGCGTTCGGCAGATCCAAAGCGATGCGTCCCAGTTCGAGACCGCGGGCGAGGTCTTCGACGACGAGCCGGGCTGCGACGCGCAGATCCGCGCTTCGGTCCAGTCGCAGGGGGCCGCCCTCCGCACGCGCCAGCTGCAACAGGCGCTCGGAGAGCCGTGTGAGCCGCTTGAGCGTCGCTTCGATATCCGAGGCACGCGCCTTTGCGACGGGATCGCTGGTTTCCGCGCTCAGGCGTTGCGTCTGCGCAATGGCGCCCGCAAGGGGTGTGCGCAGCTCATGCGCAGCGTTGGACGCAAAACTTCGTTCGGCTTCGAAGCCTTCACGCAACCGGCCCAGAAGATTGTTGAGCGTGGCCGCGACAGGGGCGATCTCGGTTTGCAGATCATCGGTCGGAATGGGGGTGAGATCGCGCGCGCTGCGCGCTTCGAGGCTGGTGCGGAATCGCCGCAAGGGACCGAGGTTCGTCCGCACCGCCAGAATGACCGCCGCCAAGGCAAGCGGGACCACGATCAGCAGCGGCAGCCCGAGGCCGAGCGCGATCTCCCGCGCAATCCGCGCCCGATGAGAAAGCGGTTCCGCGACGGTGATGCGAACCGTGTCCCGAAGCGCCGCGTCGCTGTAGAATCGATGCGTGGCCGTCTGGCTGAATCCGCGCTCGGCGTAGTCGGGGAAGATGGAGGGGTCAGCTGCGTGGGACTGCAGGAGGATATGCCCCTCCGCGTCGCGCACGATATAGGTGAAGAATTCCTCGTGGTCGCGCAGGCTCGCAAGGCGCTGCGTCACGTTGTTGCCATCCCGGTTGACGATATCCATGACCGCAAGCGGCAGGATCCGTTGCGCCGTTTCCTGAAGCGTGGAATCGAAAACCTCGTCCATCTCCTTGCGCACGATCAGCGCGGTTGCCGTCGCGGCGACGATCCACATGAGCGTCAGAACGACCCCCAGCGAGAGCCCCAGGCGGGCCTGAAGGCTTCTGGGCAATCTCATGGCTTGCCCAGCCGGTAGCCAAGACCGCGCTCGGTCTCGATCACATGCGCTCCGAGCTTCTTGCGCAGGCGGCTGACATGGACCTCGATCGTGTTGCTCTCCACCTCCGCGTCGAAGGCGTAGAGCTTTTCCTCGAGCTGAGCCTTGGAAAGCAGCTGGCCTGGGCGCGAGAGAAAGGCCTCGAACAGCGCCCATTCGCGCGCCGTCAGCTGCACGGGTTTGCCGTCACGCAGAATGCTGCGCGCGGCAAGGTCGATCTCAAGCCCGGCATGGGTGACGATCGGATTGGGATTGCCGCTGTAGCGCCGCGCGACCGAACCGATGCGCGCGGAAAGCTCGGCGAGATCGAAGGGCTTCACCAGATAATCGTCGGCACCCGCGTTCAGCCCCTCGATCCGATCCGAAACCTGATCGAGTGCGGTCATGATGATCACCGGGCTCACATCGCCCCGGCTGCGCAGGGATTTCAGGAAACTCATGCCACGGCCATCGGGCAGCATGAGATCGAGCAGCACAAGATCATAGCCCGCACTGCGGATCGCCTCCCCCGCCTCGTCGAGCCGCGTAACCCAGTCCACGGAGTGGCCATCGCTGGCGATCTGATCGCGCACGGCGGCGCCCAGAATCGTGTCGTCCTCGATCAGCAGGATGCGCATTTCCGTTCCATCTCTTGTTTCGTTCCCTGTCTTGATCCGCCACGCTGACGCCAAGCTGACACGTCGCGCGGTGCGGCTTCAGGTTCCCGTCAGATTGATTGCCGAAGAAAGGCATCGAGTTGGCCGCGAACAGGAGTTTGGCCCATGAAGAAGACAGTGACAATTCTCGCCTTTCTCGCGGTGTTCCCTGCCGGAACGGCTCTGGCGGATGACGACTGTTTCGTCCCGATGGCGAATTGGCAGCCGCGTGATGCGGTGGCCGAGCTGGCCACGCAGAACGGCTGGACCGTGCGTCGTATCAAGATCGATGACGGTTGCTACGAGATCGACGGCAACGATGCACAGGGCCGCCGCGTCGAAGTGAAGGTTCATCCCTCGACGCTTCAGATTCTCGAGATCGAATACGAGGACGACGAACGGAGTCGTTCCCGTGAAGATGGTGAAGGTGGCAAACATGACTGACGCAACGTTTCACGACGAACCCCATCCCGGCGGAAGCGCCGGAGGCAAGGTGCGGGTCTGGGATCCGCTGGTGCGTATCTTCCATTGGGGCCTAGTCGCGGCCTTTGCGACGGCGTGGCTTACGGCTGACGAGTTGCAGCCGGTGCACGAGATCGCCGGCTACACAGTCGCGGGGCTGATCGCTTTCCGGCTGATCTGGGGGGTCGTGGGCGGGCGCTATGCCCGGTTCACCCAATTCCTCCGAGGGCCCGGGCCGACGCTGTCCTATCTTGGCGACATGCTGCGCGGGAAGGAGCGCCGCTATCTCGGTCACAACCCCGCCGGGGCCCTGATGATCGTGGCCCTGCTCATCTCGCTGTCGGGCACAGCCTTCACCGGCTGGCTCATGGCGGAACCTGCGCGTCTGGCAATGCTTCCCGAGCTGCCGCAGATCGCGACCCCGGCCTTCGCGGACGAGGATGGCGAATACGGCGAAAGCGGAGAAGGTGCGGAAGGCGGAGGGAATGAGGCCCTCGAGGAAGCGCACGAGGTTCTCGCCAATCTGGTCCTGCTGCTCGTCGCCTTGCATGTCGGCGGGGTGGTTCTGGCCTCCTTCCGGCATCGCGAAAACCTCGCCCGAGCAATGCTGACCGGCGACAAGCGTGCACCCGATCCCGGCGATATCGCCTGATCGTTCCTGATCGCGACCCCAAGGCCGTTTCGTCCTGCGGCCTCACTGGCCCCGCCCTCACAAGGTGGGGCCTTTTTTCCTGACGCGAAGCTGAAGCGGAAAGTGCCGGGCTGTCAGGAACCGCTCAGGTCGACACCCCAGATTGTCGGTAGCAGATGAAAAAGGAGACCCTGCCATGCGTAAGACCCTGACCGCAATTTCCCTCATCGCCCTGCTTCCCGCGGGCGTGGCCCTTGCCGATGACGACTATGAAAAAACCGCGCGCGGACAATCGCAGTCCCGCGATGCCGTGATGCAACTCGCGCGCGAGAACGGCTGGACTGTCCGCGAAATCGAGATGGAGGACGGCCGATACGAGATCGAAGGCCGCGACCGCGAGGGGCGCAAGATCGAAGCGAAGGTCGATCCGGTGACGCTGCGCGTCCTCAAGATGGAGCATGACGACGAAGAGGATGATGACGATTACGGCGCGTCCACGCGCAACCCCGCCCCTGCGGGCACGGTCGCCCCGCCCCAGAACGGCCTCTTCGGCAACGGCGCCCCGCCGAAGGTCCAGGTGAACTGAGACCCGCGCGACGCAACGCCTGAAAAAGGAAACCCCAGATGAAGTCACTTCTCGCAACACTGGCGCTGAGCACGGCGCTGACCCTTCCCGGCCTCGCTTCTGCGCGGCCGGTCACGCTGACGACGACGCTCAGCAATTACGGTGGCGACGGCGCCTATCTCGCGCTCTATGTCACCGACGCTTCGGGCGCCTATGCGGGCAGCCTCTGGATGGCGGGCGGCAAGTCGAAATATTACGAGCATCTGAGTGACTGGTATCGCGCGACCGGCGGCGATCCGGCGCAGATCAACGGCATCACCGGCGCGAGCGTCGGTGCGGGCCGCACGCTCGAGATCACGCTCGATCTGGCGGATGCCCTGTTTGACGCGGGCTACACGCTTCATATCGACGCCGCCGTCGAGGACATGCGCGACAGCCCCAACGAGGTTGCCGTCCCGCTCACGACCGATGGCATGGGCAAGCCGGTTGCCGGGCGTCGCTACGTCGCCAGCTTTGCCTACGACATGTGAGGTGACAGGGCCATGATCCGCGCGTTTCATCGCTGGCCGGGGCTGATCGCCCTCGCTCTTGTCACGGTGCTTGCGCTCAGCGGCGCGGTGCTCGCGGTCTATCCGGTCACGGAGCGGATCGCGGCACCGCAGGCCGAGGCGGGACTGAGCGTCGCAACGCTCGCCGAGCGCGTTCAGGCGGTCTATCCTGGGCTCGAGCAGATCCGGCGCGCGCCTTCGGGGCGGATCACGGCCTATTGGTTCGACTTGGGACAACCCGGCGCGGCGGTGATCGACCCCACGACCGGACAGGGCGTCGCTTCGGCCGATCCCGATCCCCTTCAGCGCTGGCTGACCAACCTTCACCGCGCCCTCTTTCTCGGAGATACGGGCCGCGTGATCAGCGCGCTCGGAGCGGCGGCGATGCTGGTGCTTTCGGTGTCCGGAGCGTTTCTCGTCGCGCGGCGTACAGGTGGCTGGCGTCACTGGTTCGCCAGTCTGCGCGGGCCCCTTCCCGGGCGCGTGCATGTCGAGATCGCGCGGGTCGCCGTGGTCGGTCTGATACTGTCCTCGGCCACGGCTCTGTGGATGACCGCCTCCACGTTCGAGCTGATCCCCGATGGCGGTCCCTCGCTTGCCATCCCCTCGCAGGTGAGCGGCGAGACCGGCGCACCGCTCGCCGAGCTTGCCTTGCTCGGGACCACGCCCGTATCGGAGCTGCGGAGCCTGAGCTTTCCCTATCCCGGCGATGCAACGGACGTATTCACGCTGAAGACCGATCGGGGCACAGGCTATCTCGATCAGGGCAACGGCGCGGTGCTCGCCTGGGCCGATCTCGGCCCGTGGCAGCGCATTTCCGAAACGATCTACACACTTCATACCGGTCAGGGTGCCGCCCTGCTGGGCGCGGTACTGGGGATCATGGCGCTTGGTGTGCCCGCGATGGGCGCCACGGGTGTCCTGATCTGGCTGGCGGGGCGGCGCGGACGTCCGCGCATTCGTGCCAACCAGCCGCCCGGACGCGCCGACACCATCATCCTTGTCGGCAGCGAAGGCGGCAGCACCTGGGGCTTTGCTTCGACGCTGCATCGGGCGCTCGGTGCTGCGGGGCAGAAGGCCCATATCGCGCCGATGTCGTCCTTCGCGCCCGAGCGCTATACCCGGGCCGAGCGGATCATCCTGCTCGCGGCCACCTATGGTGACGGCGTGGCACCCTCCTCGGCAAAGGGTTTTCTGGAGACACTTCCGGCCCATCGCGGCGCGCATGACATTCCGATCGCGGTGCTCGGCTTCGGGGACCGGACCTTCCCGGCTTTTTGTGCCTATGCCCAAGCGGTTGCCGATACCGCAGAAGCGGCGGGATGGCCGGTTCTGCTGCCATACGACACGATCGACCGGCAGTCGCCGCAGACCTTCGCGCGCTGGGGGCAGGCTTTGGGGGCGGCGCTCGGGGTCGAGCTCGATCTGTGCCACCAGCCCGTCCTCCCTTCCACCACCGACCTCACGCTTGTGTCGCGCCGCGATTTCGGGGCGGAAGTGCAGGCTCCGACCTCGATCCTGCGCTTTGCCCTGCCCCGCCCGACGCTGTGGCAAAAGCTGACGGGCACGGGCTTTGCACGGTTCAGCGCGGGCGATCTGGTTGCGATCGTGCCCGACGGCGCGCAGGCGCCGCGGCTTTATTCGCTCGCCTCTTCGCGGCGCGACGGGTTTGTGGAGATCGTGGTGAAGAAGCATCCCGGCGGCCTGTGTTCGGGCCAGCTGACCGCGCTTGAGCCCGGTGAGAGCGTGCGCGCCTTCATCCGGCGCAACCCCGCTTTCCGGCCGGACCGCTCACGCGCACCCCTGATCCTGATCGGCGCGGGCACGGGGATCGGGCCTCTGGCGGGGTTCGTGCGCGAAAACGCGAAACGCCGTCCGATCCACCTGTTCTTCGGCATGCGCGATCCGGACAGCGATTTTCTCTATGCGCAGGAAATCAGCGACTGGAAGAACGAAGGACGCCTGTCGCGTCTCGTCACCTCGGTCTCGCGCGCCCAGCGACCACGCTACGTGCAAGACGCAATGCGCGCCGATGCGCCCGAACTTGTGCGACTGGTCCAGAGCGGGGCGCGGATCATGGTCTGCGGCGGGCGGGACATGGCTGCGGGGGTCTCCGAGGCCCTGCGTGATATTCTCGCGGCGACCGGGTTGAGTCCGGCGAAACTGAAAGCGGAGGGACGCTATGTCGAAGACATCTTCTGATCTGGTGCGCCACGCTCTGCACGGCCCCACGATGGGCACCCGCTGGACGGCCCTGTTCTTCGCCCCGCCCGAGCGCGACCCCGCGCCGATCCGCGAAGCCCTTCAGGCGGCGGTCGAGGAAGTCGATGCCCAGATGTCCAGCTGGAAACCCGACAGCGATCTGATGCGGCTCAACGCGGCGGCGCAGGGTGAATGGGTGGCGGTGCCCGAGCGGCTCGCCGAAGTGCTCCGGCTCGGGCTCGAAATCGGCAAAGCCTCGGAGGGGGCGTTCGATATCGGTCTCGGGGATGCGGTCACCGCCTGGGGATTCGGCCCCGAGGATGCAGCCCCCGACCGGATCCGCGCCGCGATGAGCGCGCAGCGACAACCCGCCTTCGAGCGGCTTGAGCTCGACGATGGCAGGGCTCGCAAGCGCGGGCCTCTGGTTCTGGACCTGAACGGGATCGCGAAGGGCTACGGGGTCGACCGTCTCGCTCAGACGCTCGCTGCGCAGGGGATCGAGGCCGGTCTCGTCGGGATCGACGGCGAGATGCGCGCAAGCGGCCTGAGGCCCGATGCCACACCCTGGACGATCGCCGTCGAAAGCCCGGATCCGCTGCGGCGCACGCCGCATTCGATCCTCGCGCTCGAAAATGCATCCGTCGCGACCTCGGGCGATTACCGTCACTGGATCGACCTCGGCGCCCGCAGGCTCTCGCATACGATGGATCTTTCGCGCGGTGCCCCTTTGCTCTCATCGCCCGCGTCTGTGACGGTGGTCGCGCGCAGTTGTGCCGAGGCCGATGCGTGGGCAACGGCGCTGATGGTCCTCGGTCCCGAGGGAGGACGCACGCTTGCACGGAAATATCAGCTCTCGGCGCTTTTCCTGATGCGCGAGGAAGACGGAAGCGTCAGCAGCGTTGGAGAGGGCAGCCTGTTTTCCGTCAGCGTCCCGGACCCGTCTTCGACCTTGGAGGCCCGAGGGGCCGACGGCGTCTGAGTTCGCAAAGTGGGGAAGCGGCGGGCCGGACGCTCTTGCTAGGCTATCGCGCCGACGCGGAGACCCTCACAGGGACCGTCCCCCATCGACGCAGGACAAAAGGTGGCCATGGGGCCGCCTTTTGAACTGGTGCCGACCGTGTTGCGCGGAAGATCAGTCGGTCACCCAGAAGAACGTCACACGCCCGCCACCACGACCGGTCGTGTCGAAGTTCCACCCATCGACTTGCTTGAACTGCTTCAGAATCGTCTGTTTCCAAAGCCGGATATTGGTGGTGCCCGGCGTGATCGACTGGCAGCCGCGATGCGTCGGCTTGACCTCCTTGCGCCCCTGCCCGTTGACCGAGAAGGCCTTGACGTGGCGCGTGTTGTTCACGATGCACACCTCGAGCGTGCGCGCGCCGTTCGGATCGCGGTCGCGAGCCGTTATCCGGCGGCGCCCGTGTCGATCGATCTGCCGTAAGGCGACGCGCCGCTAAGGGCCCGTTTGTCGCAGCTTGGATTTACATCGGCTTTCGAGACGGCCCGGATGTATCGCGGCCCCGCCCCGAACACGAGCGCGTCCTTGCAAGCGATCGCCACCATGGAGCTCGGGTGATCGCGCGCGATGCGCGCCGGGAAGGCCACCGATTTCGTCTAGAACGCGGAAGTATCGAACGGGAATTCCAGTCTGGGTCGTTGGATCGACTCAGTCATCGCTTCATCCCCTCGGATGAACTTCAAACCGCAAGCGATTGATTTAAAAAAGATTATATCGAAATCCACCGAAACCCACAAACACTGTTCCCCTGCGGGGCTTGCACCCGGCGACCGAACGTGGCCTCCTCTCGCTACCGTCGCACCAGACCCAACGGAGAGCAGAGATGAGCTGGTCCTTTCCCATCGGCAAAGTTCGCGGCACCGAGCTGCGGGTGCATGTCACGTTCTTCCTTCTGCTGGCCTGGATCATGGTCGGCGCCTGGATGGCCGAAGGGCCGCAATCGGCGCTGGTGAACATGCTCTTCATCGTTTCGGTCTTCGCCTGTGTCATGTTGCACGAACTGGGCCATGCAACGATGGCGGCGCGGTTCGGGGTGAAGACCCCTGACATCACCTTGCTGCCGATCGGCGGGCTCGCGCGCCTCGAGCGCATCCCCGAAAACCCGAAACAGGAGATTATGATCGCGGTGGCGGGTCCGGCGGTCAATATCGTGATCTGGATCGTGCTCTCGGTGCTGATCGGGGTGCGCGGGCAGATCGCGGATCTGCAATCGCTCGAGAGCCCGACGCAGGATTTCTGGGCGCGGCTCGCCGTGGTCAACCTGCTGCTCGTGGCCTTCAACATGATCCCCGCCTTCCCGATGGATGGCGGCAGGGTGTTTCGCGCGGTCCTCGCGCTGTTCATGGACCGGGTGAAGGCCACGCAGATCGCCGCGCAGGTCGGGCGGGTGCTGGCGCTCGCGCTGGGGCTCTGGGGGGTGATGCAATCGAGCCCGATCCTCGTGCTGATCGCGGTCTTCATCTATTTCGCGGGCGGGGCGGAAAGCGCCGATGTCACGATGCGCGGGCGCGCGCGCGGCGCGCAGGCGCGAGATGCGATGATCACCGCATTCGCGAGCCTGTCGCCCGAGGACAGCCTCGAGGACGCCGCGCGTCTGATCCTGCGCACCACGCAATCCGAATTTCCGGTGCTGGGGCCGGATGGGGCCTTCCTCGGGTTTCTGACCCGCGCCGAGGTGATGTCCTTCCCCGAGCCTGAACACCGCGCCGAGCGCGTCTCGGACCACATGCTGACGGGCCTGCCCGCCCTGCCCTCCACCGCACCGCTTCAGGCCGTGCTCGAGGCGATGTCGGGGCGCCACGTTCCGGCCGTCGCCGTCACCGGCGATCACGGCCGGTTCATCGGCTATGTGAACCGCGAGAATATCGGCGAGTGGTTCATCCTCGCGCGGCGCTGAGCCGCGCTCAACGTCCCTTGCCCGCAGCCAGCGCCCCCTCGCGCATCTGCGAGAGCGTCTGGCGCGGGGTCAGCGCCTCGGGCGAGATCACCAGATCGAGCACGGCTCCCGTCGGTGATGCCAAGGCCCGCTCGAAGGCCGCCGCAAAATCCTCGGTACGCTCGACCCGTTCACCATGAAAGCCGTAAGCCCGCGCGAGCGCCGCGAAATCGGGATTGGCGGTCATCTCGGTGCCGGAAACCCGCGTGGGATAATTGCGCTCCTGATGGGCGCGGATCGTGCCATAGATGCCATTGTTGAGCACGAGAATGATCGGTTGCGCCCCGGCCTGCGCAGCGCTGGCAAGCTCCTGCGAGGTCATCTGGAAATCGCCATCGCCGGCGAAACACAGAACCGTCTTCGCGGGGTGGACCAGCTTCGCGGCGATCGCGGCGGGCACGCCATAGCCCATCGCGCCCGATTGCGGCGCAAGGAGCCGCGCCTCGGGCCCGAATTTCAGGAACCGCCCCGACCAGATCGCGAAATTTCCCGCGCCGTTGGTGACGATCATATCCTCGGGCAGCGTTGCGCGCAGATGGGCGCAGACCTTGCCCATATCGACCGGCGAGGGGAGATCGGGCAGATCGAACCCCGCCTCATAGGCCACGCGCCCCTCGGCACGCCACGCGCCCCACCTGCCCTTGACCGGCGCGAGCGCCCCGAGCGCCTCGGCAAAGGCGTTCGGCCCGGACTGAATCGCCAGCTCCGGGCAATAGACCTTGCCGATCTCGCGATCCGAGCCATGCACATGGATCAACCGCTGGCGCGGTTGCGGCACGTCGAGCAGCGTGTAGCCATCGGTCGCGTTCTCGCCAAAGCGCGCATTGATCGCGAGGATGACATCGGCCTCGCGGATCAGCGCCTTCACATGGGGCATCATCCCGACCCCGGCCTCGCCGCAGAAACTCGGCGAGTGATTGTCGAACTGGTCCTGATAGCGAAAGACCGAAACCACCGGGATATCCGAGGCTTCCGCAAAGCGCTGGATCGGGCGCGTGCCCTGTCCTTTCCAGTTGCACCCGCCATAGAGGATGAGCGGACGTTCGGCCCCTGCCAGCATCTCGCGAAGGCGCTCCATCGCCGCCGGATCGGGGTGGGGTTCGGTGATCTCGACGGGGCCGCGCAGAGGGGCGGCATCCGTCATCGAGGTCAGCATATCCTCGGGAAGCGCCACCACGACCGGCCCCGGACGGCCCGAGATCGCCGTGCTCCAGGCGCGGGCGAGGATTTCGGGGATGCGTTCGATCCGGTCGATCTCGACCGCCCATTTCGCCATCGTGCCGAAGACGGCGCGATAATCGAGTTCCTGAAACGCCTCGCGCCCCTTCATGTCGGTGCCGACCTGTCCCACGAAAAGGATCATCGGCACCGAATCCTGCATCGCCGTATGCACCCCGATCGCGGCATTGGTCGCACCGGGGCCGCGCGTGACCATGCACAGGCCCGGCTGCCCCGTCAGCTTGCCAAAGGCCGCGGCCATGAAGCTCGCCCCGCCCTCCTGCCGGCAGAGCACGTAATCGAGCTTCCCGTGCGTGTCATGCAGCGCATCGAGCACCGCCAGATAGCTCTCCCCCGGCACTCCGAAGGCCTTGCGCGCCCCGAGCGCCACCAGACATTCGACCAGCAGCTGTCCACCGTTTCGCATCGCGGATCCTTTCCCCCTACCCGGCGGCGACCGTAGCGCGAGCGATCGACGAAGGAAATGCGCCCGCTGAAAAGGGATGCGGTTTCGGCGCAAACGGCTGGCGCGATGCCCCCTGAGATCATCGGTTGCGGCGAAGCGCCGCCACCCCTGCCCGCGCATCGTCACAGCGCCTTGCGCAACCTCTCAATTCAAGGCATGGGCCTTGACGTGGCCCGCTTCGGACTGAGATGTACGAGGCAACCGGACGCTTTCGAGAAAGGACGCCCGATGAAATTCCGCTTCCCCATTGTCATCATCGACGAAGACTTCCGCTCCGAGAACACTTCGGGGCTCGGGATCCGCGCGCTCGCCCAGGCCATCGAGGCCGAGGGGTTCGAGGTTCTCGGCGTCACAAGCTATGGAGATCTCTCGCAATTCGCCCAACAGCAAAGCCGCGCCTCGGCTTTCGTGCTGGCCATTGACGACGAGGAATTCTCGGCTGGCCCCGAGCTTGATCCGGCGGTCGAGAAGCTGCGCACCTTCATCGAGGAAGTGCGCTGGAAAAACGCCGACGTGCCGATCTTCCTGCATGGCGAGACCAAGACCTCGCGCCACCTGCCCAACGATATCCTGCGCGAGTTGCACGGCTTCATCCACATGTTCGAGGATACGCCCGAATTCGTCGCCAAGCACATCATCCGCGAGGCCAAGAGCTATCTCGAAGGCATCCAGCCGCCCTTCTTCAAGCAGCTTCTCGATTATGCCGAGGATGGTTCCTATTCGTGGCATTGCCCCGGCCATTCAGGGGGCGTGGCCTTCCTGAAATCGCCGATCGGTCAGATGTATCACCAGTTCTACGGCGAGAACATGCTGCGCGCGGATGTGTGCAACGCGGTCGAGGAGCTGGGCCAGCTGCTGGACCATAACGGCGCTATCGGCGCGTCGGAGCGCAACGCGGCGCGGATCTTCAACTCCGATCACTGCTTCTTCGTGACCAATGGCACCTCGACCTCGAACAAGATGGTCTGGCACCACACGGTCGCGCCCGGCGACGTGGTCGTCGTCGACCGCAACTGTCACAAGTCGATCCTGCACTCGATCATCATGACCGGGGCGATCCCGGTTTTCCTCAAGCCAACACGCAATCAATGGGGCATCATCGGCCCGATCCAGCGGTCGGAATTCGAGCCGGACTCGATCCGCGAGAAGATCCGCGCCAATCCGCTTCTGAAGGATTACGACGCCGACACGGTGCGCCCGCGGATCATGACGCTGACGCAATCGACCTATGACGGCGTGCTCTACAATACCGAGGTGATCAAGGGGCTCCTCGACGGCTGGATCGACAACCTGCATTTCGACGAGGCTTGGCTGCCGCATGCCGCCTTCCACCCGTTCTACGGCCAGTATCACGCGATGGGCCGCAAGCGCGGGCGCATGGAGAAGTCGATCACCTATGCGACGCAATCGGTGCACAAGCTGCTCGCCGGGATTTCGCAGGCAAGCCATGTGCTCGTGCAGGATAGCCAGGAAGCCAAACTCGACCGGCATCTCTTCAACGAGAGCTACCTGATGCACACTTCGACCAGCCCGCAATATTCGATCATCGCAAGCTGCGATGTGGCGGCGGCGATGATGGAGCCTCCAGGCGGCACTGCGCTCGTGGAGGAAAGCATCGTCGAGGCGCTGGATTTCCGCCGGGCCATGGTGAAGGTCGAAGAGGAATACGGCCCCGAGGACTGGTGGTTCCAGGTCTGGGGACCGACCGATTTCCGCTCGGACGGCGATGGCATGGCCGAGACCCGCGACTGGGTGCTGAAGAAAACCGATGCCGAGGGCGTCGAAAGCACCGGCTCGGACAGCTGGCACGGCTTTGGCGACATGGCGCCGGGGTTCAACATGCTCGACCCGATCAAGGCCACGATCATAACACCCGGCCTCGATATCGAGGGGCGTTTCGACGAGACCGGCATCCCCGCCTCGATCGTGTCGAAATACCTCGCCGAGCATGGGGTGGTGGTGGAGAAGACCGGGCTTTACAGCTTCTTCATCATGTTCACCATCGGGATCACCAAGGGCCGCTGGAACACGCTTCTGGCCGCGCTCCAGCAGTTCAAGGACGATTACGACAAGAACCAGCCGCTCTGGCGGGTGATGCCGGAGTTCTCCGCCAAGCATCCGCGCTATGAGCGCATGGGCCTGAAGGATCTCAGCCAGCACGTCCACACGCTTTACGCGAAATACGACGTGGCGCGGCTCTCGACCGAGATCTATCTCTCCGACCACCTGCCCGCGATGACGCCTTCCGAGGCCTTCTCGCATATCGCGCGGCGCAAGACCCAGCGCGTGCCCATCGACGAGCTGGAAGGGCGCATCACGACGAGCCTCGTCACCCCTTACCCTCCGGGGATCCCGCTCTTGATCCCGGGGGAAGTGTTCAACGCGAAGATCGTGGATTACTTGCGGTTCAACCGGGAATTCGCCCGCGAATGCCCCGGTTTCGAAACAGACATCCACGGGCTCGTGGTCGAAACCGGGCCGGATGGCGAGACCTGCTATTTCGCCGATTGCGTGGCCGAATGAGGCGCGGGGGCGCGCGTTGCGCCCCCTGCCCAACCTTTGTCAGCCGAACCGGCCTGTGATGTAATCCGAGGTCCGCTCCTCGCGAGGCCGGGTGAAGATCTGCGCGGTCTCGCCTGCCTCGATCAGCTCGCCCAGATACATGAAGGCGGTGCGGTCGCTGACGCGGCTCGCCTGCTGCATGTTGTGGGTGACGATGGCGATGGTGAAGCTTTCCTTCAGTTGATGGATCGTTTCCTCGATCTTGCCCGTCGAGATCGGGTCGAGCGCCGAGGCGGGTTCGTCCAGCAAGATCACCTCGGGCTCCACCGCGATCGTGCGCGCGATGCAAAGGCGCTGCTGCTGGCCGCCCGAGAGCGACTGACCCGAGGCTTGCAGCTTGTCCTTCACCTCTTCCCACAGCGCCGCGCCGCGCAAGGCCGCCTCGATCCGGTCGTCGATTTCGGATTTCGCGGTGCCCATCAGTCGCAGACCGAAGGCGATGTTCTCATGGATCGTCATCGGGAAGGGCGTGGGCTTCTGGAACACCATCCCGACCTTGGTGCGCAGCCGGTTCAGGTCCGTGCCCTTCGCAAGGATGTTCTTTCCGTCGAGCAGCACCTCGCCCGTCGCGGTTTGGTTCGGATAGAGGTCATACATCCGGTTCAGCACCCGCAGCAGGGTCGATTTCCCACAGCCCGAAGGACCGATGAAGGCGGTCACGCGGTTTTCCGGCAGATCGAGGTCGATGCCTTTCAGCGCCCGGGTGTTGCCGTAGAAGAACTCGAGATTGCGGATCGCGATGCGCGGCTTCGGTGCCGGGTCGATGTCGTGGAACGTGAGCGGAGAGCGGTCGCGAATGAGCGTATCCATCAGGCTTTCTCCTTTCGGGAGGTGACGAGGCGGGCGATGATCGACAGCGCCAGCACCGCGACGGTGATGAGAAGCGCGCCTGCCCAGGCGAGGGATTGCCAGTTGTCGTAAGGCGACAGCGCGAATTGGAAGATGGTGATCGGTAGCGAGGCCATCGGCTGCGTGAGGTTCAGGCTGAAGAAGTTGTTCGACAATGCCGTGAACAGAAGCGGCGCTGTCTCACCCGAGATCCGCGCGATGGCGAGCAGCACGCCCGTCACCATGCCCGCGCGGGCGGCCTTGTAGGCAATGGTTCGGATCACCACCCAGCGCGGCGCGCCCATCGCAAGCCCGGCCTCGCGCAGTTGATCGGGCACCAGCAGCAGCATGTCCTCGGTGGTGCGCACCACGATCGGGATCACGAGGATCGCCAGTGCCACCGCCCCCGCCAACGCCGAGAAATGCCCCAGCGTGACGACAAGGAGCTGATAGACGAAGAGGCCCACGACGATCGAAGGCGCCGAGAGCAGGATGTCATTGACGAAGCGGATCACTTTGGTGAGCTTCGAGAACCGCCCGTATTCGGCCATATAGGTCCCTGCGAGGATGCCGATCGGCGTCCCAATCGTCACCGCGATCGCGGACATGATCAACGAGCCGAGGATCGCGTTGCGCAAGCCTCCCGCATCCATCGGCGCGGGCGTATCCTGCGTGAACACGGCGAGGTTCAGCGCACCCGCCCCCTTCGCGACAAGGTGGATCAGGATCACGGCAAGCACGAACAATCCCAGCGCGGCGGCCCCGGTGCTCAGCGCCATCATCACCGCGTTCACGGCTTTTCTGCGGGTCATGGAGGCCATCGCTCACACTCCCGATTTCTGCTTCATCCGGCGCAGCAGGAATTGGGCTGCGGCCAGAACGATGAAGGTGAGGATGAACAGCACCAGCCCCAGCGCGATCAGCGAGGCGGTGTAAAGCGGCGTCGTCGCCTCGGTGAACTCATTCGCGATCGCGGCCGAGATCGTCGTGCCCGGTTGCAGGATCGAGGCGGAAATCCGGTGCGCGTTGCCGATCACGAAGGTCACGGCCATCGTCTCACCCAAGGCGCGCCCAAGCGAGAGCATGATGCCCCCCACCAGCGCCGTGCGCACATGCGGGATGACGATATGGCGGTTGACCTCCCAGCGGGTCATGCCGAGCCCATAGGCGCTCTCGCGCAGCATGTCGGGCACGGTCAGGAAGATGTCGCGCGCCAGCGAGGCGATGAAGGGCAGAACCATTATCGCGAGGATGAGCCCGGCGGTCAGCATCCCGATCCCGTAGGGCGCGCCCGAAAACAGCGTGCCGATCAGCGGCACCTGCCCCAGCGTGTCGATCAGCGCGGGCTGCACCACCGATTGCATGAAGGGCGCGAAGACGAAGAGCCCCCAGATGCCGTAGATGATCGAGGGGATACCCGCGAGCAGCTCGATCGCGATCCCCAGCGGGCGGCGGAGGATGCGCGGGCACGTCTCGGTCAGGAAAATCGCGATCCCGAGCCCCACCGGCACCGCGATCAGCATCGCGATCACGGAGGTGACCACCGTGCCATAAAGCGGGGCCAGCGCGCCGAACCTGTCGGTCACCGGGTTCCATTTCGCCGTCACAAGGAAGCTCGCTCCGAAATGCTGGAAGGCGGGCCAGGCACCCATGGCCAGCGAGACGAACACGCCCAGCAGGGTCAACAGCACCACCACGGCGGCAGCAAAGGTCAGCGTGCCGAAGACCCGATCGGATCGCGCCGCCGGGTTGGCCGCGCGCGGACCTGCCTCAAACTCAGTCACGACGCTCATTCTGCACTCCCTTCAAAACGGGCAAAGGGAGGGCCGCCGAAACAGCCCTCCCGAGATCATGCGGGGGATCGTGCGATCAGTTGTTCATCGCCCAGACCGAGGCACCGTCCTTGCCCTTGATCTGCGTCCATTCCGCCTTGATCTGCGAAACGACCGAGGCGGGCATCGGGATATAGTCGAGTTTGGCCGCAGCCGCGCCGCCATTCGCATAAGCCCAGTCGAAGAACTTCAGGGCGTCAGCCGACGCCGCGCCGTCCTTGGCATCCGAATGCATCAGGATGAAGGTCGCTGCCGTCATCGGCCAGGTCGCCTCGCCCGGCTGGTTGGCGAGGATCACACCGAAGCCCGGCTGGCTCGACCAGTCGGCATTGGCGGCGGCCGCAGCGAAGGCGTCGGCCTTGGGCGCCACGCGCTTGCCGTCCTTGTTGATCATGTCCGTGTAGGTCATGTGGTTTTGCAGCGCGTAGGCATATTCGACATAGCCGATCGAGTTCTTCGTCTGATCGACGTTGGCGGCGACGCCCTGGTTGCCTTTCGCACCCAGACCCACCGGCCATTCGACCGCGGTCGAGACGCCGATATCGTCCTTCCAGCCCTGATCGACGGCAGCGAGATAGTAGGTGAAGTTGAAGGTGGTGCCCGATCCGTCCGAACGGTGGACGACCGCGATCGCCGCGTCGGGCAGCTTCACGCCTTCGTTGAGCTTGGCGATGGCCGGATCGTTCCACTTGGTAATCTTGCCTTCGTAGATCTTGGCCAGCGTCGCGCCATCAAGCACCAGCTCACCCGGCTTGATGCCGTCGACATTCACGACCGGGACGATGCCGCCCATCACGGTCGGGAATTGCACGAGCGTATTGGCCTTCAGCTCATCGCCGCCCAGCGGCTTGTCGGAGGCGCCGAAGGTCACGGTGCGGGCCTCGATCTGCTTGATGCCGCCGCCCGAGCCGATGGCCTGATAGTTGAGCCCGGTGCCGGTCTTTTCCTTGTAGGTTTTCGCCCAGTCCGAATAGATCGGATAAGGGAAGGTCGCGCCAGCGCCCGAGATGTCGCCAGCCTGCGCCGCGACAGCCGAGACCAGCGAAGCACCGGCGATCACGGCGGTGAGGGAAAGACGGGATTTGAACATGGGATAACGATCCTCGTTGTCTGTCATTTCACGCCGAAACGAGAGCACCCCGTTTCGTTGCCACCCGGTCTGGGCGCGCTTTCTGACAGCCATGTAACAATCGCGCAGCGGTGAACGGGCGTGATACTGCGCCGAGACTCACCGCGCAGAGCGTCGCCCCCAGATACCCATTGCGAAAGATTTTTTCCTGCCATTTCAATTCCCTGAGGGAACACGGAAGAGAACACATCCGATCTCATTTCCGGGAGGCCGCCAAAAAATCCGCAAGATCCCTCTGCCAAAGGCCGGGAAATCTCGTCGTTTTGTGATGCACAGGCGCAGGGTCGGGCCTCGCGAAAGCCGCTTGCCCGGCGATTTCCCCCTCGTGAAAGGCGGATCACCGCGCAGTTTGGCAAGCGCGTTTCCCCGTCCCTTGGGTTTCACAGTTCTGTTATCTGTTCGTGAGGAATCCGATACAATCGCCCCCTAAAGCCCCCCGTAGCGATAACTCTGGGAGCCGCATCATGAAATCCACTCTTCTTTCCTCGCTCGTCCTGTCGACCGCGTTGAGCACGCCGGTCCTTGCCGAGACCCTCACCCGCGTGGTCACCGTGCCGCTGGGCGGCGAGATCACCGGCATGTTCCTCGAAAAGGGCGACCTGTTCTTCAACGTCCAGCACCCCGCCGACGACATGGGCAACGAATTTGCCAAAGCGACGATCGGCGTCGTCTCGAATGCGGATTTCAAGGCCAAGGCGTCGGACGTTCCCGAAGGCGACGACAAGAAAGTCGTGAAGACCTCGCTGGGCAAATACCAGGTGCTGGTGCAGGAAGGCGACTTCGACAAGATCGGCAAGATCACCAACGCGGAAGGCGAGATCCTCTCGTCGAACGATCCCGACTTCAACGCCTTCGTCGCGACCGGCGAGGATGCGGGCTATCTCTTCACCAACTGGGAAGACCGTCCCGGCGGCATGTCGCGGGTGAAGCTGTCGCGTGCGGCCGACGGCACCTGGAGCGCGGACGCCAATGACGCGATGATGCTCGACTTCTCGGCTGTGCACGGCACCTGGGTGAACTGCTTCGGCACCCTCTCGCCCTGGAACACGCCGCTCAGCTCGGAAGAGCTGTATTTCGACGAAACCGCCGACTGGAACAACCCGAACTTCGAAGAGATCGGCGATGTGGCCGGGCTCGAGCAGTATCTGGGCCAGTATCCGAACCCCTACCGCTACGGCTTCATCGTCGAGATCGCCGATCCGGCGGGTCAGGCCACCCCGGTCAAGCGTTTCGCGATGGGTCGCTTCTCGCATGAGAACTCGGTGGTGATGCCCGATCGCAAGACGGTCTATCTCTCCGATGACGGCACCAATGTCGTGTTCTTCAAATTCGTCGCCGATGAGGCGGGCGATCTTTCGGCCGGCACGCTCTACGCCGCGAAGATGACCCAGAAGACCGCTCCGGGCACCGCCGCGGCCGAAAGCGGGTTCGATGTCGAATGGATCGAGCTGGCCCATGGCACCGAAGCCGATATCGCCGCGTGGATCGCGGACTATGACGGTATCACCCAGGCCGATTACGCCGAAGGCAAGAGCTCCTACATCTCCGACGAAGACGTCGTAGCCTGGGCGAAGGGCGAAGCGAAAGACGACCGCGCGGCCTTCCTCGAAAGCCGCAAGGCCGCCAAGGCCAAGGGTGCGACCGCCGAATTCCGCAAGATGGAAGGCGTGAACATCAACTTCGACGCGGCGGCCGACGGCTCGGTCCCCTACATGTACATGGCGATGTCGGAAGTCGCCAAGGGCATGGCCGATGACAAGGGCGACGTGCAGGTCGCCGAGAACAAGTGCGGCGTCGTCTACGAGATGAAGCTCGACGCGGCCTATAACGTCGCGACGATGATCCCGGCCGTGGCGGGTGGCGCGTATGACAAGAACGCCGAAACCAATGCCTGCGACGTGAACGCGATCTCGAACCCCGACAACATCGTCGTCCTGCCCTCGGGCCAGGTGCTGATCGGTGAGGATACCGGCCATCACGAGAACAACGCGATGTGGCTCTACACCCCCGATCGCAGCGCGATGTAAGCCTCGTCCGAAAACATCCGACCGGGGGCGGGCACGACCTGCCCCCGGTTATCATTTTCCAAGCCCGAGACTGTCATGCTGTATCGTCTGGCGAGCGCGCTTCTCGCCCTCTCCCCGCTCGCGGCCGCCGCGCAACCGCTCTCGAAGCTCGACACCGCCGCGCTGATGGCGCTGCGGCCTGCCTCCGAGGATCTCGCCGAGGCCGGACGGCGCTACAATCCCGAGGCCCCGATCCCGCCGCAATGCTACACCGAGATCGAGGGGCGCTATAATCCCTGCTATGTCTGCCACCAGTCGAACACCGACCGGGAGCGCCCCAATTTCATGCAGGACGGCGGTTTGCAGGCGGAATACGCTTTCTCGGAAGCGGGCATGACCAACCATTACGCCAATCTCTTCATCGACCGTTCGGCCAAGGTCGCGGCGATTTCGGATGCGGCGATCCTCGACTGGATCGGACAGGACAATTATTCCGATCTGGCCGGACGCCTGCGCGCGGAAGGCTTCGAGGGCTGGATCCCGGATCTGGATGGCTATGCCGACGGCGCAGGCGCCTTCGACGCCGATGGCCTCGCGCGGGATGGCTCGTGGTGGGTCGCGTTCAATTACAAACCGCAGCCCTCGACTTTCTGGCCCACGAACGGCTCGACCGATGACGTGCTGATCCGCCTGCCCGCGCCGTTCTACACGGACACGGACGGGCGCAAGAGCCGTGATCTCTACTTCGCCAATCTCGCGCTTCTGGAGATGGCCTTTCAGGACCGTGACGCGATCAGCATGCCCGAGGTCGATGAAGCCGCGCTCGGCGTGGATCTCGATGGCGACGGGACGCTCGGGAAAACGGCCACGATCAAGCGCAGCGCGCATTATCTCGGGGCGGCCTCGGATGAGCCCGTGCAGCGGATGCTCTACCCCGAAGGCACCGAATTCCTGCATTCCGTGCGATATGTGGGGCTTGGCGAGAATGACGCGATCACCACACCGCCGCGCATGAAGGAACTGCGCTACATGGTGAAGACCCGCGCCCTCTCGATCCCGCAGATCGCCTCGCGCTATGGCAATGAACGTCAGGAAAAGCTCGACGAGAATCTGCCGCGCTATGTCGACCTTGGCGACAAGGGGATGGATAACGGCATGGGCTGGACGCTTCTGGCCTTCATCGAGGACGAGACGGGCCGCCTGCGCCGCCAGACCAATGAAGAGCTGTTCTTCTGCCGCGGCTGCCACACTACGACGGGCGCCAATATCGACCAGACCTGGGCTTTCCCGCGCAAGATCACCGGGGCGAAGGGCTGGGGCTATATCGACCTGCACAGCCAGCGCGACGTGCCCAATCTGGGCGAGAGCATGGGCGAGATCGCGCAATATCTCGAACGCAGCGGCGGCGGGGATGAATTTCGCTCCAATACCGAGATGATCGCGCGCTGGTTCACGCCCGATGGCCGCGTCAACACCGAGGCGATGGCGGGCAAGACGGTCTATGATCTCATCACCCCCTCGCGCGAGCGCGCGCTGGCGCTGAACAAGGCCTATCGGGTGCTCGTGGTCGAGCAGAGCTTCCTCTTCGGGCGCGACGCGACGGTGACGCCGCCTGCCAATGTCCATGCCGAGATCGACGAAGCCACGGCGCCGACGCTGCCGCCGCAGTATCGCTACCGCCACGATATCCGGCTGAACTGGGGAGAGTGATCCGGGGGGCGCCTGCCCCCCGGCACCGCCCTACTGCGTCGTCCAGCCCCCATCGACCGGGATCGAGGTTCCGGTCACGTTATGGGCGATCGGCGCGCAGAGCCACAGCGCGAGCGCCCCGATCTCGGACGGGTCCGACATTCGTTGCGTCGGCTGCTTCTCGGCCAGAAGCGCTGCCACCCCCGCCGCGCGATCCCCGCCATGGGCAGAGGCCCGCTCGGCGATCTGGGGCGCGAGGATCTCGGTTTCGGTCCAACCCGGGCAGATGCAATTGACCGTCACCCCGCCAGAGGCCTTGCTGCCCGCGGTCGCATATTCCAAAGCCGCGACCCGGCTCATCCCGACGAGACCGAATTTCGAGGCCACATAGGGCGCCTTGTTGACCGAGGCCACAAGGCCGTGCACCGAGGCGATATTGATCACCCGGCCATAGCCCTGCGCCGCCATCTCGGGCAGCGCGCGACGCATCGTGTGAAAGGCGCCCGACAGGTTCACCGCGATCACCGCGTCCCAGATCTCTGGCGCGGCCTCAGCCAGGCTCACCGTGCGCTGGATGCCCGCGTTGTTCACGAGGATATCCGCCCCGCCCCAGTCCGCCACCGAATCCATCATCGCGTCGATCGCCGCAGGGTCGGCCATGTCGGCATCGAAGAACCTCACCTCCGGCGCGCCCGCAGCCTTGAGCTTTTGCGTAACCTCGAACACCTGTTCGGGACCGGCCAGCCCGTGCAGCGCGATCCGCGCCCCCGCCCCGGCCAGCGCCTCGGCGATCGCAAGCCCGATCCCCTGCACCGATCCCGTCACCAGCGCGGTCTTTCCCTGAAGCTGCGTCATTCTCTCTCCTCCTCGATGATCCGGCGCAGCTCTGTCTTGAGAACCTTGCCGTAATTGTTCTTGGGCAGCGCCGCGACGACGCGGTAAGCCTTGGGGCGCTTGAAACGCGCGATGCTCTCGCAGCAGTGGCGATCGAGCGTAGCAGGGTCGATCGCGCTCCCCGGGGCCGGGGTGACGAAGGCCAGAACGCTCTCGCCCCATTCCACGTCGGGCGTGCCGATCACCGCCGCCTCGTGCACGCTGGGATGCAGCAACAGCGCCTCTTCGACTTCGCGCGGGTAGATATTCGTGCCGCCCGAGATGATCACATCCTTCGAGCGGTCCTGAAGCGTGACGAACCCGTCCGCATCCATCGCCCCCATGTCGCCGGTCCACAGCCAGCCGTCGCGGATCGCACGCGCGGTCGCTTCGGGGTTCTCCCAATAGCCCGCCATCACCGCAGCGCCACGCACGAGGATCTCGCCGGTTTGCCCGTGTGGCAGCGGGTTGCCGTCGCCATCCGCGATCCGCACGCTGACCGGGCTATGGGCCAGCCCCACCGAAGCGAGCCGTTCGCGCCAGCGCGGATGGCTGCGATCGGCAACGATCTCGCGCGAGAGCGCTGTGATCGTCATCGGGCTCTCGCCTTGGCCGTAGATCTGCACGAAACGCGGCCCCATCACCTCGACCGCCTCGACGATATCGGCCAAATACATCGGTCCGCCGCCATAGACGATCGTCTTGATCCCCTCTCCGGTCGACCCGCTCGCCTTGGCGCGATCGACGAGTCGGCGGATCATCGTCGGCGCGGCGAACATCGAGACATTCCCGAGACGCGGTGCGAGATCCAGGATTTCCTCGGCCTCGAACCCGCCCGAGAGTGGCACCACATGACGCGCCGCGCGCATCACATGAACGAAATTGTAAAGCCCTGCCCCGTGCGACATCGGCGCTGCGTAGAGGATCGCATCCTGCTCCTCGACGCTGTCCACATCGGTGAAATAGCCAAGGCACATCGCCTGGAGATTGGCCGAGGTAATTTTCACCCCCTTGGGCCGCCCCGTCGTGCCGGAAGTGTAGAACAGCCAGACGGTCTGATCGGCCTCGATCGGCACGGGCGCGGCCATCGGCGCATGCTCCATCAGTGCGCGATAGGCGTGGCTTTCGATATCGAGCGTCTCGCTGTGCAGCTCGACCCCGGGATCGGCGGTGACGAAGGTCAGCTTCGCCCCCGAAGCCTCGATGATCCACTCGGCCTCGCGCGGATGCAGCTTGCCGTTGATCGGCACCACCACCGCGCCCGCGAACCACGCGCCGTAAAGCGCCTCGAGATATTCGGTGCGGTTCTTCATGAAGATCGCGACCCGGTCTCCGGGCGCAATCCCGCGCGCGCCAAGCCCCGTCCCGATCCGCGCGGCCCTGTCGGCAAACTGCGCGTAATCGGCCAGAACCTCCTCGCCACGCATCAGCGCAGGCGCGCGGGGGCGACGAATTGCGGTGCGGACGAGCCACTCCGCCGGGTTCATTCCGCGCGCTCCGCCTCGAGGATCGAGCAGTAATTCGCGACGCCCGACCCGCCCATGTTGAACACGCAGCCAAGCTCCGCGCCAGGCAGTTGCATCTCGCCCGCCTGCCCTGTGAGCTGCATCGCCCCCAGAACGTGCATCGACACGCCCGTCGCGCCAACCGGATGCCCCTTGGCCTTGAGCCCGCCCGAGAGGTTCACCGGCAGCGCCCCTTCGCGCGTCACCAATCCCTCATCGATCGCGCGGGCGCCCGCCCCGCGCGGCACCAGCCCCATGGCCTCATAAACAAGCAGTTCCGCGATGGTAAAACAGTCATGGATCTCCGCGAAGGAGAGATCCTTCACGCCGATTCCCGCCTCCGCATAGGCGCGCGCGAAGGCCTCTACCGGTCCTTCGAAAGCCAGAAGATCCCGGCGCGACATCGGCAGGTAGTCATTGACCTGCTGGGCGGCGCGGAACCCGATCCGATTGGCGAAATCGCCCGCGCGATCCTCGGCCACCATGACCAGCGCCGCCGCCCCGTCCGAGATCAGCGAGCAATCGGTCATCCGCAGCGGCGCGGCGATCATCGGGTTGCGCTCGCTCACGGTATTGCAGAACTCGAACCCCACCTCCTTGCGCATCTGCGCAAGCGGATTGGCCAGCGCGTTGTGGTGGTTCTTCGCCGCAATCCGGGCAAGCGCGGCAGAGCGATCCCCATGCGCCTGGAAATAGGCCTGGGCAAAGCGCGCGAAGATCTGTGGGAAGGAAACGCCTGCCTCTTCAGCCTGGTAGGACGCCCCGGCCAGAGCCTCGGTCACGCCCGCGGTGTCCTTCGCGGTCATCTTCTCCGCTCCGATCACCAGCGCGGCCTTCACCCGGCCCGAGCGGATTGCGTCGCGCGCGGCATAGATCGCGGCAGAGCCCGACGCGCAGGCATTCTCGACCCGCGTGGCCGGAGTGAAGCGCAGCCGCTCGTCAAGCCCCAGCGCGAGGGAACTGGGAAAACCATCGGGCACCAGCCCCGAGTTGAAATGGCCCAGCCAGATGCCGTCGATCTCGCCAGGGTCGATCCCCGCATGATCGAGCGCCTGCCCGCCCGCCGCGAGGATCAGATCCTCGAGCGTCTGCCCCTCGAGCCGTCCGAATTGCGTATGCCCCCAGCCCACGATTTTCGCGTCCATCTCATCCTCCTCCCGCGATTTCGCCGCAGACTAGCAACTGCAGCGTACCCGCTCTATTCGTAGAATTACGCAATCGGGGAGGCATTGCAGGGATGGGCAAGCAAGAGGAGGCAGAGGCAGCCGCGCTGGCCTTCGAGCACGCGCCGGTGGGCCTCGCACTCACCTGCGACCGGGTGATCGAGCGATGCAACGCGCGGTTTTGCGAGACCTTCGGCTATGGGGCCGAGGAGCTGGCGGGGCGTTCGCTGGCCGCGCTCTACCCTTCGGCCGAGGAGTTCCAGCGTATCGGCGAGATCGGTCGGCAGAAGATGCTCGACACCGGGCGCTATGCCGATGAGCGGATCATGCAGCGCCGCGACGGCGGGTTGTTCTGGTGCCGGGTCCGGGGCCAGTCGCTCACCCCCGACGATCCGTTCACCCGCGCGATCTGGAGCTTCGCCGATATCTCGGAATCGCGCCCCGTGGTGGATCTGACGGTGCGCGAGCGGCAGGTCGCGGCGTTTCTCGCCGAGGGGCGGACGAACAAGGAGATCGCCCGGCTTCTGAACCTTTCGCCGCGCACCGCCGAGGCCCATCGCGCGCGGCTGCAAGCCAAGCTCGGCGCGCGCAACGCAACCGAACTCGTGGCGCGGCTGACCGGACTGCCGGTCTGAACGCCGCCCTCTTCGTCCACGCTTGACGCTTGGGCATCTCTCATTTTATGAAAATGACGTCAGTTTCAGGAATCACCAGAGATGTATCCTCGCCCCGCCCCGAAGGATCTCCCGATCCTCTCCTACCCCACCCATCTCGCGACGATCAGCGCGGGCCGCCCCAAGGGCGAACGGACCCGCGCTCAGATCCAGATCGCGGCCTGTGCGGTGCTCGATGGCAGCGGACCGCAGGATCTGACCATCTCGGCGATCTGCGAAAAGGCTGGTGTGTCGAACGGCACCTTCTATCTCTACTTCCCCGACCGCGCGGTGTTGCTCGACACGCTGCTGAGCGATTTCGCCCTCTTTGTGCAAACGGCGATGCGCGCGGCGAGCGCGGCTCTGCCCGAGGCCGCCCCGCGCGCCGCCACGCGCGCCTATTTCGATCTGTTCGAGCAGAACCGCGGTCTCATGCGCTGCCTCGTGCATCACATCGACGCCTTTCCCGAGGCAAGCGCGGCCTTCCAGCGCCTGAACCGGGAGTGGATCGAAACCGTCGTGGCCGCCGTCGAGCGCCGGATGCGGCAAGATGGGCGGACCGAGACGATCCCACATGACGAGCTGATGCGGCGCGCCTATGCGCTCGGGGGGATGGTCGATCAGTATCTCTCGAGCCTTCTTTTGTCGCGCGACCCCACGCTGATCGCTCTCTCTAGCGACCGCGAGGCCACGCTCGAAACCTTGTCGCTGATCTGGGAACGGGGGATGATGCCATGAGCGCGATCAAGGGGGCCGAGCGCCTGTCGATGGCCGATCTCGCGCCACATATCGCGCAGACCTGGGAGACGCAGCGCGCCCATGTCGCGGCCCATTCGCCCTTCTATCAAACCCTCTGGGACGGGCACGAGCCGCCGCGCGACCTGCGCGATCTGCCCGAGCTCCCGCTTTCGGACAAAACCCAGCTGCGCCTCTCACAGGCCGCCCATCCGCCTTTCGGGGATTATCTCGCAGCTCCGCGCAGCCTCGCGAACCGGCTGCATCGCACCTCGGGTACGACCGGTCAGGCGATGAACCTCGCGCTCTCGGCCCGCGACGCGCAGGTGACGCAGGAGGTCGGCGGGCGCTGCCATGCCTCGGCGGGGCTTGGGCCCGATCATACGGTGGTGCATTGCCTCAATTACCAGATGTGGATGGGCGGGCTGACCGATCACATGACGCTGGAGGCGACCGGCGCGCTGGTCGTGCCCTTCGGCGTGGGCGCGACCGATCTGCTGATCCGCACGATCCGCGAGGTCGGCATCACCGCGATCTCCTGCACACCCTCCTATCCGGCGGTGCTCGAACGGGTCCTCGCCGAGCGTTTCCCCGGGCTGAAGCCGCGCGATCTTGGGCTGAAGCTCGGGCTTTTCGGAGGCGAACCCGGGCTCGACGACCCCGCCTTCCGCACCCGGCTGCGCGAGACCTGGGGGATGGAGCCGCGCAACGCCAATTACGGTGTCTCGGACGTGTTCTCGAATTTCGCCGCCGAATGCGCGCAGGACACGCGGCTGCATTTCATGGCTGCCGATGTTCTCCACCCCGAGCTGATCGAGCCTGAGAGCGGCACGCCCTTACCGCTGGAACCCGGCGCGCGAGGTGAATTGGTGCTGACCCACCTGGCACGCGATTGCCAGCCACTTGTGCGCTTTCGCACCGGCGACATCATCGAGATCGACGCGACCGAGCCCTGCGCTTGCGGCGGCACAGGCTTTCGGTTCTCGGTGGTCGGACGCTCGGACGACATGGTGGTGGTGCGCGGGCTCAACATGTTCCCCTCGATGGTAGCGGCCGTTCTCAACGAGATCGCGGAGCTCTCGGGCGACTATCGCATCACACTCGATGCGCCCCCGCCCCATGACACCCTGCCCGTTCAGGCCGAGCTTGCCGAAGGCGTGCCCGTCTCAGAGGCGCTGCGCTACAAGGTCGAGCAGGCGATCAAGACGCGCCTTGGCGCAAGCGCCACCGTCACCCTCTGCCCCGCGCACAGTTTCCCGCGCACCGAGGGCAAGACGAAACGCGTGATCCGGAGCTACCGATGACCGATTTCAGCTATGAAACCGTTTTCAGCACGCTCGGCGACCACGGCGTTCGCACCATTACGCTCAACCGCCCCGAGCGGCTCAACGCGATGAACCGCGCGCTGATCGACGATGTCGCAAAGGCGTTTGAGGATGCCAATGCCGATCGCGCGACGCGCGCGATCATTTTCACCGGCGCGGGCAAGGCCTTCTGCGCGGGCGACGACCGAAAGGCCCACACCCATCCCGAGAGCGAGGAAGACGCCCGCGATCTGGTGGAGGCGATCCAGCGCGCGACCCATGCGATCACGCTCGGTGCGAAACCCGTGGTCGGCGCGATCAATGGCTGGGCCGTGGGCGGTGGCTTCGAATGGGCGATCAATTGCGACTTCCCGATCTGGGCGCGCAGCGCGACGGGGTTCTTCCCCGAGGTCTCGCTCAATCTCTTTGTCACCGGCGGCGTCACGGCACTGCTGCCCGCGCTGGTCGGGCTGAACAAGGCGCGTGAGATGCTGATCTTCGGAGAGCGTTACAGTGCCGAAGAGCTGGCGCGGATCGGCGTGGCCTGGAAGGTGGTCGAGGATGAGGAACTGATAGAGCACGCCACCGAGGTCGCCGCACGTCTGTCCGCCTTGCCGCCCCTGGCGCTGCGCGCGATGAAGCGCGTGCTCAATGCGGTCGCGATGCCGGACCTGCATCGAGCCCTTCAGCTTGAGACCGACGCGACCGTGACCGGATTCCTCGATCCGGAAACCACGCAAAGGCTCAAGTCCTTCTGACCACGTATTTCGTTATAATTCATATATTTAATATGAACACTTAAAGCTGCCAGCGTAAAACGGAACCCCGCCACGGCTCCCGATCCCGCCTCTGTCCGCGCACGCGCCCACTCACCAATGCTTGATTTCGGGGCGGTCCCGCGCGAAGCTTTGCCAACTCAGGTGAACTTCGCCGCCCATCCAACGGAGAACACTATGTTTCTTCTCGGCCTGATCGGAGTGATCTACGGGCTGCTGATCCTCATCGGCCTGCCTTACGCACTGTTCACCATCCGAAGCCTGAAAGAGCGTATCGCACAGCTCGAAGCGAAGTTGGGAGAGCCCGAAGCGACGTCGACACCTGAGACCTCCGATCGGCAGTCCGCCACCCCGCCCCCGGTTCCGCCCCGCCCCGAAGCGACTGAAGGCCCCTGGCAGACTTCCGGGGTTTCGCCTCCTCCGATCATGCCCGAGACCCGGGAGCCGTCGAAGGCCTATGTCCTGCGCACAGAGAATTTCGCGCGTCTGGGGAACTGGCTGCGCACGAACTGGACACTGGCCGTGGCGGCGCTGTCGCTGATCTTCGGCGGTCTTTTCATGGTGCAATACGGCGTCGAGCGCGGGTTGCTGACGCCCCCTTTGCGGGTGATCGGCGCGCTGATCCTCGGGCTCGCGCTGATCGGCGGCGGCGAATGGCTGCGGCGCAAATTCGGCGATGTCTCGACACCCAGCACAAAGCACCTGCCCTCGATCTTTGGCGGGGCGGGCGTGGTCGTGCTGTTCATCGGGATTCTAGCCGCGAATGCGCTCTATGGTCTGATCGGCCCCGGCGCCGCGATCGGGGGCGTCGCGCTGGTTGCCGCGGGCGCTGTGCTGATGGGTTGGCTTTACGGCGCGGTCCTGCCTGCGGTCGGGCTGCTGGGTGCGACCGGCGCGCCCTTCCTCGTGAGCGCGAGCGACACCGACGCCACGCCCTTCTACGCCTATTTCGCGATCATCGGGCTTGCCGGGCTCGCGATCGACAGCTTTCGCCATTGGGCCTGGGTCTCGGCGCTCGCACTCGTGCTCGCCTGTACGGGGCTTTCGCTCGTGCATCTTGACGTGAGCTCCGCGCCCGGTCTGCTCGGGGCGGCTTTCGCGCTCGGGCTTGGCGCGCTCGTTTTGCCCGAACGCCACCTTGTTCCCGCCTTCGATGGCGTGCCACTTCACCGCTGGCGCAAGGATCAACGCCCGGACTTCCCGACCCTGCTCGGCGCGGCGGGCATCTTGATCGCGACCCTCGGGGCGAGCGTCATTGCGCTCGATCCCGGCTCCAACCCGACCGAGTTCGCCCTCGGGATGGGCGCGCTTACCGCGATCTTCCTTGCGATCACGTTCTGGCTCTATCGCGCCCCGACGCTGGATCTGACGATCGCCCTGCCCGGCATCGCCTTCCTTGCAGCGCTTGCCGTGCAACCCCGTCAGCAGGGCGAAATCTACCGGACCTTCCGTGCCTTCCTCGATGCGGCTCCCGAAACGCCGATGCCTGCGACGCTCTGGTGGCTGATGGGGGCGGTGGCGCTGATGGCGGCGACGGCGACCTGGCGGCTCAACCTGATCGCCACGCGCCCCGAAGTCGATGCCCCGGCTCGCGCCCTGCCCTGGGCGCTGGCAGCCTCGGCGATCGTGCCCGCGAGCGCGCTGGTGATCGAGTTCCTCTGGAACCCGCGCGCGGTGATCGGAAATTACCCCTGGGCGCTCGCGGCGATGGCGGGGGCGGCGATGATGGTGCTGCTTGCGCAACGACGCGGCGCACGGGCCGGCGCCTCGCGGCCACGCGATCTGGGGCTTCTCGCGGCAGCCGCGATCCTGATGATCGCGCTGGCTTTCTTCCTGCTGCTGACCAAAGCCGCGCTGACCCTCGCATTGGCGCTGCTGATGGTGCTTGCAAGCCTGATCGACCGGCGCTTCGACCTGCGCGTTCTGAGTTGGGTCGCGCAGCTCGGAGCGGCTGTGATCGGCTATCGGCTGCTGATCGATCCCGGTTTCTTCTACGCGATCGAGGATGCAAGCTGGGCAGAGTTCGCGCTCTCCTATCTTGGTGCAATGGCAGGGTTCGAGGCGACGCGACGGATCACCCGCAAGGGCCGTCCCGTCCTGATTGCGGTGGCCGAGTCCGCCTTGCTGACCACTCTGGCGATGACCCTGACGCTTGCCATTACCCGCTATGTCGATCTTGACGGGCATAATTTCTGGCTGCCCGGGCTTTGTGCGGCCTCATGGGCGGCCGTCGCTCTCGCTCAGGTCTGGCGGCTTCCCTCCTCGACACGCGCGGCGCGCGTGATCCGGACGGTCTTTGCCGCGATTTCCGGCGTCACCGCCGCGGGCCTTGCGGCCATCGAGATCGGCACGACAAGCTGGATGGCCAATTTCGCGACGGGCATCGAGGTCAACGGGCCGCCGGTCTTCGACGGGCTCGCGCTGGCCTTCCTGCCGCTTGCGCTGACGCTCGCGCTTGGCGCCTGGGCGATGGGGCGGCGGCAAGAACGGCTCGCTCGGCTGCTACAGCGCGTCCTCGTTCCGGGTGCGGCCGCGATAGCGCTGATCTGGGGATTTTTCGAGATCCGCAGGCTGTGGCGCGGCCGCGACCTGTCCGCGCCCGGCCCCTCCGACGGCGAACTCTACAGCTACACCCTGGCGATGCTTCTGGTCTCACTGAGCGTTCTCGCCATCGCGGTCATGCGTCGTTCCGAACCGTTGCGGCGACTGGCCATGGGCGGCGTTGCCCTGACCATCGTCAAGGTCTTCCTTCTCGACATGAGCGGGCTTTCGGGCCTGACGCGCGTGGCCTCCTTCGTCGGGCTCGGCCTCGCGCTGGCGGGGCTGGCCTGGATCAACCGCAAGATCGACGCGCGTTGGCGCGAGGGCTGAGAGCGGTTTCGCCGAAGCTTTCATCGCTCTCACTCGGACATGACGCCGGGCCGGAAACCGAAACGGCGGGAGCGATTGCCTCGCCCCCGCCGTTCGCGGTTTCAATGGCGGGGTTGGGCTCAGAGCCAGCCACCCACCTTCAGCATCCGGGCAATCTCGCCCACGATCCCGCGGCGGAACAGCAGCACGCAGGCGATGAAGGTGCCACCGATGACGACCTGCACCCACGATCCTATGCCGCTGAGCATATGCTGCAGCGCCACCACGATCACCGCACCCACGACCGGCCCGAAGATCGTCCCCATGCCGCCGAGCAGGGTCATCAGGATCACCTCGCCCGACATCTGCCAATGCGCATCCGTCAGCGAGGCGAACTGGAACACCAGCGCCTTGGTCGAGCCCGCAAGCCCCGCAAGCCCGGCCGAGAGCACGAAGGCCAGCAGCTTGAACCGATCCACGTTATAGCCCAGCGACAGCGCGCGAGGCTCGTTCTCGCGGATCGCCTGCAAGACCTGCCCGAAGGGCGAATGCACCACCCGGTAGATCACCGCGAAGCCGATCAGGAAGACGGCCGCCACGAAGTAATACATGTTGAGCGGCTGGCTCAGATCGATCACGCCAAGCAGGTGACCGCGCGGGATGCCCTGCAACCCGTCCTCGCCGCCGGTGAAGGGCATCTGCAACGCGAAGAAATAGACGATCTGCGCCAGCGCCAGCGTAATCATCGCGAAATAGATCCCCTGCCGGCGGATCGCGAGCATCCCGACCAGCCAGCCCAACGCGGCAGCGAAGACCGTCCCCGCCAGGATGCCCAGGATCGGCGGAAAGCCCCAGACCTTGATCACATGGCCCGCGATATAGGCCGCGCCACCGAAGAAGGCGGCATGGCCAAAGGACAAGAGCCCGGTGAAGCCGATCAGCAGGTTGAAGGCTGCCGCGAAGAGCGCGAAGCACAGCAGCTGCATCGCGAAGACCGGGTAGAGGAACGCCGGGGCGATCAGTACGGCGGCAAGCAGCACCGCCCAGGCGAGCCCTTGCACGACCCGGCCGCGCTTCACGGTCTCGGGGGCAGTTTCGGCTTCGAATTCAGCGATATCCGTCATGATGCGCCTCCCTTATCCGTGTTTTCCAAACAGCCCTTGCGGGCGCACCAGCAGAACGATGACCATCAAGAGGAAGATCACCGTGTTCGAGGCGGGCGCGTAGAAGACCTTGGTGATCCCCTCGATCAGCCCCAGAGAGAAGCCGGTGACGACCGCGCCCAGGATCGAGCCCATGCCGCCGATCACCACCACCGCGAAGATCACGATGATCAGGTTCGCGCCCATCAGCGGGCTCACCGAGTAGATCGGCGCGGCCAGAACGCCTGCGAGCCCCGCAAGCCCTGTGCCGAAACCAAAGGTCAGCATCACCATCAGCGGCACGTTGATCCCGAAGGCCTTCACCAGCTCGGGGTTCTCGGTGCCCGCCCGCAGGCGCGCGCCGATATGGGTGCGCTCGATGATGAACCAGGTTCCGAAGCAGACGATGATCGAGAAGACGATCACGAAGAGCCGGTATTTCGGGAACATCATGAAGCCGAGATTGACGACGCCTTTCAGGCTGTCGGGCATCCCCGGATAGGGCGTGCCCGAGGCGTTGAAGAAGTTGATGAACACGCCTTGCAGCACCAGCGTGATCCCGAAGGTCAGCAGCAACGAATAGATCGGATCGAGCTTGTAGAGACGGCGCAACAGGAAGCGCTCGATCAGCATCCCGAAAGCAGCGACCATCAGCGGCGCGAGCACCAGCGCGGGCCAGAAGCCGATATGCAGCGCGTCGATCCCGAGCCACGGCCCGAGGTTCGAATAGAGGATTAGCGCCAGGAACGCGCCCAGCATGTAAAGCGCGCCATGCGCGAAGTTCACCACGTTCAGCAGGCCGAAGATCACCGCGAGCCCAAGGCTGAGCATCGCGTAGAACACGCCGTTATTGAGGCCCAGCATACCCTGGGCGAGGATCAGTCGGATCATGGGATCCATCGGGTTTTTCCTCCCTGTCGGGTCCGGTTGCCCGGCCCGAATTCTCGTTACACGCTCAGGTAATGGTTGAGCCGGTCCATGCTGGCCTCGACCTCGGCCGCCTCGATCACGTCGATCACCTCGCCATGTTCGATGACGTAGTGACGGTCGGCCAAGGGGGCTGCAAAGCGGAAGTTCTGCTCCACCAGCACGATCGTGTAGCCGCGCGATTTTAGGTCTCGGATCACCCGGCCCAGCGTTTTCACGATGACCGGGGCCAGCCCTTCGGTAATTTCATCCAGCAGCAAAAGCCGCGCGCCGGTGCGCAGGATGCGCGCGATCGCCAGCATCTGCTGTTCGCCGCCCGAGAGCCGCGTGCCCATCCGCTTGCGCACATTGGCGAGGTTCGGGAACATCTCGAACAGTTCCTCGACCGACATAGCGTTCTCCCCCACCGTGGGCGGCAGCATCAGGTTCTCTTCCACGCTGAGCGAGGCGAAGATGCCGCGTTCCTCGGGGCAAAAGCCGATCCGCGCATCGGGCGAGATCCGGTGGGCGGGCTTGGTAATGAACTCTTCGCGATTGATCAGGATCGAGCCCTCTCGGCGATCCACCATCCCCATGATCGAGCGCAGCGTGGTCGAGCGCCCTGCGCCGTTGCGGCCCAGAAGCGTGATCAGCTGGCCTTCCGCCAGTTCGAGATTGATCCCGTGCAGCACGTGGCTTTCGCCGTACCAGGCATGGAGCCCTTCGATCTTGAGCATCGGTTTGGTCAGGGTCTGCGTGCTCATGCGCCGGCCTCCTGCTCTTCGGCGGAGACGCCCATATAGGCCTCCATCACCGCCGGGTTCTTCGAGACCTGATCATAGGTGCCCTCGGCCAGAACCTCGCCGCGCGCGAGCACGGTGATGGTGTCGGCCAGCTCGGCCACGACGCCAAGGTTGTGTTCGACCATGACGATGGTGCGGCCTTCGCGGACGCGCCCGATCAACTCGGTCACGGCGCCGACATCCTCGGTGCCCATGCCCTGCGTCGGCTCATCGAGCAGCATCAGCTCGGGCTCGAGCCCCAGCGTCGTCGCGATCTCCAGCGCGCGCTTGCGCCCGTAAGGCAGCTCCACCGCCTTGAGATGCGCATAATCGGCGAGCCCCACCTGATCGAGCCGCGCGATCGCCTGCGCGTCGAGATCATGCAGCACCTTGGTCGAGCGCCAGAACTGGTAGCTCACCCCGAGGCTCTTCTGCAGCGAGAGGCGGACGTTTTCCAAGGCGGTCAGGTGCGGAAAGACGGCCGAGATCTGGAACGAGCGCACGATGCCCATATTCGCGATCTCGGCGGGTTTGCGGCGGGTGATGTCGTTCCCGTTGAACAGGATCTCGCCCGAGGTGGGCGTGATGAACTTGGTCAGCAGGTTGAACATCGTCGTCTTGCCCGCGCCGTTCGGGCCGATGATCGCGTGGATCGCGCCGCGCGCGATGGACAGATCCACGCCGTTGACGGCAACGAAGCCGCCGAAACTCTTGGTCAGGTTGCGCGCCTCGAGGATGGTATCGCTCATGCAGGGCCCTTCGAACTGATACGTCAAGAGGCGGGGAGCACGCAGCCGCGCCCCCCGCCCTGTTTCTGGTTCAGATCAGTTGTTGACGAGCGGGCAGCCGCCGTCGGCGAGCGAGGCATAGGCCTCGTTGCCCGGGATCGTGCGGACCACGTCGGCCACGTCCCACGGATCGGTGCCGCCATCCTTGACCTTCAGGAGATACATGTCGTGCTCGAGCAGACCATCGGGACGGATCGTGCCGCCCTTCGCGAAGAAGTCGTCGATCTTCATCTTGCCAAGCTCGGCGCGGACCTTGTCGGGATCATCCGTGCCCGCCGCCTCGATCGCCTTCAGATAGGCCATGGTCAGCGAGTAGTCGGCCGCGTGCGGGAAGGTCGGGGCTTCGCCACCCGAGAACTTCTCGTATTCTTCCTTCCACTTGCGCGAGGCGTCGTCCTGGTTCCAATACCAGCCCGAGGTGAATTGCAGACCCTTGGCGACATCGGTGCCAAGCGACTTCACGTCCGAGATCAGCACCAGCATGCCCGCGAGTTGCTGACCGCCTTCGACGATGCCGAATTCATGGGCCTGCTTGATCGCGTTGACGGTGTCCTGGCCGGCATTGGCCAGACCGATCACCTTCGCGCCCGAGCTTTGCGCCTGAAGCAGGTAGGATGAGAAATCGGTCGTCGCCAGCGGCACGTCGGAGCTGCCCACGACCGAGCCGCCGAGCGTCTCGACGACGCTTGCGGTGTTGTCCTGAAGCGCGTGGCCGAAGGCGTAGTCGGCGGTGATGAAATACCAGCTGTCGCCGCCGTTCTTCACGACCGCCGTCGCGGTGCCCACAGGCAGCGCATGGGTGTCATAGCCGTAATGGATGCCGTAATTGGTGCACTCCTTGCCGGTCAGCGCCGACGTGGCCGCCCCCGTGGCGAAGGTCAGCGTGTGCTTCTCCGAAGCGAGCTGCTGCACAGCAAGCGCCACGGCCGAGTTGGTGAGGTCGGCGATCATGTCCACGTGATCCTGGTCGATCCACTGGCGCGCGGTCGCGGAGCCCACATCGGCCTTGTTCTGGTGGTCGGCCGAGATCACCTCGATCGGCTTGCCCAGCACCGTGCCGCCGAAATCGCGCACCGCCATCTTGACGGCATCGACCGCGCCCTTGCCCGAGAAACCGGTCGAGTAGACACCCGACATGTCGCCCAGCACGCCGATCTTGACGACACCGTCCGAGATCGCGTCCTGCGCCATCGCCGCCCCTGCGCCGAGGCTGATCGCGAGCGCGCTGACGCTTGCGGTGATTGCTTTCTTCATGAACCATCCTCCCTGGTTTTTCCGAAACACGCCTCCAGCCTTCCGCTCCGGTGATCCGTGCGGATGGGTGCAAGAGGCCTCGCCCCTAGGCCGAGCGCCCGGGGCTGTTTTCTGGTGTATTTCTCTGTCCTCCTGCCGAACCGGGCTGTCTTGCTCCTCCCCCGTTCGGTCGCCCCATCAGCTAGAGCCGGCGTCCGGCTTTCAACCCGTTGATCCGCACAGATCCATCACGTCAGGTAAACTTTTCTTGAGCGATCGTGAGCAAAGCGGAGTGCGACGCCGCTCGGGCTCGCTGCCGCCTAATGCCGCATGCATGCCAGATCGGGATGGACCCCCGCCCTGCCCCTCCTCTAGAGTTCGGGCCATGAACCGACCTGAGACGGAGCCCGACCCGATGCGCGCAAAGGACAGCCCTCCCGCAGAAACGACCACGCCGGAGCGGCCGATGCTCGCCAAGGCCCGCGAGAGCCTGCGCACGGCCTGCGACCAGCTCAACATCCACCCCGATGTGTTCGAGGAACTGAAATGGCCGCGCGAGACCCTGTCCGCGACCTTGCTGATCCGCATGGACGATGGCAGCCGACGCGCCTTCAAGGCCTGGCGCTGCCGCTATAACGACCGGCGCGGGCCGACCAAGGGCGGCATCCGCTTTCACCCCAACGTCTCGCTCGACGAGATCGAGACGCTCGCCTTCTGGATGACGTTCAAATGCGCGGTCGCGAACCTGCCCTTCGGCGGCGGCAAGGGCGGGGTCTGTGTCAACACCAAGGAGCTTTCACAGACCGAGCTCGAGCGCCTCAGCCGCGCCTATATCGAGGCCTTCGCCCCCTTCGTCGGTCCCGATCGCGATATCCTCGCGCCGGACATGTACACCAACGGGATCGTCATCGCCTGGATGGCCGATGAATACAGCTCGATCACCGGGCAAGCCTCGCCCAGTGCGCTGACCGGAAAGCCGTTGGCCTTCGGCGGCACGGTGGGCCGGGTCGATGCAACCGCGCGCGGCGGCTATCATGCACTGCGCCATCTCGAGAACTCGCTCGAGATTGACCCGGACAAATCCACCGTCGCGATCCAGGGCTTCGGCAATGTCGGATATCACTGCGCGAAGCTGCTGCATGCGGATGGCTACACCATCGTCGGCATCAGCGACTCTTCGGGCGGGATCTATGACGAGAAAGGTTTCGACCCGCTCGCGGTGATGCAGCACAAGCACGAGACGGGTTCGGTTCAGGGGGCCAAGGGGCACGGCAAGACCCGCAACATCACCAATGCCGATCTGCTGGAACTCGACTGCGACGTGCTGGTGCCGGCCGCGCTGGAGCGTCAGATCACGCTGGAAAATTGCGACCGGGTCAAAGCGCGGGTGATCCTCGAGCTTGCCAACGGACCGATCGCCCCCGCAGCCGACCGCAAACTCACCGAAGACGGGCGCATCATCATCCCCGACATCCTCGCCAATGCGGGGGGCGTGACGGTCTCGCATCTCGAATGGGTGCAGAACCGGTCCGGCTATTACTGGGATGCCTCGGAAGTCGCCGATCACCTGAAGAAAACGATGGAGCGCGAGACCCAGGCGATCTGGGCGCTGCATAACGAGATGAAGCTCTCGATGCGCGAAGCGGCCTATATCCACGGGCTGCGGCGGATTGCGGAATCGGTCGAGGCGCGCGGCACGCAGGCCTATTTCGACGGGGATTGAGGGAGTCTCAATCCTTCAACACCTCGACCGCGGCCTCGCGTTCGGGCGACACGGGCAGCTGGCTATCGCTGATCTTGGTCAGGTGATATTCGATCCGCCAGAGGTGATATCCCACCCGGTCGAGCCAGCGCATCGCATCGAGGCGCTCGCCCATCTCCTCGGCGTTCAGCCGCCCCGATCCACCCGTCACGATCCGGGCGCGATAGATCTCGCGTTGCTTGCGCAAAAGCCGGCTGAGCCGGTCCAGCCGATGCTCGAGCGCCGCGCGATCCACGTCCTGCGCGGCCAGTCCCGCGCATCCCGCCAGCAGCCCGGCCAGCCGCCGCAACCGCGCATCCCGGCGAAGGGTCGCAAGTCGTGGCTCCTGAGCGCAACGGAAATTCAGCCGCCGCAAGTGATCGAGCGCATGCAAGATCGAGGAGAGCCGCGCCGCATCCGGATCGGTCTTTTGCAGCGTCGGGACTGCCTCGACGAAACTGCGCAGCTCGGCAATCGCGGCGCGGATATCGCGCAGCTCCGCCTTCTCGTCGCGCGTATCCTCTCGGTGACGCAGCCGGTGCGCGAGGTAGGCAAATTGCGCCTTCGCGATCGCTTCATGCGTCGACACCGCCGCATCCATTGCAGCCCTGGGGTCGCTCAGCATTTCCTTGCCAAGGCTGCGGGTGAGCGAAAGCCCCCTGTCGCGCACGATCAAGGTCACGAGCCGCGCGAAAGGACGCGCGAAAGGCAGGATCAGCACCACGCCGAGGATATTGAACCCGGAGTGAAAAGCCACGAGGGCGATCTGGCCGTCGAGCCCGATCCCCTGGGGCCCGAGCGCCACGCTGACAGGCCCGAGCAGCAGAAACGCCATCACCCCGGTCAGGCAGTTGTAGATCACATGTGACAGCCCCGTGCGCCGCGCCGGGGTCGAGCCGCCGAGCGTCGCGAGCGCCGCCGTCCCCGTCGTACCGACATCCATCCCAATCACCAGCGCCATCGCCTGCGGCAGGTTGATCACCCCTGCGCCCAGCAGCGCAAGCGCCGTCGTCACCCCGGCGCTCGAGGATTGGGTCACGAGCGTGATCACGATACCGATGCCGATCAGCTGCAAACGGCCGAAAAGATCGTCGTTCGGGAAATCGGCCGGCGTCAGCACACCCTCGAGCCCCGAAAGGCTCGATTTCAGCACGTCGATGCCAAGAAATATCAGCGCGAACCCGGCAAGGGCCGTGCCGATCAGCGGCAGCCTCGCACCTCCGAAGAGCCGCGCGAACGCGCCAAGGAAGATGAGCGGCATGGTGATCTGGCCCAGATCGAGCTTGAACCCGAGGATCGCCGCGAGCCACCCCGTCATCGTCGTCCCGATATTGGCGCCGAAGATGATCCCCAGCGCCTGCGGAAAGCTCAGGAGTCCGGCGCTGACGAAGCCGACCGCCGTCACCGTTGTCGCGCTCGACGACTGGATCAGCGCGGTTGTCGCCGCCCCCGTCACCGCGCCGCTCAGCGGCGTATTGGTGAAACGGGCGAGAACGCGGCGCAGCGATTGCCCCGCGAGCCCCTGAAGCCCTTCGGTCAGCCAGATCATCCCGAAGAGGAACAACCCGACCCCGCCGAGCGCATTGACGGCGTTCCAGATCATGCGCCTACTATTCGCTCAGCCCTCGCGCTTCACAAGGGCCCAAAGCGCTCCGTTCACGGTCGGGGCACGGTCTGGGGATCACGCGTTTCTGTTTGCGCAATGGCTCGACGTTTCGGGGCATCACCCAAAGACGACACTTTAAAAACGAAACGCAACCTAATCTAAACGATGAATTATTACCGGACTCAGGTCGGGAAATATGGATTCTCCGCGCACGCGAGCGCAGACTGAACCTCATCGCCCTCCGTTTTCGGATCGCATTTGCAGCGCATAGCGCGGGCAAGACGAGCCCCCCGCGACGTTTCCGCGCGCAAGGGCTGAAGGTCCGAAATTTCCGCGCGCGGATCAGCGCTCCGCGCGACCCCACGCCTGACCCCGCGCCTCACAGCAAAAAGATCCGCCTGCGGCAAAGCTTGACCGGCGCCTGCTCTCGACGCAGGTTGCCCTTGGCCAGGCTCGGGCACATCGCCCGCATCCCGCGCCGGACGCAAGCGAAAGGGCGGCGCAGAGGTGGAGCATACGACGACTGACCGGTTGAAGGTCGCATTTCTCGGGATCGCGCTCGCGGGGCTGCTGGTCGGTCTGGGCCTGCATTTCGCGGGCCAGCCCGAGATCGCACGGCTCGTCTGGATCGCGGGGGTGTTGCCCGCGCTGATCGCGCTGGTGGTCGAGATCGTCTCGAGCATCGCGCAGGGCGAGGTCGGGCTCGATATCGTCGCCGCCCTGTCGATGAGTGCCGCCCTGGCCTTCGACGAGACACTCGCGGCGGCGGTGGTCGCGGTGATGTATTCGGGCGGCACCTTTCTGGAAAGCTTTGCCGAGGGGCGCGCGCGGCGCGAGATGCGTGATCTTCTCTCGCGCGTGCCGCGCACGGCGACTCGCCATCGCGATGGCGGGCTCGAAGAGATCCCGCTCGACGAGATCGCCCCCGGCGACCGGCTGCTGATCCGGCAGGGCGACGTGGTGCCCGCCGACGGCACGATCGCATCGCAGACCGCCTTTCTCGACACCTCCGCGCTGACGGGCGAGCCGATGCCAGTACGCAGCGCCCGAGGCGACGAGGCGTTGAGCGGGTCCACCAATGCGGGCGAGGCCTTCGATCTGATCGCGACGCGCATGGCCAGCGACAGCACCTATGCCGGGATCGTGCGTCTCGTCGAAGAGGCGCAGCGTTCCAAGGCGCCGATGTCGCGGCTCGCCGATCAGTGGTCGCTGGGATTTCTCGCCGTGACCGTCGCGATCGCGCTGGCGGCCTGGTGGTTCACCGGCGATCCGATCCGCGCGGTGGCGGTGCTGGTCGTGGCGACCCCCTGCCCGTTGATCCTCGCCGTGCCGGTCGCCCTCGTGGCGGGGCTGTCGCGGGCGGCGCAATTCGGCGTGCTGATCAAGGGGGCGAGACCGCTCGAAGCGATGGCGCGCATCCGCACGCTGATCCTCGACAAGACGGGCACCCTGACCGATGGCCGTCCACAGATCGTTTCGATCGACAGCCACGACGACATGGAGACCGCCGAGATCCTGCGCTTCGCAGCGGCACTCGATCAGGCTTCGAAACATCCCGTCGCCCAGGCGATCGTCGCGGCGGCACAGGAGCAGGGCCTCAGCCTTCCGTTGCCCAGCGAGGTCGCGGAAATCCCCGGCGAGGGCGTGATCGGAGAGATCGAAGGGCATCGTGTTCTCGTCGGCGGAGACGCCTTCGTCGCCAAACGCGTCGGGCGACCGGCGGGCGAGCATGGCGCGTTCCCCACCGGCTCGGTCCTCGTCGCGGTGGCAGTCGATGGGCATATGGCGGGCCATCTCGTCATGGCCGATCCGCTGCGCGAGGGCGCCCCGGAGATGATCGCACGACTGCGTCGGGAGGGGATCGAGCGGATCCTGCTTGCAACCGGGGACCGCGCCGAGGTGGCGCGCGTGGTGACCGCGGGGCTGGGGCTCGATGCACTGCGTGCAGGCCTCACGCCCGACCAAAAGGTGCTGACGGTGCTGACCGAGCGCAAGAACGGGCCGGTGATGATGGTCGGCGACGGGGTGAATGATGCGCCTGCGCTGGCGGCGGCGGATGTGGGCGTCGCGATGGGCGCGCGCGGGGCCGCAGCCTCGGCCGAAGCCGCCGATGTCGTGCTGCTGGTCGACCGGGTCGACCGGCTCGCACCGGGCATCGAGATCGCCCGCCGCGCACGCCGGATCGCAACCCAGAGCGTCATCGCAGGGATCGGACTTTCGGTGCTGGGCATGATCGCGGCTGCTTTGGGCTATCTGACGCCGGTCGAAGGCGCTTTGCTTCAGGAAGCAATCGACGTGGCGGTGATCCTCAACGCCTTGCGCGCGCTGCGAATTCGCCCCGAAACGCAAGACAGCGCGACATGACCCGGTGCCCCGAATGCGCATTTTGCCTGAGGATTGTCACGCGAATGGAAAGTTGTTCAGGTACTGAAACCAACGAAGCTCACTATGATTTCGCCGAAAAGGCTAACCGTCTGACTTCATTGATCGCGCAATCTCGATAAGGTTTTACTATACAGACGATTAGAATTTAGAATTTTTGTTTATGACGCAGCCTGATACAACCGTCGCACAGCTGCGGATGACGACCGCACTTCAAGATGATGGCACCCCGGGCCAGATCGCGCCCAGGACGACCAAGCGACAGCTTTTGCTAGGGAGAGATCCAGATGGACGGAAATGATGTGAACACTTCGGGCAAGTGCCCGGTGATGCATGGCAGCAATACTGCCATGGGCTCGAATGTGATGGATTGGTGGCCCAACGCCCTCAATCTCGACATTCTGCACCAACATGATACCAAGACCGATCCGCTCGGCCAGGCTTTCGACTATGCCAAGGAAGTCGAAAAACTCGATTTCGAAGGCGTGAAGGCCGATCTGCATGCGCTGCTGACCGACAGCCAGGACTGGTGGCCGGCCGACTGGGGCCATTATGGCGGTCTGATGATCCGTTTGGCCTGGCACGCGGCAGGCTCCTATCGTCTGGCCGACGGGCGTGGCGGTGGCGGCACCGGCAACCAGCGTTTCGCACCGCTGAACTCCTGGCCCGACAACGCGTCGCTCGACAAGGCCCGTCGCCTGCTCTGGCCGATCAAGAAGAAATACGGCAACCGCCTCAGCTGGGCCGACCTGATCATCCTCGCCGGCAATGTCGCCTATGAGAGCATGGGTCTGAAGACCTTCGGCTTCGGCTTTGGTCGCGAAGACATCTGGCACCCCGAGACGGACACCTATTGGGGCGCCGAGAAGGAATGGCTCGCCCCCTCGGACGCGCGCTATGCGGATGTCGACAAGCCCGACACGATGGAAAACCCGCTCGCCGCGGTGCAGATGGGCCTGATCTACGTGAACCCCGAAGGCGTGAACGGCCAGCCCGACCCGATGAAGACGGCAGCGCAGGTGCGCGAGACCTTCGCGCGCATGGCGATGAACGACGAGGAAACCGTCGCGCTGACCGCAGGCGGCCACACCGTCGGCAAATGCCACGGCAATGGCGACGCCTCGGCGCTCGGCCTCGAACCCGAAGCGGCCGATGTCGATCAGCAGGGCCTTGGCTGGTTCAACCCGAACATGAAAGGGCTGGCGACCAACGCGATCACCGGCGGTCCGGAAGGCGCGTGGACGACGAAACCGCTCGAATTCGACATGGGCTATTTCGACATGCTCTTCGGCCATGAGTGGGAAATCACCCAGAGCCCCGCGGGCGCGAAGCAATGGAAGCCTGTCGAGATCGCCGAAGAGGACATGCCGGTCGACACTTCGGACCCGACCCAGCGCCGGATGCCGATGATGACCGATGCCGACATGGCGATGAAGGTCGATCCGATCTACAACGCGATCTGCCAGAAGTTCATGGCCAATCCCGAGTATTTCAAGGACACCTTCGCCCGCGCCTGGTTCAAGCTGACCCATCGCGACATGGGCCCGAAGGTCCGCTACAAGGGCCCGTGGGTGCCTGCGGAAGACCTGATCTGGCAAGATCCGGTGCCCGCCGGTTCGACCGGTTGGGACGTGGATGCGGTGAAGGCGAAGATCGCAGCTTCGGGCCTGTCGGTGGCCGAGCTGGTCTCGACCGCCTGGGACAGTGCGCGCACCTATCGCGGCTCGGACATGCGCGGCGGCGCCAATGGCGCGCATATCCGTCTCGCTCCGCAAAAGGACTGGGCGGGCAACGAGCCCGCGCGCCTGCAAAAGGTGCTCTCGGTGCTCGAACCGATTGCGGCCGAAGCCGGGGCCTCGGTGGCCGACGTGATCGTTCTGGCGGGCAACGTTGGCCTTGAGAAAGCGATCAAGGCGGCTGGCTACGATGTCGCGGTGCCCTTCGCACCGGGTCGCGGCGACGCGACCGACGAGATGACCGATGCCGACAGCTTCGACGTGCTCGAACCGCTCGCCGATGGCTTCCGCAACTGGCTCAAGAAGGACTACATCGTCTCGCCCGAGGAGATGCTGCTCGACCGCGCCCAGCTGATGGGGCTGACCGCGCCGGAAATGACCGTCCTGATCGGCGGCATGCGGGCAATGGGCACGAACCACGGCGGCACCAAGCACGGCGTCTTCACCGACCGCGAAGGCCAGCTGACGAACGACTTCTTCGTCAACCTGACCGACATGGCCTATAGCTGGCACCCGGTGGGAAATGGCGCCTACGAGATCCGCGACCGCAAGACCGGCGCGGTGAAATGGACCGCCAGCCGCGTCGATCTGGTCTTCGGCTCGAACTCGATCCTGCGCTCCTATGCCGAGGTCTACGCCCAGGACGACAATGGCGAGAAATTCGTGAAGGATTTCGTGGCCGCCTGGACCAAGGTGATGAACGCCGATCGCTTCGACCTGGCCTGATCCGAACGGTTCGGAAAAAGACTGTCACCCCCGCCTGCGTGCGGGGGTGATTTCGTTTCGCGATCTCGAATGTCCGCCGCGCCCCAAGGGACAGGCGGCAAGCCAGATCTGACCGCGCCCTATTCCAGCTCGTTCAGATCCCCGCGCAGCGCCTCGACCCGGTCGAGATGCGCCCGCCCTGCCGCGCCCAGCTCACGCGCGACTTCCAGAGTGATCATCCGCAACAGCGTCATCGGAGCGGCGTAGCTGTCGAGGAATTGCACGGTGTCGACATGGCAGCTCAGCGTCCAGCGCGCCAGCGCCGGAGCCCCGCGCACGGTCGGATCGCTCACCAGAAGCACCGGCACGCCCTGAGCCGCAATCTGTTCCACAGTGCGCAGAAAATCCGCCGGACGCCGTCGCAGCCCGATCACGATCGCCAGATCCCGCGACCCAAGCCCCGCGATCGCCTCCGCGCGGGTCTGCCCCGGCATCAGCAAAGGCGCCACTCCGGGCCGGATCTGGGCCAGCTGCGCGGTCAGATATTGCGCGAGGAAATGGCTATTGCGAAACCCCAGCGTCCGGATCTGCCCCGCCCCGGCGATGGCCTGCGCGATCTCGGCCAGAAGCGGCTGCGGCACGCCGCGCAGTGTCGCCTCGAGCCGTGCCGCCTCTTCCTGCAAAAAGGCCGAAAGCGGATCGCCCGCAGGCGTGCCCTGCCCCGCCCCACCAGAGAGATAGAGCGGCGAACCGGTTTCGCGCAACCGCCGCGCCTCCTGACGGGCAGCATCGAAATTGCGATAGCCCAGCCGCTGGAAGAACCGGCTCACCGTCGCGTTCGAGACCCCCGCCTGCCCCGCAAGCTCAGACGCCGAGAGAAAGGCCAACTCGCCCGGGGCGGCCAGAACCTGATCGGCGATCCGTCTCTCGCCCTCGGAGAGTTCCGAAAATGCCCGGTGGATACGCTGTGAAACCGATCCGGGCACGGCGGATGCATATTTTTCGGGCATTTCCGGACTCCCTCTGTGGAAATCTATTTTCGCATTGTCAGTTTTTACGAAAATGGTTTTGCGTCGAGAGGACAGCACGGATCAAGGAGAATCGCAACGTGTCCGAGATTGCCAATACGGCGCGGCGCTGGAGCCTGCGGGTGAACCGCGTGGTCGAGATCGCCTGCGTGGTGCTGCTCGCGCTGCTGGTGCTCGATGTCTGGCTGGGTGTGCTGGTGCGCTACGTGATCCCGCTGCCGCTGACCTTCACCGAGGAACTCGCGCGCTACCTGATGATCTGGATGGCGCTGCTCGCGGTGTCGTCGGGCATCGCCTATCGCGAGCATATCGGGGTCGAATTCATCTTCGGCCGCCTGCCCGCGAAGATGCGTCGCTGGCTCGCCGTCAGCTTCGACGCGATGGCGTTCATCTTCTTCGCGCTGCTGTTTCTCTACGGGCTCGGCTTCACGATCCGCGGCTTCTCGCGCTTCACGATGATCAATGCGATCCCCAAGGCCTACCCCTTCGCGGGGGTGCCGCTCGCGGCCTTCATGGCCGCGCTGCAACTCCTGCTGGTCGGCATTCACGACTTCTTCTCCGCCCGCGCGCCCGAGCGCACCGGCGCCACCCTCGTTCAGGGAGAGGAATGATGGGCACGCTGTTCGTCGTCATCGCGTTTTTCGGACTGATGGCCCTTGGGATGCCGGTTGGGTTCTCCATCGGGATCGCGGGGATGATCGGGATCCTCGACATGGGACCGCGCTTTCTCGCGATGGCGCCGGATCGCGTCTTCGCGGGCCTTGATCTGTTTCCCTTCCTCGCGATGCCCTTCTTCATCCTCGCGGGCGAGATCATGAACCGCTCGGGGATTACCGAGGGGCTGGTGAAGCTGGCCGATGCGCTGGTGGGCTGGATGCGCGGCGGCATGGCGCATTCGAACATGGTGGCGAGCGTGATGTTCGCGGGGCTGACCGGGGCGGCCACGGCCGATGCGGCAGCCTTCGGCAATACGCTGGTGCCCGCGATGCAGCGCGCGGGCTATTCGCGCGGCTATGCCTGCGCGGTGACGGCGGCGGGCTCGATCATCGGGCCGACCATCCCGCCCTCGACGCTGGCGATCATCTACGGCTCGATCATGGGCGTGTCGATCGCGGGTCTGTTCGCGGCGGGTATCCTGCCGGGCCTGCTGATCTGCGCGATCTGCATGGGCGTGATCGCGGCCCATGCGAAGCGCAAGAACCTGCCCAAAGGTCAGGGCCGCCCGAGCATCCGCATCGTCTTCACCGCGCTGCGCGAGGGCTTCCTCGCGGTGCTGCTGCCGGTCTTCATCCTCGGCTCGATCCTGGGCGGATGGGCCACGCCCACCGAGGCCGCCGCCATCGCCGTGGCCTATGCGCTCTTCGTGGGCGGCGTGATCTACCGCGCACTGAGCTGGCGCGACCTCTACGAGATCGCCCTGCGCACCACCCGCATCACCGGCGTGATCTTCCTGATCATCGCCTCGGCCTCGATCCTCGGCTGGTGGATGACCTTCAACCGCATCCCGCAAGAGATCGCGAGCGGCATGCTGTCGTTCTCGTCGAACCCGCAGGTGATCATCGGCATGATCCTGTTGCTGCTGCTTGCGATCGGGCTGGTGATGGATATCAACGCGACGCTGATCATCCTTGCCCCCGTGCTCGCGCCACTGACGCTGCAGATCGGGATGGACCCGGTGCATGCGGGCATCATGATCATTCTCGCGCTCAATATCTCGCTGATGACCCCACCCGTCGGCGCCTGCCTCTTCGTGCTGGCCTCGGTCACCGGCGAGAAGGTCGAGGGTATCACCAAAGAGCTCTGGCCCTTCATCCTCGCCGAGGTCGCGATCCTCATCATGATCGCCTTCTGGCCGAGTCTCACCCTCTTCGTTCCCAGACTGCTCGGGCTATGAACCCGTGCGGCATCCAACCCAACAGGAAAGGATCCCCTCCATGAGTTTCATGAAATTCGCAGCGACGACGCTCGCCGCCGCCTGCATGGCGTTTCAAGCGCAGGCCGCCGATATCACGATCCGGCTGGCGCACCTGAACCCCGAAGACCCGTTCGGCAGCCATTCGGGCGCGATGGCGGCGGTGTTCAAATCGATCGTCGAGAGCAATTCGGGCGGCCGGATCGAGGTGCAGCTGTTCCCGAACGGCCAGCTTGGCAAGGATAACGAGGTGATCGACCAGGTCCGCAACGGGCTGGTGGAAAGCGTGATCTCGTCCTCGGGCGGCATCGCGCAGCACTACCCGCTCGTGGGCGTGTTCGACATTCCCTTCGCCTTCCCCAATATCGGCGTGGCCTCCAAGGTGATCACCAAGGACAGCTCGTTCGGCAAGAAGTTCACCGCCGATCTCGAAGCCAAGACCGGGCTGAAGGTTCTGGGGCTGCTCGACTCGGGCGGGTTCTTCGAATTCACCAACTCGAAGAAGCCGATCAAGACGGTCGAGGACATGGCGGGCCTGCGCATCCGCACGATGACCGTCCCGACGCAGGAGGCGCTGGTGAACTCTCTGGGCGCGAACGCGACGCCGATGCCCTGGGCAGAGCTTTACACCGCGCTTCAGACCGGCGTTGTCGATGGCGAGATGAACCCGGTTCCGATCATCGCGTTTGCGAAATTCGACGAGGTGCAGAAATACCTCTCGCTGACCAACCACCTCATCACCCCCTATGTCTGGACGATGAACGAGGACTTCTACAAAGGCCTGAGCCCCGAGGATCAATACCTGATCTCCTGGGCGGCTGACGTCGCCACCGATGCGGGCCGCTCGATGAGCCGCGTCATCGAAGCCTCCGACAAGGGTCTGCCGGCACTGGCGGCCAAGATGGAAGTCAACGCGGTCGATCCGGCCGAGCTCGAGAAATTCGCCGCCGCCTCGCAGCCTGCCGTGCGTGCGCTCATCGAAGAGAAATTCGGCGCCGAGGGCACCGAGATGCTCGACGCGATGATGACCTCGATCAACGAAGAGAAGACCGACTTCTGATCGGTCCGACTGGCCCGGGCGGCAGGGTTTCGCCCGGGCATTTTTCCCGCCAGACTGAGCGGGCTCGACATATCCAAAGGTTTACTGATGTCCACCGAACTCCACCACGCGCCGGGAACGGACGCGGCCTTTACCCTGCTGCTCAACCCCGAAGCTCGCAGCGACGGAAACTGGAGCCCCGCGCAGGATGCGATCCTGAGCGATGCGGGCCTCGCCGCTGCGCGCGCGACGATCTCGGGCTGGCCGGGCTATGCCCCGACGCCGCTGCATGCCCTGCCCGCGCTGGCCGCCGATCTTGGCGTTGCCGCGATTCATTACAAGGATGAGGGCGGGCGCTTCGGTCTGGGCAGTTTCAAGGCGCTCGGCGGCGCTTACGCGGTGGCGCGACTGCTGCAATCGGAACTCGGCAAGCGGCTGGGCCGCCCCGTTTCGATGGAAGAGATCACCTCCCGCGCGATCCCTCAGGCCCGCGAGATCACCGTCTGCTGCGCCACCGACGGTAATCACGGCCGCTCGGTCGCCTGGGGGGCGCAGAGCTTCGGCTGCAACTGCGTGATCTTCATTCACGCCACCGTCTCCGACGGCCGCAAGACCGCGATCGAAGCCTATGGTGCCGAGGTGCGCCGTTGTGCGGGCAATTACGACGATAGCGTTCGCGAGGCGCAGGAGACCGCAACGCGCGAAGGCTGGTTCGTGGTCTCCGACACCTCCTATCCGGGCTACATGGAGGTGCCCAAGGACGTGATGCAGGGCTATGAGGTGATGGCGGCGGAGGCCTTCGATGCGCTCGATCAGCCCCCCACCCATGTTTTCCTGCAAACCGGCGTGGGCGGGATGGCCGCTGCGGTCGCCGCGCAGGCCGTGCGCCGCTGGGGCGCGGCACGTCCCAGGATCGTCCTGTGCGATCCCGACCAGTCGGCCTGCTGGCTCGACAGCTTGCGCGCGGGCGAGCCGGTCGCGGTCGAGGGCGATCTCGATACGCTGATGGCGGGGCTGGCCTGTGGCGAGGTCTCCGCGCTCGCCTGGGAGATCCTGAAGGATCACGCCGATGCGGTGATGGCGCTGACCGATGCCGCCGCCGTGGCCGAGATGCGCCGTCTCGCCCATCCGCTGCCCGGCGATCCGCCGATCGTGGCGGGCGAGTCCGCCGTGGCAGGTCTTGCGGGGCTGGCCGCCGCGATGACGGTCCCCGAAGCCCGCGCGGCCCTCGAACTTGACGAGACCTCGCGCGTCGTCGTGTTCGGGACCGAAGGCGATACCGATCCGGCCCTTTATGAAGAACTCGTCGGCATGAGCGCCGGGGCCGTGAGGGCGCAAGCATGAGCGGACCGGAAATTTCCTCTAGCCGTCTTCTCGACCGGGTCGCCGGTCTGGGCCGCGTCGGCGCGCTGTCGGGCGGCGGGGTCTGTCGCCTCGCGCTCACCGATACCGACCGCGCCGGGCGCGACTGGCTGGTGGCACAGATGGAGGCCCTCGGGCTGACCGTCTCGATCGACGCGATCGGCAATATCTGGGGGCTGCGCAAAGGGTTAGTCGATGGCGCGCCTGTGATGATGGGGTCGCATATCGACACGGTGGCGACGGGCGGGCTTTATGACGGGGCGCTTGGCGTGCTGGCGGGGCTCGAGGTGATCGCGGCGCTCAATGAAGCGGGCATCACCACCCATGCGCCTCTGGCCGTGGCCGCCTTCACCAACGAGGAAGGCGCGCGCTTTGCCCCCGACATGATGGGGTCCGGCGTCTACACGGGCGCGCTCGACCGCGAGGAGATGCTGGCGACCGTCGCGACCGATGGCTCGGCGATCTTCGGAGAAGAACTCGACCGGATCGGCTATCGCGGCAGCGACATGCCGGTGACGCCCGCAGCCTATCTGGAGCTGCATATCGAACAGGGCCCGGTCCTTGAACGCGAAGGGATCCGCATCGGGGCCGTGACTGGCGTGCAGGGGATTTCCTGGACCGAATACACGATCTCGGGGCAGTCGAACCACGCAGGGACCACGCCGATGGCGCTGCGCCACGACGCGGGCGTTGTGGCTGCGAAAATCGCTCTGGCCGCGCATGAGATCGCCGCCGATCTCGGCCCGCCACAGGTCGCGACCGTGGGGGTGTTCGAGCTTTCGCCCGCGCTGGTCAACGTCGTGCCCGAGAAAGCGCGACTGACCGTCGATCTGCGCAACACCGACAACGACCTGCTCAAACAGGCCGAAGCACGGTTGCAAAGCGCCGCCGAAGAGGCCGCGAGCGCGCATGGCTGCACGATTGCGCGGCGCAGCCTCGCCCGGTTCGACCCGGTCGCGTTCGCGCCTCAGGTAATCGACCGCGTCGAGGCCGCCGCCAACGCACGCCAACTCAGCGTGAAACGGATGCCTTCGGGCGCAGGGCATGACGCGCAGATGTTCGCGCCCGCCTGCCCGACCGCGATGACCTTCGTGCCCTCGAAGGACGGGCTCAGCCACAATATCAACGAACATACCGAGGTGCAGGACCTCGTCGCGGGCGCGCAGGTGCTGCTCGACGTCGTGCTCGATCTCGCAGGAGGCAAATCATGAGCCGCAGTTTCATCGTCGCGGGCGCCCAGCTCGGCCCGATCGCCAAGGAAGAGACCCGTCCCTCCGTCGTCGCGCGGCTTTGCGCCATGATGCGCGAGGCGAAGGCGCGTGGTGCGGAACTCGTGGTCTTTCCGGAACTGGCGCTGACCACCTTCTTCCCGCGCTGGTGGCCCGAGAACCAGGACGAGATCGACCGCTGGTTCGAGACCGAAATGCCCGGGCCCGACACGCAGCCGCTTTTCGATCTGGCGGTGGAACTGGGGATCGGCTTTCACCTCGGCTATGCCGAGCTGACCCCCGAGGGACGCCATTTCAACACGGCGATCCTCGTCGGCCCCGATGGCGCGATCCTGGGCAAATATCGCAAGATCCACCTGCCCGGCCATCGCGACCGGCAGGATTGGCGGCCCTTCCAGCATCTCGAGAAATACTATTTCGAAAAGGGTGATCTGGGCTTTCCCGCATTCGATGCATTCGGCGGCAAACTCGGCATGTGCATCTGCAATGACCGGCGCTGGCCCGAGACCTGGCGGATGCTGGGGCTCAACGGAGCAGAGCTGGTGGTTCTGGGTTATAACACGCCCCTGCATTACCCGCCCGCGCCCGAACACGACCACCTGCAATATTTCCACAACGAGCTGTCGATCCAGGCGGGCTGCTATCAGAACGGGCTCTGGGCGGTTGCGGTGGCCAAGGCGGGCTTCGAGGAGGGGTGCGAGCTGATCGCAGGCTCGATCATCGTCGCCCCCACCGGCGAGGTGCTCGCCCGCACGCAAGGTTCGGACGACGAGGTGATCACCGCGCGGATAGATCTCGACCGCTGCTCGGAGATCCGGCGCAATGTCTTCGATTTCGCGCAGCATCGCGAACCCGAGGAATATCGCAAGATCGCCGAACGCTGAAAGCTTGGGGCGGCGGTTGCGCCGCCCGGGCTCACTTCCCCACATCCAGCTTCCGCAGCGCCTGCGAGACCGCGCCGTTGAGCGCGGAGCGGCAGGCGCCCAGAACCGCGATTCTCGGCCTTGGGCAGGTGATCCCAATCCCGCGCCGTCAGCTTGCCGGGAATGATCGCGCGCCCGGTGACCTGAACGCCCAGCGTGGCGCCCTCGCCGGTCGCGGGATCGACCAGCGCGGCCTGCAGCCCCACCGTGCTAGGCATTCTCGCCGATCCAGGCCCTGTCGGCCTCGGGATTGCGGATCCAGAGCACGAAGAAATCGCGCCTCGGATTGCAATCCTGTCCGAGCGTGTTGAGCGCCGCCTGCCATTTACTCGACACCACCCGGTCGCCCACGTCCGCGACAAGCCCGGCGCGCGCGTATTTCGCCTGCCCCCCGGCCGGAAGCCCCGTCTGCGAAGTCTCGACGCAAGCAGAGAGGACCGGCACGGCGAGCCGCGCGTCTTCAACAAAAGAAAACCCCGAGGCGCGGGTTGCGCCTCGGGGCAAGGATCAGACCTTTCCGGCCGATCAACCGTAGACCAGTTTTGGCAGCCAGATGATGATCTCGGGGAAGAACATGCACAGCAGCAAACCGACCACCTGAAGCGCCAGGAAGGGCAGCGCCGAGCGGAAGATATCCGCCATCGGGATCTCCGGCGGAGCGACCCCGCGCAGGTAGAACAGCGCGTAGCCGAAGGGCGGCGAGAGGAAGCTCATCTGCATGTTCACCAGGTAGAGAACCCCGAACCACAGCACCAGATCGTCCGGATCGCTCAGCCCGAAAGCCTCCGCGCCGAGCGCCCTGATGATCGGCACGAAGATCGGCACGCACAGAAGCAGGATGCCGACCCAGTCGAGGAACATGCCCAGGATGATCAGGACGATCTGCATGATGATCAGGATACCCCAGGGGCCGAGACCCGTCGCCTGCAACGCGTTCTGCACGAATTGCTGTCCGCCTTCGAGCACGTAGAGCCCGACGAAGATCGTCGCGCCGAACATGATCCAGATCACCATGGCCGAGGCCTTGAGCGTGGTGATCGCCGCCTCGCGGATCGTCTGCCAGTCGAGCTTGCGGTGGATCGCCGCCACGATGATCGCGCCGAAGGTGCCGATACCGGCGGCCTCCACCGGGGTTGCGACACCGGTGAAGATCACGCCCAGAACGATCACGATCAGCGAGATCGGCGCGGACATGTTGCCCATCAGACGCATCTTCTCGCGGCCCGTGATCCGCTCTTCCATCGGGATCGGCGGCCCCATCTCGGGGTTGATCGCGCAACGGACAAGCACATAGGCCACGTACATGCCCGAGAGCAGCAGGCCCGGAATGACCGCGCCGATGAACAGCTCGCCCACCGATTGCTCGGCCACGACCGCGTAGATGATCGCGAGGATCGACGGCGGGATCAGGATGCCGAGCGTACCGCCCGCCATGATCGAGCCCATCGCGATCTTCGGATCATAGCCACGCTTGAGCATCGCCGGCAGCGCGATTATGCCCATCGTCACCACCGCGGCGCCGATCACGCCCACCATTGCGGCGAGCACCGTCGAGGCGATGATGGTGGCCGCGGCCAGACCGCCGCGCACCCCGCCCAGCACCTTGTAGATGACGTCGAACATCTCGTTGATGATCCCCGCCCTCTCCAGCATTGACGCCATGAAGATGAACAAGGGGATCGCCGAGAGCTGATAATTCGTCATCAGCGGGAAGATCCGGCTTGGCACGATGTTGAGCGCGCGTTCGTCGCCCAGAATGAACAGGAAGACACAGGCCAGACCGCCCGTAACGAAGGCCAGCGGTAGCCCTGCCATCAGCAGGACGACCAGCGAGCCGAACATGATGAGTGTCAGCCACTCGATTCCAATATCAAGTCCCATTGATCAGCCCCTGCTCATCACGATCCGCAGATCTTGTGCGAATTTCGAAATGCCCTGCAAAACAAGCAGCAGAGCGCCGATCACCATGACCCATTTCATCGGCCACAGAGGCACCTCCCATTCGTTGAAGCTGATCTCGCCCCAGCGGATATTCGGATCGGTCCACTGCGCGAGGTTCCAGTTCGCCAGCATCTCGCCCGTGGGGATCTCGCCGCGTGCCCATTGCGAAATGAGCCCGTTGCCCGTCGGCACGGCGATCGCGTCCATCGCGAAGATCCACGAGGTCACCAGCAGGGTGCCCGCGAAGATGAAGAAGAAGACCGAGGTGAGCAGATCGACCCACGCCTTGCGCGGTTTCGACAGCGGCGCGTAGAAGATGTCGACGCGCACATGGCTCTCGGTCAGCATCGCATAGGCGCCCGAGATCAGGTATTGCATCCCGAACATCAGATACATCGCCTCATGCGCCCAGCTTGTCGGACTGTTGAAGACGTAGCGGCTGATGACCTCGAAATAATAGACGAAGACAGCGATGATCGCCCAGTAGCTGACAAACTCGCCCGCCTTGAGCGAGAGCCGGTCGATCCAGCCGGTCCAGCCTTGCGAGACATGGCGGGCGTCTTCCTTGCCCTCGGCCTCTTCGAGTTCCTCCAGACGGCGTTCGACCTCGCTTTCCTCTTCGTGCTCAGGCAGCGTGGCATTGGCGCGGCGCACCAGCATCGGCATCAGGAGCGCGTCAATCACGATCCCCGCCAACAGCACCCAGAAGGCATATTTCGAGATGCTGCGCCATTTCACGAGCATGGCGGAGGCGGTCTCCATCCGGGGCTGCGCCTCGGCGAGATCGGCCTTTGCCTTTTCGATCAGCGCCTCGCCCTCGGCGATCCGCTTTTCGGCCCGGTCGACGTTCCGCTGTGCGCGCTTCTGGGCGAAACTGCCCTCTTCGGTGGCGGCCAGCTCTGCGCGCAATTGCGGCAGATCCGCCTGCGCGCTTTCGAACCGTTCAGTCTCGCGGCTCAGGGAACGCTCCGCCACGCGCACGACGTTGTTCATGTCCGAGAGAACCCCGCGTGCCTCGTGGCCCTGCGAGTTCGCATAGAGGATGACGATGAATACCGGGATGAAGAGAAAGCCCAGAAGGCTCTTCACGTAGAAGCGATGCAGCCCCAGCATCCCACCGGTCACCAGAATGAAATAGCCAAGCGTAAGCGAATATCGCCGCTCGGTCTTGCGCGGCCGATTGGCCAGCGCCGCCGCAATGAGCGGGAACAGGATCAAACCCGCCCAATAGGCCCAATGCGGTAGAGTGAAGTCAATATTGGGCATTGCCCACCCCCTGTTGCCGGATCGCGCCCGGCTATAAGTTGAACCGGGCCCGCGCCAAAGGGCGGGCCCGTCCTCAGATCATGGAGATCCGCTCAGAGTTTCAGCTCGAGCCCGTCGACGAGTTCGGGCGTCACGTAGCCCAGCGAGCCGGACATCATGTAATCGAGCTGGATCTTGAAGACGCGCGCGCTGTCGGGATCGCGGTTCGCGTATTTGAACCAGATCGGCGCTGCGACTTCGGTCATCAGTTCAACATCGTCCTGGCTCAGGCGCGTGACCTCGGTGCCGTCGGCCTCGAACTTCTTCCAGGCTTCCTGGTCGGCTTCCTGGATCGCGGCGTAATGCATGTCCGAATAGACATGCGTTTCCATCTCGACGAACTGCTGCATCTGCGGGCTGAGCGCGTTCCACGCATCCATACCCACCGTCAGATCCATGATGTCGACCGGCTGGTAGAGCGACATGAAGCCGGGCGGGCCCATGACGATGTAGTTGGTCACCTGGCTGAACCCGAGCGCGTAGTTCACCGCAGGACCCACGTAATCGGCCACGTCGATCGTGCCCTTTTCGAGCGCCGGGAAGATCTCCGAGCCCGGAAGAACGGTGGTCTCGGCGCCGATTTCGCTGAACACTTCGGCAACCATGCCGCCGGGCAGGCGCATCTTGCGGCCGCGGAAGTCGTCGATCGAGCGGATCGGAACCTTCGAGTGGATGATATTGGCGTCGTGGTGGATCGGACCGACGAAATACATGCCCTGCTTGGCATAGAGCTCGCGTGCGATATCGAGCCCGCCAAGGCCATAGTAGAACGTGTCGAATTCCGACGGCTGACGCAGACCCAGCGGGATCGAGGTCAGGAAGGTCGCGGCGGGAATGATGCCCTGCGCGTAGATGGTGAACGGGTTCACCGCGTCGAGGACGCCGTTCTTCACCGCGTCGTAAAGCTGGAAATCACCCACGACGTCATTGGCGCCGAAAGGCTGGAACGCAAGCTCGCCGCCCGTCTTCTCGGCGATCGAGGCACACCAGTCCTTGAAGATCTGAAGCCCGACACCGCCGGGCCACGAGGTCTGGACCTTCCAGGTCGTGCCCTTGGCCTGCGCCCCTGCGATATGCGGTGCGGCGAGCGTTGCGGCCCCCGCAGCGGCCAGAGTGCGCAGAGCGTGTCTGCGATTCGTGATATGTTTCATGGTTCCTCCCCGTTTGAATGCGACACCGGTTGGCCCGGCACCTGCGATAAGGGGAGCAAAGATCACCGCGATTCTTGCCTTCAAACGAGATCGCGCGGCTGTGAGCCTTGGTGATAAGGTCACTCTCCGTTTCTCCTCAAAAACGGAAAGCCTCTTTTCTCCCCCTGTGATGCAAAGGTTTGCATGTGCCGTCGCATTTCGCAAGCGTTCACATGCACGGGAGGTTTCGTGAACATCACTTTGGCGATCTTCACTTTTTCAGCGGGATCCTTGGTGGCGCGGCACCAACGGCGCCGCGCCTTGCAGGCTTAGCCGACGACGTTGAAATCGGGGCCGTAGGGATAGCCGGTGATATTCTCGTTGCCCTCCTCGGTAATCACGAGGATGTCGTGCTCGCGATAGCCGCCCGCGCCGGGCTGGCCCTCGGGAATCGTCAGCATCGGCTCCATCGAGATCACCATGCCAGGCTCCAGCACCGTGTCGATATCCTCGCGCAGCTCCAGCCCCGCCTCGCGCCCGTAGTAATGCGACAGCACCCCGAAGCTGTGGCCATAGCCGAAGGTGCGGTATTGCAGCAGATCACGTTCGTCAAAGAAGGCATTGATCTTCTGGGTGATTTCCGCGCAGGTCGCGCCGGGCCTGAGCAAACTCATCCCGTATTCATGCGCCGCGACATTGGCCTCCCAGATCTTCAGGGACGCGTCATCGACCTCGCCCACGAAGAGCGTGCGCTCCAGCGCCGTGTAATAGCCCGAGATCATCGGGAAGGCGTTGAGCGAGAGGATATCGCCGCGCTCCAGCACCCGCCCCGTCACCGGGTTATGCGCGCCGTCGGTGTTGATGCCCGACTGGAACCAGACCCAGGTGTCGCGATATTCGGCCTCGGGGAAGCGCTTGGCGATCTCCAGCTCCATCGCGTCGCGGCCCGCCATCGCCACGTCGATCTCGCGGGTGCCTTCGCGGATCGCCTCGCGGATCGCGTAACCGCCGACATCGGCCACCTGCGCACCGTGACGGATCAGCGCGATCTCGGCGGGGGATTTGTGCATCCGCTGGCGCATCGTCGCGCCCGCGATGTCGCGGGTTTCGGCGGGGGCGAGGAACTCCTGCAAGAGCCCCGCCTGCGCCAGCGTCAGATGGTCGGCCTCGACCCCCACAACCTTGCCCGTGCCAATCACCGAGGCAATCGCGCGCCAGTAATTGTTCCGCGCCCAATCAGTATAGGTGATGTTGTCGCCATGACAGCGCCGCCAGGGCTGGGCCGCGTCGATCCCCGCCGAGATCGTGACGCTCTCACTCGCGGTCACGACCAGCCCGTAGGGCCGCCCGAAGCTGCAATAGAGAAAGCCCGAGTAATAGGCGATGTTGTGCATCGAGGTGAAAACGCAGGCCTCGACGCCCGAGGCCTCCATCGCGGCGCGCAGACCGGCAAGCCGCGCGTCATATTCCTCGGAAGCGAAGGGCAACACGCGGTCGCCCTGATGGAAACGGTAGAATTCGGGACGGTCCATCGACACTCTCCTTCACGAGGCCGCTCGGCCACGCGAGGGGCGATCTCCCCTCACCGCGGCAGCGGCAAAGCAAGATCCCGGCGTTCAGGACGGATCAACGGGCGCGCAAGCTGCGCTGGCGACGCCATCGCCTGCCCTCGGGAATGACACTGGCCGAGAAACGCGCCGCTGCCAAGCTCTCTCGCGCGGATCAGCGGCGCGGCGCGCGGCGGCGCACATTTTCCGGGCGACCGGGGATCGAAAGCCCGGAATCCCCACGAGGTGCGCGCGCGATCACCTTGCCCTTCGAGACCACCGCCAGCCGCGCGGGCCGCAGCCGGAGCGCATCGACCGGGCTTGCTGCATCCAGAACCACCAGCGAGGCTTTCGCCCCTTTCTTCAGCCCGTAATCCTCGAGCCCGATGATCCGGGCGTTGGTCTCGGTGACCATGGTGAAGCAGCGCGCCATTTCCTCGGGATGGGTCATCTGCGCGACATGCATCCCCATGAAGGCTACGTCGAGCATGTCCGCCGTGCCAAGGCTGTACCATGGATCAAGGACGCAATCCTGCCCCCACCCCACTGGGATCCCCATCGACTGCATCTCCTTCACCCGCGTTAGGCCCCGGCGCTTGGGGAAGGTATCGTGACGGCCTTGCAGCACGATATTGATCAGCGGATTGGGGATCGCCGAAATCCCGGCCTCCGCGATCAACGGCAGCAGTTTCGAGACATAGTAATTGTCCATCGAATGCATCGAGGTCAGGTGCGAGCCGACCACCCTTCCCTGCAAGCCCAGCCGCTGGGTCTCGAAGGCCAGCGTCTCGATATGGCGGCTCATCGGGTCGTCGGTCTCGTCGCAATGGATGTCGACGCGCAAGCCCCGTTCGGCGGCGATCTCGCACAGATCGGCGAGGCTCTCGGCCCCATCCGCCATCGTGCGCTCGAAATGCGGGATACCGCCCACCACCTCGACGCCCATGTCGAGCGCGCGGATCAGGTTCTCGCGTCCTGTCGGCGTGCGATAGAGACCGTCCTGCGGGAAGGCCACAAGTTGCAGGTCGATGTAATCCTTCACCTTCTCGCGCACTTCGAGCATCGCCGTCACGGTATTGAGGTGATCGGGCGTGGTATCGACATGGCTGCGGATCGCCAAGAGCCCCGTCGAGGCCGCCCAGTCGCAATATTGCAGCGCGCGCTCGACCATCTCCTCGACCGTCGCGATCTCGCGCAGCTCGCCCCAAAGCGAGATCCCCTCGAGCAGCGTACCCGAGGCATTCACCCGCGGCAGCCCATAGCTGAGCGTGGCGTCGAGGTGGAAATGCGGATCGACAAACGGCGGCGAGACCAGATCGCCCGAGGCGTCGATCACCTCGCGCGCCTCGCCCTCGATCTTCGGCGCGATCTCGGCGATCCGGTCGCCCGTGATCGCGATATCGGCGACGGTGCCATCGGGCAACGTACCGCCCTTGACGAGAAGATCGAACATCAACGTTCCCCTTTGTTGAACGGCACCATCAGGGCCGCAGGCACCTCGGCGCGGCGCGACATCAGCACGAGCGCGAGGATCGACAGGATATAGGGCAGCATCAGGAAGAGCTGATAGGGCACCACTGCGCCGATCGTGGTTTGTTGCAGGCGGATCTGCAAGGCGTCGAAGGCGGCAAAGAGGATCGCGCCGAGAAGCGCCTTGCCCGGCTTCCACGCGCCAAAGACCACCAGAGCGATGCAGATCCACCCGCGTCCGTTGACCATGTCGAAGAAGAAGCTGTCAAAAGCCGAGAGCGTCAGGAACGCGCCTCCCACCGCCATGAAGCCCGAGCCGACGATCACCGCGCCCATGCGGATCGCGGTAACCGACAGACCTTGGGCCGCGACCGCCGAGGGGCTTTCTCCGGCGGCGCGCACCGCAAGGCCCAGCGGCGTGCGGTAAAGGACGAGCGCGACGAGACCAACGAGGATAAAGGCTGCGTAGGTCAGCGGCGTCTGGTTGAACAGCGCAGGCCCGATCAGCGGGATTTTCGACAGGAGCGGGATCTCGACCGGCTGAAAGGCCGTGATCTTTGGCGGGGAGGAGACCTCGGGCAAAACCACGCGGTAGGTGTAGAAGGTCAGCGAGGTCGCAAGCAGCGTCACGCCAATCCCCACCACGTGTTGCGACAACCCGAACGGCACCGAGAAGATCCCGTGCAGCAAGCCAAACGCCATGCCCGTCACGAAGGCCACTGCGACGCCCCCCCAAAGCGGCAGACCCGCCCAGACCGCGATCCAGCCCGCGAAGGCGCCTGCGACCATGATCCCCTCGATCCCGAGGTTGAGCACGCCCGCACGCTCGCAGATCAACTCGCCCATCGTCGCGAAGATCAGCGGCGAGGCGATGCGGATCGCGGCGGCCCAGAAGGCAGCGGAAGTGAGGATCTCGAAAATGTCCATCAGTCCCTCACCACGCGGAATTTCGTCAGAAGGATCGCCAGCACCATCATCAGGAGCGCCGAGGCCAGCATGATATCGGCCAGATAGCTCGGCACATCGAGCGCGCGGCTCATCGCATCAGCCCCCACGAAGACCGCCGCGACGAACAGCGCCGCCGCCACGACCCCCAGCGGATGCAGCAGCGCCAACATCGCGACCACGATCCCGGTGTAGCCATAGCCGGGCGAGATATCGAGCGTGAGCGAGCCCTTCAGCCCCGACACCTCGGAAAAACCCGCAAGCGCGGCCAGACCGCCCGACAGAAGCGCGGTCTTGAGGATCACACCGGTCACCGGCATTCCGGCAAACCGCGCCGCTTCCGCATTCTGGCCCACCGCGCGCATCTCGAAACCAAGGGTCGTGCGCGTGTTGATGACCCAGAGCGCAATCGCCGCGATCAGCGCCAGCACGAAGCCCCAATGCAGCCGCAACCCGTCGATGATGCGCGGCAGGCGGGCCTCGGGGATCAGGCGCGGCGATTTCGGCCAGCCCATGCCCATGGGATCCTTCAGCGGCCCTTCGAGCAGGTAGCTGACGAAGAGCAGGAAGATGAAATTGAGAAGCAGCGTGGTGACGACTTCATCGACACCCAACCGGGTCTTGAGCAGCGCCGGGCCCAGCAGCAAGAGCGCCCCGGCCAGCATCGACAGCACCGCGATGGTTGGCAACAGCAGCGCGGCGGGCCATTGCAACATGCCAGTGCCGAGCACCGCGGTCACAACCGCGCCCGCGTAAAGCTGCGCTTCCGCCCCGATATTCCAGAGCTTCGCGCGGAAGGCCACCGCGACCGCGAGCCCGGTGAAAATCAGCGGTGTGGCGCGGTTGAGGGTCTCCAGCAGCGCGAATTTCGAACCCACCGCGCCCTTGATAATGGCCCCGAAGACCGCGAAGGGATTGCCACCGGCGATCAGCGCCAGAAGGCTCGCCACAAGGAAACTGCCCACAATGGCGAGCACCGGCGGCAAGAGCTTGCGCGCAAGGCTTGGGTCGGCGATCGGTTCAAGACGCATGGGCGGCCTCCGTCAGCGGGGCGAACCCCTCGCCCGCCATCCACTGGCCAAGCTCTTCCGCGCGCATCGTGCCGCGTGCGAAACCGGGGCTCAGGCGCCCCTCGGAAATCACGTGGATCACATCCGAAAGCTTCATGATCTCGTCGAGATCTTCCGAGATCAGCAGCACCGCCGCCCCCTTTTCGCGCGCCTCGGCAAGGCGTCCGTGCACGTAATTCACCGCCCCGATATCGAGCCCCCGCACCGGCTGGTTGGCGAGGATGATACGTGGCGCGGTCTCGAGCACGCGGCCGAGGATCAGTTTCTGCATATTCCCGCCCGAGAGCAGCCGAATGCGCGTATCGGGCCCGGGACAGCGCACGTCGTAGGTGGCGATCAACCCCTCGGCTTGCGCCCGCGCGCCCTTCCAGTCCATCCAGCCGTGACGGGCGAAATCGGAGGCGTAAGTCTCGAGAACCGCGTTCTCGGTCAGGTCGAAATCGGCAATCGTGCCAGTGTGGTGGCGGTCCTCGGGAATGCGCCCGATCCTACGGGCCAGAGCGCGGCGCGGCGACCAGTCGGCGACCGGCTCACCCGCGATCTCGAAGCTGCCCGCGACCGGATGGGCCAGCCCCGAAATCAGATCCGAGAGAGCCTTCTGCCCATTGCCTGACACGCCCGCGAGCCCGCTGATCTGGCCCGCATGAAGCGTCAGATCGGCCGCATGCAGCCCCGGCGCACGGCCCTCACCCCTGGTCGAGACGCCGGAAAGCCGCATCAGTGCGGGCCCCGGCGGCATCGCCTCGATCTTCGGCGCCGAAACCTCGCCGCCGACCATGAGCGCGGCCAGTTCCTCGCGCGATGTCTCGGCGGTCGCGTGCTCGGCCACCAGCTTGCCATGGCGCAGGACCACCGTGCGATCCGAGATCGCCATGACCTCGTGCAATTTGTGCGAGATGAAGACCACCGAAAGCCCCTGCCCCACCGCCTCGCGCAGCGTCGCAAAGAGCGCGTCGCTTTCCTGCGGCGTCAGAACGGCGGTCGGCTCGTCCAGGATCAGGATGCGCGCCTCGCGATAGAGCGCCTTGAGGATCTCGACCCTCTGCCGTTCGCCCACCGAGAGCCGCCCCACTTTCGCCTCGGGATCGACGGCGAGATGAAACCGCGTCGACAGGGCCTTGATCTTCGCCCGTGCCGCTTTCGCATCGAGCCGCAGCGCGCCCAGGGCCTGCGTGCCCAGCACGATATTTTCCCAGACCGTCAGGTTGCCTGCGAGGGTGAAATGCTGGTGCACCATGCCCACGCCCGCATCCAGAGCCGCGCGCGGATTGCCGGGCGGGAGAACCTGCCCGAACACTTCCACCTCGCCCGCATCGGCGGTGTATTGGCCGAAGAGGATGTTCATCAGCGTGGTCTTGCCCGCGCCGTTCTCGCCAAGCAGGGCAATCACCTCGCCCCGCTTCAGCTCGAAGCTCACATCGTCATTGGCCGTCAACGCGCCGAAGCGCTTGGTGATGTGGGAAAGGCGCAGAACGGTCTGCGCCTGCGCCTTGTCTGTCATGGATCAGGAGGATTTCGGCTCTGCGTCGTTGATCTCGACGGTGAAGCTGCCATCCATGATCTCGCCGCTGCGTTTGGCGACCAGATCGAGCGCCTCCTGCGGGATCTTGCCCTCGAAGGTGCCATAGGGCGCGAGCGAACAGCCGCCCTCCTTCATGAAGGAATAGATGCCGTAATCCTCGGCCGAGAAAGAACCCGCGCGCACCTGCTCGATCGCGTGATCAAGCGTCGGCTCGAAATGCCACAGCGCCGAGGCCACGACCGTGTCGGGGTAGTCGGATTGCGTGTCGATCACGTTGCCAATGGCAAGGATGCCCTTTTCCTTGGCCGCATCCGAGACGCCGAAGCGCTCGGCATAAAGCAGGTCCGCGCCGTTTTCGATCATCGCATAGGCGGTTTCCTTGGCCTTGGGCGGATCGAACCACGAACCGATGAAGGCGACCTGGAACTTGATCTCGGGGTTCATTTCGCGCGCGCCGGCCATGAAGGCATGCATCAGGCGGTTGACCTCGGGGATCGGGAAGCCGCCGACCATGCCGATATTGCCCGATTTGGTCATCGCACCCGCGATGATGCCCGACAGGTAGGAGGCGTCCTGGATGTAGTTGTCGAAGACCGCGAAATTCGGCAACGCCGCGTCGGGCTTGAAGGACGAGCCCAGCAGGAAGGCCACACCCGGATAGTCGGCGGCGACCTCGCGGGCCTCCTGCTCGACCGCGAAGGCCTCGCCGATGATCAGGTCGTAACCGCCCTCGGCATATTCACGCATCACGCGCGGATAGTCGGCATTCGCGGTGTTCTCGGAATAGGTATATTCGATATCGCCACGCTCTTGCGCGGCCATCGCGGCGATGTGGATGCGGCTGACCCATTGCTGCTCGACCGGAACGGTGTAGATGCCCGCGACCTTCAGCTTCTTGGCGTCCTGCGCGAGCGCGCGGCCCGGTGCGGTGCCGACAAGTGCGGCACCTGCAAGCGAGGACAGCAGGAAGGCGCGGCGCGAGGGCGAGAGAAAACGGGTCTTGGCAGCCATGGGTGATCTCCTGTTGATGGTGCGCGAAGTATTGCAGAGATTTGATCAAGTGGTGAAACTTTTTGCACAACCCGGTCAATTCTCTGACTTTCGCGAAGTCGCAAGGCGCGAAATTTTCGCGGCAGATGCCGCATTTCGGACCGGATTGCGCAAAAAACAGGCGACGATCTCGTGCCGCCGCACCTGAGTCACGAAAAACCCGGCCGCGCTGGGGGCGCGACCGGGGAATTTCCGTTCAATCCCGAGACGTTCAGGCGGCGTGCGCGTTGTGGGTCTCGGCCGAGACGGCACCCTCGAGACCGGTCGAGCCATAGAGCCAGTCGACGATGTCGTACCAGTTCTCAGGAGACTTGGCGCGCATCACGGCATTGCGCAGCTCGGCATGGGCCCCGGCGGGGTGATAGACATGCTGGCCGATCTCGCGCGATTGCAGCTGGACGCGGGCGGTGCGCAGCTCGCGCAGGTCCTGATAGCGGCGGAAGGCGACGTCGAGATCGCCATGCGCTTCCATGCAATGCGCAAGCGCCACGGCATCTTCCATCGCCATGCAGGCCCCTTGCGCGAAATATTGCAGCATCGGATGGGCGGCATCGCCCAGCAGGACCACCCGCCCGTCGACCCAGTTCGTCACCGGATCACGATCGCACAGCACCCAGCGTTTCCAGTTCTGGCCACGGTCGATGATCTGTCGCGCGACGGGGGCGACATGTTCGAAACCCTTCTTCACCTCTTCATGGGTGACCGAGACACCTGCCTCGGGCGACGGCGCGTCGTTGTGGTAGGTCACGACGAGGTTGAACATCTTCCAGCCCTTGAGCGGGTAATGCACGATATGGCATTTCGGCCCGGCCCAGAGCGTCGCGGCGTTCCAGCGCAGATCTTCGGGCATTTCCTCGGTCGGGATCACCGAACGGTAGGTGGTGTGACCCGAGACGCGCGGTGCGCCGTCGCCCACCACCTTCTTGCGGATATTCGACCACAGGCCGTCCGCGCCGACCAGCATCCGGCCCGTGACCCGCTCGCCGTTGGCGAGGATCGCGGTGGCCGAGCTGCCGTCCTGTTCGTAATCGACCACTTCGGAATTGGTCCGCAGGCCGACGAGCGGATGCACTTCACAGGCGCGCAGGAAGACGCTGTGCAGATCGCCGCGATGGATCACCGCGTAAGGGTTCTTGAAGCGCGCGCGGAAGGCCTCGTCGAGCGGGATGCGGGTGATCTCGGTGCCGTCGATCGCGTCCATCAGGCGCAGATTGTCGATATAGACCGCCATCTCGCGGGCCTGATCGCCCACGCCGAGATAGTCGAAGGCGTGGAAGGCGTTCGGGCCGAGCTGAATGCCCGCGCCGATCTCGCCAAGCTCGGGCGCCTTTTCCAGCACGAGCGAGCGAAAACCTTTCTGGGCAAGGCCGATCGCGGTGGCAAGCCCGCCGATACCGCCGCCCGCGATCAGGATGGGTTGGTCTTGGGTCATGACAAGTCTCCTCCTTTGGCCGCGGCGGAACCGGGCCCGGTGTCAGGGTAAGATGATGAAGGAATGGCCCGCCTCAGAACGGGTGGACCATCCAGGGCAGGAAGATCGTCGTGAGGATCACGAGGATCGTGGCCAGCACGTAAGGCATGACCAGTTTCGAGAGCTGAAGGATCGGCACGTTCGACAGCGCCGCGGCGATGTAAAGCCCCGTCCCCACCGGCGGGGTGAGCAGTCCCAGCACGAGCGTCAGGCTCATCATCACGCCAAACTGGATCGGGTCGATGCCGTATTGGTTCATCGCGACCGGCAGAAGGATCGGCGTCAGGATGATCAGCGCCGCCACCCCGTCGAGGAACATTCCCACCACCATCAGCGCGCCCATGATCAGCAGCATGAAGATCGTGGGATCGTCCGAGAGCGAGGTGATGAAGGCCGTAACCGCCTGGGGGACCTGATTGTAGGTCAGCACCCAACCGAAGACCTTGGCCGCCATGATCAGGAACAGCACGATCGCAGAGTTCGACACGGTCCGGTCGATGATCGCCGGGATCGCGCGCAGCGGCAGCTCGCGGAAGACGAGGCCGCCGAAGACGAGCGCCACCACGATCGCGGCCGCGGCACTTTCGGTCGGGGTGAAGATCCCCGCAGAGATCCCGCCGACGATGGTCAGCGGAATGAGCATCGTGGCCAGCCCCGGCAGCGTCGCCTTCCAGCGCGGGATATCGGGCAGCCCTGCGCCCGCGGCCGCCGGGTCGTGATTGCGCCCCGCCTGCCACATCGCGATCCCGACCATCAGCACGAACAGCATCAGCCCCGGCATGATGCCCGCCGTGAACATGTCCGCGATCGAGACCTGCGCGATCACGCCATAGATAATGAAGACCATAGAGGGCGGGATAATCGGCCCCAGCAGACCGGCCGAAGCCGTGATCGAGGCGGCATAGCCACGCTTGTAGCCGTCGCGCTCCATCTCGGGGACGACAACGCGGCTCATCACCGCCATCTGCGCTGTGGCCGAGCCCATGATCGCCGCCAGCGCGAGGTTCGAGACGAGGTTCACGATCACGAGGTTATGCGGAAGCCGTGTGAGCCAGACCCGCACCGCAAGGATGATACGCCGGGTCAGCCCGCTTTCATTCATGATCTCGCCCAGCAGAACGAAGAGCGGTATCGCGAGCAGGTCGAAATTCTCGACCGAGCCGAAGGCGATCTGCGGGATCGCCGAGAGGATCGCGGTGTTGCCCGAGAAGGCCACGAAAGCGAGGGTCGCGCCGATCAGCACGAAAGCGATCGGCATGCCCGTGAGCATCAGCGCAAGGAAAACACCGCCGGTCATGCGAGCCTCCCCGTGATCCGGGCCACGGCATCGCTCAGATGGCCAAGGACATGAATGAGCGCGGTCGCGCAGAAGATCGGGAAAATCCAGAAGAAAGGCCATTTCGGCCAGCCGGTGGTGATGACCTGCTCAAATCCGACCGAGGGACCGGTGACCCAGGCAATGCCGGCCTTGAGCAAGAGCCCCAACATCCCCGCGATCAGCGCCCAGATCAGCACATCGACCCAGAGCCGGGTCACGCGCGGCAGTTTGTCGACCATCAGCGTCACTCCGATCTGCGCCTTGTCTCGGATCGAGATCGAGACCGCGACGAGGGTCAGCCAGACCAGCAGGATCGCCGCGAGCTCTTCGGCATAGACGATCGGCTTGCCCGCGAGGTAGCGCATGGCGACATTCACCACGATCAGGCCCACGAACAGCACGACCAGGGCCCGGCTGGTCCAGCGTTCCAGCCGGACCAGCCCGCCCGAGAGAGCGGGAAACAGTCTCACTGACCTTGCTCCGCGGCGACTTCCTGCTGGAACGCGGCGATCAGCGGGTATTGCGCGAAGCTTTGCGCGACCGCGTCGTCGGCGGCGGCGAAGGCCTTGGCGCCATCGTCGAGATGCACGATCTCGAGCTTGCCCTCGAGGGCGGCGAGGTTCGATTTCTCCGCCTCGACCTGTTGGGCCGAGCCCCAGGCGAGCGCCTCGTCGACAACCTTCTGGAAGGCCTCCTGGTCGGCAACCGACAGGCTGTTCCAGGTCGGGTTCGAGACCATCATCACCGCCGGGAAGGCCATGTGATTGGTGATCGTCAGCCCCTTGGCCACCTCGTCGAATTTCAGGCCGACCAGCGCGTCGAGGTCGATGTCGATCCCGTCCAGAAGGCCGGTTTGCAGCGCCTGATAGACCTCGGTGAGGTTCACCGGGGTCGGCACCGCGCCGATCTCGCCCCACCAGACCTTCATCGCCGGGAAGGGCACGATGCGGATCTTCTTGCCATTGAGATCATCGACCGAGGTCGCGGGCTTGTCCTTCATCAGGATCTGGCGCATCCCGGCGAAAGTGTAGCCCATGCCGTGTAGGTTCGCGGCCTGGAGCTCGTCAAGCATCTGGCCTGCCGCCGGAAGGCTTGCGGCCTTTTCCGCCTCGGTCACGTCGCTGAACAGGTAGGGCGTGAACCAGCCCTGCATCGAGGGCGCGCGCAGCGAGGTGATCGCCGCCGTCATCAGGCCCGCATCCAGAAGACCCGCCGACATCTGCTGGAACATCTCCTGTTCCGAACCGAGCTGGCCCGCGGGGAAGACCGAGACAGTCAACTCGCCATTGGTGGCCTCGGGAAGCTTCTCGGCGATCCGGTTGGCGACCTTGGTCCAGACGTGGCTGGGCGGCGTGATCAGCCCCATGCGCAGGTCGCGCGCCTGTGCGACACCGGCGGCCACGGTGGCCATCAAGGCGCCGATCAGCGCGGATTTGGTGAGTTTGGCGAATGTCATGGCGTATCCTCCCTGTGCATGACGGTCTCGTTGGATGGGGCCCTCCTCAGGCCTCCCAGTCCGGTTGGTTCTTCGGATGCGCATCGGCAAAAGCCGGGAGCGCGTTGCAGGTCTGGGTGATGCGGCTGACGCGGGTCAGATCGGAGATGTCGACCTTGAAGCGGGCGGCGGAAAAGACCTGCGGGATCAGACAGATATCGGCCAGCCCCGGCGTGCCTCCGAAGCAGAATTCACTCTCGGGTCGCGCCGCGAGAAGCGCTTCGCAGGCAGCCAGACCGTCGTGAATCCAGCGCCCGCACCAGGCGTCGAGCGCGGCCTGATCGGCCCCGAACTCGGCCTTGAGATAATCGAGCACGCGCAGGTTCTGCAGCGGATGCACGTCGCAGGCGATGACCTGAGCAAAGGCGCGGACCTGCGCGCGCAGACCGGCATCGTCGGGCAGCAGTTTCGGCCCCGGCTTCACCTCGTCGAGCCACTCGATGATGGCCAGCGACTGGGTGAGGCGCAGATCGCCTTCCTCCAGCGTCGGCACCAGCGCCTGCGGATTGAGCGCGCGATAGCCCGGCGTCTTCTGCTGCCCGCCATCCTTCCTCAGATGTACGGAGGTGAAGTCATACTCCACCCCCTTGAGGTTGAATGCGATCCGGCAGCGATAGGCGCTGGAGGATCGGAAATATCCGTGGAAGCGGATCATTCCGCCGCCCCGATGGTGAGCTTGATCGGATCGAGCCCGTCGATCCCGCCGGTGATCACATCACCCGCGACGACAGCGCCGACGCCCGCGGGCGTGCCGGTCATGATCAGGTCACCCGGCTGGAGGTGATAGTAATGCGACAGGTGCGAGACGATCTCCTCGACCTTCCAGATCAGGTCGTCGAGCCGGGCCTCCTGGCGGGTCTCGCCGTTGACCTCGAGGTGAATGCGCTGCGGCCCCGGTGCGGCGAACTCGCCCGCCTTGGTGATCGGCGCGAAGACTGCCGATTGCTCGACATCCTTGCCCAGATCCCAGGGGCGCTGCTTGGCGCGCGCGGCCAGTTGCAGATCGCGGCGCGTCATGTCGAGCCCGCAGGCATAACCGTAGATCGCCTTCGCGGCACGCTCGGTATCGGCCTTGAAGACCGGCGCGCCGATCGCGATCACCAGCTCCATCTCGTAATGGAAATTCTCGGTGCCCGGCGGATAGGGAATGGTGGTGTCGGTCGCCTGCGCCATCAGCGCCGATTTGGTGAAGTAGAACGGTGCCTCGCGATCGACCTCGACACCCATCTCGGCGGCGTGGGCGGCATAGTTGCGCCCGACGCAGAAGATGCGGTGCACCGGATAAGCCGCAGTCTCACCCTTGACGGGAACGGTGGGCCACTGCGGCGAGGGAAAGAGGTTGGTCATCTGTCGTTTCCTTGTTTTTCAGATCGTTGCGCGGCTTAGTTCGCGCGCAGCTCGGGCGGCAGGTCGCGCATGCGCGCACCATTGCCCAGATGCAGGGCGCCATGCCAGAGGGCATGCGCGCGTTCGATTGCGGTGGCGCGCAGGGGGCGCATCCGCCCCGCTACGTCGGAGGCCTCGAGATCCCAGGCCGGGCCTGGCAGATCGCGCCAGACCACGTCGAGATGGATCGCGGAATGGTCGAATAGATGGCGCAGCGCACGCGGCGGCAGGGTCGCGCCCAGATCGAGATCCTCAAGCTCCGCCCATGCGGGATCGACCATCGGCGGGATCGCCTGCCCCGACGTCGCGGCCTCAAGCTGACGCGCCAGTGCGCGCGCCTGATAGGAGACCGCGCAGATCACATGCGCCCGGCTCTGCCCCGCGATCGCGGAAGGCTGATAAATCGCCGCGTCGCTCAACTCGTTGAGCTTGCGCGCGAAATAGGCCGTGCCGCTGCGGGCGAGCGCGAGCTCGGCGGCCGGAGCCTCGGGGGCATCGTAACGCGCCCCCATGCCCTGACGCTCGCGCAGCGCAGCGCGTGCTTGCTCGAGATCCGCCATATTATTCGGCCGGCTCGATCTGGGTGCGGTCGAAATGCAGCCGTTCCATGATCGGCGCATCCGAGAAGCGGAACAGGTCGAACTCGGTCTCGGCCTGAAGCGACCACGCCACCCACGAAGGGATCACGAAGATATCGCCCTTCTCGACCTTGGTCGTCTCGCCGCCCATGACCACCGCGCCCTTGCCTTCGAACACCTGGAAAACGGTGGATCCGACCTCGCGCCGCGTGGGCGTCTCGGTCCCTGCGCGCAGGCGGTGGAACTCGGCGCGGATCGTGGGCATCACGTCGCCGCCGGTCGTGGGGTTCACGTAGCGCACCGCTGCATGGCCTTGCTCGACCGTGGCCGGGTAGCCCTCTTCCTCGAGCAGCAACTGCTGGGTCAGCGCCGCGTCGGTATATTCCCAACGATAAGCGCCGATCGGCGAGGAAACGGTGTTTTGCAGCTGCGAGAGCGGGCGCAGTCCCGGATGGCACCAGAGCCGCTCGCCGCGCGAGAAATTGGGCGTCGCGTAATCGGTGACGCGATCCGAGCCGAACTCGAAGAAGCCCACGTCGTTCTGGTAGCTGAACGGAATGTCGAGCCCGTCGATCCAGGCCATCGGCTGGTCGGTCTCGTTGTGGTGGCCGTGGAAATTCCAACCCGGGGTGAGCAGGAAATCCCCGCGACTCATGCGCACCGGATCGCCGTTCACCACGGTCCAGACCCCCTCGCCTTCCACGACGAAACGGAACGCGTTTTGCGAGTGACGGTGCTCGGGCGCGGTTTCCTTGGGGCCGAGATACTGGATCGCGCACCAGAGCGTCGGCGAGACATAGGCGGCCCCGCCCAGCCCCGGATTGGCCAGACCGATCGCGCGGCGCTCGCCGCCACGGCCCACCGGCACCAGATCGCCCGAGGCTTTTGCCAGCGGGTAGAGATCGGACCATTTCCAGACATGCGCTTGCGCCTTCGGGCGCGGATGACGCGGCATCAGGTCTCCGGTCTGGGTCCAGAGCGGATTGAGGTGTTGAGCTTTGAAATCTGCGTAGAGCTGACGCAGGGCCGGACTATCGTCCGGCTGCATGGCGTTGGCGTCCATCGGCACTCCTCCCTAAAAAGCGACTCGATTTATAGGAAGTATGCTTATCATTAGTATACGTGTCAATCAAAGATGCGTATGCTTATCATGTTTGCATGGTGCGTCCCCCATCTTGTCTGGACCGGCCGGTTGACTTAGGCAGAAAGCATGAGCGTCATTCACGAATTGCCCGGCCACCTGATCCGGCGCCTGCATCAGATTTCCGTCTCCGCCTTCACCCAGGAGGTGGGCGCGGCCGGTTTCGACCTGACGCCGGTGCAATTCGCGGCGCTGCGGATGCTCAAGGAACACCCCGATATCGACCAGGCGACGCTCGCGGGGCTGATCGCTTATGACCGAGTGACGCTCGGGGGAGTGGTGAACCGGCTCGAGGCACGCGGATTGATCGAGCGTACGATCAGCGAAACCGATCGGCGCGCACGCCAGCTGCGCCTGACCGAGCGGGGCGAATCCGTCCTCACCACTGTCTGGCCCGCCGTTCGGCGCACCCAAGAGACGATCCTGAAGGATCTCACCCCCGAAGAGCAAGAAACGCTGCTGCGGCTTTTGCGCAAGATGGCCGATGCGAATAACGAATTGAGCCGCGCGCCGCTGCGCCCGACCCCGCCCAAGGCGCCCGCGCGCTAGGTCGCCTCTTTCGCCTGTCCGGAAATCCAGTCATCGACCAGCGCGTCGAGCGCCGCCCAGTCGGTATATTCTCGATCGGCGTCGAGATCGGCCTGCGGATCTTTCTTCGCCACGATCCGGCGCATCACGAAGCGGCGGAAGATATCATATTTCGAAGGCAGGTAAGCTCCGGCCACCTGCGCCACCCGCCCCGGATGCCAGCCGGTCGCGGCGATGAAATCCTCGAGAATCTGGTCGAGCCCGCGCCAATCCTCGGCATCATGCCCCGCAGCTGCGAGAGAGACCGAAACGAAGAGCGACGGCATCGCGGAAAGCGCCTTTCCATGATCGCCCGCGAATTCGCCGAGCGCGCGCTGGTATTGGCCGACATGCACCGATCCTGCGAGGATCACCCCGGAGAACCGCCCGAGATCGAGCGTTTCATCAGCCTCGGAAAGCGGCATCAATTCCACCCCCTGCCCGGCCCCGGCGATCCGGTCGGCGACATGGCGCGCGATCTTGCGAGTATGGCCCTCGCTGCTGGCATAGGCGATCAGGATCATCATCCCCTCCTCCTCTTTGCTGGCTTTTAACTTAGCCGAACTTGCATCGGCGCGCATTGAGCCGCATCAACCGCAGCGCGCGATTTCGCTCTACCCCTTTCCGCCTCGCCCATGCGAAAGTGCCGCCAAGATGCGTATCGCGAGCCTGAACACCCAGAACATGCGCCTACTGCCAAACCGGGAGGTGGGGCAGCTGCACGGCGCGTGGGACAGCGACGATCCCGAAGATCCGAGCCTCGACCGGATCGACCGGCGGCTCACCGCAGAGATTCTGCACGAAGCCGACGCCGATCTGATCGCGCTTCAGGAGGTCTTCGACTTCGCCACGCTGGAGCATTTCCACGCCCGTTACCTGCTTGCCAGTGGCGCGCGCCCCTACCCTCACCGGGTCTGCCTTCCGGGCAATGACGGGCGCGGGCTCGACGTGGCGATCCTGTCGCGCAGAGCGTTGGGAGAGGTGCGCAGCCATGCCACGCTCACCCCGGGCGATCTGGGGCTGCGCCTGCCCGAAGGCGTCGATCCCGAGATGCCGGTCTTCCGGCGCGATTGCCTGACGGCCGAAGTCGGCTCGCTGACGCTGTTCGTGACGCATTTCAAATCGCCCTATCCCGACGAGGCGGCGTCATGGCGCACCCGGAGCCTCGAAGCACAGGCGACGCGCGCGCTGATCGAGCGGCGTTTCGACAATCCCTCCCGAGCGCTGTGGCTGATCCTCGGCGATCTCAACGAGCCCGACGATCCGCAACTGGCGCTGCCGCGTGCGACCGCACCGCTCGAACAGGGGTTCAGCGTGGATCTGATGGCGCGCATGCCGCGCCCGGAACGCTGGACCTATTTCGATCCGCATTCGGGCCGCTATCACTGCCCCGATGCGATGCTGGCCTCGCCCGCGCTGGCCGCGCGCTACCCGGATGCGGTGCCCCGCATCCTGCGCAAGGGGCTGGGCGAAGAAGCCGCGCGCTTTGCGGGCGCGCGGCTCGACGGTGTGGGCTTTCACCGGCCCCATGCGAGCGATCACGCCGCCGTGGTGATCGACCTGCCGGGGTTGTGAGAGCGTCAGCGGCGCTGCTTCATCACCACGACCAGCCCCCAGACGGCGGCCGCGATAAGCGCGAGCGAGATCACGTTCTCGAAGCCATGCGGATGCATGTGCATCCCGTCATGGGCCAGTGCGGGGCCAGCAGCGAGCGTGGCGAGGAGGATGAAAAACAGCGGTTTCATTGGTCGATCTCTTTCTTGCGTTGGGTCAGGAAGTCGCGGATGTCGAGGACGGATTTCTCATCCATCGACACGTAGATCAGCGACATGTTGGTGCGTTCGCGGACCATCTCGCCCGGGAACGGAAGGTAGGAGAGCTCGCGCGAACCGAAGGAGGGCGAGGCGGTGCCCACCTGCCATTCGGTCTTCAGCTCCACATCCACCAGCTTGAGCGATTTCGGACCGCTGGCCGAGGCGCGCTCGAAGGGCACTCCGGCGAGCTTGAGATAGCTCGTCTTGTCGGAAGCCTGCACGAAACCGTCGATGAACTGGGTGGCGAGAACCTGCAGGTCGGCCGCCTCGTCCTCGTGATGCATGTGGCTGTGCAAGTGTTCGCCATGGGCGTGATTGTGGCCATGCCCGTGATGGGCGTGATCATGGCTGTGCCCGTGCGAATGGGCGTGCCCGTGATCGTGGTGGTGGTGATGATGGTGCCCGTGGGGGCCGTGATCATGCGGCATGGCTCAACCCACCTTATGCGGATCGGGGTTCGACCAGCGCTTGCCTTCGAACTCGCCATGCGGGATCGAGACCGGCTTGTCGATATGCTTCTTGTGCGCCCCGAGCTTGCCGTTCGACACGAGCGCCCCCAGCACATCCACGATCACGCGGGTGCCCATCAGCGCGGTGATATCGGAGGTGTCATAGGGCGGTGCGACCTCGACCAGCTCCATCCCGCAGATGCCTTCGGCGGCGATGCCCGAGGCCAGCGCCAGCGCCTCGCGGGGCAGGAAACCGCCCGGTTCGGGCCAGCCGGTGCCTGGCACGAAGCCGCAGTCGATGGAATCGATATCGAAGGACATATAGACCATGTCGACCCCGTCCCACGCCATCTCCAGCGCCATCTCGATCGTCTTGTCGATGCCCATCTTCTCCATGTCGCCCATGGTGATGATGTTGGTCTCGCGTTCGCGCGCGACCTTCACCGCCTCGCGCGGGACCTGCCAGCCGCCGATGCCGATCTGCACGAGGTTCTTCGCGGGCACATTGGGCAGATTGGTCGAGTGGAACCACGGGGTCGTGTGCATCCGCTCGTCGAGGTCTTTTTCCTGAATGTCGGCATGGCGGTCGAAATGGACGATGCCGATCTTCTTCGAGGTGCATTCGGCGATGCCGCGCACGCAAGGGAAGCCGATCGAGTGGTCGCCGCCGATCATGATCGGGAGCGAGCCCGACGAGAAGACGTGGGAAACGGCGCGGCTGATCTGGTCGAAGCTCTTCTCGATATTCGCAGGGATGGTGAATACGTCGCCCGCGTCGCACAGCGTCATCTGCTCGCGCAGGTCGACGCCGATCTCGTAATTGTAAGGCGTGTAGAGCGCCGAGATCTTGCGCACGCCCTGCGGCCCGAAACGGGTTCCCGCGCGGTAGGTGGTGCCGCCGTCGAAGGGGATGCCCAGCACGGTCGCGTCGTAATGGGCGACCTCCAGCACGTCCTCGGTATAGGGCGCCTTCAGGAAGGTGTTGATGCCCGCGTAATGGGGCAGCTCGCCGCGCGCGAAGGTCGGGATCGACTTGTCGTCGATGCTGTCCGCGCCGGTCAGCCCCATGCGCAGCGCCCAGGCCCGTTCCTCGGCCCAGCGGCCCTCGGGCAGGTCGGCTTCCTTGCGCATCGCCTTCCAGCCCGCGAGCTTCGTCAGGTCCGGGTGATGCTGGCGGCGCGCGCGCTGGACGCGCGCCGAAATAGCCGCTTGCGGGTGATGCGGGCGCGAGCGCCCGCCTGGCAGATCATGGAACATCGCTGTCTCCAATCTATCGCCCCTCTGTCGGGGCAAGCACTTTCTGGACCTTGGCGGCGGCCCGCGCGCGGGGCCCAGCGGCGCGCGCGGTGAAACTTGGGCCTCAGGCGGGCGGCGGGGTCGCGGCGGCGGCCAGAGACGGGATCTTGTCGAGGATGTGCTGGTAGGGGATGCCGTGATCGCGGGCGTCGAAATCATAGGTGATCGTCGCACCGTAGCGTTCGGGATAGTCCGGGTCCCAGCGGGTCTTGTCGAAAACCAGAACGCGGTCGCCCAGCTTGAACCCCTCGCCCAGATCATGCGTAACCATGAAGACGGTCATCTTGGTCTCGGCGCGCAATTGGGTGAGGAATTCATGCATCGACAGCCGTGTACCGGGATCGAGCGCGCCGAAAGGCTCGTCGAGCAACAGGATGCGCGGGCGCGCGTGCAGCGCCTGCCCGATGGCGAGGCGTTGCTGCATCCCGCCCGAGAGCGTCGCGGGGTAATTGCCCGCGACATGGGCGAGCCCGATCCGTTCGAGTACCTCATCGGCTCGTGCCCGCGCCTCGCGCAGCTTCGCACCGTGAAACCAGCCCCAGCCTTTCGGGAAGCTCTCGGCAGCGACGATGTTGTCGCGCACCGTCATATGGGGAAAGACCGAGTATTTCTGGAACACCACGCCGCGCTCGCGCCCCGGCTCTCGTGCGGGCTTGCCGCCATCGACGGTGATGCGACCGCGCGTGGGGGTCTCGTCGGCCAAGAGCAACCGCAGGAAGGTGGATTTGCCGCAGCCCGAGGCGCCGACGATCGAGACGAACTCGCCCTCGGCCACGTCGAGATTGACCCGCTCGATGATCGGGCGGCCGTCATATTCCTGAAACACGTCGCGAACGGTGACGAAGCTCATAGCCCACCTCCCAGCCAGGGGAAGGCTTTGCGCGAGAGCGTCTTGAGCGCGAAGTCGATCAGGAAGGCGAGCAGCGTAATCCAGATGACGTAGGTGAGGATGATGTCCATCGCGAGATAGCGGCGCACGAGGAAGATGCGGTAGCCCAGACCCACCTCGGCCGCGACGGCCTCGGCGGCGATCAGGAACAGCCAGGCGGAGCCGAGCGACAACCTTATCCCCGCGATCAGGCGCGGCAGGATTTGCGGCAGCACAACGCGCAGCGCGATGACCCAAGTCGAGGCCCCGAGCGTCTGTGCCTTCACGATCTCTTCGTGCGGAATGTCGAGCACCCGCTGCGAGAGGTCGCGGGTCAGGAAGGGCGTGATGCCGATCACGATCAGCACGACTTTCGAGGTCTCGCCCAGTCCGAAAACGATGAACAGGATCGGCAAAAGCGCCAGCGGCGGCACCATCGAGAGCACCGCGACGAAGCTCGACACCCCCCGCCGCACGTAAGGCAGCAGCCCGATCCCCACGCCCACCGTCAGCGAGATCAGCGCCCCGATCCCGACGCCAAGCGCCAGCCGCCGCAGGCTCGCCCATGTATCGGCCCAGAGCAGGATCTCGCCCGTGCGCTTGTTGGGCTCGGTGAAGAGCCCGCCAGCGGTGTTCAGGATCGTCGCGGGCGCGGGAAGGAGTTTGTCCTGCGGGTTCGCCGCCAGCCGGATTTCCGAGCCGATCCAATAGGCGATCAGCACCGCCACGAAAGGCAGCGCGGCAAGCAGGACGCCTGCGGGTCGGGTCGGACGTCGGTTGAGAAGGCGCATAGGCGGTCCCGTGCTGTCGGCAAAAAGACCCGGCCCGAAGGCCGGGCAAGTCAGCTCAGAGTTTGCCGTCGGCAGCCATCTGCATGTAGGTGGTGTCGAAGCGGAACTTCACATTGGCCGGATCGCCGGTGACCTTGCCATCGGGATATTCGACGCCCACGAAATCGGCCGAGGGCGCATCGACGCCGAGGATCCCCTTGTCGAAGAGGAAATTCGCGACCATCGTCATCGTCTCGGGCATTTCGGCGCTCGTCGCCTGCGCGACCGCCTTGGCCGGGTCGTAGAACATCGCCGTGGCGGCCAGCTGGGATTTGTAGCCCTCCAGATCGGTCCCGGCGGCCTCGGCCATCGCGCTCAGCGCCTCTTCGTCGCCCGCGGCCATCTTGGCCATCACCTCATACCAGGCACCGGCCACGGCCTTGCCGAAGTCGGGATTGTCCTTGAGCGTCTCGGTATTGACCACCATCAGGTCGAGGATCTCGCCCGGGATCTGCGAGCTGTCGAAAAGCTTGATCGCATCGGGGTTCGAGCCGAGAATTTCAGACACGAGCGGGTTCCAGGTCACCACCGTCTCGACCTCGGGGGTCGCGAAGGCCGCGATCATGTCGGCGTCGGAGGTGTTCACCACACCGGCCAGATCCTTCTCGGCCAGCCCCGCCTTGTCGAGTGCGCGCGCCAGCAGGTAATGCGAGACCGACAGCTCAACGAGGTTCACCTTCGTGCCCTTCAGCTCCTCGACCGTTTTCGCGCTCTTCGAGATGATCGCGTCATTGCCGTCGGAATAATCGCCCACGATCAGCGCGGTCGTATCCACGCCACCGCCCGAGGGAATCGAAAGCGTGTCCATATTGGTCGCCGAGACGCCATCGAAGGCGCCCGCCGTATATTGGTTGATCGATTCCACGTAGTCGTTGATCTGCACGATATCGACGGTGATGCCGTATTTCTCGGCCCATTTGTCCATGATGCCCGAGCTGTCCAGATAGCCCCAGGGCATCCAGCCAGCATAGATCGACCAGGCGAGTTTGAAATCGGTTTTCTTCTCGGCCATCGCGGGCGAGAAGGAGGCGGCGAGAATGCCCAAGCCGAGGGCCGTGGCGGACAGGAATTTCGTTCTGGTCATGGTCTTCCCCGTTGGCATGCGTCCCGCCGTATTTTGGCGTAGAGGCCGACCCGCTGGCGGAACAAGAGATTAGGCGCGGGTCAGACCTGCGCAGTAATCTCCCGGGATTTTGGCCCGCCGTGTGCCCGTCGCGGATTTTGCCGCAAGGGTGGCACTTCTCGGACCAGACCTGCCGTATCGGCAACGGAACCCTAAGCGCCCTGCCCTTTCATCAAAAACCACTCCGCCGCGCTTCTCAAAGCGAGGCCTCGCTCTTTTGCGCCCCGAGACTCCAGCTGCCCAAAAAACAGGCGCGCATCCCGGCGGGATGATCGCGGAAGTGACTCCCTCGCGGGCGAAACCGCCGATCTCAGCCGCGCCATCGCAACGTATCGCATCGCCGCTTCGCGACAGCGCGGGCTGTCGTGATGCCTGCTCCCGGCGGATGACCGGGCACCCAGTGCACCCGGTTCGCCACCCTTCAGAGCTCGAAGCTCTGTCCGGCTTTCGGCATCTCGACCCGCTCCGGCCCGATCGCCTTGGCGAAGCTCTCCATGGCACGGGTCTCGCCATGCACGAGAAAGACCTTCGAGGGGTGTCCGGTACGGCTCAGCCATTCGATCAGATCGTCGCGGTCGGCATGGGCCGAAAAGCCGTTGATCGTGTGGATCTGCGCCTGAACCGGGATCTCCGCGCCGAAGAGTTTCACATGTTTCGCCCCGTCGATGATGATCCGCGCAAGCGTACCCTCGGCCGCATAGCCCACGAAGATCACGCTCGCATCGCGCCGCGCGAGATTGTGGCGCAGGTGGTGACGCACCCGCCCGCCCGTGCACATGCCCGAGCCCGCCATGATCACCGCGCCCGCGCGGATCTCATTCAGCGCCATTGATTCCTGCGTCTCGCGGGTCATGTGCAACTCGGGCAGCTGGAAGGGATCGCGGCCATGGGCGATCATCTTCGCCAGTTCGGGCCGCAACGCCTCTTCATGACGCGCGAAGATCCGCGTGGCGGAGATCGCCATCGGCGAGTCGAGAAAGACCTTGAGCGACTTGCGGATCTTGCCCGCCTCCATCCCCTCGCGCAGGAACCACAGGATTTCCTGCGCGCGCTCAAGGGCGAAGGTCGGGATGATCACATTGCCTCCGCGCCGTTCGGTCGCGGTGATGGCGTGGGTGAACTCTTCGACCGAGGCTTCGAGGCTGCGATGGGTCCGATCGCCATAGGTCGTTTCCATCACCACCACATCGACACCGGAGGGCGGGTCGAAATCATTCAGGAGCGGCCGCCCCAGCGGTCCAAGATCGCCCGAGAACAGCACGCGCCGGGTTTTGCCGTGTTCGCTCAGGCTCAGCTCGATCGAGGCCGAGCCGAGGATATGCCCCGCCTCGTGATAGGTCGCGGTGATGCCGGGAAAGAGCTCGATCGGCTCGCGATAGCTTGCATTGCGGCCGAACCGGTCGACCGCGTCGAGCGCATCCATCTCATCATAAAGCGCTTCATCGGCGCGCCCATGCTGACCATGGCGATGGTGATGGCGCTCCTCTTCCATCTGAAGATGCGCCGCGTCGAGCATCACCAGCCGCGCCAGATCGCGCGTGGCCGAGGTCGCGATGATCTCGCCCTTGAACCCGCGCTTGACCAGTAGCGGCAGACGCCCGCAATGGTCGAGATGGGCGTGGGTAAGCAAGACCGCGTCGATCTGCGCGGGTTCGAAGCCGAATTTCGCCGCATTGGCGTCGGTCAGTTCCGCACGCCCCTGGAACATGCCACAATCGATCAGGATGCGCTTGCCGCAGCACTCGACCAGATGGCACGAGCCCGTCACCTCATGTGCGGCACCGTGAAATGAAATCTTCATAGCTTTCTCCTCCCTCTTGCGTCTCGACGATCTCGCGCCCGATGCGCGCGTACCAGCGACGGATATCCTGCCAGATCTCCTCGGCGCTCTCGGCATACCAGAAGAGTTCGCGATCCTCCGGGTCGATCACCCCCTCGGCCACGAGGAAATCGGGATCGAAGGCGCGCTTCCAATAGTCGCGCCCCACCAGGATCACCGGGACGGGGCGGATCTTGCGCGTCTGGATCAGCGTGAGCGTCTCGAACAGCTCGTCGAGCGTGCCATAGCCGCCCGGAAACACGACGAGCGCCCGTGCGCGCATCAGGAAATGCAGCTTGCGCAGGGCGAAATAGCGAAAGCGAAAGCACAGCCCCGGCGTGATATAGGGGTTGGGAAACTGTTCGTGCGGCAGGGTGATATTGAGCCCGATGGTCTTCGCGCCCGCCTCGCATGCGCCGCGATTGGCGGCCTCCATCATCCCCGGCCCGCCACCGGTGACGATCACGAGACGGTTGTCCTCGGGACCTTCCTGCGCCCCCACGATCTGTCCGAATTCCCGGGCGACATCGTAATACCGGCTCTTCTCGACGATCCTCTCGGCAATCGCGACCCGGGTGCGCAGCCCCTCGTCTGCCGGATGGGCCGCAGCCTGCGCGGCAATTTCGGCCAGACGCTCCTGCGCGACCGAGGGCTCGGGGATGCGTGTGCCGCCGAAGACCACGATTGAATGGGCGATGCCGTGCTCGTTGAGCAGCGTCTCGGCCTTCTGATAATCCATCTGGAGCCGCGTGCCGCGCATGTCGTCACGGTTGAGAAAGCCCAGATCGGCATCCGCTTCGAGATAGTTCGGATGCTCCATGATCTCGCGCAGCAGATCGGGGGCGCGCACATCCTCCTGGTCGGTTTTCGGCTGGCTCCAGGGCAGCTCGATCACGCGCTCGATATCGGGCGCGGGTTCGGGTTTTTCGGATGCGGAAAGCGGGTCGCTTGCCATGGTATTCCTCGCAAGGTCAGGACTGGGTTAGGCTTGACGTTGCAAGCTCGACGATTTCCTCGGTGATCTCTTCCTGACGCAGGCGGCGCGCGCCGCGCACCATCTCGTCAAGCGTGTCCGAGGTGTTCTCCTGCGCCGCGATCATCGCCCGCATCCGCGCCTCGTTCTCGGCGGCGAAGGACAGGATCACGGCCTCGCTGATCTCGGCGAAGACATGTTCTTCGATCAGGCTTTGCAGGAGCTGTTCAGGCGGCAGGGTCATCAGGGGCGCGATCCGCGTCTTCGGGGGCGGGAAGCGCGTGAAGTCAAAGGGCATCAGGGTCTTGGTCTCGATATGGACCGGCTCGGCGCCGTCGGGGCTGGCATGGACAAGCGTGACACGGGTGATCCCCGCGCCCGCGATGCGCGCGAAGATCGCGTCGGTGATCCGGGTCGCGAGCCCTGCGGCCTGCATCGGATGGGCGATCATCGGCACGGACCAATCCACCGAGAGCCCACGTTCGGCCGCGACCAGCAGCCCGCGATCGCCGACGAGGAACAGCTCCCCTCCGCGTTTGAGCTGCGCCTGCGCCACATCGAAGAGCTTCTCCGAGAAGCTGCCCGCGAACCCCTGCTCGGCGGCGAACAGCAACAGGAGCTGGCGTTCATCCTGCGGCGCGTCGACGCCACCGCCCGCAGGATCGAGCCCCGCGAGCACTTCCGAGATCGCCGCGCCGATCGTGGCGGCGAAGGTGCGGATGCTATCGAGGTGCTGATGCGCCTCCTGCACCCGCGAGGCCGCGATCCCGCGCATCGCCGAGATCACCGTCTCGAGCTTGTGGACCGTCTCGATCCGCTCGCGCAGTTCCGCGGCCCGTCCGCTCATGACGCGCCTTCCGTGTCGTTTGCGGGGGCCAGTTCCTCTGCTAATGTCCTGAGCGCCGCCACGAGCGCCGCGCGCGTCTCGTCGGTCAGCTCGCCGCTGCGCGCAAGTTCGGCCACTGCCTCCCCCGCATGGGCATCCAGCCAGCCCGCAAGCCGCGCGCGCAGATCGGGGATGATCGCGACCGGGAAGGCATCGAGCACCCCATCGGCCAGCGCCGCAAGCAACGCCACCTGATCGGCCAGCCGCAACCCCGAATAGCGCGGCTGGGCGAGAAGCGCTCGAATCCGCTCGCCCCGCGCGATCTGCGCCTTCACCCGCGCATTCGAGATCCCGCCGAAACGCGTGAACATCTCAAGCTCCTGAAACTGCGCGTAATCGAGACGCACCCGCCCCGAGACCGCCCGCAGCGCAGGTTTTTGCGCCTTGCCGCCCACCCGGCTCACAGAGAGCCCGACATCGACGGCGGGCCGGTGATTGGCCGAGAAGAGATGCGTGTCGAGCACGATCTGCCCGTCGGTGATCGAGATCAGGTTGGTCGGGATATAGGCCGAGAGGTTGCCCGCATCGGTCTGTGCGATGGGCAGCGCGGTGAGCGAGCCGCCGCCCAGTTCGGGCGAGAGCTTCGCGGCGCGCTCCAGAAGCCGCGCATGGAGGTAGAAGACATCGCCCGGATAGGCCTCGCGTCCGGGCGGCTCGCGCGTGAGCAATGCAAGTTCCCGGTGGGTCGCGGCATGCAAGGTCAGATCGTCGATCACGATCAGCGCGTCCTGCCCCTTGTCACGGAAATACTCGGCCATCGTCATGCCCGCGAAAGGCGCGATCCATTGCAGACCCGGCGGGGCCGCGGCGCTGCCCACGACGAAGATGCACCGCTCGGGCGCGCCATGTTCGCGCACCGCCGCCACGACCCGCTCGACCGCCGTGGCGCGCTGGCCGACCGCGACATAGATGCAGATCACGTCGGAATTCTTCTGGTTGATGATCGCATCGACCGCGAGCGAGGTCTTGCCCGTGGAGCGGTCGCCCACGATCAGCTCACGCTGGCCGCGCCCGAGGGCAAAGAGACTGTCGACCACCAGCAGGCCCGTCTCAAGCGGGGCCGAGACCAGATCGCGCTCGATGATCGCGGGCGCCGGGCGCTCGACGGGCATCCGTGCGGTCGTCTCGGGCACGGGACCGTTGTCGAGCGGGCGGCCAAGCGGGTCGATGACCCGGCCCAGCAGAGCCTCGCCGACCGGCACGCGCAGCACGTCGCCCGTATCCGTCACCCTCTCCCCCACGCTGACCGAGGTCGCCGCATCGAGAAACACCGCGTCGATCGCCTCGCGTCCGAGACTGTGCGCGAAAGCGTAGCCGCCGCTCTCGAAGCGCAGCAGCGCACCCAGCGGCGCCTCGGGCAGGCCCGCGACCTGCGCGATCCCGTCGGCCAGATGGGTGATCCGGCCAACCGCCTCGGCCTCGGGGGCAAGCTCTGCCCTCGCCAGACGCGCGCGGCGGGTTTCGAGCCAATCGGGGGGCAATGCGCGATCAGTCATCTTGCGTCACCTCCGCCTTGATCCGGTCGAGATCGGCGCGCAGGTGGTTGCGCACCACCGCTGTCGCCGCATCAAGCTCGAGCCCCGCCAGCAGGCCCTCGTCCACGCTGAGATCCACCGTGACAGGCCCGCCAAGCGCCTCGGAAAGCTGCGCTTCGATCCGGGTGGTTTCCTCGGCACTCGGCGCACGCGCAGCGCGCAGCGCCAGCTTTCCTTGTGCAAGAAGCGCCTCTCGGGTCGGCTCGGGCAGCTTGCGCACCGCCTCGACGAGTCCGGGCACGAAACCGTCGATCCGGGCGCCTTCGGGCAGGCGCGACAGCAGGCGCGCGGCGATGTCGCTCGCCAGCACCCCCGCCTCGCGCGCCATCTGCGTCTGTGCCGCCTCGCGCTCCTTGGCGATCTCGGCCTCGGTCTGCGCCCGCAATGCCGCGACCTCGTTATGGGCCTTCGTCAGAAGCCGTGCGCTTTCCTGTTTCGCCGCCTCCTGTGCCTGCGCGAGTTGCGCCACGCGCGCGCTTGCCTGTTCGGCGGCTTCCGATTTCGCTTGCGCCCGCGCCGCTTCAGCCTCGGCCTGTGCCGCCTTCGCGGCATCGAGCGCCGATTGCGCCGCCGCCTGCCGCTCGGCGATGATCCGGCTCACCGGGCGGAACAGGAACCGCGCCAGCAGCCAGACGAGGACGACGACGTTGATCGTCTGAAGCCCCAATGTCCACCAGTCGATGGTCATCGCCGCCCGCTCAGGCGAAGGGGTTGGCGAAAAGGACGAGCAGCGCGATTACAAGCGTGTAGATCGCCATCGTCTCGATCATCGCAAGCCCCACGAAGAGGGTGCGGCTGATCGTGCCCGCAGCTTCGGGCTGGCGGGCGATGGCATCCATCGCGGCGGCCACCGCACGGCCTTCGCCCAGTGCGGGCCCGATGGCTCCGAAGCTCACCGCAATCGCGGCGGCAAGGATCGAGACGATATGGACGAGATTTCCGGTCATGGTTGGGGGGTCTCCTTGTCGGATGTGTCGGAGGGCGCTCGCGCGGGCCCGTCGCCCACGGCCGCGCCGATGAAGACGGTGGCGAGCACCGCGAAGATATAGGCCTGCACGGTCCCGGTCAGCAGATCGAGCGCCATCAGCGGGATCGGCACGAAAAGGCCGGCGAGCGAGAGCACGATCCCGACCACGAAGACCCCGCTCATCACGTTTCCGAAGAGGCGCACCATGAGCGAGAAGGTCCGGGTGATCTGCTCGATGATATTGAGCGGGATCATCACCCAGCTCGGCTCGGCGAAGGTCGCGAGATAACCCTTGAGACCGCGTTGCGCGATTCCGAAGGAAATGGTCGCGGCGAAGACCACGACGGCGAGCGCCGCGTCGGTTTCCAGATGCGCGGTGGGCGGTTCGATCCCGGGGACCAGCGAGGACCAGTTCGCCACGAGCACGAAGAGGAAGATCGTCCCGATCAGCGCGCGATAGGGTCCGGGCTCGCGGTTCATCGTGTCCCGGATCTGCGCCTCGATTGTGGTGACGAACAGTTCCAGCACGGTCTGGGTCTTCGACGGCGTGAGGCTGAGATTGCGCGTGAGCAGGATCGAGCCGAGCGTGAGGATCGCGATCAGCGCCCAGCTGATCACAACCGGCGATGTGATCGGCACGGGACCCAGATGAAACAGCGGCTGAAGGGTCAGCGGGTTTTCCATCACGCCTCCTTCCCGGCCAGCCGCAGCACAACGATGCGAGCGAGGATCACGCCCAAGGCCCCTGCCAGAAGCGGCAGCGCCCCGGCCTTCGCCAGCCAGACCATCATCACCACTAGGATCGCGAGACGGATCAGTTGCAGCGCGATCGGCCAGCCCACCGAGCCGCCCAGATAAAGCGCCGCGACCCGCTTGAGCGAAAGGAAATGCACCAGCCCGACGGCAAAACCGAGCAGAAGGGCAAGAGCGGCGAAGACGAAAGGCGAATTCATTGGTGATGCATCCATTTCCAGGCCGCGTGCAGCCCTATGGCCGCACCGAGGAAGATCGCAGGCGCGGTGAAGAAGATGCCGGTCCCGAAGGCCCGGTCGGCCAGCCGGCCCAGCACGATCCCTAGAAGAATCGGCGTCACGATGGCCCAACCGAGGATACCGATCTGCCCCAGCCGTGACCCTAAAGAGGGTTCGGGCGTTTCGATCCCCATCTTCTCGCGCGCCTCGGCGCGGCGGGTGGCCTCCTCGACCGGATCCTCGTTCTTGCGCTCACCAGCCATCGCCATCGCCCTCCACGCTGACGCCGATCGCTGGCGGATGATCGAAGGCACCGGGGCGTGCGGGCCGCAGGAAGCGCATCATCTGGCGCACGGCCTGGGCATGAAGGCGCAGATGCTCGACCCGGGCGCGGCGGTCCTCGTCGGTTGCGTCCTTGCGCAGCGCGCGCAACTCGGCCCGGAGCGCCTCGAGATCAGCCCCGAGGATCCCTTCGCGACACGCCACCGCGACCTTGGTGCCCCCCGTGACCGTCATCAGCCCCGCCCGGATCGCGCAATAGCGCGGCGCCGCATCCGCGCTCTCGCGCCAGCGCAGCACCGAAGGCGGCAAAACGGTCAGGAAATCGGTATGGCCGGGCAAAATGCCGAAGCTGCCGCTTGCATCCTCGGCCCGGATCGCGACCACAGGCAGATCCTTCACGAGAACCTCCATCGGGGTCGATACGGTCAGATGCAAAGCGCCGCTCATGCCCCCGCCTCCGCCTTGCGCGCGGCGTCTTCCTTGGCGCGCGCCTCCTCGAAATCGCCCACCATGTAGAGCGAGCCTTCGTCCCAATCGTCGGCCTCGCCCGCGAGAATCGCGCGACAGCCGTTGATCGTGTCTTCCAGCGCGACCGAGCGCCCCTCGATCCCGGTGAATGCCTCGGTCACGGTGAAAGGCTGGGTCAGGAAGCGTTGCAGGCGGCGGGCGCGCTCGACCATGCGCCGATCGTCGCGGCCCAGCTCTTCCATGCCCAGAAGCGAGATCACATCCTGCAATTCGCGATAATGTTCGATTGCCCGACGCACCTCGGTCGCCACATCGACATGGTCCTGCCCCAGCACCAGCGGGTCGAGCAGCACCGAGGAGGACGCGATCGGATCGATCGCCGGATACATCCCGTCGGCCGCCATCGCGCGCGAGAGCACGACCATCGAATCCACATGGCCCGCGATCGCCATCACCGCCGGGTCGGTGAAGTCATCGGCCGGCACATAGACCGCCTCGATCGCGGTCACCGAGGCATCGCCCACCGAGGCGATCCGCTCCTGCAACTGCGCGACCTCGGTGGCCAGCGTCGGTTGATAGCCCACCCGGCTCGGCAGCCGCCCCAGAAGCCCCGAGACCTCCGAGCCCGCCTGCACGAAGCGAAACACGTTATCCATCAGCAAGAGTACGTTGCGATGATCGACGTCGCGAAAATGTTCGGCGATGGTGAGCGCTGTCAACGGAACCCGCCAGCGCGCGCCGGGTGGCTCGTTCATCTGGCCATAGACCAGAACCGTGCGGTCGAGCACCTTGGCCTGCGTCATCTCCAGAAGCATCTCGTGGCCCTCGCGTGAGCGCTCGCCGATGCCGGAAAAGACCGAGATGCCGTTATAACCTGCGACCATGGCGTGGATCAGCTCCATCACCAGCACGGTCTTGCCCACGCCCGCGCCCCCGAACATCGCCGCCTTGCCGCCTTGTGCTAGCGGCGTGAGCAGGTCGATCACCTTGATACCGGTGCGGAAGATCTCGGCGCGCCCGCCCCGGGTCCGCAGTGGCGGCGGCGCGCGGTGAATCGGGCTCAACGGCACGTCTGCGGGCAAGGGACCTCCCTTGTCGCCGGGCGTGCCGGTCACATCGAGCAACCGCCCCATCACCGCCTCGCCCACCGGCACCGCGATCGGCCCGCCAAGCGGTTCGGCCCGGGCGCCGCGTCGCAACCCGTTGGTGTTCTGCAAGGCGATCGTGCGCAGGCTTTGCGCGTCGAGCTGCGCCTGCACCTCGAGAAGAACCGGCGCACCGTCGCCGCGTTCGACCCGCAGCGCCTCGTTGATCGCGGGCAAGGGACCGGAGGGAAAGAGCACATCGACAACCGCGCCGCGCACGGCGATCACTTCTCCCGCAGTCGCGGCGACCGTTTCTTCGGGCCTCTCAGTCATCCGCTTCACTCCGCTCTCCGACCTCGTGGCAATACATCACTGGATTGGATCATTTCACATGATCTCTGACAAGTGCAGCCGCGAATTCGCGAAATTGCTCAGAGATTTGCGCGGTTTTTCAGCCCGCCTTTATCCTGAGGACAATCACGATCGAGTGACTGACCTGTCGCGGAAAAATTGACTCGGATCATTGCGCTTCGCCGAGGTCGGCCTAACCTGCCGCCACCGGGAGAGGAGAAACGATCATGAAAAACGGGACGAGCGACACGCGTCTGATCTGGTTCGAAGAGCTGCGCCGAACCGATGTCGCCAAGGTGGGCGGCAAGAATGCCTCGCTGGGCGAGATGGTTCAGGAGCTGGGGCAAAAGGGCATCCGCGTCCCTCCCGGGTTCGCGACCACCGCCGACGCATATCGCGAATTCCTCGCCGAGAACGATTTCGGCGCGAGCCTGAAAGACGCGCTCGACAAGATGGCCGACGGGCGCGCGAGCCTGTCCGAAACCGGAACTTCGATCCGCACGACGCTTGCCTCGGGTCAGTGGCCTGCCGCCCTCGAGGCCGATATCCGCTCGGCCTATCGCGAGCTTGCGAAACGGTCCGGGCGCAACGATCCGGCCGTCGCGGTGCGTTCGTCGGCCACCGCCGAAGATCTGCCCGATGCGAGCTTCGCAGGCCAACAGGAGACCTTCCTCAACGTGGTGGGCGAAGAAGCGCTCCTGAGCGCGTGCCGCCGGTGTTACGCGTCCCTCTTCACCGACCGCGCGATCACCTATCGCAACCTGCGCGGTTACGATCACATGGAAGTGGCTCTCTCGATCGGCGTGCAATTGATGGTGCGCTCGGATCTGGCGGGCTCGGGCGTGATGTTCTCGCTCGACACCGAAAGCGGCTTCGACAATGTGGTGCTGATCAATGCCGCCTGGGGTCTGGGCGAAAACGTGGTGCAAGGGGCGGTCAGCCCCGACGAATACCAGGTCTACAAACCATTCCTCAACAGGCCCGAGACCACGCCGATCCTGCACAAGGGCCTCGGCGCGAAGGCGATCAAGATGATCTACGGGCGCGAAGGCGAGCCTGCCACGCGCAACGTCCCGACCTCGAAAGCCGAGCGCGAGAGTTTTGTGCTGAGCGATGCCGAGATTCTCGAGCTGGCGCAGATGGCACGCGTGATCGAGGATCATTACGGCTGCCCGATGGACATGGAATGGGCGCGCGACGGCGAAGATGGCAAACTCTACATCGTGCAGGCGCGGCCCGAGACGGTGCAGTCACGCGCTGGCGCCGGAGCGATGAAAAGTTACACGCTCGGCCATCGCGGCAAGCTGCTTGCGACCGGGCTCAGCGTGGGCGGTGCGGTGGCGACCGGCGAGGTCTGCATCATCGAGAGCGCCGAGCATATCGACCGCTTCGTCGACGGCGCGGTGCTGGTCACCTCGAACACGGACCCCGACTGGGTGCCGATCATGAAACGCGCCTCGGCCATCGTGACCGATCACGGCGGGCGCACCTCGCATGCCGCGATCATCAGCCGCGAGCTGGGCGTGCCCGCGATCGTCGGCACCGGCAATGCGACCCATGTGCTGCACGATCACCAGATGGTCACCGTCTCCTGCGCCGAGGGCGAGGATGGCGCGATCTATGAGGGCAAGGCCGAGGTCACGGTCGAAGAGCTGCATCTCGACGCGGTGCCGCACACCCGCACCAAGGTCATGCTCAACCTCGCCAACCCGGCGGCCGCGATGCGCTGGTGGCGACTGCCCGCCGATGGCGTGGGGCTTGCGCGGATGGAATTCGTGGTCTCCAACGAGGTGAAAGTGCACCCGCTGGCGCTGACCCGCTACGATCAGGTGAAAAGCGCCGAGGATCGCAAGGCGATCGACGCGCTCACCAGGGGCTATGCCGAGCGCGAGGCCTATTTCGTCGAGAAACTCGCAATGGGCCTCTCGCGGATTGCCGCGATCTGGTATCCCAACCCGGTCATCATCCGGATGAGCGATTTCAAGACGAACGAATATGCCGATCTTCTGGGCGGGCGCGGTTTCGAGCCTGCCGAGGAAAACCCGATGATCGGGTTCCGCGGCGCCTCGCGCTACTACTCGGAGGCCTATCGCGACGGGTTCGCGCTCGAATGCCGCGCGATCCGGCGGCTGCGCGAGGAGATCGGCTTCGACAATGTCATCGTGATGATCCCCTTCTGCCGCACGCTGGGCGAGGCAGATGATGTGCTCGACGTCATGCGCGACAACGGCCTCAGGCGCGGGGAGAACGGATTGAAGGTCTATGTGATGGCCGAGATCCCCTCGAACGTGATCAGCGCGGAAGGCTTCGCCGAGCGCTTCGACGGGTTCTCCATCGGCTCGAACGACCTCACCCAGCTCACGCTTGGCATCGACCGCGACTCCGAGGCCTTGGCGCCCCTGTTCAGCGAGCGGGACCCGGCGGTGGTCTGGATGATCGAGACGCTGATCACGAAGGCCCATGCGGCAGGACGCAAGGTCGGCCTCTGCGGTCAGGCGCCGAGCAACGATCCGGGCTTTGCCGAGCTTCTGGTGAAAGCGGGGATCGACACGATCTCGGTGACGCCCGACAGCTTCCTTGCGGTGAAGGCGACGGTTGCGAAGGCGGAAGCGAAGGGTTGAGCGCGGCGCGGCTTTTCAGGCGCTTTCCCCGGCGGCTTTATTAAGATCAGGGCGCTGGCGTGACCTCTCATGCCAGCCCCGGCCAGCCAAGCCCCTGAAAGCACGGACCCTGCGTGGCCTCAGCGAAGCTGACCACCCCGCCCTCCCATTCCAGAAGCCGCACACGTTCGGCCTCGTCGATCGCGAAATCCCAGCAGATGAAACGTGCCAGGGGCAATTGCCGATGCAGATGGAGAGCGGTCTGCACTGCCTCGCTGATGGCGGGCACACGGTGGCCCGCGAAAGGCCCCGCGCCTTGCGCCCCTGTCGCGGGTCGCCAGTCGGCGTGAAAACCCTCGGCGGCCAGTTCACCGCTCTCCGGGTCCACCGCCACGCGCAGCTGATCTCGCGCGAGCACATGCGCCTGCCCCGGCTGGCCGATCTTCAGATAGCTTGACCGGATCAGCGGCGCGCCGGTCTGAGCCAGAACGGTCGCTACGCGCAGGGTGGCCAAGGCGGGCGAGCCGAAGCGCGCAAGCTCGGGATGCGGTCGCAGCAGCGGCTGGAACACGCCATTGCCGAACCCGTACAGCGTCGCGGCGTCGAGATCCTTGACCGCCACGCTTCGCACCCCTTTGCCGAAGGCGGAATGATCGGCCTTGAATACCAGTGTCTCGCCCCCCGCACGCAGCCGCTCAAGCGCTGCGGAAGGCTCGATCGCGACCTTCTGCGGGGTCAGGATACGCCCGTTGATCAGATAGAGCAGGTCACAGATCGCGGGGCTGTCGAAAAAGACCGGGTTGGTCGCCTGCACGCGGCTGAGGTGATGGGCAATCCCGTTGACCTGCGGCATCAGGTTTTCGGCATAGAAGCTCTCGGGGAGCCAGCCTTCCAGATAATCGCCACGCGCGGCGGCATAGAGCATCAACCAGGGCGCGTGCCGTTCGTGCCCGAATTTCTGCTTTGCCTCCTCGCGCGCGCGTCGCCGGGCCGCCTCCGAGATCTTGCGCCCATTCGCCGCGAGCACGCGCAGCCCGGCCTCGGCTTCACGACGTTTACGCCACCGCAATTCATTGAGCGTGAGCGATGCGATCGCGGCCTTGGCCACGGGTTTCAGACCCGCCCGCATCCGTCAGACCTTCCTGGCGCGGGCGATGAGCAGGCGGCAGGCGCCCCAGGACATCAAGAGGCTCACCGCGCTGGAGGCCAGAAACGCCACGGCGCCGCCCAGTGCGCCATGCGAGGGCACAAGCGCCAGCGCGACCGCAAGCCCCGCGAGGAAACTTGCCCCGGCAACCGCGACCCGCCAGCCGAAGGCGTGAAGCGCGGTGATCGCGGTGTTGAGCGTAGCCGCCACCAGCGCGAGGCCCGATGCGCCCACGATCACCGTGAACAGCTCCCGATCCGCATAATCCGGGCCGAAGACCAGCCCCAATACCGGCGCGCCGATGATCCATGCCAGCACAAACGCCCCGAGCCCAAGCCCGCCCGACAAGAGCATCATCTTGCGCGTCAGGGTGCGGAACGCGCCCATCTGCCTCTTGCGCGCATAGCGCCGCAACCGCGCCGCCGCCGCCCCGGCCATCGCGTTCGAGACCATCGACATCAGCGTATGCGCATAGGCCAGCGCCCCGAATATCCCTACCGCGCCAAGCCCTGCGTAATGTTCGAGCATCACCGGCGGGATCGAGCCAACCGCCCGCATCAACCACAGCGCAAGGCCCATCGGCAGCACCCAGAGCGTCAGCGCCCAGATCCGGCGCGGCGTGGTCTGGCGCAGGATGGCGAACGGGATCTCCATCCCGAGCCGCGCCAGCAGCCGCGTGTCGATCAGCCAATAGCTCGCGAACCACAAGGCGGCCTCGCAAAAAAGGGCCAAGGGCAGATCGCGGCTCCACCAGAAGGCCAGCGCAAAGGCCGCCAGTCCTGCCGTGGCTCGGGTAAAGATCGAGGCGGCGACATAATCGAGCCGCTCGGCGCGCTGGAAGATCGCCTGATTGAGCGCCGCCTGCGCACCGAAGAACCGGACCAGCGCCACCCCGGCGACCGAGGCGATCACCAGCCAGCCCCGATCGGGATAGATCAACGCCACGGTCAGCATCGAGGCCGCAAGCGCAAGCAAGCCTCCGGCAAAGCGCAGTCCGACATAATCGGCGCGGGTGAACCGGTCGAAATCATCGACCGTCATCACCGTCTTCGCTCCCATCGAGGTGAAGAAGAACAGCGGTGTGACAAGCGCCGTCGCCAGCGTCAGTGCGCCGACATCCGAAACCGAGCCGAGCCGCGCGGTGATGGCGATGATCAGGAACTGCGTGACCGCGTAATAGCCCCGCCCGACCATCGCGTAGACGATATTGCGCCGCAAGGAGAGCTCGGCGACAGGGAGGGATGCGACGGCCGCAGAGACGGCCGGTCGGGGAAGATCGGTCATGGCGCCGCCTCCCACACCGCGAGATCGGGAGCACAAAGCGCGCGCACGCGGGTAAGTTGCGCCTCGCTCAGATCGTGGGCCCGCAGCCCGGGACGCGCACCGCCCGCACGGTTTTCGTGACCGATGCGCACCCGCAGGGCCAGCTCGCGCCGGATCGCCTCGGCAAAACCCTTCTGATCGTCGAGCCGCCCCACCACGGCAAAGCGCGACAGCGCCGCGATCGCCTTGTCGATCGAGGCATCCGCGCTCAGATCCGCCTCCTTGGGCAGGCCAGAGAAGAACTCGACATAGCTCGCCCCCAGCCGCGCCGCGCGGGGCGTGTCGAGGAAGGCATCGAACCTCTCGCGGATCTCGGCATGGGCGCCGCTGCGGCCATGACTAAAGGCGTAATGGGACAGGAAACGAGAGACCGGCTCGCGCAGGATGGTGATGAACTTGTAGCGCTCGGCGAAGCGTTCATAGGCGGTTTCGGAAAAGCGCACATGGGCCGAGATGCAGCGCGTGTCGGCGAACATCAGGTAGAGCAGCATCTGCTCGCGCAGGTCTAGCACATCGACGAGCATCCGCTCGGTATCGCCTTGGCCCATGAAGGCCTCGAACGCGCGGTAACTTGCCTCAGGCAGAACCGTTCCCTGGCTCAGGATACAGCGTTTGCGCAAAGCGCGGCCAACCGAGGTGCCGCCGCATTTGGGCACGTGATGGAAGACGAAACGTTGCGGGATGGCGCGGTCCAGCACGCGCTCTCGCACGCGGCGCAAGCGGCCCACCGCGCCGCCGCTTTCGCGATGCCAGTCCGCGCGCTGGCCCTGTGGCAGACCCGAGCTCATGCGAAAGCCTCCCGCGCGACCGGATAGCTCGCCCTGCGCGCAACGGGGCGGCGTGCCTGCGCATTGGCCAGAACCAGCGCGAAGAAACCGGTGATCGAGATCCATTCGGGATAGCCCGGATGGCCCGCATCCCCCGCGATCCAGACCCGGAAGAAAGCCAAGACCGGCAGCATCGCCACCCATTCGGCTCGCACAGGCAGCAACCAATAGCCGCGCTGGGTCACGATCCGCGCCACGAAGCGCCCCCAAAGCCCGATCATCGCGCAATAGCTGAGCAGCACCAGCAGGAAGGCCAGCAACCCGCCATGAAGCCACGCGCCGAGAAAGAGGTTATGCACCAGCAGGCCGTTGATCTCGTGCAGGCCAGAGCCCGCAATCACATGCCGCTCGATCCCGGCGAGCGCGAAGGAGAACTGTGCGAAACGTCCTCCGGTCGAGGCATCCTCGAAGGTGAAACGGCTCTCGATCAGATCGGTCGCGGCCGAGCCGTTGAGCAGCATCATCGCCCCGAGCGCCAGTGCAAGCGCGCCGATCAGGAGCTTCACGACCAGCCGGTTGGCGCTATGGCTCGGGCGGCGCAGCGTGGCGATGATCGCAGCTCCCGGCAGCACCAGCGCCGCGATCAACAGCACGGAGCGGGTATTGAGCAATACGAGGATCACGAGCGTGATCAAGGTCACGACCCACCCCCGGCTGTCGCGCGCCGCGCTTTCATGGCCCGCGCGGAAGAGGACAAGCGCGATCAGCATCCCGCCCGAGACCGCGTTCTTGAGCGAGGCGGGCACCTCACCCGGATCACCGCTCGCGGATTGGAAGATCGGGCGCAAGAATTTGTAGATGACGAAATTCAGATCGCCCGAGAGAAAGCGGGTCACCGCGTCGAGCCAACTCATCCCCAACTGGCGGGCATGGATCTCGGCGACCACCACGAACCCCGCCAGCGCCGCGAACCCGCCCCGACGCAAGAGACGCGCCTCTCCCCCGCAAAGCAAAATTGCTGTCGCGATCGTTCCGCCACAGGTGAGAAAGAAGAGCTGGCGCAGGATCATGCCGTTATCGGGCAGCCCCGCAAGATGAAGTTTCAGCACGAAGAGATAGGCGAGATAAGGCACGAGCCAGAGCGTCACCGCTGGGATCAATGCGCTGGCGGCAAGCATAGCACGCAAAACCCGCAGCAGCAGCGCCGCGCCAAGTGCGATACTCAGCGCATAGGGTAACGTGAGGTCGAACCCGCCAAGGCTCGCCAGCGGGATCCAGGTCAGCGGCAGCCCCGCCAGCGCTAGCACGAGCGCCCAGCCGATCAGACGCATGCGCACGCCGTCAGGGCGCGCGGCGCTCATGCCGGCTCCTGTTTGCGCGCTTTCGCGATCGCGCTCGCGGTTGCGGGGCTGACCCGGCGGGGCTCGGTCGAGACGGCGCGGATCGCGCTTGAGGTATAGCCCCCGCCAAGGCTCCAGCGGCCGGCCGGATCCTGCGGCGGCACGCCCGTCACGATCACCCCCGCCAGTTTCTGGCGCGGCAATTGGCGGATCGCGGCGCGCATCACGTCGCGCGAGGTTCGCCCGACCCGCATCACGACCCCGACGGCCGAACATTCGCGCGCGAGAATGCGGCAGTCTGCGAGATTGGCGACGGGAGGACCATCGACCACCACGAAGTCATATTCCGCCGCCGCCGCACGCAGGAAGGTGCGCAGGTGCGGCGTCTCGAAATAGCCCGAGGGCTGGCGCCCCCGCAGAGCGCCCGCAGGCATCACCTCGAGCGAGCCCCCCTCCGGCGGCTCGATATCGGGCAACCAGTTCTGGCCGCGCAGGATCTCGCACAGGCCGGGGCTGTCTTCCATGTCGTAAAGCGCCGTGAGACCCGCGAAGCGCAGGTCGGCATCGACGACCAGAACCCGCTTGCCCGCCGCACTGGTCGCCTCCCCCAGCGAGGCCGCGACGGTGGTCTTGCCGACATTGTCCTCGGCCGAGGTGATCAGCACGACCGGCGCGCCCGTTCCCGCGCGCATCTCCTGCGCGCTGGCCATCACGCTCTGGCGCAGCACCGACACCGTTTCGCTGAAATCCGAGAAAGGTTCGCGGCGGATGACGTCTGGACCCGACTGGCGTTCGCTCAGCAGCGGCAGCGCCGAGAGGACACGCAGTCCGAGCTCGTTTTCGACCTCCTCGATCGAGGCAAAGCCGCGCCCCAGCGCATTGCGGACGAGCGCCGCGATCAGGACAAGTGCTACCCCGCCGAGAAACCCGAGGATCATGAACACCTTGGTGGGCGGGTAATAGGGCTCCAGCGGCAACGAGGCAGCGCTGACGATCTGCGTGCCGCTGGTGTCGAAACTTTGCAGCTCGCTCGCAAGCCCCGCATTGTTGAGATAGCGCTCATAGCGGGTGCGATAGGCCTCGACGATCCGTTCGAGCTCGCGCAGCTTGAGCGCATCGCGGCTTTCCTGCCCGGTCTCTCCCCCGGCCAGCGCCAACGCCTCCGAGAGAAGCCGCGCGCGGCTTTCCAGCGCCTCGGTTTCATTGGCAAGCACCTGCGCGATGCGCCCGATCTCGTCGCGGCGTTGCTGTTCGACCGCCGCGATTTGGCGCTGGATCTGGCTCAGGCGGGGATTGTCCTCACGCCCGATCCGCGCGGCATCCTCGGCGCGCAGCTCCAGCTGCATCTGGGTTTCGCGCAAGGCCTGGATGATCGGCGAAGCCTGCACTTCGGGCAGGCTCGCGGGGTCACCACCTCCTGAAAGCACCTGTTGCGCCTGTTCGAGAGAGGCGCGTTTCTGCGCGAGGTCGGCACGCGAGCGGATCAGTTCGGCATTGAGTTCGGTCAATTGCTGGCCGCCCAGCCCCGTGCCCTGCGCATCACCGATCAGGTTGTTCTCGATGCGGTAGGCGGTCGCGGCGCGTTCGGCCTCGGAGAGCTTGTCGCGCAACTCGGAGGCGCGCGCGTCGATCCAGTCGCTCAGGCCCCGCGCCTCGGCCTCACGCTGATCGAGCCGCAACGTGATATAGCTTTGCGCCAGGGTCTGCGCGATGCGCTGCGCCAATCGCGGCGAGGTCGCGCTGGCGCGGATCGTGACGACATTCGTCTCGCCCTCGCGATCCACGCTGACCAGATCCGACAGCGTGTTCACCGCCGAGATCATCCGGCGTTCCTCTTCCGAGGCCGCAGGGGCGGAGGCCGCCGGAGCAGGCACCAGCGATTTCACCCAATTGATCCCCTGACGCAGCAGGCTCGGCGGTTGCGTCTGAAAAGAGGGCTCTTCGAGCAGATCCGCCTGCTCGACCACCTTGCGCAGCATGTCATCGGATGAAAGCAGCAACACCTGCCCCTCGACATAGCCCGCGTCAATGCCCCCGGTCCCGCCCTGCTCGACCTCGATCGGGCTTGAAACGGGGCGCTCGATCATCAGCTGGGTGCTCGAGCGGTAGAGTTTGTCGACACGCTGCGCCATCACCAGCCCCAACGCGACAAATACGAGCCCTGTCAGCACCATCGCCCAGAGATTGCGCCGCAACAGCATGGCTGCGGCGCGCAACACCTCGGCCAGCTCCGGGTCGCGATATGGATCACGACCCCCATCGGGCGAGAAGGCGGGAAGGTGTTTCAACTGCCCGACCTCCGCAACACCACTTCGGCGGTCTGGAACATCAGTTTCAGATCGGTGAACAGGCGGATTTTGCGGATATAGGCCACGTCCATCTCGACGCGCTCGGAAAACAGCGTCGTGCCGCGGCCATGGACCTGCCAGAGCCCCGTCACGCCGGGGCGCACTGCGAGATAGGCCTGCAGGAAACGGCCATAGCGCGGCAGTTCCCGATCAGTCACCGGGCGCGGCCCGACCATGCTCATATCGCCACGCAATACGTTGAAAAGCTGTGGCAATTCGTCAAGGCTTGTCTTGCGCAGGAAAAGCCCGATCCGGGTCACTCGCGGATCGTCGAGCAGCTTCTGCGCGCCCGCCCATTCCTCGGCCGCCGCCGGATCGGTCCGCAGGACAAAGCGCAGCACGCGCGAGGAATCCTTGCGCATCGTGCGGAACTTGTAGCAGCGAAACGAGATCCCGTCGCGCCCGACCCGGCGATGCGCGAAGACCGGCGTGCCGCCCGTCAGCATCAGCCCGAGCGTGATTGCCACCATCAGCGGCGCACTCAGCATCAAAAGGAATGCGGCGCAGGAAATGTCGACAGGACGTTTGCCGAAGCGCTCGTAAACGGAACCACTCGGCAAAGCCTCTCGGCCATGACCTGAAAAGCCGATGAAATCGGCCTGATACGACTGATCTTGCATGTTCTCCCACCCCCAGAAAGGAGGCCGGCGCACTGCCCCTTACAGCTCATCCGGCATCACATTTTTGACACAATTCCGTCAAAAAGTCAGGTGAATGTTCTTCATATCCGGGCTCTGTGCACTCGAGCCCGACAATTTGACCTCTTTTTCGGCATTGTGCGCCAAGTGCGGAGAGAAGCGGCGCGTCGCTGCGCAAAATCAAGCAACTCCCCATCGCTTAGGTGTAAAGCTTCCCAATGGCGTCGCTGAAAGGTTGTGCAATTTGCCCGAATCGTCTTCTCGAAAACGCATCCTGAGCCTTTGCGAGACCGCTCTGGGCGGGGTCGGGCGCTATCAAGACAGCCTGCGCGCGCTTGCCCCTCATGGTTATGATCTGAACATAGTGATGCCGGAAGAAGACGCCCGCATCCTTGCGGACCGAACCGGCGTGATCGGGTTCCGGCGCGGTGGGCGCACCCTCGGTGCGCTAGGCCGGTTCCTGCGCGCATTCCGCACCGCCCGGCGCGAGATCCGCCCTGATATCTATGTCTTCAACAGCACCTTCTCGCTGCTGGCACTCCTCGCCTTGCGGGCGATGGGCGATCGGAGCCCCGCGCTCTATTGCGCCCATGCCTGGGCGATCAGCAATTACGATCCGGCATCGCCAAAGGGCCGGATCGTGCGCGCGATCGAGGGGCGGCTGAGCGGGCTTGCCGATCTCGTGGTCAATGTCTCGCAGGGCGATCTCGCGCTCGCGCGGCGCCATGGCTATCGCGGGCGGCACGTCGTGGTGGAAAACGCCGTGACCGATCGCGCGCCGGACACGGCCCCTGCCCCTTTCGCCCGTGGATCCGAGGACGAGATCCATCTGCTGTTCGTCGGCCGCTTCGACCATCAGAAGGGGCTCGATATCCTCCTGCCCGCCTTCGCAAGCGCCCGTCGCGCAGGGCCGCATTTGCATCTGCACCTCGTGGGCGGGCCGGTGCGCGGAGGAGTGACGCCGGATTTGCCCGAGGGCGTCACGATGCATGGCTGGCAGCCACCCGAGGCGCTTAATGGATATTACGCGGCGGCCGATGCGCTGATCGTACCCTCGCGCTGGGAAGGCCTGCCGCTGATCGTGCCGGAGGCGTTGCGCAATGGGACGCCGGTCCTTGTCTCCGATCGCAGCGATATGGGCGCGCTGGTGGCTTCCGGCAGGACCGGGTTCGTCTTCGCACTCGAACCGGACGCCCTGGTCGGGATGCTTGCCTCGCTCGACCGTCACGCCCTGCAGGCGATGCGCGGTCCAGCGCGCCAAAGCTACGAAAACCGATTCACGCTGGAGCGCTTTGCCCGCGAGATGGCAGTTCATCTGGCAGAGTTGGAGGCGCGGCGATGAGCGCACCGATCCTCTTTCTCGCCGGCGTGCCGAAGGCGGGCACCTCGTCGCTTTTCGGTTGGCTTGCAGATCATCCGCAGGTGCAGGGCTCGCACGAAAAGGAGAGCTGTTTCTTCGCCGATCCCGGCAGCCATGTCTTCCGCCCGACGTTCAACGCCGGTCAGGGGATCGAGAGGTTGGCCGACGCCTTCCCACCCCTAGATGCAGCGACCCGCCTGCGCGTCGAGGGTACGCCCAGCACGATCTATTCCCGCACAGCGCTCGCCCTGATCCCCGAACTGCCCAAGGCGCGCGCGCTCTTCGTGCTGCGCGAACCGGCAAGCCAGATCCGCTCCGGGTATGATTACTTCCGCGACAACTGGGATTACATCCCCGCCGGAATGAGTTTTCCCGACTATCTCGCGGCGGTTCGCGCGGGCACGCAGGTCTTCGGTGGCAACGAGCTGGCGGCGAACGCGCTGGCCTGCGCCGATTACCTGCCCTGGCTGGAGCGCTGGCGCGACCGGCTGGACCCCGCACGGATGAAGGTGGTGACCTTCGACCGGCTGCGCACCGATCCCACCGGGCTTGTGACGGAGATTGCGGATTGGTGCGGAATCGACCCGGCTTTCTACGCCGCTTATGCCTTCCCGGTCGAGAACGAGAGCTACACGCCGCGCAACCGCGCCCTGCAACGGCTCAATATCGCGGTGCGGGGCGCATTGCCGAAGGGGCGGGTCTATTCGGCCGCGCGCGCGCTCTATCGCACACTCAATACCCGCCCGCCCGAGCGCGACGGCGATGCGGCGTTTATGGTGGATCTGCGCCGGGGTTTCGCGGAAAAGAATGCGCGGCTGGCCGAGGCCTTCGACCTCGATCTCTCAGGCTGGGCGCCCTAGCATCTCCTCGCAGATCGCGATGAGGCTTTCGACATGTCGCGCGGGCGAGACCGCTTCGGCGAGGCCCGCGCTCTCGAATGGACCGATCCGCTCCACCCGGCCCAGCGCCTCGGCCAGCGTCTGCGCATCGGGGCGGTCATAGATCACCCCGTTCACCCCGTCCTCGACGACCTCATGGGCCGCACTCCAGCGCCCCGTCACCACCGGCACCCCTCGCAACAGCGCCTCGATCGGCACGAGGGGCTGGCATTCATACCAGAGGCTCGGGAAGACGACCGCGCGGGCGCGCGCAAGATGTTGTTGGACCTCGTCTGGCGTGACCCAGCCGGTGATCTCGGCCTGCGGGTTGATCGCGCGGATGTGGGCCGCCTCGGGCCCATCGCCCACGAAAACCGCGCGCAGCCCAGCGCGCCTTGCGGCCTCGGCGAAGATCGCACCGCCTTTTTCTGGAGAGAGCCGTCCGACGAAGACGAAGGCGTCATTGGCGGTTGCGTCCACCGGGGGGGCATCGCTCGCAACCGGGTTGGCCAGATGATGGAGCCGCGCGTCTCGTGGTAGGTAAGGCGCCATCGCGGCGCACTGCGTCCGTGAGATATAGGCAATGTCGCTCAAGCCGCCTGGCAGCCGTCCCGGGCCGCGCGCCAAAGCCTGCCGCGCGACGCGCCAGCCTTTGTGAACCGCGTGGCGCGCATCGCAATTGCGGGTCAGGCACGCCGCGCCCAGAGGTTTGCGCGTGCAGATCTCGCCCGCGCGGTAGTCGTAGAATCCGCCGTTGGGACAGGCGAGAAAATATTCGTGCATCGTATAGAGGCAGCGGAGCCCGCCCCCGGTCAGCACCGGCCCGATCGCCGGTGAGAGCGCCTTGGCCCAGCCGTGGCACAAGATCACCGTGTGCGCCGGGTCATGGCGCGCGATCTCGGCGCGCAAGGCCTGCGCGGCGGCACGGTTCCACAGCCCGGAGAGCATCGCGCGCATCCGGCTCGGATTGTCGAGCAGCGTATGCTGGCCAAGACAAGCCACGCGGATCTTCGGATGGCTGAGCAGCGGGCTCACCGGCCCGGTCGCTGCGAAGAACGACACCTCAAGCCCGGCCCCCGCCAGAAGCCGCGCCGTGTCGATCGCGACCTTCGCCTGACCCCCGGTCACATCGGCGAAATCGCTCACGATCAGGACATGCGTCAGCCGAGGATCGCTTCGCTCCGCAGTTTGCACGCCCGCTCCTTCGCCTCCGGATCGCCATTCGGTGTGATTGCCACCCCTCTCTCATACGCCAACTTGACGGATCGCGCGAGGGCGGCGCAGGCTGGGAGCCACAGGCGTTCGATGGGGACGGACGCCACGCCTTGGTGGGGCAAGGGATCTGATGGCGAAGACGCATATTCTCTTCGTGGCCAATGACGTGCTGGGCTGGGCGACCTATGCGCGCCAGCTCGAGGCCGCGCTGCGCATGCGCGACGACCTGCGCGCAACCGTGCTGCACCGCGCGCCGCCCCGGATTGCCATGCAGCTTGCGCGCCGCCATGCCGACGGGGCTCTCGGCCGCGCCTTGCGGCCCTTTGATCCGATCGCGATGCATGAGGGGATGCTCGGGCGCGATATCCGGGCCGCCATCGCGCGCCATCGCCCCGATATCATCCACGTCGCCGCTCATTGGCCCGCCGGCGCGGTCACCGGGGGCGACATCCCGGTGACACTCGCCCTCGACACGACGCGCCCCGCGCTGACGCGCGACCTGCCCTTGCCGGGATGGAGCGCGGCCGAGATCGAAACCGAAGCGACGCTGTGCCGCAAGGCCGCGCATCTCTTCCCGATGAGCCATTGGGCCGCGGATTCGCTCCGCGAGGATTTCGGGATCGGGATGGACAGGATCACGATCCAGCCGCCCTCGCTCGATCCCGCTCAATGGCCACCACCTGCGGGCGGGGCGGTGAACGCGGTGCCGCAAATCCTTTTCGTGGGCAACAACCTGCTGCGCAAAGGGGCGTATCGTCTGGCCGACTGGGTCGGCGGGCCCCTGTCCGGGCGGTGCCATCTGCATATCGTCTCGGGCGACAGCGCGCCACCACCGAAAGGCCCGCACGTCACCTGTCATGGACCTCTGTCACATGCGCAGCTGATGCAGGAACTGTTGCCACGGATGGATCTCTTCTGCCTGCCCACCCGGCTTGACATGTCGCCCTTCGTTCTCGTCGAGGCGGCGGCGGCGGGTCTTCCGGTCGTCTCCAGCGCGCTTGGCGGCATCCCTGATCTGGTCGAGGACGGCGTGACCGGGCGACTTGTCGCCCCCGAGGACGATGCGGGCTTTGTCGCCGCCCTTTCGGCGCTGCTCGAGGATCCTGCCCTGCGTGCGAGAATGGGCGAAACGGCCCGCGCCCGTGCCGCGCAGCGCTTCGACGGCAGACGTAATTTCGATGCTCTGATCGACCGGCTGATCGCGCTCGGGCAACCGGGGAAGGTCGCGGCATGACGAAAACCACCCTGCCCCGTGCCGCGCTCGAGACCCGGATCGACGCCTTTCTCGCGCAACAGATTGACCCCGTACGGACCGAGCTGCCGCTGAAAACCTACGTCCCGACCCCGAGCTGGAACCGCTTCGATCTTGGCTTCAAGCTCTTGTGGCTCGATGGACGGCGCGCGGGTGGCTCGCCTTTCGCCGATCGGCTCTATGAAGAGCATATCGCGGCCTTCTCGCTGGGCGACATGATCGAGCCGGGCAGCGATGGCAAGACGGGGATCGCGCGCTATCGCGATGATTTCGACGCATTGATGGAAAGCATGGAAACCAGCGGCTTCGATCCTATGCGCAGCCTCGTCCCGCTCGCCTCGGACGGCAGCCTGCTCAACGCAGGTCACCGCGCGGCCTGCGCCATCGCGCTTGGAACGACGGTGACGGCGGTCGAGACGGGGTTGGAGCCGAAAGTTTTCGATTACCGCTTCTTTGCCGGACGCGGCATGGCCGAGGCCGATCTCGACGCATCCGCAATCCGCTTGGTCGAGGCGATGCCCCATGCCGCCGTCGCGCTCCTGTGGCCCGCAGCCAAGGGGCGCGAACGCGAGGTCGAGCAGCTGATCGGCCCACTCACCTATCGTCGCGCCTTGCAGCTGTCGCTTCACGCGGGCCATACGCTGCTCACCCGCGTCTATCCGAACGAGCCCTGGATCGGCCCGTCCGAGGAGAACTTCCCCGGCATCCGGCGCAAGTTGTTGGAGTGTTTCTCCGGTCCCGGCCCGCTACGGGTTCTTGTCTTCGATGCCCCGCCCGACCTCGACCGGGTCGCGCTGAAAGACGAGATCCGCGCGCTCTACAGGATCGCGAAAAGCTCGGTTCATATCACCGATACCCATCGCGAGGCGGTGGAGCTGGCGCATCTGCTCTTGAACCCCAATGCGCGGCATTTCCTCGAACATGGCCATCCGATGGCTTTCGCCGAGACCCGCGCCCATCTCGAGACGCTTGCGACCTGGCGCGATGCGCGGGGGCTGACAGCGGATGCGTTTGCGGTGGACACCGGGATGGTGATGGGGCTCTACGGGGTGCGCCCACCCACTGATATTGACGTGATCGCGCCCGCACCATTGCCTGAAGGGGCGCCCGGCACCACGATCGAGCAGCATGAAGGCGGCTATCACAGTGCCCCGCCCGCCGAGATCCCGCGCAATCCGGCGCTCCATTTTCGCTATGCGGGGCTGAGCTACGTGAGCCTTCCGGAGGTCGCGGCTCTCAAGGCACGCCGCCTTGCCGGACAGGATCGCGAGGATCTGTTGCGGATCGAGCCGTTGCTCGTGGCGCAGGACAAGCGCCCCGCGCGCCGCCCTCTGTCTCTGCGTGCCCGATTTGCCATGCTGAGGTTGCGGCGCAGCCTGATCCGCGCCCTCATGGGGACCGGGCTTGGCCAGCCCCTGCGCAAGGCCTACCGCAAGACGCTCCGGCGCGGGTGAAGATTACGACCCGACGACGGTGACCTCGGTCTCGGCCTCAGCGCAAAGCTGCGCGAGATCCCCGGGCAAAGGCGCATCGATGAAGACCCGGTCGAGTTCGCTCAGCGACGCCAGCCGCACCGGGGCCGAGCGCGCGAGCTTGGAGGCATCGGTCACGAGGAATTTCGTGCGCGCCTGACGCAGGATCGTGCGGCTTACCCGAACCTCGGCCAGATCGTAATCGAGAAGATCGCCGTCCGCGTCGAGCCCCGAGGCCCCGATCACCGCGAAATCGACCTTGAACTCGCGAATGAAATCCGCCGTCAGATCGCCCACCAACCCGCCATCCGAGCGCCGCAGGTTCCCGCCCGCCACGAGGATCTCGCAACTCTCATTGGCCAGCAGGATATTGGCGACGTTGATATTGTTGGTCACCACGGTGATGTTGCGATGGCCGAGCAATTCGCGCGCCACGGCTTCGGTGGTGGTGCCCAGATTGAGGATGATCGAGCTGTTGTCGGGGATCGCCTGCGCGCAGGCCCGCCCGATCGCGGCCTTCGCCGCCTCGTTCATCCGACGGCGCTCCTCATAGGCGAAATTCACCACGCCGGTGCGGATCACCGCGCCGCCATGCACCCGCTCCAGATGGCCCGCATCGGCCAGATCGGTGAGGTCGCGCCGGATCGTCTGCAACGAGACGTTGAAGCGTTCGGCCAGTGCCTCGACACCCACGCGCCCCTCGTTGCGCGCGATCTCGAGAATCTCGCTTTGTCGAAAATTCAGTGCCATCGCCCCCCCCGTCTTTGCCCTTGCTGCCACAGCTTCGCGTTCTTGTCATCCGACAGTTTCGTCAAGCTGCCCAAGCGGCTCTTTCGCTGCGTGATAGGGCGCGATTTTGATCGTTTCACGACGAAAAGCACCTCTCTCCCGCTTTTTGACGCCCTGCCGGGAAGAAAAACCACAGCATTCCAAAACCCCGATTGACATATCCGAGCAATTCAATCAGGTATTGCCGCATCCTCTTAGCCACCCGAATTTTGCACCTCGGGAAGCCCAGAGACACGGACATCGGCCAGAGCGGTTCGATGCCCTGTCCGGGCATCCAAACCTGTCGGCCGCAACAGACGCGCGAAAGGACAGCGACACATGATGAAATCCTTGATGGCAACGACCTACCTTGCCCTTTGCCTCTCCCCCTCTCTGGCACAGGCCGAGGCCGCGGCAAGCCCGGCTGCGGTGCTCGACACCTATGCCGATATCGCGGAGGCGAAATACGCCGACAGCCTCGCCACTGCCCGCGCGCTGCAAGCGGCGGTCGATGCGCTGATCGCCAGCCCCTCGCCCGAAACGCTGGAAGCGGCGAAAACCGCGTGGCTTGCCGCCCGTGTGCCCTATCAGCAGACCGAAGTTTACCGGTTCGGCAATGCCATCGTCGATGACTGGGAGGGCAAGGTGAATGCCTGGCCCCTCGACGAAGGGCTGATCGACTATGTCGATGCATCCTATGGTGGACCGAGCGATGCGAATGAACTGGCCGCACTGAATGTGATCGCCAATCCGCAGATCACCATTGCGGGCCAGCAGGTCGACGCGACCGAGATCACGCCCGAGTTGATCGGTGAGACCCTCAACGAGGCCGACGGGATCGAAACCAATGTCGCGCGCGGCTATCACGCGATCGAATTCCTCCTCTGGGGGCAGGATCTCAATGGCACCGGCCCCGGCGCCGGCGCGCGCCCCTATACCGATTATGTCACCGGCGAGGGATGTACGGGTGGCAACTGCGACCGCCGCTCGGCCTATCTGAAAGCGGCGACCGACCTGCTGGTGGCCGATCTCGAAGAAATGGCCGCGAACTGGGCCGAAGGTGGCGACGCACGCCAGTCGGTCACGGCCGATGAAGGTGCGGGCCTTGTCGCGATCCTGACCGGCATGGGTAGCCTTTCCTATGGCGAACAGGCCGGCGAGCGGATGCGTCTCGGGCTGATGCTGAACGATCCCGAGGAAGAGCATGATTGCTTCTCCGACAACACCCATAACAGCCATTACTATGACGGGCTCGGCATCCGGAACGTCTATCTCGGCCGCTACGAGCGGATCGACGGCTCGGTGATCGAGGGTGCGTCTCTCTCGGATCTGGTGGCTGCGAAAGACCCCGCGCTCGATGCCGAGATGCGCGGCAAGCTCGACACCACGATGGACGCGCTCGGCGCGATCAAGGCTGCGGCCGAAGATGGTTTCGCCTATGACATGATGCTCGCTGCGGGCAATGCCGAAGGCGAGGCGCTGATCATGGGTGGCGTGAACGGGCTGATCGACCAGACCCGCTCGATCGAACGGGTCGTCCGGACGCTGGAGCTCGACCAGATCGCCTTCGAAGGCTCGGACAGCCTCGACAATCCGAACGCCGTTTTCCAGTAAAACCAAAGCGGTGCGACATGAAGTTAATGTCGCACCGCGCAACCTTCGAATAGCAAGCGATGCCCTCCTCACGCCCAGCCAACCCCCTCCGCCACCTTTCGTGCCGCGCTCTGGCCGCGGCGTGTCTTTGCGCCGGTCCCGCGGCGGCCCTCACCCTCGACGATCCGCATCTCGCGGTGGTCGCGCGCACGCCCGAAGAGGCTGCGCGGATCGAGGCGGTCACCGCCCCGACGCATGATTTCTCCAAGCCCGAGCGCTTCGAGGAAATGCCTGCCGGAGCTGCCACCGTGCGCGCTCGGCGCAATGCCGATGCGTTCTCGCAGCCTTCGGGCAATATCGACTTCGCGCGCGAACTGGACTTCAAGGTCGGCAACGGGCTCTTTCGCAAGATCTGGGTCGAGGCCCCCGCCTCGACGCGCGCCTCCGACGGGTTGGGCACGCTCTACAATGCGCGGGGCTGCCAGAATTGCCATATCAAGGACGGGCGCGGCCATCCGCCCGAGGGCCCCGAGGATACCGCCGTGTCGATGTTCCTGCGGGTCTCGGTGCCGGGCGACCGGGCCGACCTGAATGCGCAGATGGCCGAGATCGAGGATTATATCGCGAGCGCCCCCGACCCGATCTATGGCGGCCAGCTGCAGGATTTCGCGACGACCGGACATGCGGCCGAATATCGGCTGGATATTCGGTATGAAGAGGTCGACGTGGCGCTGTCCGAAGGCGAAACCGCGACGCTTCTCAAGCCCCACTACCGCGCGGCCGATCTCGGATATGGTCCGTTGGCCGAAGATGCGATGCTCTCGCCGCGCGTGGCGCCGCAGATGATCGGGCTTGGCTTGCTCGAAGCGATCCCGGCGGCGGACATCCTCGCTCTGGCCGATCCCGAGGACAGTGATGGCGACGGGATTTCGGGGCGTCCCAATATCGTCTGGTCGATCGAGCTGGCCCGCCCGATGCTGGGGCGTTTCGGCTTGAAGGCCGGTGTGCCGACGGTGAAGGAACAATCGGCTGCCGCTTTCTCCGGTGACATGGGGATTTCCTCGCCGCTCTTTCCCGATCCCTGGGGCGATTGCACCGCGGCGCAAGCTGCGTGCCGCACCGCGATCCATGGCGGCGATCCGGAAGAGGACGGCTTTGAAATCGACGCGGAAGGTCTTGATCTTGTGAGCTTTTACAGCCGCAACCTCGCCGTTCCCGCGCGCCGCGACGCCGCCGATCCGCAGGTATTGCGCGGCAAGCAGATCTTCTACGAGACTGGCTGCACCGCCTGCCACAAACCGAAATTCGTCACCCACCGGCTCGAGGGCCAGCCCGAGCAGAGCTTCCAGCTGATCTGGCCCTACACCGACTTGCTGCTGCATGACATGGGCGAGGGTCTGGCCGACAATCGCCCCGAGGGTCGCGCGACGGGACGCGAATGGCGCACGCCGCCGCTTTGGGGGATCGGCATGACCGAGACGGTCAGCGGCCATACCCGTTTCCTGCACGACGGTCGCGCGCGCAACCTGCTGGAGGCGATCCTTTGGCATGCTGGCGAAGCGGACCCCGCGAAGACCCGCGTGATCGAGATGCCGAAAGCCGACCGCGACGCCCTGATCAAATTCCTGGAGAGCCTGTAATGCGCCTGCCCGCCCTTCTGCTATCGCTCACGCTTGCCGCGCCCGCATTCGGCGGCGTCTCTGAAGCGCTTGAGCAAGACATCCTGCCAGGGTTTGCAGGCTTTGCCGAAGCCGCCCGGACGCTGGCCGAGACAGCAGAGGCCGATTGTACCGCACCTTCGGTCCGCCCTGCCTATAACGCCGCCTTCGATGCCTGGCTTGCGGTGGGGGACCTGCGCCTCGGGCCATCGGAGACGGCGGCCCTGTCGATTGCCTTCTGGCCCGACGATCGCGGTTTCACGCAGCGAACAGTCACGAAGATGGTCGCACAGCAAGATCCGGTGGTCGATGACCCTGCACGCTTTGCCGAGGCTTCGATCGCGGCCAAGGGTTTGTTCGCACTCGAGATGCTGCTCTACGACCCCGCTTTCTCGGGCTATGACGCGCATAGCTACAGCTGTCGCTACGTGCAGGCCGCGAGCATTGAACTGGCGCGTCAGGCACAGGCGCTCAACGCCGATTGGGAGGAGTTCGCGAAGGTTCTGGAAACCGCCGGGGCGCCCGACAACGCGACCTATATGAGCGATGACGAGGCGATCCGCGCGCTTTACACCCAACTGCTTTCGGGGCTCGAATTCACCGCTGACAGCCGTCTCGGGCGCCCCCTTGGTACCTTTGACAAACCCCGACCCAAGCTTGCCGAAGCACGGCGCTCCGGTCGCAGCCTGCGCAATGTTCTCCTGTCGACGGAAGCCGCCGAGCAGCTTGCCCATGCGCTTGTCGACCACGATCTTCCGCAGGTGGACGCAGCGTCGGACAACATCAAGAAAGCCGCTCAGTCGATTGACAAAAAAGACTTATCTGGCGTGAGCGATCCGCAATCCCGGCTCCGCGTCGAGATCCTCCAACAACAGGTGCAGTCCATGCGCCGCGCGGTCGAGACCGAGATCGGCACCGCGCTCGGCATCTCGGCCGGATTCAACTCGCAAGACGGAGACTGACCCCATGACCACCCGCCGCTTTTTCCTCGCCGGTCTTCTCGCCGCCTCGGCCGCGCCGAACCTGAGCTGGGCCGCCGCCGGTGACCCCGCCTATATCGCCGCCGCGAAAACCCCCGACGGGCGCTTCGCGCTCTTTGGCCTCGATCCCGAAGGCGCGACCCTGTTTCAACTTCCCCTTCCCGCGCGCGGCCATGCGGGCGCAGGCCACCCGACCCGCGCAGAGGCCGTGGCCTTCGCCCGCCGTCCGGGCCATTTCGCGCTGGTCATCGATTGCGTGGGCGGCGCGGTCATCCGTACGCTCACGCCACCCGAGGGACGCCAGTTCAACGGCCACGGCGTCTATGTCGAGAATGGCGCGCGTCTCCTCACGGTCGAGCAGATGGCCGACACCAGCGCCGGCGTCATCGGGATCTGGGATGTCGAGGCGGGCTATCTGCGCGTCGGGGAGTTCGCGACCCACGGCATTGGCCCGCATGACCTGCGGCTGATGGGGGATGGGCGCACGCTGGTCGGGGCGAATGGCGGGATCGCGACCGATCCGAGCGACCGAACGAAGCTGAACATCGACACGATGCGCCCGAACCTGAGCTATTTCGATCTCGACGGGCGGCTTCTGGAGACAATCGAGCTGGAGCCCGAGCTTTGGCAGAACTCGATCCGTCACCTCGCGCTCGGTCCCGACGGACAGGTGGGTTTCGCGATGCAATGGGAAGGCGCGCCGGATGCCGCCACGCCCCTTCTGGGCCTGCATCGGCGGGGCGAGGCCCCGGTGCTTGCCTCAGCCCCGCTTGCGGACGAGCTGGCGATGAAGGGCTATGCCGGCTCCATCGCTTTTTCGGGCGATGGTTCGGAAATCGCGATCAGCTCACCGCGCGGGGGGAGGCTCCATCGCTTTGCGCCCGACGGGAGTTTCCTCGGCGCGGTCTCGCGTGCCGATGTCTGCGGGCTCGCGACCCACCCGGCAGGCTATCTGGCCAGCGACGGGCTGGGTGGGCTGATCGCGGTCGGCGCGCAAGGCACGCGACCGCTCGGGCGGCAGGACTGCGCCTGGGACAACCACATCGTTTCGCTGCAAAGCTGAGGCGAATCGCTCAAATCGCTTGACGCATCCGAGGCCCCCGGTGAACCCTGTGAGCATCGTCTCACAGCGCCCGGGAGCCTCCATGCGCCACGCCCTCACCGTCGCCGCCCTGATGACCGCGCTTAGCGCACCACCGCTCTTCGCCGAAGGACTGGTGCGTTGTGAAGGCAAGTTGAGCGACCGCGATCTCTATCGTGCCGTCGCCTGCGAAGCGCAGCCCGGAGGCGCCTGCAAATTGCCGATGCGCAAATGGTTCGCGCCGAAACGCAGGAACCTTACCGTGGCCATCAAGTTCGTCTCCCCGCATTTCCCGGACCGTACGCGGCGCGAAATCCATAATGCGCTTCTCGACTCCACGCAGGAGATCAACGCCGCCGGGGCCGATCTCCGAGTGACCTATGTCACGGGCAAGCGCGCCGATATCGAGATTTTTCTCAGCGCCACGAAAGAAGGCGGCATCGTGCGCGATACGGGCGACCGGATGGTCGACGGAACGCGCATGGAAAAAGGCAGCGTCGCGCGCGTCACCTTCTTCTGGCAGACGAATACCGGCCGGATCAGCGAAGCCGATATCGTCTTCACCCGAGATATCCTGTCGCGCGACATTCGCTCGATCGTGCTCGAGGAACTCACCCAAAGCCTCGGATTTTCGACCGATATCGTGAACCCCTATTACACGCAGCGCTCGATCTTTTCCGAGGACGGGAATTCCGTGACCAGGTTGGGCGGGCAGGACATGATCGCCCTGCGCACCCACTACCCTCCGCAGTGATCGAGACGCTGACACGATCGAGTGCAATGCCCGCGTAGGCTAAGTGGGCCCACGGCCGCCCCGGGGAGCGGATCGGTGCGTGATCCGATTGCTTTTCGAGACACCCGTTTCGCCAAGTGACCTTTCATCTGCCCGCGAAGGTCTGCAAGATGGGTTTCAGGAAAACCTTCCCTCCCCCCTGAGGTGATCGTGTTGCGCATGCCGATGACAACAGGACATCGTCAAACCCGGAAATCGGAAACCTGATGACATTCGAGCTCGCATCCGTCCTGGTCCTTCTCATTATCTCGCTTGCGCTCTTCGTCCTGGGAAAACCGCGCATGGATGTGGTCGCGGTTCTGCTCGTGATCGCGATGCCCTTCACCGGGCTGATTTCCGTCTCCGAGGCGCTCAAGGGATTTTCCGATCCCAGCGTCATTCTTATCGCGGCCTTGTTCGTCGTGGGCGAAGCCCTGGTGCGAACCGGCGTTACCCAGTGGATCGGCGATCAGCTCAGCCTCCGCTCGGGCGGCAGCGAGGCCAAGATGCTCGTTCTGCTGATGCTGTTTGCCGCCGGGCTCAGCGCCTTCATGAGTTCGACGGGCGTTGTCGCGATCTTCATTCCGATCGTCCTGAGTGCAGCGCGCAAGGTCCATATTCCGCCAAACCGACTGATGATGTCCCTTTCGATCGCGGCGCTCATTTCGGGCATGCTCACGCTTGTCGCAACCCCGCCGAACATGGTGCTCAATGCCGAGCTGATCCGGCAGGGATATGACGGTTTCGGGTTCTTCGATTTCTCTCTTTTCGGCGTGCCTGTCCTGGTCTTCGCGATCCTCTACATGCTGTTCATGCGTCGTTTTCTTGGCCCGGGGAAACAGGCATCGACCTCTGCCAGCCTGCGACCGAGGTTTCGCGATCTGCTTGAACGCTTCGGCCTGGCTGATCGGATCGCGCGCATTGCCATCCCGGCCGCGAGCAACATCACGGGACATCGGCTCGACGAGCTCGGTCTCTTCGGACGCGATGGCGTCGCCATCTTCGCGCTCGAGCGCCGCAGGCGGCACGGGAGGGAGTTTCTGCTTCCGCAGGCCCATGAACAGATTGTCGCCAACGACCGTCTCATCGTCATCCTGTCGTCCCCCTCTTTCGACCTCGATGGGTACATTGCGTTGCACGATTTGCAGCGATGCGCCTCTTTCGAAAACTCCACCCCCCTTCCCAACCGTGACGTGGGGCTCGTCGAAGCGATGGTTCCGCCGAACTCGCCTCTGGTGGGCAAATCGCCCGTCGAGGCAAACCTCAGGACCATTTCGGAACTGAGCGTCCTGGGCATCTGTCGCAGCCAGCAACCCGTTACGGGCGACGTGGCCAATACGCAGCTGAAAGCAGGCGACACGCTCCTGCTCAGCGGTCCGTGGAGGACGATCCAGCGTTTGCAGGAGCATCGGCGCGATCTCGTCCTTCTCGAACTGCCCGAGGAGGCCGAGGAATATGTGCCCGAACGCAAGCGAGCGAAGACCGCAATCGCCGTCCTTGCCGCCATGGTGCTCGCGATGACATTCGGGGTGCTGCCGAACGCGCAGATCGCACTGATAACCTGCATCGCGCTAGGGGTTTTCGGCTGCATTGATCTTCCGTCGGCCTATCGCGCGATCAACTGGCAGACCTTGGTGCTCATCGCCGGCATGATACCCTTCGCGCTGGCGCTTGAACGCGCAGGCGGCGTCGATCTTGCGGCCGCGACCGTCCTTGATACCTTTGGAGAAAGCGCCCCGCGCGTCGTGCTCGGAACGCTGTTTCTGGTGACGATGACGTTGAGCCTGTTCATGTCCAATACCGCGACAGCCGTGCTGATGGGGCCGATCGCGCTTGCGATCGCGAAGGGCATGGGCGCTTCGCCAGAGCCCTTCATGATGTGCGTGGCGCTGGCGGCTTCGACGGCGTTCATGACGCCCGTCGCCTCGCCCGTGAATCTCCTCGTGCTGAGCCCCGGGGGTTACCGTTTCGTCGACTTCCTGAAAATCGGGACGCCGCTCGCGCTTTTCACCTTGCTGGTCGCGGTGGGGCTTTTGCCGATCGTTTACGATTTCTGACGGCGCCCGCCGGACACGCGAAAACCGGCGATTGAAGTCGCAGGCGAGTCGTCCTGCGTGTGCTCGAGAACGAAACGCAGATCATTGGTGCGAAGGTCATCAGCCAGCGTTTCAACCGCGATCAGTTCGGCCCGTTGGAGGAGCCAGACCGATCAGAAATCTCATGGCGTCAGTACTGGGCAACACAAGAGCGCGTCGCGAGCGGGAGCCCCCCTCACCGCCCCTCAAAGCGCCCATACCCCGGACCGTCTTTGGCGAGCGACGCGCGATCGCGCGCCACCTTGCGTGACACAAAAAAGCCTACGAAAACGAGGCGCAATCCCCAGCCGCGCCCACGCCGTTTGACCCAAGGCAAAACCCGGCCTCCCATCGGGAGACCTCAGGTGTGCTATACGGGATCAATGCGTCCAGTTGGCACGCCGGTCGGTAGCGAAGTTCTCGCCATAGCCGCGCGGGCGGATATTGGCGGAGCGCTTGTGCGGCTCGGTCACCAGATAGTCGATGCCCTTTTCCTTGGCATAGGCCTCGGCCGCCTCGCGGCTCTCGAAACGCAGACGCACCTGGGTCTGGGTGTCATCCGAACTCGTCCAGCCCATCAGCGGATCGATCTCACGCGCGTCGGCGGGAACGTAATCGAGATACCAGAACTTGGTTTTCGCGGTGCCCGACTGCATGGCGTTGCGGGCGGGTTGGTAGATGCGCGCGCGCATGGACAAACTCCTCAGCGATGCTTCCCCTTCCTCTTAGAGCATCGGAAACAAATCGCAAGCCTTCAAGCCACCAGAAACCGCCCACGCGTCGTAGATCCCCATTGAGAGCCAAAGGTTTCTGCCAGCCGGCTGGGGAGCGAGGGGTGAAGTGGTACGCCGGCCGGCAGATCTACACTGCTTGCCCGCTCACCTTGCATGGTCCCAGGATCTGAATCAAGCAAGTTCCGGCCATAACAAATTGATAAATATGTAAAATTCAGAACCATCCAGAAACCCTTCCTTAACCCTGTGCGCAACCCCTTGAACGCGAACGAAAAGAGGACAAATCTAGGGTCCAGCGAAAGGTCTGCGCGATGCCCCACAACAATACGAACCTGCCCACCGAACGTCCCGACGTGCTCACACGCCCCAAGCTCGAAGGCGGCAAGCGGTTCGTGATGAAGACGGATTTCGCACCCGCAGGCGACCAGCCCACCGCGATCGCGGAGCTGTCGGAGGGCGTCAACGCGGGAGAGCGCGACCAGGTGCTGCTCGGCGCGACGGGCACGGGCAAGACCTTCACCATGGCCAAGGTCATCGAAGAGACGCAGCGCCCTGCGATCATCCTTGCGCCCAACAAGACGCTGGCTGCGCAATTATACGGCGAATTCAAGGGCTTCTTCCCCGACAACTCGGTGGAATATTTCGTCTCCTACTACGACTACTACCAGCCCGAGGCCTATGTTCCGCGCTCGGACACCTATATCGAGAAGGAATCGCAGATCAACGAGCAGATCGACCGGATGCGGCACTCGGCAACGCGGGCGCTGCTCGAGCGTGACGACGTGATCATCGTGGCCTCGGTGTCGTGCATCTACGGTATCGGCTCGGTCGAGACCTATTCGGCGATGACGCAGGATCTGAAGGTCGGCGACCTGATCGAACAGCGCAAATTCCTCGGCGATCTGGTGGCGCAGCAATACAAGCGTCTCGATGCGGCCTTCCAGCGCGGCGCGTTTCGCGTGAAGGGCGACACCGTGGACCTGTGGCCCGCGCACCTCGAAGATCGCGCGTGGCGCTTCAGCTTCTTCGGAGAAGAGCTTGAAGCCATTACCGAATTCGATCCGCTGACCGGGGCGAAGACCGACAGTTTCGAGCAGATCCGCATCTACGCGAACAGCCACTACGTCACGCCCCGCCCGACGCTGCAGCAGGCGACCAAGGGCATCCGCAAGGAGCTGACGCAGCGGCTCAAGCAGTTGCAGGACGAAGGCAAGCTGCTCGAGGCGCAACGCCTCGAACAGCGCACGAATTTCGATCTTGAGATGCTGGAGGCCACCGGCGTCTGCAACGGGATCGAGAACTATTCGCGCTATCTCACCGGCCGCGCGCCCGGTGAGCCGCCGCCCACCCTGTTCGAATTCATCCCCGACAACGCGATCGTCTTCGCCGACGAATCCCACGTCACCGTGCCCCAGATCGGCGGCATGTATCGCGGCGACTACCGGCGCAAGTTCACGCTGGCCGAACACGGCTTCCGCCTGCCCTCCTGCATGGACAACCGCCCACTGAAGTTCGAGGAATGGGACGCGATGCGCCCGCAATCGGTCTTCGTCTCGGCCACGCCTGCCGCGTGGGAGCTGGAGCAGACCGGCGGCGTCTTCACCGAACAGGTCATCCGCCCGACCGGCCTTCTCGACCCGGTCGTGGAGATCCGCCCGGTCGAGACTCAGGTGGACGATGTGCTGGATGAAATCCGCACGGTCGCCGCGCGCGGCTACCGGACGCTCGTCACCACGCTGACCAAACGCATGGCCGAGGACCTGACCGAATACCTGCACGAACAGGGCGTACGGGTGCGCTACATGCATTCCGATATCGACACGATCGAGCGGATCGAGATCCTGCGCGACCTGCGCCTTGGCGCTTTCGACGTGCTGGTGGGGATCAACCTGCTGCGCGAGGGGCTCGACATCCCAGAATGCGGTCTGGTCGCGATCCTAGATGCCGACAAGGAGGGCTTCCTGCGCTCGGAAACCTCGCTGATCCAGACCATCGGCCGCGCCGCGCGCAACGCCGATGGCCGGGTCATCATGTATGCCGACAAGATCACCGGCTCGATGCAGCGCGCGATGGACGAGACCGACCGCCGCCGCGCCAAGCAGATCGCCTATAACGAGGAGCACGGCATCACGCCCGCGACGGTGAAGAAGAATGTCGAGGACGTTCTGGCCGGGCTCTATCAGGGCGACACCGACATGTCGCGCGTCACCGCCAAGGTCGATGCGGTCAAGCCCGGCGCCAACCTCGCCGCCCATCTCGACGATCTGCGCGCCAAGATGCGCAAGGCCGCCGAGGATCTGGAATTCGAGGAAGCCGCCCGCCTGCGCGACGAGGTGAAACGGCTGGAGGCGGTGGACCTCGCCGTTCACGACGACCCGCTCGCGCGGCAATCGGCCGTGGAGGCCGCGAGCGAAGCGGCGGTGAAGGCGAAAGGCCGGTCGACGGCGGGGCGGCCGGGGCAGAGAGGTGGTGTGAAGCGGAGGAAGGGGCGGTGATGCAAGACGCTCCTAACTTCCCATTGAATGACTTTCAAATTGGGCCAGAGTGGGAGAAAGCAGTCAGAGTTTCGTGGGCTGCACTTGCAGAATGGCGCTCTTTCATCATCGGAGTGGATGGACGGGCGGGAATTGGAAAATCGGTATTTGCGAGATACTTGAGCTTCCGCCTCAATATGCCAGTCATAGAACTTGACAATTTCAAAACAGGCAACGGGTTAATTGCGCACTCTGCTTGTGCAAACGAACTCGTTTCGCGGAGACATGAGAGGAATCGCCCGGTTATCATAGAGGGTGTCCTACTACAGGACATCCTCGCCACTATGGGCCGGTCAGCAGATTTTCTAATTCGTTTTGTGAAGCCGGAAGACGACGGGCCAGACGAGTTTCTTTCCGCATGCGAAGATTACGAAATGAGAACTTCGCCTGACCTAATTGTCTCAGCAACTCACTTGGACTAACTCACTCCGTCACCGTCAGCCCCAGCAGACGCCATTGCTGCATCCCGCCGCGGTAGTAGTAGATCTTCTCGGCCGGGAAGCCCGCCTCGATCATCCGCCGCGCGGCCGTGGGGGACTGGCCGCACCACGGGCCGTTGCAATAGAGCGCGGCCGATTTCACATTCTCGCCGGAGCAGTCGAACCCCTCGAAATCGGGCTCGCAACCCAGCTCGCCCAGACGGTCGGCGGCTTCCGTATAGGGCACGTTGACAGCCCCCGGGATCGCGCCGCCGTCGAAATCGGACTTCACCCGTCCGTCGATCACCACGACATTGGGATCTTGCAGAAATTGCAGCATCTCCAGCTCGCCGATCGGGGACACGCCCTCGGCGGGCACCATCGGCTGGATACAGAAATTCGGACAGGGTCGCGAGGTCTTGGCCCAGTCGCCCTCCAGCTTGTTCTCATTGTCCTGGATGCGGCTGATCTCGACTGGGCCATTGGCGGTCTCGACAGTGACCGACATCATGTCCGGGCGGATATTGACCGGATCGGCGAAAGCCGGAGCTGCGGCAAGAAGCGCCGCGATGATCGTAATGCGCATGAAAACCTCCCATTTTTAAAATTATAGCATGCGCATTCCGGCTTGTCCTGCAAGAGGCCAGCGCCTAGCTCGGAAGGATGAGCACCATCCTGATCCTCGGCGCGGCCGTCTGGCCCGGTGGCGCCCCCTCGCCCGCTCTGGTGCGACGCACACGCCACGCGGCGCGACTTTTCCACGCCGGGAAAAGCGATCGGGTGATCTGTTGCGGCGGGCTCGGGCGGCATGAGCCGAGCGAGGCGCAGGCCATGGCCGCGATCCTGCGCGACGCAGGGGTACCGGAGGCTGCGATCGCGCTCGAGGATCGCTCGACCAGCACCTATGAGAATGTCGCCTTCGCGCGCGAGATGCTTACAGCCCGCGAGGTCGTCATCGTCACCGATCCCTATCACGCACCGCGCGCCATCGTCATTGCGCGGGCAATGGGGCTGATGGCACGGGCCGACTGCCCCGACCACCGCGCGAGCGCGAAGGCCCGCGCCCGCGAAGGATTTGCCTATCTCAAGCTCGGATGGTGGCTTTTGCGCGGGGCGCCGGCCCCGTGAGGCCGAAGCGCGCTCAGTCGAGGATGAGCTTGCCGATGACAAGCACCACGACTGCCCCCACCAGCGCGATCCCGACAATCGCGAGCAAACCGCCCGCCGCGAGAACCGCACCCCCCAGCAGCGCCGCGATGAAGGGGGTTATCAGCGCGCCGATGACGCCGATCGCGAGATAGGCGCCCGTGTGACGCCCGCCCGAGACGAGGCTCGCGAACCAGCCCGCAAGCAGCCCCGCGATGACCAGCAGCACCATCCCGACCGTCCCGATGGCTTGAAGAACATCTTCCATGTCACTCTCCGCTATGTCTTTTCACATCAACGCGGATATGGGGGTGCAAGTTCCCATCCGTCCAGCGCTACCGCACGAAAAACCGCGGGCCGCGCAGGCGCCGCTCAGAAATCTGCCGCGACCTCGTACATCACCGGCTCGAAGCTCCGGCAAAGCGTGTTGATCACCCGGTTGCGGGCGATCATCTCGGGGCTGCGCAGCATTGCCTGATAATCCCCGCGCTCTGCCCATTTCGAATAGGTGGCGATGCGGGTACGTGCATCATTCATATGCAACCCCGCGCCAACGAAGCCGGGCGCTTTCGAGATCACTTCCGAATAGGCCGACTGAAGCTTCTCCATCAGTTCGTCGGCGGTGGCGGGGGTCATCTCGAAGGTGCAGATCACGGTCTGCCCGTTGAAATCGCTGGAAATCTCGGTCATGGGCGGTCCTCCTCCGGCTCATGCTCGCACAGATGCGCGTGAAAATCACCGCTCTTTTCGCACGCCTGCAGCGGCAGCAAAGCCCGCGCCGGGATCGGCACGATCAGAACGATGCGGATCAGCTCGGCACCGACGAACCAGCTCGCCGCGCCCGGCGAATTCGCCTAGGGGGCGCTGCCCCCTCTGGCCTATCGGCCATTCACCCCCGAGATATTTTCATCAAGAAGAAGATGCGGTCCGTTCCGCTTCTTCTTGATCTAAATATCTCGGGGGAGGCTCCGAAGGAGACGGGGGCAGCGCCCCCTTACTTCCGCCGGAAGAAGCGCGCGCGGTCGTAGAGCTCTTCGAGGCGCTTCATCCGCGCTTCGGTCTCTTCCCAGGTGAGCGATTGCACGGCGGCCATCAGCGTCTCGACCAGCACCTGGATCGCGACGGTCGAATCCCAGGCCGAGGGCACCTCGATCTGGGCAGAGAAACGGAACCGGGCATGGGCGGCGGCGGGGCTGACCCAGGGGTCGGTGAACAGGATCACCTCGACGCCCTGATCGGCCGCCATTTCCACCAGTTGCAGCACCGTGTTCTCGTAACGCCGGATATCGAAAACGAGAAGCGCATCCCCCTTGCGCATTTCCAAAAGCGCGGGCGGCCAGGCGTTCGACACCGGTTCGAGCAGTTCGACGCCGGGCCGGATCACCTTCATATGCGAGACGAAATATTGCGCGATCGGCAGGGTGATGCGCCCGCCCGTGGCAAAGATGCGGCGGTTCGGATCGGCCAGAAGGGCGGCGGCCGCATCGAATTGCGCATGGTCGATCTGTTTCAGCGTGGCTTGCAGATTGCCCAGCACCGCATCGGCGAAACGGTTGAGCATATGGGTCTCGGGCGCGTCCCCGGCCCAGCGGTCGTGTTTCACCAGCGGCGAGACAAGCTGCGCCTCCAGCTCGTCGCGCACCGCCTGTTGCAACCCGGGATAGCCGCCGAAACCCATCTTCTGCGCGAGCCGCACCACGGTAGGCGACGACACCTCGGCGGCGCGGGCGAGCTGCGTCACCGAGCCCAGAAGCGACATCGGGTAATGGCGCAGGATATGGCTGGCGAGCTGCTTCTCGGCCCGGGTCATCTCTTCGATGGCGCCCGAGATCTGGTCTTCGATGCTTTGCGAGACTGCCGCCAAATTGTGCACTCCTTGCCCAAAAGGATCGAACAGATCGTAACAGAAAAACAAATTCTGAAAATATCTTGACACAAAAGGGCACGCGAGGCGAGCCTGAATGCGAGTTGCAAGCGGGAATCGGGGACTGGGGTGAGCGGGAGTATAGCACCGATCCGGATCGAAGGGGCTGCCCGGAAGGGGCGCTGCGTCGTGATCTGCGAACATGCCTCGAATTCCTTCCCCGCGCCCTGGGGCGATCTGGGGCTGAGTGCCAAGCAGCGCGACGCGCATATCGCGTGGGATCCGGGTGCGCTGGCGCTGGCGAAAGGGCTGGCCGAGGCACTGGATGCGCCGCTGGCCCATGCCTGCCAATCGCGGCTGATCTATGATCTCAACCGCCCGCCGCAGCACGCGGGCGCGATGCCGGAACGTTCGGAAGTCCATGATATTCCCGGGAATATAGGACTGACGCGGGCCGCGCGTGCGGCGCGGACAGAGGCGCTCTACCTGCCCTTCCATGCCGAGCTGCGCGCGCTGATCGCGGGAAGGCTTGCGCGCGGTGCTGCCCCTGTGATCGTGACGGTGCATTCCTTCACGCCGGTCTATTTCGGGCAGCGCCGGGATGTCGAACTGGGTATGATCCACGATGCCGATGCCACTCTCGCAGAGGCCGTGCTGGCGGAGGCGCAGGCGCGAACGGGCCTCGATGCGCGGCTCAACGAGCCCTATTCGGGCGCCGATGGCGTGACCCATACGCTCGCGTTGCAGGCGACCCCGATGGGGCTTCCGAACGTGATGCTGGAGCTGCGCAACGACCTGATCGCGGATGCGAACGCGCAGGCTGCGATGGCCGCGACCCTCGCGCCGGTGCTGCAAGCTGCGATCGCGCGCATCGAAACTCAGACCGGGGAGGCCGCCTGATGCCGGGATGGATCCGCGCCTATGTCCGCTTTGTCGAGGGGTTCAACCGTCGCCTCGGGAAAGTGGCGATGTATCTGCTCTACGTGATCATGGCGATCATGCTGTTTTCGTCGGCGACGAAGATCCTGCATATCCCCGCGCTCTGGACGCTGGAGATGGCCCAGTTCACGCTGGTGGCCTATTACATGCTCGGCGCGCCGTGGTCGCTGCAGGGGGACGCGAATGTGCGCATGGACCTTCTCTATTCGCGCTGGTCCCCGAAAGGTCAGGCCTGGTGGGATGCGTTCACCGTCTTCGCACTGATGTTCTATCTCGGGATCATGGTCTACTCGGCCTTCGATTCCACGGTTTACGCGTTCGAATATAACGAGCGGAACCCGACCGCCTGGCGGCCCTATCTCTGGCCGATCAAGACGATCATCACCTTCGGTTTCGCAATGATGCTGTTGCAGGCGAGCGCTCTTCTGATCCGCGACATCGCGACGATCCGCGGGGAGGAAATCTGATGGATCACAACACCATCGCCCTACTGATGTTCTCGACGATGCTGTTGATGATGCTGACCGGTCAGCGGGTCTTCGGCGCGATCGGCTTCGTCGCGGTCGTGGCGGCCTTCGCGCTCTGGGGGCCCGGCGGCACGCAGATGGGCTTCGGCTCGGTGATGAAGCTGATGAAGTGGACGCCGCTGCTGACGCTGCCGATGTTCGTCTACATGGGCTACGTGATGTCCGAGAGCCGGCTGGCCGAGGATCTTTACCGGATGTTCCACGTCTGGTTCGGGCCATTGCCGGGTGGGCTCGCGATCGGGACGATCCTGCTGATGGTGATGATTTCGGTGATGAACGGGCTGTCGGTCGCGGGCATGGCGATCGGCGCCACGATCGCGCTGCCGGAGCTGCTGCGCCGGAATTACGACAAGCTGATGATTTCAGGCGTGATTCAGGCAGGGTCGAGCCTTGGCATCCTGATCCCGCCCTCGGTCGTGCTGGTGCTGTTCTCGCTGATCGCGCGCCAGCCGGTGTCCGAGCTGTGGCTCGCGGGCGCCATTCCGGGGCTGCTGATGGCGGTGCTGTTCGTCGCTTACATCGTGATCCGCTGCAAACTGAACCCCGATCTCGCGCCGCCGATGGATGCCGAGGAACGCGCCGCGATCACCATGCGCGAAAAGCTGCGGCTGCTGCGCGCGGGCCTGATGCCGGTCTTCATCTTCGTGGCGATGATGGTGCCCTTCCTGAAGGGCTGGGCGAGCCTGACCGAAGCTTCGGTGATCGGTGCGCTCTCGGCCGTGCTGGCGGCGGCGGTGAAGCGCCGCTTCACCTGGCAGGTCTTCAAGGTCTCGACCGAGAACACGCTCAAGATCACCGTGATGTTCATGCTGATCATCACCGCGGCGCTGTCGTTCGGCGCGGTGTTCGATGGCTTGGGCGCTGGCCGCGCGATCGAGGATTTCTTCACCGAGAGCCTCGGCCTTGGCCCGTGGCAGATCCTGATCCTGATGCAGCTGAGCTTTCTGGTGATGGGGATGTTCCTCGACGACACGGCGATGCTGGTGATCGTGGCGCCGGTCTATGTCAGCCTCGCGCGGCATCTGGGCTTCGACATGATCTGGTATGGTGTCCTTTATACCATCACCTGTCAGGTTGCCTATCTGACGCCGCCCTTCGGCTATAACCTGTTCCTGATGAAGGCGATGGCGCCGAAGGAGTTCACCTTGCCGGTGATCTATGCCTCGGTGATCCCTTTCGTGGGCGTCATGGTCCTGACGCTGATCCTCGTGATGATCTTCCCGCAGCTGGCGCTTTGGCTGCCGCATGCGGTTTTGGGACGATAACCAGAGCCCGGACAAACCGGGCCTTTCCTACCAACAAGGAGAATGAAAGATGACGACAAGACGTAAGTTTCTGACCACCGGGGCGGTGGGGGCGGCGGCAGCCGGTCTCGCGGCGCCCGCGCTCGCGCAATCCAAGATCAAGTGGCGGATGCAGACCTATGCAGGTCCGGCACTCGCCGAACAGGTCGTGGACAACTGCATCAAGACCTTCAACGAGATCGCTGACGGTCAGATGGAGATCGAACTCTATTACGCCGACCAACTCGTGCCGACCTCGGAGCTGTTCCGCGCGATGCAGTCGGGCACGATCGACGCGGTCCAGTCGGATGACGACTCGATGGCCTCGCCGACCGAAGTGACCGTCTTCGGCGGCTACTTCCCCTTCGGGCTGCGTTATTCGCTCGACGTGCCGACGCTGTTCAACGAATGGGGTCTCAACGAGATCTGGGACGAGCAGTATTCGGCCGTCGGCATCAAGCACATCTCGGCGGGCTCGTGGGATCCGTGCAACTTCGCGATGAAAGAGCCGGTGAAGTCGCTGGCCGATCTCAATGGCAAGCGGGTCTTCACCTTCCCGACCGCGGGGCGCTTCCTCGCGCAATTCGGCGTCGTGCCGGTGACGATCCCGTGGGAAGACGTCGAAGTCGCGCTTCAGACCGGCGAGCTCGACGGTGTCGCCTGGTCGGGCATCACCGAGGATTACACCTCGGGCTGGGGCAAGAACGCGCCCTACTTCCTGACCAACAACATCTCGGGCGCGTGGATCGGGCATTTCTTTGCCAACATGGATCGCTGGAACGAGGTCCCGGATCGTCTCAAGACGCTGATGAAGACCTGCTTCGACCAGTCGCATTACCACCGCCAGTACTGGTACTGGTCGGGCGAAGCGAAGCTGCGCGTGGACGGCACCGAGATGCAGCTGACCACGATCCCCGATGCCGAGTGGAAACAGGTCGAAGACGCCGCCCACAAGTTCTGGGACGAAATCGCTGCCGAAAGCCCGCTCAAGGCGAAGGTCGTGGACATCTTCAAGAAATACAACGACACCATGGCGAAGGCAGGCCCGCCCTACCGCTACGGCTGACGACATCGCGGGCGCGCGACGCTTTGATCGGTTCCGCGCGCCCTGCCCCACGTCCGGCTCTTGCCGGGCGCCTCGCCTCGCGGCAGTGTCGCGGGGCGCATTCAAACCCCGGAGGAGCCAATGACCGCCAAATTCTCGTTCGACGCGCTCAAGAAGGCCGTGAAGGCCGGCGAGATCGACACCGTGATCGCCGCACTGGTGGACATGCAGGGCCGCCTTCAGGGCAAGCGTTTCCACGCCCAACATTTCGTGGATAGCGGCTGGCAGGAGACGCATTGCTGCAACTACCTGCTCGCCACCGATCTCGAGATGGCCACGGTTCAGGGCTACGAGGCCTCGAGCTGGGAGCGTGGTTACGGCGACTATGTCATGAAACCCGACATGGAGACGCTGCGCCTGATTCCCTGGGTGCCGGGCACGGCGCTGGTGATCTGCGATCTGCTCGACCATCACACCCATCAGCCGGTGCCCCATGCGCCGCGCTCGGTCCTCAAGCGCCAGATCGGGCGCGCGAAGGAGATGGGCTATGACGTGATGATGGCGACCGAGCTGGAGTTCTTCCTGTTCGAGGAAAGCTACCCCGAGCTGTTCGACGCGGGCTATCCCGACCCGACCCCGGTGGCGCGCTACAATGTCGATTACTCGATCTTCGGCAATTCCCGCTGCGAGCCCGCGATGCGCGACATGCGCAATGCGCTTTACCGCGCGGGCATCCCGGTGGAGTGCTCGAAGGGCGAGGCCGAGCGCGGTCAGGAAGAGCTGAACGTGAAATACTCGGGCGGGCTCGAGACCGCCGACATGCATGTGCTGGTGAAGCAATGCGCGAAGGAAGTGGCGCAGTCGCATGGGCTCTCGGCGACCTTCATGGCGAAATACCACACCGACAAGGCGGGCTCGTCGAGCCACGTGCACCAGTCGCTGTGGAAAGCTGGCAAGCCCGTCTTCTTCGATGCGGAGGCGCCCAACGGCATGTCCGAGCTGATGCATCACTACCTTGGCGGGCAGCTGGCCCATGCCCGCGAGATCACCTATTTCCTCGCCCCCTACACCAACAGCTACAAGCGTTTCTGCGAGGGGCTTTTCGCGCCGACGAAAGCGGTCTGGTCGCTCGACAACCGCACCGCGGGCTTCCGCATCTGCGGCGAGGGCACCAAGAGCATCCGCGTGGAATGCCGGATCGGCGGGGCAGACCTAAACCCCTACCTCGCCTGTGCCGCGCTGCTCGCGGCGGGGCTTGCGGGGATCGAGGGCGAGATGGACCCGGGGCCGGAAGCCGCAGGCGATATCTACAAGGCGGGCGAAGTGACCGAGGTGCCCAAATCTCTGGGCGAGGCGCTCGGCGCGCTGGAAGGCAGCGCGATGCTGAAGGAGGCCTTCGGCCCTGAGGTGGTCGCCCATTACGCCCGTGCCGCGCGCTGGGAGCTGGAAGAGCAGAACCGCGTCGTGACCGATTGGGAACGGATGCGCGGCTTCGAGCGCGCCTGAGTTTTTGAAAGTGAGACCGCGGGCCGTGGACGCCCGCAAGGAGACATGATGTCGAAAGTGATCCAATGCATCTCGCCCGTCGACGGGCAGGTCTATGCCGAGCGCAAGACGCTCTCCCACCCGGAGGCGCAGGCGATGGTCGCGCAGCTCAAGGCGGCCCAGGCCGATTGGGCGGCGCGTCCGCTGGCCGAGCGGATCAAGCTCGTCGAGGCTGGTATCGCCAAGCTCAACGAGAAGAAGGACCAGGTCGTCGAGGAGCTGGCCTGGCAGATGGGCCGCCCCACCCGCTATGGCGGCGAATTCGGCGGCATGAACGAGCGCGCGGGCTACATGGCCTCGATCGCGGAAAGTGCGCTCGCGCCGATGGTGGTCGAGGAAAGCCCGGCCTTCCTGCGCCAGATCACCCGCGAGCCGGTGGGCCTCGTGCTGATCATCGCGCCGTGGAACTACCCTTACATGACGGTCATCAACTCGCTCGTGCCGGCGCTGATCGCGGGCAATACGGTGATGCTGAAACACGCCACGCAAACGCTGATGGTGGGCGAGCGCATCGCCGAGGCCTTCCACGAGGCGGGCATCCCGCAGGACGTGTTCCAGAACGTCTTCCTCAGCCATGAGGTGACCGAGACGCTGCTGGGCGAGCGCGCCTTCGACTTCATCAACTTCACCGGCTCGGTCGGTGGCGGGCGCAATATCGAGAAAGCCGCGGCGGGTACCTTCGTGGGCATGGGGCTGGAGCTGGGCGGCAAGGACCCGGGTTATGTGGCCAAGGATGCCGATCTCGATGCCGCAGTCGACGGGCTGATGGATGGCGCGCTGTTCAACGCGGGCCAGTGCTGCTGCGGGATCGAGCGGATCTATGTCCATGAAAGCCTGTATGACGCCTTCGTCGAGAAGGCCGTGGACTGGGCGAGCAAGCTGAAACTCGGCAACCCGTTCGAGCCGGAAACCACGATCGGCCCGATGGCGAACAAGCGCTTTGCCGATGTCGTGCGCGGCCAGATCGAAGATGCGATCACCGACGGGGCAAAGCCGCTGCTAGACCCGGCGCTGTTCCCGGCGGACGATGGCGGCGCCTATCTCGCGCCGCAGATCCTCGTCGATGTGAACCACGAGATGCGCGTGATGCGCGAGGAGAGCTTCGGCCCCGTCGTCGGCATCATGTCGGTGAAGAACGACGAGGAAGCCATCGCCGCGATGAACGATTGCGACTACGGGCTGACCTGCTCGATCTGGACCGCCGATCCGGTGCGCGCCGAGGCGATCGGCGCCCGGCTGCAGACCGGCACGGTCTTCATGAACCGCTGCGACTATCTCGACCCGGCGCTGTGCTGGACGGGCTGCAAGGAAACGGGCCGTGGCGGCTCGCTCTCCGTGCTCGGCTATCACGCGCTGACCCGACCCAAATCCTACCATCTCAAGAAGGTGACGAAATGAGCGCCCCCACCGCCAACTGGTCCTATCCGACCGCGATCAAATTCGGCCCCGGCCGGGTCAAGGAACTGGCCGATCACTGCAAGGCCGCAGGCATCACCAAGCCGCTTCTGGTGACCGACAAGGCGCTGGCGAGCCTGCCGATCACCGCGCAGGCGTTGGAAATTCTCGACTCCGCAGGTCTGGGCCGCGCGGTCTTCTCGCAGGTCGATCCGAACCCGAACGAGAAGAACATGGAAGACGGGCTCAAGGTCTATCGCGCGGGCGGGCATGACGGGGTCGTGTGCTTCGGCGGCGGCTCGGCGCTCGATCTGGGCAAGATGATCGCGCTGATGGTGGATCAGTCGGTAAGCGTCTGGGATCTCGAGGATATCGGTGACTGGTGGACGCGGGCCAACCCCGACACGATCGCACCGATCATCGCGGTGCCGACCACGGCAGGCACCGGTTCTGAAGTGGGGCGCGCGGGCGTTCTGACCAACTCCGAGACCCACAAGAAGAAGATCATCTTCCACCCGAAACTGCTGCCGGTGGTCACGATCTGCGACCCGGAGCTGACGGTGGGCATGCCCGCCTTCATCACGGCTGGCACCGGGATGGACGCTCTGGCGCATTGCCTCGAGGCGTTCTGCTCGCCCTTCTACCACCCGATGAGCCAGGGCATCGCGCTCGAAGGCATGCGGCTGGTGTTCGAGAACCTGCCCAAGGCCTACGCCACCCCGACCGATATCGAGGCGCGCGCGCATATGATGTCGGCGGCGGCGATGGGGGCGGTCGCGTTCCAGAAAGGGCTTGGCGCGATCCATTCGCTCAGCCACCCGGTCGGGGCGGTCTACGGCACCCATCACGGCACGACCAATGCCTGCGTGATGCCGATGGTGCTCGATTTCAACCGCGACGCCATCGAGGAGAAGATCACGCAAGCGGCGGCTTACCTAGGCATCGCGGGCGGGTTCGAGGGCTTCAAGGCGCGCGTCGAGAGCCTGCGCACCGAGCTGGGTATCCCCGCCAACCTCACCGCGATGGGCGTGAAAGCGGAAGACCTCGACATGCTGACGGATATGGCGCTGGAAGATCCCTCCTGCGGCGGCAACCCGGTCGAGATGACGCGCGAGAACACCCGCGCGCTGTTCGAGTCCTGCATTTAAGAAATAAGGGCGGATCCGGCGGCACTAGGGACGCAGCGTGCCGCCGGATCGCTCACCCGACCGGTGACGAGCCGGCCATTCGGATATAGGCGTCGGGCAAGGGGCTCTCGTGAGCCGCGACCTTTGCTCCGCCTTCGACGAAGCCCGAGACCACCGCGCCATGCGCGTGGATCAGGATCGCCACATTCGGATCATCGGACCGCTCGATGACGCGCACGCCATCGGGCAGCAATTCGATCTGCATCTCGACCTTGTCGGCCTGCGCGAAGATCTCGGCGAAAGCCGGATCCCAGTTGCGCAAGCCAAGGCCCTTCTCCATCCGCTCATGCATCGAGACCGCGTGTTTGCGGATCAGCGCCGCGATCTGCGGATCGTGCGAACGCGTGGTGGCGATGATGCCGTCAGGGGTCTCGGTGACCTCGCGGGCGATCTGGGCGTGATGCTTCAGAAGCGTGTGGAAATCGTGCTGGTCCTGCTGATGCCGCGCGGCATGGGCGGGGCCATGGCCCTTGCCATGACCATGGCGGCGCGCGTTCGGCATATGCTCGGCAGGTTGCGACATCGGGCTCCTCACTTCGTTATGTTATCAGATAACATATATTTTCGAGAGATCATTCTGACAGATTGCCGCAGGGGGCAGGTCGGGGCCAATCGCCCCCCAGCCGCAGGACGCCCCGGCGAACGCGTGTACATCGCGAACACCGGACTGGCGCAGCCCCATCGCGGATCGCCCCGCCTCAAGGGGTGGCCGCAGATGTTGCGCTCAGGGTGATTGCGCTCGCATTGAGGGCGCAGATCGACTGCCCCCATGCCGCCAAACTGCAACGCCCGTTCACACATCTTCACTCGCCTCTCGCGCGCGCGTGCAAAAGCGGTTACGAAAGGCCTCAGACTGGGAACGAACCTTCGGGGAAGACGGATGAAACGGATCACGGGCGGCATCGCGACGACGGCGCTTCTGGCGGGCATGGGGCTCGCGCAACCGGCGGGGGCGGAATCGACCATCGCCTGGAGCGTCGGAACGCTTGGCGCACCCGGTGCGATCGACACCCCCACCGCCGAGGTCTTCCGCGATGGCGAATTGGTGGGCTCGCTCTCGGGCTATCAGGGCAGCCAGCGCGCGAACTTCTCCTTTCAGGTCTTCCCGCGCCTGACCGCGACCGTGCGTTACTCGCGCGAGCAGGGGCTCGATGCGGGCGATACGCTTAAGGATCGCAGCCTCGATCTGCATCTCCAGGTGCTGAACGAAAAGGGCTGGCGCCCGGCCTTCGCCGTCGGCCTGCGCGACATCTTCGACAATGGGATCTACGCCTCGGAATATGTGGTCGCGACCAAGACCATCACACCACGCCTGCGTGCCAGCATCGGTTGGGGCTGGGGTCGGCTCGGTTCGGACGGCTCGGGTGGCGGCACGCGCCCTGCCCCCTCCACGACGGGCGGGTTGAACTCGGAGGCCTGGTTCAAGGGCCCCTCGGCACCCTTCGCGTCGATCGCCTGGCAAGCCACCGAAAAGCTCACGCTGAAGGCGGAATACTCCAAGGACGCCTATTCGGCGCAGGAGGCCGCGGGCGAGATTGACGTCAAGACGCCGTTCAACTTCGGCGTCGATTACAGGATCAACCAGATCGCCTCGGTCTCGGGCTATGTGCTGCATGGCGACAAGCTGGGGCTGCAATTCAACATCGCGCTCGATCCGCGTCATCCGGTCGCCCCCTCGGGGCTTGAGCGCGCCCCGATCCCCGTCGCGCCGCGCTCCGCACGCGCGGCCGACCCGGAGACCTGGTCGACCGACTGGGCCAATGACTCGACCGCCCGCCCCGCGATCCAGACCGCGATCGCCGATGCGCTGCGCAAGGACGGGCAGGTTCTGGAATCGCTCAAGCTGAGCCCGACCTCCGCCGATCTGCGGATCTCGAACGAGACCTATCGCGCCAACCCGCAGGCGATCGGCCATGCCGCGCGCATCGCGACGCGCGCCCTGCCCGCTTCGGTCGAGACGATCAAGATCACGCTGGTGGAGCGCGGCATGCCCGCCTCGACGACGACCCTCTCGCGCAGCGATATCGAGCGGCTGGAAAACGGCCCCTCGACCCAGATCGCGGCTGTCGCGCAGATCGGCGAGGCCGAGCGCGGCAATCAGGGCTATGTACAGACGGCTGGGCTCTATCCGCGCCTGCTCTGGGGCATCGGCCCCTACCTCGAGCTGTCGCCCTTCGATCCGGGCGAAGGGCTGCATGCCGATATGGGCTTTGCGATCAAGGCACGTTACGAATTCGCGCCCGGGCTCGTGCTTGCGGGCGAGGTGCGCCAGAAGGTTCTGGGCAATCTCGACGAGGTTACCACCACCTCCACCTCGACCGTGCCGCATGTACGCAGCGACATCTACGAATACCAGAAACACGGCGATCTCGCGCTTCAGAACCTGACCTTCGCGGCCTATGGACGCCCGGGCAAGGATCTCTATTCGCGCGTCACCGTGGGCTATCTCGAGCGGATGTATGGCGGCATTTCGGGCGAATTGCTGTGGAAGCCCGTCGACAGCCGCCTTGCGCTCGGGGCCGAGCTGAACTGGGTCAAGCAGCGTGATTTCGACCAGCGCTTCGGCTTCCAGGATTACGACACGGTCACCGGCTTCGTCTCGGCCTATTACGACTTCGGCGACGGGTTGACCGGCCAGCTCGACGTGGGTCGCTACCTCGCAGAGGATTGGGGCGCGACGATTTCGCTCGACCGCGAGATGGCCAACGGCTGGAAGATCGGCGCCTTCGCGACCTTCACCGACATGTCGGAAGAGGAGTTCGGCGACGGCCACTTCGACAAGGGTATCCGCCTGACGATCCCGCTGGGGTACGCGACCGGCCAGCCCTCGCTCAAGAGCTTCTCGACGACGATCCGGCCGTCGGTCGGCGATGGCGGCGCTCAGGTGAATGTCGACGGGCGGCTCTACGAGACGCTCGAGGGCAGCCACCAGGGCGGTCTCTATCGTGACTGGGGGAGGTTCTGGCGATGAGCGGGGCCCCTCGCGCCCTGTTCGGGGCGGTTCTGGGCCTCGGCCTGCTTGCGAGCTGCTCGAACCACGACAGCGCCGGCGTGCAGGAAGGCGGCTCGGTCGGCGGCACGATGGTGAAATCGGCCTTCGGCAAGATCCTTCCCGGCAAGAAAGCGGACGCGGCCCCGGCAGCACCCAGCGACCCGGCAAGCCTCGCGGCGGCGGCTCTGCAATCGATCCAGGGCCCCGTCATCCTCGTGACCTTCGAGGCGGGCAACGCCTCGACCGTGGGCGCGATGCGCGGCGAGAACGGGGCGATGCGCACCTACCAGACGCCCGATGCCCGCGCCTTCATCCTGCGTGACGGGCTGCTTGCGGGCACGCGCGGCCTCGGGCGCGACCTGATGTCGGCCGATACGTCTGCGGCAGGCGCGCTGATCCATGCGCGCAAGGCAGGCACCGCGAAACGAACCTTCCGTTATCTCGACGGCGACGGGGCGGAACGCCCCCTGCCCGTCACCTGTACGATCCAGCCCGCGGGCATCGTCGATCAGGGCGGGATCTCGGCCCGGCAGGTAGCCGAACGTTGCGAAGGCTCTGGCGTCACGCTTGACCTGAGCTATCTGGTGGACGGCAACGGCACGATCCTCGCGTCGCGCCAATGGATCGGGCCTGCGCTTGGATACGTGGCGATCCAACAGCTGCGCAACTGAGCGCCCGCCTCCCTCTTCCGAAACGAAAAAAGCCCGCGCAAAGACGCGGGCTTTTTCCAGTCCCCGGACTGTCAGGCCCTACCCCTCCTGTCCGGATATGAAAGAGGGCCGGAACGCATGCGTCCGGCCCCTTCCAAAATCGGTGTTAGCCGAAATTAGTTGTTCGACGCAGCGACAGCCACGGCAACCAGCAGCAGGATCGGAACAACGATCGCCGGGTTCGAGGACGACGACTGCTGAACCACAACGGGCTCGGGCTCAACGACCGGAGCGGTGTAGCCGCCGGCGAAAGCGGTCGAGCCGGTGAGGCCGAGGGCGAGAGCGATGGTAGCGATCTTTTTCATAGTAATCTCCGTCATTACCGTAAGGAGCCACCCATAACTGGCAGCTTCCGGGCGAGATTTACACAGCTAATCTTGATTGCAAAGGGGGAAATTCGTGACCTCATCACGTGGCATTAAAGACTGTTGCAGTTTGGCACTTTTCTTGCATGAAATGGCCAGAATTTCGCCGCAACCAACCCGGGGCGGCGTTTCGCCTCTCGTTTTATCGTCCGGATTCTGAGAAGAAACACGAGGGGTTGCCCGATCCGGTCCAAGGACGGCGCGGAGCGGGAATCACGAAAGACAAGGCAGCCACAAGGGGCGTCACACTATGAAAATCGCAATGATCGGCACGGGCTATGTCGGGCTCGTCTCCGGGGTATGTTTCTCGGATTTCGGCCATGAGGTGGTCTGCGTCGACAAGAACCCCGAGAAGATCGAGATGCTGCTCAAAGGCGAGGTCCCGATTTACGAGCCGGGGCTCGATGCGCTGCTGGCCAAGAATGTCGAGGCGGGCCGTCTGAGCTTTTCCACCGATCTCAAATCCGCCGTTGCGGGCGCCGATGCGGTCTTCATCGCGGTGGGCACGCCCACGCGGCGCGGCGACGGTCATGCCGATCTGACTTACGTGATGGCGGCCGCCGAGGAGATCGCGAACGCGCTGACCGGCTATGCGGTGATCGTGACCAAGTCGACCGTTCCGGTGGGCACCAACCGCCAGGTCAAGCAAACCATCCGCAAGGCCAATCCGAATGCCGAGTTCGACGTGGCCTCGAACCCCGAATTCCTGCGCGAAGGCGCCGCGATCGACGATTTCATGCGTCCTGACCGCGTGGTCGTCGGCACCACCTCGGAGAAGGCCGAAGCGGTGATGGGCGAGATCTACCGCCCGCTCTTCCTGCGCGAATTCCCGATCCTCTACACGGATCTGGAGACCGCGGAGATGATCAAATACGCTGCCAACGCCTTCCTCGCGACGAAGATCACCTTCATCAACGAGATCGCGCGGCTGTGCGAAAAGACCGGCGCCGATATCAAGCAGGTCTCGCGCGGGATGGGGCTCGACGGGCGGATCGGCAACAAGTTCCTGCATGCGGGTCCGGGCTATGGCGGCTCGTGCTTCCCGAAGGACACCGCGGCGCTGGCGCGGATCGGTCAGGACTATTCCTGCCCGATGGAGATCGTCGAGACCGTCATCAAGGTCAATGACGACATCAAGCGCCGGATGATCGAGAAGGTCGTCGATCTTTGCGGCGGATCGGTGAACGGCAAGACGATCGCGGTCTTCGGAGTGACCTTCAAACCCAACACCGATGACATGCGCGAAGCCCCTGCCCTGACCATCGTGCCCGCGCTGGTGGGCGGTGGTGCCAAGGTGCGCGTGGTCGACCCGCAGGGCCAGCGCGAGGGCGAGGCCCTGCTGCCGGGCGTGCAATGGGTCGATGACGCCTACAAGGCCGCCGCCAAGGCCGATTGCGTGGTGATACTGACCGAGTGGAACGAGTTCCGCGCCCTCGATCTCAAGAAGCTCGCGAAGAAGATGGAGACCCCGCGCATGGCCGACCTGCGCAACATCTATTCCGATAAGGACGCCAAGCAGGCCGGGTTCGAGGCCTATGTGGGCGTCGGGCGGTAAGACCCGATACCGCGCAAGGGGGAAACGGAATTGGGGGGCGCTGCCCCCCCTCTTCGGCTTTCGCCGAATTCACCCCCCGAGATATTTTCATCAAGAAGAAGAGGCGCGCCTTTCAGACCGCCTGCCCTGCCGCCCAACCCGAGGCCCAGGCCCACTGGAAATTATAGCCGCCGAGCCAACCCGTCACATCGACCACCTCTCCGATGAAATAGAGCCCCGGCACGCGGCGGGCCTCCATCGTCTTTGCGTCGAGTTCATCCGTCGCGACACCACCCAGCGTGACCTCGGCCGTGCGGTAGCCCTCCGAGCCCACCGGGCGCACCTGCCAGCGATGCATCTGCTCCGCCAGACGCGCCAGTGCCTTGTTGGATTGATCCGCCAGCCGGCCCGTCAGCCCCGCCTCGGCCACGACGAATTGCGCGAGTTTCTCGGGAACATGGCGCGCAAGCGCGTTATGGAGCGCCTGCCTGCCTGCCTCGGCGCGCTGCGCGGCCAGGAGCGCCGCAATATCTCCCTCCGGCATGAGGTCGATCGTGATTGCATCGCCTTCGCGCCAGTAGCTCGAGATCTGCAGGATCGCCGGGCCAGAGAGGCCGCGATGGGTGAAGAGCAAATCCTCGTCGAAGCGGGTCTTGCCGTGGCTCACGCGGGCGGCGCGGGCGAGCCCGGCCAACGGCGCGGTGCGCGCAAGATCCTGCTCTGCGAAGGTCAGCGGCACCAGCGCGGGACGTGTCTCGACGATCTCGATATCGAAGCTTTTGGCGATTTCGTACCCAAGCCCGGTGGCGCCCATTTTCGGGATCGATTTGCCGCCGGTCGCCACGACCACCGCCTCTGCCGCGATGGGGCCCGCCGACGTCTCGACGACGAATCTCTCACCGACGCGTCGCAGGCTCTCGATCGATGTCTCGAGCTGGAGGCGCCCCCCTGATGCACGCAGATCCTCGACCAGCATCTGCACGATCTGCGTGGCCTTGCCGTCGCAGAAGAGCTGGCCCAGATGTTTCTCGTGCCAGGCGATGCCCGCGCCCTCGACCCGCGCGATGAAATCGGCGGGCGTGTAGCGAGACAGTGCGGAGAGTGCGAAGCGGGGATTGCGGGACAGGAACCGCTCGGACGCATTCTGGCGCGTCAGAAGCCGGTTGGTGAAATTACACCGCCCCCCGCCCGAAATCCGGATCTTTTCGCCGGGGTTGCGCGCATGATCGAGCACCGTGACCGAACGCCCGCGGCGCCCTGCCTCGATCCCCGCCATCAGCCCCGCCGCGCCCGCACCGAGGATCACCACATCACTTCGTTCCATGCCCCGCCTCCTGCCCGAGAGCCGATCTGCACGCAATCGAAATTTCTTCCGATTTTCCTCTTGAAGCCCCGCCCGAGCTTGGCTAAACACCGCTCCACGTTGGGGCGTAGCCAAGTGGTAAGGCACCGGTTTTTGGTACCGCGCACCGTAGGTTCGAATCCTACCGCCCCAGCCATCTCTCCTTTTGCAGAGCATAGCTTCCGTGCAACGCGCTGACTTTAAAGCGTTTTGGGCGCGCAGTCTGAATTTGCGACGTTTGCTCGAAGCCAACGGTTGAAAGCCTTGGCGCGTTGCCTGTCGAGGGGCACCCCTCTCAGGCCGATGCCGCAAGACAAGGCGTCCCCCGAAGCGCATCGGCTCGGGGCGGGATTGTCCGGGCAGTCAGCCGATCAGAACGTGTGGGACAGGCCGAGACTGACGACGGGCTGAAGATTCGTGTCGAACTTTTGGGGCGCGTTCGGGTTCGGGGTGGCGCTCCAGTCCCCATCCCGTTGCTTGGCGGATTCGAAGCGGCCTAGGCTCACCAGACCGACATTGCCCAGCACCTTGATGTGCTCGCTCAGCTTGTAGCCGAGACCGGCGCTCACCTTATGGGCAGACTACCTCTGTGCGGTGGGCCGAACTTCTGCATAGGTCCCTTCCGTGGCGCGGTGGAACTTGGTGCGCGACACGCCGACCGCCACGCCGAATTGCCGGTTCCAGTTGGGTGCGAAATCCTGCAAGTAGTTCACGCCGACAAAGAGCATATCCGACGAGAATTTGCCCGAGAAAGGCGTTGCACTTGCAAAGCTGTAGGTGCCGGAAAAATCGGTTCCCCAGTCGGTGTCGCCATAATCATATTCGCATAGCTCACCTCGACCGGAAGGTTCGGGTCGAGCTGATAGCCGACGGCGATCTCGAAATTTCTCTTTGTGCCGGTATCGAGTTCTCCCAGCGCGCCATGGGGCGCCGCGGGAGGATTGGCACGCACTTAGTTTGATATGCTGGAGATCGTTGAAGTCCTCTTTGTTTCGACCTGCCGCCAAGGACGAAAAGGAAAAGGGCGACCGCATCGCTGCGATCGCCCCTTTTGCTGCATGTCGCTGCCAGCTCAGACGAGGCGGCTTTGCTCCAGCGCGGCCTTGATGAAGCCCGCGAACAGAGGGTGCGGCGCGAAGGGTTTGGATTTCAGTTCGGGGTGGAACTGCACACCGATGAACCACGGATGTCCCTTGTGCTCGACGATCTCGGGCAGGCGGCCGTCGGGGGACATCCCCGAGAAGGTCAGGCCGCAGCTCTCCAGCGGTTCGCGATACTTGATATCGACCTCGTAGCGGTGGCGGTGGCGCTCCTCGATATCGGTCGAGCCGTAGACCTCGGCGACCTTCGAGCCCTCCTTGAGCGCGGCCGAATAGGCGCCCAGGCGCATCGTACCGCCCTTGTCGTCGGTCACCTTGCGCTCGACGCGGTGATTGCCCTGCACCCATTCCTTGAGGTGGTAGACGACGGGGGTGAAGCGTTTCTTGCCCGCCTCGTGATCGAACTCTTCCGAACCTGCATCCTTGACGCCGGCGAGGTTGCGCGCGGCCTCGATCACCGCCATCTGCATCCCGAGACAGATCCCCAGATAGGGCACGCCCTTCTCGCGCGCAAACTGCGCCGCGCGGATCTTGCCTTCGGTGCCGCGCTCGCCGAAGCCGCCGGGCACGAGGATCGCGTGATAATTCTCCAGATAGGGCGCGGGGTCTTCATGCTCGAAGATCTCGGCGTCGATCCATTCCGCCTTCACCCGGACGCGGTTCGCCATACCACCATGGGTCAGCGCCTCGGCGATCGACTTGTAGGCATCTTCAAGCTGGACATATTTGCCCACGATCGCGACGCGCACTTCGCCCTCGGCATTGTCGAGGCGGTCCATCACGTCTTCCCAGCGGCTCATGTCGGGCTTCGGCGCGGGCGAGATACCGAAGGCGTCCAGCACCGCCTGATCGAGACCGACGCGGTGATAGGCCAGCGGGGCCTCGTAGATCGACTTCAGGTCATAGGCCGGGATCACGGCATCGGGGCGCACGTTACAGAACAGCGCGATCTTGGCGCGTTCCTTGTCCGGGATCGGCTGCTCGGAGCGGCAGACCAGCACGTCGGGCTGAAGGCCGATCGAGCGCAGCTCCTTGACCGAGTGCTGCGTGGGCTTGGTCTTCAACTCGCCCGAGGCCGCCAGATAGGGCAGCAGCGTAAGGTGCATGAAGATCACCTGGCCGCGCGGACGATCCTGCGCAAATTGGCGGATCGCTTCGAAGAAAGGCAGCCCCTCGATATCGCCGACGGTGCCGCCGATCTCACACAGCATGAAATCGACCTCGTCGTCGCCGACCGAGATCCAGTCCTTGATCTCGTTGGTGACGTGCGGGATCACCTGGATCGTCTTGCCAAGGTATTCACCGCGACGCTCCTTCTCGAGCACGTTGGTGTAGATCCGCCCCGAGGAGATCGAGTCGGTCTTGCGCGCGGACACGCCGGTGAAACGTTCGTAATGACCCAGGTCGAGATCGGTCTCGGCCCCGTCATCGGTGACGAACACTTCGCCATGCTCGAACGGCGACATCGTGCCGGGATCGACATTCAGGTAAGGGTCGAGCTTGCGCAGCCTGACCGAGAAGCCGCGCGCTTGCAGCAATGCCCCCAGGGCGGCCGATGCCAAGCCCTTTCCGAGCGACGAGACGACGCCGCCGGTAATGAAGACATAACGTGCCATGAAGACCCCCGTGATCTGCGAAATTCGAAAGGTTTCCCTGACCGAGGAAGGTCAGGATCACGGGATTTAATGCTTACACGATTCGCGGCCCGCCCGCAACCGGACCGCAAGCTATTGGGTTAAGAAAGCGGAGAGCCTCAATCGCTTGTGGCTCGCCCAGTGTGCTGGATCAGTTGGACGCAGGCGGCGTTACCGGGCCGGCAGGCGTCTCGGTGGTGGTTTCGCCCGAAGTGCCGCCGGTCGAGGCCTCCGACCCGCTCGGCGCAGGCGGCATCACCACATCAAGCGCGGGCGGGGTCGCCGGGGCGTCGTTTGCGGGCGTCGCGGGCGCAGTTGCTGCCGGCGCGCTCTGCTCGGTGGTGGCGCTGTCGACGACCGACTCGTTGCGCGCCTTCTGCGCGGCCAGAACGGTCAGCGTCACCGACGTCGCGAAGAAACCGGCGGCGAGGATCCAGGTCACGCGGGTCAGCGCGTTGGCGGCCTGGCGACCGGTCATCAACCCGCCCACACCGCTCGAGCTGCTCGAAGATCCCATGCCGAGACCACCCCCTTCGGAGCGTTGCAGCAGCACCACGCCAATCAGCAGCAGTGCGAGGATCAGATGGATCGAGAGAACGACGTTTTCCATGAACGGGTCCGGGCCTTCTTTCTTGCGACGCGCCTATCTAGGCGGATGAGGCAAAAGGCGCAAGGCCGGTCTGCCCGTTTTTCGGATTTCGCGGGGTCAAATCCGCGCAGTTCCCGTTTCCGGAGCCCCCGCCCCTTCCTCTTGGTCCAAATATCCCCGCCGGAGGCTCCCGCAGGCGACACCCGCGCACCGGCCGGGCAAGACGCGCCCGACGCCTCCACAGAAATGCGGGCTTTCGCCCCGCGCGCCGAGCCGCTATACCTCGCGCGGTTTCATACCTGCCAAGGAGAGAGCAATGGCCAATGTCGTCGTCGTCGGCGCCCAATGGGGTGACGAGGGGAAAGGCAAGATCGTGGACTGGCTGTCCGAACGCGCGGACGTGATCGCGCGTTTTCAGGGTGGACATAACGCGGGCCATACGCTGGTGATCGACGGCAAGGTCTACAAGCTCAACGCGCTGCCTTCGGGCGTGGTGCGCGGCGGCAAGCTCTCGGTGATCGGCAACGGTGTCGTGCTCGACCCGTTCCACCTTCTCAAGGAGATCGAGAAGATCCGCGAACAAGGCGTCGAGATCACGCCCGAGACGCTGATGATCGCGGAGAACACGCCGCTGATCCTGCCGATTCACGGTGAGCTCGACCGCGCCCGCGAGGAAGCGGCCTCGAAGGGCACCAAGATCGGCACGACCGGCCGCGGCATCGGCCCGGCCTATGAGGACAAGGTGGGCCGCCGTTCGGTGCGCGTGGCCGATCTGGCCGACGAGGCGACGCTGATCGCACGCGTCGACCGCGCGCTCCAGCACCACGATCCGCTGCGCAAGGGTCTCGGCATCGAGCCGATCGACCGCGACGCGCTGATCGCGCAGCTCAAGGAAATCGCCCCCGAGATCCTGAAATACGCAGCTCCCGTCTGGAAAGTGCTCAACGAGAAGCGCAAGCAGGGCAAACGGATCCTTTTCGAGGGCGCGCAGGGCTCGCTTCTCGATATCGATTTCGGCACCTATCCCTTCGTCACGTCCTCGAACGTGGTCGCGGGTCAGGCGGCGGCGGGCACCGGCATGGGGCCGGGCGCGATCGATTTCGTCCTCGGCATCGTCAAAGCCTACACGACGCGCGTCGGCGAAGGCCCCTTCCCGAGCGAACTCGACGACGCCGACGGCGAGCGCCTCGGCACGCGCGGTCATGAATTCGGCACCGTCACCGGCCGCAAGCGCCGCTGCGGCTGGTTCGACGCGGCTCTGGTGCGCCAGACCTGCGCGATCTCGGGTGTGAACGGCATTGCGCTGACCAAGCTCGACGTGCTCGACGGGTTCGAGACGATCAAGATCTGCGTGGGCTACGACCTCGACGGCAAGCGTCTCGATTACCTGCCTACAGCGGCAGAAGAGCAAAGCCGCTGCGTGCCGGTCTATGAAGAGATCGAAGGCTGGAGCGAATCCACGGAGGGCGCGCGCAGCTGGGCCGATCTTCCGGCCGCGGCGATCAAATATGTGCGCCGGGTCGAAGAACTGATCGACTGCCCCGTTGCGATGCTTTCGACCTCGCCGGAGCGTGACGACACGATCCTCGTGACCGATCCCTTCGCGGACTGATCCGATGGCGCTGAGCTACAAGGCCCGCCGCCGACTGTCGGTTCTGGCCCTCGTCGTGGGCCTGCCCGCCTATATCGTCATTGCCGTCACGGTGGTGAACTGGGCGGGCGCGCGCTGGGGCCGGCTGCCGATCTGGGCCGAGTTCTGCGTCTATAACGGGCTCGGGATTTTGTGGATCCTCCCGCTCAAGCCGATCTTCACCGGGGTCGGCAAGGAAGATCCCGACGCGCCGAAAGAGTGAGGGCGGGGCTCCTGCCCTAACCTGCCTTCGGGTCGCGTCATCTCGTGACCCAGTTGGCTTGACCTCTGCCGCAACGGCTTGACCGGCGTCGGGCGCAAGCGAGCCACGCATCTCTTGAACGAAAGCGGGCGGCCCCTCGGGACCGCCCGTTTTCAATCTCATTCTCCGCGCTTACTGGTTCGACGCGATCTTCGCCTCGTCCCAGTAGCGCGATGCCGCGGTGATGGCGTATTGACCGCGCTTCACCTTGGTGATCTTGCCCTGGCGCAGCAGGCGACCGAAGACGCGCATCCGCTCTTCGCGCGGCACTTCCGCGGTTTCCTCGAAGGATGCGAGCTTGCGCATGATCTGCGGCGGCGAGAAATGCGGACGCCCCTCGACAGCAGCCGTATAGGCGGCGGCGGCCTCGAGCAGGTCCGACAGGCCCTGCGTGCCGAGGCTTTCGGCGAATTCGGTAAAGCTCGTGGCCTGCTGCGGATCCATCGGCGCGACTTCGGCCTCTTCGGCGGCGGCGATCTGCGCGGCCGAGATGCGGCGCGGGCGGATCACATGGGTCTTGCCGACGGGGGCTTCCTCTTCGCTCGGAGCTTCCGAAACGGGCTCGGAATCGATGCGCTGTTCGGAGACCAGAACGAGCGGCGCGGGGCGCATCGGCTCGGGGCGGCGCGAATGCGTCTCCCCCGAGTTCACCGGGCGGCGCGGGCGCACGGCCTGGGTGAGATCGGCGCGGTAAGGCTCGCTCGCATCGGATTCGGGCGCGCCGCCCGAGGCCGTATCCTGCCCCTTGGCCAGGCGATCTGCAACGGTCGCGGCCACGGCGGCCTTGAGATGGGCGATCGCGGAGAAACGACGACGGGTCTCGACGCCCTTGGCCTGCTTGTCAGCTTCGGCGAGAAGGCGCGACATCTCGGCCTCGCGGTCATCTTCCGAAACCGGCGGGAGCGGCAGAGGCGTGGTTTCGCGCGCGGCGATCGCGGGCTCTTGCTGTGCAGCGTCTTCCTCTGCGAGTTTTTCCGCTGCGGCCTCGATCTCTTCGGAAAGCTCTGCGGCATCTTCCTCGTGATCGAACGTAACTTCGTCTTCCTCCGGCTCGGATGCGAGCGCCTCTCCCAGGATCAGAACGTCCGGGCGCGAGGGGGTTTCGTCGGGCTCCTCCGAGAGCATTTCGGGCTCTTGCTCGGCCTCGGCATGTTCTTCTTCCGCGACGACCGGCTCTTGCGCTTCGCTCGCTTCGTCCGTGAACAGCGCCTCTTTCGGTTCGGCGATATCTTCGGCCTCGATCACATCGCCGATCCCGGCGAGCGTTTCCTCGATTTCCTCGACTTCGGCGGCGACTTCGGCGACGGGCGCCTCTTCCTCGGCGGCCTCGTCCACGATCTCGACTTCGGCCTCGATTTCGGCCTCAGCGGGCTCTTGAGCGATCGGCTCGAAGCTCAGGCCGGAAAGGTCGATCTCGGGCATGTCAGCCGCAATTTCGGCATCCTCGACGGCAGGCGCCTCGGCGGTGTCATCCTCTTCGAGCGCGGCCAGCTCGCGCATCAGATCTTCTTCGTCCTCGGGCGAGAGGCTGCCAGGCATGCCCATGACCGGCGCTTTGTCCTGCGCTTCCTCTTCGGCCCCCAACTCGGCGGCGAGACGCGCGGCGAGATCGTCCTCTTCCTCGTCCTGCTCCGCCACGACCGCTTCGGCCGTTTCCGCAACGGCGGCCTCGGTCACGGCGACCGCCTCGCGGCGACGCACCTTGATCACGCGCGCACGCAGCGGCGGGGTCTCGGCCGCGGCTTCTTCCGCAGGAGCTTCGGCGATCTCTTCTGGTTCGATCGCGATCTCATCAATCGTTGTGGAAATCTCTTCTGGTTCGATCGCGTCTTCGGAAAGCTGTTCGGGCTCCTCGGCGGCGAGGTCCTCTTCCGAAGAGGCGTCATCCACGACAGCTTCTTCGTCAACAAGCTCTTCGGAAAGCACGCTGAAGGCTTCAGCCGCCTCTTCGATCGCCGGAGCCTCTTGAGTAACCTGCGCTTCTTCGACCTCGGGCGCCTCTTCGGCCATCTCGAGCGCCGGCACGGCCTCATCCTCGGAGACTTCTTCCTCGGACAGCTCTTCGGCCATAGCCTTCAGTGCAGCAATGCGTTTCTGACGTTTGGCAGCGCGCCGGGCACGGCGAAGCGCCTGGCGCTTCTCAGCCTCGGGATCGGTGGCGTCGGCGGCTTCAGCCGTTTCTTCAACGACTTCCTCTTGGTCTTCGGCCACAGCCTCAACCGTCGTCCCGGCGGTTTCAGCTTGAGCGATCTCTTCCGCGATCACTCCTTCTTCGGCTTCAACCGAGACGGCAGGCGCTTCGATCGCCGCTTCAGCTTCGGGGGTTTCGACCGGACCGGACAGCTCTTCCGCTTCATCCGCGGCAATCTCATCGATGCTCAGCGGGCCCGAGATATCGAGCTCATAGCCGAAATCCTCGGATTCCGCAGGCGTCTGCGCGTCGAACTGCCCCAGCAGGGCCTCGGGCTCCATCACGGGTGCGGGTTCGTCTTCTTCGGCGAAGCTTTCAGTCTGGGCGGCACGGGCACGGGCCACCGCCTCGCGGATGCGTTGCAGCTTGGCGGCCACGGAATCGGAGGCGGGCTCGCCCGCAGCCGGGGCGACCTCGGGCGCGGGTTCCGGCGTGACTTCGGCGGCAACCGATTGCGGCGCGGGCTCCTCCGCGACGGGTACGGGCGCTTCGGTCACAAGAGGTTCCTCGACGGGCGCGGCAGGCGCTTCCGCAGCCTCGGCCTGAGCGCCGAGCAGCGTATCCTGGGCGCGCAGGACAACACCGTTTTCCTGGATCTTCGCCTCGACACGGCGCTGGATCTCGCGCTCGGCGATGCGGTGGAGCATCTCTGCGTCGGGCTGCGGAGGTTCGGCCCCGAAATAACGGTCGTCGGCAGCCAGATCGCGGAAATATTCCGCAATCGCCTTCATCGTGTTGAACGGCTCGTCGAACCCTTCCAGGGTGCACGAAAAGGTGCCGTAGGATACGGTCAGGATCTTGTTCGCACCAACCATGGACCACTCGCTTTCATTTGGACCTCTTTGAACGCACTTTCCGGGCCAACTGGTTCTTTCGCGTGAACGAATAATGGCAATTGAAAGGTATTTTATCGGTCTCGATTGCGTTTCTTTGCCATATTCGTCATCAATCATGGCATGTTCACCGGGATTGTCCATTCATCCACCGGGGTCACGCTCTTGGGCGCCGGGGCAATCAAGCACAGCGATGTTGACGAAGCGTTGACAATCGCGCCGTGCCTCGTCGCGGCCGATGGCGGCGGCGATCGCGCCCTTGCGATGGGGCTGGAACCCGAGGCGGTGATCGGCGATCTCGATTCGCTCTCGCAGGGCGCACGTGAGCGGCTCGGGGCGCGGGTCCATCACATCGCAGAGCAGGACAGCACCGATTTCGCCAAATCCCTTCAGCTGATCGAGGCTCCATTCGTTCTGGCGCTGGGGTTCACCGGGTTGCGGCTCGACCACACATTGGCGGCGATGACCGACCTGATCCGCAGCGCGCATCGCGTGGTGATGCTGGCCGAGGAAGAGGTGATCTTCCGTTGCCCGCCGCGGCTCTCGCTCGATCTGGCAGAGGACACGCGCGTGTCATTGTTTCCATTTGGCGAGGTAAAGGCGCGCTCCAAGGGGCTCTATTGGCCGCTCGACGGGATCGACTTCACGCCGTCGGAGCGGGTTGGAACGTCGAACCGCGCGACCGGAGCGGTCGATATCGCCCTCGAAGGCCCGGCGCTGGTCATGCTTCCGCGCGAAACGTTGGGTGCGGCGCTCACCGGTCTGGGGATCGGCTGACCGACAGGTTCAACCCGTCTCGACCCGCAGCGCCCCTTCCAGCCAGGGAGCGTCGGCCAGCGCGGGCTGCACCACCCGCGCTGCCAGCAGTTTGCGCAACCGACCCGCCACTTTCGCGGGCCAATCGCCCATCATCCCCTCGCGCGCGGCCAGCACGATGCGCCGGGTGAGCGGCGCGCCTTCGAGCGGCGAAAGCGCGAGACCTGCGCGCGGCGCGTGGCGCACCGCCGAAGGGGTCAGGATCGTCCAGCCCCGCCCCGCCGCGACCAGCGCGAGGATCGCGGGATAGCTGTCGAGTTCCAGCCGATGCCCGGGCACTCCGCCCGCGTGCAGAAGATGGGACGCGATCTGCCGCCCCATCAGCGTGCGTTGCGAATAATGGATCAAAGGCAGATCCATCCCCCCGCCCGCAGATGCGATCGCCGGGTGTACGGCAAGAAAAGGCTCGATCAGCAGGGGATGTACCTCGATCCCTTCGAGCGCCGCGCCTTGCGGCTCGGCCACCACCGCCACATCGAGCCCACGCGCCTCGAGCTTCGAGAGAAGCCGGTGGCTCGGTCCGGTTTCGAGCTCGAAGCGGCAGGCGCTGAGTTCATCGGCCATGTCCGCAAGGAGAAGCGGCGTCACCTCGGCCTCGAAATCCTCGATCATCCCCAGCCTGAGACTGCTCAGCCCCGCCGGATCGGCCTGCCCCACTTCGGCACGCCCGCGCGCAAGTTCATCAAGCATCCCCTCGGCATGGGGCAGGAAAGCCCGCCCCGCCGCGGTCAGTGCGAAAGGCCGGGCCGAGCGGTCCACCAGTTCCGCCCCCAACGCCGCCTCCAGCGTGGCAAGCTGCTGACTGACCGCCGGGGCCGACACGCCAAGACGGCGCGCGACGGCGGTAATCGCACCTTCCTCGGCCATGGCCACGAAGACCTCGACCGCCCAGAGACTGATGCGGGGATGGGCGGCGGGCATGGGGAGGCTCCGTTGAGGGATCTGTTCCGAGGCGCAGACTGCCCTGCCCCGCCTTCTCGCGCAAGCCACCCCTGCGCGTTCGCTAACCATTGACGCCGCCGATACCGTGGATAGCCTCTTGGCCAGACAAGACGAGGAGTCGCAAGATGAAAGACCAAAGCTGGCAGGCCCGCGCCGACGCGCATAGCTTCTACGGCTTCACCGATCTGCCCACGATCCACGATCGCGGCACGGTCGTGGTGACGCATGGCGAAGGCCCCTACATCTTCGACACCGAGGGCCGAAAGTATCTCGACGCGAATTCGGGGCTCTGGAACATGGTCGCGGGGTTCGATCATCCCGGTCTGATCGAGGCGGCGCAGGCGCAATATGCGCGCTTTCCCGGCTATCACGCCTTCTTCGGGCGGATGTCGGACCAGACGGTGATGCTGTCGGAAAAGCTGATCGAGGTTTCGCCCTTTGACGACGGGAAGGTGTTCTACACCAACTCGGGCTCCGAGGCGAATGACACGATGGTCAAGATGCTGTGGTTCATGCATGCCTCGGAAGGCAAGCCGCAGAAGCGCAAGATCCTGACCCGCAAGAATGCCTATCACGGGGTGACGGCGGTCTCGGCTTCGATGACCGGCAAGCCCTATAACGCGGTCTTCGGCCTGCCGCTGCCGGGCTTTTTGCACCTAACCTGCCCGCATTTCTGGCGCGAGGGTCAGCCCGGCGAGACGGAAGAGCAATTCACCCAGCGCCTCGTAAACGAGCTCGAAGCCACGATCATCAAGGAAGGCGCCGACACGATCGCGGGCTTCTTCGCGGAACCGGTGATGGGCGCGGGCGGGGTGATCACGCCGCCGAAGGGCTATTTCCAGGCGGTGTCGAAGATCCTCAAGAAATACGACATCCCGCTGATCTCGGACGAGGTGATCTGCGGCTTCGGGCGCACCGGCAACACCTGGGGCTGCGAGACCTACGAGTTCATGCCCGACGCGATCATCTCCTCGAAGAACCTCACCGCCGGGTTCTTCCCGATGGGCGCGGTGATCCTCGGGCCGGAACTGGCGGGGCGGATGCAGGCGGCCTCGGAAGTGATCGAGGAATTCCCGCATGGCTTCACCGCCTCGGGCCACCCAGTCGGCTGCGCGATCGCGCTCAAGGCCATCGACGTGGTGATGAACGAAGGGCTGGCGGATAACGTCAAACGCCTCAGCCCCCGCCTCGAGGCCGGCCTCGCCCAGATCGCGCAGAACCCCAATATCGGCGAGCTGCGCGGCGTGGGCTACATGTGGGCGCTGGAGGCGGTGAAGGACCGCGAGACCAAGACCCCGTTCGACGGCTCGCTCTCGGTCTCGGAGCGCATCGCCAATGCCTGCACCGATCAGGGGCTGATCTGCCGCCCGCTCGGGCAATCGGTGGTGCTCTGCCCGCCCTTCATCCTCACCGAGCCGCAGATGGACGAGATGTTCGAGAAGCTGGAGACGGCGCTGAAGAAGGTGTTCGCGGAGGTGGGGTGAAGGCTACCTAAAGAGAACGAGTTGCATGACAATTTCCAGCGGCCTCAACTGGAATGACACGCGCTGCATCGTTTGCATGCAAGAAGCGGATCTCTCCATCGAACATATTATTCCCCGAAGTATTGGCGGGATACTGACGTGTAGTTTTCTGTGCAAAAGCTGCAACGAGCGGTTCGGCGCCGGGTTCGAAGCCGATACTCGGATTGCCCCCGAGATACGCAAAGCTGCGGGACAGCATGGCGAAAGCATCAGCGACTTGCGCGACAGGCTCGAAGTTGGAGCGAGATACAAGCAAAGTTTCGGCGATAACGACAGAACGGCAGAGCTGCGAAAAGATCGTGTGCTTGGAGCAGCGAAATTAAAGGACAGCTCTCTCATTGTTCCTGAGAAGGAAGCTGAACAAAAAATCCGGTCCATGCTGGGGAAAAGTGGCGCCTCAGATCGCGAGATAAATAGTGCTGTGAAAAGTTGGGAAGAAGCTCCGCCAAACACGGAGGTGGATCTCGGACACGGAGTCGTCATCAAAAAATGGCAAAATCACCCGGCTCACCCAACGTACGATGAGCCAGCCCTAAGTCCACTTGTGCCGTTGAAGATTGCGTTTGAATTTGTCTCCCTCATTCTTGGCGGAGCCGTTTATCAGCGCAACCATACACTTCAAGAAGTCAGACGTATCCTGACCGATCAAGATGAAGCCAGCGCAGATGCCCTGATTGAGGTGGGATTGGCTACCGCAACCGCCCCATTTCACGGAATTGCGTTTCAAGGAAACCGACCAAATGCTCAGGTCCAAGTCCGTTTGTTTGGGACCCTCAGATTCATCGTGGAGTTTCCCAGTTTAGGCATCAAGACGGCGCCGATAACTTACACCCATGACCTTCGCACCGGGGTTGACGAAATACGCAGCAGAGCCCGCGCCAGCTGACGGCGCCTTTGTTAACAAAAGGCCGCGTCCTTCGACGCGGCCTTTCCTCATTTACGCGCTCGTAGCGCCCGCATTGCGCCGGCGCGGGCGGCGGCGCTTGGGCATGGCGTTGCCGCCCGCTTCGACCTTGGGTTTCGCCTCGCTGCGCGGTTTGGCGCGGACCTGACCTTGCGGTTGACCCTGCCCCTGCGGTTTGCCCTGAGGCTTGCCGCCGCGGCCCTTGTTGCCACCGGCGCGCGGGCCGCCGCGACCACGGCCACGGGCTGCGCGGGCGGAGGGGCGCACGGCTTCGGCCGGGCGCTCGCCGCTCGCGGTCGGGATCTCGATCTTCATCAGCTTTTCGATCTGCAGGAAGTTATCGGCCTCGTCGGGGCAGCAGAAGGCGATCGCCTCGCCCTCGCGACCGGCACGCGCGGTGCGGCCGATCCGGTGGACATAGGCGTCGGGCACGTCGGGCAGGTCGAAGTTCACCACATAGGCCACGCCCGGAATGTCGATGCCGCGCGCGGCGACATCGGTCGCGACCAGCACGTTGACCTTGCCATCGCGGAAGCCCTTGATCGCGCGGTCGCGCTGGCCCTGCGATTTGTTGCCGTGGATCGACTCGGCGTTGAACCCGTCGGCGCGCAGGCCCTTCATCAGCTTCTCGGCGCCATGCTTGGTGCGCGCGAAGACGAGCGTCAGCGCGCCCATATCGGCGGCAAGGATATCACGCAGCTTGCGGGCCTTCTCGGCCTTGCTGTCGAGGAAATGCACCGACTGGGTGATCTTGTCGGCAGCCTTGCCGGGGGGCGAGACCTGCACGCGCTTGGGATCGGTCAGGTAAGCCTGCGAGATTTCCTCCATCTGCTTGGGCATCGTGGCCGAGAAGAGCAGCGTCTGGCGCGGCGTGCCAAGGCGCGGAGCGATCTTGCGCAGCGCGTGGATGAAGCCGAGATCGAGCATCTGGTCGGCCTCGTCGAGCACCAGATGGCGGGTGTAGCGCAGGTCGACCGCACCACGGTCCATCAGGTCGATCAGGCGGCCCGGGGTCGCGACGAGGATGTCATTGCCGCGATGCATCAGGCTGATCTGACGGTTGATCGACTGGCCGCCGACGACGGTGGCCACGTTCATCTTCGTGCCCTTGACGAGGTTCGCGAGGTTCTCGGCGATCTGGTTCACCAGCTCGCGGGTCGGTGCAAGGATCAGCGCCTTGCAGGTCTTGGGCGAGGGCTTGCCCTGTTGCGCCATCAGCTTGTCGATGAGCGGCAGGCCGAAAGCCAGCGTCTTGCCGGTGCCGGTCTGGGCGAGGCCCAGCACGTCATGGCCCGCCAGAACGAGCGGGATCGCCTGCTCCTGGATCGGGGTCGGCTGGGTGAAATTGGCGCGCGAGAGCGACTTGAGGATGGCCGGGGAAAGCCCCAGCGAGGAGAAATCGGACAATGCCTATCCTTTATGACCGTGGTGCCCGACGCGGGCGACGCACGGAGATCAGCCCGGGCGGGATTGCCCGGAGCGCAGGTTGACGCAGACCTCAAAGACAGGCGGGCGGTTCCCGCGCGATCCGGTCTTGCGTGTCAGAACCCTGCGTGAATGGGAACTTAGGGAGGTATCGCCGATGCGCCTCTTCGGGGCGCGGCTAGCTCACGCGGCAGCGCGGCGATGAGCGCTAAATGCGCGTGATGAGGGGAAAAGTCAAGGGGGCGCGCGTTTTTACGAATGCGCGATACGCGACGAGGGCTGCGCCCGACCTCGGGTGGGCGCTGGCGCGAGTTGGGTGGTTTGCGCTTTATCAGGCCACATCCGACCAAGGACGGTGCGCGCATCAACGTCGCAAAAGCGCCCTCCCGGGGGGAGGTCGGGCGCTGCCCGGGGCTGGTCGCCCCGGGCGGGTTCAAGCAAGGGCGGGCGGCACCCTCAGCAATTCGGCACGTTCACCGCTAGCCCACCGAGGCTCGTCTCCTTGTAATGCTCGTGCATGTCGCGCCCCGTCTGGCGCATCGTCTCGATCGCGGCGTCGAGCGGCACGAAATGCGTCCCGTCCCCGCGCAGTGCCAACGAGGCCGCCGAGACCGCCTTGATCGCGCCCAAGCCATTGCGCTCGATGCAAGGGACCTGCACCAGCCCTTTCACCGGATCGCAGGTCATGCCGAGGTGATGCTCCAGCGCGATCTCGGCCGCGTTCTCGATCTGCTCAGGGCTTCCGCCCAGCACGGCCGCCAGCCCCGCCGCCGCCATCGCCGCCGCCGAGCCGACCTCGGCCTGACAGCCACATTCCGCCCCCGAAATCGAGGCGTTGGTCTTGATCAGCCCCCCCACCGCGGCCGCGGTCAGAAGGAAATCGGGGATCTTGGCCGAGGACGCGGTCGGCACATGATCGAGCCAATAGCGGATCACCGAAGGCAGCACGCCCGCCGCCCCGTTCGTGGGCGCGGTGACGACCTGCCCGCCCGCAGCGTTCTCCTCATTCACCGCCATCGCATAGGCCGAGATCCAGTCATTGATCTGATGCGGCGGCGCGAGGTTCTGCCCCCAATCGGCCTTCAGACTTTCATGGATCGCCTTGGCGCGGCGCTTCACCCGCAAGCCGCCCGGCAACTCGCCCTCGGTGCTCAGACCACGCTCCATGCAGTCGCGCATCGTGGCCCAGATCTTCGCGAGCCCTGCGTCGATCTCCTCCTGGCTGCGGAACCGCGCCTCGTTGCGCCGCTTCATCTGCGCGATCGAAAGCCCCGAGGCATGGGCCATCGCGAGCATTTCCTCGGCGGTCTTGAAGGGAAACGGCACCGGGCTCGGCGCGTCGCGGGCGGCATCATCCACGGCGGCCAGCTCGGCCTCGGTGCGCACGAAGCCGCCGCCGATCGAGTAATAAACCTCGTGCATCAGCACGTCGCCCTGCGCGTCGAGCGCCTCGATCACCATGCCGTTCGCATGGCCCGGAAGCGGCACGTCATAGTCGAAGATCAGATCGCGCGCGGGATCGAACGCCAGCGGCGGCAGCCCCTCGGGTTTCAGCACGTGATCGCGAGCATTCGCCACCAGCACCTTCTCGGCGTAGTCATTGTCATAGCTCTCGGGCTCGATCCCGGCGAGCCCTAGGATCGAGGCGCGATCCGTCGCATGTCCCTTGCCGGTGAAGGCCAGCGAGCCGTGCAGTCGCACCCGCACCCCATGCGCGGAGAAGGGCGAGGCACGCAGAGCTTTCAGAAATCGCGCGCCCGCCACCATCGGCCCCATCGTATGCGACGAGGACGGCCCGACGCCGATCTTGAAGATATCGAAGACGCTCAGAAACATGCCGCACTCCCTGCCCTGTCCCGCCCAGACTGGCGCGGGCAAGGCGCGAGTGACAGCCCCAAAACGACCTTGGCGAGACAAAACCAACATCGTTGACGCGATCTTCACCCTTTGCGCGAAGATTGACGTCGGGCTGGCTGGAGGCTGCAATGGATGTCTGGGGCGATGAAAGTTGGACGGGCGATGCCCTGTGCGTCCCCGCGCAGGGGCATGGCATATCCGAAAGGCGCGATAACCGTGCGAAGACCTGGGACAGCGGCTTTGCGCGCGGCACGCGAATGGCGACGAAGGCAGGTGCCTGCGCGGTCGAGGATCTGAAACCCGGCATGCGCCTTCTCACCGCCGATCACGGGTATCGCGACCTGCTTGGGGTGATGCCACGGCCGGAATTGGCAGTCACGACAATCCGGATCGCCGCCGGAGCCCTCGGAAATGAGCGCGCGCTGACCCTCCCGCCCCGCCAACGCCTCGTCTTGCAGGCTGGTCGCGGGATGCGTCACGGGCGCGAGGTTCGCATCGCGGCACAGGATCTCCTGGGAAGACCCGGCATCACCCGCGCGGAAGAAGCAATCGACACCTGGTGGCAGCTGCGTTTCAAACGAACAGAGATCGTCTTTGCCGAAGGGCTGCGCGTCGAAAGCCTCCGGTCGGGGGTGCGCGACCTTCGCGTCCTCGCGCGGCACGCTTCTCCCCTCGCCGCGAATGGAGAGACCGCCCTTCGCCCAGTCGGCGCCATTGCGCGCGATACATGCGCATTGCAGGTTCAGCCTGCCAGCCCCTCTCCTTCCCAAGCGCGTCCCACCCTGCCACGTACCGGAGGGATCGCCCGTTTTCTGGCGGGCTGACTTCGTGCACGACACCTCGCGATGCCCCGCCCCTCGCGTCCGATTTGCGACAGAGCCGCACCGCGCACCAGAAAGCCCCTCGCGCCTCCGCGCGCGATTGCCTATAAGCGTCGCGAAATGCTGCTTCATGGAGTGACCGATGGCTGCCGACCTCTCCCCGATCGACAAGGCGAAATTCGCCGCTGCCCGCTGTGCCGTTGACCTTATCGAGGACGGGATGCGCGTGGGCCTCGGCACCGGCTCGACCGCTGCGTGGATGGTGCGCTGCCTAGGCGAGCGCGTCCGCGAGGAAGGGCTCAAGCTGATCGGCGTGCCCACCTCGACCCGCACCGCCGATCTCGCCCGCCAGGTAGGCATCGAGGTGGTGACGCTCGACGAGGCGAAATGGCTCGACATCACGATCGACGGCGCCGACGAGTTCGACCCGGACCTGAACCTGATCAAGGGCGGCGGCGGCGCGCATCTGCAAGAGAAGATCGTCGCGACCGCCTCGGACCAGATGGTCGTGATCACCGACGCCTCGAAGGAAGTGAGCCATCTGGGCGCCTTCCCGCTGCCCGTCGAAGTCGTGCCCTTCGGCTGGCAGGTGACCCGCGCGCTGATCGAAGAACTGCTTGATTCGATGGATGTTCTGGGCCGCCAGACCTCGTTGCGCCTCAATGGCGAGCAGCCCTTCATCAGCGATGAGGGCAATTACATCGTCGACCTGCATCTCAACCGCATCGGCAATCCGCGCCAGTTGGCGCTGGTGCTCAACCAGATCCCTGGCGTGGTCGAGAACGGGCTTTTCATCGACATCTGCGACAAGGTCATCATCGGTGGCACCGATGGCCAGGTCGAGATCCGCGACATCAACGAGGGCACGATCGCCAATGAGCAGATCGAGTTCGTCGAGGATGAAAACATCTTCCGCGACCTGGACTGATCCGACCTGAACGGTCGATGCGAGACGCATGCGTCTCGCGATCGGCGGCGCGGATTACATGTAGAGCGAATGCGCAGCACAGCCATGCGCGTTCGCCGCCCGTAGCGCGGCACTACGAGGCACATCCTCGGGCCGCGCCGCGACGGGATTGCGGTTCGAACGATCCACCGCCCGCGCCTCCTGTTGAGCAACGAGCAGCCGGGCATTGCGCAGCCCTGCGGGCTGACCGGCCGCCACGCTGACAGGGAGCAGATCTTGCCCCCCAGCGCCACGATCCCGCAGCACAATGTGAAAACGATGCGTCGGGTCTGCAAACCGGCCCTCAGCAGAGCTATCGGCTGGACGCGGGCGACACGACAGCACACGTCTTAGTACACCTGCGTCTCACCGACCTGCCTCCACCGTTTCGAACCCGGCGTGACATGAGGCCGCGCCCGAGCCCGCTCTCATCCCCCTTCTTCCGGTTCAGTCGACGACCCGGCCAATATCACCTTCGGCACCCGAACCCCCATCTCTGCCTAGGGACTACGAGCAGCCCGAGCGACGCACGAAAATTTCACCTGACCCCGACCCGTCTCAGGGAGGCCGAAAACCTCGCGCTTCGCATAGCGGAACCGATCCGCCGTGCCCCGTGGCTTGCCGATGGCGGCGCGGAGCGCTAACCAAGGGACGCAGGATTTTCAGGAAGGGCGCGCCATGAGCTTCGACTACGACCTTTTCGTCATCGGCGGCGGCTCGGGCGGGGTGCGTGCTGCGCGCATCGCCTCGACCCACGGCGCGAAGGTCGCGCTGGCCGAGGAATACCGCATGGGCGGCACATGCGTGATCCGTGGCTGCGTGCCCAAGAAGCTGATGGTGTTTGCCTCCACCGCCCCCGGCGCGGTGGAAGAGGCCCGCGCCTATGGCTGGGAAGCGGCGGTCGGCGCCTTCGATTGGACGGGTTTCCGCGCCAGGCTCGACGCCGAACTCGACCGGCTCGAGGCGATCTACCGCAAGGGCCAGCAGGGCGCGGGCGTCACCGTCTATGACCAGCGCGCCACCGTCGCGGGCCCGCATGAGGTGCGCCTCGCCGACGGCACCACCGTCTCGACCAAGCATATCCTCGTGGCGACCGGCGGGCGGCCCTTCGTGCCCGAGTTCGAGGGCTGCAAGCATGTGATGACCTCGAACGAAATCTTCAAGATGGAGCATCTCCCCGAGCGCATCCTGATCGTCGGCGGCGGCTATATCGCCTGCGAATTCGCCTGCATCCTCAACGGTCTGGGCGTGAAGATCACGCAATATAACCGCTCGCCCCTGCTGCGCGGCTTCGACAGCGAAGCGCGCGACCTGATCGTGGATCAGATGGCGGCAGGCGGCATCGACATCCATACCCATGTGGTGATCTCGAAGATCGAGAAGGACGGCGCGGATCTCGTCGTCACCTGCGGCGATGGGCGGGTCGATCGGTTCGACGCAGTGCTCTACGCCACGGGTCGGGTTCCCAACACCGATGGGCTCGGGCTCGCGGAGGCCGGTGTGACCCTGGGCGAGCGGGGCGAAGTGATCGTCGATCAATGGTCGCAGACCAATATCCCCTCGATCTACGCGGTGGGCGATGTGACCGACCGCATCAACCTTACCCCGGTCGCGATCCGCGAGGGCCATGCATTCGCCGATACCGTCTTCGGCGCGCATGCCCGCCCCTCCGATCACGAGCTCGTGGCTTCGGCCGTGTTCACCCAGCCCGAATTCGGTACCTGCGGGATCACCGAGGAAGAAGCCGAGGAGCGCGGCAATACCGAAGTGTATGTCTCGAGCTTCAAGCCGATGCGCTCGGGCTTTGCCGGATCGGACGCGCGGGTGCTGATGAAACTGATCGTCTGCCGTGAGAGCCGGAAGGTTCTGGGCTGTCATATCGTGGCCCCCGAAGCGGGCGAAATGATACAGATGGTGGCAATCGCAATGAAGATGGGCGCGACGAAGGAACAGTTCGACGCGACCTGCGCCGTGCATCCCACGATGGGCGAAGAGCTCGTAACCATGCGGAACCCGGTGCGACATTATTGAAATCGTGAAACGAATACCCAAGTCACCGACAAGATAACGGAAAGGTGAGGACCATATGAGCAATGGAGGCCCCTGGGGTGGCGGCGGTGGCGGCGACGACCGCAATGACGACCGCGAAGACAAGCGCCCCGGTCAGCGCCGCCCCGGTGAGGGCGGACAAATCCCCGAGATCGAGGAATTCATGCGCAAGGGCTCCGAGCAGCTCAAGGTGCTGATGGGTGGCAAGGGCGGCGGCAGCCGTCCCGGCAGACCCGCGGGCGGCGGCTCTGGTGGCCCCTTCCCGACCAAGATCGCCGTGGTGGTCGGCCTCGTCGCGGTCGTCGCGATCTGGCTGGGCTCCTCGCTCTACAAGGTGAACCCCGAAGAACGCTCGGTCGAACTGATGTTCGGGCGCTATTACGCGACCAAGGGTCCGGGTCTGAACCTCGCGCCCTGGCCCTTCATCACCTACACCAAGGTTCCGGTGACGCGCGAACAGACCGTCGATATCGGCTCGGGGCGTGCGGGCACGAACGATACTGGGCTGATGCTCACGGGCGACCAGAACATCGTGGATCTCGAATTCCAGGTGGTCTGGAACATCAACGATCCGGCGAAATACCTGTTCAACCTGACCGACCCGCAGGACACGATCCGCGCGGTGTCGGAATCGGCGATGCGCGACATCATCGCGCGCTCGAACCTCGCGCCGATCCTGTCGACCGCGCGTGGTGAGATCGCAGCCGATCTGCGCGAAGCGGTGCAAAATACGCTCGACAGCTATGACGCGGGCATCAACATCGTGCGCGTGAACTTCAACCGTGCCGACCCGCCGCGCGAAGTGATCGACAGCTTCCGCGAAGTGCAGGCCGCCCAGCAAGAGCGTGACCGCCTTGAAAAGGAAGCCGACGCCTATGCCAACAAGGTGACGGCAGGCGCACGCGGTGAGGCCGCCCAGCTCAAGGAAGAGGCCGAGGGTTACCGCGCCAAGATCGTGAACGCCGCTGAAGGTGACGCCGCGCGCTTCACCTCGATCCTTGCGGAATACGAGAAGGCACCGGACGTGACCAAGCGCCGTATGTTCTACGAGACGATGGGCCAGGTGCTCTCGGGCGTGGACAAGGTCGTCGTGGACACCAAGCCGGGTGACGGGGGCGTCGTGCCTTATCTGCCGCTCGATCAGCTGCGCAAGAGCACCCCCACGACCAACAGCAACACCGGAGGGAACAACTGATGCGCGGACCTATCGCACTTGCCGTTCTCGTCATTCTCGTCGCGCTGGGGCTGAATTCGGTCTTCGTGGTGGACGAGCGTGAGAAAGCTCTCGTGCTGCGCTTCGGTGAGGTGCAGCAGGTCAAGACAGAACCCGGTCTCGGCTTCAAGATCCCCGTGGTCGATACGGTCGTGAAATATGACGACCGGATCCTGAGCCTGACCACCCAGCCGCTCGAAGTCACCCCCGAGGACGATCGTCGTCTCGTGGTGGATGCTTTCGCACGCTGGCGCATCGTCGACGTGGTGAAATTCCGTGAGGCCGTGGGCGCGGGTGGCGAGCAGATCGCCAAGAACCGCATCGACGGCATCCTGAACAACGCGATCCGCGAAGTTCTGGGCTCGGTTCCCTCGACGGCCGTGCTGTCGGATGACCGCACCCCGCTGATGAACCGGATCCGCGATCTGGCGCGGCGCGAGGCCTCCTCGCTGGGCGTCGACGTGATCGACGTGCGCCTGACCCGCACCGACTTGCCCGAGCAGAACCTGGCAGCGACTTACGGCCGGATGCGCGCCGAGCGTGAACGTGAGGCCGCAGACGAGCGCGCCCGCGGCGCCGAGGCCGCGCAGCGCGTGCGCGCCACCGCCGACCGGACCGCAGTCGAGGTGACCTCGCAGGCCAAGAAGGAAGCCGAGATCGTGCGCGGTGAAGCCGATGCGCAGGCGAACAAGATCTATGCCGACGCTTACGGCAAGGATCCCGAGTTCTTCGCCTTCAACCGGGCGCTACAGTTCTACGCGCAGTCGATGAAGACGCAGACCTCCTCGCTGGTGACCCAGCCGGACAGCCTCTATTTCGACTATGAACGCTTCCTGCGCTCGATCGGCGAGAAGCCGGGCGCCGGGGTCGCGAACGCGGCTGGCCAGTGATGGCGATGCTCTTGACCGGTCTTGGACTGGTCCTTGTGATCGAGGGGCTGGCGCTTGCGCTGGCCCCTTCTCGTATCGAGGAGGCGCTGGATCTGTTGCGCGCCATGACGCCCGGCCAGCGCCGGATGCTGGGCCTTGCGGGACTGGCGGCGGGCGTGGCGCTCCTCTGGGCGATCCGTCTCTGGGGCTGAGATCGCCCCCCTGCGACGGAATTTCCCGCTTGCGGGGAACGTAAAAACTTCCCATCCGGCATCCCCGCTCCTACATTTCAATCAAACGAGAGGAATACGCTGGCCCTGCCGCCGGCGGAGCCAAGGGAGTGCCACATGAATTTCTTCACCAGACCCGGATCCTCGCTGCGTGCCGGGATGGGCGCGGCCATGCTTGCCGTCGCGCTCGCCTGCGCCCCGCTTGCAGGCCCCGCCTATGCCCGCGGCGCGCCGGAGAGCTTTGCCGAGCTGGTCAATCAGGTCTCGAACTCGGTCGTGAACATCACCACGTCGACGACGGTGGCGGCGCCCACGGGCAACATTCCCAATTTCCCGCCCGGCTCGCCCTTCGAGGATCTGTTTCGCGATTTCGGCCTGCCCGGCCCCAACGGCCCGAACGGACGCGGCGCACCACGGCGGTCGAACGCGCTCGGCTCCGGCTTCGTCATTTCGGAAGACGGCTATATCGTGACGAACAACCACGTCATCGAGGATGCCGACGAGATCGAGATCGAGTTCTTCTCGGGCAAGCGGCTCGATGCGACGCTCGTGGGCACCGACCCCAAAACCGATATCGCGCTGCTGAAGGTCGAAAGCGACGAGCCCCTGCCCTTCGTCACCTTCGGCGATTCCGACAAGGTCCGCGTTGGCGACTGGGTGATGGCGATGGGCAACCCGCTCGGCCAGGGATTCTCGGCCTCGGCGGGCATCATCTCGGCGCGCAACCGCGAGCTCTCGGGCAGCTATGACGACTATCTGCAAACCGACGCGGCGATCAACCGGGGCAACTCGGGTGGTCCCCTGTTCGACATGGAGGGCGAAGTCGTCGGCGTGAACACCGCGATCCTGTCGCCCAATGGCGGCTCGATCGGGATCGGCTTCTCGATGGCCTCGAACGTGGTCTCGAAAGTGGTCGACCAGCTCAAGCAATTCGGCGAGACCCGCCGCGGCTGGCTTGGGGTGAAGATCCAGGACGTGACGCCCGACATGGCCGAGGCGATGGGTCTTGAGACGCCCGAGGGCGCTCTGGTCTCCGAGGTGCCCGAAGGGCCTGCAAAAGAGGCCGGGATCGAGGCGGGCGACGTGATCACCTCCTTCGATGGCGGCGAGGTGAAGAGCACCCGCGATCTCGTGCGCCGCGTGGCCGATGCGCCGGTGGGCGAAAAGGTCCGCGTGACGGTGCTGCGCGATGGCGAGAGCAAGACGCTTCTGGTGACGCTGGGCCGGCGCGAGCTGGCCGAGGGCGAAGAACCGCCCAAGGCGGTGCAGGCCCCGCAGGAGGTCGAGAAGGACATGCTCGGGCTGACGGTGACGCCGCTCACGGACGAGCTGCGTACCGAGATGGGCCTGACCAAGGATGCACAGGGGCTCGTGATCAAGTCGATCGACGAGACCTCCGCCGCCTATGAAAAAGGTCTGCGCGCGGGCGATCTGATCACCGAGGTCGGCCAGAAGCCCGTCTCCTCGGTCGATGATTTTGAAGAGCGCGTGCAGGCGGCGAAGGATGCGGGGCGCAAATCGGTGCTCTTGCTGATCCGCCGTGGTGGCGAGCCGCGTTTCGTGGCGCTGCCAGTCGAGTGATCAGCGAAACCGAATGACACGGAAAGGCGCCCCCCGGGGCGCCTTTTTCATGGGCGGACCTCACGCGCGCGCACCCGCCACGATGCCAGCGTCAACACCGCAGCGGCAATCACGCACCACGTCGCCATGCCGAACATCTGCGTGGGGAGATCCACCCCCATATCGATGAGCACACCGGTGATCCCCGGCCCAACCGCGGTCGAAAGCACCATCGCCGCGACCACGAGCGCCCGGATACCGCCGAGGTTCTTCACCCCGTAGACCTCGGGCCAGAGCGCCCCCATCAGCGTCCCGGTGAACCCGTTCGAGACCCCGAGCAGCGCCATGAACGCATAGACACCCCAGACCGGCGTGACGGCGGCCACGCTCAGCGAAGCCAGTGCCAGCGGGATCAGCACGAAAGGCAACAGCCGAAGCGCCCCGAACCGGTCGATCAGCCCGCCGCAGACGAAACCGAAGCCCACCGTGGCCACCGACATCACCGGGAAAGCCGCAGCAAAAGCCAGATCGGAATAGCCGCGCAGCTCTGTCAGGTAGCCCTGATGAAAGAAGATCACCGTGGCGATGAAAGGTGGCGCGAGCAGACCGGCCAGCAACATGTAGAAGACCGGATCGCGGATCACCTCGGCACGGGTCCAGTCGCGCGCGGTGCTGGCGGTGCTCGATTGCGCTTCTGCGGCAAGCGGCACGCGCTCGACCTTCATCAGCGTCACCACCAGCGGCAACGCGATCCCCACCAGCAGTCCCGCCGACAGCCACCAGGCCAGTTGCCACGTCCCGCTCGCCTGATCGACCAGCACGACGATCACCGGAAGCACCGCCGATCCGAAGGGCTGGCCCGGGACGATCAGCGACATCGCCTTGCCGCGACTGGCAATGAACCAGCGCCCGATCTCGGTGAAGGCGATCTCGGTCATCATGCCCTGCCCAAAGAGCCGCAGCATGTAGATCGCGAGCGTAAGCACGACCAAATTGGGCGCCAAAGTGATCCCGATGCAGGCCAGCGCCAGAAGCGGAATGGTGAAGCGCACCACCTTCCAGCCGGGCATCAGGTCAAGCGTACGCCCCAGAAAGGGCAGCGTCGAGGCCGAGGCGAGCGTGGCCAGCATGTAGAGCGCACCGAAAGCTCCGCCCGATAGACCGAAGCTCGCCCGGATCTCGTTTCCGGACAGGCCGATGAAAAAGGTCTGCCCGAAAGAGGAAAACAACGTCAGCAGGAAGCCCGCCGCCAGCCAGCGGGCATTGTCGCGCAGAAAACGCAGGTTGCTGTCGAAAAAGCCGGACATCAGGGTTCAAAGAATAGGTGAATTCATCCCGTTTAGAGACGAGCCCGCCCGCCGACACAAGCCCCGCCCCCGCCAGCATTGGCGAAATCGCGATCCACCGGGTCGCTCAATTGCCCCAGATATACAGTCCCAGCTCCTGCGCCGCGCGCACCGAAAGCGTCGGGCTGTCGAGCCCGCGCGGACCCTGATAGGCAGAGATCGCGCGCCCCGTCGCCGGGTCGAGCTTGCCGTCGGCCGGCCCGGAATAGAGCCCGCGCACCTTCAGCGCACGTTGCAGCATCGCGACGAATCCGGGCGTCAGATCCCCCGAACAGACCGATTGGAAATAGCGTGCGCGCGAGGCCTCGACGATGCGCTGCGCGCTGACCTCCCGATAGACGGCAGGCTGCGTGATCTCGCCTGTCCCGGGATCGCGCTGCTCGGGCACGACCTGCACCTGTTCGGTCACCGTCTCCACCGTCGCGGGCGCTTTCAGCTCGGCATAACAGCCCTGCGCGTCATCGGCGGGTTTGCGTTCCATCAGCACCTCGGAAAGCGTCTGTGCGGGCGGACGGGAGGGCTTGCCTTGCGACGCGGTCTCTTCCTGACATCCCGCAAGCGCAAGGAGACCCGTGAACACCAGTGCCACGCGCCCGGCCCTGCGGGTCGATGAGGTATCATGGCTCACGCGCTGCTCCTTTGCCTGCCTGCCCGCGAGATTAGCGCAATCGCGCCGCGCGGCAATCCCCGGCCGCCCCCCTCTGGTCAAACTGGGCAAAGAGGCTTAGATCGGTTTCGTCCGGCGGCGACCGGCACGGAATTCAGCGATGAAGAGGCCCCGAGAAATGGCGAAAATCACCTATGTCGAATTCAACGGCACCCGTCACGAGATCGACGTGAAGCCCGGGATGACCGTCATGGAAGGCGCGCGCGACAATGGCGTGCCCGGCATCGACGCGGATTGCGGCGGCGCCTGCGCCTGCTCGACCTGCCATGTCTATGTCGACAAGGACTGGGTGGAAAAGCTGCCGCCGAAGGACACGATGGAAGAGGACATGCTCGATTTCGCCTATGAGCCCGACCCCGTCACCTCGCGCTTGACCTGCCAGATCAAGGTCACCGACGACCTCGACGGGCTCGTCGTCAACATCCCCGAAAAGCAGATCTGATGCTGCGCGCGGCGTTCACGACCCTGTTGCTGATCGCCGCCGCCCCGCCCGTTTGGGCCGAGGTCTCGGTCACGGCGCGCTATGCCGATCCGACCGATCGCTACGGGCATGACGCGCTCGGCCCCGGGCAGGAATTCGCCACGCTCTTCATCGAGATTGCCCGCAAGGCGGGACCGGAAGGCGGGCTGTTCAGGGGTCGGAGCACCCTCACCTATCGCCTGCCCGCCGATGCGGACATGGTCTTTGAGGACACCGCGCCGCGCATCGCCGATCTCGATGGCGACGGGCTTCCCGATGTGGTCGTGGTGCAGTCCAACCTGAAACGAGGTTCGCGCGTGTTGGTCCTGAGCGCGAAGGACGGCGCGCCTGCCTATCTCGCCTCCACCCCCTTCGTCGGCGAGCCGAACCATTGGGTCGCCCCCATCGGGATCGCGGATTTCAACGGCGACGGCCATCAGGAGATCGCGCTGATCGACGCCCCGCACAGGCTGGGCATCCTGCGCCTCTACCAGTTCGAGAATGGCACGCTGCGCGAGGTTTTCTCGGGCGGCAAGCTGACCAATCACCGTTTCGGCGCGGACCGGATCATGGGCGGCGTGCGAGATTGCGGCGAAGGCCCTGAAATGATCGTGGCGAGCTTCGACTGGTCGCAGCTGCGCGCGATCCATCTGGATGCCGAGGCCAATGTGATATGGAAAAGCCTCGGGTCCGACACCTCGCCCGCCGCCTTCGACAAGGCGATGGCCTGCGCGCTCTGATCACTTCAGCTGGCTGTCCTTCGAGCCGCGCCGGTTGATGCCCGCATGCGGGGCGCGGCGCGCATCGCGCTCGGAGGCGCACTCCACGCACAGCTTCACCCCGGGGATCGCCTCGCGCCTCGCCTGCGGAATCTCTTCGCCGCAATCGGCGCATTCCGTGAGGCTCTCGCCCACCGGGCCGCGCCGCGCCTTCAGCCGGTCAAGCTCGTCGCGGATCGAGGCTTCGATCTGCTCGCTCACCGCTCCGTCTTTCGCCCAGCCGCCTGCCATGAACGCCTCCTGCGCCGATCACGCGAATCTAGCGCGCCTGCGCCCTTGGGTCAAAATCTCGCATCACTCTCGCACCACGCCGCTTTTTCCCCCCGCGCCGTCGCTTTCCCGTCAGCTTGCGGGCGTGCAAACCCCGATTGTGCCTCCAGCCCGCGCGGGGTAAGCCAACGCGCGAAGATGCGAAAGGACGCCAGCCATGACCGAGACCGCCAAAGCCTACGTTCTCACCGTTGCCTGCCCCTCGACGCGGGGGATCGTCGCGGGCATTGCCAATGTGCTGGCCGATCAGGGCTGCAACATCACCGACTCGCATCAATATGACGACCCGAAGACCGGGCAGTTCTTCATGCGTGTGAGCTTCGTGTCGGAAAAGGGTGCCGATGCGGACGCGATCCGCGCCGCCTTCGAGCCCGTCGCAACGGATTTCCAGATGGACTGGGCGGTGCGCGATGCCACCGAGAAGATGAAGGTCCTGCTGATGGTGTCGAATTTCGGCCATTGCCTGAACGACCTGCTCTATCGCTGGCGCATCGGCGCGCTGCCGATCGAGATCGTGGGCGTGGTCTCGAACCACATGACCTATCAGAAGGTCGTCGTGAACCACGACCTGCCCTTCCACCACATCAAAGTGACGAAGGAGAACAAGCCCGAGGCCGAAAAGCGCCTGCTCGACGTGGTCGACGAGAGCGGCGCCGAGCTGGTCGTTCTGGCGCGCTACATGCAGATCCTCTCGGATGCGCTGTGCCAGAAGATGTCGGGCCGGATCATCAACATCCACCACTCCTTCCTGCCGAGCTTCAAGGGCGCGAACCCCTACAAGCAGGCCTATGAGCGCGGCGTGAAGCTGATCGGGGCGACCTCGCACTACGTGACCGCCGATCTCGACGAGGGTCCGATCATCGAGCAGGACACCGTGCGCGTCACCCATGCGCAGAGCCCCGAGGATTACGTCTCGCTGGGTCGCGATGTCGAGGCGCAGGTGCTGGCGCGCGCGATCCACGCCCATGTGCAAAGCCGCGTCTTCCTCAATGGCAACAAGACGGTGGTCTTCCCGGCTTCGCCCGGCGCCTACGCCTCCGAGCGGATGGGCTGATCAGAAGCGGCGCACGCCCGCCTCGGTCACGATCATGTCGAGCGGCTGGTCGGTCGGCTCGGTCGGCACCTGCGGCACTTCCTGCGCCGCGAAGGCAAAGCCGATCGCGGTGACCGGGCCGCGGGCGCGCAGGCCCTCCAGCGTGCGGTCGTAAAAGCCGCCGCCATAGCCCAAGCGATAACCGAGCGCATCGAAGGCCAGGAGCGGCACGATCAGCACCTCGGGGATGATCTCCTCGCCATTGGCCGGGACATGCGCGCCATAAGCGCCTTCGATCATCTCGGTTTCGGGGCTCCAGCGGTGAAAGACCAGCGGCTGCCCCTGCCCCATCACGACCGGCAGGCAGAGCGGCCCGCCATGGGCCACCATCGCCGGGCGCGGATCGGGCTCGGTTCGGATCGGCCAGTATCCTGCCAGAACCTTGCCCGCAAAGGGCTCCAGCGCCGCCGTCAGCGCTCGCGTAGCCGCGCCATCATCCGCCGCATGCGCCACCTTTCGCGCGGCGAAGGCATCCTTGCGGGCGAGGTCCTTGCTCACAGCAGCAGGACCGAGGCGAGCCCGAGGAAGGCGAAGAAGCCCACCACATCGGTCATCGTGGTCACGAACGTCCCCGAGGCCAGCGCCGGGTCAGCCCCCAGTTTCTCCAGCGCCAACGGGATCAGAATACCCGAGAGCGCCGCGACGACGAGATTGATCACCATCGCCAGCCCGATCACGATCCCGAGCTGCGCGCCCGAGAACCAGAAGGCGGCCACGATCCCCATCACCAGCGCAAATGCCAGCCCGTTCAACAGCCCCACGACCGCCTCGCGTCGCACAACGCGCCAGACGTTGCTCTCGGTGAGGTCACGCGTCGCGAGCGCGCGCACCGCAACGGTCAGGGTCTGCGTGCCCGCATTGCCCCCCATCGAGGCCACGATCGGCATCAGCACCGCCAGCGCCACGAGCTGCTGAATCGTGCCCTCGAAAAGCGAAATGACCCCCGAGGCCAGAATCGCCGTCAGCAGGTTCACGAAGAGCCAGGGCAGTCGCTGGCGAACGGTCTCCATCACCGTATCCGAGATTGCCGATTCCTCGCCCACACCGGCCAGACGCAGGATGTCTTCCTCGTGCTCTTCGTCGAGCACGGACATCGCGTCGTCGATGGTGATGACGCCGACGAGCCGGTCATCCTCGTCCACGACCGGGGCCGAGATCAGGTGATACTGGTTGAACGCATAGGCGACGTCGCCCTCTTCCTGATAGGCCGAGATCGTGCGGAATTCCTCTTCGCAGATATCGATCAGCTTCGAGGCGCGCGGAGCCGAGAGGATCCGTCCGAGGGTGATATTGCCCAGCGGATGATAGGCCGGATCGACAAGGATCACATGGTAAAACTGGTCGGGCAGCCATTCGGCCGAGCGCAGATAGTCGATCGTCTCGCCCACCGTCCAATGTTCGGGCGCGGTGACGACTTCGCGCTGCATGAGGCGGCCGGCGGAATATTCGGGATAGGCGAGCGATTTCTCGACCGCGGCACGGTCCGGCTCGTCGAGCGCTTCGAGGATGGCCTCCTGCTGCGGCTCTTCGAGGTCTTCGATGAGATCGACCACGTCATCGGAGTCGAGCTCGCGCACCGCCTCGGCCAGAACTTCCGGCGGCAGGCTTTCAAGCACCTCTTCGCGAATGCCCTCGTCGATCTCGGTGAGGATCTCACCGTCGATCTCGCGCCCCCAAAGGCGCAGGATCGCGCGACGCTCGCTGCCGGAGACCTGTTCGAGAAGGTCGGCGATATCGGCCGCGTGGAGCGGTTCGAGCAGTGCGCTCAGCCTCTCCGCGTCACCCTGCTCGGCGGCATCGAGGATCGCCTCGACGACCTCCCCGTCAAGCCGGTAGTCCTCTTCCTCGCGGTCATGTTCTTCGGCAAGTGCTTCGGCCATGTCGCCCCCATTCCGATCGCGCGGAAAACATAGACGAATTCGCGCGGATGGACAGGGGGCGCGCGGAAAAAACCGGTCCGCTCCGCCAGAGATTTACCTTGTCGCGGCGTCGCCCTAGCATGGTGCGTCGGACAGGAGAGAGTAATGGCTGAGCTGCATCTGGGTCAGGTTCTGGAATATCGCGGAGATGCGCTGGTCGAGGGGCCCGAGGCGGTCACCCATCGCCGCCATGGCGCGCTGCTCATCGAGGGCGGCAAGATCGCGGTCGTCGGCGAGGCCGATGAACTGCGCGCGGCCCACCCCCAAGCGCGCGTTACCGATCACGGAGCGAATCTCCTTTCGCCGGGGTTCATCGACGCGCATGTGCATTATCCGCAGACGGCGATCATCGCGAGCTGGGGCAAGCGACTGATCGACTGGCTCAATCACTACACCTTCCCCGAGGAGATCTCCTTCGCCGATCCCGCCCATGCGACGCAGATCGCCAATCTCTATCTCGATCTCGCGCTCGAGAACGGCACCACGACGATGTGCAGCTATTGCACGATCCATCCGGGCAGCGTCGACGCCTTCTTCACCGTCGCACAGGCGCGCGGAATGCGGGTGGCGGCGGGCAAGACCTGCATGGATCGCAACGCCCCCGACGGCCTGCGCGACACGCCGCAATCGGCCTATGACGACAGCAAGGCGCTGCTGGGGCGCTGGCACGGGGTGGACCGGCTGTCCTATGTGATCACGCCGCGCTTTTCGCCCACCTCCTCGGCCGATCAACTGGCCGCGCTCGGGGCGCTTTGGGCCGAACACCCCGACTGCCTGATGCAGACCCATCTGTCCGAGCAGGTGGACGAGATCGCCTGGGTACACGAGCTTTACCCGACCGCGCGCGACTATCTCGACACCTATGAGACCTATGGGCTTCTCGGCCCGAACGCGCTTTACGGCCACGCGATCCATCTCGAGCCGCGCGAGGCCGACAGGATCCAGGAGGTGGGCGCGGCGCTGATCCATTGTCCGACCTCGAACACCTTCATCGGCTCGGGGCTCTTCGATTGGCCCAAGAGGCTGGCGGAGGGGCAGCGGATCGGACTTGCGACCGATACCGGCGGCGGGTCGAGCTTTTCGATGCTGCGCACGATGGCTGCGGCCTATGAGATCGGCCAGCTCACGCACAAGCCGCTCCATCCCGCCCAGCTCTGGTGGCTCGCCACCCAAGGCTCGGCGCAGGCGATACGGATGGGCGACAGGATCGGCGCGCTGGCGCCCGGCATGGAAGCCGATTTCATCGCCGTCGATCTCGCCTCGACCCCCGCCATCGCCCAACGCGCGGCGCGTGCCGAGGATATCTGGGAAGCGATCTTCCCGACGATCATGATGGGCGATGACCGTGCCATCGCCGGCGTCTGGACGCTGGGCGAGAAGCGGCGCTGAGCGCGCGCCTCACTGGTAGTGCAGCGCCTCGATCGGATCGAGCCGGGCCGCCGCACGGGCCGGGAAATAGCCGAAGACCATGCCCACCACCGCCGAGAAACCGAAGGCCAGCGCAATCACGTCGAGGCTGGGCGAGAACGGGATCGCCATGATCTGCGCCGCGACATAGGCGAGCCCGAGCCCCGCAAGGATGCCGATCACGCCCCCGAGAAGCGAGAGCACCACCGCCTCGACGAGGAACTGCATCAGCACCTGGCTTGCCTGTGCGCCCACCGAAAGGCGGATGCCGATCTCGCGGGTACGCTCGGTCACCGAGACCAGCATGATGTTCATGATCCCGATGCCCCCCACAAGCAGGCTCACCGCCGCGACCGAGGACAGCAGCCCCGTCAACACCGAGTTGACCGAGTTCAGCATCGAGGCGAGTTCCTTCATGTCATTGACCGAGAAATCATCCTCCTCGCCGATGGCGATGCGGCGGCGGTCGCGCATCAGGGTCTTGATGTCCGAGATCGCGCGCTCGGAAGACACACCGGAGGCGACCGTCATCGAAATGGAGGACACGTCCTGGCTGCCCAGAAGTCGACGCTGCACGGTGCGCACCGGCATGATCACCAGATCATCCTGATCCTGCCCGAAAGAGCCCGCCCCCTTGGCGACCAGAAGGCCGATCACCTCACAGGAGATGGATTTGATGCGGATCTTCTCGCCCGTGGGATCTGTCGAGCCGAACAGCGCGGTGCGCACCGTCTCGCCGATGATGCAGACATTCGCTCCGCTACGATCCTCGGCGGTCGAAAAGCTGCGTCCGCGTGCGATCTCCCAGCCGCCGATCTCGAGATAGGCCGAGGTCGTGCCGGTGATCGTGGTGGAGCGGTTTGAATTGCCGTAAACAGCGGTTTCCGAACTCGAAACAGTCGGAGCGACCGCGGAGAGAGAGGTCAGATCCTGAAGCGCCTCGACATCCGCGAGCTTGAAGGACGGGGCGTTGTCGCGCGCCCCCGGCCCCATCATCTGCGCACCGGGACGCAGCACCAGAACGCTTGTGCCGAGCGATTCCACATTGGCCGAAACCTGCTCGGACGAGCCCTGCCCCACCGTCACCATCGCGATCACCGCCGCGACGCCGATCACCACGCCGAGCACCGTCAGGAAGGAGCGCAGCGCATTGCGGGTGATCGCGGTGAGTGCAAGGCGAACCGTTTCCCAAAGCATCACGACGCCCTTTCCTGCATCAACTCGTCACGCACGACCTTGCCATCGGTGAAGACGACCAGCCGCGAGGCATAGGCGGCCATGTCTTCCTCGTGGGTCACCATGACGATGGTCAGCCCCGCCTCGCGATTGAGCTTCTGCATCAGTTCCATGATCTCGACGCTGCGTTTCGTGTCGAGGTTGCCCGTGGGCTCGTCGGCGAGCATCACCATCGGCTCTCCCGCGAGCGCCCGCGCGATCGCCACCCGCTGTTGCTGACCGCCCGAGAGCTGCGAGGGCGTATGATGCTCGCGCCCTTCGAGCCCGACGCGCTGCAGCGCCTCACGCGCCCGCACCAGCCGCTCGGCCTTGCGCTGGCCCTTGTAGATCAGCGGCAGTTCGACATTCTCGATCGCGGTTGTGCGCGGCAGAAGGTTGTAGCCCTGAAAGACGAAACCGAGGTAGTTGCGGCGCAAGAGCGCGCGCTGGTCCTGATCGAGCGTCGCCACCTCGACCCCGTTGAAGCGGTAATGCCCGCCACTCGGACGGTCGAGACAGCCGATGATGTTCATCGCCGTCGACTTGCCCGACCCCGAGGGCCCCATGATCGCGACGAACTCTCCTTTCTCCACGGTCAGATCCACCCCGTCGAGCGCGCGCACCAGCGCCTCACCCGAGCCATAGGTTCGCGTGATGCCTTCCAGCTCGATCAGAGGCGGGCTCATTGCGCGCCGTCCCGCTGGTCGGTGATCACCTGATCGCCCTCGGCCAGATCCCCCTCGGTGATGATCGTGAGTTTGCCGTTGGACGCTCCGGGCGTGACCGCCACTTCGACCGGGGTCCCGTCGCGCAGCACCCAGACGGATTTGCCCGTCGCGGTCGCGCTGTCCGATCCGGGCCGGGACGGCATGATCAGCCCGATCAGTCCGCCCGCGCCATTGCCCGTATCCTCGACCACCTGCGGCGGCGCGTAGCGCAAGGCCGCATTGGGCACCAGAAGCGCGCCGGTTTCTTCATCGACGGTGATCGTCGCGGTGGCGGTCATGCCGGGACGCAGCATCATCTCGCCGTTATCCACGGCAAGAACGCCTTTGTAGGTGACCACGTCATCGGTGGTTTCTGGCGCATAGCGCACCTGAGTGATCGTCGCGGGAAAGATCTCTCCGGGATAGGCGTCGACGGTGAAGCTGGCCCGGTTGCCGACCTCGACCTGCCCGATATCGGCCTCGTCGATATCGACCAGAAGCTGCATCTTGCTCAGATCCTCGGCCAACGTGAAAAGCGTCGGGGCAGAGAGCGACGCCGCCACGATCTGCCCGGCCGAAACGTCGCGATCCAGCACCACGCCCTTGATCGGGGAACGGATCACCGTCTTTTCCAGATCGTCCTTTTCCATCGCGAGATTGGCTTCGGCCAGGGTGAGCGAGGCCTGCGCCGCCTGAACCGCGGCCACCGCCCGGTCACGCGTGGCAACGTAGCCCACGAAATCGCTGTGGTTCACCACCCCACGCCGCTCAAGCTCGGCCTGCGCGTCGTAAAGCTCGGTTGCCTCGCGCTGCGTGGCTTCGGCCTGCAAAAGCTCTGCCTTCGCCGCGGCCAGAGCGGCCTCGGCATTCGCGACCTGCGCATTGAATTTCGTGTCGTCGAGACGGGCGAGAACCTGCCCCACCTCGACCGCATCGTTGTAATCGACCTCGATGCTCGCGAGCGTGCCCGAAAGCTCGGAAGAAACCTCGACCTCGGTCGTCGGCTCGACCGTGCCGGTTGCGGTCACCGTCACCGTCAGGTCACCGCGCGTGACGGCCTCGGTCACGTAAGTCACGCCCCCCGATTGCTGGGAACGCGCGAGCCAGAACCAGGCCCCCGCCGCGCCGAGCACTGCGACCACAACGACCGCCCAGAGCCAGCCCCTCTTGCGGTGCTTGGCCCCTGCGAGCATCCGTTCGATCTCTTCGCTGCTTCGATCCGCCATCTGGGTCGTCCTTCACTCGTCGCGCCATCGCCGCATCCTGAACGATGCTCTGGATTGATACGTGTGACAATCAGAGCTCCGTCGCAGCACGAACGCATTGAGGCAGAACAACTTAGTCTTGAATAGAAGGTATGTTCCCAGCGAATGGCTGAAAACCCGGATTACCTGGCCGGCGCCTTGGCTGCGGCCTTTCCGTCGAGGCGATGGCGCAGCGGCAGCAAACTCAGAAGCGCCATTCCCGCGAACCCCGCTCCGGCAAGGAAGGTCCATTGCGGGCCCCACACCTCCCAGAGCGCGCCCGCGACCACGCTTGCCACCAGAAGCGCGATCCCGGTAACGAGGTTGAACATGCCGAACGCGGTGCCGCGCAGCTCGGCCGGGACCGCCTCGGCCACCAGCGTCGAGAGCAGCCCCTGCGTGAACCCCATATGCACACCCCAGAGCAGCACGCCAACCGCAAGGTTCGTGATCCCGCTCGAGAGTGCCAGCACGACATCGGCCGCGATCAACAGACAAAGACCCACGATCAGAAGCCAGACCCGACCGATGCTGTCTGAGAGCACCCCGACCGGATAAGCGGTGAGCGAATAGACGAAATTCATCCCCACGAAGACCAGCGGCACCAGCATGATCGGCACGCCTTCGCCCTCAGCACGCAGGATCAGGAAGGCCTCGCTGAAACGTGCCAGCGTGAAGAGCGTCGCCACCACCACGACCCACCAGTAGACCCCGCCCAGGAGTTTCAGCTCGGAAGGCGCGAGCGGGTTGCGCACCCGGCGGAGCCCCTCGGGGCGCGCGGGCTCCTTCACCGCGAACAGGATCAGCCCCAGCGAGAGGAAGGCCGGGATCACCGCAACCCAGAACACGGCACGGAAATTGTCGGAGAACAGCCACATCAGCAAGATCGCGGCGAGCGGGCCCACGAAGGCGCCGACCGTGTCGAGCGACTGGCGCAGCCCGAAGGCCGCGCCGCGCAGCCCCTCGGGCGCGAGATCGGCCACCAGCGCGTCGCGCGGCGCGCCGCGAATACCCTTGCCGACGCGGTCGATGAAGCGCGCCGCGACCAGCCAGCCGAAGCTGGGCGCGAGCGGAAAGATCGGTTTCGTCACGGCGGCAAGCCCGTAGCCCAGCGCCGCGAGCAGCTTGCGCTGCCCGATCCTGTCCGACAGCGCGCCGGAGAAGACCTTGGTGATCGCGGCAGTCGCCTCGGCGATCCCCTCGATCACGCCGACCGCCAGTGTCGAGGCGCCAAGCCCCACCGTCAGATAGACCGGCAAAAGCGCGTGGATCATCTCGGAGGAGACATCCATGAAAAGCGAGACGAAGCCGAGCGCCCAGATCCCTGCGGGCAATGACCTTTTGTCCGATGCGTGTGGATTTCTCACGCGCGCTCCTTTCCATGAGCCCGACGGTCGCGGGCACGGCCCGCTGTCGCGATGCGCTATCGTGGCGCGTAAACGGGCAATGGCAAGCCTTTGGAGGCAGTCTCTCTACCGAAGAGGTCGAAAAGCACACACACAGTCGCGTGATCCGCGCTAGGGTTCGCGGGGTGACAGCGAAAGGCGCGACGGCATGACCGAGAAATCCCTGATCTTTCCCGCGCAGGAATATCGCGACCGCGTCACGCGGCTGCAAGCGGGGATGGCTGCGGGCGGGCTCGACGCGCTATTGCTGAGCGCGCCCGCCGATATTTTCTACACGGCCGGGTTTCTCACCCGTTTCTGGGAGAGCCCCGCCCGTCCGTGGTTCGTCGTTGTGCCGCAATCGGGCGAGCCCGTGGCGGTGATCCCAGCGATCGGGGCCGAGCTGATGGGGCGCTGCTGGATCCCGCAGATCCGCACATGGGACGCCCCCGATCCGCGTGATGACGGGGTGAGCCTGCTGGCCGGGACGCTGGCGGATCTGGTGCCCGAAAGCGGACGGATTGGTCTGCCGATGGGATTGGAGACGCATCTGCGCATGCCCTTGGCCGATTTCGAGGCCCTGCGCACCCGCCTCGCCCCGCGCGCCCTCGTGGACGCCACCGCCTGCGTGCAGCGGGTGCGCGAGATCAAGTCCGAAGCCGAGATCGCGAAGATCCGCACGAGCTGCGAAATCGCTGCGCGCGCGTTCGATCGGGTGCCGGAATTTGCCCGAGCGGGGCGGAAGCTCGACGCCGTGTTCCGCGATTTCCAGATCGCACTGCTCGACGAGGGCGCGGATTGGGTGAGCTATGTCGCGGGCGGAGCCGGGTGCGATGGTTATGGCGATGTGATCTCGCCCGCCGGCCCAGAGCCCTTGCGCCCCGGCGATGTGCTGATGCTCGACACCGGCGCGGTGCGCGAGGGCTATTTCTGCGATTTCGACCGCAACTGGGCGATCGGTCCCGCCTCGGATTGCGCCCGGCGCGCCAATGACGCGCTCTGGCAGGCGACCGAAGAGGTGATCGCCACCCTGCGCCCGGGTCACCGGGCCTGCGACGTCCATGCGATGCTCTGCGCCGGGCTGCGCCGCCATGGTGCCACGCCCTCGGGCGGCAGGCTCGGCCACGGGCTCGGGATCACTCTGACCGAATGGCCCTCCTTCACGCCTCTCGACACGACGCCGCTGCGCGCGGGCATGGTGCTTACGCTGGAGCCGGGCTGCGAGACGCGCGACGGGCATATCCTCGTGCATGAAGAAAACATCGTGCTGCGCGAGGACGGGGTCGAGCTTCTGTCGCGCCGCGCGCCCGCAGAATTGCCGGAGATCGTCGGATGAGCGCCTTTCCCTATGAGTTGTTCGAAGAGGCCCTGCCCCGGCTCGGTCTTGTGGTGCTTCAGGTCGATGAGACGATCGAACAGGATTTCCGCCGTCTCTTTCCGCCCGAAGCGGCGCGGATCCATGTCAGCCGCGTGCCTTCGGGGGCCGAGCTGACCCCCGACACGATCGCCGAGATGGAGGCCACGCTACCTGCGGCGGCCGCGCTACTGCCCCCGGCCGCCCGGTTCGATGCGGTGGGCTATGCCTGCACCTCCGGCACGACGCTGATCGGGGCCGCGCGTGTGGCGGAGCTTGTCTCGGGTGCAGTGCAAAGCCGCGCCGTGACCGATCCGCTCAGCGCCGCGCTGGCGGCCTGCCACGCGCTGGGGCTGGAGCGTGTGGGGATCGTCTCACCCTATATCGCCCCGGTCGCGGGGCCGATCCGGCAGGCCTTCGAGGCGGCGGGGCTGACCGTCCCCGACACGCTCTCCTTCGGTGAAGAGGTGGAGGCCCGCGTGGCCCGGATCGCGCCCGCCTCGATTGCCGAGGCCGCGCGCACCCTCGCCCGTCGCAACAGGATCGACGGGGTCTTCCTGTCCTGCACCAACCTGCGCACGCTCGATATCATCGCCCCGCTCGAGGCCGAGCTGGGAATGCCGGTGCTCAGTTCGAACCAGGTGCTCGGCTGGCACATGGCGCACCTGTCGGGCGCACGGATCGCGGCGGCGGGTCATGGAAGGCTGCTTGCGACTTGACCCGGCGCGTGATCAGCCTTGACGCAACAGCGCAAGGCGCGCATTGGACGCCATCTGGTCCTTGCCCGAAAGCGCCGCACGATGTCCCACAACCCTTACGAAGCGGCCGGTTTCTACGATGCGGCCATTGCCGCGGGGCGTCATCGCGCCGTGGTGGGCGGACGTTGGGACGAGACCGGGCGCATCCAGATGGAGGTGCTGCGCGCCGCCGGATTGCAGCCACATCATTACCTTCTCGATATCGGGGCCGGATCGCTGCGGCTGGGCTGCAAGGCGGTGCCCTATCTCGAGCCCGGTCACTATTGGGCCACCGACGCCTCGCGTGCGATCATGCTCGCGGGCCATCGCGAAGAACTGGCCGAGCCGGAAAGGCTCGATCCCGCCCAGCTGATCGAGGATCCCCGTTTCGAGTTTCCGGGTATCCCGCAGACCATCACCCATGCGATCGCCTTCGCGGTCTTCCCGCATCTGCCGATGGCTTACCTGCGCCGCGCGCTCACCAACCTGCGCCAGTTCGAGCGGCTGGAGCGGTTTCTCTTCACCGTGTTCCTTGCCCCCGACGCCGTGCAGGCCGCGCACCCCTATCGCCAGCCCGACGGGGTGGTCACCCATGACATCCGACCGCCCTATCATGTGCTGGCCGACGACGTGGAACATCTCGCCCGCTGCACCGGATGGCAGGTGGCGCGCCACGCGGTGATACTGCCGCGCGGTCAGGTGCTCTACAGTGCTACGCGGCAGGCCGCCGAGGACTGAGCGTCGGGCCACCTTCAGGCCGAAAGCTCGGGGCGCAGCGTGGGGCCGGAACGCCCCTTCCGTTCGCCGCGATCAGACCGCCGCTTCAATGGGCGATGCTGCCAGGAGCCGTCGCCTCGACATTGGGATCCGCCACGAGATGGCCGTTCCCGATGTTGCGCAAGGCCAGACGTTGCGGTTGCTCTCCGAACTTGTAGACCGGGCTTGGCACCTCGCCGGACAGGCGCGGTGTAGGGGCGCGAACCCTGTCGGGATCGGGGATCGGTACGGCTGCCATCAGGCGCTTGGTATAGGGATGCTGCGGCGCGCCGAAAATCTGCGCCCGCGTCCCCATCTCGACGATCTGGCCCATATACATCACCGCGATCCGGTCCGAGATATTCTCGACCACGGCCATGTCATGGCTGATGAACAGGTAAGCGATGCCAAACTCGCGTTTCAGGGCGTCGAGCAGTTCCAGCACCCGCGCCTGAACCGAAACGTCAAGCGCCGAGACACTTTCATCCGCGACGATCAGCTTGGGTTGCAGCGCCAGCGCACGCGCGATGCAGATCCGCTGACGCTGACCGCCCGAGAACTCGTGCGGATAGCGGTCGAGCTGATCGCGGGTGAGCCCCACCCGCTCGAAGAGGCCCGCGACCTTCTCGCGCTGCTCCTCGGGCGTGCCGATGCCGTGAATGACCAAAGGCTCGGCCACGAGATCACCCACCCGCATCCGCGGGTCGAGCGCGGCCATCGGGTCCTGGAACACGATCTGCACGTCGCGCCGCATCTCTTTCATCTTCGCGCCGCTCAAGCCGCCCATCGTATGGCCCGCGACCTCGATCCGGCCCTGATGGGGCACGAGCCCCGTGAGCGCCTTCGCGATCGTGGACTTCCCGCAGCCGCTTTCGCCGACGAGCGAGAAGGTCTCGCCCTCCATGATGTCGAAACTGACGCCCTCGACCGCGTGGACCCGGTGCGTCACCTGCGAGAGGATCCCGCCACGAATGTCGAACCGCACCTGCACGTCACGCAGCTTCGCGACCGGTTTTGCCTGTGGATCGGCCACGGGCGCGCCGCTGCCGTCGCCCATGCGCGGTACCGCTGCCAGCAAATCCTGCGTGTAAGCCTCGCGCGGGGCAGTGAAAATTTGCGCAACCTTGCCCGTCTCGACGGCCTGCCCCTGTTTCATCACGATCACCCGCTCGGCCATCTCGGCCACGACGCCCATGTCATGGGTGATCAGGATGATCGCGGTGCCCATCTCCGCTTGCAGATCGCGCAGCAGGTCGAGCACCTCGCGCTGCACCGTCACGTCAAGCGCGGTCGTGGGCTCATCCGCGATCAGCACGTCGGGGCGCAGCGCGAGCGCCATCGCGATCATCACGCGCTGACGCATCCCGCCCGAAAGCTCGTGAGGATACTGGCCCATCCGTCGTTCGGGTTCGGAGATCCGCACGCGGCGCAGCGCCTCGAGCGCGCGGGCGCGGGCCTCGCGTTTTGAGACCGGCTCATGGGCGCGGATCGCCTCGGCCAGTTGCAGGCCGATGGTCAGAACCGGGTTGAGCGAGGTCATGGGCTCCTGAAAGATCATTGCGATGCGATTGCCGCGAATGGCGCGCATCCGGCTCTCGGGCAGGCGCGTGAGATCTTCGTCGTGGAACCGGATCGCCCCGGCGCTGACGCGCAGCGCGGGCGGCGGCAACAGCCCCATGATCGCCAGAGAGGTCAGCGACTTGCCCGACCCGCTCTCGCCCGCGATCGCGATGGTTTCCCCGCGCGCGAGCGTGAAGCTGAGGTCGCGCACCAGCGGTCGTTCGCGCCCTTCCGAGCGCACCGAGATCGTGAGCCCGTCGACCGACAGCACCGGCTGGGACGCCTCCGGGGCCATATCGGCCCCGGCGTTTATTTCTTTCACTTCGATCATTCGAACACGTTTCTCGGGAAATAGAAGCTGACGACCCAGTTCGGCATGTCCACGATCTCGGAGATCCGCAGATCGCCGCAGGTCGAGACCAGCATATAGGCATCGACCGCCGACATGCCGCGCGTCTTGCACAGCAGGTCGATCATGCCGGAAACCGCATCGCGCGCGCCCGACATCAGATCCGGGCCGATGCCCGTGGTGACCTCGTAGCCCGCCGTATCGAGATGGCGCGTGACCGGCCCCGGCGTGGTGAAGCGAGGGAATTTCAGCGTCTCGTTCTTGATCAGATCGAAGCTGAGCACGCAGTTCATCGGGCTCTCGATCGCGGTGCCGCAAACCTCGCCATCGCCCTGCGCGGCATGGGTGTCGCCTACGGAGAACAACGCGCCCTCGACCTCGACCGGAAGGTAGAGCGTGGTGCCCGCCGCCAGATCGCGGATATCGAGATTGCCGCCGACGCGGCGCGGCGGGACGATGGAATGCAGACCCGCCTCGGCAGGGGCTACGCCGATCGTGCCGCAGAAGGGCTTGAGCGCGACCTTGCCCTCGGAGCCCCAGAGCGCCTTGTCGGGCGAGGTGGCATCGTATTTCCAGATGTTCAGCGCCGGATCTTCAAACTGATCCGCCAGCAGACCGAAGCCGGGGATATTCGCGGTCCAGCCCCAGGCCGAGCCCTCCTGCTCGCGCGGGGTAAAGCTGTCGATGGTGACTTTCAGAACATCGCCGGGCTGCGCGCCTTCGACATAGATCGGCCCGGAAACCGGATTGATCTTGCCGAAATCGAGCGTCTTCACATCTTCCACCGTCGAGGACGGCCCGAGCTGTCCGGCCGAGCTGTCGTGGCAATGGAACTCGATGGTCGATCCGGGAGCGACCGTCTCGGCCGGGACAAGCGAGTTGTCCCAGCCGAAATGGTGCTGTGCGCCGTGGATCGTGTAATCACAGGCTTTGCACATGCGCGTTTACTCCGTCACGTAGACGTAATCGTAGTTCACCGGGATCGAAACCGGATCGACATAGAGCGCATCGGCGCCGCCCATGCGGGTCGACTTCATCGTGTAGCGGTTCTCGTTGAACACCGGGACCCAGGGCGCGTCTTCCATGACCTTCATGTAGACGTCCGACCATTTCTGCAGGCGCTCGTCCTGCTTGGCCGGATCGGTGATCGAGTCCGCCTCGGTGGCCATCGCGTCGAGATCCTTGTTGCAATACCACGACCAGTTCCAGCCGCCCTCGACCGCACCGGCGCAGCCCAGGATCGGGCCGTAGAAGTTCGACGGATCGGGGAAATCCGCGATCCAGGCCATGCCGCCCGACCAGATCATCGGCGCGGTCTTCGGCGTGCCGCCCGCCTCGATCACGTTGGCCTGCGCCAGCGCCTTGATATCGGCCTTCACGCCGATCGCCGCCAGATCCTGCTGGATCGCCTGCGCGATGCGCGGGTTGGGATCGGTGTTCATCACGTAAAGCTCGGTCTCGAACCCGTCAGGCAGACCGGCCTCGGCAAGCATCTCCTTGGCCTTCGCGGGGTCGAAGGGGTAGCCCGCGTAATCCTTGGTGTAGCCCGGCATCGAGGGCGGCAGCGGCTGGGTCGCGGGGGTCGCGCGGCCGTTGATCATCTGCACGATGCGATCCTTGTTGATCGCCATGTTGATCGCCTGACGCACCTCGACCTTGTCGAAGGGCGCCATCTCGACGTTGAGCGTGATGTAGCCGGTATGCAGCTGGCCACCCACGACGACCTGCTTGGCCTCGTCGGGATTGCCCATCACCTCGTTGAACTTCGCGGGCGGAATGCCGTCGCCGGGCACGTCCACCTCACCCTTCTGCAGACGCAGGAGCGCCACGATCGGTTCCTGGCCGACCTCGAAGGTGATGCTGTCGAGGTACGGCACGCCCGGACGCCAGTAATCGGCGTTCTTTTCAAAGACGAGCTTCTGCCCGATGGTCCAGTCGGCAAGCTTGAACGCGCCGGTGCCCACGGGATGCTTGCCGAAATCGGCGCCGTATTCGTCCACCGCTTCCTTCGGCACGACCGAGGCGAAGTTCAGCGCCATCACGTGCAGGAAGGTCGCGTCGGGGCGCGAGAGCTCGATCTTGACGGTATAGGGATCGACCACGGTAACGCCTTCGAGGCTGGTGGCCGAGCCATCCGCCATCGCGTCATAGCCCTTGATCGAGCCGAAGAAGCCCGCGCCGGGCGACTGGGTGGCCGGGGTGGTCACGCGGTCGAGCGAGTATTTCACGTCCTCGGCGGTCATCTCGCGGCCGTTGTGGAACTTCACGCCCTCGCGCAGCTTGAAGGTGAAGGTCGTGCCATCCTCGGAAATCTCGTAGCTCTCGGCGAGGCCGGGGCGCAGTTCGGTGGTGCCGGGGACGTAATCCATCAGCCCGTCGAAGACCGATTTGATCATCGACCAGTTCTGCCAGTCATAGCCGATTGCCGGGTCGAGGGTGGCCACATCGTCCTTGTAGGTGACGATGATATTGCCACCGGACTTGGCGTTCGGGTCGGGCTGGTAGTCCTGCGCCGAGGCGAGGCTCGCAAGGCCAAGCGAGAGCGACAGCGCGCTGGTGGCAAGGATGTTTTTCATCAGGCTCATTTTGAGTTTTCTCTCCGTCTGTTGAATTTTTCTTTTCGTTTGCTCCCCGGTTGGCCCAGGGTATCTGGTTGCGATCAGCGCAGCTTGATGCGCGGGTCGATGAAGGGGGTGATCAGATCGGCGAGCAGGTTGCCCAGAACGATCGCGCAGGCCGAGACCAGCGTGACGCCCATGATGATCGGGATGTCGACGCGCTGGATCGCCTGCCACGCCAGTTGCCCGATGCCCGGCCAGCCGAAGACGCTTTCCACCACGACGATGCCCGACATGAAGATGCCGATATCGATCCCGATCATCGCGATGATCGGCAGGATGGCGTTGGGCATCGCGTGCAGCGCCAGCACGCGGGCGCGGCGCAGCCCCTTGGCGCGCGCGGTGCGGATATAGTCCGAGCGCAGCACGTCGATCATCGAGGAGCGCATCATCCGGCTATACCAGCCCGAGCCCATGATCCCGAGCGTGAGCGCGGGCAGGACAAGGTTCGAGAAGCTGCCGTAGCCGCCGATCGGGAACCAGCTCAGCTTGACCGCGAAGACATAGAGCAGCAGCAGGCCGACCACGAATTGCGGCGCCGAGACCGCGACGAAAGAGGTGATCATCAGCGACTGATCGAGCGCGCCCCCGCGCCGGATCGCAGCCACGATGCCCAGTGTGAGCCCCATGACCAGCTCGGCCACGATCGCGCCCAGCATCAGCAAAAGCGTCGCGGGCAGACGCGCGGTGATCAGCGTGGCCACTTCCGTCTTCTGCAGGTAGCTGCGGCCCATGTCGCCCTGGAAGAGCCCCGTCAGGTAGCGCCAGTATTGCGCCACGAAGGGCTGATCGAGGCCAAGCTGATGCCGGATATTGGCCACCGTCTCGGGCGTGGCGGAACGGCCCGCGATCTGGCGCACCGGGTCGGCCGGCAGCACGAAGAGCAGGAAGAAGGTGATGAAGGACACGCCCAGCAGGATCAGGGCGGCCTGGATCAGGCGACGGATCAGATAGGCCAGCATCACTCACGCCCTCTTTGCGTCGGGTCGAGCACGTCGCGCAGCGCGTCGCCCACGAGGTTGAAGGACAGCGCCAGAGCCAGGATCGCGGCGCCCGGAATGAAGACGAGCCACGGGGCCGCCTGGAAATAGGTCTGGTTCTCGAAGATGATGTTGCCCCAGCTCGGCGTCGGGGGCTGAACGCCCACACCAAGATAGCTCAGCGTCGCCTCGAGCAGCACGGTGGTCGAGATGCCCAGCGTGCCCCAGACGATGATCATCGGCACCAGATGCGGCAGGATGTGGCGGAACAGGATGCGCGCGGTCCCTGCCCCCAGCGTCTTCTCGGCGGCGACGAATTCCCGCTCGGCCAGCGCCGAGGTCTCGGTATAGACCACCCGCGCCGTCTGCACCCAGTTCACCAGCGCGATCACCATCGCGACGATCCACAGCGAAGGCGTGAAGATCGCGGCAAGGCAGATCGCCAGCAAGAGCGCCGGAAACGCCATCATCAGATCGGTGAAGCGCATCAGCACCGCGCCGATCCAGCCGCGGAAATAACCCGCCGTGACTCCGATCAGCGTGCCGATGATCAGCGCCAGCCCGTTCGCCACGACCCCGATGATCAGCGAGGTCCGCGCGCCATAAAGGATGCGCGAGAACAGGTCGCGCCCGAGCAGGTCGGTGCCCAGCCAGAACTTCTCGCCCGGCGGCATCGGTGCGCCTTCCAGCGTCAGCCCGTCGAACATCTGTTCCTGCGGAGCGAAGGGCGCGATCCAGGGTGCGAAAATCGCCCCGAGCGTCACGATCGCGATGATCGCCATCCCCAGGATCGCGAGCTTGCGCCGCAGCAGACGGCGCAACGCGCTTTGCGGGCGGGTCGGCCCCTCAGCCAAGGTCGCGTCGGTCATCGGAGCCCCCCTGCTCTTCGTGGTTGGCGACGATGCGGCGCGCGGCATCCTCGAAACTGACGCGCCAGGCCATCGCCATCTGACGCAGCTGGTCATAGGCCTCGGCTTCGGTCTTGCCGCGCGCGGCCAGAAGCGTGACGGCGCGCACGACCGTCTGGCGTTCATCGAGCCTGCGGCGCAGATCCGCGATCTCGGCCGAGAGCGACTGGCGCGCCTCGAACGCGAGCCGCGCGATCAGCAGCGCCGAGTAGACCCCGCCATCGCCCACCGGCTTGAGAAGCTGCGCATGCGCCCCCGCCTCGAGCGACCATTCGATCCGCCCCGGTGCTTCCGAGCCGATCAGTGCGATCATCGGCATCGGGCTCTGACCCGGTTTCCACGGGAATTGCTCGTCATAGCCCTGATCGGCATCGAAGAAGATGAAATCGCCCGAGAGCGCCTCGGCAGGCAGTTCGGGCCAGCAATGAACGACCGTCAGGCCGATCGCGCGCAATTGCCGGTCAAGCGCCTGCAAGGTCGGGTGCGGGCGATGCAGGATATAGGCGTGTGCGCCGCCGAGGTTCGGGATGCGGATCTTGCGCTTCATGACACCACCTTCAGACGCGGCGCCCCGGGTGCGACCGCTTCGCGGCCATGCGCGAGATAAGGATCGCCGGCCACCGGCGCGAAGCTCTCGCGAACCTTGAAAGCGCCGTTCTCGACCTGCGCGATCAGCACGGGCAGAGCGGTGTGGTGGGTCGCAAGATCGATGCCCTCGCTGCCTGCGGGCGCCTCGGCCAGAAGCTGCGCGAGGCTTTGCTCGGGTGCGCCTTCATGGCCAGAAAGCAATCGGGCCAGACGATAGACCGAGGACCAGGCGGCCGCCTCGTGCGAGGAGCCGAAATTCCGGTTCACGGCGTCGGGCCAGCCCGTAGCCCCCCGGAAATAGGGCCCCGCCGCGACCAGCCCCTCGGCCGCCGCCGGATGGATCGCCGGCACTTCGCATTCGGTGAGATTGCACGACAGGATCGGGCAGGTCTCGGGGCGGAAATGCGGGTCTTCCTGACCGAGGCGGTGATAGGCTTCGAGGAAGGCGTATTGCGACGGACCGATCAGGTTGTTGAGCACGAAATCGGGGCGCGTGGCGCGGATCTCGTCGATCATCCGGTCGATCTCGAGCGAGCCGAGCGGCAGATAGCGTTCGCCCAGAACCTCCCCTCCCGCCGTCGAGATCACATCGCGTGCAAGCCGGTTCATCTCCCAGCCCCAGATATAGTTCGACCCGGTCAGGAAGCCCCGGCGCCCGAGCCGCGCGAAGGCCCAGCCCAGCAGCGGCAGCAGGTGCTGGTTCGGGCAGGCATGGGTGTAGACGATGTGATCGGAAGCCTCGAACCCCTCATAGGGCACGGCATACCAGAGCGTCCCACCCGCCTTCTCGAGCGTCGGAATGACCTCCTTGCGGCTCCACGAGGTCACACAGCCGATCACGTGCCGGGCACTGCTGTCGCGCAGGATTTCCTCGCAAAGCGGGCCATAGGCGTCGATATTGCCCTGCGGATCGCGCTCGACGGGGATCAGGCTCAAGGGAAAGTCCGCGATGGCGTTGATCTCGGCAATCGCACTCAGCGCCCCTGTCCGGCACGCCTCGGAGATCAACGAATAACTCCCCGAGCGAGAATAGAGCAGGCCAAGTTCGATCCGTTTTTTCATTTTCACTCCGGCAGACATTTCGGGCCCAAAACGCAAAACGCCTCGCTGACGGGCCGCAGATGCGCGGTGTCAAAGCGAGGCGTGATTGCCATTCGGGTCGTTCCGATGTGCTGGAAGAATTGCAGCGCGGGGTGGCGGTCGACAAGAATAAAACTTGCCATCCTTCCGGCTCATGCGCTCAACGACAGTCCATCACGGAATTTTGCACAAATTTTGAGCACAAATCCCGGATCAAAAGCAAAATTCAGTCATGTTGCGACAAGAATCACCGTCACTGAAGGGCGCCGAAGCCACGACACTACCGGCGGGAACAGCGATCCTTTCGAGACTAGCCGTGAAAACCATCTCGTGCGGGCAGAGACGTGACCGCTGGATTTCGCTTTTGCCATTTGCTTTTCGGCGGCCACTCGCGCGAGATCGTGAGGTCCGGTCTTCCCTCACGGCGGATGGCGCGGATCCGGGGTGAGCTATAGCGATGCACCACGGCGCTGAAAAACGCCGTAGTGCCATTCGGTTTCGTGCGTTGGCTCAGAACTTCGCGTTGAACGAGAACTGCACCGCGTGGTTTTCGTAGTCGCTCGAGAACGAACCCGAGATCCCGGCATGAAGACTGGAAACGAACTTTCCGGTCTGGCCAAGCGGCACGTCGATCCCGAGATCGGCGCTCACCCAGTTCATGTCGAAACCATCGGCCGGACTTGCGCTGGACGGCAGGCCGACGAAAGCCACCTGCACCAGTTCGTCGTCTCCGCTGACCTTGTTGTATTTGATCGTTCCGGACAGGGTCGGTGCCTGCGGGCCGGAGGAAAGCGCGTATTCGCCGCGCATCCCGGCGGAGGCGACAACCACATTCCCGGATTGATCCCCGACAGACAGATTCCAGGCGCCGGCTCCGGTTTCGTCGAAACCGTCAACCGACAGGTGGTACATTTCGAGCGACCCCGTCGGCCCGAAGCGGAACCGGTTCTTCCCGAACATGTATTCCGCATCGAGCGCCGCGAAGACCTGATGGCCGCTCGTGCTCGCCTTGGCGGTCTCGCCCATGACGTTGCGCTTCATGTCGTAGGAGAGGTCCTGATAGCCCAGCACGAACTGTGCGGCCCCCCCCGTCCCGAAGGCCGCGCGCGCGAAGCCGCCGATGAAGCCGCCGGAGCCGTCGATGCTTCCGCGATCCTGGTTCGCGTCAGAGGTCCCGCTCGCATAGCCACCGAAGAGGCCGACCGAGAAGAGAGAGCCGACATGCTTTTCTGCACCGAACATGAGGTAGTAGGCGTTGACGTCATACCCGATCGCATTGACCGTGCGATCATAGCTGGCTTGCTGCGCGCCGGTGGAGACGAAGGCATAGGTATTGTCCCCAATCTTCCAGGTCGTGGGCCCGCCCATCGTGGAGATCGTGACCGATCCATTCTGCGATTGTGCCACCGGCTTGCCGATCCCGTTCGTGATGCTTTGCCCGAACTCGAAGCCGACAGCCTTGAACGCGGGCAGGAAACTGAAGCCCGTGGTTTCAAGCAACTCGTTTTGCGCCACCGGATCCTCGACCGCCAGGATATCAGCGATCGCGGTCTGGTAGGTGCCCGCATTCCCGATATCGAGATAGGGAATGTTGGCCGCGGAATCGAGGCGACCGGCCGTCGTGAACTGATAGGGCGTCAGGGTTTCCGCAACGATCGGGGCGAAGATGGGCGTGAGGCGCATGGTCACGCTGTTGCCCGCCACATCTCCGAGATCGATCATGTAGTTCAGGTTCAGGTTCCGCAGGTCCTCGATCACGTCTTCCGCGAAGAGACCGTTGGCCTGCATCGCCGCGACGATATCGGCAGGCACCGTGTCACCGCCCGAGGTATAGCCGAGATCGGCCACCGAAACGCCAAGCGTGTCGGCCAGCGCCTGAAGCTTGTCGGTCAGATATTGGTCGCCGCTGACGCCCAGGTTCCCATACTGCCATTGATCCGTGCTCACGTTGTACCAGGCCACGAGCAGGTCTTCATCCGAGGCGACCGGCGTGCCCGTCGCGTCCCAGAAGAAAGCCTGGGGCAGCATGCTGTCGTCGATCAGCGAATTGCCGAAATAGGTTCCAAGAACGGAATTCGACAGGTTGGTCGCATCCAGCGTGATGAGCGAATTCGTGATCGTCATCTCGGCCGAGCTGCTGTCGAAGAAACCGACACCCGCGCCTTCCTGCCCCCCATCGCCGAAGAGGCCATCGGGGAGGTTGAACTTCGGATTGTAATCGGCGTCAAAGAGCGCCGCGGTCGACGGATCGTTCGGGTCAAACGCCGTGAAACTGTCCCCCGTCCCCGTCCCGAGTGCCACCTCGAATCCCAGGATACGGGCTCCCGTGAGGTTCGAGGTCTTGCCGTAGGTGTAGTATTCCGTGATGCCGTTGCTTGCCTGCGTCGAGAGCAGGATCTCCAACGGGGTCGGTCCGGTGAGCCGCGTCTTGACCCGCTTGCCCGAGCCCGAAGGGGCGGTGCAAATGAAATCCGGCGTGTTGGCCATCAGGCAGTTGGTAATGCCACTGGGATTTGAGGTGTTCGGAAAATCGGCATTCACCTCGCCCGTGACCGCCTTGAGACCGGGGGGCTCAACCCCTTCCGCTGGATCAGCAAAGATATAGCCGTCACCGGTGACGCTGATGACAGGAGCATCGTCGAATGTTCCGGCCCAGGCCGCCTGCCCCATGCACAGCACCAATGTGGCAGGCGCGACGGTTCGTTTCAGGTTTGCAAGAAGTGTCGTAGGCATTGTGTCCCCCTATGCCCCAAAATTGATCGACAAAACGAACTCAACGTTCAAAAAAAGATCTTCACTCAATCTTTAGCGGCGACACGCCCAAGCGTTTGCCACGGTGCTTTTCTTCAGAAGTTTCGTTCGCGCGGTTTGTAGAGGCGATCTGACGCGCCCCGCGCCGAGCTTCATTGATTTCTGTCAATTACTTGCACGTCGTCCCCTGCGCTGTTGCAGGAACGCTGCGCGACCGAGCGGCTTTCAAACCGCCACGACAACCTTTCCCAAGCATTCGCCGCGAAGACGTTTCATCCCCGGGTGCGGCCCGCCGGCTCCGGGCCGTGCCGTGCCGCGAATCCGAGCGTCATGCCAAAGCAGACAGTTGCGATCGCGCGCGAGGGCAGCGTTCGGTCGGCGCCGCTCATCGCAGTCCTTCGAATGGAGGACGAGACGCGCAGGTCAAAGACCATCGCAATCCATTTCAACTGTTACTCAACCAAGATCTCGCAAAAAACTTCCATGCCTCATTTTCGACACAATTGCGCGCAAGGCTACCACTCAGGGTTGAGTCCCTGTTCGCTCGGAAGAGGCTCGCATGGTCATCGCATATATTACTATCGGTATGGTGGTCGGTTTTTCTGTGACATTGGCAGCAATACTCGCGGGCGCCCCGATATGGCTTGCGATACTCATCTACAGCGTTTCGGGATCGCTCGGGACTTTGTGCGCCGCGATGGTGCTCTACGCGGTGGCGTCCCTGCGCCCTCGCCTGTCCCATCGCGTCTCTCAGCTTGTCCCGAATTTTCGATAGGCTATCGCGCGCGATCTTGACCAAAATGCGGTCCGCGCTGTCGCGCCATCGCGGCTATCGGTGACCCGCTTTCACCCCTCAAGCGGTTCTATCGAGCACCTCCGATAAGGCAAGGCCTTCGTGAAGCGGCAAGGCAGCCGGACCGCATCGGCAGGTTGCACCCCGATCTACAGTCCCGGAACCGAGCGAACCAATTGCGTCACGCTCTGGTGTGACCTCGCAAGAGGCGCGCAATGCGCTCATCGCTCGCCCACGCCATTCAGGCTCGTAATCGACCGCAAGGCCGACCAGCCCACGCACATCGCAATCACGGTGCAAATACGCAGATCAGCTCGGCGATTGAGAGACGCGCAGCCGATGATCGGCCCGGTCGGCATTCGGCCCGACCGATTTCTCGAACGCCTCCCCTTGGCGAAGCGGCAATATGTCTGCCTGGCGCGGGAGTGTGCGCGCCCCGCCGTTCTCGCGCTCGCTCCCCATTTTCAAACGTCGCACCAAGGGCGCCAATCTACAAAAGACGGGGATTGCGCGAGCCATTTCGGCTCGCCTCAGGCGCGAGGCGCTCTAAAACGCTGTGTCCCATCCAAATGTCGAGTTTGTGAAAGCGCGCGTGATCCCGGAAAGTTCGGCATCTGAACAATCAGGTCTGCCCTCACGCCGACCCGACGCGGCAATTCATCGGCGCTCCTCAAGGCCTCAATGACCGTGCATCGCGTCGCCCGTCGCAATCGCCAGATGGTGCGCCTGATGATGCGCGCCGACCGTCAACACACCGATGAACCCGAGCGCGCGGATCTTCTGCGCATCCGCCCCGGTCACGGTCAGGGCGCTGCCGCCGGGGATTTCCTCGGCGCTCATGGTCCAGCCTTCGACCCCGTTCATCGTCGCGACATGGGCGCGCACCATTGCACGGATCGAGGCAGTGACCGCTGGATCGTCGGAGGTTGCCTCGAAGCGCGCGCCGCCGGGACTGTCGCGCTCGGCGACCCGTGCGTGCAGGGTGACGTTGTCCATGTCGATCAGATGCTGGCGCAGGGCCTCGATATCGACGCGTCCCCAGTCCGTCTCGGGATCGGCGAGCAGATGCGCCACGATCTCCTGTATCGCCGCGAAGGCGGATTGACCCGGTTCGGTGATGGCATCCCCGGCGCCTCCGGGTTGGGTTTCGCTCATCATCGCCTCGTGGCCCACCATATCCGTGCCATGCATCATCGCATGATCGCCCGACATCATGTCGTGACCGTCCATGGTCTGCGCATGGGAGATGGCGGGGGCGAGAACCGGGGCCGCAATCAGCGCGGCGATAGCAAGATGGCGTTTCATGTGATCTCCAGGCTTTTGGTTCAGCCTAGCATCTCGACGAGCGCGCGTCACAGCTTCAGCCTCCGCAACCGCAAGGCGTTCCCGATCACCGAGACCGAGGAAAAGCTCATTGCAAGCGCCGCGATCACCGGCGAGAGCAGCACACCGAAGACGGGGTAAAGCACGCCCGCCGCAATCGGCACGCCCGCCGAGTTATAGGCGAAGGCGAAGAACAGGTTCTGGCGTATGTTGCGCATCACCCCTTCGGCCAGGCGACGGGCGCGCACGATCCCGGTCAGGTCGCCCTTGACCAGCGTTAGCCCCGCGCTTTCCACCGCCACATCGGCACCGGTGCCCATGGCGATCCCGACATCGGCGGCAGCCAGCGCGGGGGCGTCGTTCACCCCGTCGCCCGCCATCGCGACCGAGGCGCCGCCCTTGCGCAGTGTTTCGACCAGTGCGGCCTTGTCCTCGGGCGAGACCCCGGCATGGACCTCGTCGATGCCCAGCTCGCGTGCGACGGCCCGCGCGGTTGCCTCGCTGTCGCCGGTGGCCATGACGATGCGCAACCCCTCGGCATGAAGCGCGCGGATCGCCTCTTGCGTCGTTTCCTTGATCCGGTCGGCCACCGCGATCACGCCGATCACCGCCCCGTCGCGGGCGAGATACATCGCCGTTTTGCCGTCCGATTGCAGGCGCTCGACCGTCTCGGACTGACGCGCGACATCCGCACCGATCTGCGCCATAAGGGCGGCGTTGCCGAGCGCGATCTGCGCGCCGTCCACGCGCCCCGTGACGCCTTTGCCGATCACCGCCTCGAAGCCATCCACGTCGCGCTTCGGCGCATCCTCCGCGCCTTGCACGATGGCCTCGGCCAGCGGGTGCTCCGAGCCGCGCTCCAGCGCGGCGGCGAGCGACTTGACCTCTTCCTCCGAGGCCTCGTCCGCGATCACATCGGTCAGCGCGGGCTTGCCCTCGGTCAAAGTGCCGGTCTTGTCGACGATCAGCGTGTCGACCTTGGCGAACCGCTCCAGCGCCTCGGCGTCGCGGATCAGCACGCCCGCGCTCGCGCCCCGTCCGGTACCGACCATCACCGACATCGGCGTGGCGAGGCCCAAGGCGCAGGGACAGGCGATGATCAGGACGGAGACCGCGGCGACCGTCGCATAGCCCAGCGCCGGCGGCGGCCCGAAGGCCAGCCATGCGAGGAAGGCGAGCAGCGCGCAGATCACCACGGCAGGCACGAAGTAAAGCGACACCCGGTCTGCCAGCCCCTGGATCGGCGCGCGCGAGCGCTGTGCCTTGCCGACCATCTCGACGATGCGCGACAGTGTGGTTTCCGCGCCCACCGCCTGTGCCTCCATCACGAAACTGCCCTGCTTGTTCAGCGTGCCACCGGTGACCGCATCGCCTTGGGATTTCTCGACCGGTACCGGCTCGCCGGTGATCATGCTCTCGTCGATGGACGAAGAGCCCTCAGACACCACGCCATCCACCGGCACTGTCTCGCCCGGGCGCACGCGCAGCTTGTCGCCGGTCTGCACGAGGTCGAGCGGCACATCCTCGTCGCCGGTCTCGCCCACCCGGCGCGCGGTCTTCGGCGCGAGATCCATCAGCGCGCGGATCGCATCGCCGGTTCTCTCGCGCGCCGTCAGCTCCATGATCTGGCCGACCAGCACCAGCACGAGGATCACGGCCGAAGCCTCGAAATAGACCGGCGGCAGGCCGTGCGCGTTCAGCATCTCGGCCGGGAAGACGCCCGGCACCAGCAGACCCGCGAGCGAGAACAGGTAAGCCGCAAGCGTGCCGAGCGCGATCAGCGTCCACATGTTGGGTGAGACGTTGACCACCGATTTCCACCCCCGCACGAAGAAGGGCCGCGCGAACCACAGCACCGGCGTCGCCAGCGCGAATTGCAGCCAGAGGAAGGCTTTCGGCCCGACCCACTCGGCGAAGGGCAGCCCGATATGCGCGCCCATCTCGAGCACGAAGACCGCCGCCGCGAGCGGCCCCATGATCTTCAGCCTGCGCCGGAAATCGACCAGCTCGGGGTTCGGGCCCGCATCGGCCGTGGGGCTCATCGGCTCCAGCGCCATGCCGCATTTGGGGCAATCACCGGGCTTGTCTTCGATGATCTCGGGGTGCATCGGGCAGGTATATTGCGTGCCCTCGGGCATCGGCTTCGCCACAGGACGGACGCCCAGATAATCCTCGGGCCGCGCTTCGAACTTGTGCTGGCACCCGGCGGAGCAGAAATAGAACCGCTCGTCGTCGAGCTTGCCCATATGCTTCGCCGTGGCGCGCTCGACCGACATGCCGCAAACCGGATCGGTCGCCTTGATGTAGGCGTCAGGCTTGGCCACGAACTTGTCGTGACAACCCTGTGAGCAGAAGTGGTAACGATGCCCGTCATGGTCATGGCTGGGCTTGTCGGCATTCGGGTCCACGGTCATCCCGCAGACCGGGTCGCGCGTGATCGTGTCGGGGGCGTCATGGGCCGCGTTACGGGCCGTGCCATGGGCGTGGTGCGATGTCATCCGGTCATCCTTTCGGTAACGTCGCCCGATCAGATAGGGCCTCCAGCCGCTGGAGGGTCAAGCGTTGGGCCGATATTTTCTTTAACCTGACTCCACGCCGGGCTGTTCCCGCGACGCTCACGCAAGCGTGACTTTTGCCTCCCGTGGCTGGAGGGTTTATCTTGCGCACAGGAGGCAAGCGCAGATGAATATCGGAACCGCCGCGACGCAGACCGGGCTGCCGGTCAAGACCATTCGCTATTACGAGGAGATCGGCCTCGTCACGCCGGATCGGCGCGCGAACGGCTATCGCGATTTCTCCGATACCTGCGTGGAGCAATTGCGGCTTCTGGCGCAGGCGCGGCACCTCGGCTTCTCGCTCGAGGAATGCCGCCGCCTGCTTGCCCTCAGCGCCGATGAGGGGCGGGCGAGCCGCGACGTGCGGGCGCTGGCGCAGCAAAACCTCGAAGCCGTGCGCGAGAAGATCGCGTCGCTGACCGCGCTCGAGACCCAGCTCGAAGGGCTGATCGCGCAATGTCATGGCGATGATGATCCCGATTGCGCGATCCTCGACGACCTGATGGGGCTGCGCGGGAATTGACAGCCGCGCGCGCACCCACCAGATAGAAGAGAGCGAAAAACGGGAGAGCCATGCGCAAGGCGCTGCATATCTTCATGACCGGGCTGGTCCTGCTGATCGGACTTTCGCAGCTGAGCGCGCCCGCTGCCGCGATGGCCCATGCCCGCGCGATGGATGCGGATGTGATGAGCGATTGCGCGGCCTGCCCCGACAGCCATCACGATGCAGGCCCGATGCAGGACCAGTCCTGTCCCCATGCGCAGATGATGGTCTCGGCCACGCTCGATCACGCGCCGGAATTCTCCCTGAGCCGTGCCGACCTCTCGCTATCGCTTCGGCCCGCGAATACGCCCGCGCCATTGGCGCACGAGCCGCAGCTCGATCTGCCACCACCCCGTATCTGATTGATCGCACCGTCGCAGGCCCCGCCCAAGTGGCGTCGGGGCCCGTCTGTCGCACCCGCGAGCCGGGCGCATGATCAAACTGGATACGATAATGAAACGCTATATTCTTTCCGCCGCCGTCGTCGCGGCGCTCGCTGCGGGCGGATGGCTCGCGATGCGTCCTGACACCCTGGACACCGCCGAGGCCGCAACGCCTGCCCAGGGCGATCCACTCGTCTCGATCTCCCTGCCGGGTGCGCTTTCGGCACAGGCACAGATGGGCAAGCGCGCCTTCGACGCGACCTGTGCGACCTGTCACGGCGCGAATGCCACCGGCAAGATGGGGTTCGGCCCGCCCCTCGTTCACAAGATCTACGAGCCGTCGCATCATGGCGACATGGCCTTCCTCGCCGCCGTTCAGGCGGGCGTGCGCGCCCATCACTGGTCATTCGGGAACATGCCGCCGCAGGAAGGTCTCACGCGCTCTGACGTTGCCAATATCGTGGCTTACGTGCGCGAATTGCAGCGCGCCAACGGGATCAACTGAGATGCAGAGCTTCCAACCGACCCGCCGCGCCGTTCTTGCCGGGATGGGCGCGAGCGCGCTTACGGCCCGCGCGGGCTTTGCCGAGACCGTGCCGATCCCGCTCACCGCGCAGCGCGCGATGGCGCAGATCGCCCCCGAAGGTTACCCGCAAACCGAGGTCTGGTCCTATGACGGCACTCTGCCGGGGCCGGAGCTGCGCCTTGCGCAAGACACGCGCCTGCAGCGGCGTTTCGTCAATCAGCTCGACGTGCCCAGTACGGTGCATTGGCACGGCATCCGCATCGACAACGCGATGGATGGCGTGGCGGGGCTGACGCAGGACGCCGTGCCGCCCGGCGCGAGCTTCGATTACGACTTCCTCGTGCCGGATGCGGGCACCTATTGGTATCACGCGCATACGAACTCGATGGAGCAGGTCGCGCGCGGGTTGTCGGGCGCGTTGGTCGTCGAGGAACGGCACGCGCCGGATGTCGATCGCGACGAGGTGCTGATGCTCGACGATTGGCTGCTCGATCCCGAGACGGCGCAGATCGCACCGGATTTCAACCATCCGATGGATCTCAGCCATGGCGGGCGGTTCGGCAACCTGATCGGGACGAACGGGCACTATGCCCTGACCCTCACCGCGAAACGTAACGAGCGCTTGCGGCTGCGCCTGATCAACGCCGCGAACGCGCGGATCTTCGTGCTGCGTCTGGCGGGTCTGTCGGGCTGGCAGGTAGCGCTGGACGGGATGCCGCTGCCCGCGCCGGAGCCTGTTCCGCAAGAGCTCGTGCTTGCGCCCGCGCAACGTGTCGACCTGATCGTCGATGTCATCGCTGAGGATGCCGCGATCGAACAGCTCGGCAATGACCAGGAATGGCACCGGCAGGTCGGGCTCGAGATTTCCGGCCAAGCCAGCAGAACACGCCGCGCGGCGCCCGCTTCGCTCCCAGCGAACCCGAATATGGACGCGCCCGTTCTCGCACAGGCACGCGCGCTCGAGATGAAGATCGAGGGCGGCGCGATGGGCCGGATGCCGATGAGCCGGATGCGCGGGATGATGCAGGACGGCAAGTTCTGGACCCTCGGCGGTCAGGCCGGTCCCGCCGCCGCCCCCTTCGCGCGGCTCTCGCAGGGCGAGCCGGTGCGGTTGCGGATGATCAATGACACGGCTTTCCCGCACGCGATGCACCTGCACGGGATGCATTTCCGCGAGGTGCTGGCGGAGGGGCAGCTTGGTCCCATGCGCGACACGTTTCTGACCGATGCCGGGGCGAGTCACGAGATCGCCTTCACCGCCGAAAATCCCGGCAAATGGCTGCTGCACTGCCATATGCTGGCCCATGCGGCGGCGGGGATGACGTCCTGGATCGAGGTGGCGTGATGAACCGGAAATTACTCTGCGGTGCTCTGATCGCTCTCACTGCTGGCCTTTTACAGGCATCTGCCAACCCTCTCGACGGTCGCGACATCGCGCGCGGCGAGAGGCTTTACGCTGAGAATTGCGCGAGTTGCCACGGCGCCGATCTCGAAGGTCAGCCCGACTGGCGCGAGCCGGGACCAGATGGGGTCCTGCCCGCACCGCCGCATGACGGAACCGGCCATACCTGGCACCACGATACGGCCCTGCTCTTCGACTATGTGAAACAAGGGGGCGCGGCCGCTCTGGCCGCACGCGGGGTCAGCGACTTTGCAAGCGGCATGCCCGGATTTGGCGGAACGCTCGATGATGCGGAGATCCTCGATATCCTTGGATATATCCGCTCGACTTGGCCAGAGCGGATGCAGGCGGTGCAAGCGGCGCGCGACGGGAATTAGAACGTGCAGCCGCATCTCGGCGCGGCGTGTGTTGCCGTGACGGACCGGGGCGCGCACAGGTGCGCCCCGCTCTTTTTTGAAAAGGCCCGATGGCCGCAATGTCTCGCTCCCCTCCCCCTGCACGATCTGTCGGGCATGGGGACAAGCAAGAGCGCTGCGGCCCTTGGGACGCGGCGTTGATGTCAGGCGTTACCGATCGGGGTCCGAATGCGAAAACGGGGACAAAGGATACGATAGGTAACGGCGGCGACAACGAAGGTCGCAGGCGCCGAGAACGAGGCCAAGCTGCCGCCGAGGACGTGCAGGACAAGTCCAATCCCGGCACCCAAAAGCCAAGCGCCCATGCCTGCCCCGTTCACGTTGGGCGTCTCGGCGAGGCCGGAATGCGCACCATCATAGCTGGCGTCGTTCTTCCCTTCGCTCAGGATATGGGTCAGCGCGACCGCCACCCATGCGACGACGAAGATCCCCTGCCACGCCAGAGCCTGAAGGATATAGGCAAAGACATCGGCCATCATGAGCAGATAGACCGCCACGCCGACAACGCAGGCCCAGAGGAAGCGCGGCAGATGCAGCCGGAAGGTGGTTTCCGCAAAGCTCTCCATGTTGACCGCTGCGAGGTAATAATTTGCCGTGTTGATCCGGGTCTGCGAAATCCAGACGAACACGAGCCCCGCAAGCCCCATGAGCTTGATCAGCGCGAGAACCACCGAAACCTCGGTCACCCCGCCCTCGGTGGGCAGGCTCGCGGCGAGGAAGATGCCCGCGAGCCCGTTCAACAGGAAAGCAACCGCATAGAACGGCGCGCCGAAGTTGAAGGTGGCGTGATAGGTGATGTCCTCTTCGCGGCCGAAACGCGCATAGTCATAGGTGTACATCATCAGCACCCAGACCCCCATATAGGCGACGAAACAGTGCCTCCAGCCGGAGGCGGTGGCGCCGTTCTCGGGGCCAAGCTCGAGCCAGGCGCTCGAATAGCCGTATTCCGCGATCGCGAGGCCGATCGCGGCAAACAGACCGATCAGATAGAACGGCAGAAGGACGCCGTTGAACTTGTCGAGCCAGTTCTGGATCGAGCCGAAGATCAGCGCGACCGAATAGACGACCACGATCGCTGCCGCGAGCGGATAGGACAGCCCGGCGTAATCCTGAAGCGCGAGCGCGATTACCGAGCCCTCGAAGACGGCGTAATAGATCGCCGTGGCGAAGAAGATCAGCGTGGCGACCGCCGCCCCCGAACGCCCCAAGAGGATGCGCGAGAACAGCGACACGCTCAATCCGGTGCGGATCGCGTGACGCGACAGGACCGCGTTGACCGCGCCATAGGCGATCACCGACAGCACAAGCCCGATGATCGCGTTGCGCGAGCCATAGGCCAGCGCCAGCGAGGCCGCGACGACGAGATAGAACATCGCCGAGCAGACCGACCACCACGCCATCGTCAGGGGCAATCGCCCCATCCTCTGATCATGCGGGACGGGACGGTCGGAGAATTCGAGATCTTCCGTAGTTTCCATGGTTCCAGCCATTTTTGTCTCCCTGTTGGTTCTGGACTTTGTTTTCATCTGGAAGTCGTTTGCGCGAGGCCGGTCGGCCCCGCGCGGTCATGCGTTTCAGGCGTCCTCGGTTTGCGCGAGCGCGTCGGCCGCATCCGCGCCAGCCGTGACATGCTGGGTCAGGACATAGACGCCCGTCGCGTCGAGCTCGGCATGCCAGCCGGGTTCGATCACGATCGTCGTCGTGACCTCCTGGATCACCGCCGGACCCGCGATCCGGTCGCCCGCGCCAAGGGCTGCGCCGTCATAGACCGGCGTGTCCTGGCGCGTGCCGTCCGCCGTGAAGATCATCTCGCGCGTGCCGCTGAGCGCCGAATGCGCGCCCTTGCCGGGCGCGATTAGCATCCGCTCGGGCTTGTCCACAGCGCCGGTCAGCGCGCTTTCGACATTCACCACCTCGACCGTGCTGTTGGGCTCGGAATAGGTGTAGAGCTCTTCATGGCGGGCGTGGAACGCGGCCTTGAGCGTTTCGAGCGCAGCCTCGTCGACGGTGAAGGGATCGACATCGACGGTGCATTCATGCACCTGCCCGACATAGCGCATGTCCAGCGCGCGCCGCACACCGATGCGCTCGGGGGTGAAACCGTCTTCCGCCAGATCCGAGCGGCCGCGATCTTCCAGCCCGTTGAAGAGCGCATCCAGCTTTGACGCCGCCTCGGCGCCCTCAAGGCGCACAGGCGCGGGTGCCATGTAGTTGTATTTCACGTCCGAGATGATCTGGCCGAAGGCACAAAGCCCCGAGGCGAGCTTGGAGATCAGGATCTTGCGAATTCCCATCTCGCGCGCCAGCGCCGTGATATGGGCCGAGGTCGCCCCGCCCGCACAGTTCAGCACGAAATCGCGCGGGTCATAGCCACGCTCGACCGAGACGCGCCGGATCGCGTTGACCATGTTGTTGTTGACGATGGTGAACATGCCATAGGCGGCCTTCTCGACGCTGATGCCCAGAGGCTTGGCCAGATGCGTCTCGATCGCGCTGCGCGCCTTCTCGACATTCAGCGGCAGCCGCCCGCCGACGAGCCCATCGGGATTGAGATAGCCCAGCACGAGGTTCGCATCTGTCGTGGTGGGCCGGTCGCCACCCTGGTCGTAGCAGGCCGGACCGGGTTCCGAGCCCGCCGATTGCGGCCCCATCTGCATCAGCCCCATCGAGTCGATCCAGCCGATCGACCCGCCGCCCGCGCCCAGCGTTTCCACCTGGATCATCGGAATCCCGATCCGGTAGCGCAGGAAGTCGATGTTCTTCGACACATTCGCCCGCCCGTAATGGGTCAGCGTGATGTCGAAGGAGGTGCCGCCCATGTCGACGGTGATGATGTCCTTCATGTTCCACGGCGCACCGAGGTAAAGCGCCGCCTGCGGTGCCGAGGCCGGGCCGGAATTGATCGCATAGACCGACTGGTCCGAGACCACGCGGCCCAGCGCGAGCCCGCCGTTCGACTGGAAGTAGCGCACCGGCGCGCGGGCCCCGAGCGACTGGAAGTAGCCGTCGACCCTCTCGACATAGTTCGACAGGATCGGCGCGAGATAGGCGTTGACGATCGCGGTCGAGGTGCGGGTGTATTCGCGCACCTGCGGATAGAGCTGGCTGCCGACCGTCAACCGGATACCGGGCATCATCTCGCGCACGATTGCAGCCGCGCGCGCCTCATGTTCGGGGTGCAGCACCGACCAGACGAAGGAAATCGCGACCGACTCGACGCCTTCGGCTATGAAATGGCGGCAGGCCTCGCGCACGTCCTCTTCGTTCAGAGGCGTGTGGACGGCGCCCGTCGACAGGACGCGCTCGTGCACGCCGCGGCGCAGGTAGCGCGGCACCAGCATCGTCGCGGGCGGATAATCGGGGTCGTAGCGGTAGCCGTCTTCCTTGTGGCCAAGACGGATCTCGATGCTGTCCTCATGCCCCTTGGTGGCGATCAGCCCGGTGCGCGCGCCCTTGTGCTGGATCAGTGCGTTGAGACCGACGGTCGTGCCGTTGATGCACAGATCGGCGTTCGAGACGATCTCGCGCGGCGAGATGCCGGTCTCTTCCTCGATCAGCGCGAGGCCGTTGCGGATGGCAAGCGTCGGGTCCTGCGGCGTCGAGAGCGCCTTGAAGATCCGCACGCCGCCGCTGCGGTCTGCAAGAATGAAATCGGTAAACGTGCCGCCGGCATCGATGCCAAGACGATATTGGTTCTGCATGGGTCTGTCCTGCGAATGAAGGGATAAGGGGCCCGACCACGAGGGCCGGGCAGTTGGCGGCCAAGGGCCGCGGGGGATCAGGCCGAGCGCAGCGCGCGCGTCGCCTCGGCATCGACGGCAAGCGTCTCGCGGTCGGAGATGACGACGCCATAATCGAGCCGCGCGCCTTCGAGGCTGACGAGGCCGTTGCGCACGTCTTCGACCACGCGCGAGACGTCGCGCTCGAAGGGGTGGCCATAGCCGCCCCCGCCGGGGTTCATGTTGGCGGCACGCTCGCCGGGGCGGATCGTCTCGATCACGTTGTCGGTGATGATCTGGGTCGCGCCATTGCGCGTCACCTCGAGCCGACCGACCTTCGGCTGAACCAGCGCAGAGTGCGCACCCGAGGCCCCCATCGCCGGGATCCGCCGCCCCTCGCCGAAGGTGATCAGCGTCATCGGCGTTTCGAGCGGCTCGACCTCCCAGCGGGTGCCCGAGCCGCCGCGATTGCGTCCGGCACCGCCCGAATCCTCCATCAGCCCGTATTCATGGATGATGATCGGATAGCTGTGCTCCAGCATCTCGATATCGCCCGAATGCAGCGCCCCGAAACAGCATTCGGGCCCGCAGGCGTGCCAGCCGTCCTGCGTCGCCGTGGCGCCCGCGCCCGAGATGATCGAGGCAAGCACCATGGTGACGTATTCTTCTTCGTGACGCTTGTCCCAGCCCGCGATGTTGCAGCCGTTCGCATGGCCCCAGCTGGCCGCGACCTTGGCCGGCGCCGCCTGTTCGAAGGCCAGACGCACCGCATCGGTCAACGTCTCCATCGGGGTCGTCGTGCAGTTCATGTGCGGCGCGGGGCTTTGCGCATTGCACAGCGTGCCCTTGGGGCCCATGTCCGTCGTCACGCAGCGATAGAGCCCCTCGTTATAGGGCGGCGGGAGCTGCGCGAACATCATCAGCCCGAGATAGACGCCCGAATGGCTGTTGCCCTCGTAGGAATTGATGAAATAGGGCACCTGCGGCGGCGAGGAGATCGCGATGTGGCAGCCGTCGCCCGCGATCGTCAGCGTCGCGGTGATCTCGAAGTCACCCAAGCCGTGGCCTGCATCCTCAAGAATGGCCGTGCCCGTATAGGTTCCGTCAGGCACGTCCGAGATCAGCTTGCGCATATGCACTTCGGCCATGTCCAGAAGCTCGGCGATGCAATCCTGAACGACGTTCTTGCCGTATTTGTCCATCAGGTTCTTCAGGTTACGCGCGCCGACCTGACACGCTCCGATCAGCGCGTTGAAATCGCCCTCCTGGTCGCGGCGGGCGCGCATGTTGGTCAGGATCATGTTCATCACGTCACGCCGCGGCGTGCCCCGATCCCACAGCTTGACCGGCGGGATCCGCAGGCCTTCGGCGAAGATCTCGGTCGCATTGGGGTTGTAGCCCGCGGGCACCGGACCACCCACGTCGGTCAGGTGGCCCTTGCAAACCGTCCAGAATACCAGCTCGCCCTCGTAGAAGACCGGGTAATACATGCAAGTGTCGATGATATGCGATCCGCCATAGGCCGGATCGTTGTGCAAGATCAGGTCGCCCTCGTGAATGTCCCCTTCGAAGAAATCCGCCACCGACTTCATCGCCGGTATCAGCGAGCCGAGGTGAATCGGGATGTCCTGCCCCTGCAGGATCATCTCGGGCGTGTGGTCGAACAGCGCTGTCGAATAGTCATGCGCCAGATTGAAGACGGAGCTGCGTGCCGTCTGCTCGAGCGCGAGCGTCATCTCGCGCTGCGTGGTTTCCAGAACACCGCGCACCACGGAGAGCGTGATCGGGTCCACCTTGCGTTTCGTCATTCCCTATCGGTCCTTTTTTCAGGGACAGACGGGTCGCAACGACAGGGCCGCCGGGGCGGTTGTTTGATGTCTCCCTGTTCTGCGAGCCGCTGTCCGGCCTCACGTTATAAGGGATGAGCGTGGCCCGAATCCGGTGAGGCGATCTTGCACGGCGGCGTGGAAAAATTTGTTTCCAAGCGCGGAAAATCAGGCGTTTTGCGAATCCGTGCGCCAATATTTGTTACTGAGCGCACCGGGCAGTCCCTTCGTGCGAAAATGTCTTGCTCCATGCGGCGCGCGCCCGCTATCGATTCGAAATGGGCTCAAGGGAGGCACCATGGAGAGTAGCGCCCACAGAACGGACCAGATCGCACCGGAAGCCCGCGCCGCCTACTGGAAGCGAGCGATCGCGGAGACATATTTTCCGCTCAGCCTGACCTTTCGCGACCCTGCCGCCTTCAACGGTCGTCTCAAGTGCCGAGACATCGGCGCGATCTCGCTCTCTCGACTGAACACCGAGGCATTGCTCTATGAACGGCTGGAGCAGCATTTGCGCACGGCCGGGGAAGAGGAATATCTCGTCGCCATTCCCTCCCTCAGCCCCGTCGAGTTTCATCAGCTCGGGCGCGAGGTGCGCTGTGATCCCGGCGGCTTCATCCTGGAGCGCGGCGACGAGCCCTATCGCTTCTCCTACGCCACGACCAACGAACTCTATGTCCTCAAACTGCCGAAGCGGGTGCTGTCGGAGAAATTGCGCAATCCCGACAGTTTTTGCGCCCAGGTCATCGATGCGCGCACGGGAATAGCGCATCTGTTTTCCGAGACCGTTCGGCAACTCGAGAGCCTGCCCTTTGGGGCGGGACGCGAGGCGGCGATCCTCGGGCGGCAATTGGTCGAGCTTTTGGCGCTCGCGCTCGAGCAGGAGACGGGAAACAACGCGCAGGTGCAAAGCGCCGTTCAGGCTGCGCATCTGCGCCGCGCGGAAACGGTGATCCGGGACAATCTCGCGAACCCGGCGCTCGATCCGGAGATGGTCGCCGAGGCCTGTGGCATTTCGAAACGATACTTGCACGAGTTGTTCAACGGCTGGAACACCACCGTCTCGCGCTTCATCAGGGAAGAAAGGCTGATCGCGGCGCGCGACGCGCTACAGGCCGCGCCGCACCTGCCGATCGCGGACGTCGCCTATCGTTTCGGCTTCTCGGATCAGGCGCAGTTTTCCCGCCTGTTTCGTGGCAAGTTTGATCAGACGCCCTCGGCTTTCCGTGCGCAACAACGGGAATGGAGCGCGTCCTGAGCGTTTGCGGGTCTCACGCCACGCTGTGCACCGAGCCGGTCGGCTTGGGACATTCGACCATCTTGCCCCCCCGGTCGATTTCTTCGCCCCCCAAGCGGGTGATGATGGAGCACCTGCCCCGTTTGCTGACCGTCTGGCCGCGCGATGCGATGCACGGCAGTCTCATTTGCGAAAGCGATGCTCTCACCCTCGGTGCGTTCCAGGTGACCGGCCACGAACTCGGGCGACGATATTTCCAAATATATGGCGGAGACGGGTTTCGGCGCGCTATCCCGATGCCATTGCCCAAACGACGCGCCAGGACCTGTCGTCGGTCTTTCAACGAGATGGCCGAGGATTTCGCCGAAATGTTCGAGAGTAGCGAAGACCGCGACAGACGGCCCGAGGGTTGCAATTCGGGGGCGTTTCGCGGGAGATGGCGATCCGACGACTTCGCGCGAAACGTCCATTGATAATCGAAAGCCACGATGCCCCAGCCCGACCGTCTCAAGACTGACTGTTCGAAATGCGCGGCCCTTTGCTGTATCATGCTGGCCTTCGACAAGGGCAAGGATTTCGCGTTCGACAAGAACCCGTGCGAAGCCTGTCGGAACCTCTCGAGACACAGTTGCACGATCCACGACAAGCTGACGCAGGAAGGGTTTCCCGGATGCGTCGCCTATGATTGCCTGGGCGCTGGCAACCGTGTCATTCAGGAGGTCTTCGCAGGTCAGTCCTGGCAGGACGAGCCGAGGCTGATACCGGTGATGATGGAAGCGTTTTCCGCCATGCGCGAGGTCCACAAGCGGATCGATCTGCTGCGTGCCGCCGAGATCCTGCCGCTGGAGCAGCAGGAAGATCAGACGCGGAGGGACTTCCTCGACCACCTGGAACAGCACCACTGGAGCGGAACCGAGCTCAATGAGTTCGAGTTCGGGCTGGCACTGGAAATAGACATCTTCTTGCACGGAATCAGCAAGTATCTAACCGCAGCCTCTTACGAGAAGTGACCTTGCAACGTAATGGGTTGCGCTGGTGTGACGGCCCCAATGACGCGCCCTGCCCCAAGCCACTTCACCGAGGATCAAGCCTGATTTGGAAACCGGGAACGCGGACGCGCGATTGGCAGGAGAACGGGCAGGAAGACCATCCAATGGCATGCCATTGTTGATGTCAGGAGCCGCCCGCTCAAAGTCCCCACAACGGTCCGCCGGTCGAGTCCGCTTAGCCGTTCAGTGACAACGAACTGTCGAATGTAAGCCTGAAATAATCGTATAGCGCGACCGCACCCGGAGAAAGTTCGCCTCCGCGACGCCAGGCGAGACCCACATCCATCGTCGGAACCGGCGGGTCGGTTTCGACCGTGACGATGCGTTTGCCCTCGAGCGACCATGGTCGATAAACCATGTCGGACAACACCGTCACCCCCTGCCCGTTTGCCACCAGCGATCGGACCGCCTCGATCGAGGAGGTGCGCAGCTTCACGCGTGGCTGGGTCGAGCCGAAACTCCAGTATTTCATCGTCGTGTTCGCCGCCTCATCCACGGTGAGCATGATATAGTCCTCGTCGGCGATCTCCTTGAAATCGACGCTGCGCAGATGCGCCAGCCGATGGCCCTGCGGAAGCCAGAGCCTGCGGGGCGAGCGCATCAGCGTCTCACTCTCCAGCTCGGGGTTCATCACGTTGGAGGTCAGCAGGATCGCGATGTCGAAGCGGTTCGACAGCAACCCCTCTTCCACGGCCTCGCGGTTCAGCTCGTGTAGCTGGATGTCGAGATTGGGATGCAGCCGCGCGAGCCGCCCCAGATGATAGGGCAGAAAGTAGCCGATCACCGTATAGGTGGTCGCCACCGTCACGCGCCCGGTCACGCCGCTGCTGCGCTCGCGGATATTCACCGCCTCGTCGAGCTTGGTCAGGATCTCGTAGGAGAGGCCCAACAGCTCGCGCCCGGACTGGGTCAACTCCATCCCGTGCGACGTGCGGGTGAAAAGCTCGGTATCCATCTCGGCCTCGAGCTCGCGGATCGCGGTCGTCACGGAAGACTGCGAAATCGAGAGTTCGTTGGCCGCACGGCTGACCTGCCCGGTCTCGGCGGTGGCCACGAAATACTTGATCTGACGGAAGTTCATGCCTCCTCCTTTCGGATTTTCCGATAATGTCGATACGGAATTTCAGATAGCAAAGGTTCGCAATTCGCATAGATCGCAAGCATATTCATATTTTTCATAGACTTGCGACATTACCTGCAACACAACTCCATCGGATATCACGATAATGCTGTGCGCGATATTAGAATTTTACATGATGGTCACATTGTCGAAAGCTGATCGAGAAACAGAGATCTGGAAAGAGACATGCCGAAACTCATCGACCTGAACTGTGACCTCGGAGAAGGCTTCGGCCATTGGGCCATGACGGGCGCACCCGATGACCAGCTGATGCCGCTGATCTCCTCGGCCAATGTCGCGACGGGTTTTCATGCAGGCGATCCGATGCAGATGAACCGGGTCGCGAAGCTCTGCCACCAGCATTCCGTAGGTCTCGGCGCGCATCCCGGCTATCGCGATCTGGTCGGGTTCGGCCGCCGCCACATCCACGCGACCTCCGAGGAACTGGTGAATGACATAATCTATCAGGTGGGCGCGATGCGCGAATTCGGCCGCCGCTACGGGGTGCCGCTGCAGCACATCAAGCCGCATGGGGCGCTCTACATGGAAGCCGCGCGCAACGAGGATCTCTCGCGCCATCTGGTCGAGACGCTACAACGCTATGCGCCGGGGCTGATCCTGTTCTGCATGGATATCTCGAAGACCTATGAGGTCGCCAAGCGCCTCGGTCAGCCCGTCGTGCGCGAGTTCTATGCCGATCGCGACTACGACGACAGCGGCTCGATCGTGTTCGCCCGCCATGTCTCCGCGCCCGATCCGAAGAAGCTCGCCGCGAAATGCGTGCGTGCCTGCCTCGAAAACAAGGTCGAGACGGTCACCGGAAAGACGATCACCGTGGAATTCGAGTCGATCTGTTTCCATTCCGACACGCCGGGCGCGCTGGAAATCGGCCAGACCATCAAGACTGCCCTACAAGAAAACGGCGTGACCATTGCCCCCGCGGCCATGGTTCTCGCCGAAAATGAAAAAGCCTGACAGGAGAGAACCATGACCGATATCGTTTCCCCCCTTCCCGGAACTTTCTACCACAAGCCCGACCCGAATTCGGCGCCCTTCAAATCCGCAGGCGATACGGTCGCGGTTGGCGATACAATAGGGCTGATCGAGGTGATGAAGACCTTCATCGAGGTGAAGGCCGAGGCCGAGGGTACCTTCGCCGATTATGTAGCCCCCGACGCCTCACCGGTTTCGGCGGGCGATGTGCTCGCGAAGATGGGCTGATCCGATGGCGATCGAAACGCTTTTCATCGCGAACCGGGGCGAGATCGCCGTGCGGATCATCCGCGCCGCGCAGTCGCTCGGGCTTAAGACGGTGCAGGCCCACTCCGAGGCCGACGCCGAGATGCTGGCGGTGCGGCTTGCGGACAAGGCAGTCTGCGTGGGCCCTGCCCCGGCTGCCAAATCCTACCTGAACATCGCCGCCGTGGTCGCCGCCGCGAAAGAGGCGGGCGCCGATGCGATTCATCCGGGCTACGGATTTCTGGCCGAGAACGCCGATTTCGCGCGCGCCGTGGAAGAGGCGGGGATGATCTTCGTCGGCCCCACGGCCGAGACGATCGAGCGGATGGGCGACAAGGTTGCGGCCCGGATCGCGGCAAAGGCGGCGGGCGTGCCGACGGTGCCCGGCTCTGACGGGCGCATCTCGGCGGACGAGGCGCTGAGCGTGGCCGAAGAGATCGGCTATCCGGTGATGATCAAGGCCGCAGCCGGCGGCGGCGGTCGCGGCATCCGGATCGCGCAGGACGCGGCCGAGCTGGCCCGTCTCGCTCCGCAGGCCCGCGCCGAGGCCGAGGCGGCTTTCGGCGATGGCGGGCTCTATCTGGAAAAGGTGATCGTCAATCCGCGCCATATCGAGGTGCAGATCCTCGGCGATGGCACAGGGGCCGCGGTTCATTGCTACGAGCGCGAATGCTCGCTGCAGCGCCGCCGTCAGAAGGTCTGGGAAGAAGCCCCCGCCTTCGGCCTGCCCGAAGCGACGCGCGAAGCCCTGTGCAACTCGGCGGTGGCTCTGGCTCAAGCCGTGAACTATCGCGGCGCGGGCACGATCGAATATCTCTACGATGCGGCGGCCGATGAGTTCTACTTCATCGAGATGAACACCCGCATTCAGGTCGAACATCCGGTGACCGAGATGATTACCGGGCTCGATCTGGTCGTGATGATGCTGCGCATCGCGGGCGGCGAGACGCTGCCCGTCACGCAGGACCAGATCACCTGTTCGGGCCACGCGATCGAAGTGCGGCTGAATGCCGAAGACCCGCTGATGCAATTCCTGCCCTTCCCCGGCAAGGTGGCGTCGCTCTCGATCCCCGAAGGCGAGGGTCTGCGCTTCGATCACTTCCTTTACGAAGGCTACCAGATCCCGCCCTTCTACGACTCGCTTCTGGGCAAGATGATCGTCCATGCGAGCGACCGCGAAGCGGCGATCGAGCTGATGGCCGAGACGCTGAAGGATCTGGACATCGGCGGCCTCAAGACCACCGCGCCCCTGCATCTGGCGCTCGCCGCCGATCCGGGCGTGCGCGCCGGCGACTTCCACACGCAATGGCTCGAGCCCTGGCTCGATGCCGGCAATCTCACCGCAACCGACGCAGCATAGGAGATCCCCATGAAGACAAGGTATTCCTTTGGCGGCGACGAGCATGTCTATGTCGAGGTCGACGAAGAGATGTCGCTCGAAGCCTTCTTCGTAGCACTGTCTCTGCGCAACGCCGTGGCCGAGGCGAACATTCCCGGCGTGACCGAGATCTGCCCGGCCAATGCCAGTTTCGAAGTGCGCTTCAACCCCGATGTGATCTCGCCCGACGAGATGATGGCGCGCATCAAGGAGCTCGAGCACAAGGCCGAGGCGGGCGAGAAGCGCCTCGACACGCGGATCATCGAGATCCCGGTCTATTTCCAGGATCCCTGGACCCACGAGACCCTGATGCGGTTCCGCGAACGTCATCAGGACCCGGAGGCGACCGATCTCGAATATGCCGCGCGGATCAACGGCTATGACAGCGTCGAGGCCTTCATCGAAGCCTTCCACGGGCAGCCCTGGTTCGTGTCGATGGTGGGTTTCGTGGCGGGCTTGCCCTTCCTCTACCAACTCGTCGAGCGGGAAAAGCAGATCGAGGTGCCGAAATACCTGCGGCCCCGGACCGACACGCCCAAGCACACGGTCGGCATCGGCGGCTGCTTCGGCTGCATCTACTCGGTGCGCGGCGCGGGCGGCTACCAGATGTTCGGCATCACCCCGATGACGATCTTCGATCCCACCCAGACCGTCTCCTATCTCCAAGACTTCATGGTCTTCTTCAAACCCGGCGACATCGTGAAATGGAAACCGATCGACCGCGCCGAGTTCGACCGGATCGAGGCCGCCGTGAAAGACGGCAGCTATACCCCCCGCATTGCCCAAGTGACCTTCGATCTCGAAGCGTTCAATGCCGATATGGCGAGCACCAATGCGAAACTGATGGAGGCCCTCAATGGCGTTTAAGGTTGTCAAACCAGGCCTGTCGACGACGATCCAAGATCTTGGTCGTCCGGGCTATTTCCATCTCGGCATTCCCGAAGGCGGCGCGATGGATCGCTTCGCGATGCGGGTCGCCAATATGCTGGTCGGCAATGACGAGGCCGAGGCCGGTCTGGAAGCCGTCTTCATGGGGCCCGAGCTGAGTTTCGAGGACGACACGCTTGTCGCCGTCACCGGGGGCGAGATGCCGATCCTGGTCGATGGCGAGCCGCGCGAGAGCTGGACCTCCTTCGTCGTGAAGGCGGGGCAGGTGCTCAGTTTCGGCTTCCTGAAATCCGGCGCGCGGATCTACATCGCCTTTGGCGGTGGGATCGCGACGCCGAGCGCGCTTGGTTCGCGCTCGACCTATCCGATCGGCGCGCTTGGCGGGGTCGAGGGCCGCGCCATCGCGGCGGGCGACGTGATCCCGGTGGGCAAAGCCACGGACATGACCGAACGCAGCCTCGACAAGGCTCTACTCGCCCCGGTCGAGACCCCGGTCAGCCTGCGCGTGTTGCCCGACCTCTACTGGCACCGGCTGACCCCGGCCTCGCAGGCGCAGTTCTTCGCCGATGAATGGACCGTCGCCCCCGAGGCCGACCGGATGGGCTATCGCTTCCGCGGTGGCGCGCCGATGGAATTCGTCGCACGCGACCAGCCCTTCGGCGCGGGCTCCGACCCGTCGAACATCGTCGACGGCTGCTACTCCTACGGTTCGATCCAGGTGCCGGGCGGGCAGGAGCCGATCGTGCTGCATCGCGACGCGGTCTCGGGCGGGGGCTACTTCACCCTCGGCGCGGTGATCTCGGCCGATATGGACCTGATCGGACAACTGCAACCCAACACCAAGGTTCGTTTCGTCGAGGTGACGATGGAACAGGCGCTCGCCGCACGCACCGCGCGCCGCGAACGGCTCGACAAGATACGCGCAGCGCTCGGGTGATCCCGGGCGCTCCGCGCCGAATTACCACCACAAGCGGGATCAACCCGCGATCAAACCAAGCAACAGAGAGGTCTCTGAACGATGAAACATGTCCTGACATCCGTCGCGCTTCTGGGCGCTTCGCTTGCCGCGCTTCCGGCCATGGCCGAAGACGCGTGGTTCCCTTACCCCGCCGAGGAGGTCGTGCCGCCGTTCTCCGCCGATGGCACCACCCAGCCGATCCAATACGAGGCGCTGGCCAAGGCCGACAAGGATTACAAGATCTGCGTCTCCTTCCCGCATATGAAGGATGCCTATTGGCTGGGCGTCGATTACGGCGTGACGGAGGAAGCCAAGCGCGAAGGCGTCAGCCTGAACGTGGTCGAGGCCGGTGGCTACACCAACCTCGCCAAGCAGATCAGCCAGATCGAGGACTGTGCCGCTGGTGGCGCGCAAGCCGTGATCATCGGCGCGATCTCCTATGACGGGCTGAACTCGGTGGTGAAGGAGTTGCATGACAAGGGCATCCCGGTGGTCGATCTCGTCAATGGCATGTCCTCGCCCGACATCGCGGCCAAATCGCTCGTCTCCTTCGAGACGATGGGCAAGGAAATTGGCGCCTATCTTGCGAAGAAGCACCCGGCAGGCACCGACGAAGTGACCGTCGGCTGGTTCCCGGGGCCTGCTGGCGCGGGCTGGGTGGAAGCCGCGAACAAGGGCTTCATGGAAGCCGTGAAGGGCTCGGCCGTGAAGGTGCTCGAGCCGCGCTACGGCGATACCGGCAAGGAAGCCCAGCTCAAGCTGGTCGAGGACGTGCTGCAGGCCAATCCGGAGATCAAATATATCGCGGGCACCGCAGTGACGGCGGAAGTGGCGCAGGGCCTGCTGCGCGAGCGCGGCCTGACCGACAAGGTCGGCAACCTCGCATTCTACCTGACGCCCGGTGTCTATAGCGGCATCCAGCGCGGCTTCATCGAGGCGGCCCCGGCGGACTCGATGGTGATCCAAGGCCGCATTGCGGTCGATCAGGCGGTGCGGATCCTCGAAGGCAAGGACTATGTCAAACATGTGGGTCCGAAGATCTTCGTCATCACCAAGGACAATATCGGTGACACGCCCCGCTCGGCTGTGCTGCCGCCGGACGGTTTCCAGCCGGTCTTTTCGGTGAACTGACGACGCGCGGCGCCGGTCAACCCCTCCGGCGCCGCGATTTCCTGCCTTGGGAGACAGGCAATGACGAGCAAACCGCTTCTGCAGGCGCGCGGGCTGAGCAAGGCCTATCCGGGCGTTCTCGCCCTCGATGCCGTCGATTTCGACCTCTACGCGGGCGAGCTGCATGTGCTGTTCGGCGAGAACGGCGCCGGCAAATCGACGATGATCTCGCTTCTGGCGGGCGCCAACACGCCGACCTCCGGCACGATCGAGATACGCGGCGAGCCGGTCCAGTTCGCATCGGTGGCCGATGCGCAGGCCAAGGGCATCCATACCGTTTTTCAGGAATTCTCGCTGATCCCGACGATGAGCGTGGCGCAGAACATGTTTCTCGGCCACGAGCCGGGTTTGGGCCCGTTCCTCTCGCCCCGCGCGATGCGCCAGCGGGCAAAGAAGATCCTTTCGGATCTGAGCTTCGACATCGACCCGGACATGACCGTGGCGCGCCTGTCGCGCGCTCAGCAGCAGATGGTCGAGATCGCCAAAGCGATGCAGGGCGATCTGTCGGTACTGATCCTCGACGAGCCCACCGCCTCGCTGACCGATCGCGAGGTCGATCAGCTTTTCGAGGTGATCGCGCGGCTCAAATCCGAGGGCGTGGGGATCATCTACATCTCGCATCGCGTGCATGAATTCGAGCGCATCGCCGAGCGCGTGACGGTGCTGCGCGACGGAGCGCATATCGGCACCGCGCCGATGGCTGACATGACCGAGCAGTCGCTCGTGGACATGATGGCCGGGCGCGAAATCCGCGACATCTACCCGACCATTGCCCATCGGCCCGGCGAGGTCATCCTCGATGTGCAAGGCCTCGGCGCGCCGGGCATAGAGCACGCCTCGTTCCAGGTGCGGCGCGGCGAGGTTCTGGGCGTCGCGGGCCTCGTGGGCTCGGGCAAGTCACGGCTGTTTCGCTCGGTGATGGGGCTCAACCCGACCCACGCCGGACAGGTCCGCTTCAAGGGCCAGGACGTCACGGGTGCGCAGACGCGCAAGCTGGTGAAGGCGGGCGCATGGTATCTCTCGCCCGACCGCAAGCACGAGGGGCTGATCCTCGCCGAGACGCCGCAGGTCAATCTCGTTATGGACCTGATGGCCGAGGGCGGCCCCCTGCTGCGCCTGCGCCAACTAGGCACCCGCGCGGCCGAAATCTTCGGTCACGTCGAACTGCCCGAAAGCTATCGCGCGCGCGTCGTGGGCAAGCTCTCGGGCGGCAATCAGCAGAAGGTGCTTTTCGGCAAGGCATTCGGGCATGAGGCCGACCTCTACATCTTCGATGAGCCCACCGTGGGCGTCGACATGGGCACCCGCGCGGCGCTCTACCGGCTGATCGCGGAACTGGCCGAGGCCGGGAAAGCCGTCGTGGTGATCTCGTCGGATCTGCCCGAGGTGATGAACCTCGCGCATCGCGCCATCGTGCTCGCCAATGGCAAGATCACCGCCGAGCTGCCGCGCGAGGATCTGCGCGAGGACATCGTCCTGCGCTATTTCTTCGACCAGCCCGGCGCCTCCCAACAGACACAAAAAGACACAGAAGGAAGCCCCGCATGATGCAGGCCAATTCCAAGCCGTCGCTGGCGGCGCTGCCGCTGCGTATCTTCATCAAGCTCGGCGTGCTGCCGTTCTTCCTCATCGCCGCCATCGTGATCTTCACGATCGCCGCGCCGAATTTCCTCTCGCCGCAGAACCTGATCAACGTGGCACGGCAATCCGTCTACCTGGTGCTGGTGTCGCTGGGTCAGATGCTGGTGCTGATCTCGGGGGGGTTCGATCTGTCAGTGGGCACGGTGATCGCGCTGAGTTCCGTCGTCTCGGCGCTGGCGATGACATGGGCGGCGCAGATCTTTCCCGATACTGTCTGGCTCGTGATCCTGATCGGTGCCTCCGCGGGTTTTGCGGTAGCGCTGATCGTGGGGGCGGTCAACGGGATCGGCGTCGCGCTCTTCGACGTCTCGCCCTTCATCATGACGCTGGGCGTATCGTCGGTGGGGACCGGGCTGGCGCTGTTCCTGACCGGTGGCGTGCCTGTCTCGGGCCTGCCCTTCGCCTTCGGGGACACGTTCGGCTTCGGTCGGGTGTTCGGTGTGCCCGTACCCGTGGTGATCGCCGTAATCGCGATCCTTGCGATGTGGGTACTGATGGCGCGCACCCGCGTCGGCGCCCGGATCTATGCCGTGGGCGGCAATATCAAGGCGGCGCATCTCTCGGCGATCAACACCCGCGGCGTTCTGATCCTCGTCTACGGCCTTTGCGCGGTGATCGCGGCGCTGACCGGCCTGCTGCTGACCGCCCGCGTCGAGAGCGGCGACGCAAACCTCGGCGGCACGATCGCGATGGAGAGCATCGCGGCCTGCGTCATCGCCGGGGTATCGCTGCGCGGCGGGATCGGCCGGGTGGAGAATGTGGTGCTTGGCGCCTTCTTCATCATCCTCGTGCAAAACGGGATGAACCTCGCGCAGGTCAGCTCCTACATGCAGATGGTGCTGATTGGGCTGTTGCTGATCCTCGCGGTGATCTTCGACCAGCTTCGCTACCGGATGATCGTGAAGGGGTAAGCAGACTTGGCCAGCTATGCGCGAGCACTTTGCTCGCGCATTTCGCTTGGCCTCAGATACACGGTGCAGAGGTAAAATTCCGCCCCCCGTCGGATGACAGCTCCCCTCCCCGAGCGCGGAAAGGCTCCTCTACGCGAAGTGGAACCTGAGGCACTCCGACAATTGGTCAGGTTCCGACGTTCAGCACGCCCACCATGCGCTCTCGATCGGCGAGCATCGGAAGACCTTCCCGAGAGGGAAATGGGCAATGCGCTCAGAAGCCAAGAAAGCCGAAGGTCACGAACCGATTTCTTGAAGCGGGTTTGGTTCGGCGGGGGCCACCGTACCTAAAGAATGCTTTGCCCCGTCGAAGCCCAGTCAGCCATGAAACCCTGCAGGCCTTTGTCGGTCAAAGGGTGCGCAACGAGCGCCTCGATCACACCAGGCGGGAGCGTTGCGGCATTCGCGCCCGCCAGCATCGCTTCTGTCACATGATTTGCCGAGCGCAGGGAAGCTGCGAGTATCTGCGTATCAAGCTCGGGATAATTGTCGAACACCGTGCGGATATCGCGCAACAGCTGCGCGCCGTCGAGATTGATATCATCGAGTCGGCCAACGAAGGGCGAGACATAGGTCGCACCCGCCTTCGCTACGAGCATCGCCTGATTGACCGAGAAACAAAGCGTCACGTTGGTCTCGCGGCCCTCTTCCCGCAGCGTACGACAAGCGCGAAGCCCGTCCATCGTTAGCGGTAGCTTGATGCAAATGTTCGGTGCGATTTTTCCGAGCACCGCTGCCTCGCGCATCATGGTGTCGTAATCGGTCGCGGCGACTTCGGCGGAAACCGGTCCGTCCACGATCGCGGCGATCTCGGCGACCGCCGCGAGGATATGGGCGCCGGCCTTGGCGATCAGGCTCGGATTGGTGGTCACGCCGTCGATCAGCCCAGCCTCGGCGAGTGATCGGATGGCCGCGATATCGGCGGTATCTGCGAAGATCTTCATGTCTGGTTGCTCCTTTCCATCTCGGCCGCGACTTCGGCCTCGGGCAGCGTCAGGATGAGGTCGGCCCGAGCGCTCTGCTCGAACACCCGGCGGGCATTCGTCAGGTCGTTGCCGCGGGCGCGGCTGCGGGCCTGATCGGGGGCGAGCCCATGCTCGAGCCAGCGAGCGATGAGCCGTCGCTCAAGCACGTCCATTGGCGGTGCAAGCATCACGGTCGCGTCGAAAAGCGCCTTGAGCTTCGACCATCCCCCATCGCTTAGCAGCAGGTAATTCCCCTCGACCACGACGACCCGCGTCGCTGCGGCAACCGATCCCGCGCCCGGCAGGGTGCGATCCTTGGCGCGGCTGAACAGCGGATAGGCGATATCGGCGCTGTCGTCGCGCAACCGCGTCACCAGATCCACGAAACCCTCGACATCGAAAGTTTCGGGCGCGCCCTTAACCATACGCCAGCCGCGCGCGTCTAGCTCGGCATTGTCGAGGTGGAAACCATCCATTGGCACCAACCGCGCCGAACAGGCTGGGTCCGCCCGGGCGTTGAGCGCCTCGACGACCAGTTCGGCGAGCGTCGACTTGCCCGAGCCGGGCGGGCCCGCGATCCCAATGACCGTGCGCGACGCCGTCCGATGGACACGATCGACCAGATCGAGCACCGCCTGTTTATGGGCCGCGAGCACCTCCATTTTCAGGCGGCCTCGTTCACGTCATCGGGCTGCTTGGCGCCGGTCATGTAGGCCACCGCATCCGACATTGTGTGTTTCTTCGGATCGATCGTGCACAAGCGCTTGCCGAGCCGGTGGACATGAACCCGGTCGGCGACTTCGAAGACGTGGGGCATATTGTGTGAAATCAGGATAATCGGCAGCCCCTTGGCCTTGAGATCGAGGATCAGGTTGAGAACCTGTCGGCTCTCCTTCACGCCGAGCGCGGCGGTGGGCTCGTCCATGATAATCACCTTCGAGCCGAAAGCGGCAGCGCGGGCGACCGCCACGCCTTGGCGCTGACCGCCCGAAAGCGTCTCGACCGCCTGATCGATGTCCTGAATCGTCATCAACCCCAAATCATTGAGCTTTTCACGCGCGAAAGAGCGCATCGCAGGCTTATCGAGCATCCGGAACCATTGCCCCATCACGCCCTGCTTGCGCAGCTCACGACCCACGAACATGTTGTCGACGATCGACAGTGCCGGAGAGAGCGCAAGTGTTTGATAAACGGTCGCGATCCCTGCATCCTGCGCCTCAAGCGGAGATTTGAAGCTGATTTTCTGACCTTCGAGCCGGATCTCGCCCTCGTCGACCTGCACGGCTCCGGAAATCGCCTTGATCAGCGAGGATTTCCCCGCTCCGTTATCGCCGATTACCGCCAGAATCTCGCCCGGGTAGAGGTCGAAATCGCAATTGTCGAGGGCCGTGACGCGGCCATAGCGCTTGACCAGACCGCGCGCGGTAAGGATGGGTTCGCGTTTCATGCCGACACCTTTCTGATCCATTGGTCGATCGCGACCGCGATGATGATGAGCCAGCCGATCGCGAAGACCTGCCAAAGCACGTCTACATCCGCAAGCCGCAGCCCAGATTGGAACACGCCCACGATGAGCGCGCCGAAGAGTGCGCCGAGGATCGAGCCGCGCCCACCGAAGAGCGATATCCCCCCAATCACCACGGCGGTGATGGAATGCAGGTTCGCCTCGTAGAAGGCCTGCGGCGAGATCGAACCGACGCGACCAATCGAGGCCCAGGCCGCGATGGCGCAGACCAGACCAGCCAAGCCATAGACCGACAGAAGCGTGCGATCGGTGCGGATACCGGCAAGCTCCGCCGCGTCCTTGTCATCGCCCACGGCGTAAACATGGCGGCCCCAGGCGGTCTTGTTCAGCAGATACCAGAGCGCAAGGAATACCACGACCATCAGGATCGAACCGTAGGTAAGCCGCGCATTTCCGATGGCGATCGTATTGCCGAAGAATTTCAGCAGCGGCGCGGCCTTGTCGATATCCTGCGAGCGTATCGACTGCGCGCCCGACAGCCACAGGTTCAGTGCATAGAAGATAGACCAGGTGCCCAGCGTCGTGATGAAGGGCGGCAGCTTCACCTTGGTCACCAGGAAGCCGTTCATCAGCCCCGCTCCGGTGCCGCCCGCGAAGGCCACCAAAAGCGCCAGCGGCGCGGGCACGCCCATATAGACGGCGAGATTGCCCGCGATCACCGACATCAGCACCATGATCGCCGCGACCGACAGATCGATGCCCGCGGTCAGGATGATCAGCGACTGCGCCGCGGCGAGAATCCCGATGATGGAGACCTGCTGCATGATCAGGGTCAGGTTGAATGCCGAGAAGAACTTGCCACCCGCGATCAGCCCGAAAGCCGCAACCGAGAGCAACAGGACGATCACCGGGACCAGTGTCGGATTGCCATGCAACCCGTGCTGGATCGAACCGATCAGTCCGCGCTTCTTTTTCTCAAAGGCGGCAACCGTCTTGTCGCTCTTGTCGAGGTCGTGTTCGAAGGACTGCCCGCGCGGCGGTACGGTCTGAGTCATGTCCGTCATCCTCTTTCTCCGATGTGTGTCAGGCCGTCAGACGGCACCAATGCGGGAAGGGCCACACGCTGCGGCCCTTCCGATCGGTTTACCGAGGTTCAGCCCCAGCACTTCTTGAGACCCTCTTCCGAGGAGATCGAGGGAATGCCGTCGACCGGCTGATCGGTGATCAGCTCGACGCCGGTATTGTAGAAGTCGAGCCCGTCAGAGTTCTGCGGCTTGGTGCCGTCCTTGGCGAAAGCGGCGATTGCCTCCACCCCTTTCGAGGCCATCAGCAGCGGGAACTGCATCGAGGTCGCACCGATCACGCCGTCCTTGACGTTCTGAACGCCGGGGCAGCCACCGTCGACCGAGACAATCGTCGCTTGGTTTTCGAGGCCAACAGCCTTGAGCGCCTCATAGGCACCGGCGGCGGCAGGCTCGTTGATCGTGTAGACGACGTTGATACCCGGATCCTTCTGCAGAAGGTTTTCCATCGCAGTGCGGCCGCCCTCTTCATTGCCGTTGGTCACGTCATGACCAACGATGCGCGGATCGTCCTCGTCACCGATCTTCTTGGGATCCTTGATGTCGATGCCGAAGCCTTTCATGAAGCCCTGATCACGCAGATAATCGACCGAGACCTGGCTCGCGTTCAGATCGAGGAAGCCGATCTTTGCGTTGGCTGCATTGTCGCCGAGCTTCACCTTGGCCCATTCTCCGATCAGTTCGCCCGCCTTGAAGTTATCGGTGGCAAAGGTCGCGTCGGCCACGCTGGCCGGTTCGAACGGGGTATCGAGCGCAATCACCAGCGCACCCGCGGCGCGGGCCTTCTCTACGACGGGTGCGAGCGCCCGGCTGTCGGAGGGGGTAATCAAGATCCCCTTGGCACCGGCAGCGATGCAGCTTTCGACCGCTGCGACCTGGCTCTCGACATCGCCGTCGAGCTTACCGGCATAGGTGTTCAGCTTTATGCCCAGCTCATTGGCCTTCGCGACAGCACCTTCCTTCATTTTCACGAAGAACGGATTCGTATCAGTCTTCGTAATCAGACAGGCGGATGTCTGAGCTGAAGCCCCGCTGGCGACACCGACCAGAGCGACTGAAGCACAAAGACCGACGACGCATCTCTTTGCGAATTTCATTACCTTCTCCCTTGCTGTTAAGCATCCTGAGCAATCGATGAAAACTTCATGGAAAAGTTTTTTTCCGTCCAATCGATTCGATCGAAGCATCAGCATCCTGACCGATGCGCCGCGATGACTGGACCCTCCTCCCCTTCCCGAAGCTGAAAAAGCACTACTCTCCCGAACTTCAATCTGTCAATAAAAACTTCCGAATGAAGTTTTATTGCGATAGAATTTTCCAGAACGCTTGCACCCGAAACGCCCGCCGCGTAGCATCCGGGCACCCTTGAGCCACGCGACGCCGCACCTCCGCGCCGATCTCCAAAATGGTGAACGATGACCCCAAGACGCCGAGAAAGCCCTCTGAAATCCGTGCCCCTCAAGGGTTCCAACCAATCGACCGTTAGAGACGTAAACGAGCGCCTCGTGCTCCATCTAATTCGTCGCCACGGCACGCTCACCAAAGCTGAGGCAACCCGCGCCACCGGGCTGTCGGCAAACGCAGTATCAGAGATATTCAAGGCGCTGGAGAATGACGGACTACTGCTCCGCGGAGCCCCTATTCGGGGACGCGTTGGCCAACCGTCCGTGCCGATGCGCCTCAATCCCGAAGCAAGGCACTACCTCGGCCTGAAAATTGGCCGGCGAAGCTTTGACATGGTCGTTATAAACTTCATAGGCGGGGTTGCCGCGCGACGCACGGCAACACACGAATACCCCAGCCCGCAAGGCCTGATCGCCTTCATCAAGGAAAGTTTTCGACCGCTGCTTCGTTCGGCCAAGCTCAAACGCGAAGATCTGGCGGCGAGCGGAATCGCGATGCCCTCGGAACTCTGGCACTGGGCCGAGGATTTCGTCGCGCCACGCGAAGAGTTAGAGAAATGGCGCACCTTCGACGTCAATGTCGAGCTAGCCGCTCTTCTCCCCGGCCCGATCTCCGTAGAGAATGACGGCACCGCCGCCTGCCGTGGCGAGCTTGTATTCGGCCCACCAACCGAAAAGCAGGATTTCATCTATTTCTTCATCGGCACATTCATCGGGGGTGGTGTCGTTCTCAATGGCAGCGTCTTTCCGGGGCGATGGGGGAATTCAGGCGGCTTCGGGCCGCTACGGATTCCCGACGAACCCGGCGGCCATCGCCTGATCGACCATGCTTCACTCTCCGTCTTCGCAAATCTTCTGACCGAGCAAAACCTCGACACAAACCTGCTATATGACGACAATGCGGACTGGTCGGCATTCGAACCCACACTTTCGCACTGGATCACCCGAGCAGCCAGAAGTCTCGCTCACGCTATCGTCTCGGCACAAGCCGTGATCGATTTCGAAGCCGTGATCATAGACGGCGCCCTTCCCAACGCCGTCCGCGACCGCCTCGTCGCCGAGGTCGACCGGCATTTCCATCGCCTGGATCTCAGAGGGATCTATCAGCCCGATATTTGCGCCGGTCATTTCGGCTCGATCATTCGTGCCTTGGGCGCTGCGGCCTACCCGATTTCCAATGACTTCATGATCGACCAAAACACGTTGTTGCGCAGAGAACCCTCCGCTCAACTGGCTCGGTGACGCAAAGCCCAACCATTGGAAAGCCCCCTATATCGTGGGTGCTCCAAGCGATGTTGTCTCGATTTTTGCCCTCTATCTCGAATAGTGGACGTTTCAGCACGGCGCGGGGAACGACCGCCTTTTTTGGTGATCGCGGCACTTCATAACCAGGAACTTCGGGTAGCCATAGTCGAAAGGGATGGCGGCAAGCTCCATGCGGCGAAGTCATTCGAAGCGCAGTTCTCAGGATAAGCTCTCTGGACCGCCCCCAATCAGCGAACCGGGAAGCTTTGGGCGAAAATTGGTGGCAGCGTGGAGCACGAGAGACGCCGACAGGTCGGCCATCAGCCGAATGAAGGGGCGTGGATCTAACCCTGCCGCTCCGGAACACGTGCGACGAGCCCCTCGAGCGCCTCGTTCAGCACGATTTGGCAGGACAGTCGCGAACTCGCAGGATCGGGCTCCCAGGCGAAATCCAGAAGATCCAGCTCCATCTCGCCCGCCGGTTCCAGCAGGTCGAAGAAATCCGGAGCCACGTAGACATGGCAGGTAGAGCACGAACACGCCCCACCGCATTCAGCAAGAATGCCCGGCACCGAGGCCGCGCGGGCGGCTTCCATCAAGGTGGTGCCCGGCCGGGCTTTTGTGGTGATGCGGGAGCCGTCGGCTCCCTCGAAAGTCACGGTGATCATGGAGCCTCTGCAAGTTCGGTTTGCGGCGCCGCGAGCGGCACGGATTTGAGCGGGATTGCGGGATCGGCCAGCGACGCGGGTTCGGGCGACTGGCCGGCCTCGATCCAGCGTTTAGCGGTCATGTAAGCGCGCGGATCGTTCATCGCGTCGACGGCCAAAAGGCGCGTGCCTGCGAAATACCAATGCGAAACCGTGCCAAGCTTGTCGCCTTGCCGCACGATCACCCGGTCATGGCCGGTGTTCAGCCCCGCGATCTGGAGTTTCACGTCGAACTGGTCCGACCAGAACCACGGCTTTGCGACATAGGGCGCGCCCTGACCCAGCATCGCCGCAGCCACGGCCTCTGCCTGATCGATCGCGTTGGGCACGGATTCCAGCCGGATTCGGCAGCCCTGAAACGGGAAGGAAGCGCAATCGCCCGCTGCCCAGATACCTGGGGCCGAGGCCGCGCCGAACGCATCGGTGCGGATCCCGTTCTCGATAGCCAGCCCCGCAGCTTCGGCAAGCGCTACGCCAGGACGCACACCGATCCCGACGACAACGAAATCGGCTTCGATATCGGAGCCATCCGACAAGCGTGCGCGCGCGACGCGACCGCCCTTCCCGGTCAGTTCCGACAGGCCAATCCCCTCGCGGATATCGACGCCATGGCTCTGGTGCAGGGCCTTGAACCAGGTGGCGGTTTCGGCACAGGCGACCCGTGCGAGAATGCGGGGCGCCATTTCGACCAACGTCACCTGCAAGCCTTTCGCGGCAGCGACCGCGGCGGCCTCGAGGCCGATATACCCCCCGCCGACGATCAGGACGCGCGCGCCGGGGCGGAATTCATCGGCCATCGCATCGGCATCGGCGAGGTTGCGCATCGTGTAGACGCCCGCCAGATCACCGCCGATCGCCGCAGGCAGCCGGATCGGATCGGCCCCGGTGCAAAGCGCGATCTGCGAAGCTGCGATCCGGGTGCCGTCATCCAGCACGACGATCTTTTCGGCAGCCTCGATGGCGGCGACGCATGTGCCGGTGATCAGCTCGATCGCGTTCTCGGCGTAGAAGGTTTCGGGGCGCAGGTAGAGACGCTCGCGGTCGAGCTCTCCGAACATGTATTTCTTCGACAGCGGCGGGCGCTGGTAAGGCGGAGCGGGCTCGGCCCCGATCAGCTTGATCGGCGTCTCGCAGCCAAGGGCGCGCAGCTTCGCGGCCAGGGCGAGGCCTGCCTGCCCTGCGCCGATGATGACGATCGGTTTCATGGATTATGCCTTTTCAGGGGCGATCGGGGCGGGCAGCAAAGGCCCGCCCCCTTGCCGGTCAATACATCTTGTAGCCGAGGAACTTGCCGTCGAGCACGATCTGCACGCGGTCGCCCTTGGGATCGGCCTTGCGGGTGATGTCCATGGTGAAGTCGATCGCCGACATGATGCCGTCGCCGAATTCTTCCTCGATCAGCGCCTTCATAGTGGTGCCGTAGACGTTCACCACTTCGTAGAGGCGATAGATCAGCGGATCGGTCGGCACCGCGGTCGGCAGCGAGCCGCGATAGGGCACGGTCATCAGCAGCGCGATCTCCTCGTCCGAGAAATTCAGTCCAAGCGCGTTGCCCGCGGCATAAGCCTGCTCCTTGGACAGAGAGATCTGGCCCATCAGCGCGGCGGTGGTCCATTCCTTGGACTGGCCGACGGCGGCAGCGACATCGCTCCACTTGATGTCGTTGAAGGTCTTGTGAGCGACGATCTTCTCGGTGAGTTCGGCACGGGTGGTCATCTTGATATCTCCTTGTCAGATGATGGGGATTGCAGGGTCAGGCGCCGTAGGGCAGCCCTTCCTCGATTGGCAGGGACGGATCGCGGGACCATTCGTTCCACGAGCCGAAATAGATCGCGACATCCTTCACCCCGGCCTCTTTCAGCGCGAGGAAGGTGTTCGAGGCGCGGGCGCCCTTGAAGCAATAGAGCTTGACCGGTGTATCGGGAGTGATGCCGACGGTGGCGCATTCGGCCAGAACCTCGGCGCCCGATTTCATCTGCGGGCCATGGGGGCCGGGTTTCATCATGCGATACCACTCGATCCAGACCGCGCCGGGAATGCGACCCTTGCGCGGGCAGAAATCCTTGCCATAGGGCGAGGAGCTTTCGGCGATCCATTCGTCGATGTCCCGCTCGTCGAGGATCACCGCCTCGGGGTCGTCGATCGCGGCCTTCATGTCGGCGACATCCATCATGATCGCGGCGGCGGCCGGGCCTATCTCGAACCCACCGGGTGTGGGCGCGACGGGCGCGGTCGAGATCGGCAGCCCTTCCGCGGCCCAGGCGGCAAAGCCGCCATGCAGAACCTTCACCTTCGGATAGCCGAGGAAGGACAGCAGGAAGAAGCCGCGGCAGGACTGGCCGAAGCCGGTATTCATCGATGCCTCGTAGATCACGGCGGTCTTTTCGCCATCCAGCCCGGCCGCCGCGAATTCGGCGGCGAACTTCTCCTTGAGCGTCTGCATGCCGGCGGCATCCGAGGTGGCGAGGAAGGTGAAGATGTCATGCATGTTCACAGCACCCGCAATGTGGCCGGCGGCAAAGCTGTCGGCATCGCGCGTGTCGATCACGACAGCCAGACCGGCTTCGTTCAACGCATGAAGTTCCGCGGGGGTAACAAGTGTCGTTTCCATTGGACAATACTCCCTGTTCACGCCGTCCCTGAACGGCGCCTTGTTGTTGGATCGTCGGACAATCGCGAGAGTGGAGTGACGCGTGAAATTCTCCCCGCGCCACGTCCGGTCGTGTCAGGCTTCGAGTTGATCGATCAGCATCCGCAAATGCTTGGTGGCGGGTGTCACGATGCCGATAAAATAGGCTTCCCGCAGGCGGCGCTGTGCCGCGCCATGGGTGACATAGCCACGCGCACCCTGATGCAGCTGCGCCCAATGCGCCGCCTTCATCGCCAGTTCCCCGCCCGCAAGGCGGGCCTTGAGAACGCGCAGGTAAAAGGCGTCGCTCTCATCGTAGGGCGTGGCGCAGAGCTCGACGACCTCGGCGACCAACGCGTCATACTCGGCCTCGAGATCGGCGGCCTGCGTCGGCAGATATTTGTTGACGTGACCGAGCGGGGTTTCGACCTGCTTGATGAGGTCAATGCAGTTCTTGATGATCCCGGCGGCCATCCCGCATTGCAGCAGGGTGAAGCCCGAGCGCATCCGCTTGACGAAGGGCTCGGCCGGATCAGCGAGCACCCAGTCATCGGAGACGAAGACATCGCGGAACTGCACATTGCAGGTCGCGGTGCCGCCCATCGCGACGAATTCGTGGTCGAGCTTGAGCTTGATGCCCTCCCAACCCGCATGGATGATCGCCATCACCCGCTTCGGTTGGACCTGGCCTTCGACCTCGACATGGAACATCGTGCCGAAATAGCCGTCCTCGGGCAGGTTCGAGACCCAGGGCAGCAGGCCCTTGACCTTGTAGCCACCCTCGACGCGCTCGCCCTTCAGGCGCATCGGCTCGATTTCGCCGAGCGCCTTCATCGGGTTCGACATGCCGGTGCCGCCCAGGGCTTCGCCGCGCGCAACCTGGGGCAGCAGTTCGGACTTGAGGTGGTCGTTGTCGGAGCTCGCGATATACCAAGCCAGCGTATCCTGCGCCCAGAGGCAGAAGCCGGTGGAAAGGCATTCCTCGGAGGCGCGCGCCATCGCGAGCACCGCTGTCGTCAGGTCGACATCCGCGTCCTTGCCGCCGATATGCGTGCCATAGGCGCCTGCCGCGCCGTAGGCGCGCACGACATCCTCGGGATAGATCCGCTCATCATCGATCTTGCGTGCGAGCGGGGCCAGCATCTCGACCGAGACGCGCTCGACCTCGGCGGGATCATAGGCGGTGATGGGGGCTGCAACATTCATCGGTTCGGGTCCTTGGTTGATGGAGAGGAGGGCCGCGCCCGCCCGAAGAGGGCGCGGCGCCTTGTATCAAAGCGCGTTTCCCTACGCCGGATCAGACGGATTCCGCGACCATGTTCACGGGGCGCGAGAAGGTGTTGAAGACCGGCGACCACTGCGTCACATGGGTGATCAGCGCGTCGATCTCTTCTTGCGGGCAATCCGCCTCCATATCGACCTTGATGCGCACGTCGGTAAAACCGACCGGCTTCTCGGACACGTCGCCCGTGCCCCAGACGGCGGTGATGTTCAGGTCACCTTCCAGCTCCAGTTCGAGCTTCTGGATCGTGATGCCGCGGGCGATGGCGTTGGCGTGCAGCCCCACCGCGACGCAGGAGCCGAGCGCGGCCAGCGAGGCCTCGGAAGGGTTCGGCGCGGTATCGTCGCCCAGCAGCCCCGGCGGTTCGTCGACGATGTAGGGCTCGAGGTTGCGGATATAGTTCGCGTGACGGAAACGGCCCTCGGCGACGGTCTTGCACTTGAGCGTCTTGACGGCTTTCGGATCGGCTTTGCCCTTGGCGATCAGGTCATCGAGACCTTCCTTCGAGATCGGCGCGAGGCACGAGGTCTCGGCGGTGGGGGCAAGGCAGCCGGTGAGTGCGGTGGCGGGTTCAGACATGGGAATACCTCCTGTTGCTGTCTGTGAATTGCAGGTCAGTGCGCGGCGGCGCGGACCCAGTTGAACTTCTTGACGAGCTGGCCGATGGCGGCGTCGAGGGCGAAACCGATCACCCCGATCACCACGACCGTTGCGGCCAGACGGGAATAGTCGAGCGTGTCGCGAGCATCGTTGATCGCGAAACCAAGACCCGAGGTGACGCCGAGATATTCGGCAGGCACAAGCACCACCCAGGCCACACCCAGCGCGAGCCGGATCCCCTGCATCACGTCGACCGCGATTGCGGGCAGGATCACCGTGCCCAAGAGGTGCAGCGGACCCGCCCCGAGGTTACGGGCGACCTTGAGCCAGGCCGGATCGATCCGGCGGACGCCCGCGGCGGTCGAGAACAGGATAGGCCAGACCGCGGCCATCGCGATCAGGAACACGATCGCCCCGTCCCAGGTATCGAACGCCATGACGGCGATCGGCATCCAGCTCAGCGGCGAGATCATCCGCAGGAACTGGAACGGCACGTTGGTGACCTCGTGGATCCTCGGCGCCCGGCCGATCAGGATGCCGACCGGCACCCCGAACGCTGCGGCGAAGAGAAGGCCCAGCCCCACCCGTTGCAGCGACGGGCCCGACATCGTGAGCACCTCGCCGGAGACGATCATCTCCCAGAGCCGCTCGAGCGTGGGGGCCGGCGCGAAATCCGAGAAGGCATAGAGGTCGGGATCGTTCTCGACGATGAAGCCGCCGAGCCACCAGACGCCCATCAGCGCGGCAATACCGATCAGCGCGTTGATCAGGCTGCGCGCCGAGCCGAGGCGCGGGATGCGCAGGATCGTGGAAGGGAGCTGGACCGCGTCACTCATAGCTTGAAGATCTCCTCGCGGGTGTAGGGATCCGCGCCGCCCGCAACGGACGGGTCGGCCTTCCACTCGGGGTATTTCTCGAGCGCGGCTTTTACGTAGTCGTAGTTGACGAGGTCATTGGCCACGAACTCCGGGTCGAGCCCTTCGAGGAAGGTGGTCTCGCCCGCCACGACTGTCTCGTTCATCGCCTTGACGATCAGCTTGGTCGCGGAGGGATAGGGCCAGGGCTGAAAGTCGATCCGGCCGTTATGGAATTCCGCCTCGTTCTTGATCGCGCCTTCCTCGATATACTCGGGATGATCGGCATAGAGTGTCATCGCGCGCGTTACGACCGGGGCCGGCGCGGGCAGGTAGCCTGCGCCATCCTTCGACAGAAGCTCGGCCACCTCGGCCTTGTTCTGGCTGGCATAGATGGCGGCCTTGACCACGGCATTCATCACGCCTTGCGTCCATTCGGGCTTGGCGGCGGTGTCTTCCTCGTGCATGCACACGACGCAGCAGGGGTGGTTCTTCCAGATATCGCCGGTGAAGCGCAGCATCCGCGCGCCCGCCTTCAGCTCACCCAGCGCGTTGAACGGCTCAGCCACGATATAGGCGTCGATCTTCTTCGCCGCAAGCGCGGGCGGCATGTCCGGCGGCGGCAGAACCTGCAGGTTGCACTCGTCGGGCGCCAGCGCCTCGCCCTGCGCCTTGATCACCGGTTTGATGCCATTGGCGCGCAGCGCGTATTGCAGCACGATATTGTGCATCGAATACCAGAACGGCACCGCGACCTGCTTGCCGCCGAGGCCCGCGAAATCGGTCACGTCGGTATGCTTGCCGACCACCAGCGCCGAGCCGTTGGTATGCGCCCAGGCCATGATCTTGACCGGTACATTGTTGTTGTAGCGCATCCAGACCGGGATCGGTTTGAGGAAGTGCACGAGGTTGAACTTGCCCGCGACGAAGCCCTCGATCAGCGCAGGCCACGACCGGATCAGCGTCGGCTTTTCGGCCTTGATGCCCTCTTCCTCGAAGAACCCCTTGGCATGAGCGACCAGCAGCGGCGTCGCGTCGGTGATCGGAAGGTAGCCGATGCGTAGAACATCATCGGACTGCGCGCGCGCCATCTGCGGCAGGCCAGCGGCCACCCCGCCCAGCATGGCCGCGAGCCCGCCCTTGGCCAACAGATCGAGCGTCTGACGGCGGCCCGGATCAAACCCTTCCTCGCCACCGCAGCAGGCGGCGTGCAGGTCGTGAGGGTGATTATGAGAGCAGGTTTTCTTCGTCATCGGTCGCGTCTCCGTTCAGATCTGGGTGAAGTCATTGGGGGTTTCGGTCTCCTCGCCCGGCGCGTCCGCGGCCTGCGAGTAGATGTTCATCAGGCGGCTGTGTTCGGCCTGGAATTCGTCGGAGCCGCCGCTGCGCTCCTCCTCCGAGAGCGTGATCACGGTGTCCTCGAAGACCCGACCCGGATTGGCCTTGAGCACGATGACGCGGTCGGCCATGCGGACAGCCTCGCCCACATCATGGGTCACCAGAACGAGCGTCAGCCCGAGATCGCGGGCGATCTGGCGCACATCGCGTTGGAGGTTGCGCCGGGTGAAGGCGTCGAGCGCCGAGAACGGCTCGTCGAGCAGCAGCATCTCGGGTTTGGGGGCGAGAGAACGGGCCAGTGCTACGCGCTGCTGTTGGCCGCCGGAGAGCTCTTGCGCATTGCGATCGGCGAAGGCGCCAAGATCGACAAGCTCGAGGATCTCGGGGATGCGCTTCGCGATCTGGTCATTGCGACGGGTGAATTTCAGCCCGAGCGCCGCGTTCTGGGCCACGGTCATCCACGGAAACAGCGAAGGCGCCTGGAACATCATGACCCATTTCGGCGAGGGCTCATGGATCCTGTTGCCGTTGATAACGACCTCGCCCTCGGACGGGTGGGTCAGGCCCGATAGCATATGCAGCAGCGTGGACTTGCCGCAGCCCGACCGGCCCAGCAGCGCCACGATCTCGCCGGCCTTGATCTCGAAGTCGATCCCGTCCAGCACCTTGCCGTCGTGGCGGCGATAGGCATGGCTCAGCCCCTTGATCGCGACATGGGCCCCGACCGGAACAGCGCGGCGATGCGGGGCGTCTTGTGCGCCTTGCGCAGCGCTGTCGGACAGGGTGAGCGTCATGGCCATCGGATCTCCTTCCAGGACAAAAACGAACAGGTCTGTCTATTCACCGCACCGTGAGACAGGATCGTCAATCGAAGTGAAGCACTCGGCCGCAAGAAACATGGAATGCAAAAAATATGAGCAAAAATTGTGGTAGACTGACCGCATTCGGGCGGCTGATACCGCGTTCTGCGAAAATTCAGCGGTTTCCAGGCAGGGTTTCCCTGCGACAAAATGGACCAATCTGTCTTGCAATTTTTTGTGAGTCGTGCGAGCCAAACACAGAGTTATTATGAATTGCATCCAAGCGATAAGGTGATGTCATGGAAGACGGTCTGCAAAATCTCTGCCCCAATGGCAGCCTGAGTTGGAGTTTTGCCGCTCGTCCTTCGAAAAATGCACGCGAGCGCCTGATGCGCGCCGCTTCCTACCTGTTTTGCAATCACGGCTTCGCCGCGACCGGCATTGACACCATCCTTGCACGCGCGGAGACGGCGAAAGCCACGCTCTATAATCACTTCGCCTCGAAGGAAGAGCTGATCGCCGCGGTGCTGCAGGCCGAGGGCGAGACATGGCGCGAATGGTTCTTCGGTCGGCTCGCACAAGTTGAGGGCTCGGCGCGCGACAGGCTTCTCGCCGTCTTTGACGTGCTTCAGGACTGGTTCGCGGATCCCGGCTTCTACGGCTGCCCGTTCATCAACGCGGTGGCCGAGTTCGATACCGGAAATGACGCGGTGCGCCGCGCGGCCGAATTGCACAAGGAGCACTTGATCACCTGGCTCAAGGCGCAGGCGATCGAGTTGCAGGCGCGCGACGTGGCCGAGGTCGCACGCAGCTTCGCGGTGCTGATCGACGGGGCCATCGTTGCAGCCCAGCACAGCCGCGACCCAAGTTTCGCGCGCAATGCGCAGGCGCTTGCCGCGCTCTATCTCGATAGTCTGGGGGCTCCCTCGAGCCGGAATGGCTGAAGGTAGACAGCAAAGCCCCGGCGCGATCACGATCTCCGAATCTTGCGCGATGGAGCGAGAAGGGCCGACCGCCACGGGCCGCCGAGAATGACCGATGGTCTTCTGCCATACTCAATCTCGGCAAAACAACCGCCGTGATGATTGGAAACCCGTGTTTGGGTGGAGGTTAAGTCGATTTCCCGAGGCGACGTCAACCGGGCCGGAGTGCCGGAAAACGGGTCAGAAAGCCCTACCGCAGAAAAACAGACAAGGCATTGAAACGAAATAAAAACCATCGAAGGCAGAGCCTTCGATGGTCACTTTATGCTTGCCGGAATGGACAAAAACCTACCGGAATGGACATTTTATGCGGCGCTCAATAATAACTCCGCCCCTCGCCCGTGTCACCCGCACTTGCTGTGGCCGCAATCGGCGCAGGTCATGCAGCCTTCGACCATCCGCATCGCGTAGCTGCCACAGGACGGGCAGGCTTTGCCGCGCGGGGCTTCACCGACGATCATGCGCTCGGCTTCGGGGTCGGATTTCAGGCCCATTCCCTCGCCTTCGATGAAGCCCGTCGCGATCATGTGGCGCTCGATCACACCGCCGATCGCCGCGAGGATCGAGGGGACGTATTTGCCCTGCATCCAAGCGCCGCCGCGCGGGTCGAACACGGCTTTCAGCTCTTCGACCACGAAGGACACATCCCCGCCGCGGCGGAACACGGCCGAGACCATGCGGGTCAGCGCGACGGTCCAGGCGAAATGCTCCATGTTCTTGGAGTTGATGAAGACCTCGAAGGGACGGCGATGGCCGCCTTGGACGATGTCATTGATGGTGATGTAGATCGCGTGCTCGGAGCCCGGCCACTTGATCTTGTAGGTCGAACCTTCAAGCGCGGCGGGACGGTCGAGCGGCTCGGTCAGGTAGACCACCTCGGCGCCCTGATCGACTTCCGGCGCCTTCTCCTCTTTCTCGGAGACGCTGAGAACCGAGCCCGTCACATCGTTCGGGCGGTAGGTGGTGCAGCCTTTGCAGCCCGTGTCCCAGGCCTCCATATAGACCGATTTGAACTCCTCGAAGGCGATATCCTCGGGGCAGTTGATGGTCTTGGAAATGCTCGAGTCGATCCATTTCTGCGCCGCCGCCTGCATCCGGACGTGATCGAGCGGCGCGAGGGTCTGGGCGTTGACGAAATAGTCGGGCAGCGGGGTGTCGCCGAACTTGTCGCGCCACATCTGCACGGCGTAATCGACCACCTCTTCCTCGGTGCGTGAGCCGTCGGGCTGCAGCACCTTGCGGGTATAGGCATAGGCGAAGACCGGCTCGATGCCGCTCGACACATTGCCCGCGTAAAGTGAGATCGTCCCGGTCGGTGCGATCGAGGTCAGCAGTGCATTGCGGATGCCGTGGGTGCGGATCGCCTCGCGCACATCATCATCCATCTGCAACATATTGCCGGAGTTGAGATATTTCTCGGCATCGAAGAGCGGGAACGCGCCCTTTTCCTTCGCCAGATCGACCGAGGCGAGATAGCTCGCCCGCGCGATCAGCTTCATCCAGGCCTCGGTCTGGGCGGCGGCCTCTTCCGAGCCATAGCGCAGGCCCAGCATCAAAAGCGCATCGGCCAGCCCCGTCACGCCAAGACCGATACGACGCTTGTTCTGCGCCTCTTCGCGTTGCTGTTCCAGCGGGAAGCGCGAGGCGTCGACCACGTTATCCATCATCCGCACGGCGAGCCGCACCAACTCGTCGAGCTTGGCCGGATCCAGTTCGGCATTGCCTTCGAACGGGTTGGTCACCAGACGTGCGAGGTTGATCGAGCCAAGCAGGCAGGCGCCATAGGGCGGCAGGGGCTGCTCGCCGCAGGGGTTGGTCGCGGCGATCTGCTCGACATAGTTGAGATTGTTCATCTTGTTGATGCGGTCGATGAAGATCACGCCCGGCTCGGCGTAATCGTAGGTCGCGCGCATGATCTTGTTCCACAGATCACGGGCGTTGAGCGTGTGATAGACCTTGCCGCCGAATTGCAGATCCCACGGCTTGTCGGCCTTCACGGCTTCCATGAAGGGATCGGTCACCAGCACCGACAGGTTGAACATGCGCAGCCGCGCCGAATCCTGCTTGGCGGTGATGAAATTCTCGATATCGGGGTGATCGCAGCGCATCGTCGCCATCATCGCACCGCGGCGCGAGCCCGCCGACATGATCGTGCGGCACATCGCATCCCAGACATCCATGAATGACAGCGGGCCCGAGGCATCGGCGGCCACGCCCTTCACCTCGGCGCCGCGGGGCCGGATGGTGGAGAAGTCATAACCGATTCCACCGCCCTGCTGCATCGTCAGCGCGGCTTCCTTCAGCATATCGAAGATCCCGCCCATGTTGTCCGGGATCGTCCCCATGACGAAGCAGTTGAACAGTGTCACCGCGCGGCCCGTCCCCGCACCTGCGGTGATCCGTCCAGCCGGGAGATATTTGAAATCTTCCAGCGCGTTGTAGAACTTCTCTTCCCACTCCGCAGGCTCGTCCTCGACCTCGGCCAGTGCCCGCGCGATGCGTCGCCAGCTATCTTCCACCGTCGCGTCGATGGGCGTGCCGTCCTGTTCTTTCAGGCGGTATTTCATGTCCCAGATCTGCTCGGCGATGGGGGCGGCAAAACGGCTCATTCGGTCCTCTCGACGGTCGGTGCGGATATGCTCAGAAATCAGACGCCCCCGCCGCATATCGTGCGCCGGGGGCGGATAAACACTATACCTAAGGCCCCTCGTCCTGACCAGACGCAAATCGGACATTGCCGCGACGGGATCAAAATCCTAACTAGAAACCATGGGAAAGAATGACACCGTCAATCTGATCAAACTTTGCGTGGGCGCCGAGAAGGTCGAGGACCTGATCGCGTGGCAGGCCAGCCGCTACGGCAAGGGCCCGGCGATGCATGTCACGCGGATGTGGCCGAAACGCGCGGATGAGATCCTGAACGGCGGCTCGCTCTACTGGGTGTTCAAGGGGGCCGTGCTGGCGCGACAACGCGTGCTGGAACTGTCGGAAGTGATGGGCGCAGACGGGATCGCCCGTTGCGCGATCGTGCTCGACCGGGAGGTGGTGCGCACCGAGGCACTGATGCGCCGTCCGTTTCAGGGCTGGCGCTATCTCAAACCCGAGGACGCGCCGCGCGATCTGCCCCAAGGGCGTGCCCGAGAGGACGCCCTGCCCCGCGAGCTTGCCGTGGCGCTCGCCGAGATCGGTCTGCGTTAAGAGGCAAGCCAGCTTTCTGCGGCTTCTCGTGCGGTGAAAATGCGCAGACCGTCGCCCTCGCCCTGCATCGTCGCCTCGTCGCGCATGTCTTCCGGCACTACCAGCGCGCAGCGTTGTGCCTGCCCGTCGCGGCACGCGCGGCGCATCCCGCCTACAAGCTCGGCCATATACCCATCGAAGCGCGGCGCAACCTCAACCAGCAGGCTTTCGGTTGGCGCAACCATGCGCAATGCCTCGGTCACATCGCGCGCCAGAACCGTGCCGGAGACATCGAGTCCCGCGACGCCCGCAGGGCTGTTGTCCATCTTCTCGATCATCGGCCCTCTCCTTCAACAGATTACAGTCCAGTCAGGAAAAACGCCCGAGCAGAGGGACCGTTCCGTCACAAGCGTGGGATCTCAGCCCCGCAAGGCACGGATGCGGGCGACGAGCTGACGGGTCGAGCCGTCCTTGCCCTCCCCGGAATCCTCGCCGCTCAGCACCGGGGCCAGTGCAAGCGCCAGTTCCTTGCCAAGCTCCACCCCCCATTGGTCGAAGCTGTTGATCCCGAGGATCACGCCCTCGACGAAGACGCGGTGCTCATAAAGCGCAACAATCCCGCCGAAGACCTCCGGCGTCAGTTTGGGATAAAGCAGAGTCGTCGATGGCCGCGAGCCGGGGAAAACACGGTGGCGCGCCTGACGGTCGCGCTCGGCCCCATCGAGCCCTTTCTTGCGCATGATCGCGGTAGCCTCGTCGAGCGAACGCCCGCGCATCAACGCCTCGGATTGGGCAAGGCAGTTGGCCACGAGCAGCAGGTGCTGATGCGCCAGATCGGGCTCGTGCCCTTCGGCGGCGACCATGAATTCACACGGGATCACCCGCGTGCCCTGATGGATCAGCTGGTAGAACGCGTGCTGGCCGTTGGTGCCGGGCTCGCCCCAGACGACGGGGCCTGAATGATAGGGCAGGTCCTTGCCATCCATGCTGACGCGCTTGCCGTTGCTCTCCATCTCGAGCTGCTGGAGATAGGCGGGCAGACGCGCAAGCCGTTGATCGTAGGGCAGAACCGCGCGGGTCGCGTAGTCGCAGAACTGGTTATGCCAAATGCCCACCAGCGCGAGCAGCACCGGCAGGTTCTCGGCGTAGGGCGCTGCGCGGAAATGCGCATCCATCACAGCCGCGCCCTTGAGGGAATCGGCGAAATCCTCAGGCCCGATCGCGATCATCAGCGACAGCCCGATCGGCCCCCACATCGAATAACGACCCCCGACCCAATCGGCGAAGCCGAAGACGCGCGACGCATCGATCCCGAAGGCGGCGGTTTTCTCGGCGGAGGTCGAGAGCGCCGCGAATTGCTGTGCCGGGTCCGCGACCTTCGCGGCCATCCAGCGCTTCGCCGTCTCGGCATTGGTCATCGTCTCGATGGTGGTGAAGGTCTTCGAGGCCACGATCACCAGCGTCGTCTCGGGGTCCAAATCGGCCAGCGTGTCATGGATATGCGCGCCATCGACATTCGAGACGAAATGGCAGCGCGGCCCGTCGTGATAGGGCGCGAGCGCGAGCGTGGCCATCGCCGGGCCGAGATCGGAGCCGCCGATACCGATATTGACCACATCGGTGATCGCACCCCCCTGCCCCGTGAACTTGCCCTCGCGCACATCGCGGGCGAAATCGACCATCCGCGCATAGGTCGCGCGGACCTCCGGCATGACGTTTTCGCCATCGACGAAAACGTCCGTGTCGAGGTTACGCAGCGCCGCGTGCAGCACGGCGCGGCCTTCGGTCTCGTTGATCTTCGCGCCCGAGAACATCGCTTCGGCGCGAGCGGCCACGTCTTTTTCCTCGGCCAGTTCCACCAGCAGATCCAAGGTCTCCGCGTCGATATTCGTCTTGGAGAAATCGAACAGGAACGGCCCGCTCTCGCGACTGAACCCTGCCGCGCGGTTTTCATTTTCGAACAATTCCGCGATCTGGCGGTTTTGTACGGATTGCGCCTTGTCGAGGAGGTCTTGCCAGATGGTCATCGTTTACTCAGCCCAGTGAACGGTCGCGTCTTTGAGAACGGCGCGCACCGGCGCCTGTTCCACGGGAAGTTTCTCGGCGGCTTCGATGGCTTTGCGCTTCTCGTTGCCGGTGATCAGGATATGGGTGTGCATCGCGTCGCGCAGCACGGGCGCCGAGAGCGTGATGCGCGGCTCGCCCGCAGCCTCGGCCCGCATTGGCAGCAGGATCGGCGCATCGTCCGACAGTGCCTCGGCCAACCGGTCCGCGCCGGGAAAGAGGCTCGCGGTATGCATATCCGCGCCCATGCCCAGAAGCAGGACCGAAATCGGCAGATGCGGCTTGATACCCTCGGCCAGTTCCTCCATCCGGTCTTCGGGCCGCGGAGCGTCGGCATAAAGCGGCACAAGCGTCGCTTTCGCCGCGCGCCCGGTCAACAGACGTTCGCGGATCAGCCGGGTGTTCGAGCGCTCGGAACTTTCGGGCACCCAGCGCTCGTCATTGAGCAGCACAGCGACCGACCCCCAATCGAGATCGACACCCGAGAGAATATCGAAGATCGGCCCCGGCGTGGTCCCGCCGGGCACCGAAAACGTGGCATGCCCCTGCGTCTGGATCGTCTCGCGCAGCTGGCTCGCGATGCGATCGGCGAGCCCCATCATCAGGAACTCGCGATCGGGGTAACTCTTGAAAATCATTCGCGGATCTCCCGCCAGCGGCGCCCGTCTCGATGCATCAGCATCAGCGCGTCATCGGGCCCGGAGGAGCCACTGTCATAAGGCTGCGGCTTGTCGCCCCGCTCTTCCCAGCCCTCGATGATCGGATCGGTCCAGGCCCAGGCGGCCTCGACCTCGTCGCCACGCATGAACAGAGTCTGGTTGCCCCGGATCACATCCATGATCAGGCGCTCATAAGCATCGGTGATGTCCGCCTCCTCGCCGAGGGCTTCGGCGAAGGACATATCGAGCGGAACCTGCACGAGGCGCATCCCGCCCGGCCCCGGCTCCTTGATCATCATCTTGAGGTTCATCCCCTCGTTGGGCTGGAGCCGGATCACCAGCACATTCTCGCGCCATTCGCCCTCGGCCTCGTCGAAGATCAGATGCGGCGGCTCCTTGAAGGTGATCGCGATTTCGGACGTTCGCGCGCGCAGGCGCTTGCCGGTTCGCAGATAGAATGGCGTATTCACCCAGCGCCAGTTCGCGATATGGCATTTCATCGCGATATAGCTCTCGGTCTTGGAAGCCGGGTTCTCGGCATCCTCGAGATACCCCGGCGCATCCTTGCTCGCCTGGTATTGCCCGCGCACCATATCGGCCGGCGCGACGGGTTGAAGCGCGCGGATCACCTTGAGCTTCTCGTCGCGCACCGCGTCCGGGTCGAAGTGATAAGGCGGTTCCATCGCGATAAGGCATAGAAGTTGCATGAGGTGGTTTTGCACCATGTCACGCATTGCGCCCGACTTGTCGTAATACGATCCGCGCCCCCCCACGCCGACCGTTTCGGCCACGGTGATTTGCACATGGTCGACGAACTGGCTGTTCCAGAGCGGCTCGAAGAGGATGTTGGCGAAACGCACGGCCATCAGGTTCTGAACCGTCTCTTTCCCGAGATAGTGGTCGATCCGATAGATCTGCGTTTCATCGAAATGCTTGGCCAGCGTCGCGTTGAGCGCCCTGGCCGACGCGAGATCGCGGCCGAAAGGCTTCTCGACGACGATCCGCGAGTCCTTGCCGGCGATCCCGCGCTTGTGCAGCCGCTCGGCGAGATCCCCGAAAAGCGCAGGCGCCACCGAGAAATAGAAGGCATTGATCTCTTCGGGGCGCACCTTGGATTTCAGGGCCTCCCAGCCCTGCTCCCCCTTCGCGTCGATCGGCACGTAATCAAGAAGCGCGAGGAACCCCTTGAGGCTTTCCCGATCCCCCGACTGCTTGCCGCCGAACTCGGCGATCGCCGCCGCGGTCTGCTCGCGGAATTCCTCGGGGCTCATCTCGGAGCGCGCGGCCCCGATGATCTGTGAGCCTTCGGGGATCTGGCCCGCGCAGAAGCGACGGAAGAGACCAGGCAGGATCTTGCGGTTGGCGAGATCGCCGGTTGCGCCGAAGATCACCAAATCGAACCGGTCGACGGGAATGACGCGCGAAACCATGGGCTGCTCCGTGTTTGAGATCCGTTAGCGCTAACGCGCCCCTTCTACTCACCTTCGCCCTTCGAGTCTAGCATTGCCAGCCTCTCAAACAATGTCACAGCTGCGATTAAGCGGCCTCGCGGGAGAGAAACGCCTCAAGCGCCTGAATATCCGGCACGATTTCTTCGGCGAGCCCCTCTGCGAAGGCGTCGAATTCCGCTCTCGTCTCCGGCGGGACCGACAGGAGCACCGGCAGATCCGACACCATGGCCTGCGCAATCAGTTCACGGCACCCCCGACCGGCAGCCTCCTGCTTGCCAAACTTGTTGAGCACGACCACAGTCTCCGGCCCTGCACGTTCCAAGGCTGCGGCCACCCGCGCGACCACCTCTTCGAGCGCACCAGCGTCGAGCGAGCACCCCGAAGCGCCCTTGCCCAGGTCCTGCGAGATCGCGCGGATTTCGCCCCCCGGCAGCAGCCGAAGATGCATTTCGCATTCGAAGCTCTGCGGAGCTTGCGCCCGCACCATGCCGATCACCGGTCGCCCCGCTTGCACGAGCCGGTCAGCGAGGTCAGCGAGCAGGCGATCCGCCGTGCCACGGGTCTGGCAAGTGATGAAACCGATCATGACCCTTCAATGACCCCGCCATCGCAGCCGGTCAAGAGGGCGAAAGGGGGCGCCGCCCCCTCTTTCCTTGCGGAAATTCACCCCCGAGATATTTGCATCAAGAAGAAGAAAAGAAACCGCCTTCTTCTTGATCGAAATATCTCGGGGGAGTCCTCGAAGAGGACGGGGGCAGCGCCCCCAGCCAGGTCACAATTTGTCGCCCTCCGGCGACGGGGGCAGCGCCCCCTCTTCAGCCCGCCAGAGCCTTGCCGAAGCGAGGAAGGCGCGCACGTTTCATCAGGGCACGGATCGGCTGGGGTTCGCCGGACAGCCGCTCGGCTTCGGCACGCACGACCTCGGTCACTTGCCGCATTTCCTCGGGATGTTCGGAGAAGAGTTGCCACAAGAAGCCGTCCGGATCGCGCCGGTCCAGACCTTCGCCGGCCAAGGTACCGCGCGGGAAGTCCTGCGCGTTGAAGGTGACGATGGCATCGGCACTCCCCGCGATGGCCGCCGCAAGCACATGGATGTCGTTGTCGTCGGGCAGGACAAGGCGCTGCTCGATCCCCGGTTGCGGTGCGATCTCCGCTTTGGGAAAGGATGCCCGAAGCAGTGCGATTTCACCGCGCGCAATGGCCTCGTCGGCGGGCGCTCGGCGCGCGGCGGCCCGGGCCCATTCCTCCAGAATGCGGGCCGACCAGAGCGGGTGGTAGAGCCCCGCCTTCGCCGCCCCGATCAGAATTTCCCGCAGAACCGTCGGATAGAGAACGCAGGCGTCGAGCAGGATCTTCTGCATCAGTCGAGCCGGAAGAAAAGCGACTTGAGATAGCCCGACTCGGCCAGTTGAGGCAGCATCGGATGATCGGGTCCGGCATAACCGGTATGGATCAGCTGCGCGCTACGGCCCGCCTTGCCGATGCCGCGCGTACAGGCGGCGCGGAACTGCGCCAGATCGGCGGCGTGCGAACATGAGCACAGCACGAGATAGCCACCGCTTTCCACGAGGGGCGCGGCCATCCGCGCGATGCGCTCATAGGCGCGCAGTCCGGCTTGCAGCGCGGGCTTGGCAGGCGCGAAGGCAGGAGGATCGCAGATCACGAGATCGAAGCGCGCGCCTTCCTGGCCCAACGCGTCGAGCTGATCGAAGGCATCGCCCTGACGGGTCGAGAAGCGATCGCCCGCCCCCATCGCCTGCGCACCCTTGGTCGCGAGGTCGAGCGCCGGCGCCGATGCATCGACCGAGATCGCCGAGTGCGCGCCCCCTGCCAGCGCCGCCAGAGCAAAACCGCCAACGTGGGAAAAGACGTCGAGCACCCGCACGCCCTGCGCCAGTCGAGCGGCAAAGGCGTGGTTCGGACGCTGGTCGTAGAAGAGCCCCGTTTTCTGCCCGCCCAGCAGGTCCGCCATGTAGATCGCGCCGTTCATCGGCACCTCGACCGGGGCATCGACACCACCACGCAGCACGAGCGTCTCCTCGGTAAGGCCTTCAAGGTTGCGCGCCCGGCCCGAGCCATTCTTGATGATCGTCGTGACGCCCGTGACCTCGGCCAGCGCAGCCTCCAGATCCGCGATCATCACCTCGGACCAGGCGGCGTTGGGCTGAATCACCGCCGCGTCCCCGAAGCGGTCGATGATGACGCCGGGCAGCCCATCCGCCTCGGCATGGATCAGCCGGTAGAAAGGCGTCGCGAACAACCGCGCGCGCATCTCCTGCGCCCGGCTCAGTTTCGCCGCGATCCAGGCGCGGTCGATCTGTGCCTCCGCATCGCGGCTCATCACCCGCGCGATGATTTTCGAGTTCGGGTTCACCGTGACCGTGGCCAGCGGGCGACGATCGGCGTCCTCGAGCGTGGCGATCGTTCCGGGCGCGATCGTCTTGGTGCGCCGGTCGACGACAAGCTCATCGGCATAGACCCAAGGGAAGCCGTGGCGAATCGCGCGGGCTTCGGCTTTGGGACGCAGGCGGACAACGGGACGGGGCTGGCTCATAGGGCACTCCTTGATCTTGGGCCTTCCTAGCGCCAAGCGCCTGAGCGCGAAAGCCCCGATCCTTGCCAGCGCCCTGCCCCGCCCCACATAAACAGGTAGCTTTCCGGGTTGCGACGTTAGCGCTAACATGCTAGAGGACGCGCATCCCTTCGATCCACGCTGTCCGCCACGCCTCCCACAGGCGGCCGCAGAGCAAGGAAAGGCCCAAGCCGATGACCCTCGACGCCACAATCGCCCGTGTAACCGATCGTATCCGTGCCCGCTCGGAAGGCCCGCGCGGCGCGTATCTCGCCCGGATGCGCGAAGCGGCAGAGGCCGGACCCGCCCGCGCCCACCTGACCTGCGGCAATCAGGCCCATGCCTATGCCGCGATGGGCGACGACAAGGACGCGCTCGCCGAAGGGCGCTCACCGAATATCGGGATCGTCACCGCCTATAACGACATGCTCTCGGCCCATCAGCCCTACGAAACCTATCCGCAGCTGATCAAGGCGGCGCTTCGTGAGGTTGGCGCCACCGCGCAGGTCGCCGGCGGAGTGCCTGCCATGTGCGATGGGGTCACGCAGGGCCAGCCGGGGATGGAGTTGTCGCTTTTTTCGCGCGATGTGATCGCACTCGCGACGGGTGTGGCGCTCAGCCACAACACTTTCGATGCGGCGCTTTATATGGGGGTTTGCGACAAGATCGTGCCGGGCCTGATCATGGCGGCGGCCACCTTCGGCCACATCCCCGCGATCTTCATTCCCGCCGGGCCGATGACCTCGGGCCTGCCCAATGACGAAAAGGCCCGCGTGCGCCAGCAATTCGCCGCGGGCGAAATCGGCCGCGACGAGCTGATGAAAGCCGAGATGGCCTCTTATCACGGCCCCGGCACCTGCACGTTCTACGGCACCGCGAACACCAACCAGATGCTGATGGAGTTCATGGGGCTGCATCTGCCCGGCAGCTCCTTCGTGAACCCGAACACCCCACTGCGCGAGGCGCTGACGGTTGCTGGCGCCAAACGCGCGGCCGAGATTACAGCGCTTGGCAACGATTACCGCCCGGCCTCGGAAATCCTCGACGAGAAGGCCTTCGTGAACGGGCTCGTGGGGCTGATGGCCACGGGCGGCTCGACCAACCATATCCTGCACCTGCCCGCGATGGCGCGCGCGGCAGGGATCATTCTCGACCTCGAGGATTTCGACGATGTGTCCTCGGTGGTGCCCCTTCTGGCGAAGGTCTATCCGAACGGTTTGGCCGATGTGAACCACTTCCATGCCGCCGGCGGGCTGCAATTCATGATCCGCCACCTGCTGAAATCGGGGCTGCTGCATGAGGACGCCAAGACGGTCGCGGGCGATGGGCTGACGCGCTACACGCAGGACGCCAAGCTGACCGAAGACGGTCTCGTCTGGGTCGAGGGGCCGGAAGACAGCCTCAACGACAAGATCCTGCGCAAACCCGCCGATCCGTTCCAGAAGACCGGCGGCTTGAAGCAACTCAATGGCAATCTCGGGCGCGGCGTGATCAAGGTCTCCGCCGTCGCCGAAGAGCGCCGCCAGATCGAGGCCCCGGTGCGGGTCTTCCACGATCAGGCGGACGTCAAGGAAGCCTTCAAGCGCGACGAGTTCAAGCAAGACACGATCGTCGTCGTCCGCTTCCAGGGCCCCAAGGCGAACGGGATGCCGGAGCTCCACTCGCTCACCCCCACTCTCTCGGTGCTGCAAGATCGCGGGCTGAAAGTGGCGCTGGTGACCGATGGCCGGATGTCTGGCGCGTCGGGCAAGGTGCCCGCCGCGATCCATGTCTCGCCCGAGGCGGCTGATGGCGGCCCGCTCGCCAAGCTGCAGGACGGCGATATCGTGCGGCTCGACGCGGTGACGGGCGAGCTGACTTGCCTCACTGAAGGGTTCGACGCCCGCAGCCCCGTCCAGCCCGATCTGAGCGCCAACCAGTTCGGCATCGGTCGCGAGCTCTTTGCTGCCTTCCGTGCCCATGTCGGCCCCGCGACCTCCGGGGCCTCGGTGGTGCTTTGATTTCTTGCCTCCGGAGGAACTTCTCGGGCTGTTGGAACTCAGAACGCTCTGTCCAATTGCCTCAGATATCCATGCCGGAGGTATTCTGCCCTTTCCGCCCGCGCGGACGTCCAAGACTGGAGTGATCCCATGACCCCTTCCGAACAATCCGCCGCCGCCCGCAAGGTCTGCGAACTCGCCCCGATCGTGCCGGTGATCGTGGTCAAGGACGTGGCCCATGCGGTCCCGCTTGCGAAAGCTCTCATCGCGGGTGGCCTGCCCGCGCTGGAAGTAACCCTTCGCACGCCCTGCGCGCTCGATGCGATCCGCGCGATGGCGGATGTCGAGGGGGGCGTTGTCGGGGCCGGAACGTTGCTCACGCCTGCGGATGTGAAAGCCGCGAAAGCGGCGGGTGCGAAATTCGGGGTCTCACCCGGGGCGACGGATCGTCTTGTGAAAGCCTGCCAGGATGAGGGGCTGGCCCTTTTGCCCGGCGCTGCCACCGCCTCCGAGGTGATGAAGCTTTACGAGATCGGCTACGACGTGCTGAAATTCTTCCCTGCCGAAGCCTCGGGCGGCGCGCCCGCACTGAAGGCCATCGGCGCGCCGATCCCGCAGGTAAGCTTTTGCCCCACGGGTGGGGTCAGCATAAAGAATGCCAATGATTACCTGAGCTTGCCGAACGTTCTTTGTGCAGGCGGATCCTGGGTCGCGCCCGATGCGATGGTGCAGGCGGGCGATTGGGCGGGGATCGAAGCGCTCGCGCGCGAGGCGGCCGCTCTGCCACGCTGAGCGACCCTAGAAGCGCCGTCCGCGCGCGCCGCCGCGCCGCATGGGCGCTCCGCTCTCGCGGGTCAGCCCTTCGCTGAGGACCCGGCTCATCGGGTGCTCGGGCGGCCCTTGATACCCCACCAAAACCGTCCGGATCGCCTCTTTCGCATCCAGACCCGGAGCAAGGCTCAGCGCCCAATCCATGAAGATCGACCGGCATTCGGCCTCGCCGATCCCGTCGATCTTGTAGCTCTCGCGGATCAGCCCTTTCGGATCCGCCTCGTTCATATCCATCAGTTTGCGCCCCATTCAGCCCCCCAAAATCCGATCGACGATGGCCGCGACCTCGGCTGTCGCCGTCTCGAGCCGCGCGCTAAGCGCTTCGAGCGTCTCCATGCCCGTCTCGCGCAGCATGAAGGCGGTTGCCCCCTCGCCCAACGCCTCAAGATCGCGCGCGTCGTCGCTCAGCAGTTTCTCGCCCGCGCGCAGTCTCCACAAGAAGCGATAGGCCGAGGCGAGCGCCTCCCCCGTCGGCTTGTCGACCAATCCCGCACGCGGTCCGATCCTGAGCTGCGCCTCGACCCGGCGCGCCGGCGCTCCCTCGTGGAGCGCGAACCATTGCGCAAGAAGTTCGATATCCTGCAACCGCCCCGCTCCGATCTTGGCTTCCCAGCGCCCTTTCACGGGCTTGGCCGCGAAAATCCGGGCGCGCATTTCGGCGAGATCGGGCAATACCTTTTCCGCCTTGCCCTTGGCCGCAAGCACCTCGAGCCGGATCGCCTCGACCTCGGCGGCCAGATCCGCGCATCCCGCCACCGGCCGCGCCCGGGTCAACGCGAGATGCTCCCAGGTCCAGGCCTCGTTCATCTGGTAATCGGCAAAACTCGAAAGCGCCGTCGCGACCGGCCCTTGGCGCCCGGACGGGCGCAGTCGCATATCGACCTCATAAAGCATCCCCTCGGGCATTTGCGCCGAGAGCGCCGTGATCAGCGCCTGGGTGAGCTTTGCGTAGTAAGCCCTTGTCGCAAGGGACTTCTTGCCTTCGGAATAGTCCTGTCCGGCGGGATCGTAGATAACGATGAGATCCAGATCCGAGCGCGCATGAAGCCGCTCCGCCCCGAGGCTGCCCATCCCCAGAACCACCGCCCCCTTGCCCGGGCATGGCCCGAAACGGCGCGCGAATTCCTCCTGGACCGCGGGCCAGAGCGCTGCAAGTACCGCACCCGCCACATCGGCATATTGGCCCGCCGCCTCGGACGCATCGACCAGTCCGCGCAGGTGATGAACGCCAACGCGGAACTTCCATTCCTTCGCCCAGCGACGTGCCGCGATCAGCGCCGCCTCGTAATCGCCTGCCTGCGTCAGAAGCCGCTCGAGATCGACCGTCAGCGCATCGCGCCCGGGCCAGGGCGAAAAGAAGCTGCCGCCCAGAACCGCATCAAGAACGCCCGCATTGCGCGAGAGATAGCTCGCAAGCCCCGGCGCTGTTGCGCAGATGTCGACAATCAGATCAATCAGCTGCGGGCTAGCCTCGAAGAGCGAGAAAAGTTGAACCCCGGCAGGCAGCCCTTTGAGGAAGCCGTCGAACTGGGTCAACGCCTCATCCATATTGGCCGCCCGCGCCATCCGGCCCAGCAATTCCGGTTCAAGCCGCTTGAAGATCGTGCGCGCGCGTTCGGAGCGCAGCGCGGGATAGCTGCTCCAGCCTTCGACGATCTGGCGCGCACTCTCGGACAGTTCTGGCCGCTCGCTCGCCTCATCGGGCGCGAAGAAATCATTGGTCAGGGCTTCTACCCGCTCAAGCCGCGCGCGCAGCCGCTCGGACCAGCGCGCGACATTCCCCTCGCCCATCATCGCCGCGATCCGCGCAAGCGCGTCCTCGTTCGTGGGCAGGAGCTGGGTCTGAGCATCGTTGACCATCTGGATGCGGTGCTCGATCTCACGATGCTCGCGGTAATGGGCAATCAACTCTTCGGCCACATCACCCGGCACCCAGCCCTTCGCGGCAAGCGCGCGCATCCCGCCGACGGTGGTGCGATCGCGCAAGGATTCGTCACGCCCGCCCGCGATCAGCTGGCGGGTCTGGGTGAAGAACTCGATCTCGCGGATGCCGCCCTGGCCGAGCTTGATGTTGTGGCCCGGCACTTCGATCGGCCCGTGCAGCCCCTTATGCTCGCGGATGCGCAGCCGCATGTCATGCGCGTCCTGGATCGCCGCGAAATCGAGATGCTTGCGCCAGACGAAGGGGCGCAGCGTTCCGAGAAACCGTTCTCCGGCCGCGATATCGCCCGCGCAGGGGCGCGCCTTGATATAGGCCGCGCGCTCCCATGTCCGCCCCTCGGATTCGTAATAGAGTTCGGCCGCCCCCATCGAGATGCAGACCGGCGTCACGCTCGCATCCGGGCGCAGGCGCAGATCGGTGCGGAAGACATACCCTTCGGCGGTGCGGTCATTGAGCATTCCCGCCATCTTCCGCGTCGCCCGGATCAGCGCCGCGCGCGCCTCCATCTGGTCGATCGAGTCGTAGCGGGTCTCATCGAAGAGGCATATCAGGTCGATATCCGATGAGTAGTTCAGTTCCCCCGCCCCCATCTTGCCCATGGCGAGCGCGACCATCCCGGCGGCGGTCTCGGCGTCCTCTTCGGTCGCGCCGGGGATCTTGCCGCGCCGGATCTCTTCGCCGACGAGCCGTTTCAGGGCGAGATCGACCGCGAGATCGGCCAGCCGCGTCAACGCTCCGGTCACCTCTTCGAGACACCAGACCCCACCGAGATCGGCCAGCCCCGCAAGCAACGCCACCCGGCGCTTGGCGCGGCGCAGCTCGTTTGGCAGATCAGGCAGCGCGACCGGACCGAGGCGCGCAAATTCCTCGGCCAGCGCGGCCTCGGGGTTGCCCGCAAGCGCGGGGCGCAACCAGTCTGCCTCCTTCTCCATCAAGCCCTTGAGATAAGGGCTGCACCCGGCCGTTCCGGCCAGAAGCTCACACAGCTCGGGCGCCAGATCGCCAAAGAGCGCGCGCGCTTCCGCGGCACGTTCGGGCTCGAACGGGAGCGGGGCACGGGTGAGACGGGTGGCGAAAGGCATGGCGTCATGCTTACCGTGCCCCGCGCGCGGGTCAATGGGGATCGGGGGGATTGGATCGGGGCGGCATCTCGTCCTAGATGTCCCGGCCGGGGTGCGAAAGAGAGATGCCGGATGCCTCCGGCGGGGATATTGGGAGCAGTTGGAATGAGCAAATCACTCAAACGGGTCCGCGCGGCGCTCGAGGCGGCGGGAGCTGAATTCGAGATTTCCGAACCGGGAGAGGCGCGCACCGCCCAGATGGCCGCCGACGCGGTGGGCTGCGAGGTCGATCAGATCGCCAAGTCGATCATCTTCCGCGGTGAAGAGAGCGGGCATGTCGTTTTGTTCATCACCGCGGGCGCGAACCGGGTCAGCGCCGAGAAGGCAAGCGCCGTCGCGGGCCAACCGCTCGGCAAGGCCGATGCCGGCCTGATCCGCGCGGAGACGGGCTTTGCCATCGGCGGCGTCGCCCCGGTCGGTCATATCAGCCCGATCACCGCCTTTCTCGATCCACGGCTTTTCGATTTCGACACGGTCTGGGCCGCGGCGGGCACGCCGCGCCATGTCTTTTCGATCACGCCTTTCGATCTGGAGCGTATCAGCGGCGCGAAACGGGCCGACTTCATCGAATAAACACACGTGATTCCGGTGCTTTGCGCGAAGGATGTAAAAAACATTCACATACCCTCTTGCAAAGCGCTTGCCCGCTTCCGATCTTGGGGATGTGAAAAGCATTCACATACTCAACCCGGAGGTTCCGATGTCCGCCTATTCCACCAACACGATTCCCGCTCCGCGCGGCAATTGGTTCACTCGTGCGATCGAGTGGATGGATGGGAACGGCCCCGGCGCGTGGATCGCGCTGATGGTGGCCGGTTTCATCTTCGCCGGCCCGCTGGGCCTGGTTCTGTTGTTCTTCATTCTCTTCACCGGTCGGTTCGGGCGCCGCTGGCGCACCGGCGAGGCCACCCAGCGCCGCGCTTTCGGTTGCTGCGGTTCGACCCGCCTGCATGTCTCGCGCACGACCGGCAACGCTGCCTTCGACGCCTACAAGGCCGACACGCTTGAGCGTCTCGAGCGCGAGCAGCAAGAGTTCGAAGACTTCCTGCGCCGTCTGCGCGAGGCCCGCGACAAGGCCGAGTTCGACCAGTACATGGACGAACGCGCCAAGGCGGCTGCTCAGGAGGACGATGCCGAAGTGAGCGAACGCGCCTGATCGCGCCTCCCTTCCCGACTTCCCTCGGCGCCCCGGTTGACCTGACCGGGGCGCCTTCTATGTGTGGAGAAGGAAACACTTGGCGGGTGCGAGCCTCTTTGCTAGCCTTCGAGCCAACCCGCCCCGATCGAGGCATTCATGCGCCATTCGCTTCCGCTCGCTCCGCAGTTCTACGTGACCGCGCCGCAGCCCTGCCCCTATCTGGATGGCAGGTCAGAGCGTAAACTTTTCACGGCCCTGCAAGGGGAAGGTGCGGAAAAGCTTAACAACGCGCTGTCGCGGCAGGGATTCCGGCGTTCGCAGAACGTGCTGTACCGGCCATCCTGCGCCGATTGCATGGCCTGCCTCTCGGCCCGGATCCGAGTCGCGGATTTCGTGCCGACGAAATCGCAGCGCCGCGTACTCAAGCGCAATACCGACCTGCGCCGCACCGCGACCAGCCCCTGGGCCACCGAAGAGCAATTCGCCCTCTTCCGCCGCTATCTCGACACGCGCCATGCCGATGGCGGCATGGCCGATATGGATATCTTCGAGTTTGCCGCGATGATCGAGGAGACGCCCGTCAAATCGCGCGTGATCGAATATCGCGAGAGCGCCGAGACGCCGGGCTCGATGCGCGCGCTGATCGCGACCTGCCTCACCGATGTGCTCGATGACGGGCTGTCCATGGTCTATTCCTTCTACGAGCCCGAACGGATCAAGGACAGCCTTGGCACCTATCTGATCCTCGATCATGTCGAGATCGCGCGCCGCGTCGGCCTGCCCTATGTCTACCTGGGCTATTGGGTGCCGGGCTCGCGCAAGATGGGCTACAAGGCGAATTTCAGTGCGCTCGAAATCTACAAGGGCGGAAACTGGATCGATATCGGGGACCCGGCCAGCCACGAAACCGAGACACATCCGCTCTCGGTCGACCCGATCGCCGAGCAGGTCGCCCGCATCCAATTGCCCGATACACGCGGAAGCTGAAGGCTTCGGGCCGGGACCCGTCGCCGGATTCGCAGGCAGCTGCCCAACCCTTGTGCAGCCCTCCCGCGTCAAACCATTTCTGAGAATTTTTTTTGTGATCGTAAGCGTTTGAGCACGCGCCATCACTGGACAGTTTCGGTCTGTGGTGAAACGGTCCCCACAGGCCCGCGATATCATTGGAGGATGCGCGGGCGGCGGGGACAATGCTCCCCGCATCTCGAAGCAAACATGGGAGGATCCATCATGGACCGTCGTTCCTTTCTGACGAAAGCTGCGCTGGGTGGTGCGGCTGCGAGCACCTTGGCTGCGCCCGCGATCGCACAGAGCAACCCTCAGATCACCTGGCGCCTCGCCTCGTCCTTCCCCAAATCGCTCGACACGATCTATGGCGGCGCGGAAGTGCTCTCGAAGATGGTCGAAGAAGCCTCGGACGGCAATTTCAAGATCCAGGTCTTCTCCGCGGGCGAGATCGTCCCCGGCCTGCAGGTCGCCGATGCCGTGATGAATGGCACCGTCGAGGCCTGTCACACCGTGGGCTACTACTTCTGGGGCAAAGACCCGACCTGGGCGCTCGGCGCGGCGGTGCCCTTCTCGCTCAACGCACGCGGCATGAATGCCTGGCACTATCACGGCGGCGGCATCGAGCTTTATAACGAGTTCCTGGGCAAGCAGGGCCTCTACGGCCTTCCGGGCGGCAATACCGGCGCGCAGATGGGTGGCTGGTTCCGCAAGGAGATCAACTCGGTCGAAGATCTCAAGGGTCTGAAGATGCGTGTCGGCGGCTTCGCGGGCAAGGTGATGGAAAAGCTCGGCCTCGTGCCGCAGCAGATCGCCGGCGGCGACATCTACCCGGCGCTGGAAAAAGGCACCATCGACGCGACCGAATGGGTCGGCCCCTATGATGACGAGAAGCTCGGCTTCTACAAGGTTGCGCCCTACTACTACTACCCCGGCTGGTGGGAAGGTGGCCCGACGGTCCACTTCTTCTTCTCGAAAGAGAAGCTGGAAGGTTTGCCCAAGCAATACCAGGCGCTGCTGCACACCGCGGCGCAGGCGGCTGACTCGGACATGCTCCAGAAGTATGACATGAAGAACCCGGCAGCGCTGAAGACGCTGGTGGCCAACGGCACCCAGCTGCGTGCCTTCTCGCCCGAGATCATGCAGGCCTGCTTCACCGCAGCCAACGAGGTCTATGCGGAAATGGAGGCCAACAACGCCGAGTTCGCGAAGATCTGGGGGGCCATCAAGGACTTCCGCAAGGACTGGTTCACCTGGGAACAGCTGGCCGAGTTCAACTACGATTACTTCATGATGAGCCAGGCGAACCAGGGCAAGCTCTGACCGTCCCGGCCTGACCGGTCGCCTCGACTGGTCAATCCAATGATCCGGCCCCGGCGCAGCGATGCGCCGGGGCTTTTTTCTGACCATTCGAAATGTGTGTGCGAAACCTTATGCCGCAGGCTCGGCACGCGAGGATTTGACCAAAAACCGGGAAAAGCCGGAAAAGGCCGGTTTACAGGTGCAATCGGTCAAGTAAAGTGACCGCCATGGACGCCCGCGGAGGGAGCCTTCGGGCTAGGAGCGGGCGGAACCTGTCAAGACGAGAACCAAAACCGGGAGGAATACCATATGGATCGTCGCTCTTTCCTGCGCAAAGGCGCACTTGGCGGGGCTGCCGCGGCTGCGGGCAGTGCGCTTGCCGCACCGGCCATTGCGCAAGAAACCCCGACCGTGACCTGGCGCATGACCTCGTCCTTCCCCAAATCGCTCGACACGATCTACGGCGCGGCCGAGACGATGGCGAATTACGTCAAGGGAATGACGGACGGCAAATTCAACATTCAGGTCTTCGCGGCTGGCGAGATCGTCCCGGGCTTGCAAGCCATGGACTCGGTTTCCAACGGCACCGTCGAGGCTTGCCACACCGCATCCTACTACTACTGGGGCAAGGATCCGACCTTCGCTTTCGCGACCGCTGTGCCCTTCGGCCTCAACGCGCGCATGCAGAACGCCTGGTTCTACTATGGCGGCGGCAATGATCTGATGAACGAGTTCTACGCGAACTACGGCATCACCGCTTTCCCGTGCGGCAACACCGGCGCCCAGATGGGCGGTTGGTTCCGCAAGGAAATCAACACCGTGGAAGACCTCAAGGGCGTGAAAATGCGCATCGGCGGCTTCGGCGGCAAGGTCATGGAAAAGCTCGGCGTCGTGCCGCAGCAGATCGCCGGCGGCGACATCTACCCGTCGCTCGAGAAGGGGACAATCGACGCCACCGAGTGGGTCGGCCCCTACGATGACGAGAAGCTCGGCTTCTACAAGGTCGCGCCCTACTACTACTACCCGGGCTGGTGGGAAGGCGGCGCTTGCCTGCACGCCATGTTCAACAAGAACGCCTATGACCAACTGCCCGAGGCCTACAAGGTCGCGCTGCAGGCGGCGACCCAGGCGGCCAACTCGGACATGATGGCGTCCTATGACGCGAAAAACCCGACCGCACTCAAGACGCTTCTCGCGCAGGGCACGCAGCTGCGTCCGTTCTCGCAGGACATCCTCGACGCCTGCTTCAAGGCCGCGCAGGAAGTCTATGCCGAGATCGGCGCCTCGAATGCCGGGTTCAAGAAGGTGCATGACCACATCTTCGCCTTCCGCAATGACGCGTATGGCTGGTGGCAGCTGTCGGAGTTCAACTTCGACTACTTCATGATGCGCCAGCAGGCGGCGGGCAACCTCAAGCTCTGAGAGCGCCCCTGAGACAACGAGAAGGCCCCGGATCACTCCGGGGCCTTCTTCGTTTCTGCCGTGGGGCCTTGGTCGGGGGCGCAGGAAGACCCTACATCAGCGCACCGCCCCTCGCGTTACTGCGTCGTGACAGCCCCGGCGGTTGCCCCGGCCACCGCACCCACGGGACCCGCCACGACAAGCCCGCCCACGCCACCGGTCGCGGCGCGTTCGGTCACGGTATCGCCACAGGCCGCAAGCGTGCCCACGAGGCCCATCGCCATCAAAAGTGCTAGACTACGCATCTCATTTTCCTTTCCGGTCAATCAGCCGCGAAGGCGGCCAGCCATCAGGAAGACGCGCGATCCCCTCTCCCGGTTCCCCGGCTCAGGGGTCAGTTGGTCTTGGTGACGACGCCAAGCCCGGCCCCGACGACCGCGCCCACGGGCCCCGCCACGACCAGGCCACCCACACCGCCCGTCGCCGCGCGCTGCTCCGTGGTGTCTCCGCACGCCGCCAGCCCTGCCAGCACGGCCCCCACGAGAAAGTATCGAACGATCCGCATCTCAGTCTCTCCAGTTACAAGAAAAGGGCGGCCCCGCAGGGCCGCCGCTTGATCTCTTAGTTGCCACCCGGCGTCGGCAGCGGCGGCAAGCCGCCCGGTGCGGGCGCACCCGGAGCGGGCGCTCCACCCGGCGCACCGAGCGGCGGCAAGCCACCGAACCCGGGAAGACCGCCACCATCCAGACCCGGCATGGTCGGCAGCTTGATCTCGACCGTGGAAGGATCCACGACCTTGCCCTTGTAGTGCATCACCATGCCCGGGAAGGCGATCACGATGGCGATCATCGCGATCTGGATGAACACGAAGGGAATGGCGCCCCAGTAGATCTGCGAGGTCTTCACAGGCTCCATCTTCTTGCCGGTGACCTTGTCGATATAGGGCACCTTGGCCGCGACCGAGCGCAGGTAGAATAGCGCGAAGCCGAAGGGTGGGTGCATGAACGAGGTCTGCATGTTCACGCCCAGGATGACGCCGAACCAGATCAGGTCGATCCCCAGCTTCTCGGCGGCGGGCGCCAGAAGCGGCACGATGATGAAGGCCAGTTCGAAGAAATCGAGGAAGAAGGCCAGGAAGAACACCAGCAGCGAGACCACGATCAGGAAGCCCAGCTGGCCGCCCGGAAGCGAGGTCAGCAGGTGCTCGACCCAGATCTGCCCGTTCACGCCGTAGAAGGTGAGCGAGAAAACCCGCGCCCCCAGCAGGATGAAGAGCACGAAGGCCGACAGACGGGTCGTCGCGGCCAGCGCGTCGCGCACCACCTGATAGGACAGGCGTTTCTTCACTGCCGAGAGCACGAGCGCACCCACCGCGCCCATCGCACCACCTTCGGTCGGCGTCGCCACGCCGAGGAAGATCGTGCCAAGCACGAGGAAGATCAGCGCCAGCGGCGGGATCAGCACGATGACCACCTGCTGCGCCAGACGGCTCATCAGGTTGGTCTTCAGCCCCTTGTCGAGCAGTGCCACGACATAGATCGCGATCACCGCCACGCCTGCCGCGATGATCTCGGCGTTGTTGACGCTCGACCCGCTCGCCTCGAAATACTTCTCGGCGAAGATGTAGATGGCCACGGCGCCCGCAAGCGCCACGATCAGCGACATCACGCCAGAACCCAGCGTGCGCGCCTCTTTCGGCAGCGCGGGCATCGAGTGCGGTTTGATGATCGACATCACCAGCACGTAACCAAGGTAGATGCCGGTCAGCACCAGACCCGGGATCAGCGCGCCCTTGTACATATCGCCCACCGAGCGGCCGAGCTGGTCGGCCAGAACGATCAGGACGAGCGAGGGCGGGATGATCTGCGCGAGCGTGCCTGACGCCGCGATGACGCCGGTCGCCACCTTCCGGTCATAGCCGTAACGCAGCATGATCGGCAGCGAGATCAGACCCATCGCGATCACCGAGGCCGCGACGACGCCCGTGGTGGCGGCCAGAAGCGCGCCCACGATGATCACCGCATAGGCCAGACCGCCGCGCACCGGGCCGAAGAGCTGGCCGATCGTGTCGAGAAGGTCCTCGGCCATGCCGGATTTCTCCAGCACGATCCCCATGAATGTGAAGAATGGAATGGCCAGGAGTGTCTCGTTACTCAAGACCCCCCAGAAGCGTTCCGGCATCGCGTTCAGCAATGGCCAGCTGAGGTTGATCGAGCCACCCGAGTAGCCCGAAAGCTCGACGCCGATGACGAAGAACAAAAGACCGTTGGCGGCGAGCGCGAAGGCCGCCGGATAGCCGATCAGCAGGAAGACGATCAGCGAGACGAACATGATCGGGGCCATGTTCTGCGCGATAAGCTCAAGCATCAAAGGCCCTCCTCTTCGGCGATCGGATCATGACCGTGATGCCCCGCGCTGTCGGCATGGGGATCCTCGATCAGGCCGCGCATCACCGCGATCTTCTTGATGATCTCGGACACGCCCTGGAAGAAGAGCTGCCAGAAGCCGATCAGCAGGAGCATCTTCGCCGGCCACAGGATCAGGCCGCCCGAGTTCGTGGACATCTCGCCCGAGCGCAGCGACAGCATCACGAAGGGCGTCAGCTTGAACAGCATCAGGATGACGAAGGGCATCAGGAAGAAGATGTGGCCGAGAAGGTCGATCCAATGCTGCACCCGGCGCGAGAAGGCGCCATAGACGATGTCGATCCGGATATGCTCGTTCTGCTTGAGCGTATAGGCCGCCGCTCCGAGAAACGCCGCGCCGAAGAGATACCATTGCAGTTCCAGCCAGGCATTCGACGACATGTCGAACAACTTGCGAACGATGGCGTTGGTCGCACTCACGAGGATCGACACGAGGATCAGCCAGGCAACTGCCTTGCCCACTCTTTCGTTGATGGTGTCGATCAGTCGTGAAAGGGCCAGCAAAGCGCCCATCTCACTTCCTCCCTAGTTTCTTGCCCCGCCTCAGGGCCATTGCTCCCGTGATTGACCGAGCGGACAAGAAAGGTCAAGCAATTAAGGGCAATCTGGTATAATCACTTGACCACCTCCGACGGCTCCCACCCCAACGCGATCGAATTTCAGGCCCATTTCGCCTCACCCTGCGTCACGCGATGCTCAATTCCCCGCGACGGGACCACCGTGAATTTCGCAAAGTTGCGACGGCAATCGCAGCTTGCGCAATTTTCGGGAAAAAATTTGGCCACCCGCGACACTTTATTCAGGCTTTGGGCATTGACGCCCCCTCCGAGCGCTCATAATGTCCGCGCGAAGCATCGAAAAAGGAATTCGCGATGAATGCGATTCTTCTTGTCATCGTAGGAGCCAAGCGCATGGGCCGGTAACGGTTTGACCATGAAGGTTCCCATGCGCCCCCGCCTCAAAGCCGGGGGCTTTTTCTTGACAGGACGATGCGGCGACGACAGACGGGGCTGGACCCGTTGGCGGGAATATGGAGTGAGCATATGGCACGGCAGATGACCGGCGCGAAGATGGTGGTGCAGGCGCTGAAGGATCAGGGGGTCGATACGATCTTCGGCTATCCCGGCGGCGCGGTTCTTCCGATCTACGACGAGATTTTCCAACAGAACGACATTCATCACATCCTCGTCCGCCACGAGCAGGCCGCCGTCCACATGGCCGAGGGCTATGCGCGCTCGACGGGCAAACCCGGCGTGGTGCTGGTGACCTCGGGCCCGGGCGCGACCAATGCGGTGACCGGCCTGACCGACGCGCTGATGGACTCGATCCCTCTCGTGGTGTTCACCGGCCAGGTCCCGACCTTCATGGTGGGCACCGACGGGTTCCAGGAGGCCGACACCGTGGGCATCACCCGCCCCTGCACCAAGCATAACTGGCTGGTGAAGGATACCGACAAGCTCTCGGAGACGATCCATCAGGCCTTCCACGTCGCCACCTCGGGCCGTCCCGGCCCGGTGCTGATCGACATGCCCAAGGATGTGCAATTCGCGACCGGCACCTATACCCCGCCGAAGGCCGCGCGCACCGACAATTACCAGCCGCAGGTGAAGGGCGATCTCGAGGCGATCACCCAGCTCGTCGAGCTGATCGAACAGGCCGAGCGCCCGGTCTTCTATACCGGCGGCGGCGTGATCAACTCGGGCCCCGCCGCAAGCCAGTTGCTGCGTGAACTCGTGGACGCGACCGGCTTCCCGATCACCTCGACGCTGATGGGTCTGGGCGCCTACCCCGCCTCGGGCAAGTCGTGGCTCGGCATGCTGGGGATGCACGGGCTCTACGAGGCCAACCTCGCGATGCATGGCTGCGACCTGATGATCAACCTCGGCGCGCGCTTCGACGACCGGATCACCGGGCGCATCCCCGATTTCTCGCCGCGCTCGACCAAGGTGCACGTCGATATCGATGCCTCCTCGATCAACAAGATCATCCCGGTCGAACTGCCGATCCTCGGCGATATCGGCCATGTGCTCGAAGATGTGCTCAAGGTCTGGAAAGCGCGCGGGCGCAAGGTCAACAAGGCCGGGCTCGAGAAATGGTGGAAGAAGATCGACGAGTGGCGCGCGGTGAATTGCCTCGCCTACACCAACTCGGAAAAGACGATCAAACCGCAATATGCGTTGCAGCGCCTCGAAGAGCTCACCAAGGGCATGGATCGCTACATCACGACCGAGGTCGGCCAGCACCAGATGTGGGCCGCGCAGTTCCTCGGCTTCGAGGATCCGAACCGCTGGATGACCTCGGGCGGCCTCGGCACGATGGGCTACGGCTTCCCCGCCTCGATCGGCGTGCAGATTGCCCATCCCGACGCGCTCGTGATCAACGTGGCGGGCGAAGCGAGCTGGCTGATGAACATGCAGGAAATGGGCACCGCTTCGCAGTTCCGCACGCCCGTAAAGCAGTTCATTCTCAATAACGAGCGCCTCGGCATGGTCCGCCAGTGGCAGGAGCTGCTGCATGGAGAACGCTACTCGCAGAGCTGGTCTGAAAGCCTGCCCGATTTCGTGAAGCTCGCCGAAAGCTTCGGCTGGAAGGGGATCCAGGTCTCCGACCCCGCCGAGCTCGACGATGCGATCATGGAGATGATCAATTACGACGGGCCGGTGCTGTTCGACTGCCTCGTCGAGAAGCACGAGAACTGCTTCCCGATGATCCCGAGCGGCAAGCCGCATAACGAGATGCTGCTGGCCGCCGATGCCGATGCCTTCAAGGAAGGTGCGACGCTGGTGTGATCGCGGCCGGGGGCGCTGCCCCCGGACCCCCGGGATATTTGGACCAATTCGAAGATCGGGTCCGAACAACGTAAAGGAGAGAGGCAATGGCCGCTCTGAAGATCAAGAAAGGCTCCTCGAGCCACTCCGCCTACGACCTGCGCGACAGCCACAGCCAGATCGAGAGCTCGCATACGCTCGCCGTGATCGTCGATAACGAGGCGGGCGTTCTGGCCCGCGTGATCGGACTGTTCTCGGGGCGCGGCTACAATATCGACAGCCTCACCGTGGCCGAGGTCGATCACAAGGGTCACAAGAGCCGGATCACCGTCGTCACCCGCGGCACCGAGAGCGTGATCGACCAGATCAAGGCGCAGCTCGGGCGGATCGTGCCCGTGCACGAGGTGAAGGACCTGACCGTCGAGGGCTCGCCGGTCGAGCGCGAACTGGCGCTGATCAAGGTTTCGGGCACGGGCGACAAGCGTATCGAGGCGCTGCGCCTGGCAGAGATCTTCCGCGCCAATGTGGTCGACTCGACGCTGGAGAGCTTCGTCTTCGAGATCACCGGCACGCCCGAGAAGATCGACGCTTTCGCCGATCTGATGCGCCCGCTGGGTCTGGCCGAGGTCGCCCGCACCGGCGTCGCGGCCCTCTCGCGCGGGGTCTGAGCGGCCCGATCATGGCCTCGGACCGTCCCGCGCTTGGCGTCATCATCGTCACCTATCGCTCTGCCGATGTGATCGGGGCGTGCCTTGCCTCGCTGCGCGCGGCGACGGGTGTCGCGCTGCATGTGGTCGTGGTCGACAATGCCTCGCCCGATGACACGGTCGATGTGATCCGTGCCGCGGTTCCCGATCTGATGGGAGCGGCGGAGGCGGGTCAGGAAGGGATTGCGCTGATCGAGGCCGGAACCAATGGCGGGTTCGCGGCGGGCGTCAACCTCGGACTGGCCCGGCTGGCGGCAAATCCGGGCCTTGAGCGCTTCTGGCTGCTCAATCCCGATTGCGTGGTGCCTCCCGAGACGCCTTATCTGCTCGCAACCCACGATCCGGGGTCGCGCGGGGCGGCGATGATCGCACATCGGGTGGTTTATGGCGACGATCCGGAGAAGATTCAGATCGATGGCGGGGTGATCGACCGGCGCACCGGGATCACCCATAACCTCAATCAGTTCGCTCCTGCGAGTTCCCCTACCCCCGACCCATCGCGGATCGATTTCGTGACCGGGGCGAGCCTTGTCGCCACCCGCGCCTTTGTCGAGCGCGCGGGGCCGATGACCGAGGACTATTTCCTTTACTACGAAGAGGTCGACTGGGCGTTGCGCCGGGGCGACCTGCCGATTTCCTTTTGTGAAGGCGCGGTCGTGCGGCATGTCGCGGGCACCGCGATCGGCTCGCAGCGGATGGGCTCGGTCGCCTCGCCCTTCTCTCAATATTTCAAGCACCGCGCCCGGGCGATGTTCCTGCGCCGCCACTTCCCCAAAGGGCTGATCGGCGGCGCGCTCTGGTCGCTCGCGAAGGCCGCGCAACTCGGCGCCAAGGGCCATCGGCCAGAAGCCGGAGCGCTGCTGCGCGGCTTCTTCGGGATGGCCCCGCCTGCGGACGTTCTGGCGGCGCTCAGCCCGGACGCGCGGGCCAAGATCGGGCGTTAGCGGGGGGTGCGGCGATGCGTCTGGGCAAAGCGCGTATAGGCTGCGCTGCGCTGCCCGGACCTGCGCCCCACGGCGTCTTCTCCATTCGCTGAAGCGTCAGTCTCGCTGCGGTCGTCGGTGGAGCGATTCTTCACCTCTTCCGTCAGCATCCACATGCCCGCACCGAAAAGGAAGAAAGTGAAGGCGTATATCGATTCCCAGACATAGACGGTGCAAAGCGTGAAGGTCATGCCCGCGAAGGTGAAGACCCAGGACCTGCGGAAGTTCTGCATCCTAACGTCGCCACTGAAATCGCGGAACATGACCTTGAAGAGCCCCCAGAGATACCCTGCCGTTACCAGCAGGAACCCCGGAATTCCGTAACGGACCGCCATCACCAGCCAGAAATTGTCCATGCTCCCCGAATACATGTACCAGGGCCGCACCCAGTCGTTGAGACCGATGCCGAAGATCGGGTTCGCCCAGACATTCTTGAGGCCCCATTCGAAGATGATGGTGCGCCAGTAGGCGGTATGGGCCGAGAAGGTCGCATAACTCAGGAAAACCATGATCGCCGAGCGGTTCGAGATCAGATCCACCGTCACGTAAGCGAGGCTCACCAACCCGACCAGAAGCCACCAGCGCCACTCCAGACGTCGCAGCGCGATGTACCAGCCGATCAGTCCGATCTGCAAAAGAAGCGAGAGCAGCGCGCCCGAAGACAGGGCGAGAAAACCGTTGAGCAGGATAAGCCCGCTCGCCACGATCCGCCACGACAGCGACTTGATCCCGTCGAAGGCGACGAAGGCGAAGGCGAAAACCACCGAACAATAAAGCCCGAAATGAATTGGATGCGCGAAGGGCCCCTGCACGCGCTCAAGTCCCATACGGGGATCTTGATAGTTGATCGTGATCGTTCCCATGCCGGGGATCTTGTCGATCAGGGTCGGGATCAAGGTGGTGCCGGTTTTCGTCTCATATAGCGAAAACACCGTCATCAACAGGACCGACCAGATCAGAACGCGGCCGAGCGCCGCGAAATCCTCGCGGGTGCGAATGAAGGCGCGCCCCATGAGATACCCGCCGAAGAACTCGATCCCGACCGAGCCCGCTTGCTGGATCACCCGGTCCGGATTGTTTACCGCGAGGGCGATCGACAGCCAGATCGTGTGAAACAGGAAAAGCCAGTCGACCGGCAAGATACGCCCGTAGCGTCCGGTGAAAAGACGGATGAAAAGCGGCACCGTCATCACCATCAGGACGAGACGCGGACCGGTCAGCGCGAGCGAGCCGAGGTTGAACTTGAAAGGAAACAGGATCGCCAACAGGAAGATGAAGACGGGCAAAGGCAATTTCGTCTTTGCCAGTGCTGCGTCGGGAAGAGCCCCGGCCAGCGAACCGTATCGAGCGGCGCCATAGGCCTCGCGCCCCAGGGCGCCGGCCCGCATCACCGCATCGCTCCGGTCACCGTGGGGCCGCTCGCGTCAAGATCGATCGCCGAGAGCTCGCCATGGAAGCTGTCCTTGTTGCCGAAAGGATTGCCGAAGGCCAGCCCCCAATATTCCATCTTGCGCACCCGCCCCGAGACAGTGCCCTTTCCGATCACCTCGTCGCCCGCAAGCACCTCGAAGAGCTTGTCGCGCGAGGAATAGCGCAACGTGATGTCGTGCCACTCCCCGTCGAAGAGCGCGATCGCCTTGGTGCGCAAGAACAGGCGCTGTCCAGTCTCGGGCCGGAAATCCACGGTGAAACTGCCTCGCCCCGTGGCCTTCACGAAAAGCGACTGATGCACGCGCAGGAGCTCGCCCGCGGATTTGTAATCCCCCATCGCCCGAAGCCGCAAATGGAGGTTGAAACGGTCGGCCCCGAAGAAGGGAGCGATCATGCCGGGCGGAATTTCCAACGCCCCATCGCCGCGACCGAACTCGATCGCACCGGGACTGAGAGGCAAGGTGTCGAGCGCCTCGGGCTCGGCGCCCACATGCGAGATGATCCGGCCGAGTTGCGGATCATAGCTGACGACACGCTCGTCGATGACCGCGATACGGCCCGAGCTTGAGGCCGCGCGACCGTCGGGCAGCGTCACCTTCAGCGCGACATTGTAGATCCCGGGCTCGGCAAAGCGCAGCGGCACGTCCGCGCCCTCGATCTTTCCGGTTTGCGCAATCGTCCAGTCATAGCGCACCTCTTCGGGGTTCACGCCGTCGGGCAATAGCGTCTTGCGCGCGTCAAAGAGCATGTCGAGCCCGCCCTCGGGCGCGCGATCGAAGCGCATCACCGGCTGGAAGCCATGCGTTCGATCGAGCGTATCAAGCATCGGCGCGCCCACGCCAGAGCCGGCCAGAGCACCGCCGGGCAGATAGGAGAAATTGGTCAGGTCGTCAGGCAGACCGGTTCGCGCTGCCACGAAGAGTGCATCGTAGAAATCCGCCCGCCCCGGCGTCGTATCCTGAATCAGGAGATTGCCGCTCACGCGCCAGTCGGCCTGTCCGACCGGCCCGGCGATCTCGCTGACCGCATTGCGCGCGATCGTCACGTCGCGCGACGTCTTTGCCACCCGTATCTGCGGAATCCAGAGCACCGGATCGCGCGTCTCACCTTCGGAAAAAACGTTGTGGATCAGCGTGTTGTTTTCGACCTTAACGCCATCGGCCTGCCCCACCGTAATCCCGTGCAGATGCGCATTGACGATCACGTTGTCGCGGATCTCGACGTTGCGAAAGAACATCTCCTCGCCCGCCTCGCCGCGATCGACGAGTTCGTTGCGCATCAGGATCGACTGGGTAAACCCGCCCAATCCCGAATTCAGCACATTGCCCGCAATCACGATATCGCGGCTCGGGCGCTCTGTTCCGGCGGTCCAGAACTGGATCATGTCGGCATGATCGCCGGTGTCGATCGCACGCAGGAAATCGTGGATATGATTGCCGACAATCCGCACTCGTTCGACCTGCGCGAAATTGAGCCCGTCCATCCGCATCGCGTGGATGTCGTTATCCTCGAGCGTCAGATCGGTGCAGTCGGTGATAATCGCTCCGCGATAGAACCCCCGAAACTCGTTGCGCGAAAGTGTTATCTCGGTCGAGGAGCGCAGCGCCAACCCGAAGCCAGTCGGCAAGGGGCCAAGCTCGGGCTGGACAGGATCGGGCGGCGCCACATCGCCATCGAAGAGACTGTCGAGGATCTGCAAATCCCGCGTGGTGAAGACCTGGAAAGGGCGCGTATTGGCGGCATCGCCTGGGGTATAGGTGTAATCGAAGGTGAGATTTTCGAGCACGAGATGACTCACCTCGCGTAGATCCATGGTCTCGATCCGGGCTGGTTTTTCCGGATCGGCGGAACGGATCACGATCGGTGCCTCGGGCTCGCCTGCCTTCTTGTAGAGCGTCAGCGCAGGATAATTTCCCGGCGCGATTTCAACCACATCTCCCGCAGCGATACGCGAGAGGGCTTCCGTCAGCTCCTGCGGTGACCCGACTTTCCAATCCTTGGCGAAAACCGGACCCGCGAGCACCAAAGCGAGCGCACAGCCCAGCAGCCCGCGCCGAAAGGCACGGGCAAGATGCCCTTGTTCTGTCGCGATCTGCTCCATCGCTTCCTGCCTGTCTTGGCGACTTTGTTAACGCCGCTCTAACCTTGTCTTACGTCAAAAATAGGGCGCGGGCGTTCGTTCGGGCAAGGATTTTCACGCTCCGAGGGCAGAGGCGGTCCGATTGTGGCCCTCGCGCCGCTAGAGCTTGCCGAAGAGCGCCTGACGCAACATCCAGCCCATCCGCGCAAGCCGCAACCGAGCCAGCGTCCCCATCGCCCGCATCCGCTCGCCCACGCCGTTCAGTCCCGGGTGACGCAGCACCTTGGGGATATGGGCGAGGATCGAGACCGGCATCAGGAGCGCCTTGCCCGCCCAACGCAGCCGGTCCATGGCGCCCGAGCCGTTCACGCCAAAGCCCTCCTCGGTCAGCCGCCGCCACTTGCGGCTCAGCGCCGCCCAGTCCTGCCGAGAGGGATGACCCACGCGCAGCTCTTCCGCATAGACGAGGCGATACCCTTTCGCGGTCGCGCGGCGGCACCAGTCGAGATCCTCCGACAGCCCCGCGATGAACGGCCCCGTCGCCTCGAAGACGTCGCGACGGGTCACGAGATTACCCGTGCCGGAAAACCCCTTCTCCTCGATATAGCGGCGGAAATCGAAGGCGAAGATGGTCTCGAAGGCTTCCGCGCCCGAGCGCGGCGGCGGGGTCTCGTCGAAGACGAAGACATGCCCGCCGACAAGATCGCCCCTCTCGGCCACGGCAAAGGCCGTCGCGATCCAGTCGGGATCGGCCACGCAATCGCTGTCGATGAAGAAAAGCCGCGGCGCTTTTGTCTCGGCCACACCGCGATTGCGCGCCTCGGCCGCGCCTTTCTTCGCCTCGGTTACGATCCGCAGATCGGGGTAAGCGGCGCGGATCGGCGCCAGATCGACGGTGGAATTATTGTCCACCACCAGCAATTCGCAGCGCGCATCAAGCTGCGGCGCGAGCGTGTCGAGACAGCGGATCAGCCGCTCGACATCGTTGTAATGCGGGATGATGACAGCGGCCTCGACCATCACAGCGCCTCCATCAACTGCAACAGCGCCGCGTCATAGGCTGAAAGCCGGTCCAGCCCGCGCGCCAAAGCCGCGCGCGCCTCTTGGGCAAGCGCCGCTCGATTGGTGAATCCGTCCTGCAACGCGGTCATCACCGCATCCGCATCGGCCTTTGTGCAATCGATCGTATGGGCGTAACCCAGCGCGCCGAACAGCCCCTCGAACTTGCGGCTATAGGCGAGCGGCACGACCGGCACGCCCGAGGAAAACGCTGCGATGCAGGCATGCATCCGCGCGCCCGCGAAGAAATCCATTCCCGCGATATAGCTCTTTGCTTCTGACGGGCTGGCGAAAGCGGGCGCGCAGCTCACGCCATGCGCCTCGGCCAATGCGGCGCTGGCGCGGTAATCATCCTCGATCACCATCGGCCCTTCCGCGACGATCACATGGGGCACGAGATGGACCTCCGCCCCCTGCCCCTTGAACCACTCGATCGCGCGCGCCATCAGCGCCGGGTAATCGAGTGTCATGCCGAAATCATTGCCCCCGTGATAGCCCCCCGCCATCAGCAGCCCCGAGACGTTGAGACCGACACGGACCGGGCCATCGTCCCGCGACTGAGGGGCGTCATACGGCAGCCGCAACGCGAGATCGGAGGCCAGAACGGAAGGCCCGCGATAACCCAGCTCGCCAAGCGCCACCTGCGAGCGCTCATCGCGCACCGCCACCAGCGCCGAGCGTTTCAGCGTCGCCCCCGCCAGCCAGCGCGCCCAGCGTTTTGAGAACGGGCCGACCGTCTGCGGCGCGACGACCAATGGCGTGCGCGCCAGATGGCTCGCGAATTTCATCCAGAACATCTTGAGCAGGCGATTGGCCCCGTAGATATCGGCGAAACTGTCCCCGCCGCCCACGTCGATCACCAGATCCGCCGCCTTAACTTCAGCCAGCAAGCCATTGGGTGATTTCAGAAAAGCACCATCGACCTCAATCAACCGCAGGTCATCGCCCGCGACATAGGGCGCGCGGCGGTCCTTCCAGTCGAGCACGGTGATCTCCAGCGCCCGGCCCGCCTTCGCGGCCAGATCGCGCAGCAAGGCGATCTCGGAGACCGTCAACGCGCCGACGCCCAGATTGTCGGAGCGCGTCGAATGAAAGATCAGGCAGATGCGCAGGGGGCGTCTCATGCTTGCCTCCGCAACGCACGGCGCAGCGTGCCCAGAAAATTGCGCGCGTTCCGCGAAAGCGGGTTCTGGCGCGCACAGGCACGCAGGTTGAGCCCTTCGTAACGCGGCACCGGCCGCAGCATCAGCTTCAGCGCTGCAAGGCGCGCGAAAAGCGCCCGTCGCCTCTCGCGCTGCCCGGGCTGGATCGCAGCGAGCTCTGCCACGTCGAAAGGTTGGGTCTCAAGCGCACCTGCCCCCTCCGCCTCAGACAGTAGCTCCACCCCGAGTGCCGTGCGCGCCACGATCAGGCTTTGCCCCGGCGCCTCGTCAAAGATCGGATATCCACGCGGATCCGCCTCCCACGCATCTGCGAAAACCAGATCAGCCGCGCCCCCCGTGCCGTCGGCGCAGATCTTGCAACGATGCTGGACATGACCCGAGAGCACCCCGCCCCAAGCCTCGTGATAGGACATCTCGCGCTCGGTTCCGTCATTCAGCTTGGCGACGGCCCGACCGGGCCAGCCATTGCCGCGATAGCGAAAGCTCTCGAGACGATCGGCATCCGCCCCCATCGCGGCGAGAAGCTCTTCGGCCCCGCGCGCACTTGGCACGCCGGCACAGAAGAAAGACAGGATCACCGGAAAGGTATGAGCGATCGCCGGATCTCGCGCGGCAGCCGCGCGCAGCGCCGCCGCATCGCAGGGCTTGCCGATGAACGCGTGACGCCGCCCCGATGCGCGCAACGCCGCAAGCCCAGCAAGTGGCGCGGAGGGCGCATAGCGTGAGCCCGCCGAGGCGAGGATGTGAGCACGTGCCGTACTGATCCGTGTCCGATTGCCGGTCGGGTTCGCTGGATCGGCTTCGATCTGCACAACCGCATCGACCCGCCCCGTCTCCAGAAGATGTGCTGCGAGTGCCGAGAGCGCCCCACCCGAGGCTCCCGCATGACGCAAGGCGGGATCAGTGGAAAAGCCGGTCTTCATTCGCTCGAACGGCCCCCAGAGCACCTCCTGCCCCGGCTTCGCGGGCCGCGCGCTTTGACCGAGCCCCGGACAGCTCGCCGCGATCGCAGCCTCCTGCGCGGCCGGGATCGGGCCGCGCTGCACTGGCCGCAGGAACCCGCGCGCATCGACCGCCATCGTCACCGCCTCGGGCGCAAGTCCGGCGCAGAGCCCACAGCCCGCGCAAAGATCGCCAGCCGCCACGAGAGAAAGCGCGGCGCTCGGCGGCGTCGGGGTCTGGGCTTGGGTGGTCATGCTCGATCATTCTCGTTTTGCGACGCAGTTGAACAGCAAAGCCGGAGTCCTGACAAGTCTGCGGCGCGGCGCGGGATGCGCGCTGCGTGGCGCCCATGTCACAGGTTCCCACACCGGCATGAGGCAGTACGCTTGACCTCCCGGGGCGCGGCGCAGGAATATGCGAACGAACCCGCGCGGATCTGACGTCTCGCGCCTTGCCGGACGAGAGATGCTTCGCACCGCCCTTCTGATCGTGACCGGAAACGCCTCCGCTTCGGCGTTGCTGCTGGCGCGCAACCTGTTGCTCGCGCGGCTGATCCCGGTGGCCGATTACGGCGTGGCCGCAACCTTCGCGATGATCATGGCGGTGATCGAGATGACCTCGACGCTGGGCTTGCAGCAACAGATCGTGCAGTCGAAGCGCGGGGATGAACCCGATTTCCAGGCCGCTCTCCAGGGGTTTCAGCTGCTGCGTGGGGGGCTGGGCGCGCTGGCGCTGCTGGTGCTGGCCGGACCGATCGCTCAGTTCCTGGGCATTCCGCAGGCAGCTTCGGCCTATCGCTGGCTGGCACTGGTGCCGCTCTTTAACGCGCTGCAGCATTTCGACATCCACCGCGCCCAGCGCGCGGGCCGTTATCGTCCGCTGATACTGACCGGCACCTTGCCCGCCCTTGTGGCCTTCATCGCGGTCTGGCCACTGGCGCTGATCTTCAACGACTGGCGCGCGGCGCTCTGGGCGATCTTGCTATATGCGGCCCTCGGCGCGTTGACCTCGCATTTCGTCGCCGAGCGCCCCTACCGGCCGCGCCTCGATGGCCCCGTGATGCGCGAGAGCCTGCGTTTCGGAATGCCGCTGCTTGCGAATGCAGCGCTGATGTATCTGGTCTTTCAGGGCGACAAGATCATCGTCGGGCGGCTTGCGGGCATGGAGGAGCTGGCGATCTTCGCGATGGGGATGACACTGACACTGACGCCCTCGTTGATCGGTGCGAAATCGGTACAGAACTTGTTCCTGCCGAAACTGTCGAGCGCACATGGGCGCGATGACGAAGCCGAGCATCGCCGGTTCGCCGCGGCAACATTCGAGGGCATGTTCCTCACGGGCTCCACCCTCCTTCTCGGCACCCTCCTCGTAGGGCCGATCGTTGTCGTCGCAGTCTTGGGAGAAAAATATGCGAGCCTCCTGCCGCTCCTGATCCCCTTTGCACTTCTCAACACGATCCGCGCCATCAAGAACGGGCCGAGCACGGTCGCGCTTTCCGCAGGACAGACCGATAACGGGCTCTGGGGGAACGTGCCGAGGATAGCGGTGCTCCCGCTCAGCTATTGGGCGTTGGTTCAGACAGGCTCGATGCTCCCCGTGATCTGGCTGGGCATTATCGGAGAGTTGGCGGGCCTGGCACTGGCGCTATGGCGCCTGTCGAAAGTGATGGCACTTCCCGAGGTGAACCGCGCGGCTCTCACAACGGTCTTCACGATCCTGTCCGTTCTCGTGCTTGCTTACCTGCCCTCCCCGGGCAGCTCGGGCATTCTGGTTACCTGGATCGGCGCACTGGTGCTCGTCGCGGCGCAATTCGCGGGCCTCACCAACCTGAGGAGCTTTTTCAGCCGCGACCCGATGCCGCTGGCGTGAACCACCCTTCCGCCCGCTCGGGAAGACCGTGAAAGGCGCCTTGGGTCGCTTGGCGGGGTTGCCTCAGTCCGAGACCTTCTTCACGAATTGCGACTTGAGACCCATCGGGCCAATGCCGGGGATCTTGCAGTCGATGTCGTGATCGCCCTCGACGAGCCGAATGCCGCGCACCTTCGTGCCGACCTTCACCACCGAGGAAGAGCCCTTCACCTTGAGATCCTTGATCACGGTGACGGTATCGCCATCGGAAAGGACATTGCCGACCGCATCGCGCACCACGGCCTCGCCTTCCGCCTCGGCACCGGGCGACCACTCATGGCCGCATTCCGGGCAAATGAGCAGGGCATCCACCTGATACGTGAATTCGGAGGCGCATTCGGGGCACGGGGGCAGAGTCTCGGTCATGGCAAAAGCCATAAGCGCCGGACGCGCCTTGCGCCAGTCAAATCGCCCGCCTGCGACATGATCGACAGCCCACGACGGTCTCAGGCTTCGAGCTCGGTATCCCAGTAGAGGAAATCCATCCAGCTCTCATGCAGGTATCCCGGAGGAAAGCGCCGCCCGATACGCAGCATGTCTTCCGGCTGGGGCTGACGCGCGGGCTTGAGCAGGCGCATCCCGGAGCGTTCGAGCGGCTTGTTCGCCTTCCTGAGATTGCACGGCGCGCAGGCCGCCACGACATTCTCCCAGCTGGTAATCCCCCCGCGCGAGCGCGGAATGACGTGATCGAAGGTCAGATCGCCCTTCTTGCCGCAATACTGGCACTTGAATTCGTCCCTCAGAAAAAGATTGAAGCGCGTGAAAGCCACGCGCTTCTGGGGTCGGACATATTCTTTGAGGACGACGACCGAGGGGATCTTGAAGGCCTCGCGCTGGCTGCGCACAACCTCGTCATATTCGGCCAATATCGTGACCCTGTCGAGGAAGACCGCCTTTATCGCCTCCTGCCAAGGCCACAGCGATAGCGGGTAGTAGGAAAGCGGCCTGAAATCAGCGTTGAGCACAAGCGCGGGATGCCGCCTCAGCGCCGCTGGCTCGCGGGTGAATTGCGTTCGAAAATCGATCCTGTCGCATTCGTCCAGCATGGGTGACTCCGTCCTCGCCCTGTCGCCTGCCTCGGCCCAGGGGCGGGGTCCGCCCCTGCCTTAACGATAACTATATATGGCGTTCGCGATCTGGCAAGCCTCTTGATCTCGCGAATTGCTGCTCTGCAGCACGAATTATCAGAAGGCTGTGACAGGCAGGTGACGGATCAGCCGGGCAGCTTGTCGCGCAGGAAGGCAAGGGCCACGGAGAGACCATCGGGCGCGATGCCATGGCCGGTGCCCTTCATCACATGCGCGTAGGTATCAAAGCCGGCCGAAACCAGCGCGTCGCCCGCCTTGCCCATGTCCGAAAAGGGCACGACCGGATCCTGATCGCCATGTACGAGCAGCACGGGCGGTTTGCTGAGCGCCTCGCCCCCCAAAGCCTCGGGACGCAGCAGGCGGCCCGAGAACGCCACCAGAGCAGCCACAGGTTCGGCACGACGCGGCAGCACCTCGAGCGCCATCATCGTGCCTTGCGAGAAACCGATCACCGCAAGCTGCGCGGGGCTCAGCCCCTGCTCGTCCAGCACCGCGTCGAGAAACGCGTTGAGATCCTCGGCCGCCGCGCGCATCCCCTCGAGCGATTCCGTCTCGGTCGAATTGTCGAGCCAGGGGATCGGAAACCATTGCCGGCCATAAGGCGCCGCGCGACAGGGTTCGGGTGCATCGGGGGCTATGAAAAGCGTGTCGGGCAGATGCCCCCCCAGCGGATCGGCGAGTCCCAGCAGGTCCGCACCGTCCGCGCCATAGCCGTGCAGGAAGACCACCGCCGATTTCACCTGCCCCGATTGCGGCCCCTTGCGACCGGCTTCCAGCTTGCGCGTCATGGCGCCACTCCTTCACGTCTCTTGCACGCGGCGTAATAGGCCCAGAGCCCGCGCGCCGCAACCGCGCGCCAGGGCGACCAGACGGCGGAAAGCTCGTTGAACTGCTTGCGTTTCGGCCGCTCGGGCAGATCGAAGAGAAGACGCGCGCCCTCGGCCAGCGCCAGATCATCCACCGCGAAGACATCCGCGCGGCCCAGAGCGAAGATCAGATACATCTCGACCGTCCAGCGACCGATGCCCGGGATCGGCAGAAGCTGGGCGATCACCTCCTCGTCAGGCAGGACGCGCAGCCCTTCGAAATCGACGCCGGATCCCGCCAGTGCCTGGAGGTAGCGCACCTTCTGGCGCGAGAGGCCACAGGCGCGCAGATCATCCTCAGAAGCTCCCGCGATCGCGACGGGCTCCGCGAAGCCTGCATCAAGCACCTTCGCGCGGATCGAATTGGCCGCCGCCACTGAAACCTGCTGACCGATGATCGCATCGCGCAGGGCGGCGAACCCGTCCTCGCGCCGGCGCAGGGGCCAGGGGCCCGTCATCTCGCAAACTTCGGCAAAACGCGGCTCGGCGCGGCACAGCCAGGCGGTGCCCTCTTCGATATCCGCCTCGCAAGTGATGATACGTCCGACCATGACCGCCACCCTGCCCTATCACGCGCGCGCTTGCCAGCCCTCTTCGCGCGCGCTAGCAAGCGGATATGAGCGATATCACCTCCCCCCAGGACTTCCCGCGCGAGAAGCGCAACACCATCGTCCTCGTGCTCGCCCAGGCGCTGCTGGGTGCGCAGATGCCGATGATCTTCACCGTGGGAGGGCTGGCGGGGCAGATGCTCGCGCCGAACCCCTGCTTCGCGACGCTGCCGCTGTCGCTGATCGTGCTGGGTTCGGTGCTCTCGGCGCAACCGATGTCGGAATTCATGAGCGCTTACGGACGTCGCGCGGGCTTTCTGCTCTCGAATGTCGCGGGCGCGACAGGTGCGGCGATTGCGGCCTATGCGCTCTATATCGGCTCGTTCTGGGTCTTTCTGGGCGGCTCGTTCCTGACCGGCATCTACATGTCGGCCCAGGGCTTCTACCGTTTCGCCGCGACCGACACCGCGCGTCCCGAATTCCAGGCCAAGGCGATTTCCTATGTGCTCGCGGGCGGGCTGGTTGCTGCCATCATCGGCCCCCAACTGGTGAAGGTCACGAGCCAGGCGATGCTCGTGCCCTTCATGGCCACCTATCTCGCGATCATCGCGATCAACGCGATGGGCCCCTTTCTCTTCGCCTTCCTCGACATCCCCGCTCCGGGGCGGCGCAAGAAACACGAGCATCACGAAGGCCGCACCCGGCGCGAGTTGCTCAAGGACCCGGTCATCGTGGTGGCGATGATCTGCGGCATGGTCTCCTACGCGCTGATGAACCTCGTGATGACCTCGACCCCGCTCGCAGTCGTGGGCTGCGGCTTCGAGCAAGGGGACGCGGCCAATATCGTCTCGGCTCACGTTCTCGCGATGTATCTGCCCAGCTTCTTCACCGGCCACCTGATCGCGCGTTTCGGCAAGGAAACGATCGTGGGCGCCGGTCTGGTGATCCTTGCGACCTCAGGCGCTGTGGCCCTGACCGGGGTGGAACTCGAGAAATTCTACCTCGCCCTGATCCTGCTGGGCCTGGGCTGGAATTTCGGTTTCATCGGCTCCACCGCGATGCTCGCCTCGGCCCATGAGCCCTCGGAGCGCGGCCATGTGCAGGGGATGAACGATTTCATCGTCTTCGGCGGCGTGTTCCTCGCATCGCTATCGTCGGGCGGCCTGATGAATTGCGCTCAGGGCGGCAACACGGAAGCCGGCTGGCAGGCGGTCAACCTCGCGATGCTGCCCTTCCTGACGCTTGCGGGCGGCGCGCTGATCTGGCTCGTGATGCGCCCGAAAGAGACGCGCTGAAAGGGGCGCTGTCCCCGCCGACATCTCACGCAACCAAGAGAGGGGCGGCGCCCCACTGCTTTCGGATCAGGAACTGGAAACGCTCAGGCGAGCTTGGAGATGCGCTCTTCGAGAACGTCGAAGGGCACGCCGGGATCGTCCTTGGCGCAGCGGATCACGAGGCTCGTCTTCACGCTCGCGACGTTATCGGCTGCGGTCAGCTCACCGGTGAGGAAGCTCTGGAAGCTCGACAGATCAGGAGCCACGCATTTCAGCACGAAATCGATCTCGCCGTTGAGCATGTGGCATTCGCGCACGAGCGGCCAGTCGCGGCAACGCCCCTCGAAGGCCGACAGATCCGACTCGGCCTGCGAATGCAGACGCACCATCGCGAAGACCTGAACCTCGAATCCCAGCTCGCGCGGGTTCACATCGGCATGGTAGCCGCGAATATAACCCGCCTCTTCCAGCGTGCGCACACGACGCAAGCAGGGAGGCGCAGAGATGCCCACACGCTTGGCCAGTTCGACATTGGTCATCCGACCATCAGCCTGCAATTCGGCGAGGATCTTGCGGTCGATGTCGTCGAGCCGAGAGGTGGGCATTTGAAACTTTCCTTCGTGACTTGCTGCGGAACTTACCTGCGGGCGTCGTGTTGCGCAATAATATTTCGCGCGGGTCGCCGCAAGAGCAATTCGCCGCAGCAAGCGGGGGCTTTTCGCCGCGGCGTGCTCCGATTATATCCGACAGGCAGATTTCAAAGGAGGCGGGCATGTCCGAGACGAAGAAAACCAAGGTCCTGATCATCGGCTCCGGCCCGGCGGGTTACACGGCGGCCGTCTATGCCTCGCGAGCGATGCTCGAGCCGGTTCTCGTGCAGGGCATGCAACCGGGCGGGCAGCTCACCATCACCACCGAGGTGGAAAACTGGCCCGGCGAGAAAGAGATTCAGGGCCCCGACCTCATGGTGAAGATGGAAGAGCATGCCCGCACGATGGGCACCGAGATCATCATGGACATGATCACCGAGCTCGACACCTCCAAGCGCCCCTTCATCGCGAAAGGCGATTCGGGCACCACCTACGAGGCTTCGGCGGTGATCCTTGCCACCGGTGCACAGGCGAAATGGCTGGGCATCCCCTCGGAAGAGAAATTCAAGGGCTTCGGCGTCTCGGCCTGCGCCACCTGCGACGGGTTCTTCTATCGCGGCAAGGAAGTCGTGGTGATCGGCGGCGGCAACACGGCGGTCGAAGAGGCGCTGTTCCTGACCAATTTCGCGTCGAAGGTCACGCTGGTGCATCGCCGCGACAGCCTGCGTTCGGAAAAGATCCTGCAGGATCGCCTGTTCAAGAACCCCAAGGTCGAGATCGAATGGAACCACACCGTTGAGGAGATCCTCGGCACCGAAGCGCCCCTCGGCGTCACCGGCGTGCGGGTGAAATCGACCGTGGACGGTTCGGAAAAAGTGATCCCCTGCGACGGCTTCTTCGTGGCAATCGGGCACGCGCCGTCTTCGGAACTGGTCAAGGACAGCCTGAAGATGCAGGCGGGCGGTTATGTCTGGGTGGAGCCGGGCTCGACCCGCAGCTCGGTGCCCGGCATCTTCGCCGCCGGTGACCTTACCGATCACACCTATCGTCAGGCGGTGACTTCGGCGGGTATGGGCTGCATGGCCGCGCTCGACGCCGAGAAATGGCTTGCCGAGCAGGGCGAGGCCGAGTGATCTCGTTCAACGGCACGGTCTGGCGGATCCTCTCTGCCGACCGCGTCGTTCAAGTGCTTGAACCGGCTCGCCACCCGGAGGGCCGGTTTCATCATTCCGGGCAGCCGGCACTTTATGCCTCGCTGAGCGCGGAGGGCGCGGCTGTGGCGCTTCGGCGTTACGTGCGGGCGGGCGATCCACCTCGCGTGATCGTGCCCCTGAGGATCACCGCAGAAAAGATGGTCGATCTGCGCGGCACCCCCGATCAGGCCGCGGCCTCGATCGTGTGGCAAGATGGGCGTGCGGCGGGCGCCCCCTCGCCCACCTGGGTCTTTTCGGATGGTGCGCGGTCGGCGGGCGCGCAGGGACTGATCTATGCCTCGCGCTCGCGTCCCGAACTGAGCCATCTGGTGCTTTTCGAGATCACGGCGGAAACGGTCACGCAGGACGGAACGGCGCCCCCATGGCAACCGCCCTACCCTGTTCCCGAAATGTAAGAAATCAGCTCAGAGCCAGCCGATGCACGCCGCGGGCGAATTGCGGCTGGACCCGGGCGAGCTGTTGAAGCGCGAGCGCAAGGCCGACCACCAGGGTCGCGTTGAGCGCAGGCGTGGAGATCAGCACAGACGCAAGCGGGGGGCTCTGGGCGGCGACAAGCGCGAGTCCCAGTCGCGACACCGCGGTAAAGGCGATGAACCGGCTCAGTCCCGGCAGAAACGCCAGGATAAACGCCGCGCTCAGCCCGACACCCAGCGCATAGAGACAGGCCGCAAAGAGCCAGAGCGGCATCGCGCCGATCGCGAGCGCCACGTGACTGTAGAAGAGGCACCCCGAGAGCCCCGCCATCGCCGAAAGCGCCAGGACGCGCCGCGACAGAGCGGGAAGAGACCCGGCGGCAGGCAGAACGAACGGATTGGCGAGGCGCATCAGCATGACCACAGCGTCGCGCGCGATGGCGACGCGCGCGCGGCGCGAATGAGGCGATTTCCCGACTTTCAGGGTACGAAGTACTCAACGTCTGAAGTCGCGTACTGATCTCTTCCGATCCTGATCGCGTGAGGGCGCCTTGATTGTCAAAGCTGCGCGGTTACCTGAGAAGCGGAACATGGAGGTCGCTCATGCGCTGGCGCGGGGTCAATCACGTCGAGTTCTCGGTGCTCGATTACGAGAATTCCATCGCCTTCTACGATGCGATGTTCGGCTGGCTTGGATACCGGAGCTTCTGGACGCTCGATATCGGGTATCGCTCGACCTATTACATGGCGCGCTTTCCGATGCCGCATTCCTATATCGGCATCCAGCCCGCGCGATCGGGCGAGAAGCTGGATCACGAGGCGCGGGCGGTGGGCATCCATCATATCGCGCTCTGGGCGAAATCTCGGGCCGAGGTGGATGCGTTTCACCGTGACTTCCTGATCCCGCGCGGCTTGTCGGTCACCGAGGCGCCACAGGAATATTCTGTTTATGCGCCCGGCTATTACGCGGTGTTCTTCGACGACCCGATAAACGGCATCCACTGGGAGCTCGCGCATATTCCACGCATCCCCGGGCTTGGCGCGCTTCGACGCTTTCGCGCGGCCTTGAAGGCCGCGCAGGCGAAGCATCCCGAATGGCACGGGCCGCCCGAGAAACTCGCGTTTCGCGACCTGCCCCGGCGCTGAGATCAGGCGAGATGCGACAGGAAAGCGTCGATCTCCTCAGGCGTCGTCGCCCATGAACACACCAGACGCGCGGCCAGAAGTTCCTCTTCCGGGCCCTCGAGCGATTGATCGAACGGCCAGAGGTAGTAATAGGCCCCGGCCTCGTGCGCGCGCTTATGGGCGCCGCGCGGGAAAGCCGCGAAGACCGCGTTGGCATCGGTGGGGTGGATCAGTTTTGCGCCTTCGATCTTGCTGACGCCTTCGGAAAGTTTGCGCGCCATTTCATTGGCATGGCGGGCAGTCTTCAACCACAGATCATCGGTCAGATAGGCCTGCATCTGCGCCGCAAGGAAGCGGTGCTTCGAGAACAGATGCCCGCCCCGTTTGCGGCGCAGCTCGAACTCCCAGGCATGTTTCGGATCGAAGATCACCACCGCCTCTACGCCCATGCAGCCGTTCTTGGTGCCACCGAAGCTGAGTACATCGACGCCCGCTTTCCACGTCATTTCGGCGGGCGTGCATCCGGCCGCGACCAGAGCATTGGCAAAGCGCGCCCCGTCCATATGCACCGGCAGGTGGAAACGCCGCGCGACCTCGGTCAGCGCCGCCACCTCGGCGGGCGAGTAGACCGCGCCTGCCTCGGTCGAGTTGGTGACCGAGACCATGCCGCGCTGGACGTTGTGGATGCCGCCCCGGCCCGTATGGGAAATGGTCCGGGCGAGCAGCTCCGGGTCCATCTTCGCATCCGGTCCGTCGACCAGAACCAGCTTCGAGCCATTCGTGTAGAACTCGGGCGCGCCGCATTCGTCTTCCTCGATATGGGCGTTGCGATGGCAGAAGATCGCGCCCCAGGGCTGGGTCAGCACCGCACAGGAAAGCGCATTGGCCGCGGTCCCGGTCGCCACCAGATAGACGCGCGCTTCGGGCGCCTCGAAAATCTCGCGGATCTTCGCCTGCACGCCCTCGGTGATCGGGTCCGCGCCGTAGGAATGGACATGGCCCGCATTGGCGGCGGCGAGGCCTTCGAGAATGGCGGGATGCGCGCCGGAGGTGTTGTCGGAGGCGAAATTCATGAGAGGTCCTCGATCGTGTATTGGTCCCATTCGTCCTCGGGCACCTCGAATTCGGGCACGGTCCAGCCGCGCACGCTCTCGCCCGCCTCGTGGACGGTCTCGCGCGAGCCCGAAATCAGGTAGTGCCACTCGGGCAGCGGCTCGCCTTCGAAGCGCAGCCGATAGGCGCAGGTCGCGGGCATCCAGTAGGCGATCTTGTTGATCGTCTTCGGGGTCAGCGTCACGCATTCGGGGACGAACTGGTGGCGAATGTCGTATTGCGTGCAGCGGCAGGTCTCGCCATCGAGAAGCCGGCAGGCGACGCGGGTGAAGACCACCTCGCCCGTATCCTCGTATTCGAGCTTGTTCAGGCAGCATTTGCCACAGCCGTCGCACAGCGCCTCCCATTCGGGGGCGGTGAGCTTTTTCAGCGGCAGCTTCCAGAATTCGGGGCGCAGTTTGGTCATGGCGCGGAAAATGGGGCAGCGGCGGGGAAATGGAAAGGGGGGATCGGCGGATCGTTACCGGATCTGTGGTTTGGGAATGGCGGGGGGAAAGAGAACTGGCGCGGGGCGACGAGCCCCGGGCCGCGCCCATTCGTCGTGCTTACGCCGCGCCACTGGCGCGACGGTCCCTCCTCATTCCCCCCGGGAGGGCGCATTGGCGATGGCGCGCGCGTTCAAGCTACCTGCGGGCTTTTGAGATAAAAGCGCCCAGCCACGAGCGGCACAAAGCGCCCACCCGAGGTCGGGCGCCGCCCTCGATCGCCTACTCCGCCAGAATCTCCCGCGCCTTCGCGCAATCTGCGTCCATCTGGGCCACCAGCGCGTCGAGCCCGTCGAACTTCATCTCGGGCCGGAGATATTCGACCAGAGCGACCGAGACATGCTCGCCGTAGAGATCGCCCTTGAAATCGAAGATGAAGGTTTCGAGATTGGGGGTGTTCTCGCCGAACATCGGGCGCACGCCGAGGCTCGCGGCACCAAGGTAATTTCCCTGATGCTTGCCGGTCAGCACGTCGATTTTCACCGCATAGACGCCGAGTTTCGGCAGATGCAGCCCCGCCACCGACATGTTCGCAGTGGGATAACCAAGGTCGCGCCCGCGTTTGTCGCCATGCAAAACGGCGCCGTCGATGCGGTGCAAGTGGCCCAGCATCTTCGCGGCGTCCTCGGGACGTCCCTCGGCCAGCGCGGTGCGAATGGCCGTGGAAGAGGCCTCGACCCCCTCGACATGCAGAAGCGGCGCGATCGTGACCTCGAAACCGTATTTGCGGCCAAGCTCGACAAGCATTTCGGTGTCGCCTTCACGGCCCTTTCCGAAACGGAAATCATCCCCTACCGCGACATGCGTAACGCCCAGCCCCTCGGCCAGAACCTCGCGGGCAAAAGCCTCGGCGGACATGTCGGCGAGCGTCTCGTTGAAGGGCAGTTCGTAAAGAACATCGACGCCGAGCTTGGCGAGCCGGTTGGCGCGCGACTCGGGGCTCATCAGGCGAAAGGGCGGCAAGATCTTTCCCGCACGGGCAGCGAAGAACTCGCGCGGGTGAGGCTCGAAGGTGATGACGCCGAGCGGCGCGTCACGACCGCGCGCCTGATCGATCACCGACTGGTGGCCAAGATGGATCCCATCGAAATTGCCCATGGCGACAGAGGCGCCACGGGCCGCATTATCAAGCGATGTCCAGGAGGTTACGCGTTTCATCACCCCGCCCTCCGGCGGGGTCCGCCGGGTCAGTCGAATTTCCGCGAGGGTGCCAGAACCAGCGCCTCGCCCTTCACGACAACCGTATCGCCCACCGCGCAATGGGTTTCAAGCGTGACACGGCGGCGCGAATGGTCGATCGCGATCACCTTCACCTCGGCATAGACCACGTCGCCGGGGCGCACGGGCGCCATGAACTTGAGCGACTGACCCAGATAGACGGTGCCGTGACCGGGCAGTTGCTCACCGATAACCGCCGAGATCAGGCCAGCGGTCAGCATCCCGTGGGCGATTCGACCCTCGAAGATCGTGTCCCGTGCGTAATCGTCATCCAGGTGCACGGGGTTATGGTCCGTCGATACCTCGGCGAACATCTCGATATCACGGTCGGTGATCTGCTTGCGCAGATAGCGAACCATCCCGATTTCCAGATCTTCGATGCAGATCGTGCCGCGGGGCATGTTGTCGAGCATATCCATAAGTCCCTGCCGGAAGTTCATGTTGCGCTGCGGCATAGCATATGCAGAAGCGCGCAGGCAAGATGCCTGCGCAACTTTTTTACCCGAATGAGATCAGAGGCGCAACAAAGTTGCCCTTAGACCTTTAGGCTAGCGCAGGGTCCCGATCGTATAGAGCGGGTCCTGTTGGCGCGCGCCGAGCCAGCCGCGCAGCAGCTCCGGGTCGGGATTCTCGCGATCGGGGCCGAACTGGTCATGCGCCAGACCACCGGTGACGAAGAGGCAATCGATCCCTTCTCCTGCGGCGCCCGGCACATCGGTATTGATCCCGTCCCCCACCGCGAGAATGCGCGCGTCATCAACGCCGCCGAGCCGCGCCAGCTTGCGCCGCGCGAGATCGTAGATCGGCGGATGGGGCTTGCCGAAATACATCGCCTCGCCCCCCATTTCCTCATAAAGCGCGGCGAGCGCGCCCGCACAGTAGATCCGCTTGTCGCCCATATCGACGACGATATCGGGATTGGCGCAAAGCATCGGTAGCTCGCGCGTCTTCGCGAGCAGGAATTTCGGCCGGTAATCCTCGGGCACTTCAGTTTCCTCGTCGAAGGGGCCGGTGCAGACGATCCCGTCGGCCTCGTCGAAATCGACGCGGGTGATCTCGGCCTGACCCTGCCATTCCTCGGGAACCTCGGTAAAGAAGCCGTTGTCCTTGTCGGGGCCGAGATGCCAGACCTTCTTGCCCACCGCTCCCGCGAACATCGCATCCTGCGCGGCATCGCCCGAAGAGACGACGAGATCGTAGGCATCGCGCGGACAGCCCATCCGGTCGAGCGCTGCGATCACGAATTTCGCCGGGCGCGGCGCATTGGTCAGAAGAACCACTTTGCCGCCTTGCTCGCGAAAGCCCTGAAGAGCCGCGACAGCCTCGGGAAAAGGCGCCACGCCATTGTGCAGGCAACCCCAGAGATCGCAGAACAGCACGTCATAGGGTTTCGAAATCTCGGCGAGCGATTGGATGATGCGGGTCATGTCGGCCTTTCGGATCTGGGTTTGGCGCATGGGGCGGAACAACCGTCACGGCCATGGGTCACAGCGCAGCCGGGACCGGCCGGGGTCGCCTTATCGAGGCTATATGGCACGGGCATGACGGAAGGCAAAGGGGCGCTCAGCCCGCGTTCTCCTCGCCATAGCCATAGCCATACCCGTAGCCATACCCGTATTCGGGGCCCGAAAAGCGGAACTTGTTGACGACGACGCCCATCACGTTGGTGCGTTCGGCCAGTTCGCGCTCGCAGATGTCGATTTCCTTGATCGTCGTCTCTTCGGTCGCAGCGACGATCAGGACGCAATCGACATAGGCCGCAAGCGCCAGCGTGTCGTCGCTGACGAGAACCGGGGCGGTGTCGAAGATGATCAGATCAGGCTGGTAGATCGCCTCGATGCGCTTGAGGGCCTCGCCGGAGGTTCTCGACTGGATCAACTCGGCGGGGTGATCGACGGGCTTGGTATTGAGCCCGAGCGCGAGGTTCGGCCCCACCCGCAGAGCGTAATCGGAAAATTCGGCACGTCCCGCGAAGACTTCGGAAACCTGCGGACCCGCTTCGATATCGAGCAGCTTTGCCAGCGAGGGGCGGCGCAGATCGGCCTCGAGCAGGATCGGGTAGATCTCTTCCTGACGTGCGAGGCTGAATGCGAGGTTGAGCGCGATGGTGGATTTACCGCAGCCCGCCGAAGGCGAGGTGATCGCAAGGCGCGTCCAGCCGTTCGAGCGCATCTGCTGCAGGATTTTGGTGCGCAGCATGTCGAAGGGGGCAGACTCGGCTCCACCCTCGCGCGCGACGACTCGGTTGGTACGCAGACCGACCGGGCTCGGCTCGAGTGGCGACAGCGCGGACCATGCCGCCCCGGCGGGCCCCGCGCGCAATGTCAGTGTTTGGGGCGCCGCGCCGAGCGCGCGGCGATCGGCTCCGCCTTGTCCCATCCTAGCCGCCCGGGCCTTGGCAATCGCATCCCGAATTCTCTCGGCCATCGCTGCCCCTCCCCCCTCAGAAGATCCGGTCGAGCGGCATGTAGAGCAGCCCGACAAGCGCAAGCACCGCGATCAGCGCACCCAACACCATCACGGAGGAGATCACGAATTGACGCCGACGCCGCGCGAGATCGGCAGGCGTCGCGATATAGGGCAAGGTCGCAAAGGCGCTGATGCCCAACTGGCGCTGCAGATCCTCGGGGCGGCGAATGCCGGGGTTGAGCAGCTCACGCCCGATGATCACCAGAAGCCCCAGCACGAACCCCGCCCCGAACCCCGCGACGGCGATCGTCTTGCGGTTAGGTTTGACCGGTTCGTTGGGAGCCACCGCCTGATCGATCACGGTCAGCTTCTCGCCTTTCGCCAGAGACTCGATCGTGTCGCCGGTCTCGGCGACCGCGCGGGCCCTTGTCGCGCGATCGTACTGGTCGAGCAGGTTTGCGTAATCGCGCTGCAACGCTTCGAGCGCGGCCGCATTGGCTGGCACCTTGGCGATATCGGCCTGGAGTTGTTCCATCTGCACTTCGGCCGCTTCCTGACGCGCGCGTGCGGTGAAGAGATCGTTTTCGAGCGCGCGCAGGCGTTCCTCGAAAGCAGAGGCAGGTTTTGCGAGCGGTTCTGTGGCGCCGGCGTCCTGCTCCATGATCTGCGCCCCGAGCGCCGCGATGCGCGGGTCGTCCGGGGGCAGCACCTGGCGAAGCGCGTCGCGTTGCGCCTCCAGCCGGGCCAGATCGCGTTGCGCCGGTGGGTAGATCGCATCGAGAACGACCGTCTCGCCCGAGACTTCCCGGCGGCGGACAAGCCGATCCTTCTGGTCCTCGACCTCCCTGATCTGGTCGGCCAGTTGTGGCGTGGAAAGCTGGAGTGCCGCAAGCTGGTCGCGCAGCAGCGGAAGGCGCTCGGGCAATGCAGTGGAATTTTCCTGCTTGAACTGGAGGATCGTCGCAGAGGATTTCGCAAGCTCGGAATTGAGCCGATCGACCTCACGCGAGAAGAAATCGAGTGTGTCCCGCGCGGCCTTCGTTCGGATATCGGCATCTTCCTTGAGGATGCGCGTGACCAGTTCATTCGCGACCTGCGCGGCCCGCGTGGGCGAGCCCGCGATGTAGGACACGGTCATGAAGGTCGCTTCCTGAGGCGCGGTTTTCGACTTTGCCTGCTTGCTGATCTCGATCGAGATCGACCCCGTCAGCGCCTCGAAGACCGCGTCGACATCGCGTGCGCCCGACGCCGTGCGCAGGGCGGGAAAGAGGTCCATCCGGCGCGCCATGTCGAGAAGGTTCTCACGGGCGAGCACCCGTTTGCGGATCACCTGCAACTTGGCATTGGTGTCGGTTTGCACCGTCGAGGAAGCGAGCTGGTCGGGGATGCGCTCTCCCTCGACCACCAACAGCGCGTTCGCCTGATAGATCGGCGTGATCAACCGCGCGACGACAAGCCCCGCCATCGTCCCGATCAGCGTGAGCAGGATCAGCCAGTGCAGACGGCGCAGCAGGAGCATCGCGTAGAAGCGCAGATCGCGCATCACGTCCTCCCGCGCGCGGCAAGATCATCCTCGCGACCGCCCGTCACGGCCTGCATTCGCTGACGCTGGCTCTCGACGGGCAGATAGAAGACATTGTCCTCGATCACCTTGTCGATGATCTCGGCGGTGACCTCCTCCGAGCGCGCGGAATAAGCATAGACCATGCCAAGATCGGCGAGTTGGTTCATCAAACGCGGGATGCCGCCGCAATAGGCATGAACCTTCTGCGAGGCCTCCGGCGTGAAGATCTGCCGCGTCGCCCCGGCGACCGAGAGGCGATGATCGACATAGGCCTGCGCGCAATCGGCCGCCATCGGTCCAAGATGGAACCCCGAGGAAACGCGCTGCGCGAACTGGCGCAGTTCGGGTTTTGAGATCAGGTCGCGCAGTTCGGGCTGGCCCATCAGGATAAGCTGCACCAGCTCGTCCTTGTCGGCATTGATATTGGTGATCATGCGCAGCTCTTCGAGCACGCCCGCATCGAGATTCTGCGCCTCGTCGATCACCACCACCACGCGCCGCCCCCCGGCATATTCGGAAATCAGGAATTGCTGGAAACGGTCGTAGATGAGCACGTAGTCTTCGCCCGGCTCGATCCGCTGACCAAGCGAGAGCATGATCCAGCGGATCACGTCCTCCCGACCACCGCGCGCATTCGAGACCAGCGCCATCGTCACGTCATCCGAGATCGAGGCCATCAGGTAGCGCAGCAATGTCGTCTTGCCTGCGCCGACCTCCCCGGTGATCAACGTGATCGGCGCACGCGAGAACAACCCGTATTCGAGCATGGTCACCGCGTGCTTGTGCTCGGGCGACCAGAAGATGAAATCGGGATCGGGCAGCAGCGAAAAGGGCCGCTCCGCAAGTCCGAAAAATTCGGTGTAGATCTCGTTCATGCCTGTTTCCGGGCCTGCGGCCTCTTTCTGATTTCCGGCAGTGAAGCGGAAATCTGCGCAAATCGCAACATTCCCCTGCCCAAAACCCGGTGCTGCGGCACATCTGTCGCAAGTTTCACACCCCTCCCCTCGCGGCGCCCCATGCCAAAGCGCGAAAGGCTTTATCGGGACATGCAAAATCGCTAGAGTGCCCAAAAGCGCCGGAGAGAGCGCAACGAGCAGGCCAGAACAGATGTCCCGACCTTTTTCCGTGCGATCCGCAGCACTCGTGCTTTGCGCAGGCCTCGCCCTTGCGGGCTGCAAGAGCAAGGAGGAGAAGGCTGAGGCGTTTTACCGCTCGGCCGAGGAACTTCTGGCGCAGGGCGACGTCCCGCGCGCGCTGGTCGAACTGCGCAATGTCTTCGATTACGACAGCTCGCATCAGCAAGCGCGCAGGCTTTATGCCGATATCCTGCTTCAACAGGGCCGCCTTCAGGAGGCCTATAGCCAGTATCTGCGCCTGTCCGAGCAATATCCCGACCTTGCCGACATTCACCGTATCCTTGCCGAATTGTCGCTGCGCTCGGGCAACCTGACCGGCGCGCGCGACCAGACGCGCCGCACGCTCGAGCTCTTGCCTGACGATCCCGGCGCGCGCGCGGTTTCGGTGGCGCTGTCCCTGCGTGCGGCGATGGCGCGGTCCGACCGTGGCGCCTATGCCGAGATCTCGAAAGCGGCGGAACGGCTCACGCAGGAGGCGCCCGATGTGCCGACCGCCTGGCACGTCCTGATCGATGCGCGCAACGCGGCAGGTGATCGCGAAGGCGCGCTCGACGCGCTCGATGCCGCACTGACCCGCGAACCCAGGCAATATCGCCTGCAAGTCCTGCGCCTCGAGTTGCTCAGTGAACTGAACAGAACCGACAAGATCGGCGCCCAACTTGAGACGATGCAGACGCTCTTCCCCGACGATCCCAAGACACGCACCGCGCTTGTCGCCTGGTATGTGCTGCGCGATGATCCCGAGGGCGCGGCGCGTTTCCTGCGCAGGCTCGCCACCGACCCGCAAAGCCAGACAGAGGGTTATGTCGAGCTGGTGCGCTTTCTCGCCCGAGCGCGTGGCGCTGACGCCGCCGCGCGCGAACTCGATAAGCTGATCACGGAGTCGCAGGGCAAACCCAACGAGGCGATCTTCTCCGCGATGCGCGCTGATCTCGCGTTTCGTGCTGGCCGCAAGGACGATGCGCTCACCCGGATGAAGGCGCTTCTGACCCGTCTGCCCGAGGGCGAGGAGCGCGGACGGATGCGCGTGGCCTATGCGCGCATGCTCGAGGCCGCAGGTCAGTCGGATGCGGCGCGCGCCGAAATCGAGACGGAATTGAAGGCCACGCCGCTCAATGTCCCGGCACTGCAACAGCGTGCAAGCTGGGCGATCGCCTCGGACAATTTCGACGCTGCGATCGTCGATCTGCGCACCGCGCTGCAACAGGACCCGACCAATCCCGACACCCTGACGCTGATGGCCGAGGCGGATCTGCGCGAAGGCGCCCCCGATCTCGCACGGGCACGGTTCGCGCAAGCCTACGAAGCCGCCAATCACGCAGCCCCCGAGGCGATCCGCTATGCCGATTTCCTGCTCTCGCAGGATCGGAGCAAGGCCGCACGCGACCTGCTTGCCGAGGCCGCCCAGCGCAATCCCGGCACGCCGGGCATCCTGCAACGTCAGGCCGATCTCGCGCTTCGGGATAATGACTGGCCCCAGGCCCATGCGATCGCCGATCAGCTTGCCGCGCTCGGCCTTCCCGAGACGGAGGCGCTTGCACAGTCGATCCGCGCGGCGATCCTGATGGGGCGCGGACGCACCGACAACGCAATCGAGACGCTCAAATCGCTGGCCGCAGCCAATGGCGGTGGAGATATGGCCGTCGCGGCGGTGGTTCAGGCGCAGATCGGGGCCGGACGCGCAGGAGCCGCGCGCGCCTATCTCGATGAACAGCTCACGCGCCGCCCTGAAGATCGCGGGCTGCGGATGCTTTCGGCCAATCTCGCCGCGATGCTCGGCGATCCGCAAAGCGCCGAGGCAGGGCTGCGCGCACTCATGTCCGAGGCGCCCGCCGATCCCGCCCCCGCGCGCCAGCTCTACCGGCTGCTGGCCGCGCAGGGCAAGGAGACAGAGGCGGCCGATGTAATCGCGCAGGCGCTGAAATCCGCGCCGCAGGCCGATCCGGTGCTTTTGCTTTACCGCGCCCGCTCGGAAGAGAAATCGGGCGATTTCGACGCGGCGATCGCCACTTACGAGGATCTTTACGCACGCGACAGCGGCGATCTGATCGTAGCCAACAATCTCGCGAGCCTGCTCAGCCAGCATCGAGACGACAAGGCGAGCCTCGAGCGCGCCGCGCGCATCGCCAAACGCTTCCGCGAGCGCCCCGAACCCGCCTTCAAGGACACCTATGGCTGGGCGGAATTTCGGCGGGGCGATTACAAGACCGCAATGCCACTGCTCGCGGCGGCGGCGGCCGGGATGCCCGAAGTGGCGCTCGCACAATATCACTATGCGATGGCGCTGGCGGCGACCGGGGAACGCGAGGAAGCCGCACGGGTACTGGCGCAGGCGGTCGCGCTGGCCGGCGATCGCTTGCCCGCGCAGATGGCCGACGCCCCCGCGACGCTCGAGAAGCTGCGCGAAGCTCCCTGAGCGTTGCCAAACCGCCCCGTTCGCGCAGAAAAAGAGGCGCAGCGCCCCGCAGCCCGGCTTGCAACGCGCTTTGCGCTTTGGCTTTCCCTCCGTCGCGGGTAGGATTTCACCAAGCGCCGCATCAGACGGCCAAGAGGCGAGCAGATGATCACGACGAGCACCTTTCCGGCACGGGTGCGCGCCCTGCCTTGGGGCGCGCTCGGCCTGATTGCCCTTGCGCTGATCTCGTCCCCGTTCTTTGCCCTAGGGATCGAGAGCCTCGCGGCGGCCTGGTCCACGCCGGAATATAGCCACGGGCCGATCATCCCGATGATCTCGCTCTACCTTTTCGCTCGTGAACTGCGCCATGCCCCCGCCCTGCCCGATGGTCCCACGCGCCGTTGGCCAGGGATCGTGGTGATCGGGCTCGGGCTCGCGCTCGGCGCTTTCGGGACGCTGGCGCAGATCCCCGATATCGTGACCTACGCGCTGATCGTCTGGCTGATGGGCGTGGTGTTGCTGGTGATGGGCTGGGACACGGGACGGCGGCACTGGAAGCCCGTCCTGCATCTGATCTTCATGCTGCCTTTGCCGCAGATCCTCTACTGGCGGCTGACGATCGCGCTGCAGATGGTCTCTTCGGAGCTGGGCATCGCGCTGGTGCGCGCGGTCGACATTCCGGTCTTCCTGGAAGGCAACGTGATCGACCTGGGCGTCTACAAGCTTCAGGTGGCCGAAGCCTGTTCGGGGTTGCGCTACCTGTTCCCGATCCTGAGTTTTTCCTATCTCTTCGGCATCCTCTATCGTGGCCCCTTCTGGCACAAGGCGGTGCTGTTCGCGATGGCGGCCCCGCTGACGGTGGCGCTCAACAGCTTGCGCATCGGAGTGGTGGCGATCCTCGTCAATTCTTACGGGATCGGACAGGCGGAGGGCTTCCTTCATGTCTTTGAAGGCTGGGTGATCTTCGGGGCCGCCATCGCGATCCTGAGCCTCTCCGCGATCGGCCTGCAACGTTTGACGCCGCGCCCGCTTCCGCTGGCCGAGGCGCTCGATCTCGATTATCGCCGCTTTGCCCCTGAGGCCCGGCGGTTGCTGAGCGTCGCCCCCTCGCGCGCCCTGATCATGGCGCTCGGACTTAGCGCGCTGGCAAGCGCCGCCTGGTTGAGCCTGCCGCGAATGGGGAGCTCCCTGCCCGATCGTTTCGCCTTCGCGACCTTCCCGGGCCGGATCGGGGATTGGGAGGGAATGCGCCATCCGCTCGCGCCTGAAACCGAGGATGTGCTTGGCGCAAGCGATTACCTCAACGCGATCTACGCCGATGCCGCGAGCGACGCGCGAGTGAACCTCTTTGTCGCCTGGTATGCCGATCAGACCGGCGGCACTGGCATCCATTCGCCCGAGGTCTGCCTGCCTGCGGGCGGCTGGGAGGTCAGCGCCTTCACCCCGCACCGTATCGCCCTGCCCGGCCGCGCGCCCTTCGAGGTCAACCGCGCGATCATCGCCAAGGGGCTCAACCGGCAACTTGTCTATTACTGGTTCGACGAGCGCGGCGTAGCGATGACGAGCGACTGGCGCGCAAAGCTTTCGGTGATCGCGGACGGGGTGACGCGCGGGCGCACGGATGGCGCATTGGTACGCTATGTGACGCCGCTGGCAGCAGGCGAGGATCCGGGCGCGGGCGATGCACGTCTCACCCGTTTCATCGCGACATCGCTGCCGGTTATGGGCGACTATATTCCGAACTGAGCAAGCCCAAGGCGTGCGTCCTGGAAGAGACCGGGATCAGGAACCCAGTTGCTGCCTGCCTTCCCAGCAATGCGGGATCGGCTTGCGTGTATCGAAGACCAACGGACAGCTTTCGGCGGCCTTGATCGCGGCATCGACGCGCGCGTCGGCCATCGCCGGGGTGAGACCGAGATCGAGCGCATGGATGACCGGGTCGTAATACGAGCGGGAGGTAAGGCCGGGGGCGGCAGGCGCGATCTCACGAAGATCTCCCGCCATCGCCGCCCCCACCGTCATGGCGCCGCAGAGAAGGGCAACAGCCCCGAAACCCTGTCTCTTCGAAATCGCCATGTGAGCCCCCACGCGGAAAAGCCTCTACCGGATCGGTTCGCGCCCGATCGGCCCCGACGGGCATCAAATCAAACGCACCCTCCCCTCTGATTTGCGGCGCAAATGGGGCATCAATCAAGCAGAAATTTGCTAAAATTTCAAGACTTTGGCTCCGATTTCGAAACAAACACCGCGCCGCAAATGGGATTATTTCTCAATCTTGGAAAAAATCCGATCGTATGCAACCAGAAGCTGTTTGGCCGAAAAGTCCCAGGAGAGCGCCTCCAGCACTCTCGCGCGCCCCTTGCGTCCCATCTCGCGGGCCATCTCGGGAGCGTCGATCAGGGCCGCGATCCGCGCTGCGAAATCGCGCGGATCGTTGGCGCGCGCGTAAAGTGCAGCCTCTCCGGCCGAGGCGCGTCCCTCGGTCAGATCGAACTGCACGAGCGGCTTTTCGAGTGTCATGTATTCCATGACCTTGTTCATGGTCGAGATGTCGTTCATCGCGTTCTTCGGATCGGGCGCGACGCCGATATCGATCGCGTTCATCGCAGCGAGCATCTCCTCGCCATAGAGCGGCCCGGTGAAGGTGAAATAGTCGCTCAACCCGCGCGCCGCGACATCCGCTTCGACATTGGGCAGCTCGGGGCCGAAGCCTACGATCACCACATGCAGGTCGGAATGGCCGAGATCGCGGATCAGATGCTCCACCGCGGCGATCAGCAGATCCATCCCCTCCTGCTGGCCGATCACGCCGATATAGCCGAGCACTGTTTTCGCGCCTTTGCGATAGGAGGCATCGCCCGGACCGGGCAGGAATGTCTCGACCCGTGGCGCGGAGCGAACGATGAAGACATCCTCGGGGGCCATGCCACCCCGCTCGATCGCGATCCGGCGGAAGCTCTCATTCGTGGCCATCGAAACCGAGGCGGTGGCGAAGGTGATCCGCTCCCATATCCGCATCACCCACCACAAGAGCCCCTTCTTGTCGAACTTGGCCTCGAACAGCTCCGGACAGACATCGTGATGGTCGAACATGTAGCGAACGCCGGAAAGCCGATAGCGCAGCGCCAGAAGCCAGATCAGATCGGGCGGGTTGCAGCCCTGGATCACGTCAAAGCCACGCTCGCGCCGGACGACTTTCGCCAGCCGGAACCACGCCTTGATCGCGTGCCAATATTCGCGCGCATAGGCGACGGCGCCGGAATGGGCCTCGGGCGGCGCGGGGTGGCGGTAGATGTGGATGCCCTCGATCTCTTCGCAGGGCGCATCCCAGCCGCGCCCCATCGGGCAGATCACCGAAACCTCGTAGCCTGCCGCTTTCAGCGTGGTGGCCTCGACCCAGACGCGCCGGTCAAGCGGAACGGGGAGGTTCTCCACCACGATCAGAATTCGTCTTGTCATCTACCCTGCCGTATTGCCCCGGGGGCGGTTTGCCGCCCATTTTGTCGTGAGCCTCTTTTTCTCAGGCTCTTTGAGAGTTATGTCGCAGCCGGACGCGGGTTTCCAGCCCGCCGTGACCCGGAATTCCAGACATGTTGCGATCCCTACTCTCCCGCCTTTCGAAATCCGACGCGGCCGCCGACGGGTTTCCGCGCCCCGAGGCGCCGATCTGCCTTATCGGCGACATTCACGGGCGCGCGGATCTGCTGGGCGCGATGTTCGAGCGGATCGGCGCGGAACCCGAGTCAGGGCGCGCCCGTGTCGTGACATTGGGCGACATGATCGACCGCGGACCGGATTCGGCGCATGTGCTTGCGATGTTGCAGGCCGCGCAGATGTCCAATCCCGCGCGGATGATTTGCCTGATGGGCAATCACGAACGTATGCTGCTCAATTTCCTGATCTCGCCCGACCGCAACACCGTGCGCTGGCTGAAGGTCGGGGGAGATGCGACGCTGCGCAGCTTCGGGCTGACGCCACCCGACCCCGACCGGCCCGACCCGGAGGCGCTCGATGCGTTGCGGATGGATCTCGCCCATGCAATCGGGCCCGATCTGCTGGCCTGGCTCGACGCGCGGCCCGCGATGTGGCGCGAGGGGCAGATTGCAGCGACCCATGCGGGGGCCGATCCCTATCACCCGCTCGAACGCCAAAGCCCGGATGCGCTGCTCTGGGGGCATCCGCGTTTCGTCAGCGCCCCGCGCCGCGACGGGGTCTGGATCGCTTATGGGCATTGGGTGGTCGAGCAGCCCTTCGCCGAATCCGGCCGGATCGCGCTCGATACGGGCGCGTGCGAGACCGGCGTTCTGAGTGCCGCCTGGATCGACCGCAAGGGGCTGCGTTTCCTTCAGGTTCAGGGCTGAAACGAAAAGCGCCCCATTACGGGGCGCTTTGAACAAAGGTCTCTCGGGGCTTACCGGCCAGTCTGACGCAGCACCACCGCGAAGGTCATCAGGCAAAGCCAGATATCGTTGCTCAACGAAAGACGCTTGTAATAGCGCTCGTCATAGCGGACGCGATCGACGAAGGCCGTCGCCGAACGGCCCGCCACCTGCCACAGCCCGGTGATGCCCGGACGCATCTCGAAATAGGCACGGCCCATCGCCCCACGATAGCTGTCTTCCTGCTCTTCCATGAAGGGGCGCGGACCCACAAGGCTCATCGAGCCGAAAAGCACGTTGAAGAATTGCGGCAGCTCGTCGAGGCTGGTGCGGCGCAGGAAAGCACCGACGCGGGTGATGCGCGGATCGTTCTCGAGCTTCTGGTGGATGTCCCACTCGCGGGCGATCTCGGGGTCGGCGGCGCAAAGACGGGCCAGCTCGGCTTCGGCGTCGATGCGCATCGTGCGAAGCTTGTAGCAGCGGAAATTGCGCCCGCCCTTACCGATCCGGGTCTGCGCGAAGAAAGCAGGGCCGCCGTCGAGGCGCACCAAGAGCGCGAGCATTGCCACCAGAGGAAGCAGAATCGGGAGAATCGCGGCGACGACAGCAACGTCGAACAGGCGTTTGCCGAGCCCTTCGTAGCCAATTCTCGAAAACGAGAGGGCCCGACGGGTTTCACGCGTTTGTTCGAGCACGCAATTTGTCGAAAGGTCCGACATGGCTTTCCCCAAAACTCTACCTTCTACGCGGTTCGATTCTGACCGCGTTTCGTGGAGGGTGTTTTCTGGGGGAATTCGTCCGAGAATGTGACGAAACCAGACAATTGTTAGGCCTGTTTCTGGGCCAGAAATCACGGGCGCGAACACAATCCCTTGAGGGCCGCCTCATAACTATATGATTTTAAACAAATTAAACCTTAGAGCGTTTCATATTTCTGTAACAATTGAGAAAGGTGCGACAATTTGCGCAGCCCGATTCCCAAAAATTCGGGAACAGACGGCATCGGCTCGCCCCCGGTGTTTGCTTCGCTTCCCCTTGATAGCCTTGAAACCTTCCCCATATCGAAGCAAAGATGTTATGGAGATTAACATGACCCGAGATGACAGCCGCGCCCTCTATATCGAGCAGCGCGTCGCCAATGAGAAGAAGTCGGCGCTGGTGGGCTACCTGCTGTGGTTCCTGCTGCCGATGCTGGGCGTACACCGTATGTATCTGGGCCGGGTCGGCTCGGGGCTCATCATGCTCATGCTGACCGGGATCGGCACGCTCTTCGCCCCGATCCTGATCGGGTATATCCCGCTCGCGCTCGTCGGGCTGTGGTGGTTGATCGACGCGCTCTTGATCCCCGGCATGATCACGCAAGACATGGCCGAGACGCGCTGGCGGCTGATGCAGGAGATCTGATCAGTCCGCGTGCCGGACCGAATGTTCTTCCATCGCGAGCGCCTGTTCGGCCGTCAGATCCTCGCGCCGCACGACCTGCGTGTGGATCGTGAAGATCACCGCGCGGGTCTGCGGCAGGCGGAACAGGCATTGCCGCTCGACCCGTATATAAGGAGAGCCGTCAGAGCCATGACGATATTCATATTCCGAGCGCGGGTCGTGCAGGTGCGCGTCTGACTGCGAGGCCGTCCCGCGCATCAGCCCCCTGCCCAGCTGCACTCCGTCCATCAAACGCTGCACCCGTTTTCCCAGATCATCCGTATAGATCTCGATCGGCTCGTGGATGCGCATCATGGGGCGCATGAATTTCTCGCGCAGCGTCCAGCCCGAGGGGAAACACAAGACACCCCCGGTCAGCACATGCTCGGCATGGCCGAAGACCTCGGGATCGGATTCCATCAGACACAGGTCGCATTGCACAAGCCGAGCCAGCGTGCGGAGCGGATCGGAGCGGTCGAGCGGAACGGTTACGCCGTCTGGTCGGATCGCTTGATCTTCGTTCAGCGAAAACCCGAGCGGCGGCAGGAGCGGCAGAACCGTGTCGAACAGCTCCTCGGCCGCCGGGCGCGCGTGGTCCGACAGCGCATAGACCAGTTCAGGCTCTTGCGAGAGCAACCGGTCGCGCAGCGCCATCTGCGCCGCATAGGCGTCATCGACTTCGAACCAGTCCTCGACGCTGACCGGGATCACGCCGGGCAGCCGCCGCGTGCGCGGGTCCACCCAGGGCGCGAAGCTCAGACGTTTTTGCAAGATCGGAGACAGGTCGAGGTCTTTCATGGCCGCGATGCTGCCCCGTCCCGCACGCCTCGGCAAGAGGGATCAGCGCAACCCTAGTCGCCGCCCGGCGCATAGTCCGAGATCATCTCGTAATCCTTGCGCGGCCCCTGCACCCGCCAGACCGCGCGCCAGTTCGGCCAATCGCCGAACTCGTAGCGCACGCGGTAATCATCAGGCTCGCACCAATGCGCGGCCTCGGGCGAGAGCGGGTCGAAACTGTGGAACGGGCGGCCATCCTCGAAGGCGACCGCAATCCTGCCGCCCTCGGCGCGCCAGAAATAGCTGCGCTCGGCGCGAAAGCTCTGCCCGGTCGGCAGGATCAGATCGCCCGCCTCGCGGTAATGCAGACCCACCCCTTCGGGCTCGAACGACGCCACGCCCTCGAACCGCGCGCGATTGCCGTCTGAATGGGCGATCTGGCGCGTCAGCACCCAGTCTCCCTCGAAATCCGACAGTTGCGGCATCAGGCCTCCCTTGCCCCAAAGGCAGGTGCAGTCTAGAAGCCGCCTCAACCACCTGCAATCGAAGAGGCCGCCGATGATCCCGCGTTATGCCCGCAAAGAGATGGTCGACATCTGGGAACCCGCCACCAAGTTCAAGATCTGGTACGAGATCGAGGCCCATGCCTGCGACGCGCAAGCCGAGCTCGGCGTGATCCCGAAGGAAAACGCGGAGGCCGTCTGGAAGGCCAAGGATGTCGAGTTTGACGTGGACCGCATCGACGAGATCGAAGCCGTCACCAAGCATGACGTGATCGCCTTCCTGACGCACCTCGCCGAGCATGTCGGCTCGGAAGAGGCCCGGTTCGTGCATCAGGGCATGACCTCGTCGGATGTGCTCGACACCTGCCTCAACGTGCAACTCGTGCGCGCCGCCGACATCCTGCTCGCCGATCTCGACAAGGTTCTGGCCGCGCTGAAGAAGCGCGCTTACGAGCATAAGGACACGATCCGCGTCGGCCGTTCGCATGGCATCCATGCCGAGCCCACCACGATGGGCCTGACCTTCGCGCGCTTCTACGCCGAGATGGACCGCAACAAGGCCCGCCTGCAGGCCGCCAAGGAAGAAGTCGCCACCGGCGCGATCTCGGGCGCGGTCGGCACCTTCGCCAATATCGACCCGCGCGTGGAAGAGCATGTCTGCAAGATGATGGGCCTGCGCCCCGAGCCGATCTCGACGCAGGTCATCCCCCGCGACCGTCACGCGATGTTCTTCGCGACGCTCGGCGTCATCGCGTCGTCGATCGAGAATGTCGCGATCGAGATCCGCCACATGCAGCGCACCGAAGTACTCGAAGGCGCGGAGTTCTTCTCGATGGGCCAGAAGGGCTCGTCGGCGATGCCGCACAAGAAAAACCCGGTCCTGACCGAGAACCTCACTGGCCTCGCACGTCTCGTACGCATGACCGTCGTGCCCGCGATGGAGAACGTGGCGCTCTGGCATGAGCGCGATATCTCGCACAGCTCGGTCGAGCGTGGCATCGGCCCGGACGCGACGGTGACGCTCGATTTCGCGCTCAACCGTCTCGCGGGCGTCGTCGACAAGATGATCATCTACCCCGAGAACATGCTGGCGAACATGAACAAGTTCCCCGGCCTCGTGATGTCGCAGCGCGTGCTACTGGCACTGACCCAAGCCGGTGTGTCGCGCGAAGACGCCTATGCGATGGTCCAGCGCAACGCGCTCAAGGTCTGGGAAGACCGCGTCGATTTCCGCGAGCAACTGCTGGCAGACAAGGACGTCGTGGCCGCGCTCGGCGTGGACGGGATCAACGAAAAATTCGACATGGGCTACCATACCAAGCATGTCGACACGATTTTCGCCCGCGTTTTCGGCGAATGACAAAGCCGCGCTGCGCCTATGTCACCTGACTATAGGCGCAGCGCGCGATTCGGATTACGCTAAGTCATCTGCAAAGGGAGATTGCCGATGACCCGTACGATTATCGCAGCCACCGTGCTGATCCTTGCCCCGCTCGCCGCCAGCGCCGAATGCCCGCGCGAGCATCAGGCCTCGATGTCCTGCCCGACCGGTCAGATCTGGGACAAGGACGCCAAGTCCTGCGTGCTGCAATCAAGCTGATCACGCAGACGGTAAGACCGTCTTAACCGCCCCCGTGCGAGGCTGCCTCGAACCGCTGGTTTCAGGCAGTAACGGAGGGGACGGTGAACGCGATTGCGCCGATGGCGCTCGGCAAGCTGACCGGGCCGGACATCCACGATGACAGCGCCCCCTCACCGGGGGCGGGCAGCTTGTCGCGGCGTCAGAAGGCCGCGATCATCGTGCGGCTTCTCTCCTCCGAAGGATTGAAACTGCCGCTCAGTGAACTCAGCGAAGATCACCAGACCGCATTGGCCGAACAGGTGGCAGAACTGCGCCTGGTCGACCGCGACACGCTCGTCTCGGTGGTAGAGGAATTTTGCGACGCGCTGGAGGCAGTGGGCCTGGCGTTTCCCGGCGGGCTCGACGGGGCGCTGTCCCTGCTCGACGGCCAGCTTTCGCCCGCCGCGTCGACCCGGCTGCGCCGCCTTGCCTCGGGCAGTTCGCGCGCCGATCCGTGGGAGCGGATCACCGGCCTCTCGGCAGAGTTGCTTCTGCCTGTGCTCGAAGAGGAAAGCACCGAGGTGGGCGCGGTGATGCTCTCGAAGCTCTCGGTGGCGAAGGCGGCAGAGCTTCTTGGAAAGCTGCCCGGCGACAAGGCGCGCCGTGTGGCTTACGCCGTCTCGCTGACCGGCAATGTCGCCCCCGAGACGGTGCTGCGGATCGGGCAGGCGCTCGCATCTCAACTCGATGCACGGCCCGCAAAGGCCTTTGACACCGGTCCGGTCGAACGCGTCGGCGCCATCCTGAACTATTCGGCCTCGGCGACGCGCGAGGCGGTATTGAAAGGGCTGGAAGAGGAAGATTTCGCCTTTGCCGAAGAGGTGAAGAAAGCGATCTTCACCTTCGCCAATATTCCCGCCCGCATCGACCCGCGGGATATCCCCAAGATCCTGCGCACTGTCGATCAGGCGCGCCTTGTCGTTGCGCTGGCCGGGGCGAAAGGCCCGCTGGAGGCTTCGGCCGAGTTCATGCTCACGAACATGTCGCAACGCATGGCGCAGAACCTGCGCGACGAGATGGCCAATCTCGGAAAGGTCAAGGACAAGGATGCCGAGGAGGCGATGGGCGAGATCGTCGGCGCGATCCGAGAGATGGAAACCGCCGGAGAAATCTTCCTGGTCGCCGAGGATGGAGACTAGGTCCCATTCCGGCGCCACGATTCGCGACGGCGATTGCAAGACGACATCGCCCCTGTCTCAATGCGCTTGGCCGGCACTCGAGGGGCCCAAAGCGCCGCCAATCGCCAATCGTTATCGCAAACACATGATGTTTTCGCTAACAAGCTGATCTGAAATCTTTTCCCGATTTGCATACAATGGTATCCCCTCGCCAAATTCCGGTCCTTGCGGGGGAGTTCACCATGACCGTCACTATCGGCATCAACGGTTTCGGCCGTATCGGGCGCTGCACTCTGGCCCATATCGCAGAAGCCGCGCGCAATGACGTGCAGGTCGTCAAGATCAACGCCACCGGCCCGATCGAGACCAATGCCCACCTGCTGAAATACGACAGCGTCCATGGCCGCTTCGGCGGTCCGGTGAAGGTCGAGGGCAAGACGCTCGATCTGGGCCGCGGTCCGATCGACGTTATGTCGACCTACAATCCCGACGAACTGGACTGGGACGGCGTCGATGTCGTGCTCGAATGCACCGGCAAGTTCAACGCCCGTGACAAGGCCGCCGTCCACCTCGGCCGCGGCGCCAAGCGCGTGCTCGTCTCGGCCCCTGCGACCAATGCCGACAAGACGATCGTCTACGGCGTGAACCACCGCGAGTTGACCGAGGCGCATCACGTCGTCTCGAACGGGTCGTGCACCACCAACTGCCTCGCGCCGCTGGCCAAGGTGCTCAACGATGCGATCGGTATCGAATCGGGCGTGATGACGACGATCCACTCCTATACCGGCGATCAGCCGACGCTGGACCGCCGCCACAAGGATCTCTACCGCGCGCGCGCCGCTGCGATGGCGATGATCCCGACCTCGACGGGCGCGGCCAAGGCCATCGGCGAAGTGCTGCCCGAACTGAAAGGCAAGCTCGACGGGACCGCCTTGCGCGTACCGACGCCGAATGTCTCTGCCGTCGATCTGACCTTCGAGGCCAAGAAAACCGTGACCCGCGACGAGGTGAACGAGATCGTGCGCGAGGCCGCAGCCGGCTACATGGGCATGGTTCTGGGCTACGATCCCGAGCCGAAGGTCTCGATCGACTTCAATCACACCCCGCAATCCTCTATCTTCGCCCCGGACCAGACCAAGGTCGTGGGCAAGCTGGTCCGCGTGCTGGCTTGGTATGACAACGAATGGGGCTTCTCCTGCCGCATGGCTGACGTGGCTGGTGCGATGGGGCGGCTTCTGCACTGACGCGCCGGCAGGGGCGCGCGAGAGGGACAGATGACCAATCGCATCGCGCTCTGGCTGGCAGGCATCACCGTCATGCTCATTTTTTCGGATGCGCTCTTCAATGAAGGGCGCATCCTTCTTTTTCTGGCAAAAGAGCTCCTGGACCTCGTTCAATATATCGCCTTCTGGCGCTAAGCGTTTATCGTGGTGGTTGACCTGCGGGCGCAAACGCGCTTGTTAGCGTTAACGGGAATTCTGCCCGACACGACTCCCCGTCGGGCAGCCAGCCAGAGGAGACGGAAATGACGGTCAAGGTTGCCATCAACGGATTTGGACGGATCGGGCGTAACGTGCTGCGCGCCATCGTGGAATCGGGACGCACCGATATCGAGGTGGTCGCGATCAACGATCTCGGCCCGGTCGAGACCAACGCGCATCTGCTGCAATTCGACTCCGTCCATGGCCGTTTCCCGCAAGAGGTGAAGACCGGCGAGGACTGGATCGACGCAGGCCGCGGCAAGATCAAGGTCACCGCGATCCGCGATCCGAAGGAACTGCCCTGGGGCGAGGTCGATATCGCGATGGAATGCACGGGCATCTTCACCGCGCGCGAAAAGGCCGCCTTCCACCTCGAGAACGGCTCGAAGCGCGTGCTGGTCTCCGCCCCCGCAGCCGGCGCCGACAAGACGATTGTCTATGGCGTGAACGAGGGCGTGCTGACCAAGGACGATCTCGTGGTCTCCAACGCATCGTGCACCACGAACTGCCTCTCGCCGGTGGCGAAGGTCCTCAATGACGCGATCGGGATCTCCAAGGGTTTCATGACCACGATCCACTCCTATACCGGTGACCAGCCGACGCTCGACACGATGCACAAGGATCTCTACCGCGCCCGCGCGGCGGCGATGAGCATGATCCCGACCTCGACGGGTGCCGCGAAGGCGGTCGGGCTGGTACTGCCCGAGCTGGCGGGCAAGCTCGACGGCGTCGCGATCCGCGTTCCCACACCGAATGTCTCGGTCGTCGATCTGGTCTTCGAGGCCGCGCGCGACACCACCGTCGAAGAGGTCAACGCCGCGATCAAGGCCGCAGCCGACGGGCCGATGAAAGGCATTCTCGGTTACACCGAGCGCCCGAATGTATCGGTCGATTTCAATCATGACCCGCACAGCTCCACCTTCGCGATGGATCAGACCAAGGTGATGGAGGGCCGGATGGTCCGCATTCTGACCTGGTACGACAACGAATGGGGCTTCTCGAACCGCATGGCCGATACGGCCGTGGCGATGGGCAAGCTGATCTGAGGCAGAACCGGGGCGCTGCCCCCGCCCGCCGGATCGGCGGGCTCCCCCGAGATATTTGGATCAAGAAGAAGGGCGGCCCGATGCGGGTCGCCCTTTTCGTCTCACGGCTCACACATGCCTCACGGAGCGGCGGCCACCGCTCGCGATCGCGACCGGATCATTGAGGACAGGTGATGGAGCCCCGAGCACGATCGCGCGTTTTGGGTCCATGGGCGGCAAGTTTTGCGCAGCCCAAGAGAACCGTATCGAGACTTTCGAAAGGAATAGACTCATGAAACGCAATTCGAAGCTTCTTGCGCTGATGCTCTCGGGAACGCTTGTCGCGGGACCGCTCGCCTATGGCGTCCTGCCCGCCCTTGCCGATCAGACGAGCCCCGCCGCCACGAACCAGAAAAGCGCGGATGCGGTCGCGAAGACCACGTCGAGTTCGAATGACACGGAGCTGCTGACCACGGTCGACGATGCCTATACCGCGATGCGCGAGGTGCGCGCGGCGCGGCTGGCGCTGTTCGACGGCAATACCGACATGGCGACGCAGATGACGAATGACGCGATCGCCAAGATGCAATCGGCCGAAACCTCGGAGGCGAAATGGGGGGTCCCGTCGAAATCGGGCCAGCAGGGCGTAACCTATGTGCCCTTCGACAGCTCGATCATGCTGGGCGAGGGTTTCACTGTCACGCCGGACAATTCCAAGGCGGTGAGCGCGGCCAATGATCAGATGGCCAAGGGCGATGCGAAAGGAGCGGCCGAGACGCTGAAGGCGAGCAACATCGACGTGTCGGTCGCGGCGGCGATGGTGCCGGCCAAACTCTCGCTCACCCATCTCCAGGTTGCGGCGAAGCTGATCAAATCGGGCAAATACTACGAAGCCAACCTGGCGCTGAAAGGCGTCGAGGACGGCGTGGTGATCGACCAGTGGGGGCTGGCCCAACTGCCGCGGCAGGCGGGCCAGGCGACGAAATCCTCGGCGACCACCGCCGCACCGCAAACCGCTGCGACCAAGTCGAACGGCTGACAGGGAGCAAGCCCGCCGGTTTTCGGCAGGGCAGGAGGGGATGGTCTCGGGATCATTCCCTCCTGCCCGTATTCCCTCCTGCCCGTATGGACAGCCCGCGAAGAGGGGCATCCGGGCAAGTGGCTGCATGGCACTGGCATTGGCGCCGTGCTAACATCTCTTGTTCTCACACATTTTCTTCGGGAAGGAAGATCAGTGCTCAGCCCTTCACAGGTTTTGCAGGAGTTCATCACCCTCTGGGTCGTGATCGACCCGATCGGCACCTTGCCGGTCTTTCTTGCGGTGACCCGCAACATGAGCGAGGCTGAACGGCATGCCGTGGCGCGCCGCGCCGTGCTCGTTTCCTTCATCGTGCTGGGACTTTTCATAGTTCTGGGACAAATCGTACTCGAAGCGCTTGGCCTGCCTTTGCCCGCCTTCCAGATCGCCGGTGGGATCGTACTGTTTCTCTTCTCGCTGACGATGATCTTTGGTTCGGGCAAACCCCAGAGCGAGATCGACGAGGCAGATCGGGTCCGCGAAACCTCCGTCTTTCCAGTGGCGATCCCGTCGATCGCCTCGCCCGGTGCGATGCTCGCCGTGGTTATCCTGACGGATAACGACCGGTTCTCGGTCATTCATCAGTCGATCACCGCGGCCTTGATGGGCGCAGTCTTGCTGGTGACGCTGGTGATCTTGCTTCTGGCCAACCCGCTGCACCGCCTGATCGGCACCACCGGCGCCATGGTGATCAGCCGGGTGATGGGCATGATCCTGGCCGCTGTCGCGGTGGACGCGGTCCTCAAGGCTTTGGTAACGATCGGGGCGCTGCCCCAGTTCTGAGCCTCGCTCAGGCTGAAAATTTGCCTACCAGCTTGGTGCGGACATCGGGGGTCACGAATTTCGACACATCCCCGCCAAGCCGCGCGATTTCCTTGACCAGTTTCGAGGCGATCGCCTGACGACGCGCATCGGCCATCAGGAAGACCGTCTCGACCGAGGCGTCGAGGGCGCGGTTCATGCCGACCATCTGAAACTCATATTCGAAATCGGCTACCGCGCGCAGACCACGCACGATCACGCTCGCGCCGACATCCTTGGCGCAGTCGATCAGCAGGTTCTCGAACGGGTGCACGACGATCTCGCCGCCGCGACGTTCGGTGATCTTGGCGCATTCCGCCTGCACCATCGCGACACGTTCCTCCAGCGCGAAGAGCGGCCCCTTGTCGCGATTGATCGCCACGCCGATCACCAGACGATCGACCAGCGCCATCGCGCGTTCGATGATGTCGAGATGGCCCAGCGTGACCGGATCAAAGGTTCCGGGGTAAAGACCGATCCGCATGGCATCCTCCAAAATCGCCCGCAAAGCTCTGGGCACGCAACTATATTGCGCACCCAAATGCAAGCCCGAAGGTGCCGCAGTGCGGCATCAGTTGCCCATGATCATGCCCTGAAGCGACTCTTTTTCCATGTGAAGTTCACCGAGGCGCGCCTTGACCACGTCCCCGATCGAGATCACGCCAACCATCTTGCCCTTGTCCTTCACCGGCATGTGGCGGAAGCGCCCCTCGGTCATCTGCTCCATCACCGCCTCGGTGCTGTCCATCGGCGCACAGCACGAGACTTCCCGCGTCATCACCTCGGAGGCGCGCAGCGTCAGGCAGGCGGCACCGCGCCGGGCGATCTCGCGCACCACGTCGCGTTCCGAGACGATCCCCTCCACGGTCTCGCCATCGGTCGAGACGATCACCGCGCCGATCCGCTTCGACGAGAGCGCCGCGATCACATCGCTGAGCTTCATATCGGGCGAGACGGTGTACACGCCGCCCTGCCCTTTCTCCTTGAGAATCTGCATAACCTGCATCGCGACCTCCCTGAAAACATCCTCTTGTTTCAAGCGTCTCACCGGTTGGCGCGATCTGTCAACTCTGTCGCGTTCACAGGCCCGCCAGAGTTGTTTCAAACGCGGCGCGTTCAAGCCGGGCCACCTCGTCGCGCAAACCCTGCCCCAAAGCCTCCGCGAAACGCGTCAGCCGTTCCGAGCGGCGGTCGTCGGCATGGCGGATCAGCCAGAAGGCCCGATCTAGCCGGATCTCGTCGCCGAGCACGCGCACGACCCCCGGCGCGAAGGGGATCGCGAAGTCATGCACGATGCCTAAGCCCGCCCCCGCCTCGATCATCCGCATCTGCACCGAGGCCGAGTTCGAGGCGAGCCCCACCATCTCCGCCCCGGTCTCGGCGAAATAGTCGAGCTCCTTGTCGAAGATCATGTCGGGGATATACCCGATCATCCGATGCACCGAGAGATCGGACTTGTCCCGCACCGGGGGGGCGTTGGCGAGATAATCGCGATGGGCGGCGAGGCTGAGATGATAATCAGTCAGCTTCTGCACCGTCAGGCGCCCCGCCGTCGGGCGCGACACCGCGATCGCCATGTCGGCCTCGCGTTTCGAGAGGTTGAACACGCGCGGAAGGGCGATGATCTGGATCTCGAGGCCGGGATTCTCCGCGGCGATCTTCGCACAGACCTGTGGCAGGAGGTAATTCGCGCAGCCATCGGGGGCCCCGATGCGCAGCTGGCCCGTCAGTTGCCCCGCGATCCCTGACAGCTCCTCCTCGGCGCCGGCGAAAGCCTGTTCGGCGGCTTCGGCATGGGGCAAGAGCCGATCGCCCGCCTCCGAGAGCGCATAGCCCTGCGGCGATTTCACGAAAAGCTTGGAGCCGAAGGCTTCCTCGAGCCGCGAGACCCGTCGCCCGACCGTCGCGGCGTCGAGCTTCAGACTGCGGCCCGCGCCGGACAGGCTCTCCGCCCGCGCTACGGCAAGGAAAATACGCAGATCATCCCAGTCCATTCGGCCTCACCTTTGCGAAATTGCAAAACGCTTTTGAGTTACTTCCTCTTTTATCGGCATTTTCGCAAGGCTAGAGTTCGCGCAACCCAATCGAATGAGTCTTTGCAGGAGGAGGTTCTCATGGAAGAGATCGGTCACTGGATCAACGGCAAGCGCGTTGCAGGCACTTCGGGCCGCTTCGGCGATGTCTACAACCCCGCCACGGGCGAAATCATCGCCAAGGTCGCGCTGGCCACCCCGGCCGAGCTTGACGCCGCGATCGCGGATGCCGCGAAAGCGCAGCTCGAATGGCAGAAGGTCAACCCGCAGCGCCGCGCCCGCGTGATGATGAAGTTCGGTCAACTGATCGAGCGCGACATGGACAAGCTCGCCGAGGCGCTGTCGAAGGAACATGGCAAGACCATTCCGGACGCCAAAGGCGACGTGCAACGCGGCCTCGAAGTGATCGAAGTCTGCATGGGCGCGCCGATGCTGCTCAAGGGCGAATACACCGGCGACGCGGGCCCCGGCATCGACCTCTACTCGATGCGCCAGCCGCTTGGTGTCGTCGCGGGCATCACGCCCTTCAACTTCCCCGCCATGATCCCGCTGTGGAAAATGGGCCCGGCGCTGTCGGCCGGGAACGCGATGATCCTCAAGCCCTCCGAGCGCGTGCCGACCACCGCGATCATGCTCGCGGAACTGGCGCAGGAAGCCGGTCTTCCCGATGGCGTCCTGCAGGTCGTCAACGGCGACAAGGAAGCCGTGGACACGATCCTCGACCACGAGACGATCCAGGGCGTGGGCTTCGTCGGCTCGACCCCGATCGCGCAATACATCTATGGCCGCGCGGCGAATAACGGCAAGCGCGCGCAGTGCTTCGGCGGCGCGAAGAACCACATGCTGATCATGCCCGATGCGGATATGGACATGGCCGCCGACGCGCTGATCGGCGCGGGCTACGGCGCCGCTGGCGAGCGCTGCATGGCGATCTCGGTCGCGGTCCCCGTGGGTGAAGGCACTGCCGAAGCCCTGATCGAGCGCCTCGTGCCGAAGATCGAGAAACTCAAGGTCGGCCCCTACACCGGCGGCGACGACGTGGATTACGGCCCCGTCATCACCAAGCAGGCGCAAGAGCGCATCAAGGGCCTGATCAACTCGGGCGTCGAACAGGGCGCGGATCTCGTGGTCGACGGTCGCGACTTCTCGCTGCAGGGCTATGAGGAGGGCTTCTTCGTCGGCCCGTCGCTCTTCGACAAGGTGACCCCGGAGATGGACATCTACAAAGAAGAGATCTTCGGTCCGGTGCTGTCGATGGTGCGCACGAAGAACTACGAAGAGGCGCTCGATCTGGTGATCGACAACCCCTATGGCAACGGCACCGCGATCTACACCGCCGATGGCGACACCGCGCGCGACTTCGCCTCGAAGGTCAATGTCGGCATGGTCGGCATCAACTTCCCGATCCCGGTTCCGCTGAGCTACTACACCTTCGGCGGCTGGAAGAAGTCGGCCTTCGGCGACCTCAACCAATACGGCCCCGACGCCTTCCGCTTCTACACCAAGACCAAGACCGTCACGGCGCGCTGGTTCTCGGGTATCAAGGACGGCGCCGCGCTGAACTTCAAGGCGCTTGACTAAGAGGGTGACGGGCGGTTTCGACCGCCCTCCCCGGCGACAAATGAGAACGCCCCGCACATGCGCGGGGCGTTTTTCTTTGCCCACCGTCAAAAGGCGGCGACGCGTGCCGGGGCACGGTCCCTACGGGATATCCCAATCGTCCTCATGTCCGACGCCGCCCATGGCAATCCAGTCGGCGCGCACCCGGGCGACGCGGGTGTCGCCCCAGGTGCGAAAGACGATGACGAACCCCTCGGACGTCACCCCATCGCTCGAGATATCCATCCGAGAGTTGTGCTCACCATCCACGTCCCACATCGAAAGCGAGACATGCACCATGGGCTTTCCACGGAAAGGTTCGGGGAATCGCACCGCCTTGCGCAACTCGCGCGGGCCGTCGCCGGTCCACATCGTGCCGCCATCCTGAAAATCGGAGAACAGCACCAGCGAGCCCTGCTGCAATCCCAATCGATGGCTCTCAACTGTGATCATCGAGCTTTCTTCCCGGCCGTTGCACGCCTCAGTTTACGCATGGGCCGCGCAATAAAAAAGCCCCGGAAACCCGGGGCTTTTTCCATTCCTTGAAACGACGGCTCAGCCCAGCATATGCGCGCCAAGAGCTTCCATATCGGCCAGAAGCTTCGCGGTCATATCGGCCACCGAAGGATGCGCTTCGTCATGGACGCGGCGGGCTTCCTCGATCAGGCGATCGTGGACTTCCTTGGTGAACTCTTCCGCGGGCATCGAACGTTCGGCCAGAACCGTGATCCCCTCGGGGGTGATCTCGGCGAAGCCACCCGTTACCGCGTAGCTCTGGGTTTCCGAACGCGTCACCAGCGTCAGCTTGCCGGGCCGCAGCGTCGTCAGCATAGGCGCGTGGCCGGGCATGACCGTGAGGTCACCATCCGAACCGGGCACCATGACCTCGACCGCTTCCTCGACGGAGGCAAGCTTGCGCTCGGGGGCGACCAGGTCAAATTGCATCGTGTCGGCCATAACGCCTCCTTACGCCGCAGCGGCGAGTTTCTCGGCTTTCGCTTTCACTTCCTCGATGCCGCCGACCATGTAGAAGGCTGCTTCGGGCAGGTGATCGTATTCGCCAGCGACAACCGCCTTGAACGAGGAGATCGTGTCCTCGAGCGGAACCTGAACGCCGTCCGAACCGGTGAACACTTTCGCAACGTCGAAGGGCTGCGAGAGGAAACGCTGGATCTTACGGGCGCGGGCCACGGTCAGCTTGTCCTCTTCCGACAGTTCGTCCATCCCGAGGATGGCGATGATGTCCTGGAGGGCCTTGTAGCGCTGCAGGATCTCCTGCACGTCACGGGCGACCTTGTAGTGCTCTTCGCCGACGATCGCCGGGTCGAGGATGCGCGACGAGGAGTCGAGCGGGTCCACGGCCGGGTAGATGCCGAGTTCCGAGATCGCACGCGACAGAACGGTCGTGGCGTCGAGGTGGGCGAAGGTGGTGGCCGGAGCCGGGTCGGTAAGGTCGTCGGCCGGAACGTAGACGGCCTGGATCGAGGTGATCGAGCCGGCTTTCGTCGAGGTGATGCGTTCCTGCATCGCGCCCATGTCGGTGGCCAGCGTCGGCTGGTAGCCCACGGCCGAAGGGATACGACCCAGAAGCGCCGACACTTCCGAACCCGCCTGCGTGAAGCGGAAGATGTTGTCGACGAAGAACAGAACGTCGGTGCCCGATTGGTCGCGGAACTGCTCGGCCAGCGTCAGGCCGGTCAGAGCGACACGCGCGCGTGCACCCGGAGGTTCGTTCATCTGACCGTAGACCAGAGCCACCTGCGAGCTCGACAGATCGTCGGGCTTGATGACGTTGGATTCGATCATCTCGTGATAGAGGTCGTTGCCTTCACGGGTCCGCTCGCCAACACCGGCGAACACGGAGTAGCCCGAGTGCACCTTCGCGATGTTGTTGATCAGTTCCATGATGAGAACGGTCTTGCCCACGCCGGCGCCGCCGAACAGGCCGATCTTACCACCCTTCGAGTAGGGCGCGAGAAGGTCGATGACCTTGATGCCCGTCACGAGGATTTCCGAGGCGGTTGCCTGGCTTTCGAAGTCGGGCGCGGGCTGGTGGATCGCGCGGGTCTCGGTGGCTTCCACCGGGCCCTTCTCGTCCACGGGCTCGCCGATCACGTTCAGGATGCGGCCGAGCGTCGCGTTGCCGACCGGCACCGAGATCGGGGCGCCCATGTCGGTCACTTCAGCGCCGCGCACGAGACCTTCGGTCGCGTCCATTGCGATGGTACGCACCGAGTTCTCGCCGAGGTGCTGAGCAACCTCGAGAACGAGGCGCTTGCCGTTGTTGGTGGTTTCCAGCGCGTTCAGGATCGCCGGCAGTTCGCCGTCGAACTGCACGTCGACGACGGCGCCGATGACCTGGGTCACTTTACCTTTGCTTGCCATGTCTCAATTTCTCCGGTTCCGTCAGAGCGCCTCGGCGCCCGAAATGATTTCGATGAGTTCCTTGGTGATCGCGGCCTGGCGCGAGCGGTTGTATTCGATCGTCAGCTTGTCGATCATCTCGCCCGCGTTGCGCGTCGCGCTGTCCATGGCGGACATACGCGCACCTTGTTCCGAGGCACCGTTTTCCAGCAGAGCCGTGAAGATCTGCGTCGCGATCCCGCGCGGCAGCAGGTCGGTGAGGATCTGCGTCTCGCTGGGTTCGTAATCGTAATTGACCGTCGGCACGTGCTCTTCGCCCTCTTCCGGTTCATAGGAAGCGGGGATGATCTGCTTGGCGGTCGGCGTTTGCGAGATCACGCTCTCGAAGATCGAGAAGAAGATCGTCGCGACATCGAACTCGCCCTTGTCGAAGCGGCCGATGAGATCGCGCGCGATCCCCTGGGCGTCGTCATAGCTCAGCTTCTTGACTTCGCTCAGGTCCACGTGACCCACGAAATACTGGCCGTATTCCCGGCGCAGCGCATCGCGGCCCTTCTTGCCGACGGTGAGGATTTTCACCTCTTTCCCTTCGGCAAGAAGCTTTTCTGCATGCTGGCGAGCCAGCTTGGCGATGTTGGCGTTGAAGCCACCGCACAGACCACGCTCGGCCGTCATCACCACGAGAAGGTGAGTCTTGTCCGAGCCGGTGCCCTTGAGCAGGCGCGGCGCAGTGTCCGAGCCCTTCACCGAGCCCGCCAGCCCCGCCATCACGGAATGCATCCGTTCGGCATAGGGGCGCGCGGCCTCGGCGCTTTCCTGGGCGCGGCGCAGCTTCGCCGCGGCGACCATTTGCATCGCCTTGGTGATCTTCCGCGTGTTTTTGACGCTTCCGATCCGGTTTTTGAGGTCCTTAAGGCTGGGCATGTCCCTGTCCTTTCAGGCCAATCACGCGAAGGTCTTGGCGAAGTCGGCGATAGCGGCTTTGAGCTTGTCGGCGGCTTCACCCTTGATCTTGGGATCTTCCTTGGTCAGCCACTCGAGGATGTCCTTCCGCGAGTTGCGCAGGTAATCCAGCAGGCCCTGCTCGAACTTACCGACTTGCGAAACCGGGATACCGTCGAGGAAGCCGTTGGTGCCGGCGAAGATGACGGCGACGATTTCCGCGTTGGTGAGCGGCGAATATTGCGGCTGCTTCATTAGCTCGGTCAGACGCGCACCGCGGTTCAGCAGCTTCTGGGTCGCGGCGTCGAGATCCGAGCCGAACTGGGCGAAGGCCGCCATTTCGCGATACTGGGCGAGTTCCAGCTTAACCGGGCCAGCCACGGTCTTCATCGAGTTCGTCTGAGCCGACGAGCCAACGCGCGACACCGACAGACCGGTGTTCACGGCCGGGCGGATACCCTGGTAGAAGAGTTCCGTCTCGAGGAAGATCTGACCGTCGGTGATCGAGATCACGTTCGTCGGGATGTAGGCCGACACGTCACCCGCCTGGGTTTCGATGACCGGAAGCGCTGTGAGCGAGCCCGAACCGAAGTCCTCGTTGAGCTTCGCCGAACGCTCCAGCAGGCGCGAATGGAGGTAGAACACGTCGCCCGGGTAAGCTTCACGTCCCGGCGGACGACGCAGCAGCAGCGACATCTGGCGATAGGCCACAGCCTGCTTCGAGAGGTCATCATAGATGATCAGCGCGTGCATGCCGTTGTCGCGGAAGTATTCCGCCATCGCGGTCGCGGTGTAGGGCGCGAGGTACTGCATCGGCGCGGGGTCCGAAGCGGTCGCGGCGATCACGGTGGTGTATTCGATCGCGCCGGTTTCCTCGAGCTTCTTCACGAGCTGGGCAACGGTCGAACGCTTCTGGCCGACGGCGACGTAGAAGCAGTGCAGCTTGTTCGACGGATCGGCATCGTTATACGACTTCTGGTTCAGAATGGTGTCGAGCGCGATTGCGGTCTTGCCGGTCTGACGGTCGCCGATGATCAGTTCGCGCTGGCCACGTCCGATCGGGATCATTGCGTCGACCGACTTGAGGCCGGTCGCCATCGGCTCGTGCACCGATTTACGCGGGATGATGCCCGGGGCTTTCACGTCGGCGACGCGACGCTCTTTCGCTTCGATGGCGCCTTTGCCGTCGAGCGCGTTGCCGAGACCGTCGACCACGCGGCCGAGCAGCGCTTCACCGACCGGCACGTCCACGATCGAGTTCGTGCGCTTGACGGTGTCGCCTTCTTTGATGTCCTGGTCCGAACCGAAGATAACAACACCGACGTTGTCGGTTTCGAGGTTCAGCGCCATCCCGCGGATACCACCGGGGAATTCGACCATTTCACCGGCCTGGACGTTGTCGAGACCGTAGACGCGCGCGATACCGTCGCCAACCGACAGCACGCGGCCGACTTCGGCGACTTGGGCGTCCTGCCCGAAATTCTTGATCTGCTCCTTGAGGATCGCAGAAATCTCAGCTGCTTGGATGCCCATGTTTATCCGACCTCTTTCATGGCGTTCTTGAGGGAAGCGAGCTTCGAGCGGATCGAGGTATCGACCATGCGCGAGCCCAGCTTGACGATCATGCCGCCGATGAGGCTTTCATCGACAGCGGTGTTCAGTTTGACGGTCTTGCCCGTCTGCTTGTTCAGCACCTCGGCCAGTTTCTTGGCCTGAGCTGCGGAAAGTTCACTGGCGGAGGTGACCTCGGCGGTCACTTCGCCCTTCTCGTCGGCGATCAGAGCGGCGAGCGAGTTGAGGAGTTGCGGCAGCGCGAAGAGACGGCGCTTGGCGCCCATCAGCTGCAGCCCGTTTGACATCGGAGCCGACAAACCCATCTTGCCAGCCAGCGCGCCGACGGCGGCGGCCTGCTGGTCGCGGCTGTAGATCGGCGAGGAAATCATCTCGCGCATCTCGGCCGAACCGGCCAGCGCGTCCGAAAGCGCCGTCACATCGGCTTCGAGCGCCGCGAGGGAATTTTCTTCGCGTGAAAGTTCAAAAATTGCCAGCGCGTAGCGGCCGGCGATGCTTGCGGAAATCGAAGCTGGTTCGGACACGTCCACCCTTCCGATGCTTGTTGCCCTCACTCGACCGTTTCGGTGCCGAGAGGGCGCTCCCCCGGCGCGGGAGATCCAGCCTCTCCGCACCGCTTATCGGGGAGGCTACTAGCAGAGCAATCCCCCCCTCGCAACCGTCTTGAGCACGAGAATGTGAGCAGAAGCCCGCATTTTGCACTTCGTCGCGAGAAGGTGACACACGCGGGCCGAAAATGAGGGCGCTAACACGAATTTTCCGGCCCACGCGGCGATTTCGCGGATCCCGGTGATTCACCACGACAGGCTTGGAAAAACCGGCGGCAGGTTCGAAACTTTCTCCCTCGACGGCAATTCGCGACAGGTGATTTCGTCGCGAAGGACGCGGGGCGGAGTAAAATTTCGCGTGACGTCCAGCGCGCGCCCTGGATCAGCCTGCTGCTAGACCGGGTCAGACCGGGTCCGTCGCAGGTTTCACCGCCCCTTCGAGAATCGAGAGCGGCTTGCGCACCCGCGCGCCGAGTCCCGAATTGTGTCGTGCGTGAACCTGCTTGGAGACCTCTAGCATGATCACCCCGGCGGCGAGCACCCCAGAGACCTTCACCCCGATCCGCTCCCACATCGCGGCCGAACGCAGCCAGAAGCGCCGGTGACTCGGCGGGATATAGAGCGCGCCGGTGTGTCGCTCGGGGACAAAACCCGAGCGCCGCGCGAGCTGGTCGAGCTGACCCAGCGTGTAGGGTTTGCCGAAACCGAAGGGCGTCGTTTCACGCGGCGCCCAGAGACCGGCGCGGTTGGGCACGATGAACAGCGCGCGCCCGCCCGGCCCCAGCACGCGCCAGCATTCCTCCATGAGCGCGTCGGAATTATCCGATGTCTCGAGCCCATGCATCACGATCAGCCGATCCACCCGCCCTGTCTCCAGCGGCCAGCGCGCCTCGTCGCACAGCACGGAAACATTGGGCATCCCCGCCGGCCAAGGCATTACCCCCTGCCCCGCCGGCATCAAGCCGATCACCCGGCGCGCGGGTTCCAGATAAGGACGCAGGAGCGGCACCGCGAACCCATAGCCCGCAACGGTCTGCCCCGCCATACTCGGCCCGGTCGCTGGCCACAGCGCCTCGACACGATCACGGATCGCCCGTTGCGCCGCCCGGCCAAGCTGCGTGCGGTAATAGAAATTCCGCAGGTCGAGAACGTCGAGATGCATTGCGCCTTCCGCTTCGTTGGGCTTAGCTATGTGACAAGATAATCAATGCGGTAGAAAAAACCATGGCCGTCGAATTGCTGATCGTTCCCTGTCTGGCGGACAATTACGCCTATGTCGTGCATGAGGCAGCGACCGATACCACCACCGTGATCGACGTGCCCGAGGCTCCGCCGGTGCTCAAGGCACTGACCGAGCGAGGCTGGAAAGCGAATCTCATCCTGATCACCCATCACCATGCCGACCACATCGACGGGGTGAAGGCACTTTCCGCGGCGACCGGGGCGAAGGTGATCGGGGCGGCGGCCGATGCGCATCGCCTTCCGCCGCTCGATCAGGAGGTTGCGCCGGGCGAGAAGCTCGCGATCGGGATGGAGCATGTCGAGGTGATGCCTGCCGACGGGCACACCGTGGGCCATGTCGCCTATTACTTTCCCGAGGCGGGCCTGCTGTTTTCCGGCGACAGCCTGATGAGCTGGGGCTGCGGACGTCTCTTCGAGGGTTCGGCGGCGCAGATGTTCGACACGTTGACCCGCTTCAGCGAACTGCCCGACGAGACGCTCGTCTGTTCGGGGCACGAATATACCGAGGCCAATGGCCGGTTCGCGCTCTCGCTCGAGCCCGACAACCCGAACCTGCTCGCCCGGATGGAGGAAGTGCGCGCCACGCGCGCCCAGATGCGCCCAACCCTGCCAGTCGAGCTTGGTCTGGAGAAAGCCACCAATCCCTTCCTGCGCGGCGCCGACTCAAGGCTGCGCGCGGCGCTTGGCCTGCCCGCAGACGCCACGCCGCTCGCCGTCTTCACCGAAGCGCGCGCCCGCAAGGACCGGTTCTGAGACCTAGCGCCGCGCCTCGCGCAGCACGCTCAGCGCAAGCGCAGCAAGTACCGTTCCCATCGCCCAGCGCTGCACCCGCATCCACAAAGGACGCTCGGCAAGGAACCCCGCGATGGTTCCCGCTGCAAGCACGATCCCCGCATTCACCGCCACGCTGATCGCGATCTGCACCCCTCCCAGCGCCAGCGACCGCACCAGAACCGAACCCGCCTCGGGGTCGATGAATTGCGGCAGCAGCGACAGATACATGACCGCGATCTTCGGATTGAGAAGGTTCGTCACGAAGCCCATCGCAAAAAGCTTGCGTGGCCCGTCGCGCGGCAGCTCGCGCGTCTCGAAGGCGGACCGCCCGCCGGGCCGCACCGCCTGCCAGGCGAGCCAGAGCAGATAGGCCGCCCCCGCAAACCGCAGCGCATCATAGGCGAAGGGCACCGCAAGGACGAAGGCGGTGATCCCGAAGGCCGCGCAAAACATGTAGAAGACGAAGCCCAGCGCCACCCCGCCCAACGAGATCATCCCGGCCCCGCGCCCCTGACAGATCGTGCGCGAGACCAGATAGATCATGTTCGGCCCCGGGCTGAGCACCATCGCAAGCGCCACCGCCGCGAAGGCGATCAGATGAGAGATCTCGGGCATGGCCGCACTCCGTGCTGGTCCGTCGTCGGGCTACAGTCCGCCGCGCGATACCGCGCAAGTCATCAGGCGTCTGTCCAGACATCAAGCCGCGAGAAGGCTTTCTCCACGAAGGGTCGATATTTCTGCCAGGCGTTCGAGCTGCCCTTGTAGATCGGCTTCTTGACCTGCTCGCGCGAGGCCGTCTTGGCGACGCGCTTGTTGTCTTGCGGACGCAGGCAGGCCTCGTCCCAGGGCAGGCCGAGATAATCGATCAGCGAGCGGATCACCGTGTCGGGATCCTCGGTCAGCGCCTCGTATTTCAGGTCGAAGATCTGGCCCGGATAGAGCGCGTTCCAATGCGCCATCATATCCTTGTAGAGATGCCAGTAATCCACGAGATCATCGAGATCGTGCGCATAGGCGTTCCCATCCGAAGCGAAGTTGTGGTGATAGATCGACCAGAGCACCGCACGCGGGTCGCGGTGCAGGTTGATGATCTTCGCATCCGGGAAGAGGACCTTGATCACGCCGATGAAGCGGAAGTTCAGCGGCATCTTGTCGGTGACATAGGGCTTGTCGCCTGCGAGCGATTTCAGGGTCTCGCGATAGGAGGCACGCAGCTCGGGACCGATCTCCTGCAGGCCATTCGGATCGGCCCAGTCGAAACGGCGCAGCCCCGTACCCAGATCGGTAAGCTCGCCGCCCGGCGCGACCATCGGGTGCGCGGTGACGATCTGCTCGACCAGCGTCGTGCCCGAACGCGGCATGCCGAGGATGAAGATCGGATCGGGGCCCTGCCCGGTTTCCGCAGGCAACGCGGGACGCGGCTCGGCGAACCCGGCCTTGATCTCGGCGAAGAGCTTTTCATCCTTCGAGATGTGATACCCGACCAGTTCCTTGCGGATGGCATTGCCGCGCGCGAAATGGGCGAAAGCGGCCTCCGGCTCGTCGAGATCGTTGCGGGCCCGACCAAGCGTGAACTCGAGATTGGCCCGGTCCTTGCCCACGATCGTCGGATCCTGAAGGGCGACATCCATCACGCCGAAGAAGGGGTCGTCCTTCACGAAGGTATGGTTGCCCGCCTTGACCTTGAGCGCAGGGCCGAAATGCGGCTCGATCGCCAGCACCGCTTCGATTTGTTCGCGCGAAGCCTCCTTGTCGCCCATGCGCGCCGTGACGATCGCGCCCTTGGTCCGGGCGTAGAGGTTGCCCGGGTCGATCTTGAGGACTTCCTCGACCTGCTGACCGGCCTTCGCAACGTCACCATAGGACAGAAGCGTCTCTGCGAGGTTCAGCCGCGCCTCGACATAATTCGGGGCCGCTTTCACCGCCGCCTCGTAATGATCGAGCGCCTCCTTGTTGAACTCGAGCCGGTTCTTGACGTTGCCGAGATTGTTCAGAGCAACCGGATTGGTCGGTTGCAGTTCCAGAATACGCTCATATGCGTCCTCTGCCTCGTCATACTTGCCCAGCAGCATCAGCTCGTTGCCGAGATTACCGAAATAGTCCGGGTTCAAGGGGTTGAGCTTGGTCAGCTCGCGATAGAGCGCGGCAGCCCCCTCGCGGTCATTGAGCGCCGACAACCCGTTGGCGTGGATCTCGAGCAGCGCGAGCGAGCGGGGAAACTGCATGCGCGCCTTCTTGACGAGTGCCACCATGTCGCGATCTCGCCCGGCGCGTTTGAGCGCGAAGAGCTGGCCGATCAGTTGGCGCGGCGGCTCGCGGCCGACCGCATTCGCGACAGTCGCGGCAAGTTCCGCCAGCCCAGCCTGAGCGCGCTTGTTCGCGGGGAAACGCGCCAAAAGCTCGCGATAGGTCGCCTCCGCCTCGCGAAATGCTCCGCTCTTGGCCTGCGTCTGAGCTGTACGCAGAAGCTTGTCAACCGAACCAGCCATGTCTTTCCCCTCAGTATTCCTTCACTGCCCCGGAAGGCTCGCCAAAGAGCTTTACCTATTCCGGCAGCCCGGCGAAAGCCTCGCCGATCAGATGCGCGTAGCGTTGCCAATCCTGCGAACTGCCCGTGTAGATGGCGCGGCGCACCTGCAGGTTCGAGGCGGTATTGACGGCCCGGGTATTGTCCTGCGGGCGCAGGCAGGCATCGTTCCAGGGCAGCCCCAGCGCCGAGATCAGCGCACGGATCGCGGGTTCCGGGTCCGCCGTCAGCGCCTCGTAATCCACATCGATCACCGCATCGCCAAAAAGCGCGCGCCAATGCGCCATCAACTCGCGGTACAAGCCATGATAGGCCACGAGGTCGCCAAGGTCATAGCCAAAGCCATAACCCGTCCCGGTGAAGCGCATCTTGTAGATCGACCAGAGCACCGCGCGCGGATCGCGCTGGACATGCACGATGCGCGCCTTCGGAAAGAGCGCCCGGATCGCACCGATCCAAAGGAAGTTCGACGGCATCTTGTCGGTCACGAAGCCCGCCTCGCCCCCGAAGCGACGCAGCATCTCGCGATAGCTTGCCTCGATCTTCGCACCCTCGCGCTCGAAACCGGCGACCGACGACCAGTCTAGCGCCTTGAGCGCGGAGTTGAGTTCCTCGCGCTCGCCGCCCGCCACCACATCGGGATGGCTGGAAATGATCTGCTCGATCAGAGTCGTGCCAGAGCGCGGCAGACCGAGGATGAAAATCGGTTCGGGACCCGTCGGCGCCTCCAGCGGTGCAATCGGCGCATGAGGTGCGGGAAAGGCCTTGCGGATCTGGTCAAAGAGCTTGCGCGACTGCGCGGTATCGTATCCGATCTCGGCCTTGCGCTCGGCATTGGCCTGCTTGAGCCGGGCGTAGGAACGCTCGATCTCGCCCAGATCCTCATAGGCCTTGGCCAAAGCGAACCCAAACTGCGAGCGATCCGAGACAGGCGTCGAGGGGTTGCGGTGAAGCGCCTCGAGCGTCGCGATCTGCGGGTCTCCGGGCTGGAATTTCTGCACCAGCGCCCGGTTGAGATGGATCGCTGCCGATTTCGGCGCGAGCGTCAGCGCCGCGTCGAAATGCGCCTTCGCACCTTCGGTATCTCCCTGCGCCTTGAGCAGATTGCCCAGCAGATCGAGCAGGTTCGGGTTGTCCGGCGCAAGCTTTACCGCCGCCTCGATGTGGCGGCGCGCCTCGGGCACCTCGCCGCGCAGGTAGAGAAGCTTGCCGAGGTTCACCTGCGCGGGGAGCAGGTCGCGCCGGGCGGCGACGGCTGCGGCGTAATGCTCCATCGCGCGCTCGGGCTCGCGCTGATTGGCCAGCGCATTGCCGAGGTTGTTGTGGGCCACCGCATCGCCCGGACGCAGCTCCAGCAGGCGCGAGAAGGTGTCGACGGCCCCTTCGGCATCGCCCCCCATCAGCTGCGCATTGCCAAGCTTGCCCAGCAATTCGACATCCATCGGGCGCATATCGGCAAGCTGCTTGTAAAGATCCGCCGCGCCACGATGATCGCCGATATTCAGCAGGCCGACCGCGCGCAGTTCAAGGATCGGCTCGGCGCGCGGGAACCGCGCGAGCGCCGGGACGGTCGCGGCCACGAGATCACGAAAACGGCGCGCCCGCGCCAGCCCGACAAGCTCCTCGATCATCGCCCGCGGTGGCTGACCCAGCGGCCCCTGTCCGCGCACCGCTTGCAACTCGGCCAGCCCCGCCTGTGCGCGCTTGTTCGAGGGAAAGCGGGCAAGCACCTCGCGATAGAGCGCCTCGGCCTCGGCAAAGGCACCGCTTTTCGCCTGTGCCTTGGCGATGCGCAGGGTCTTGTCCACCGAACCGCTCATACTCTCTCCCGATGTGAAACCGCGCCCGAACATAGCGGGGGGCGAGAGGATGACAAGCGCGCGTTTGCTCCGCATCGCCAAGCGCGCCCGCGATCGCGCCCTCCATGTTCCGCACCGTCGCGTCCGCTTGCATCCCGACCGCGCAAAGGCGATACCTGACGCGCCTTTTCAAATCACGATCCGATGCCGCTCAGCCAGCTTCCGAAAGACATCCGCCGCCAATTCCGCCGCTTCGGTCCCTCGATGGGCCGCCGCCCGGCGGTCGATATCCTGCGCGGAGCGATCGGGGCTGGCGTGGCAATCCTCTTCGTCACCTTCATCGTGACCACCCTGCCCCATTCACGCGAGGCGGGGATCTATCTCGTGTCCAGCTTCGCCTCGACCGCCGTGTTGCTCTTCGTCCTGCCCAATTCACCTCTCTCCCAGCCCTGGGCGGCGATGATGGGAATGATGATTTCGGCGGTGGTGCCGGTCGCGGTGCTGATGCTGATCCCTCCGCCCTATGCCGACGGGATTGCGGTCGCGGGCGCGATCGTCGCGATGATGGCCGCGCGTGCGCTGCATCCGCCGGCCGCCGGGATCGCCTTGCTCGCGGTGCTCGAACACGAGGCGGGCCGCCATGTCGGCTTCGGCTTCGCGATCTTCCCGATCGGGATGATGACGGCGATTCTGATCCTTTCCGCGATGCTCTGGAACCGTCTCTTCGGCATCGCCTATCCGACCCGCCCGCTCGCCCATCATCCCGCCCATGTGGGCCGCGCCCGCGGGCCTGCGCGCTCTCTGAGCCAGCGCGACCTACAAGAGCTGCTTGTCGAATTCAACCAGTCCGCCAACGTGGCCCCCGCCGATCTGGCCCGTCTGATGGCCGCAGCCGAGCACCGCGCGGCCGAAGCGCTTCTGGCCGATACCCGCGTGCGCGATCTGATGACGCAAAACCCCGTCACCGTATCGCCCGAGGCGCCGCTATCGGAGATCGTGCGCAAGATGACCGCGCTGAATGTGCACACCCTGCCGGTGGTGGACAGCGCGGGATACTACCTCGGGGTGGTCGACCAGCATGACGCGCTCGAGGAACTGTTCAAGGAATTCGACGTGCTGCGCCGCCCGCTGCGGTTCCGCGCGGCCCCACCCGAGGCGGAAGCGCGCGCAATTTTTCACACCGATATCGAAACGGTCGAGGGCGATACCCCGATCGGCACCCTTCTCGAACGGCTCGCCCACCGCGAGGCCCGTGTGATCCCGGTGACGGAAAGCAGGCGGCTGGTGGGCATCCTGACCCGGACCGATATTATCGCACTGCTTCTCGAACATTCCCCGGCCGCCCATCGCGAAGCGGATCTCGACGAAGACGAGGCGGACGAAATGGACGCGCCGGAAGCGCCTGCGACGGGCGTAGATGACACCGCGCCCGAAGATGCCGACGAGGCCGATATGGCGGCTGCGTTGCAGAAAACGACGACCCGGCGACCGCCCGTTCCTGAAGACACGCAGGAGGACGCTGCCCGGTCGCGCTCCGAGTCGCCCAAGTAACAGGCACAGCCCTTGAACGGGCCGAAACCCTCCCCATATGGGGAGCATCATCCGCAAAACCCCCAACATATTGCGCGCCCTTGGTGCGCTCATGCACCGCCGGTGCGACGAAGTGACCGTTTTTTCCGCACGAATCGGACCCGTGTCGCTTTTTGAGCGTGAAAAGACTTGAAGCGCAGCAAATTCCACCGAACTTTAAAAGTATGAGGTCAGGATGGCTCGGGTATCCCCTCGCGCCACCTCTCGCAGGAAAGGAGCAGCTCATGCCGTCGTTTTCCAATACGCTCGAACAGGCCATTCACGGTGCACTGGCGCTCGCCAACGCCCGAAAACACGAATTGGCGACGCTCGAGCATCTGCTCCTCGCACTGATCGACGAGCCCGATGCCGCGCGCGTGATGAAAGCCTGCGCCGTCGATCTCGATGAATTGCGTGCAACGCTGGTCGAATTCATCGATGACGAACTCTCCACCCTCGTGACCGAGATCGAAGGGTCCGAAGCCGTGCCGACCGCCGCTTTCCAGCGGGTGATCCAGCGCGCCGCGATTCATGTCCAAAGCTCGGGCCGCTCGGAAGTGACCGGGGCGAACGTGCTCGTCGCGATCTTCGCCGAGCGCGAGAGCAACGCCGCCTATTTCCTGCAAGAGCAGGACATGACGCGCTATGACGCGGTGAACTTCATCGCCCATGGTGTCGCGAAAGATCCCGAGTTCGGTGAAACGCGTCCCGTGTCCGGCGCCGAGGAAGAGCAGAAGGCCGAAGGGCCCGCTCAGGCCGACGCGAAGGACAGCGCGCTCGAAAAGTACTGCGTCAACCTCAACGTCAAATCCGAGAAGGGCGATATCGACCCGCTGATCGGGCGCGAGCACGAGGTGGAGCGTTGCATTCAGGTGCTGTGCCGCCGCCGCAAGAACAACCCGCTCCTGGTGGGCGATCCCGGCGTGGGCAAGACCGCGATCGCGGAAGGTCTCGCACTCAAGATCGTGCGGGGCGAAACGCCTGAGATCCTGTCGAAAACCACGATCTACTCGCTCGACATGGGCGCGCTGCTCGCAGGCACCCGCTATCGCGGCGATTTCGAAGAGCGCCTGAAGGCGGTCGTGAAGGAGCTTGAAGAGCATCCCGACGCGATCCTCTTCATCGACGAGATCCACACCGTGATCGGCGCCGGCGCGACTTCGGGTGGCGCAATGGATGCCTCGAACCTGCTCAAGCCCGCGCTTCAGGGCGGCAAGCTGCGCACGATGGGCTCCACCACCTACAAGGAGTTCCGCCAGCATTTCGAGAAGGACCGCGCGCTGTCGCGCCGGTTCCAGAAGATCGACGTGAACGAGCCTTCGGTGCCGGATTCGATCAAGATCCTCATGGGTCTCAAGCCCTATTTCGAAAAGCACCACGACATCCGCTACACCAATGACGCGATCAAGGCGGCAGTGGAGCTGTCGGCGCGCTATGTGCATGACCGCAAGCTGCCCGACAAGGCGATCGACGTGATCGACGAGGCGGGCGCGGCCCAGCACCTCTTGCCCGAGAGCAAGAAGCGCAAGACGATCGGCGCCAAGGAGATCGAAGCGGTCGTCGCCAAGATCGCCCGCATCCCTCCGAAGAATGTCTCGAAGGACGATGCCGAGGTGCTGAAGGATCTCGAAAAGTCGCTCAAGCGTGTCGTTTTCGGTCAGGACAATGCGATCGAAGCGCTGTCCTCGGCGATCAAGCTGGCCCGCGCAGGCCTGCGCGAGCCCGAGAAGCCGATCGGCAACTACCTCTTCGCGGGCCCGACCGGCGTCGGCAAGACCGAAGTTGCCAAGCAGCTCGCCGATACGCTCGGGGTCGAGCTGGTCCGGTTCGACATGTCCGAATACATGGAGAAACACGCGGTCTCGCGCCTGATCGGTGCACCTCCGGGCTATGTCGGCTTCGATCAGGGCGGCATGCTCACCGATGCGATCGACCAGCACCCGCATTGCGTGCTGCTGCTCGACGAGATCGAGAAGGCGCACCCGGATGTATACAACATCCTGCTGCAGGTGATGGATCACGGGAAACTCACCGACCATAACGGGCGGACCGTCGATTTCCGCAACGTGATCCTGATCATGACCTCGAACGCGGGCGCTGCCGAACAGGCGAAATCCGCGATCGGCTTCGGGCGCGACCGGCGCGAGGGCGAGGATACCGCCGCTATCGAGCGGACCTTCACGCCCGAATTCCGCAACCGTCTGGATGCCGTGGTCAGCTTCGCACCGCTGCCGCGCGAGGTCATCTTGCAGGTGGTCGACAAGTTCGTGCTGCAACTCGAAGCGCAGCTCATCGACCGCAACGTGCATATCGAGCTCACCCCGGCCGCCGCGAACTGGCTCGCCGAGAAGGGCTACGACGACAAGATGGGCGCGCGTCCGCTGGGCCGCGTCATTCAGGAGCACATCAAGAAGCCGCTGGCCGAGGAATTGCTCTTCGGCAAGCTCACGAAGGGCGGCGTGGCCAAGGTCTCGGTCAAGGACGACAAGATCGTCATCAAGGTCGAGGAACCGGGCCGCAAGCGGATCTCGGGCTCCAAGCCGCCGCTGCTCACCGCGGAATAAGCGGCGCGGTCAAAGGCTGACGCAAAAACCAACCCCCGGCACTGCGAGACAGTGCCGGGGGTTTCTTTTTCAAGAGCTTTGGGTTTGGCCAATAGCGAACTCTTTGGCCCCAATGACCTGCACTCGGTGCTGAAACTCGCGCGCCCCTCCGATCACGTTTGCCGTTTGTGGCGCAGCGCACGCCCGGGCGGAGCGGGCCACCTCCCGCGCGCCTCCGGTCTGACAAGGTGAGACAACGCCCCGTCCGCCGTCAATGCGCGCTCACCCATGCCTCTCAACGAAACCGGCGCTTTGGCGTAGCGAGCCAGACGTGCCCCCGCCAAACATCGCCGGGGGCCCCTTCCCTGCTAAGGATGAAGTCCCGTCACGGAATAGGCGCCGCAGGCCCCGGCTGACCCGAGGGTTTCTCTCCCGCCCTGGATTTCTGCGCGACCTCTTCCTCCTGTGCCTCAGGCGGCAGAAGAGAAATGATCCGCGCGCCCGCCTCGACCTTCATCGCCTCCGGATCGGTGACGAAGCGCAGGTCTCCGTTGCGAGCGATCACCATCACCGGCTGCGCATTGGGGCGCTTCTCGCGCCATTGCGGCAGACCGTATTCCTCGGTGATCTTCGTCACGCGGAAGATCCAACCCTCGGCAAGAAGCTTCTCCCACCCTTCAAGCGTCCGCCCAGCCCCGAAACGCCGTCCACCAAGCTGGGTGGGCAGTGCATGGCGCTCGCGGTCGTCCTTGAGCCGCGGCATCTGCCAGACCTTGTCCCGACCGAGTTCCGGCGCGAGATCGGTCGCGACAAGCGTGTTGTAGGCATCGTTATCGGTCGCCGCGAGCAGCGTCGAATAGGACATCAGTTCGACGGTATCCTCGGCCGCTTCACCGAGAATATCACCGTAGAAGGTCTTGATCCCGTTGGCGCGCGGCCGGATCAGGTGAGCGTGGTTCGGATCGGTGATCAACACCGGCACCTCCGCTTTCGTCAGCGTTTCGGCCAGCGCCGTCGTAAAGCGCGAGCCCCCCACGATCAGCAACCCCGGCTTGTCGGTATTGGCCAGCCCCAACCGCCGCGCCATCGGCGCCAGCGTGAAGCCGTGCACAATCACGGTCAGCAGAACGAGCACGAAAGCCAGCGGCCCGATCCGGACCCCGTCAAGCACCCCCACCTCGGCAAGGCGCTGCCCGAAAAGCCCCGCCACCGCCACGAGCACCACCCCGCGCGGGCCGGTAAAGGCAATGAACAGCCGCTCGTTGCGCGGCAACCCCGAGCCGATCAGCGAGATCAGCACCGTCAGCGGCCGTGCGACGAGAACCACGAGCACCACGAACAAAAGCGCATGCCAGTCCAGCGCCGCAAGCTGGTCGATCTCGATATTGGCCGCGAGCAGAATGAAGACGCCCGAGACGAGCAGCACGGTCGCATGTTCCTTGAAACGGCGGAGTTCCTCGTAAGAGGGCAGATCCGCGTTTCCGATCACCAGACCCATCACCGTCACCGCCAGAAGGCCGCTCTCGTGCAGGACGCTGTCGGTGACGGCGAAAGTGATCAACAACGTCGCGAACAGCACCGGCACCTTCATGAATTCGGGCACGAGACCACGGCCGAAAGCCCGCGCGATCCCCCAGCCCACCGCCCCGCCGATCACCGCCGCGAAGGCGATGCCAAGCGCGAGATGGCCGATCGCCTCTCCCATGGGCAGGTTCGAGCGCAGGGTGATCACCACCTCGAAGGCCAGAACGGCTGCCAGCGCGCCGATCGGGTCGTTGACGATCGCTTCCCATTGCAGAAGCCGCGCCGGCCTGCGTGCCAGTTTCGCCGTGCGCAGCAAGGGGGCGATGACCGTTGGACCGGTGACCACCATGATGCCGCCGAACACGGCCGCGCTCTCCCAGCTGAGCTGCGCGCCCCAGACAAGGGCCAGCGTGGACAACAGCCAGCCCAGCGGCGCGCCGATGAACACAAGCCGCTTCACACCCGATTTCGCATCACCCAGCCGGTGGAGATCGAGTGAGAACCCTCCCTCGAAGAGAATGACCGCCACGGCGAGCGCGATCAATGGACTGAGAAGTTCTCCGAAATCACGGCTCGGGTTCAAAAGTCCGGTTGCGGGACCCGCGATCAGACCTGCGGCAAGCATGATGACGATCGCGGGCAGGCGCAGCCGCCAGGCGAGCCATTGCGCCCCCACGCCGAATACCCCCACCAGCCCGAAGGCCAGGACGGGGCCGAGCCCCGCGCTTTCCGCAACTGCCATGATCGTCCCTCAGAAACCTACTCGGGCCAAACCCGCTCCAGAAGGTCAGGTTCCGTGTCCCTATGCAAGCCCTCGCCCCCTGCGTCAATTCCGGCGTAAAGATTGACCTTTACGTCGCAATCGGCTAGGGCGTGCGCGAAGCCTCGCAATCCGGCGAGGCGCAGTCAGGGCGCCCGGTTTCCTCAAGCGCCCAAGTGCGGTTCCCCTCCGACGTGGGCCGCGACAGGACGCGATACAGGAATTCCAAGGACCCCAATGACCAAATTTTCCGATCTGAAGCTGGACCCGAAGGTCCTTTCCGCCGTTGCCGATGCGGGCTACGAGACGCCCACGCCGATCCAGGCGGGCGCGATCCCGCCCGCGCTCGAAGGCAAGGACGTGCTGGGCATCGCCCAGACCGGCACCGGCAAGACCGCAAGCTTCACGCTGCCGATGCTGACCCTGCTGCGCCGTGGCCGCGCCCGGGCGCGGATGCCGCGCTCGCTGGTGCTTTGCCCGACGCGCGAACTGGCCGCGCAGGTGGCGGAGAACTTCGATCTCTACGCGAAGAACACGAAACTGACCCGCGCGCTGCTGATCGGCGGCGTCTCCTTCGGCGAGCAGGACAAGCTCATCGACAAGGGCGTCGACGTGCTGATCGCCACGCCCGGCCGCCTGCTCGACCATTTCGAGCGCGGCAAGCTGATCCTCACGGATGTGAAGGTGATGGTGGTGGACGAGGCCGACCGGATGCTCGACATGGGCTTCATCCCCGATATCGAGCGTATCTTCCAGCTTACGCCCTTCACCCGCCAGACGCTGTTCTTCTCGGCGACCATGGCGCCCGAGATCGAGCGGATCACCAACACGTTCCTGCACGCGCCCGTGCGCGTCGAGGTTGCGCGTCAGGCGACGACCTCCGAGACGATCACCCAGAAACTGGTGGAGATCACCCCGGCGCGGCGCGACCAGACGGCGAAGGCCAAGCGCGAACTGCTGCGCGCGCTGATCAGCGCCGAGGGCGAGACCTGCACCAACGCGATCGTCTTCTGCAACCGTAAGGTCGATGTCGATATCGTTGCGAAGTCCTTGCAGAAATACGGCTTCGACGCGGCCCCGATCCATGGCGATCTCGACCAGAGCCAGCGCATGCGCACGCTGGATTCGTTCCGCGACGGCTCGCTCAAGGTGCTCGTGGCCTCGGATGTGGCCGCGCGCGGCCTCGATATTCCGGCAGTGAGCCATGTGTTCAACTACGACCTGCCGATGCATGCCGAAGACTATGTCCACCGTATCGGCCGCACCGGTCGCGCGGGCCGCAAGGGCACGGCGATCTCGATCGCGGTGCCGCAGGACGAGAAATTCCTCAGCCAGATCGAAAGCCTCGTGAAGATGGAAATCCCCCGCGCCGAGACGCCGGAAGGGTTCGAGCTTTCCGAAGGCGCGAAGCAACCCGCGCGCAAGCGCGAAGACGACAAGGGCGGCCGCTCGCGCGGCGGTCGTGGCCGGGAACGCGGCGAGCGTGGCGAACGCGGTAGCCGTGACCGCAAGCGCGAAGCCAGCCAACCCGAAGCGATCAAAGAGGCTCAGACCGACGCCCCGCAACAGGCCGAGGCGAAACCCGCCGAGCCGGAGCAGCGCATCGAGACCCGGACCGAGCCGAAATTCGAGGACGATAACAAGTCCCGCCGTTCGCGCGGTGGCCGAAACCGGCGCGAGCGCGACAATGATGTCGTCGGCATGGGCGATCACGTCCCCGACTTCCTCACCGTCTCCTTCCGTCCCTCGAAATCGGAAGAAACGGCCGAGGACAGCGCCGAAGGCTGATCCTTTCGAGTTGGTAAAAAAATCCCCGCCGGAGGCATCCTCGGGCGGGGATTTTTCATGTCGTCGGAATATGGGCGCGGGAGCGCGCTCACTCCATCAGGCGGCTAGTGACAACGATCACCTCGGGTTTCTTGCCGATCTCTTCCATCGAGACCTGCCGCGCGATGCGGCGCAGAGCCTCGTCGATCTTGTCGTCGTTGGACAGGATCTTGACCGGCGCGCGGTCGAGGAACTCGGTCATCTCATCCTCGATCTGCTCGGCCAGCGGCGCGCCCGAGCGCCCCGTTTTCGGCAGGCCCATCAGCTCGACCCAGGGCTCACCAAGGGCCTGGTCTTCCTCGTCGAGGATGACCGTGACCAGCACCAGACCGTTGAGCGCCATGCGGATGCGGTCACGCACCACACCATCCAGAGCCCCGATCTGCACCGAGCCATCGAGATAAGTCCGGCCCGCCTCGATATGTTCCGCGACCTTCGGGAAATCGCCGGTCAGGTCGATCATGGTCCCGTTGGTCGCGACGACCGACGCGATCCCCTTGTCGGCGCCGATTTTTGCGTGCTCGCGCAGGTGGCGGTGCTCACCATGCATCGGGATCAGCATCTTCGGGCGCAGCAGGTCATGCACGGCCTCGAGATCAGGCCGGTTCGCATGGCCCGAGACGTGATAAAGCCCGCCCCGGTCATCGACCACGTCGACGCCCATCTCGGAAAACGAATTCATGATGCGGATCACGCCGCGCTCATTGCCCGGAATGGTCTTGGAGGAGAACAGGAACGTATCGCCCTCCTTCATCTGCAACCCGAGATACTTTCCGCGCGCAAGCTGGGCCGAGGCGGCACGACGCTCGCCCTGCGAGCCGGTCACGATCAGCATCAGGTTCTGACGCGGCACCTCGACGGCTTCCTCGGCCGGGATCGTACCGGGCATGCCCATCAGAACGCCGGTTTCCTCGGCGGTCGAAACCATGCGTTTCATCGCGCGGCCCAGCAGGCAGACCGAGCGACCCGCAGCCTTGCCCGCCTCGGCAAGCGTCTTCAGCCGTGCCACGTTCGAGGCGAAGGTCGTGGCAACCACCATGCCCTGTTGCGAGGCGATCAACTCGGCCAGCGGCTCGGCCAGCGTGGCCTCCGACCGGCCGGGCTGGGGCGAGAACACGTTGGTGGAATCGCTCACCAGAACTTTCACGCCCTCGCCTTCCTTGGCGATCTCGTGCCAGAGCTCGGGGTCGAAGGGCTCGCCCACGATCGGGTTGCCGTCGAGCTTGAAATCGCCCGTATGCACGACGCGGCCCGCGGGCGTGTCGATCACCAGCGCGGAGCTTTCCGGGATCGAGTGCGAGACCGGCACGAATTGCACCGTGAAGGGGCCACAGGAAATGGTTTGCGGGCGCGGCTCGACAATCGAGATCGTCTCGGGCGGGATCCCGGCCTCTTCGAGTTTCAGCTGCCCGATCCGTCCGGTGAAGGCACGCGCATAGACCGGCTTGCGCAGTTTGCCCCAGACGTGGGGGAGCGCGCCGATATGGTCTTCATGGGCGTGGGTGATAAAGATCGCCTCGATCCGGTCGGCATTGTCCTCGAGCCATTCGAGATCGGCGAAGATCAGGTCGACGCCGGGCGTGCCGTCCATATCCGGGAAGGTCACCCCCAGATCCACCACGATCAGCCGCTCCTTCCCCTCGGGACCATAGCCATAGACATAGGCGTTCATGCCGATCTCGCCGGCACCGCCCAGGGGGAGGTAAATCAGTCTGTCACTCACGCGGGGAAGTCCTTGTTGTAGTCGTGGAGGAGGCGCAGGCCATGCATGGTAAGGTCGTATTCGATGCTGTCAAAGAGGTCAAAGCCCTGACTGAACAGCTCGGCCAACCCGCCCGTCGCGATGACCTTCATCGGCCGGTCGCGCTCGAGCCGGATCTGGCGCACCACGCCTTCGACGAGACCGATATAGCCCCAGAAAACCCCCGACTGAATACAGGCGACGGTGTTCGTGCCGATCGACTTCTCGGGCATCGTCACATCGACATGGGGCAGCGCCGCGGCCGAAGCATGGAGCGCCTCGAGCGAGAGGTTCACCCCCGGGGCGATCACGCCCCCGATATAGGCGCCGTCGCGGGCCACCACATCAAAGGTGGTCGCGGTGCCGAAATCGACGACGATGATGTCGCCGCCGTGACGGTCGAACCCCGCCACCGTGTTGACGAGCCGGTCGGGCCCGACCCCGGTGCCGGGATCGACGCGCGGATCGACCGGCAGGCGGCATTCGGGCTTGCCCACCACGAGCGGACGACAGTTGAAATAGCGGTTCGCCAGCACACGCAGGTTGAACACCACGCGCGGCACGGTCGAGGAGACGATCACCGAGTTGATCCCGGCCTCGATCCCCTGCAGACGCATCAGACCGGTCAACCAGACGTAATATTCATCGGCGGTACGCTTGTGATTGGTCTCCATCCGCCAGGTCGAGATGAAATCCTCGCCGTCCCAGATCGAGAAGACGGTATTGGTGTTGCCGCAGTCGATGCAGAGAAGCATTGGGCTCCCCCTTTCACGTCAGAAGAAGATATCCGCAGCCGAGATGGCGCGGCGGCCCTCTGGGCCGGTGAGGATCAGGGCGCCGGTCTCGTCGATGGTCTCGAACGTCCCGCGATAGGTCTGTGTGCCGGTGCGCGCGGTGATCTCTTCGCCCAGACGGGCCGCGCGTGCAAGCCAGGCGTTGCGGATCGCGTCGAAGCCGTAATCGCGGAATTGGCGATCGTAATGGGCGAAGGCCTGCGCGAGCATGGGCAGGAACTCTTCGGGGGTGACGTTCAGGCCGGTCTCGCCCGCAAGGCTCACCGGGGGCATCGCCTCGGGCTCCAGTTCGTTGCGCGGCGGGGCTTGGGCGAGGTTCACCCCGATCCCGATCGCGATCTGCGCGCCGCCATTGAGGCTTTCGAGCAGGATACCGGCAATCTTGCCGCCGTTGAGCAGCACATCATTGGGCCATTTGATCGAGAGCCGCGCATGGGGCCCCGCCACATGGGCCAGCGCCGCTTCGAGCGCGAGCGCCGCGACAAAGGAATAGAGCGCGGCCTGCGCCAGGCCCCCGTCGGGCCGCATCACCAGCGTCGCCGAGAAATTGCCCTCCGGCGCGCGCCAGTCGCGGCCACGACGCCCGCGCGCGGCCGTCTGCCGGTGCGCAAAGATCCAGGCAGAACCCGAAAGGCCCGGCGCTAGCCGGGCCGCTTCGTTCATCGTGCTGTCGACCGAGGGCAGGACGTGTCGCGCCACGCCCTCGGGCCAGTTCTCCCGATCAGTTGACAAGGGCGGCGGCCGCGGCCTGCGCCGCGCCTTCGATGCCGAAGAGGTTGAAGATCCCCAGAACCATCGCCAGAGCCGACACCATCAGGAACACCCACTGGATCGCCGGCATCCGGTTGTCGAGCGGATCGACCTCCTTGCCGAAATACATGTAGTAGACGATGCGCAGGTAGTAGAAGGCCGCCACGACCGAAGCGATCACGCCCAGCAGCACCAGCCAGATATAGCCGGCATGCAGCGCCGCTTGCAGCACCGAGAACTTGGCGAAGAAGCCCAGCATCGGCGGCACGCCCGCGAGCGAGAACAGCAGCACCAGCATCGCCATCGCCTTCGTGGGATCTTGACGCGCATAGAGGTTGAGCGACTTGATGTCGGTCACCGGCTGGCCGTCGCGCTCCATCGAGAGGATGAAGGCGAAGACGCCCACGTTCATCGTCACGTAGATCGCCATATAGGTCAGCATCGCCTGCACGCCCTCGGCGGTGCCCGCAGACATGCCGAGCAGCACGAAGCCCATATGGGTGATCGAGGAATAGGCCATCAGACGCTTGATGTTCTTCTGGCCGATCGCAGCGAGCGAGCCCCAGACCATCGAGAACCCGGCCAGCAGCGCGAGGATCTGGCTCCACTCATCGGGCACCTGACCGAAAGCGTCGAAGACAACCCGTGCGATCAGAGCCATCGCGGCCACTTTCGGGGCGGTCGCGAAGAAAGCGGTGACCGGGGTGGGCGAGCCCTCATAGACGTCCGGCGTCCACATGTGGAAGGGCACGGCCGACACCTTGAAGGCCAGACCCGCGAGCAGGAAGACCATGCCGAAGAGCAGCCCGATCGGCAGATGCCCGGCCTGAACGACCTGCACGATGCCCGAGAACTGCGTGGTGCCCGCGAAACCATAGGTCAGCGAGGCGCCGTAAAGCAGGATGCCCGAGGAGAGCGCGCCGAGGACGAAGTATTTCAGGCCCGCTTCGGAGGACCGCTCGCTGTCGCGGCGCAGGGCGGCCACGATGTAGAGCGCGAGCGATTGCAGCTCGAGGCCCATGTAGAGCGACATCAGGTTGCCCGCCGAGACCATCATCATCATGCCGATGACGGCAAGCGTGATGAGGATCGGGAACTCGAAGCGCAGCAGACCGCGGCGCTCCATGTAATCGGCGCTCATCGCCATCACCAGCGCGGCCGAGATCAGCACCATGACCTTGGCGAAGCGCGAGAAGGCGTCGTCGATGAAGAGCCCGCCGAAGGCTTCATGCGCGCCCGCTTCGGCGAGGCCGATCCAGGCGGCGATGACCAGCATCGCGGCCACGGTGGTCCACAGGATCGTGCGCGCCAGCGCGTCCTTGCCGAACCAGACACCCGCCAGAAGCGCCGCCATCGCGTAGATGGCGAGCAGAAACTCCGGAAGGACGATCGAGAAATCCGCAGAAGTCATCCCTCTAGCTCCTCAGTGTTCGACCAGGTCGGACAACAGTTTGTCCGGCAAGGCATCGTGGTAGTTCTGGACAAGTTGGGTCACCGAGGGCCCGATGATATTCGTCACCAGATCCGGGTAGACCCCGAGGATCAGCGTCATCGCGACGAGCGGTGCGAAGATCCATTTCTCGCGCGTGGTCAGGTCGGTGATCGAGCGCAGGCTCTCTTTGATGAGGTCGCCGAACACGACCCGGCGGTAAAGCCAGAGCGCATAGGCCGCCGAGAGGATCACACCCGTGGTGGCAAAGACCGCGACCCAAGTATTCACTTGGAAGACGCCGGCGAGGATCAGGAATTCGCCGACGAAATTCGCGGTGCCGGGAAGGCCCACATTGGCCATGGTGAAGAACATGAAGATCGTGGCGTAGGCCGGCATACGTTTCACCAACCCGCCATAGGCCGCGATCTCGCGGGTGTGCATCCGGTCATAGACCACACCCACCACGAGGAACAGCGCACCCGAGGTGAAGCCATGCGCGATCACCATGAAGATACCGCCCTCGATACCCTGCTGGGTGCCCGAGAAGATCCCGAGCAGCACGACGGCCATGTGCGCGACCGAGCTATAGGCGATGACGCGCTTGATATCGGTCTGCACCAGCGCCACCAGCGAGGTCCAGACGATCGCGATCACCGCAAGCCACATCGCCCAGGGCCCCACCACCATGTTGCCCACCGGGAACATCGGCAGCGAGAAGCGCAGGAAGCCATAGTCGGCCAGTTTCAGCAGGATCGCGGCCAGGACGACCGAACCTGCGGTCGGTGCCTGAACGTGCGCGGCAGGCAGCCAGGTGTGCACCGGCCAGAGCGGCATCTTGATCGCGAAGGAGATGAAGAAACCGAGCCAGAGCAGCGTTTGCACCCCGCCGGGGACCGTTATCCCGAGTATGTGCACCGGTGTGTATGGGAACTCGTAGATGAGCAACCCGGGCATGTCGGTCGTGCCGGTGTGGAAGTAGATGTAGATGATCGACACCAGCATGAAGACCGAGCCGAAGAAGGTGTAGAGGAAGAACTTGAACGCGGCGTAGACGCGCTGCTTGCCCCCCCAGATCCCGATGATCAGGAACATCGGGATGAGACCCGCTTCGAAGAACAGGTAGAACAGCACCAGATCGAGCGTGACGAAAGTGCCCACCATCAGCGTTTCGAGGACGAGGAAGGCGATCATGTAGTCCTTCACGCGGTCCGTCACGTTCCAGCTGCCGATGATCACGAGCGGCATCATGAAGGTCGTCAGCATCACGAAGAGGATCGAGAGACCGTCGACACCCACGCGATACTGGAAGCCCATGATCCAGTCGTATTTTTCCATGAACTGGAAGCCCGTGTTCGACGGGTCGAACCCGGCGAGCAGGAACAGCGAGATCAGGAAGGTGACCGAAGTCGCGGTCAGCGCCACCCATTTCGCATTGCGATCAGCGGCCTCCGTACCCCCGCGCAGAACCAGCGCAAGGATGAGCGCCGCGAAAGCTGGCGTGAAGATGACGATGGAAAGCAGGTGTTGCATCAGTTGGCCCCCCCGTTCAGGACGACCCAGAACATGAGCACCACGAGACCGATCACCATCGCGAAAGCGTAGTGGAACAGATAGCCCGATTGCATCCTGTTAAGGAACCTTGTGAATGTCGGAACGATACCCACGGCCATGCCGTCGATGACACGGTCGATCGAGCCCTCGTCCCCTTTCTTCCAGAATTGGTAGCCCAGCCAGAGCGCCGGGCGCACGAAGATGCGCTCGTAGAGCTCGTCGAAATACCACTTGTTGAGCAGGAACCGATACAGCGCAGGCTGCGCCTCGGCGGCGCGCTTGGGCAGGCTCGTGTCCTTGATGTAGAAGAGCCAAGCCACGATCAGCCCCGAGAGCATCGCGACGAAGGGCGACAGCTTCACCCAGGCCGGCGCGTGGTGCGCGCGGTCGAGCACGTCGTTCTCGCTATGCAGGTAGATCGCGCCTTGCGGAGCCACGCCCGGATTGGCGAGCACGGCCGCCGCGGCGCCCATGTCGGGCGAGTCCTTGGCGTCCTCGACCACGGCATGTTCAGCCTCGGTCTCGGTCATGGCCGCGCCGTGACCCGCCGCTGCCTGCTCGCCAGCCGCCTCTTCACCCGCACCGTGACCGGCGCCTTCGGCGACCATGTGCTCTTCATGAGCGGGCATGCCGAAGAATTTCAGCAGCTTCGTGTGATCCCCGAAGAAGGCGTTGTACCACACCATCCCCGCGAAGACCGCGCCGACCGACAGCACCATCAGTGGCACCGTCATCACGAGCGGGCTCTCATGGGCATGCTCATGCGCATGATGATCGCCCCGCTCCTTGCCGAAGAAGGTCATGAAGATCAGACGCCACGAGTAGAACGAGGTGAAGACCGCCGCGATCACGAGCAGCCAGAAGGCATAGCCCGCACCGTTGCCACCCCAGACGCTCTCGATGATCGCGTCCTTCGACAGGAAGCCTGCGAAACCGATATGGGTGAAGGGGATGCCGACGCCGGTGATGGCGAGCGTGCCCAGGATCATCGCCCAGAAGGTCACCGGCACCTTTTTGCGCAGGCCACCGTAGTTACGCATGTCCTGTTCGTGATGCATCGCGGTGATGACCGAACCCGCCGAAAGGAACAGCAGCGCCTTGAAGAAGGCGTGGGTCAGCAGGTGGAACATCGAGGCCGAGTAGACGCCCACGCCCGCGGCGGCGAACATGTAGCCCAGCTGCGAACAGGTCGAATAGGCGATCACGCGCTTGATGTCGTTTTGCACCAGACCCACGGTCGCGGCGAAGAAGGCGGTCGTCGCGCCGATGATCAGGATGAAGTCCTTCGCGTGCGGTGCGTATTCGTAGACCGGCGACATGCGGCAGACGAGGAAGACGCCCGCGGTCACCATGGTCGCGGCGTGGATGAGTGCCGACACCGGGGTCGGACCTTCCATCGCGTCGGGAAGCCAGGTGTGCAGGAAGAGCTGCGCCGATTTCCCCATCGCGCCCACAAAGAGCAGGAAGCCGATCAACTCGACCGCGTTCCACTGGGTCCAGAGGAAGTGCAGCTCGGTCTCGGCCAGCGCGGGGGCGGCGGCGAAGACATCGTCCATCTTCAGCGAGCCGGTCATGTAGAACAGGCCGAACATGCCGAGCAGGAAGCCGAAATCGCCCACGCGGTTGACGATGAAGGCTTTCATCGCCGCGGCATTGGCGGAAGGTTTCTTGTAGTAGAAGCCGATCAGAAGGTAGGACGCGACGCCCACGCCTTCCCAGCCGAAGAACATCTGCAACAGGTTGTCCGAGGTCACCAGCATCAGCATGGTGAAGGTGAAGAACGACAGGTAGGCGAAGAAGCGCGCCTTGTAGTTCTCTTTCTCGGTCCAGTTCTCGTCATGGGCCATGTAGCCCCAGGAATAGAGGTGCACGAGCGCCGAGACCGTCGTCACCACGATCAGCATGATCGCGGTCAGGCGGTCCATGCGGATCGACCAGCTCACGTCCAGATCGCCCGAGGTGATCCAGTTGAGCACGTGGATATGCTGGGTCGTCTCACCGATCGTGAGGAAGACGATCCAGCTGAGTGCGCAGGCGAGGAACAGAAGGCCCGTGGTCAGAACCATGGCACCCTTCTCGCCGATCACACGCCAGCCGAAGCCGCCGAGGATCGCACCGACGAGCGGCGCAAAGAGAATGATCGTTTCCATCGTCCCTTATCCCTTCATCACGTTGACGTCTTCGACGTCGATCGAGCCGCGGTTGCGGAAGAAGACCACCAGGATCGCGAGCCCGATCGCGGCCTCGGCGGCGGCGACGGTCAGGACGAACATGGTGAAGATCTGCCCCACGAGGTCTCCCAGATAGGCCGAGAAGGCCACCAGGTTGATATTGACCGCGAGCAGCATGAGCTCGATCGACATCAGGATGACGATCACGTTCTTGCGGTTCACGAAGATCCCGAAAATGCCGATCACGAACAATGCGGCGGCGACGCCAAGGTAATGTTCCAGTCCGATCATGTTCTCACCCTCGTTTTCCGGTCCGCGTCTTGCGCTTCTCTTTGTCCGCTCACAGCCCCTGCCCCGGTTTGACGTCCACCATTTCCATCGTCTTGGCCGGGTCGCGATGCATCTGCGCGATCACGTTCTGGCGCTTGACGTTCACCCGGTGGCGCAGCGTGAGCAGGATCGCCCCGATCATCGCCACCAGCAGGATCAGCCCCGCGGTCTGGAACAGGTAGAGATACTTGTCATAGATCAGCATGCCGATCGCATGCGCGTTGGTCTGGTCCTCGGGCATCGGCGCCATCCGCAGGCTCTCGGCCATGTCGGAGGTGCGCCAGGCGCCAAAGGCGATCCCGAGCTGGATCAGCATCACGACCCCGATCAGCAGCCCCAGCGGCATATAGCGCGCCAGCTCGCCCTTGAGCGCGGCGAAGTCGATGTCGAGCATCATCACCACGAAGAGGAAGAGCACCGCGACCGCGCCCACATAGACGATGATCAGCAGCATCGCGACGAATTCCGCGCCCAGCAGCACGAACAGCCCCGCCGCCGAGAGGAAAGTCAGGATTAGCCAGAGCACCGAATGGACGGGGTTCTTGGAAATCACCACCATGAAGCCCGCAACCACCGCCGTGATGGCGAAGAGGTAGAAGGCGAAAGCAAACACCGTCATGCGTTCTCTCCCGATTTCTCGTCGAAGACCGATTGCGCGATCTCAAGCGCTCTGGTCATGGCGGGCACGCCGCCGAACATGCTCATCTGAAAGATCGTCTCGGCGATCTCGCGTTGCGTGGCCCCAGCCTCGAGCGCGTGACGGATCGTCAGGCGCAGCTGTGCATCGGCCTGCGCGCCCAGAACCGTCAGCGCCGCGATCGTCACCAGAAGCCGGGTGCGGCTGTCGAGCCCTTCACGGTTGAAGGTCTTTCCGAACCACATCTCCATCATGTCCTTCGACATGGTGGGGAAAAGCTTCTCCATCGCGGCGGGGTTGAAACTTTCCAGCGCCGGGTTGAACAGGCGGGCCATCTCGGCCCCCTGCTCCATCATCGAGCTGAACAGTTTCGAAAAATCGTCGGTCATCTGTAGGGCGCATCCAGTTCGAGGTTGCGGGCGATCTCGGCCTCCCAGCGGGCGCCGTTATCGAGAAGCTTCTGCTTGTCGTAGAACAGCTCTTCGCGGGTCTCGGTCGAGAATTCGAAATTCGGACCTTCGACGATGGCATCCACCGGGCAGGCTTCCTGACAGAAGCCGCAGTAGATGCACTTGGTCATGTCGATGTCGTAGCGCGTGGTGCGGCGCGAACCGTCGGCGCGGGGTTCCGCGTCGATGGTGATCGCCTGCGCGGGGCAGATCGCCTCGCACAGTTTGCACGCGATGCAGCGCTCTTCGCCATTGGGGTAGCGGCGCAGCGCGTGCTCACCCCGGAAGCGCGGGCTCAGCGGCCCCTTTTCATGCGGGTAATTCAGCGTGGGCTTGGGTGCGAAGAAGTAACGCATGCCCAGACCGAAGCCCTTGATGAAGTCCACCAGCAGGAAATACTTGGCGGCGCGGTTATAGTCGAAAGCCATTTATCAGCTCCCCATCGCCCAGCGGGCCCAGAACTGCCCGAAGATTTCGAATTTCGCGAGGAAGGCGATGATCACCACCCAGGCGAGCGACAGCGGCAGGAATACCTTCCACCCGATGCGCATCAGCTGGTCGTAGCGGTAACGCGGCACGATCGCCTTCACCATCGCGAACATGAAGAACCAGAAAACCATCTTGGCGAACATCCAGAGCGCCCCGTCAGGGATACCCGGAATGGGCGAGAGCCAGCCGCCGAAGAAAAGGATCGAGATCAGCGCGCACATCAGCCAGATCGCGATATATTCGCCGGCCATGAACAGCAGGTACGGCGTCGAGCTGTATTCCACCATGAAGCCCGCGACGAGTTCGGATTCCGCTTCGGGAAGGTCGAAGGGCGGCCGGTTGGTCTCGGCCAGCGCCGAGATGAAGAACAGCGCCACCATCGGCAGGTGCGGCAGCCAGTACCAGCCCAGCAGGCCATAGCCGGTGTCCTGCGCGTGCACGATGGCCGAGAGGTTCATCGAGCCGGTCGAGATGATCACGCCGATGATGATCAGGCCGATCGAGACCTCGTAGGAGATCATCTGCGCGGCCGAGCGCAGCGAGCCGAGGAACGGGTATTTCGAGTTCGACGCCCAGCCCCCCATGATCACGCCGTAGACCTCGAGAGAGGACGCCGCGAAGACGAAGAGGATCGCCACGTTGATATCGGCCAGCACCCAACCGTCGGCGAAGGGGATCACCGCGAAGGTCAGAAGCGCCAGCACGAAGCTCAGGATCGGGGCGAGGAAATAGACGAACTTGTCGGCGCCCGCAGGCACGACGATTTCCTTCACCACATATTTGAGCGCATCCGCGAAGGTCTGCATCAGACCCCACGGACCCACCACGTTCGGCCCGCGCCGCATCTGCACCGCAGCCCAGATCTTGCGGTCGCCATAGACCAGCCAGATCATCGAGATCATCACGAATGCGATGACCGCCAGGCCCTGCAGCAGAATGAGCAGGAAAGTGCCCCAAGGTGTCGCCAAAAACTCAGCCATGTTTCCCCACTGTCCTCAAACCGTCGGAATTCCCCGATCCGCGCAGTCGCCGACCGTCACTTCAGCGTCGATCGTCTTCAGCCCTTGCGGCAGGGCGGGCGAAATGGTGTAGACCGCATCCGCCCGCCAGATGCCACCCTCTTCCTTGACGTTCGTGCGCACGTGGCGCGCGAAGCCGTAACCGCGGATCAGCGCATATTGCGCTGCCGCGCATTGTGCGTAATCGCTCACCGCGTCTTCCCCCGCGCCCTCGCCCGAAAGCGCGACGCGAAACTCCACCAGATCGCCATCGAGAAGGCGCGTCTCGACGCCCCGATAGTCGATCTTGCCGGGCTCGGCCCGGCTGTCCTTCCCCTCGCTCGGCGCGCAGGCCGCCAGCCCGGCCAGAAGGCCGGGGGCAAGCGGTGCGATCCGGGTGAGGCTCAGGTTCATCAGTCTTTACTCCGCCGCGACCGGGGTCTCGGCCCGCGCCTTGGCCAGCGCCGAGCATTCCGCCAGCACCACCGAGGCCCGTGCGATCGGGTTGGTCAGGTAGAACTCGCGGATCGGCAGCCGGAAGGTCGCAGCGCCCATGTCGCGCGGCGCGATCGGCTGAACCTCGTTTTCCGGCACGGTGTCGACCTGCGCGAGATGCGGCACCGCGGCCACCATCGCGCGGCGCAGACCGGCGAGCGTGTCCCAGGGTTGCTTGGCACCCAGTTCGGCCGAAAGCGCACGCAGGATCGCCCAGTTCTCCTTCGCCTCGCCCGGCGGGAAGCCCGCACGGAAGGCCAGCTGCGGACGCCCTTCGGTATTCACGAAGAGCCCGTGTTCTTCCGTGTAGGCCGCCCCCGGCAGGATCACGTCGGCGCGCATCGCGCCACGATCGCCATGGCTGCCCTGATAGATCACGAACGGACCGCCTTCCGAACGCGGTGCGATCTCCACCTCGTCGGCGCCCATGTTGTAGATCACCTCGGCGCCGTCGATCGCGGCCAGCAGACCGCCCTCGGTCACAGCGCCCACATCCATCGCGCCCACGCGGGCTGCGGCGTTGTGCAAAACCATGAGCTTGCCGCCCATCGCCTCGGCCAGTTTCATCGCATGGGCGAGAACGGCCTCGCCATCGGCCTCGTTCAAGGCACCCTGCCCCACGATCACCAGCGCGCCCTCGGTCGCACCGGCCTCGGCCACGGCTTTCGCCAGCGCCGCGCGGTCCGTGCCCAGATGCGCGTAATCATAGGTCAGATCGCAGGCCGCGCCGATCAGCGAGACGTTGCCGCCCTTGGCCCAGACCTTGCGGAGGCGGGCGTTGAGTACCGGAGCCTCGATGGCCGGGTTGGTGCCGATCAGCACGACCTCTTTGGCCGTCTCGATATCCGAGATCTTCGCATTGCCGACATAGCCGTAGCGGTTGCCAATCGGCAGGCGCGCGCCATCGGTGCGGCATTCGACCTTGCCACCCAGACCTTCGATCAGCTGCTTGAGGCTGAACGCGGCTTCGGTCGAGACCAGATCGCCCACGAGCGCGGCGACCTTCTTGCCCTTCATCGCTTCGGCGGCGGCACTCAGCGCCTCGCCCCAGCTTGCGGGCTTCAGCTTGCCGTCGACGCGGATATAGGGCTTGTCGAGACGCTGGCGGCGCAGCCCGTCCCAGACGAAGCGGGTCTTGTCCGAGATCCACTCCTCGTTCACGTCGTCATGGTTGCGCGGCAGGATGCGCATCACTTCGCGGCCCTTGGTATCGACACGGATGTTCGAGCCGAGCGCGTCCATCACGTCGATCGTTTCGGTCTTGGTCAGCTCCCACGGGCGGGCGGTGAACGCGTAGGGCTTCGAGACCAGCGCCCCCACCGGGCACAGGTCGATGATGTTGCCCTGCATGTTGGAGTCGAGCGTCATGTTCAGGTAGCTCGAGATCTCGCTATCCTCACCCCGGCCAAGCTGGCCCATCTGGGTGATGCCCGCGACTTCCGTCGTGAAGCGCACGCAGCGGGTGCACGAGATGCAGCGCGTCATATGGGTCTCGACCAGCGGGCCGAGGTTGAGCTCGGTCGCGGCGCGCTTGGGCTCGCGGTAACGGCTGAAGTCCACCCCGTAAGCCATTGCCTGGTCTTGCAAATCGCATTCGCCGCCCTGATCGCAGATCGGGCAGTCGAGCGGGTGGTTGATGAGCAGGAACTCCATCACCCCCTCGCGGGCCTTCTTGACCATCGGCGAGTTGGTCTTCACGACCGGCGGCTGGCCTTCGGGGCCCGGGCGCAGGTCGCGCACCTGCATCGCGCAGGAGGCGGCGGGCTTGGGCGGGCCGCCCACGACTTCCACCAGACACATCCGGCAGTTGCCCGCGATCGACAGGCGTTCGTGATAGCAGAAGCGCGGAACCTCGATCCCGGCCTGCTCGCACGCCTGGATCAGCGTGAGGTTCGGGTCGGCCTCGACCTCGATGCCGTCGATGATGATCTTCTTCAGGTCAGCCATGGCTATCCGTCACTTCTCTTCGGGCGCGGACCGATCCCCGCGCAGGTTTATCTCAGGCCGCGCGTGCACAGCCATTCGGGAAGACCCAAGCGCCATCCCGATAGGTATCGTCGATCGACGAGGCCACCGCCCCGCCGCAGATTGCATTCGCGGCGCGCTTCGCCTCGGCGCCGTCGTAATTCGCGAACGGCGTGGCCTGCCGCATCACGACGAGCGCGCCCTCCGCGTCATAGCCCGCCGTGTAGCCCTCGACCGCCGCCAGACGGTTCGGACCTTTCGAGGCCTCGTTATCGCCAGGCATCGCCATGCAGCCCGCCAGCGAGAGCGCGCAGCCCGATATGATCACCGCGCGCATCATGCCGCCTCCGCCGCGCAGGCGCGCGTCTTCCACAGCGTGGCTTGCGGCAGGTCCTTCCAGCCGAAAGCACGGTCGGATGAGCCATTCGCGCGCAGGTCCTCGAGCCGCTCCAGCGCCTCGTCGAGGGTGGGTCGATGGCCCGCGGGCACCCACCACATGACGAAATGCTGTTCGCCCAAGACCTCGAACCATTCCGCGCGGCGCTCGTAGAAGGCGCGGTGCACGGTGTTCCAGACGAATTTCTCGAGGCTTTCCACGTCTTCCCAGACCGTCAGGTTCGACACGAAACACGGATCGCCGCCGATCTTGGTCTCGGTATTGCCGGTGCCGGGCTCACCCGAGCCCTCCATCATCCAGACGAACCCGTCCGACCGCTTGCCAATCGCGTTCACCGCGTCGAGGGCCTTCATGAAAGCCTCCACACGCGGGTCGCCCGGTTCGGCAACCAGTCGGCCGATATTCAGCTCGGCCAGGTGATATCCGGCAGGTTGCTTCATTCGGCAGCCATCGCGCCCATGCGGCCCGTCTTGCGGGCCTTGATGCGGTCTTCGATCTCTTCGCGGTAATGGCGGATCAGGCCTTGGATCGGCCAGGCGGCCGCGTCACCCAATGCGCAGATCGTGTGGCCTTCGACCTGTTTGGTCACGTCGAAGAGCATGTCGATCTCTTCGATCTCGGCCTCGCCGCGCACGAGACGGTCCATCACGCGCATCATCCAGCCGGTGCCTTCGCGGCACGGCGTGCACTGGCCGCAGCTTTCATGCTTGAAGAACTTGGCCAGACGCCAGATCGCCTTGATGATGTCGGTCTGCTGATCCATCACGATCATGCAGGCGGTGCCGAAGGAGGACTTCAGCTCGCGCATGCCGTCATAATCCATGATCGCGTCTTCGCACAGATGCGCGGGCAGGACCGGGCAGGATGCGCCGCCGGGGATCACCGCCTTGAGGTTCTTCCAGCCACCGCGCACGCCGCCGCCATGTTTCTCGATCAGCTCCTTCATCGAGATCGACATGCTCTCTTCGATGACGCAGGGCGTGTTCACATGGCCCGACATCGCGAAAAGCTTCACGCCGGTATTGTTCGGACGCCCGAAGGAGGCATACCAATCCGCGCCGCGACGCAGGATGGTCGGGACGACGGCGATGGATTCCACGTTGTTCACCGTGGTCGGGCAGCCGTAGAGGCCCGCGCCCGCCGGGAACGGAGGCTTCATCCGGGGCATGCCCTTCTTGCCTTCAAGGCTTTCCAGAAGCGCCGTTTCCTCGCCGCAGATATAGGCGCCCGCGCCGTGCGAAAGGTAGACGTCGTAGTCAAAGCCCGACCCGCAAGCGTTCTTGCCGATCAGACCCGCGTCGTAGCACTCGTCGATGGCGCGCTGGAGCGCCTCTTTCTCGCGCACATATTCGCCGCGGATGTAGATGTAAGCCGCCGCAGCCCCCATCGCGAAGCCAGCGATCAGCGCGCCTTCGATCAGCGTATGCGGATCGTGGCGCATGATCTCGCGGTCCTTGCAGGTCGCGGGCTCGGATTCATCGGCGTTGATTGCGAGGAAAGCCGGACGCCCGTCGCTTTCCTTGGGCATGAAGGACCATTTCAGGCCGGTCGGGAAGCCCGCACCGCCACGACCGCGCAGGCCCGAGGCCTTCACCTGGTCGATGATCCAGTCCTTGCCCTTCGCCAGGATCTCGCCCGTGCCGTCCCAATGGCCGCGCATCTGCGCGCCCTTCAGCGAACGGTCATGCATGCCGTAGATATTGGTGAAGATCCGGTCCTGATCCTTCAGCATATCGCTTCCCTCACTTGCCGGAGCCCCGGCGCCAGATGCGCCAGACAAGTGCCAGCGCGTAGATATAGGCGGCCAGTGCCGCGAGATCGCCGATCAGCGCCACCTGCGCGGACCAGCCCTGTTGCTTTCCGACCCATTGCAGGGCGAGCCAGAGGACCGTGGTCAAGGCAATGATCAGCGCCGGTTTGCGCCCGTCCAGCCTGTCCGTGTTCCGGTCCTTGCTCATTCACCCCCGCTCAGTAGTCGTTCGTCTTCGCCCGTTCGAGGAAGGCGTCCATGCCCTCTTCGACGATGATTTTCGCCTGCGCGACCCATTTGTCGCGCGTGCAGCGGCCCTTGAAACGCGGCACGTTCTGGTCGGCATAGGCCACCTCTTCGGGACCCCATTTCGCGATCTGGTCGTAATGCCAGATACCCCAGCCGTTCAGCGTCTCTTCCAGTTTCGGCCCGACGCCTTCGATCTTCTTCAGGTCATCCGCACCCGCCTTGCGCGGCGCTTTCAGCCCGCGCGGCTTCTTACCCGCGCCTTCGGCTGCGGCGGGCTGACCCGCTTGGGTCTCGGCATCGACCTGCGCCGACATCGCGGCCAGCGGCGAGGCTTCCGGAGTGGCCTCCGGTTCCGCGCTTTTCGTCTCTTCGGCGCTTTTGGTCTCTTCGGGCTCGGGCGCTTCAGGCGTCGGCTCTTCGGCCTTGGGAGGCTCGACCTCGGTCGCCGTCACTTCGGGAGCAGGTGCGGGCGCAGGCGTCGGGATAGCGGCAGCCGCCTGAGCATGCGCCGCAGCCCCTTCGGGCGATTGCGCGCTGAACGCCTCGACCGGGGTCGTGTCTTCGAGCGAGGGCGTGTCGCCCGTGCCATCGGCCGCGCCCGGCGCACCACGGCCCGAGCAGAAGGCCCAGATCAGGAACCCGCCGAACAGAAGGACGGTCAGCAGCCCCATGAAAACGGCGACGAAGATCGTCTCATGCGCCACCACCATGAGGAACACCGCAACCACGAGCCCCGTGATCCCGGCCCAGATACCTGCTTTTCCGCGGCAGCCTTGCGACTGATCGTCCATCCTAGCTCTCCTTCACCCCCATGCGAAGGGGGGCACCCTTCGCTTACTCGTAAATACCGTCTTTCTTGGCGCGGGCCGAGAACTCGGTCTCCGCCCCGGTCGCGAGGTTTTGCGCCTGCGCGACCCATTCGTCGCGGCTGGCACGGCCCTTGAACCCTTCGAGATTGGCATCGACCCAGGCCAGCTCGGCCTCGCTCCAGGCGGCGATCTGGTCGAAATGGTAGACGCCCATCGAATGCAGGAGCTGTTCGAGCTTCGGCCCGACACCCTTGATCATCTTGAGGTCGTCAGCCTGACCGTCGCGCGGCGCCTCGAGCATCGCGGGCTTCTCGCCGGCCTCGACAGGCTCGCTCGCGCCGGTCTTGGCGGCGGGCGCCGGTTCCGGTGCCTTCGCGGGAGCGGCCGGGGCTGCGGCGTTCGCGGCCTTGCGGGCCTCGTCCTGCTGGACGGCCGAACGCGGACGCTCCTGCCCCATCGTGCCGATCGGGCCGCGCTGGCCCGAGCTTTGCCACGGGGCGGCCAGAGGCACTTCGGTGCCGTCGATGCGCTTGATCGTGTCGCCGATGCCGACCGCGAGGCCGACAGACCCGTTATAGTCTTCCTTCTCGCCCGCGGTTTCTGCGCAGGAGGTCAGGCCGGAGGCGGGCTCCGACGAGAAGCGACCGGTTTGCGAGCCGGGTTTCGGCACGTCGCCCTTGGCCATGTCGTCGATGATCTTCGCGAGGCTCTCCTCGGTCAGGTCCTCGTAATAGTCCTTGCCGACCTGCATCATCGGCGCGTTCGCGCAGGCGCCGAGGCATTCGACCTCTTCCCACGAGAACTTGCCATCGGCCGAAAGCTGGAACGGCTCGGGTGCGATCTTTTCCTTGCAGACCTTCATCAGGTCTTCCGCGCCGCAGATCATGCACGAGGTCGTGCCGCAGATCTGCAGATGCGCGACCGAGCCCACCGGGCTCAGCTGGAACATGAAGTAGAAGGTCGCCACTTCGAGCGCCCGCATATAGGGCATGTCGAGCATTTCGGCGACATATTCGATCGCCGGGCGGCTCAGCCAGCCTTCCTGCTCCTGTGCGCGGAACAGCAGCGGGATGATCGCCGAGGCCTGACGGCCGACCGGGAACTTGGTCATCTGGGCTTTCGCCCATTCCAGGTTCGCGGGCGTGAATTCGAAGCTCGCGGGTTGTTCCGGATGCAGACGACGAAGCATTAGCGGTCAACCTCCCCGAACACGATATCCATCGTGCCGATGATTGCGGACACGTCGGCGAGCATGTGGCCCTTGGCGACATGGTCCATGGATTGCAGGTGCAGATAACCCGGGGCACGGATCTTCGCGCGGTAGGGCTTGTTGGTGCCGTCGGCGACCAGATAGACGCCGAATTCGCCCTTGGGCGCCTCGACGGCGGCATAGACCTCGCCTGCCGGGACGTGGAAACCTTCGGTATAGAGCTTGAAGTGGTGGATCAGGCTCTCCATCGAGGTCTTCATGTCCGAGCGCTTCGGCGGGGTCAGCTTGCCTCGCGCGAGCACATCGCCCTGATTCTCGGGCATGCGCAGTTTCTCGATGCATTGCAGGACGATCTTGGTCGACTCGCGCATCTCGGCCATGCGGCAGAGGTAGCGATCATAGCAATCGCCGTTCTTACCGATCGGGATCTGGAAGTCGAACTCGTCATAGCACTCGTAGGGCTGCGCGCGCCGCAGGTCCCAGGCGAGGCCCGAGCCACGCACCATCACACCCGAATAGCCCCATTGCTGGATCTCTTCTTCCGAGATGATGCAGATATCGACGTTGCGCTGCTTGAAGATCCGGTTCTCGGTCAGCAGCCCCTCGATATCGTCGAGCAGTTTCGGGAAGCGGCCGCAGAACTCCTCGATATCGTCGAGCAGTTTCGGCGGCAGGTCCTGATGCACGCCGCCGGGACGGAAATAGGCCGAGTGCAGGCGCGCACCGCAGGCGCGCTCGTAGAACACCATCAGCTCTTCGCGGGCCTCGAAGCCCCAGAGCGGCGGGGTCAGCGCCCCCACGTCCATCGCCTGCGTCGTGACGTTCAGCAGGTGGTTCAGGATGCGCCCGATTTCCGAATAGAGCACGCGGATCAGTTGCCCGCGACGCGGCACGACCGTGCCGGTCAGACGCTCGATCGCGAGACACCACGCATGTTCCTGGTTCATCGGCGCCACGTAATCGAGGCGGTCGAAATAAGGCAGGTTCTGCAGGTAGGTGCGGCTCTCCATCAGCTTTTCGGTGCCACGGTGCAGCAAGCCGATATGCGGGTCGGCGCGTTCCACTACCTCGCCGTCAAGTTCCAGAACCATGCGCAGCACGCCGTGGGCGGCCGGGTGCTGGGGACCGAAGTTGATGTTGAAGTTGCGGATACGCTGCTCGTCGGTCAGCTGATCGCGCGAGCCGTCATCATAGACATTGTTGCGGATATCGCCGTCCATCATTTCGCCTCTCCCTTCTCGTCACCCGGAAGGATGTATTTCGCGCCCTCCCAGGGGGAGAGGAAATCGAACTGCCGGTATTCCTGCGTGAGCTTCACCGGCTCGTAGACGACGCGCTTGAGCACTTCGTCGTAGCGCACTTCGACATAACCGGTAGTCGGGAAATCCTTGCGCAGCGGGTGCCCGCGGAAGCCGTAATCGGTCAGCAGGCGGCGCAGGTCAGGATGCCCCGAGAACAGGATGCCGAACATGTCAAAGATCTCGCGCTCGAACCAGTTCGCGCTGGGGTGAATGTCGGTGATCGAGGGGACCATGTCCTCCTCGCGGATCGCCGCCTTCACGCGGATACGCTGGTTGCGATACATCGACAGGAAGTGCCAGACGACATCGAAGCGCTGCGGGCGCTCGGGCCAGTCGACGGCGGTGATGTCGACGAGGTTCGAGAACAGGCAGCTTGAATCGTCGCGCAGGAATTCCACGAAGCTCGCCGCCGATTGCGCGGTGATCGTCACCGTCAGCTCGCCAAAGGCGATCTCGGTCGAGACCACGTCATCGGGGCGTTTCAGCTCGATATGCGCAGCCAGTTCCTGAAGGGCAGTATCGTCCATCTCTCGCTCTCCTCAGCGCACCAGCGTGCCGGTACGGCGGATTTTGCGTTGCAGCTGAAGGATGCCGTAGAGCAGCGCCTCCGCCGTGGGCGGGCAGCCCGGAACGTAGATATCGACCGGCACGACGCGGTCACAGCCGCGCACCACCGAATAGGAATAGTGGTAATAGCCGCCGCCATTCGCGCACGACCCCATCGAGATCACGTAACGCGGCTCGGGCATCTGGTCGTAGACCTTGCGCAGCGCGGGGGCCATCTTGTTGGTCAGCGTGCCCGCGACGATCATCACGTCGGACTGGCGGGGCGAGGCGCGCGGCGCGGTGCCGAAACGCTCGAGGTCATAGCGCGGCATCGAGCATTGCATCATCTCGACGGCGCAGCAGGCGAGGCCGAAGGTCATCCAGTGCAACGAGCCGTTACGGGCCCAGTTGATGATGTCCTCGGTCGTGGTGAGCAGGAAGCCCTTGTCCTGCAACTCCTTGTTCAGTGCCTGAGTCGCGACTTCGCGGTCCGCTCCGGCGGTATTTGCCCCGGTCATCACGCCCATTCCAGCGCCCCCTTCTTCCACTCATATGCAAATCCTACGGTCAAAACCGCGAGGAAGACCATCATCGACCAGAAACCCACCATCGACATCTGCCCGAAGGCGACCGCCCAGGGGAAGAGGAAGGCCACTTCGAGGTCGAAGATGATGAACAGGATCGAGACGAGGTAGAAACGAACATCGAATTTCATCCGTGCATCGTCGAAGGCGTTGAACCCGCATTCATAGGCCGAGACTTTCTCGGGATCGGGGTTGCGCACCGCAAGCACCGCAGCTGCCGCCAGGAGCACAAGCCCCAATACGACCGCCATGGCGAGGAAGATGAGGATGGGAAGGTATTCGCGCAGCATGTCATGCATGGGCTTTTGGCTCCCTAACATCGCGACGAGATGTCGCGCAGGTTCCGGCTAGGCGAGCAATAGCCCCGCGCCCCCTGCGGGTCAACCGAGCGAGGGTCGGAAAATCGCTTTCCGCAGGGGAGGAAAGCGATTTTGTATACCGATGCATGCGAAAATGGGCCGCAGGCCCGATCGCGCTTTCTCCTGTGGCGCTTGGGCCGGGGCGAAATGCTGCCGTCGCGAAATTATCACAACGTTAACGCGGTTTTGATTTTTCGGAAATTGCGCCGAATCAGCGTTTCCACGCAGGAGCGCGTTTTTCGAAGAAGGCGCTGATTCCCTCAGCCGACTCGGCAGAGTCCCAACGGGTGGCCAAAGCCTCGATCGTCATGTCGATCGTGCTCTCGTCGATTTTCGGTCCCAGAGCGCGGACCAGCGCCTTCGCCTCGCCTACCGCGCCGGGCGCGCAGGCAAGGTAGGGTTCGGCTTCGGCCATCAGGGCCCGCTCCAGCATCTCGGGCAAGACGACCTTGGCCAACAACCCCAGATCACGTGCCTCGGCGGCCTCGAAGAGCCGCGAGGACATGAAGACGCGACGCGCCCGCGCCTCGCCCATCCGCGCGACCACATAAGGAGAGATCGTCGCCGGGGTCAGGCCGAGCCTGGTCTCGGTCAGGCCGAATTTCGCGCCCTCGACGCCGATCGCCACGTCGCAGACCGACATCATGCCGATCCCGCCACCAAACGCATTTCCCTGCACCGCGCCGATCACGGGCTTCGGGCAGGTGTTGAGCGCCTGAAGCATGGTGGCGAGCTTGCGCGCCGCTGCCGCGCGTTCCTTCGCGCCAGCCGCGATTTGCGCCTGCATCCATTTCAGATCGCCGCCCGCGCAGAAGCTGGGCCCTTCGGCCTGAAGGATCACGACGCGCACCGCCTCATCTGCGCCGAGCTGCGCGATGGCCGTGGTCAGCTCCTCCATCATCTGTTCGGACAACGCGTTATGTTTATCCGCCCGCGCGAGCGTGAGCCGCGAAATGCCGCGCTCGTCCGTGCTGATTCTGATCGTCTCAAACATCGCGTTGCTCCTTCATTTCTGGGGCCCTTTCATCTTCCGTGCCAGCGCCGCTGCTTCTTCCAGCACCGCCCCATCCAGCCCCGTCTCATATCCCAGCGCGACGAGCCGCGCATTCACGGCCTCGGTCGCGACATTGCCTGCAGCCCCCGGCGCATAGGGACAGCCGCCCAGACCGCCCACCGCCGCATCGAAGACCCGCAGGCCCAGTTCAATCGATGCCTCGATATTGTCGAGCGCGCGACCGCTCGTGTCATGGTAATGTCCGGCAAGCTGCTCCGCCGGTGCTTCCTCCAGCACCGCACGCAACATCGCCGTCACGCTTTCCGGCGTGCCCTGCCCGATCGTGTCGCCAAGGCTGATCTCATAGCACCCCATATCCCGCAGGCTCGCCACCACCTTCGCGACGTTCTCGGGCGGCGTCGCCCCGTCAAACGGGCAGTCGGTCACGACCGAGACATAGCCCCGCACTTTCACATTATCAGCCTTCGCGGCCTCCATGATCGGCGTGAACCGCTCCAGGCTTTCCGCAATCGAACAATTGAGGTTTGCGCGCGAAAACCCTTCCGAGGCCGAGGCGAAGATCGCCACCTCATCGGCGCCCGCCGCAATCGCTGCCTCGTAGCCCTTCATGTTGGGCGTCAGCGCCGCATAGGAAATCCCCGGCTTGCGCGCGATCCCCGCGAACACGGCGGCCGAATCCGCCATCTGCGGCACCCATTTCGGGCTGACGAAAGAGCCCACCTCGATCCGGCGGAACCCGGCGCGGCTCAGGCAATCGACCAGCGCGATCTTGTCGGCCAGCGCGATCTCGCGCTTTTCGTTCTGCAGCCCGTCGCGCGGGGCCATCTCGAAGATCTCGACCAACTCAGGCATCGGAAACCTCGTAGAACTCCTGCGCATACATGCTCGCGCCACCCGCCGCGACCGCCCGCGCATAGGCAGGGCGCGCCTCGACCCGGGCGCGATAGGCCGCGATAGCCGGGAAGCCCTCGGCCCGCACGAAACGGAACATTGCATCGAGGTTGAAACCCAGCATGCAATCGGCCGCCGAGAACGCTCCGAGCAGCCAGTCACGCGCCTCCAGATGCGCCTCGAGCGCCTTCATCGTGACCTCGAGCCGCTTCGTGTCGAGCTTGGTCATCGCAACCGAACGGGCCTCGACAGGGCGTAGGAAGATGTGATGAAAGTTGAGGTTTTGTAGGATGTTGGCCTGCGTCTCAGCGAAATGCACCCATTCAAGATAGTCAGCCCGCGAGGCCTCCCCCAAGGGCGGCGCCAGCCCCGCCTCGGGATGGCGCTCGGCAAGATATTCGACGATCGCGCCGCTCTCGAAGATCGAGCGCCCGTCGATCTCCAGCGCCGGAATGCGGCCCGCCGGGGACATCGAGCGGAACTCGGGGCTGCGCAGCGAGCCATCGGTCAGCGACCAGGTTTTCAGCTCATACTCCAGCCCCAGCTCCTCGAGCAGCCACAACACTCGCATCGAGCGCGAACCGGGAACGTGGTGCAGCCGGATCATTCCTCTTCCTCCAGCCGGATCAGCGCCGCGCCCGCCTCGACCTGCGCGCCTGCGGTGACGAGCACCTCGGCCACCACACCATCGCGCGCGGCGAGCATCGTGTGCTCCATCTTCATCGCCTCCATAATCGCGAGCCGGTCGCCCGCGGACACCTGCTGCCCCGCCTCGACGAAGACCGCTTTCACCAGCCCCGGCATCGGGGCGAGCGTCAGGTCCGAGGCCTCGGCATCGCTGCCGCGCGCCAGAGGATCGGGGATCTCGAAACGATGCGCGCCATGCAGGAAGATCGTCACCGCATCCGCTTCGCGCGCCATCCGCGCGCCGGTCTTCGCGCCATCGACGCGCCAGCCATCCTCGGCGAGCACGCAGTCATGCGACGCCTCGCCCAGCTCGACCGTGACATGGCCCGGGCCCTGCACGCGGATCGCGGCCTCTTCCTCGAACGGGACAGCCCGGCGCGGTGCGCCCCAAAGGTTGAAGCCGCTCGCCTCCGCCTCCCAAAGCCCGGCCGCCGCGATCACCCCCAGCGCCTTGGCGGCGGCAGGCGTGGCGACGGGCGCCGAAAGCGTGTCGATCTCGCGCCCGATCAGCCCGGTATCGACCTTTCCGGCCGCGAAGCCCTCATGCCGCGCGAGCCGTGCAAGGAAGGCGAGGTTCGTCACCGTCCCCGCCACCTCGGTCTCTTCTAGCGCGCGGGCGAGCTGCCCCAGCGCGGTGGCGCGGGTCGGACCATGGGTGATGACCTTCGCGATCATCGGATCATACCACGGGCTGATCGTGTCACCGGTGCGCACACCGGTATCGGCGCGGCAACCCTCGGCGAAGCGCAGATGCGAGAGCGTCCCGGTCGCGGGCAGGAACCCCGCGGGCACGTCCTCGGCGTAAAGGCGGGCCTCGAACGCATGGCCGGTAATCGTCAGATCCTCTTGGGCACAGGGCAGCGGCTCGCCCGAGGCCACCCGCAGCTGCCATTCGACCAGGTCGACCCCGGTGATCGCCTCGGTCACGGGATGCTCTACCTGGAGGCGGGTGTTCATCTCCATGAACCAGAACCGGTCGGGCCGCAGCCCGTCCGAGCCGTCCACAATGAATTCGATCGTGCCCGCGCCCTTATAACCGATGGCCTCGGCCGCGCGCGTCGCGGCCTGCCCCATCGCGTCGCGCATCTCGGGCGTCATGCCCGGCGCGGGGGCCTCCTCGATCACCTTCTGGTGGCGGCGCTGGAGCGAGCAGTCGCGCTCGAACAGATGCACGGCCTTTTCGCCATCGCCGAAGACCTGCACCTCGATATGGCGCGGCGAGCCGATGTATTTCTCGATCAGAACGGCGGGGTTGCCGAAAGCGGTCTGCGCCTCTCCCTGCGCCGAGGCCAACGCATCGGCGAACTCGGACGGTTTCTCGACGAGCCGCATCCCCTTGCCGCCGCCGCCCGCGACGGCCTTGATCAGGACCGGGTAGCCGATCGTGTCTGCCGCGCCGGAAAGATGCTCGGGGTCCTGGTTCTCGCCGTGGTAGCCCGGCACGACGGGCACGCCTGCCTTTTCCATCAACTCCTTGGCCGCATCCTTGAGCCCCATCGCGCGGATCGCCTTGGCCGAAGGGCCGATGAAGGTGAGCCCCGCCGCCTCGACGGCCTCGACAAAATCGGGGTTCTCGGAGAGGAACCCGTAGCCCGGATGGATCGCCTGCGCACCGGTCTGCTTCGCCGCCGCGATGATAACATCACCGCGCAGGTAGCTGTCTTTCGGCGCCGGGCCGCCGATCGCCACGGCTTCATCGGCCATCGCGACATGGCGCGCCTGCGCGTCGGCCTCGGAAAAGACGGCCACGCTCGCGACGCCAAGCTTTCGCGCGGTCTCCATCACGCGGCAGGCGATTTCCCCGCGATTGGCAATCAGGATCTTGGAAAACATGTCGGTCTCCCTCTTGAGAGCGTCGGAGGGGGCGCTGCCCCCGCTCGCGCTGCGAGCCCCCCGAGGTATTTTCGGGCAAGATGAAATGCGGTTTTCATCTTGCTCGAAATATCTCCGCCGGAGGCGAAAAACTTACATCCGGAACACGCCGAAGCGGGTCGGTTCGATCGGCGCGTTGAGCGCGGCGGAAAGCGAGAGCGCCAGCACCTCACGCGATTTGCGCGGGTCGATGATGCCGTCATCCCAGAGCCGCGCCGAGGCGTAGAGCGGGTGCGACTGGCGCTCGAACATCTCGATGGTGGGGCGTTTGAATTCGGCCTCTTCCTCGGCGGACCATTGGCCGCCCTTGCGCTCGATCCCGTCGCGTTTGACGGTGGCGAGCACGCCCGCGGCCTGTTCGCCGCCCATCACAGAGATGCGCGAATTGGGCCACGTCCAGAGGAAGCGCGGCGAATAGGCGCGACCGGCCATGCCGTAATTGCCCGCCCCGAAGGAGCCGCCGACCAGCATCGTGATCTTCGGGACCGAGGTCGTGGCGACGGCGGTGACCATCTTGGCGCCGTGGCGCGCGATGCCCTCGTTTTCGTACTTACGGCCGACCATGAAGCCGGTGATGTTTTGCAGGAAAACAAGCGGCACCGAACGTTGCGAGCACAGTTCGATGAAATGCGCGGCCTTCTGCGCGGCTTCCGAGAAGAGCACGCCGTTATTGGCGACGATCCCCACCGGGCAGCCTTTCACATGGGCGAAACCGGTCACGATGGTCTCGCCGAAGCGCGGTTTGAATTCGTCGAAACGCGAGCCGTCGACGATGCGGGCGATGACCTCGCGGATGTCGTAGGGGGTGCGAAGGTCTGCCGGGACGACGCCGAGGATTTCTTCGGGGTCGTAGGCGGGCTCTTCGGGCGACTGCCAGTTCACTGTGGAGGGCTTGGCACGGTTGAGCGAGCCGACCGCGCGACGCGCAAGCGCCAGCGCATGGGCGTCATCCTCGGCGAGGTAATCGGCCACGCCCGAGAGCCGCGTATGCACGTCGCCGCCGCCTAAGTCTTCGGCGCTGACCACCTCGCCCGTCGCGGCTTTCACCAGCGGGGGACCGGCGAGGAAGATCGTGCCCTGTTCCTTCACGATGATCGTCACATCCGACATCGCGGGCACATAGGCGCCGCCAGCCGTGCACGAGCCCATCACCACGGCGATCTGGGCGATGCCCTTGGCCGACATCCGCGCCTGATTGAAGAAGATGCGCCCGAAATGGTCGCGATCGGGGAAGACCTCGTCCTGATTGGGCAGGTTCGCGCCGCCCGAGTCGACGAGATAGATGCAGGGCAGATGGTTTTCCTCGGCGATCTCCTGAGCGCGCAGGTGCTTCTTTACCGTCAGCGGGTAATAGGTGCCGCCCTTCACGGTGGCGTCGTTGGCGACCACCATGACCTCTTGCCCCATCACGCGGCCGATCCCGGCGATCACGCCCGCGCAGGGGGCGGCATTGCCATACATGTCATGTGCCGCCGTCGCGCCCACTTCGAGGAAGGGGGAACCGGGATCCAGGAGCCCCGCCACCCGCTCGCGAGGGGCCATCTTGCCACGCGACAGGTGCCGTTCGAGCGAAGCCGGGCCGCCACCTGCCGCCGCGGCCTCGGCCGCCGCGCGCACCGTGGCGAGCGCCTCGAGATGCGCGGTGCGGTTTTTCGCAAACCCCTCCGAGGAGGTGAGAACCTGAGAGGACAGTTTCATTCCATGCTCCCCATATCGCGCAGCTCCAAAGCACGCTGCGCGGTCTTGTGAAGATAACAGTCGGACGCCATCACGGTGCGGATCGAACCCTCGGCCCAGATCGAATAGATCAGCCCGCAATCGGCATCGCGGAAGGCGATCCAGGTGCGCTGCGCATCAAGCAGTTGGTCCGCCAACTCGGTGCCGCCCTGTTCGAGCAGCCGCGCTCGCACACCCTTGTATTGCGCGTTCAGCAGATCGTCCCAAGCCTGCGCCTCGCCCTGAAGGCAGGCCGAGATGCCCAGCGTCGTCTCCCCGCCCGGCTGTGCCTGGCAGGCTGCGGCGGCCTCACCGATGCAATCCGGTGTGGTGCCCCTTGCATCGTCAAAACAGGCGCGGACCGTGGCCGGATCGACCTGCGGCTCCTGCGCGAAGGCCGGGGCGGCCATCAGCGCCAATGCGAGAGGGATCGCCAGAGGGCGCATCACGCGCCCCCCATGATCTCGCGGCCGATCAACATCCGACGAATTTCCGAGGTGCCCGCGCCGATCTCCATCAGCTTGGCGTCACGGAACAGGCGCGAGACGTTGGAATCGTTGAGGAACCCGGCCCCGCCCAGCGCCTGAACCGCCTGATGCGCCTGCACCATCGCCTGCTCGGACGCATAGAGCACCGTCGCCGCCGCGTCCTGACGCGTCACCGCGCCGCGATCGCAGGCCTTGGCAACCTCGTAGGTATAGGCGCGCGCGGTGTTCATCGCGACATACATATCGGCGATCTTGGCCTGCATGAGCTGGAAATTCCCGATCGGCTGGCCGAATTGCTGGCGCTCCTTGGAATAGGGCACGACCTCGTCCAGACAGGCCATCATGATACCGGTGCCGATGCCCGAGAGCACGACGCGCTCATAATCGAGACCCGACATCAGAACGCGCACGCCCTTGCCTTCCGCACCCAGCACGTTTTCGAAGGGCACTTCGCAATCCTCGAAGAAGAGCTGCGCCGTGTTCGAGCCGCGCATGCCGAGCTTGTCGAAATGCTTGGAGGTGGAGAAGCCCTTGAAGTCTTTTTCCACGATGAAGGCGGTGATGCCTTTGCTCCCGGCCTCCGGGTCGGTCTTCGCATAGACCACGAGCGTATCGGCATCCGGCCCGTTGGTGATCCAGTATTTATGACCGTTGAGCACATAGTAGCCGTTGCGCTTCTCGGCCTTGAGCTTCATGCCCACCACGTCCGAACCTGCGCCCGATTCCGACATGGCCAGCGCGCCGACGCTCGTCCCGGCGATCAACCCGGGGAGGTATTTCTTCTTCTGCTCTTCCGACCCGTTCAGCTTGATCTGGTTCACACAGAGGTTCGAATGCGCGCCGTAGCTGAGCGCGATCGAGGCCGAAGCCCGCGCGATCTCTTCGGTTGCGACCACATGGGCGAGATAGCCCATCCCTGCCCCGCCATATTCCTCGGAGACAGTGATCCCGAGCAGACCAAGCTCCCCCATCTCGGTCCAGAGCTCATTGGGGAATTCATTGTCCAGATCGGTCTTCGCCGCGATCGGCGCCACCCGTTCCGCCGCCCAGCGGCGCACCATGTCACGAAGTGCGGCGATATCCTCGCCCAGATCGAACTCCATCGAGCCTGCGAACATCGGATCTCCTCCCCCGGTTTATTGAACGCTCGTTCATTTACTCAGGCAAAGTGAGTCGCGTCAAGTGCCCAGAGATCGAAAGCGGCTCTGGGCGCGGGTGACGATGAGGCGCGTCGAGTGGGCGGGCGAGAGGGCTTCCTTGCGCGCCAGCTTGGCAAAAAAGAAAAACGCCCCCGGCAAGGAGGGCGTTTTCGTCAGCTGTTTAGAGAGGTCAGCGCTTCGGTCGGCGCGGCGCGTCATTGCCGCTGGCGCGCGGCTTGCGCGAGGGTTTTGCACCGCCCTTGAAGGGTTTTCCGTCCCCGGCAGCGCCGGGCTTGCCCTTCTTGAACGGTTTTCCACCTTTTCCGCCCGCCGGCTTGCGCGGCGCGTATTTCGCCCCCTTGCCCGAGGGCGCGGGCTTGCGCGCGGGTTCGCCATCGAACTCGGGCAGGTCGAGCGCCTCGGTCTCGGGGGCCCATTTTGCCTTGCGCTTGCCCTCTGCCTTCGGAGCCGCCTTGGCGAATTTCGACGGCTTGCCCCCCTCTTCCCTCGGCTCCCAGGATTTCGGACGCTCCGGCGCGGGCTTGGGTTTGCGCTCGGGCTTGGGGGCGTCGTCGAACTTGCGCGCGGGACGGTCCGGGCGCGGCTTCTTGCCCTCGAAGCGCGGCTTGCCGCCTTCGGGGCGCGGGGAGCGGCCACGTTGGAAATTCGGCGGACCGTCAAGCGGACGCACCGAGATCTCCTCGGTCAGCGCTCCCTCGGCGTCGAGTGCGCCCAGGAACTGCTCGGCGCTCGACTCCGCGATTTCCACGAAGGTCTCGCTCTGCTGAATGCGGATCGCGCCGATCGCGTTGCGCTCGAGATCGGCCGCGCGACGCAAAACCGGCAACAGCCAGCGCGGCTCGGCCCGGTCATCGCGCCCTACCGAAAGCGCGAACCAGCGGCTCGGCCCGAAATCACGCTCTTCGCGGGCGGGTTTCGTCTCCGGCGGCAGAAGATCCTCGGGGGCGGCATGGCGCGACTGGTGCAGGCGCAGGAAAGCCGCCGCGACCACCTCGGGGCTGCGCTGCGCGAGCAGGCGCTCGGCGAAAGCGGTCTCTTCCTCGGTCAGCGGCGCCTCCCAGGACGGATCGGACATCAGCCGTTCCTCGTCGCGGCGCAGGATCTCGTCAGCCGAGGGCGCGAACCCCCATTCCGCATCGATCTTCGCCCATTTCAGCAAGCGCTCGGCGCGCTTGACCATCTTCGGCGGCACGATGAGCGCCGAGATCCCCTTGCGCCCGGCCCGGCCCGTGCGGCCCGAACGGTGCAGGAGCGTCTCGGTATTGGTCGGCAGATCGGCATGGATCACGAGGCTGAGCTTGGGCAGGTCGATCCCGCGCGCGGCCACATCGGTCGCCACGCAAACCCGCGCCCGCCCGTCGCGCATCGCTTGCAGCGCATGGCTGCGTTCGGCCTGGCTCAGTTCACCCGAAAGGCTCACCGTCGCGAGGCCGCGATTGCCAAGCCGCGTCGTGAGATGCGTCACCGCTGCACGGGTATTGGCGAAGACGATTGCGCTTTCGTCAGCGTGATAGCGCAGCAGGTTGAAGATCGCGTGCTCGCTGTCGGAGGCCGCAACGCGCAGCGCCTGATAGGAGATGTCGGCATGCTGCTCGGCCGCGCCGATCGTGTTGATCCGCTGTGCGTCCCGCTGGAACTGCTCGGCCAGCCGCGCGATCATCGGCGAGACGGTGGCCGAGAACAGCAGCGTCCGGCGCTCTTGCGGGGCCGCACCGAGAATGAATTCCAGATCCTCGCGGAAGCCGAGATCGAGCATCTCGTCGGCCTCGTCGAGCACCACCGCGCGCACATCGCCCAGATCGAGCGAGCCGCGCTCGATATGGTCGCGCAAACGACCGGGCGTGCCGACCACGACATGGGCGCCGCGATCAAGCGCGCGCCGTTCCTGCCGGATATCCATGCCGCCCACGCAGGAGGCCACGACCGCGCCGGTCTTGGCGTAAAGCCAGCTCAGTTCGCGCATGACCTGGAAGGCCAGTTCGCGCGTCGGCGCCACGACCAGCGCCAGCGGGACCGCGGGCGGGCCGAATTTCTCCGCCTCGCCCAGCAGCGTCGGCGCGATCGCAAGCCCGAACCCCACCGTCTTGCCCGACCCCGTCTGCGCCGAGACCAGCAGGTCCGACCCTGCAAGCTCGGGGGCGATCACCGCCTCCTGCACCGGGGTGAGTGTGTCGTAACCGCGCTCGGCGAGCGCTTCGGAAAGGGGAGAGATCATATGAGGAGAAGTCCAGTCGAGTGCGGCGAGCCGTGCCGCGCAGGGTCGCAGGGCGCGACGGAAAGCGCGTCCATAGCGGGTCTTTTTGCGAATGTATACTTTATTCTTTGCAAGCGGCCCATAATCGGCGGTGCATTGCGTTACCCGCGCCCATTCTCGCCGGAGCGATAGGCCTTGCGCAATTCGGGCAGCGCGATCAGCATCAGCAGCGCCGCGATGATCACGAAGACCATCGGCCCGATCTGCTCGTAGCCCCAAACCCCCGAAATCCCGCCGCCGAAGAACGCAAACAACGTCGCGAGATGCAGAACCAGCCTTGCGAGCAGCACGTCGCGCCGCGCCGGATCGAGCGCCGCCCGCCCGCGCGAGAGTTCCGCCAGCTCCAGGCCGAGATCGGTCGCGATCCCCGAGACATGGCTGGTGCGCACCTTCGCGTCGGAGATTTTCGTGGTCGCGGCGTTCTGCAGCCCCATCAGCATGCTCAGACCCACCATCATCAACTGCCCGCCCGCCTGCGCCGACCAGGTCACGTCCAGCAGCGCAAGCCCCACCAGAAGACCCGCCTCCAACAGGATGGAGAAAGCATAGATCCCGCGCAGATTGCGCCGTTCGCCGGCGGCGATCAGCAGCCCGGAGACAAAGGCTCCGAACACGAAGGCCGCCAGCAACATCAAAAGCCAGAATGCGCCCGCGAACCGTCCAAGCGCGAGCATATCCGAGGCCGTCGAGACATTGCCCGTCATATTGGCCGAGAAATAGCCCAAGGCGCGGAACCCGGCGGCATTGACGGCACCGGCAACCAGCGACAACCAGATCGCCAGCCGGAGATCGACCGCGATCGTGCGCGCCTGTCCAACCTGTATCAGCACCGGGCCTGCCTCCTCATCTCGCCTGATCTAGCGAAGGCACCGCCGGAAAATCAAGCATCTAGGGCAGTACAGCATATTCGCGTAATCTCTCGCGAGCGTTTTGCGGGTCGTGGCCTGCGCCCATCGAGAGGCGTCGCGACCGCGCATAGTGGGGCGCAGTACGGCGATGGCACGACGCGCACGCCCGAGGGGCCCTTGCGATCCTTCTGATGACATGGCGCCGCTCGATCGGAGCTGGCGCATCCGAACATGCGTCGAGGCCTCCCCTTTCAGCGACTCACGAACAAAGATGCCCGCGCCCCGGCAGATGCCTCTCGCGCGTGACAGTCCCACTCTCTCTGGATCAGCCCCAGCACCTGCAAAGAGATCCGGGCGGCACCCGAATCCGCCCTTTGCGTCCGAGTTGCGCTCAATTTTCAAGCAACGGGTTTCGCAGCGGGCTTCAATAGCAAGCAAATTCCAACTGAAGAATTGAAGGAGAGAAGCGATGATGCGCGCCTATTGACAGCTTTGTGATCCTTACCTAGCGTTCACTTAAGCGCAGAGCAAATGTGCTCGCTACGGCGCGTTGAAATCTCAAGATATGTCGGCATTACCGCCCCAAAAGCAGATTCTGCTTCTGGGGTTTCTTGCCGTTGGAAGAAGCCAGATGACACGTATCGAACTACCGATCGGCCTGCTTTTCTCGACCACCGGTTCTTATGGCCGGGTGGCGCATACGCAGCTCAACGGTGCGCAGCTTGCCTGTGACGAGATCAACGCGGACCCGACGGCTGCGGTCACCTTCCGCCCCGTCCACATCGACCCCGCGAGCGAGCTGCACAAATACGCACCCGCCGTTCAGAGCATGTTCGATCAGGGCATTCGCCATGTCTGCGGATGCTACACCTCGTCGAGCCGCAAGGACGTGATCCCGCTCTTCGAGAAGCATGACGCGCTCCTGTGGTATCCGACGCATTACGAAGGTTTCGAGAGCTCAACCAACGTCATCTATACCGGCGCGGCACCGAACCATCACATGTCGCCTTTGATCGACTTTCTGTGCGCCCGTTTCGGCCGCCGCGCCTATTGCATCGGCTCGAATTACATCTGGGGCTGGGAAAGCAACCGGGTGATGCGCGAGGAGCTGCAAAGGCGTCGCGGCGAAGTGCTGGCCGAGCGTTACCTGCCCGTTGGCGAGACCGAAATGGGCGCCATCATCGAGGAAATCCTCGAGACCGAGCCCGACTTCGTGTTCAACGCGCTGATTGGCGAGTCTTCCTACGCGTTCTTCCGGGCCTTCCGGGAGACCTGCGAAGCGCGCGGGATCAAGCAGACCACACGCTTCCCGATCGCGAGCTGCAACCTGTCGGAGCCCGAACTCCGCGCGATCGGCCCCGTCGGGTCCGACGGGCAGATAAGCTCCAGCGTCTATTTCTCGTCCCTCGCAGGCGAGCGCAACAAGCGCTTCGTCGAGGCCTATGGCAAGGCCTTCCCCGAGGGGCCTGTCGCCTCGGCCGAAGCGGAGGCCGCCTACATCGCCATTCATATGCTTGCCAAATCCGTCTCGGATGCTGGCACGGCGGAGGTGGGGCCGGTTCTCAAGGCGGCTGCGGGACAGGTTTTCGATGCGCCGCAGGGACGGGTCACGATCGACCCCGACACTTATCACGCCTCGCTCACCCCTCGCATCGGGTTGTCGCGCAACGATTTCGAGTTCGACATCCTGATCGAGGCCCCCGAGCCGATCGCGGCGGATCCTTACCTCGTGACATCCACGACGGCCTTCGAGCCCGCACAGCGACGCAAGTATGTGAGGGTGGTTTCATGAAGGCACCCCGTATCGCGCAAAACTTCAGAGGTCGCAGGGCGGTGATCTTCACGACGGAAGGCCAGTCACTGGGCATTCTAGAGGCGACGCTGCGCCGGCTTGGACTGGAGCCGGACGCCCGGCCCGTCCCACTGCGTCAGGACTTCGAATTGCCGGACAATCTGGCACCGGACACCGACTTGGTGATCATCGACGGCGATCTGAATTTGCCGCTCGCATGGCCCGGCAGCTACAACGTGTCGAGCCTGCACGCGCCCTGCCCGACGGTCGGACTGGTCGGCACGGAAGCGCCGAGCCGGCTCAAGGCGATGCTCCAACTCGGGGCCGCGTCCTTCCTGCAAAAACCGATCCATAGCGGGGCCGTCTACTCCGCCCTTTATCTGGGCGTGAATGCGTTCGAGCATGTCGACGGGCTGAGAGTGAGCCTCGACGATATGGGCGAACGCCGCCGCAAGAGGATTTACGTGATCAAGGCCGTCGCAGCGCTGATGCGCCAGCGCGGACTTAACGAAGATGCCGCATACGACCTTCTGCGAAAGGACAGCATGCGCGCGCGCGTCAGCGTCGAGGACCATTGCGAGTCCCTGATGCTGGCAAACCCGGACAGCGATCTCGATCGCGGTGAAACGAAGAAGAGGTGTCAGGCGCACTAGCCGAAAAGGGCACCCGGAAAACCTCAACAAGGAGTTGAAAATGACCAGGAAACTGATCAGCACCGCTTCGGTGCTCGCTACCCTATTGTCTTTTGCCGGGCCGATGGCGGCTCAGGCAGCGGACCCGATCAAGATCGGCGTGCTTGAAGACCAGTCGGGAGACTTTGCGCTCGCGACCATCGGCAAGGTCCACGGCATCCAGCTGGCCACCAAGGAGATCAACGACGCGGGCGGCATCGCCGGTCGTCCGATCGAGCTGGTGATCTACGACACGCAGTCGGACAATACCCGCTATCAGGAATTCATGCGCCGCGTGCTGCAGCGCGACAAGGTGGACGTGGTCTTCGCGGGCTTCTCCTCGGCCTCGCGCGAAGCCTACCGCCCGATCGTGAATCAGTTCGACGGGCTGGCCTTCTACAACAACCAGTATGAAGGCGGCGTCTGCGACGCGAACATGATCGTCACCGGCGCGGTGCCCGAGCAGCAGTTCTCGACGCTGATCCCCTACATGATGGAAAAGTACGGCAAGAACGTCTACACCATCGCCGCGGACTACAACTTCGGCCAGATCTCGGCCGAATGGGTGCGCAACATCGTCAAGGAAAACGGTGGCACCATGGTGGGCGAGGAGTTCATCCCGCTCGGCGTGTCGCAATTCTCGCAGACGATCCAGAACATCCAGGGCGCCAAGCCTGATTTCGTCGTGACCCTCCTCGTGGGCACCGCGCAGTCGTCCTATTACGAGCAGGCCGGGTCGGCGAACCTCGATCTGCCGATGGCTTCCTCGGTCAATGTCGGTCAGGGCTACGAGCACAAGCGCTTCACGCCCCCGAGCCTGAAGGACATGTATGCGACGGTGAACTATGTCGAGGAGATCGACACGCCGGAAAGCAAGGCCTTCGTAGAGAAGTTCCACGCGATGTTCCCCGACGAGCCCTATATCAACCAGGAAGCCGAGAACTCCTACGCTGCAGTCTATCTCTACAAGGAGATGGTCGAGAAAGCGGGTGGGTCGACCGCTCTGGCCGATGTGCGCGCCACGCTCGCCGATGGCAACCTGTGCTACGACGCGCCCGAAGGTAAGATGTGCATCGACCCGAAGAGCCAGCACACCTCGCACACGATCTATCTCGCTCATGTCAACGCCGATCACTCGATCGAATTCCCGAAAACCTGGGATGACATCAAGCCCTACTGGCTGGGCGATGTCGGCTGCGACCTGACCAAGAGCGACCCGAGCGACCAATATACCCCGTCGCACCTGCCGTCGAACTGATCCGACGCCTGCGGATGCGGGGCCTCGGGGCTCCGCATCTCTCCTTCCCCGGATTTTCCCGAACGCTGGCCACCAAGAAAGGACGGTCGATGGAGTTCCTCTACTCTCTTTTCAGCTTCTTCTATCAGTTTGGAGACGCCTTCGCCTTCCTCGTGCTCAGCGCCTGCGGCCTCGCGGTGATCTTCGGCATGATGGGTGTGATCAACCTCGCGCATGGCGAATTCATCCTCTGCGGCGCCTATGTCTCGACGAGCGCGACCCATATGGGCGTGCCCCTGCCGATCGCTATCGCATTGGGTTCCCTTGCCGCTGGCATCGCCGGAATGATCGTCGAGGTCGTGGTGATCCGTCCGCTCTACAAACGCCCGCTCGATACGATCGTGGCGACCTGGGGCATTTCGATGATCGTCACCCAGGGCACGCTGATCGTGCTGGGCACGACGATGGCCGGCAGCGGCACGCCTTTCGGCAGCTTCTCGGTCGGCGATTATTCCTATTCGATTTACCGCATCGTGCTGATGGTGATGGCGCTCGTGACCCTCGCCGCGCTGTGGCTGATGTTCACCAAGACCCGCTTCGGCATCCTCGCCCGCGCCACGATCCAGGTGCCGCATGTGGCCGAGGCCCTCGGGGTCAACACGAACCTGATCTACAGCCTGACCTTCGGTCTGGGTGCGGCGCTTGCTGGCCTCGCCGGTGGGCTTTACGCGCCGACGATGACGCTCGTGCCGACGATGGGCGCGGCCTTCATGGTAGAGGCGTTCGTGACCGTCGTCGTGGGTGGCGCGGATATCTTCCTCGGAACGGCGCCCGCCGCGGTCGTGCTTGGCTTCATCAAGGCCTCGCTGACCTCCTGGCAGGGCCAGCTTGCCGGTCAGATCGGCATGCTCATCGCCGTCATCATCGTGATCCGCATCCTGCCGCGCGGCATCAGCGGCAAGATCCTGAAAGAAAGGGCCTGACGTGAGCAGCGCATCCCGTTTCACTTCCTTCCTGAAGCTCATCGAGGGGCCGCAAACCCTCGGCAAGGGACCGAAATTCTGGTCTGGCTTCGGCGTCGTCCTGCTGGCCGCCTGCGCCTATCCGTTCTTCGCCGACAGCTACGACGTGGGCAACAATGTCTACTTCTTCAACTGGCTCTTCATGGCGATGGGGCTGAGCCTGATCTGGGGCTATGGCGGGGCGCTGAGCTTCGGCCAGACCGCCTTCTTCGGGGTCGCGGGCTATGCCTACGGGGTCCTGACGATCAACCTCGGAGACGCCTATGGGCTGACGCTGATCTCGCTCGTTCTCGCCGTGGGCATCAGCGCGCTCTTCGCGACGATCCTTGGCTATTTCCTGTTCTTCGGCCGGATCAGCGGCGTATTCCTTGGCATCGTGACGCTCTCGGTGACGCTGGTGCTCGAACGCTTCATGGCGCAGACGGCGGGGCCGGAATGGGCGATCGGCAAGGCGCGGCTCAACGGGTTCAACGGCATGGGGGCGATGCCCTCGCTGACGATCCCGTGGCCGGGCGGCAATATCGTCCTCTACCCGGACGTGACCCTCTATTACGTCACGCTGGTGCTGCTGCTGGTCTGCTATCTCGGGCTGCGCATCCTCGTGAATTCGCGCTTCGGCAATGTCATCGTGGCGATCCGCGAGAACCCGATGCGCGCCGAGATGCTGGGCTATGACGTGCGCAAGTATCAGCTCGCAACCTTCGTGATCGGCTCCGCGCTCGCGGGTCTCTCGGGGGTGCTCTACACCTCCTGGGGCAACTACATCACGCCCGCATCGATGGGGATGACGGCGGCCTCGCTGCCGATCGTCTGGGTCGCGGTCGGCGGCCGTTCGGACCTCACCACAACGCTGGTCGGCACACTCGCCGTCCTCATCGTGTTCCAGTCGCTCACGATCTACGGCAGCCAATACGCGCTGATCGTGATGGGGACGCTCTTGGTGATCACCGTTCTGATCGCCCCGCGTGGCATCGTGATCGCGCTGCTCTCGCCCTTCATGCGCCGGAAATCCAAACTGGAAGGAGAGCGGTGATGGCCATTCTCGAAACACGCCAGCTCAACAAGCATTTCGGCGGGCTTCACGTCACGGGCAATGTCGATTTCGCGCTCCAGCCCGGAGAAATGCACTGCCTGATCGGTCCCAACGGCGCCGGCAAGAGCACCTTCTTCAAGCTGATCCTGGGCGAGCACCTGCCCGATAGCGGCGAGATTCTCTATGACGGCGAGGAGATCACCCGCGCGAAGCCCTTCGAGCGCATCCGCAAGGGGATCAGCGTGAAGTTCCAGGTGCCCGGCATCTTCAAGGAACTGAGTGTCCAGCAGAACCTGACGATCGCGCTTCAGCACCATGTCGCGCCCGAGATCCTGCAAGAGGAGATCGACCGGCTGCTGGAGTTCCTTAAACTCTCGCAGGACCGCAAGCAGCTCGCGGGAAATCTCAGCCACGGTCAGAAACAGTGGCTCGAGATCGGCATGGCGGTGGCACTGAAGCCGCGCCTCTTGCTGCTGGACGAACCGACCGCCGGGATGACCCCTGACGAGACATTCGCCACCGGCGAGATGCTTCAGGAGCTCAACCGCGAGGGCATGACCTTGCTGGCCGTCGAACACGACATGGCCTTCGTGCGCCAGATCGCCCACCAGGTTACCGTGCTCCATTTCGGCAAGATTTTCGCGCAGGGCACCATCGACGAGATCACTGCCGATGAACGTGTCGCCGCCATCTATCTGGGAGAAGTTGATGCGTAAGGAAGTCCTTCTCGACGTGATCGCGCTCAATGCGGGCTATGGCGGCAAGCCGGTTCTGCAAGGCGTCGATTTTCAGGTCCGCGAGGGCGAGATCGTCGCCGTGATCGGGCGCAACGGGGTCGGCAAATCGACCCTGATGAAGACGCTGATCGGGCTGTTGCCGACCGACAGGGGTTCGATCAACCTGCGCGGTGCCTCTATCGACCTCGTCTCCGCACATAACCGGGCGCGCAAGGGCATCGGCTACGTGCCGCAGGGGCGCGATGTCTTCCCGCGTATGACCGTGCTCGAAAACCTGCTCGTCGGCGAAAGCATCGCGGGCAAGTCCACCCCCGGCAAGGTCGACGAGATCTACCGCTATTTCCCGATCCTCAAAGAACGCGCCGATCAGCGCGCGGGCACGATGTCGGGCGGTCAGCAACAGCAGCTCGCCATCGGGCGGGTGCTGATGGGCGACCCTTCGATGATCCTGCTCGACGAACCCTCCGAGGGGATCCAGCCGAACATCGTGCAGGACATCGCGCGCATCATGGTCGAGCTGAACCGCGAGACCGGCGTGACCGTCGTCTTCGTCGAGCAGAATGTCGATATGATCCGGGCAATGGCGCAGCGCTGCTACGTCATGGACAAGGGCCGCATCGTGGCCGAGCTCGACCGCGAGATGTTGCAGGATCGCGACACGATTCGACGATACCTGTCGGTCTGATCCGCCGAAACACTTTCCAGAAATTCAAAATGAAAGGAGCAACTTATGAGCTGGTTTGAAGAGTCCATCATGGCGCGCAAGGGCGTGGCGAAAGGTCAGGCCCTCGAGACGCGCACGATCACCGAGGAAGAACAGGGAAGCTATCCCTACATCTACACCGCCGGGATCGAGCCGGTCCTGACCGTCGATCCGGGCACCGTGGTCAGCGCCGAGACCCATGACGCTTTCGAGGGCGCGATCAAGTCGGAATCCGACAAGCCGACCGAGATCCTGAACTTCCCCTTCCTGAACCCGCAGAACGGCCCGATCTACGTCAACGGCGCCGAACCGGGCGACACGATCGCGGTCTATATCGAAAGCATCGTGCCGCGTGGTCCGCAGCCGCGGGGCACCACCGTGATCATGCCCGAATTCGGCGGGTTGGTTCCCACCTTCGAGACCGCGCTTCTGACCGCGCCGCTGCCCGAAGTGGTGCGCAAGCTCGACATCACCGTCGAGGAAGGCACGAAATGGAACGACAAGATCAGCCTACCCTACGAGCCCTTCATCGGCACGATCGGCACGGCTCCGATCGCCGAGGCGATCTCGTCGCTGGTGCCGGACTATTACGGCGGCAACATGGATCTGCCTGATGTCGCGCCCGGCGCGGTCGTCTACTTGCCGGTGCAAGCCGAGGGCGGCTACCTGTTCCTCGGGGATTGCCATGCCGCGCAGGGCGATGGTGAGCTTTGCGGCGTCGCGGTCGAGCATCCGACTGTCACCACCGTGCGCATCGACCTGATCAAGAACTGGACGATCCGCACGCCGCGCCTCGAGAACGAAGAGTTCTACATGACGGTCGGCTCGGCGCGTCCGATGGAAGATGCTGCGCGCGGTGCCTATCGCGAGCTGATCCGCTGGATGGCCGCCGATTTCGGCTTCGACGAGATCGACGCCTACATGCTGCTGACCCAGTGCGGCCGCGTGCGCCTCGGCAACATGGTCGACCCGAAATACACCGTCGGGGCCTCGGTCCTGAAGTCGATCGTCGGCATCGCCGAATGAGCTCGGGCCGCGTGCCGATCCCTTGTCGCGCGGCTCGCTCCCTTGTCGTCACTGCCTTTGAAGGCAGCTTCGCGGGCAGAGACGACCTTTTTCTTCCCGGCTTCGGTCCCTCATGTGGGCGCGGCTGCGCGCAACGGACCGAGCCTTGTCACCTAGGAGCCAGCCCGCACGGCTCGGGCGTTGGCGGCATCTTGCCCGCCAAACGGAAAAGGAGTCTCTCATGTCCACCCAAACGAACCCCGATCTGCCGGATCTCGGAACGCTCACCGTCACCACCGTCCGGGAGGGGCTGGCCTCGGGGCAGTTCACCGCAGAGGAGCTAACGCGGGCCTGCATCGACCAGGTCAAGGCGCTGAACGGAAAATACAACGCGATCATCTTCGAGAACGAAGCTGCGCTCGACACCGCCCGCGAGATCGACCGCCGGCGCGCAGCGGGCGAGGCACTCGGCCCGCTGGCCGGGGTGCCGATCGTCGTGAAGGATCCGATGGACATGGCCGGCATCCCCACCACGGCGGGTTGGCGGCTGCTCTATTCGGGAGCGGGCGGGGTTGATCTGATGCCCGAGCGCGACAGCCCCGTGGTGGCGCGGATGCGCGCGGCCGATGCGGTCATCCTCGGCAAGACCAACGTGCCGATCCTGAGCTGGACGGGCACGCATGCCAATGACAGCTGGGCCGGCCCCACCATCAACCCCGCGATCGAGGACCGCGCGCCGGGCGGGTCGAGCGCGGGCACGGCGGCGGCGGTCGCCACCCATATGTGCGTCATGGGGCTTGCCGAGGAAACCGGCGGGTCGATCCAGAACCCGGCCTCGGCGCAGGGGCTCGTGGGCATCAAGCCGACGATCGGGCTGGTGCCGAATGCCGGGGTCGTGCCGCTCTCGAGCAATCGCGATGTGGTCGGGCCGATTGCGCGCAACGTGACCGATGCGGCGCTTGGCCTCGATGTGCTGGCGGGCTTCACCACCGAAGATCCCAAGACGCTCGCCTGCGTCGACAAGATCCCCGACGGCGGCTACGCCTCGGGCCTGTCGAAGGACGCGCTGAAGGGCAAGCGGCTCGGCCTCTACGGGCCGGGATGGCGTAAGAACGAACTGTCCCCTGAGGCCAGCGATCTCTACGCCCGCACCATCGACGAGCTGGCCGATCTGGGCGCAGAGCTTATCCTCGACCCGTTCGCGGGCACGGATTTCGCGAGTTACCGCCAGATCACACCCGGCACGCCCTTCTTCGACGGTCGGGGACTGGAATCGATCCCCTATGACATGACGAAATATCTCGAACGGCTCGGCCCCGATGCCGCGATCAAGACCTGGGAGGAATTCGTCGAGGCCACGAAATACGAAAACGTGCTCGCGAAGGGGGCGATCCTTGGCTTCCTCAACGAGCTTCCCGATTTCGTCGAGGCCGTGAAATCTCCGGCGACGCCGCCCGCGCTGCCCGAGTTCACCGCGTTGAAGCGCGCCTACCTGCTCCTGATCGAGGACGTCTTTGCGCGTCACCAGCTCGACGCGCTCGTCTATCCGCAGATGCTGTGCGAACTACCGGGCCTTCACTCGGGCGACGCGATCCTCGAGACGACCGTCGGGGAGCTGAACATCGCGGGCATCCCGGGGATCACCGTTCCGGCGGGCTACTACGCCTCGGGCGCGCCGTTCGAGCTTATCTTCCTTGGCAAGCAATGGAGCGAACACCTCCTGATCCAATGCGCCTACGCCTATGAGCAAGGCACCTTGCACCGCAAACCCGCGATTTGAGCGGTGCGACGCAGCGCGGGTCCGAAATGGTGCAACCGCGTCCAGGGGCTCGCACAAATCCGCACTGGAAGCGTTGGAACAGGATAGGAGGCGTTGCACCCGATCACTGCCTGCGGCGCGAGCCGAACCGACAACCGACCGTTTTTTCCCAGGACCGCCTGTCAGACCGGGGGCGCTGCCCCCGTCTCCTTCGGAGACTCCCCGAGATATTTTCGTCAAGAAGAAGAGAAACCCCGCGCCGCTTCTTCTTGATCCAAATATCTCGGGGTGAATTTCCGAAGGAAAGAGGGGCAGCGCCCCTCCCCCCTCAGGCCAGAACTTCGGCGCGGATAATGCGCGCGATCTGGCCCGCATCCTCTTCGGTGAAAGTCAGCGGCAGGCGCAGATCGAGCAGGCTCGCCAGGATCGCATCGGTCTTGGGCAGGCTCTGCGCCTCGGCATAGCGCCAGCTGTCATGGCGCGAAGTGAAGCCTGCGGGCTCGGGCGCGCCGAACCATTTGAGCTCGACCCCACGCGCGGCGCAGCGCGCGACCAGATCGCGCATCGATGTCGCGTCTCGCCCCGGCAGACGAAACTGGAAGGACGATCCGACATAGGCCTCGGCCTGCGGGCGCGCGATGAGTGCAAGGCCGGGCGTGTCGGCAAGCCCCGCCTCCATCACGCGATAGAGGCTGTTCCAGCGCGCGACCCGGTCCGGCAGCGTCGGCAATTGCGGGCGCAGGATCGCGGCGCGCAGGTTGTCCATCCGGCCCGACACATTGGGGGTGTCGTATTTGAGGGCCTCGAATACGTCCGGGCCGGGAGCCGCGAGATGGCGCGGATACATCATGTAGCTTCCCGACAGCAGGATCATCTTAGCGGCCAACTCTGCATCATCGGTGACGATCAGCCCGCCCTCGCCGGAATTCATGTGCTTGTAGGTCTGGGTCGAATAGCATCCCACCACGCCATGGCGGCCAGAGGGAACACCGGCCCAATGAGCCCCCATCGTATGGGCGCAATCCTCGACCACCGTCAGATCATGGGCGCGCGCGATCTCCATCAGGCGATCCATATCGCAGATATGGCCGCGCATATGCGAGAGCAACAGCACCCGCGCCAACGGGGCCTTGGCCGCCAGATCCTCGAGATCGATGGCGAGGTTCTCGGTCGTCTCGACAAAAACGGGTTGAGCGCCGAGAGCGGCGATAGCGCCCGGCACGGGGGCGAGCGTGAAAGCGTTGGTCAGCACGCTCTCGCCCGGCCCGACGCCAAGCGCACGCAGGGCGCAGCCCAGCGCATAGCCGCCCGAGGCGACCGCGAGGCAATAGCGCGCGCCGGTGAAGGCGGCGAATTCCTGCTCGAGCAGCGCCGCCTCGCCCGCCTCGCCGGGGCCAGCGTTGTAGCGGTGCAGACGGCCCGAGCGCATGACCTCCACGGCCTTCGCGATCGCGTCTTCGGGGATCGGCTCCTGCTGGGTGAAATTGCCGGTGAAGATCTCGTCCATCGCTCACAGTTTCCTTGCGCGCCAGAACAGCGCCCACGCGCCCAGAAGAATGATGGCCGCAACATAGAAGGCCATGTCGGGCGTGCGCACCGGGGCGTTCTCGGCGAGGAATATCCCGAAGATCTGGGTGAAGAACAAGGTGCCCAGCAGCATAGCAAGGTTCATCACCGCCGAGATCCCGCCTTGCAGCGCGCCTTGTGCATCCTCGGGCACGGCATTCGACATCAGCGAGGAGATCATGGGCTGAACCAGCCCCTCGATCCCTGTCACCACGAGCACGATCAGCACCATCGCGAGACTGTTCGACAGGCCCAGTGCCACGGCCAGAACCGCGCCGAGCACAAGGCCGATCCCCGCCACGCGCGCTTCGCCCAAAATCCGTGCAAGCGGGCCCGCGAGCCCGCCCTGAAACAGCGCCGCGACGACGCCGTAGCCCGCCAGCGTCAGTCCGACCAGCCCCTCGGACCAGCCGAACTTCGCCATGCCCCAGAAGGGCCAGATCGCCGGATAGACAGCCGAGGCGAAGAGATAGACGCCAAGCGCCGCGCCCATCGGCAAGACGCCCGGATATTGGCGAAACACCGCGAGCGTGCCCAGCGGGTTGCAGGCGCGCCAGTTCACGGGGCGTCGCAGCGCGGGTGGCAGGCTCTCGGGCAGCACGAAGATGCCGTAGAGCAGGTTCAACCCCGACAGTGCCGCCGCCACGAGGAAGGGCACGCGCGGGCCAAGCTCGCCCAGAAAGCCGCCCAGGGCGGGGCCCGCGATGAACCCGAAGCCAAAGGCCGCCCCGATCAGGCCGAAAGCGCGGGCGCGCTCGGCCGGGGGAGTGACATCGGCGAGATAGGCGTTGGCGATCACGTAGGAAGCGCCGCAGACCCCGGCGATAATCCGCCCCACGAACAGCCAGAACACGGTCGGGGCGAACGCATGAAAGAGATAATCGACCCCCAGCCCCCCGATCGCGAGCAGCAGGAGCGGGCGCCGGCCGAAGCGATCCGAGAGGTTCCCCATAAGCGGCGCGAAGAGAAACTGCGCCAGAGAGAAGGCCGCGAACATCCAGCCGCCGATCCGGCTCGCCTGCGCGAGATCGAGATGGCCCACCTGCGCGATCAACGAGGGCAGCACCGGGATGATCAGCCCGAAGCCCACCATGTCGAGAAACACCGCGATCAGGACGAAAGCGGTGGCGTGACGCTTGGCGGGGGCGATCTGGGGACTGTGCATGGGATTTCGCGGAGGAGAGGCGCGCAGGCTGTGCCGCGCGCCCTGCCCTGTCAAGCGCTCCCGAGCATCTGCGCGGCCAGATCGGGCAGCGCGTCGAAATGATCGAGCAAGGCCTCGGGCGCGAGACGCTCGATGGCGCGCCCCTCGGGGCCGAACGTGACAAGGATGCACGGCACGCCCACCGCACGCGCGGTCTCGCGATCGGTATTGGTGTCGCCCACGAGAAGCGAGGCCGCCACAGTCCCGCCCGCCCGCTCGACCGCCGCATGATAGGGCTCGGGCGAGGGCTTGCGCAGCGGCAGCGTATCGGCGCCGATCAGCGCATCGAAGAGGTCGGAAATCGCGAATTTCGCCAGCAGATCGCGCGCCAGCCCCTCGGGTTTGTTGGTACAGATCGCGGTGGCGTAGCCTTGCGTGCGCAAGGTCTGCACCGCTGCGACCGCGCCGGGATAAAGCGTGGTGTAACGGTCGATATTCTCGCCGTAATAGGCCAGAAGCGGATAGTAATCGGCCTCGATCAGTTCCTCGCGCTCGGCCTCGGGCACGCCCAGCCGGTCATACCCTGCCGTCAGCATCGCGCGCCCGCCGTGAAAAGCGATCAGCGCATCGCTGGCCGGGTCGAGCTGAGCCGCATGGCCCCGCGCGGCAAAGCAGGCATTGGCCGCCGCGATCAGATCGCCCGACGTGTCGGCAAGCGTGCCATCGAGATCGAAAACCACCGTACGCATCGGCTCTCCTTTTGTCGCTCGTAACACCGCGAAAGGAAGCGTGAAGACACCCCACTTGCGGCAAAGTTGCCAATGCGTAAAACGGGGGCGAGCAGAAGAAAAGGTTTCTCATGGCCATTGCACTGATCACTCTCGCCGCGGGGCAAGGCACCCGCATGAACTCTGACCTGCCCAAGGTGCTCCATCAGGTCGGCCGCGCGCCGCTGGTGGCCCATGCGCTGGCCGCAGGCCGCGCGCTCGAACCCGAGACGGTGATCGTCGTGGCGGGCCATGGTGCGGATTTGGTGAAGAGGGCGGTGGGCAAGATCGACCCCGAGGCGGAAATCGTGTTGCAGGAAGAACAGCTCGGCACCGGCCATGCCGTAGCGCAGGCCCTGCCCAGGCTCGACGGGTTCGATGGACGCGTGATCGTGCTTTACGGCGACACGCCCTTCATCCGCCCCGAGACGCTGGAGCGTCTTGCAGCCTCCGATGCGGCGGTGACCGTGCTGGGCTTCGAGGCGGCCGATCCGGGGCGCTACGGACGGCTGGTCGCACGCGGCAACGCGCTGGACCGGATCGTCGAGTTCAAGGACGCGTCGGATGAAGAACGCGCAATAACGCTTTGCAATTCCGGCGTGATTGCCTGTGATGCCGTGCTGTTGACCGAACTGGTCGCGGGGCTGTCGAACGAGAATGCCGCCGGCGAATATTACCTCACCGACATCGTTGCCGCGGCGCGCGAGCGCGGCCTCACGGCCGAAGTCGTGACCTGCGACGAGGCGGAAACGCTCGGCATCAACACCCGCGCCGAGCTTGCCCGCGCCGAGGCGCTGTTCCAGGAACGGATGCGTGCCGAGGCGCAAGAAAACGGCGTGACGATGGTCGATCCTGCAACCGTCTGGTTTGCGCTCGACACCTATATCGGGCGCGACGTGGTGATCGGCCCGAACGTGGTCTTCGGCCCCGGCGTGACCATCGAATCCGGCGCCACCATCGAGGCATTCTGTCATCTCGAAGGCTGCCATATCTCGCGCGGGGCGACCGTCGGTCCCTTCGCCCGCCTGCGCCCCGGCGCGGAACTGGCGGAAGACGTGCATATCGGCAATTTCGTCGAGGTGAAGAATTCGATCCTCGCCGAAGGCGTGAAGGTCGGCCACCTGACCTATCTGGGCGATGCCGATATCGGCGAGCATACGAATATCGGAGCGGGCACGGTGACCTGCAATTACGACGGCGTGATGAAGCATCGCACCACGATTGGCGCGAACGCATTCATCGGCTCGGACACGATGCTCGTGGCTCCGGTGACGGTCGGCGACGGGGCGCTGACGGGCTCGGGCTCGGTGATCACGAAGGATGTGCCCGCCGAGGCCATCGCGATCGAACGCGCCGAGCAGGTGAACCGCCCCGGATTGGCGAAAAAGCTATTTGCGAAACTGTGCGCCGAGAAAGAACGGCGCCTGAAGAAAGCCTGATATATGTGCGGAATTATTGGTGTTTTGGGAAATCACGAGGTCTCACCGTTGCTGGTCGAGAGCCTCAAGAGGTTGGAGTATCGCGGCTATGACAGTGCCGGGATCGCGACGGTTAACAATGGGCATCTCGACCGCCGTCGCGCGGTCGGCAAGCTGGTGAACCTCTCGGACCTGCTGGTGCATGAGCCGCTCGCAGGCAAGTCGGGCATTGGCCATACCCGTTGGGCCACGCATGGCGCGGCGACGGCCGGAAATGCCCATCCGCATCGCTCCGGCCCGGTCGCGGTCGTCCATAACGGCATCATCGAGAACTTTCGCGAACTGCGCGCCGAGCTGGCCGAAGCCGGGATCAGTCCCGAAACGGAAACCGACACCGAAACCGTTGCCCTTCTCACCCGCATGTTCATGGATCGGGGCATGGGTCCGAAGGAGGCTGCGGTCGAGGCGCTCGGGCGGCTCGAGGGGGCTTTCGCTCTGCTATGGCTCTTCGATGGCGAGGACGACCTGATGATCGCCGCGCGCAAGGGCTCGCCCTTGGCGATCGGACATGGCGATGGCGAGATGTTCGTGGGCTCGGACGCGATTGCGCTGGCGCCGATGACCGACCGGATCACCTATCTCGAAGAGGGCGACTATGCCTTCGTCACTCGCGCAGGCGCGGAGATCTTCGACGCCTCGGGCCGCCGCGCGAACCGCGACGAGCAACGCATCGACCTCGGTCAGGCGCAGGTCGAGAAGGGCGGCTACAAGCATTTCATGGCCAAGGAGATCGCCGAGCAACCCGTCGTCCTGGCGGATGCTTTGCGACATTATCTGCCGAAATCGGGGCTGAACATGCCCGATGAATTGGACTTTTCCAACATCGACCGGATTATCCTGATCGCCTGTGGTACAGCGCATTACGCCTGCGCAGTGGCCAAATACTGGTTCGAGGAATTCGCCCGCATTCCCTGTGAAATCGACGTGGCCTCGGAATTCCGCTATCGCGAACCGCCTCTGTCAGCGCGCAGCCTCGCGATCTTCGTCAGCCAGTCGGGCGAGACGGCCGACACGCTGGCGGCGCTGCGCTACTGCGCCGAGAATGTCGCCAAGACGGTGGCCGTGGTGAACGTGCCCAGTTCCTCGATTGCGCGCGAGGCCGATATCGCGCTGCCGATCCTTGCAGGCATCGAGGTGGGGGTGGCCTCCACCAAGGCCTTCACCGCGCAGCTTCTGGTCCTTGCCGTGATGGCGCTGAAAGCCGGGCGCGACCGGGGGCAGATCGACGATGAAATCTTGAGCGCACATACCGAGGCGCTGCGCAGCCTTCCCGGCCTTCTGAACCAGGCGATGAGCCTTTCGGAGCCGATCGCGAAGCTCGCCGAGAGCCTCGCCGAGGCGCAGGACATCCTCTTCCTGGGGCGTGGGCCGATGTATCCTCTGGCCCTTGAAGGCGCGCTGAAACTCAAGGAAATCAGCTACATTCACGCCGAAGGCTACGCCTCGGGCGAACTCAAACACGGGCCGATTGCGCTGATCGACCGCTCGGTTCCGGTGATCGTGATGGCGCCGCATGACCGGCTCTTCGACAAGACCGTGTCGAACATGCAGGAGGTGATGGCGCGTCACGGGATGGTGCTGTTGGCTTCGGATGCAAAGGGACTTCAGATCGCCGGAGACGGCACTTGGGCGCAGATTCAACTGCCTGAAATCGCTGAACCTTTCGCGCCGATCCTTTATGCTGTCCCGGCGCAGCTTCTGGCCTATCACACGGCCGTCGCGAAGGGCACGGATGTGGATCAGCCGCGGAACCTCGCGAAATCGGTGACGGTCGAATGAGCCGGAAACGCGGCAAGAAGCGCATCGCCCGCCCGCGCGCAGAGGATTTCGCCCCGCTCGACCCCGTCGAAGACGCGCGCCTTCGCGCCGAGGCCGAGGCCTATGCAGCCTCGGAAGTGGATTACGAGAGTTTCGAGGAACCCGAAGAGGACGAAGCGCCGGTCGGCCCGCCGCCCACGCTTGAGGACGCACTCCATGCGCTCGAGGCTTGGGAGGATGCAGGGAAAGCCGCCGAGATGGCCGCCTATCACAAGGCGGAGCGGCGGTATCTGGGCGTGTCCGTTCCGGCGATTGACGACATGGTGTCGCTCTGGCGCGGACAACTGGACGTCGCGGGGCGCGTGGAATTGGCCCGCGCGCTTTGGGACACCGACATTCACGAGGCCCGTATCGCGGCGGCGAAGCTGCTGACGCAGGCCCGGCTGCGCCCCGATGAAGCGGCTTGGGACCTCATCGCAGGTTGGGTGCCGCAATTCGACGCCTGGGCGATTGCCGATCAGGTGGCCAAGGCGGGCTCGAAACGGCTGCAAGCCGAGCCTGCGCGGCTCGACGAGGTGGCGGACTGGGTGCGCTCGGATCACATGTGGACCCGGCGCGCCGCCTTCGTCTTCACCCTGCCCTGGACCAAGCAGCGCAACCCCAAGCCAGAGGATGAGGTCGTGCGGGACGAGGTTCTGGGCTGGGCTATGCAACTGGCCGATGACCGCGACTGGTTCATCCAGAAAGCGATCGGCTGGTGGCTGCGGGAGCTGGGAAAGAAAGACCCCGAGCGCGTGCGCGCCTGGCTCGCGGATCATGGCGAAAGGCTCAAGCCCTTCGCCCGCAAGGAAGCCGCCAAATACCTTTGATTACAGGAATTTGTCGTAATCGCTCACCAGCAGGTGGCGCGGCGCCTCGTCTTCCTCGATCTCCGAGAACCGCCCGATATCTTCGCGGAAGATATTGTCGGTCTTGTCGTCATTGACAGTCGAGACCTCGCCGATCAGCACATCGCCGCCCTCGCCCCAGAAGGCGTGCCAGTCGCCGGGGCGCAGCGTGACGCTTTCTCCGGGGCGCAGCATCAACACCTCGCCGGGTTCGAAGCGGCGCGGAACGCCGTCGCACATCACCTGCCCGCCGGCGCTCTCGCAGAAATTACCCTCCGCATCCGAGCCATAAAGCTCGATCGCGAGCATCGCCCCGCCCCGGTTGATGATGTCTTCGGCCTTGATGACATGGGTGTGCATCGGACTGATCTGATCGCGGCGCGAGATCAGCAGTTTCTCGGCATAGGCCATGCCGTGCCCTGCCTGAAGGTCGCGCAGATCGCCGTTGCGCAGCGTGAAGAGGAAGAGACCGAGCCTGTCGAAATCGCCCTGCCCGTAATCGGTGATATCCCAGCCCATCGCGGCCTCGACGATACGTTGGGCCTGCGGCAGGCGGGCCTTGAACTCGGCCGGGCTCCACCAGGCGAACGGCGGCAGACGAAAGCCGAACTCCTGGATCATCTCCTCGGCCTCGGCCATGATCTCATTGACGCGCGAGCGCTTCATTCTCTTCTCCCAGATAGGTTTGGTATCAGGCCACACAGGCCGCGGGACGTTCGCCGCAAGCCCAGGCGCGGACCGCATCACCGAAAGCCTCGAATAGCGGACGCGAAACCGGATCTTCCGCCGCCTGCCATTCGGGATGCCATTGCACCGACATCGTGAAACCCGGTGCGTCCTTGACGTAGATCGCCTCGGGAGTGCCATCCTCGGCGCGCCCTTCGATGACGATACGCGCCCCCGGCTGGCAGATCCCCTGCCCGTGCAGCGTGTTGGTGGTCACCTCATCCGCTCCGAGAAGCGTCGCGAAACGCCCTCCGGGGACGAGATGCACGATATGGCGATTGGTGAAAGCCTCCTCCAGCGTGCCTTCGGGGGGCATGCGGTGATTCATCCGGCCCGGAATTTCGCGGATCTCGGGATGGAGAGTGCCGCCCATCGCGACATTCACTTCCTGAAAGCCCCGGCAGATGCCGAAAAAGGGCTGGCCGGTCTCGACGCAGCGGCGCACCAGCGGCAGGGTGATCGCATCGCGGGCGCGATCGAAGGTGCCATGTTTCTCGGTGGGTTCCTCGCCATATTCGGCCGGATGCACATTGGGCCGTCCGCCGGTCAGCAGGAACCCGTCACAGACTTCGCAAAGCTCCTCGACCGAGACGTATTCGGGATCGGCTGGAATCAGCAGCGGGATGCAATCGGCCACCTTGCTCACGGCCTCGGAATTGATCTGCCCGCCCTCATGAACGGGATAGCGGTCATTCACGAGGCCACGATTGCCGATGATGCCGACGACGGGTCTGGTCATGGAGGTCTCCTTTGACCCAAGGCTAGGGCCCGCGGGCGCGAGAGAAAAGGCGCAAAATGCGCACGAAACTGTGCGTCAGGCGCGGAAACCGAGGTGCGGGGATCAGGCGGCGAGATCGTGGCGCAGGATCGCTGCCTCGGAGGCCTTGAGCGCGCGGCGCGCATAGGCGCCATAGCTCAGCGGGTTCTCCGACACATCGGGAAGGATCGCCATCAGCCCCGCCCGTTGCTCGGGCGCGATCATCTCGATTCGGGTCGAGGCGGGGTGGAAGCTCTCGGTCTCGACGCCGTTTGCCCAGAGCACTTCGTGGCGCTCGAACATCAAGTGGATGTAATGCAACTCGGGGATCGCCGCCTCGAAGCGGATCTGGCGGCCGTTCACCAGATCGCAGGCGCGCACCAGAACCTCTTCTTCAGCGAAAAGCGCGCGCGCGGCGGCCCCGCGCACCAGCATCCGATGCTGCGGCGAGACAATCAGGTCGCGATCTGGGCGCCCGATGCCGAAGGCGCCGGCACCGATCCGCACCGGGCGCAGATGCGGCATCGCATGCAGCCGCGCGCCCGAGATCCGGCGCTGCCCGATCCAGCAGATTGGCTGCGCACCATCGTCACGGGTCAACACCCTGTCGCCCTCGCGCAGCGCCTCCACGGGGCGACGTCCGCGATCGGTCTCGATCAGCGTTCCGGGCGTGAAACAGATCACCCCCGCCGGTCCCTTGCGCAGCTCTTTCGGGCGCAGGTCAAGCGCGCGATCGACGACCCAGAGGTCGGTTTGCGCGGGCGGCATACGGCCTGCGAACATCAGGATGCGGGTGCCGCTTTCTGGCAGCTCGATCAGAGTCACGAAATAGGCGCGATGGCCATCGGTGAGGGTAAAGCTCTGGTTGGGCGTGTGGTCCTCATCCTCGCGCGTGCCGATCCCGGGCTGGCCCACCGCCTCGCCCAGGAGCTTGCGAACGGCCCGCGCGGCCTTGGCGCGCAGTTCGGCCTCGCCACGGGCGTTGCGCAGGATCAGCCGGTCATTGGGGCCATCGACGCAGACCGCCTGCCCCGACCAACGCCAGCAAGCGCCGATGATGACGGTCTCTGTCGGCGGCTCCGGCGTGCCGTCGATCTCTGTTTGCGCCCACGAAATGACGAAGGTGCCCTGATACCCGGCCCTCATACCTGCTTTATCCTGCTCGTTTTTCGGGGTCGTGAGTTTGCCCCGTTCATTTTTTGCCATGGTATCACAAGGCTTTGCAGTCAGGGAAGCCCCCGCGTTTCCCCTGACGTCAAGCGGGCGCGGGCGCCGTTCACCGAAACTTGCATGCCCCCCGTCTTGCTTTGCCCATGCGCTCCGCCATCATGAGGCCAGTACCAGTCCGGAGTTTTTCGCGATGAAACACCTTGCCCTGATAGCGGCCCTTGGGGTCGCCGCCCTGCCGGCGCTTTCCCCTCAAAGCGTATTTGCCGGCCAACCGCTCTCGCAACTCGAGATCCAGCGCATCCATGAACTCGTCGGGGATGTGGACCTGTCGAACCTCTCGGCTCGCCAGATCGCGGTGATCAAATCCGTACTCGTTCAACGCACCGACGAGGCCGACAAGAAAGCCACGATCCTCGCCATTCTGAAGGAAAGGTAGACAATGTTTTTCAGCCGCACTCTGACCCGGCTCGGCCTCGCGATGGCGATGAGCGCTTTCGGCGCTTTGGCCGCATCGGCCGCGAGTGGCCCGTCACCGCAAGACATGATGCCCAATGGCGCGTCGAGCGCTGCCAAATCGGGGCCTGATCCGGCGTATTACATGCCCTCGGACCCGCATCTGAGCGCTTTCGACATCTCCCGCGCCACGCCCTTTGCAGGCGGCAAGCCGCTGGACGCGCTCGATTACGAGCAGGTCGCCGCGATCGAGAACGCACTGATCCATCCCTCGCTGGAAAAGACACGCGCGGCGCTCATCGCGCAGAGCCTGGCCAAGGGGATCTGACCGGGAAGACCCGATCTGGATAGCGGGCGCGCGCGGACGACTGCGCGCGCCCGCCTCGCCTCACCAGGCGTTGTATTGCAGGTATTTGCCCGACATCTCGACTTTCACGCGGTCGCCCTTGGGGTGCGACACGCGCGTCACGGACATGTCGAAATCGATGGCCGACATGATCCCGTCGCCGAACTCCTCGTGGATCAGCGCCTTGAGCGTCGGCCCATAGACGCCCACCACCTCGTAGAAGCGGTAGATGCAGGGATCGGTCGGCACGGTCTGGTCAAAGACCTTGGTGGGGCTTTCGGCAAGCACCTCGGCCGCCTCGCCCGGAAGGCCCAGCACCTCGCACAGCGCTTTCGCCTTTTCCGCCGGGAAGGCGTTCATGCCCATGCAAGCGGAATGGGTGAAGACCGGGGACATGCCGATCTTCTCGGCAATCTCGGCCCATTTCAGCCCGAGCTTCTTGCGGGCCGCGATGATCATCACGGTCACGTCTTCCTTGTCGAGAATATCGGGGATCATCATCGTCATCGTCTCTCTCCTGTCAGTAGCGGCCTCTGGCGGGCCATTCGGGGTTATGCGAGCAAGTTCGCGAGCAAGATCACCACTGCGAGCCCCAGAACCGTGCTCAGCCCTTTCCAGAAGGCGAGCGGGTCGCGGTCGATGAGGGGACGACGGTTGCGCGCGACGTAATCGGCTGCGGGACGGCGCAGGTCCGCGATGAACTCGCCCAAGGCATCGGGGCGGCGCGCGGGATCGGGATGGGTGGCACGCTCTAGCGCGGCGTCGATCCAGTCGGGCAGATCGGGGCGCAGATCGGTGAGCGGACGATAGCGAAGTCGCAGCCTATCGCGCGGCGAGGAAATCCGTGCGACCTGCGCCCCAAAGGGCAGACGGCCGGTGAGCATCTCATAGGCGATGACGCCCAGCGAAAACATCTCGGCGCGCCAGCTGATCGCCTCGCCCGAGAAATATTCCGGCGCGCTGTATTGCTGGGTGCCAAGGATATCCTCGTCGCGCGCCGGCCCCGCTTCGGCGACGCCTGCAACCCAGGCCGAGCCGAAATCGATGATCCGCACAACCCCGTCGCGCCCGATCAGGATATTCTCAGGGCGCAGATCCTGATGCAGGATCTCGCGGCGATGCATCAGCCGCAGCCCCTGGGCGATCTGTTCGACGATCTCGCGCACGCTCTCGGCATCGGGACGGGGATTGTCGCGCATCCATTGGCGCAGGCTCTGGCCGGGGATGTAATCCGAGGCGACGTAGAAGGCCGTGCGCTCGCGGGCGGGCGGCGCGGTCATCAGGTAGGGCGAGGCGAAGCGCCGTGCGATCCATTCCTCGGCCATCATCGCACGCAGGTGATCGGGGCGCTCGCGCATCTCGGAGGCGGGGAACTTGAGCACCACCTGCCGTCCCTGGCCGTCCTCGGCGAGAAAGGCATGCGAACGGTCATTGCCGTGCAACGCGCGCAGGATACGGTAGCCGTCGATCTCCTCGCCCGGCGCGGGCGGATCGATCACCGGCAGGTGGGCAGCTTCGGGCATGAGATCGGCGGGTTCGGGATCGGGCAGCGCCTCAATCCGCACGATCTGGATGGTGAGATTGTCGGGCGACCCTGCGGTGAGCGACGCCTCGGCGATCTCGCGCGCGGCCTGATCTAGATCGCTCGACTCCGCGATCCGGCGGGCCACCGCGCGCATATCCCAATAAGCGTGAACCCCGTCGCTGGTGAGCATGAAGACATCGCCCACACGCAAATCGACGTGGCGATAATCGATCTCGATCTGCGGCGCGAGCCCCATCGCCCGCGTCAGCCATCCCCCGCCCGGGGCCGTGTGATCTTCGGTCAGGGGCTCGAGTGCCGCGCCCGAGAGCCGCCAGATGCGGGTGTCTCCCATGTGAAAAAGATGCGCCCGACGCGCCTTCAGGATCAGCGCGCTGAGCGTGCAGATATGCGCGCGGTCCGGATCGTCGATCCCGGCATGGCGTGTCTGGGCGTAAAGCCAGCTATTGGTCGCGGCAATCACCTTGCTTGCCGCGGAGCGCACTGTCTCGGCGGGCGAGGTCGCGAAATAGTCGCCCATCAGCGCCTTCACCGCGCTTTCGGCGGCGACATGGCTGACCGGGCTCGGGGAGATGCCGTCGGCTACGGCCAGAACGATCCCCTTGAGGCGCCGCTCGATGCCCTCGGGCAGAGCCGCGCCATGAAAATCCTGCATCCTCTCCTTGCGGCCCGCGCTCGCGAACTGGCCGAGCGTGACCTCGAGACGGGTCTGGCTGGCGCTGTCCCTCGGCATGGCGGTCGGACCTTTCACAACAGGAGGATGAAAAGGTGCAAGCCCCGCCGGGAAGGGTGACGGGGCTTGCGGGCTGTCGAAGGCTTATTCAGCGGGGACGCCGACGCTGCCTTCGGACTTCGCGGCATTGCGCTTGGGGCTTTCGCGGAAGTGGGTGGCGTAGATCATGCCGCCCACGAAGGTCAGGCCGCCCACGAGGTTGCCCAGCACGACCGGGATCTCGTTGTAAGCAAAGTAGTCGACCCAGGTGAACTGGCCGCCGAGCATGATGCCCGAGGGGAACAGGTACATGTTGACGATCGAATGCTCGAAGCCGAGGTAGAAGAAGATCAGGATCGGCATCCACATCGCCATGATCTTGCCCGAGACCGAGTTCGACATCATCGCCGCGACCACGCCGGTCGAGACCATCCAGTTGCACATCACGGCGCGGATGAAGACGGTCAGCATGCCCGAAGCGCCGGCAGCGGCATATCCCAAGGTCCGGGCCTCGCCGATCTTGCCTATTTTCTGGCCGACAGCATTGGGTTCCTGACTGAAGCCCATGGTGAAGATGATCGCCATGAAGACGGCCACGGTCAGCGCACCGCCGAAATTGCCGACGAACACGAGGCCCCAGTTGCGCAGGACACCGCCGATCGTCACGCCCGGACGTTTGGCCAGCAGCGCCAGCGGCGCCAACGTGAACACGCCGGTCAGCAGGTCGAAGCCGAGCAGGTAGAGGATGCAGAAGCCCACCGGGAACAGCAGCGCCGCTACGAGGAAGTTGCCGGTATTGACCGCGATGGTGACCGCGAAGGCGGCCGCCAGTGCGAGGATGGCCCCCGCCATATAGGCGCGGATCAGGGTATCCTTGGTCGACATGAAGACTTTCGATTCACCGGCGTCGACCATCTTCGCGGCGAATTCCTTCGGTTGAACATAAGACATCGTTTGCGTCCCTCGATGTTGGATGTGGTGGGAGGCCGTCAGAATGCGATCAGGACGGTGTCGTCCTCGACCCTGACGGGGAAAGTACGGGTTTGGCCCTCGTCTGCGCCCTGTGCGGCGCCCGTCTCGAGCGAGATCACCCAGTTATGGAGCGGGCATGTGACACAGCCTTCATGCACGATCCCTTCGCTCAGGGGCCCGTTCTTGTGCGGGCACTTGTCCTCGAGCGCGTAGACACGGTCATCCGACATGCGGAACACCGCGATCTTGATCTGCCCCCAGAGCACGCGGCGCGAGCCCTGGCGGGGAATTTCGGAGAGCGGGCCGATCGCGACCCAGTTTTCGACTTGCGCGTTCATTCCGCTGCCTCCAGCTTGAATTCTGCCATAGGTTTGAATTCGTGGGCGTCCTTGCCCGCGACGCGCTCGGCCCAGGGGTCCACTTGCGCGAATTTCTGGGAGAAGACGAAGCGGTCGTGCAACTCGCGGCGCGCTTCCTTGTCCTCGAGCACGATGGTTTTGATCCGGTTGTAGCCGACGCGATCGGCCCATTTGTAGATCCGCTCGAGATAGAAGCCCTCTTCGCGGTAGAGCTGGGTGAGCGCGGCGGTGATCTCGATCACCTCTTCTTCGGTGGCGACGATGCCAAGCTCGGTCGTGCCCTGGATATGCAGGCCCGCCGCGCCGCCATAGACGATCTGATAGCCGCTATCGACGCAGATGATGCCGATGTCCTTGCAGGTGGCCTCGGCGCAGTTACGCGGGCAGCCGGTGACGGCGAGCTTGAGTTTCGCGGGCGTCCAGGACCCCCAGAGGAATTTCTCGAGCTTGATCCCGAGCCCCATCGAATCCTGCGTCCCGAAACGGCACCATTCCTGACCCACGCAGGTCTTCACCGTGCGCAGCCCCTTGGTATAGGCGCCGCCAGAAACCATGCCGTGCTCATTCAGATCGGCCCAGATGCCCGGCAGGTCTTCTTTCTTGATGCCCAGAAGGTCGATACGCTGGCCGCCGGTGAACTTCACCTCCGGCACGTCGTATTTCTCGGCAATGTCTGCAATGGCGCGCAGTTCGGCGGCGGAGGTCTTGCCGCCCCAGATGCGCGGGACGACCGAATAGGTGCCGTCCTTCTGGATATTGGCGTGGACGCGCTCGTTGATGAAACGCGAGCGGTAATCATCTTCGTATTCGCCCGGCCAGTCCGAGACCAGGTAGTAGTTCAGCGCGGGGCGGCACTTGGCGCAGCCCTCGGGGCTCGACCATTCGAGCTCCTGCATGACCTCGGGGATCGACTTGAGCTCGCGGGCCTTGATCAGGCGGCGCACCTCACCGTGACCGAGCGGCGTGCAACCACACATTCCTTCCGCCTTCTTCTCGAAGGCATCGCCCAGCACCGCCTTGAGCAGGTTCTCGACATTGTTCGCACAGGTACCGCAGGAGGCCGAGGCCTTGGTATGGGCACGCACCTCGCTCAACGCGGTGAGGCCCTTGTCGGTGATCGACTGGACGATCTGGCCCTTGCAGATACCGTTGCAGCCGCAGATCTCGGCGTCGTCCGGCAGGGCCGCGGCTGCCGCCACGGGATCGAAGCTGCCGCCGCCCTGATGGGCCTGACCGAAGATCAGCGTATCGCGCATGTCCGAGACATCGGTCGCGGCACGCAGCATCTCGTTGAACCAGCCGCCATCGGCCACATCGCCATAAAGAACGGCGCCGATGATCTTGTTATCCTTGAGAATGACGCGCTTGTAGCTGCCGCGCTGCGCATCGCGCAGAACGATATCCTCGCGCCCTTCCCCTTCGGCGAAATCTCCCACCGAGTAGAGATCGCAGCCCGTGACCTTGAGCTTGGTCGGGGTCTCGGAATGCTTGAACCCGCTGGTTTCTTCCCCGGCGAGCGCATGGGCCGCAACCTTTGCCATCTCGTAAAGCGGCGCCACGAGGCCATAGACGCGTCCATCGACCTCGGCGCATTCGCCGAGCGCGTAGATCGCGTGATCGGAGGTGCGCATCGTCGCGTCGGTGACGATACCGCGATTGACCTCGATCCCGGCCTCCTTGGCGAGGCCGGAATTGGGACGGATGCCCACGGCCATCACCACGAGATCGGCTTCAAGCACGGTGCCGTCTTCCAGCTCGACGCCCTCGACCTTGTCGGCGCCAAGGATCGCCTTGGTGTTGGCGCGGCATTTCACGTCGATCCCGCGCGCTTCGAGCGCACGCTGCAGCAGGTATCCCGAAGCTTCGTCGAGCTGGCGCTCCATCAGCGAGGGCATCAGGTGCAGCACGGTCACGTCCATGCCGCGCAGGCGCAGCCCCGCCGCCGCCTCGAGGCCGAGAAGACCGCCGCCGATCACCACCGCCTTGCCGCCCTTCTTGGCCGCCGCGACCATGGCCTCGGTATCGTCGAGATCGCGATAGGCGAGCACGCCCGGCAGATCCTTGCCCGGAACGGGGATGATGAACGGCTGCGAACCGGTGGCGATCACGAGCTTGTCGTAATGTTCGACAGTGCCCTTGTCCGAGATCACCCTGCGCTCGACGCGGTCGATCTCGACCACCTTCTCGCCCTTGTGGAGGGTGATGCCGTGCTCGTCATACCAGCCCTGGCCGTGAATGATGATGTCGGCATAGCTCTTGTCGCCCGAGAGCACCGGCGAGAGCATGATGCGATCGTAATTGACCCGCGGCTCGGCGTTGAAGATCGTGACCTCGTAAGCGTCGGTCAGATCGAAGAGATGTTCGAGCATCCGCCCCGGCGCCATGCCGTTGCCGATGATGACCAGTTTTTGTTTCTGCGTTTCCATGCGCGGTCTCCGTGAGTGACTGGGGCGGCCGAGGCCGAAATCGTCCGGAGAATGCGCGGGAAGAAACGGGAGCATCTCCGCGGATCGCGAGCGATCCGAAGGTGCAGCCCCGTTGCCGCTGTGCCCCTCATGGGGCGCTTGACGAGAAATACCGCGCCGTTGCGGTGGAAAGCCCGGGCGCCATGCCCGAGGACTTGATGATTCATCATTACTGCCCTCAATGCTGCACCTGCAAAGAAAACTGCGCGAAATCTCCGGCACCGATCCGAAATTGTCGCGCGACCTTCTCGTTTGACTGCGCACAGGGCGAAGCTGCCCATTTTCGCGGCACCATGAGAACAGCGCCTAACCCTCTCTGCTGCAAGCGCGATTCGAAAAAAGAGCCGCCTTCCCGAAGGAAGGCGGCCGGAGGGGGAAACGATGAGGCTTAATTTGCGTCAGGCCTGTGCGGCCACACCGACCGCCATTGCCCGGCTTTGCGCGAGCGGTTTGGCATAGCGGATCAGGATGATCGCGGGATTGGCGATCTCTTCACGTGCGATCGTCGCGGCCAATTCCGACAGGCAGGTCCGGGCGACTTTCTCGCGCACGGTCGTGGCGGAGGCGACGATCTCGACCTCGACCTCTCCCGGCACGCCCGCCGCAAGCAGGTCGGCGGCGATCTTCGGGGCCTTGCGCACCCCCATGTAAAGCGCAAGCGTCGTGCCGGGACGCAGCACCTCGACCCACTCGGGCGTTTCATCCCCCTCGCGGCAGGTCGCGGTCGCGAAGACCAGCCGGTCGGTCGCGCCGCGCTCGGTCAACGAGCGGTTGAGGGCGGCGCCGGCTGCGGAGGCCGCCGAGACGCCCGGGACGATCTCGATCGGGATATCGTGCTCGGCCGCGGCGGCAAGCTCTTCGGTCGCGCGTCCGAACACGCCCGGATCGCCCGATTTGAGGCGCACCACGCTGCGCCCCTGAAGGGCGGCGGCGACGATGACCTCGTCGATCTTCTCCTGCGGCCAGGCATGGCGCCCGACCTCCTTGCCGACATAGATCCGTTCCGCCTGAGGGCAGAACTCGAGCACGTCTGGATCAACCAACCGGTCGTAGAACACGATCTCGGCCTCTTGCAGGCGGTTGAGCGCGCGCAGGGTCAGCAAATCAGCCGCACCGGGGCCCGCGCCGACAAGCGAGATCCGCCCGCCCTTGCGGCGATCGGGGGTCAGGAACGCATCGGCGAGCGAGACAGGAAGCATGGTCATGGCTGATCTCCGGTCATTCGGCGGCTTGCGCCGGGGTGGCGCTCGCCAGCAGGGCTGCGAGTTCGGGGCGGCAGGATCCGCAATTCGTGCCCGCTTTCAGCGCCAGCCCGATCTGTTCGACCGAGGTCAGACCCTGCTCGCGGATTGCGGCGAGGATGGTGTTCACACCGATGTCGAAACAGGCGCAGATGGTCGCGCCCGGATCGGGGCGGTCAGAGCCCGGACGACCCGACATCAGCGCGGGATCCGGTTGAGCACCGATCTGATCCGTCAGGAAAGCGCGCGAGACCGCGACGGGCTCGGGGGCCGCAAAGAGCGCGGCGAGAACCTGCCCCTCGGCGACGAATGCGATGCGGGCAATGCCGCGCGCCGGATCGAGCAGCGTCACCACCTCGGCCTCGGGCAGATTGAAAAGTCCGCGCGCGTAACCGACCCAATCCTCGGGATCTGCATCGCAAGCCATTTCGACGCGCCAGCCTTTCGCGCTGCGGGCCTTCGCCCAGTAACGGCTGGTCGGCATGATCTCCTCACCGGCGATCGCGAAACCGTACCAGGCGGCGGGAAAAGGGGTGATCCTGACCGCCGAGCCCTTGCTCTCGGGCTGGCCCGAGACCGGATCGGTATTGGCCGCGACCAAAGCGTCGATGCGGCCCGCCGAGGCCGTCTGACCGGTCCAGTGCATCGGTGCGAAGACCTCTCCCCGCCCGATGCGCTCGCTCACCATCGCGCGCAGGATCGCGGTCCCGGCAGGGCTCTCGACGCTCACGAGCTGCGCCGGTTTGATGCCCAGCTTCGCCGCATCGGCCGGGTTCAGCTCCAGATAGGGTTCGGCCATGTGCTGGCTCAGCCGCGCCGATTTCGCGGTGCGCGTCATCGTGTGCCAGTGATCGCGCACGCGGCCGGTGTTGAAGCGGAAGGGATAGGTATCGCTAAGCTGCGATTGCGGCGCGCGGGGCGTGATCGGCAACATCCGGGCGCGGTTGTCCTTGGTGTAGAAATGACCATCCGCGAAGAAACGCCCGCCCGATTTACGCGCGCTCTGCGGCCAGCAGAAAGGCGCGAGCGCTTCATATTCTTCGTCCGAGATCCCGGCGAGCGCAGAGATGTCGAAATCGCGCCCGAGCGCCCCCGCGACACCTGAGAGCGCCGCATATTCACGAAAGATCGCGGCCGGTCCGTCATAGGCGAAGGCCTCGCCCCAGCCCATGCGCGCCGCCACGTCGCAGATGATCTGCCAGTCGGGCCGGGCCGCACCGGGTGCGGGCAGAACGCGGCGCTGGCGCGAGATCATGCGCTCGGAATTGGTGACGGTGCCGTCCTTCTCGCCCCAGCCGGTCGCGGGCAGCAGCACATCGGCGAGCTGCGCGGTGTCGGTGCGCGCAGTGATGTCCGAGACGACAACGAAATCGCACCCCTCAATCGCGGCGCGCACCCGATCGGCTTCGGGCATCGAGACGGCGGGATTGGTCGAGATGATCCAGAGCGCCTTGATCCGCCCCTCCTCGACCGCACGGAACATGTCGACCGCTTTCAGGCCCGGACTGTCGGGCATTTCGGGGCTGACCCAGAAGCCCTGCACCGCATCGCGATGCGCTGGTTCCTCGATATCGAGGTGGCAGGCGAGCATATTCGCCAGACCGCCTACCTCGCGCCCACCCATCGCATTGGGCTGGCCAGTGACCGAGAAGGGCCCCATGCCCGGTTTGCCGATCCGGCCCGTCGCGAGATGGCAGTTGATGATCGCATTGACCTTGTCGCTGCCCGAGCTCGACTGGTTGATGCCCTGGCTGTAGACGGTGACGACCTTCTCGCTGTCGATCCAGAGCTGATAGAAAGCGGCGAGTTCCTCCGCGCTCAGCCCGGTCATGCCGAGATCGCTCGCCTGTGCCGCCGCGACCGCCTCGGGAAACCCCGAGACATTGCGTGCAACATAGTCGCTGTCGACGACACCAGCCTCGACGATGCGCGCAAGCAGCCCGTTGAAGAGCGCCCCATCCCCACCCGGCGCGATTGCCAGATGAAAATCGGCGAGATCCGTGGTCGCGGTGCGGCGGGGGTCGATGGTGACGACTTTCAACTCGGGCCGTGTTTTCTTGGCGGCGGCGAGGCGCTGGTAAAGAACCGGGTGACACCAGGCGAGGTTCGACCCCGTCAGAACCACCAGATCGGCCTCTTGCCAATCGGCATAGAGGCCGGGCACGGTGTCGGTGCCGAAAGCGCGGCGGTGGCCTGCAACCGAAGAGGCCATGCACAGGCGCGAATTGGTGTCGATATTGGCGGTGCCGACATAGCCCTTCATCAGCTTGTTGGCGACGTAGTAATCTTCCGTCAGAAGCTGCCCCGAGACATACATCGCGACGCTGTCGGGTCCGTGTTCCCGAATACTTGCGGCGAATTTCGCGGCGACGAGGTCAAGCGCCTCGCCCCAGCTCGCCTCGCGTCCCATCACCTGCGGCGCAAGCAGCCGGTCATCGAGTGCGACCGTATCGCCCAGTGCCGAGCCTTTCGAGCAGAGCTTGCCCTCATTGGCCGGGTGCGCCTTGTCGCCCCGGATTTTCAGACCGCCCTGCCCGTCCGGTTCGGCCAGCACGCCACAGCCCACACCGCAATAAGGGCAGGTCGTGCGCACGACGCAGGCACGCGCGCCGCGGCGCAGATCGAGGGAAGAGACATCGGTCATCGGGGCCTCACGCGGTCAGGCTGCACAGCCCGCCATAAGGCGCTGGCAGAGGTTGCGGGTCAGCGGGGCCGAAGATCAGCGTCTCGCGCAGAGCGCTGACATCGGCACCGGTTCGGATCAGATCGTGAAACCAGCCGGAGTCGCGGCTGTCGCCATAAAAGACCGCACCTTTCAGGCGACCCTCTTCGAGCACGAGCCGGCGGTAGGTGCCGCGCGCGGGATCGCTGAGCACGATTTCCTCGCGGGTCTCTGCCGGCGCGAAATCTCCCGCCGAGAAGATATCGCAGCCCGTGACCTTGAGCTTCGTCGAGACTTCAGGCGGGGTGAACGCGGCCTCGCGGCCCTGCAGCACATCGGCAAGCACGCGGGCCTGATCGAAGAGCGGCGCGACGAGCCCGAAAAGCTGGCCGTCATGCTCGACACATTCGCCAAGGGCGTAGATCGCGGGGTCGGAGCTGTGGAGCTGATCATCGACAAGGATGCCGCGACCCACCTCGAGCCCTGCCTCTTTTGCAAGCGCCGTGGTCGGGCGGATGCCCACCGCCATGACCAGAAGATCGCAGGGCAGTTCGGTCCCGCCCTCGAGGATCAGCGCGCGGACATGGCCATTCTCACCGGCGATCTCCTTCGAGACCGCGCTGCAGACCACGCGGATGCCGCGATCGTTGAGCGCCTTGCGCAGCAAGAACCCGGCGGCGGGATCGATTTGGCGCTCCATCAGGTGCCCCATGAGATGAACGACGCTCACCTCCATGCCGCGCGCGGCAAGGCCCGCGGCTGCCTCGAGCCCCAGCAGCCCACCGCCGATGACGACGGCACGGCCACCCCGCGAGGCCGCGGCGATCATCGCCTCGGTATCCTCGAAATCGCGATACCCGATCACGCCAGCCAGATCGGCCCCCGGCAGGGGCAACATGACCGGGCTCGAGCCAGTCGCGATCACCAGATGGTCATAAGGCACGTCGCCGCCGGGCGCGTGGACGCGCTTCGCGGCGCGGTCGATCCCGCTCACCCGTTCGCCGAAGCGGCAGGTGATCGCGTGGCGCGCATACCAGGCGTCATCATGGGTGACGATCTCGTCATAGCGCGTCTCGCCCGCCAGCACGGGCGAGAGCATGATGCGGTTATAGGTGCCGCGCGGCTCGGCATTGATGAGCGTGATATCATAGCGGCCGGGCGCTTCCTCGGTGAGATGGTCGAGAAGCCGGCCTGCCGCCATGCCGGCGCCGATGATGACGAGCCGCTCAGCCATCATGCAGCATCCTTCTTCTTGTGAGCGCCGTGCTCGTATTCCTCGAGGAAATTCAGGATTTCCTCGCGATAGGTATAGTAGTCGGGGTGCTCGAGAAGCGCCTTGCGGGTGCGCGGACGCGGCAGGTCGACCTCGGTGATCTTGCCGATCGTGGCGCGCGGCCCGTTCGTCATCATCACCACGCGGTCGGCCAGCAAGATCGCCTCGTCGACGTCATGGGTCACGCAGACGGCGGTGACCTTGGTGCGGCTCCACACCTCCATCAGCACCTCTTGCAGCTCCCAGCGGGTCAGGCTGTCGAGCATCCCGAAGGGCTCGTCGAGAAGGAGCAGTTTCGGCGAAAGGGCGAAGGCGCGCGCGATACCGACACGCTGGCGCATCCCGTTCGACATCTCGGAGGCGGGCTTGTCCATCGCATCGCCAAGCCCCACGCGCTCCAGATAATAGTCGATCACGTCCTGACGCTCGGCGCGCGACGCCTTGGGATAGACCTTGTCGACACCGACCGCCACGTTCTCGCGCGCCGTCAGCCAGGGGAAGAGCGAGGGTGACTGGAACACCACGGCGCGCTCCGGGTCGGCGCCCTTCACTTCGAAACCGTCGAGCTTGATGCCGCCTTTCGACACATCGTTGAGCCCCGCAGTCATCGTTAGAACGGTCGATTTCCCGCAGCCCGAATGGCCGATCAGCGAGACGAACTCGCCCTTCTTCAGGGTGAGGTTGAAATCCTCGACGACGGTCAGCGGCCCTTTCGGCGTCGGGTAGATCTTATGGAGCTGCGAATATTCGAGATATTTGTCTTCGAGCGCCGAGCGCGCGGCCTCCGACACCGCCTTGGGCAGCGCATGCAGCGGCACCACGTCGGGTAGCAGGCGCTTGCCCTCGGCCTTGGCCTGCATCCCCACATCCATCAGGTAATTGGTGACACCGGCGCGCAGGCGCTTGAATTCGGGATCGTGGTTCATCGCCCCCCGGTCACGCGGACGGGGGATCGTGACCTTGAACTCCTCGCCCAGCGTGCCATCGGGGTTGAGCGCGATGATCCGGTCGGCGAGCACAATCGCCTCGTCCACATCGTTGGTGATGAGCACGCAGGTCTTCTTGTCGGCTTCCCAGATATGCTCGATCTCGTCGGCAAGGTTCGCCCGCGTCAGCGCGTCGAGCGCGGAGAGCGGTTCGTCGAGGAGCAGCATCTCGGGGTTCATCGCAAGCGCGCGGGCGACGTTCACCCGCTGGCGCATGCCGCCCGAAAGCTCGGCCGGACGGCGGGCCTTGGCATGGGCTAGCCCCACCATCTGCACGTAATGATCAACCTTTTCCTGACGCTCTTTCCTGGACAGGTTCGGAAAGATCGTGTCGACGGCGAGGCCGACATTGGCGTCCACCGTCAGCCACGGCATCAGCGAGTAGTTCTGGAAGATCACGCCGCGCTCGGGGCCCGGACCGGTGATCCGCTTGCCCTTGAAGCGAACCTCGCCCCGGCTGGGCATCTCGAGACCGGCCATCAGGTTCACCAGCGTTGTCTTCCCGGTTCCGGAGAAGCCCAGGAGCACGAGAAACTCGCCCTCCTCGACTTTGAGGTTCACGTTCTTCAGCACGTCGGTGCGTTCTGCGCCTTCGCCGAAGCTCTTGGAGACATTGTCGAATTCGAGGATATCCATGGCGATCACCGGTTATTCGAGAAGGTGAACATCGACTGGATCGCGAACATCAGGCGATCGAGGATGAAGCCGATGATGCCGATGGTGAAGACCGCGACCATGATCTTGGCGAGCGAGCTGGAAGAGCCGTTCTGGAACTCGTCCCAGACGAATTTGCCAAGACCGGGGTTCTGCGCGAGCATTTCCGCCGCGATCAGCACCATCCAGCCCACACCGAGCGACAGACGCAGTCCGGTGAAGATGAGCGGCAGCGCCGAGGGCAGCACCAGTTTGGTGATCTTGGTCCAGGTGTTCATCTTGAGCACCTTCGAGACGTTCACCAGATCCTTGTCGATCGAAGCCACGCCAAGCGCTGTGTTGATGATCGTGGGCCAGAGCGAGCACAGCGTCACCGTGATCGCCGAGACAAGGAAGCTCTTCGAGAACATGCCGTCCGAGGTGGTGTAGACCGCCGAGACGACCATGGTCACGATCGGCAGCCACGCCAGCGGCGAGACCGGCTTGAAGATCTGGATCAGCGGGTTCATCGCCGCATTCGCCGTCTTCGACAGACCCGCCATGATGCCCAGCGGAACAGCGATGATGGTACCGAGCGCGAAACCGAAGAACACCGTCTTGATCGAGGTCCAGATCTGATCGAAATAGGTCGGCTTGCCAGTGTAATCGCGCCATTTCACGCGGTCGGCCTTGCCGTCGGCGACGAGCTTTTCGTTGCGCACTTCCTGACGCTCGTAAAAGGCCGCGGCCTTGGCGCGTTCGTCGGCATGGTCCTGGTAGAGAACGCCCACCTGCTCCCAGACCTGTGCCGGCCCCGGGATCGCGCCAAGCGAGGTCTGCACCTTCGGCGCCAGCGTTGCCCAGGCGGCGAGAAACAGAACGATCGCGGTGACAGGCACGCCCAGGAGCTGCCAGATCTCCTTCATCTGCGTCTTGGGATTGTCGCCCGCGAAGGCGCGCAGGATCGGCGTGACCCAGCTCAGGCCGAGTACCTTGAACCAGCCATCGGCCTTGTTGATACGGGTGAAGAGACGTTCGCGACGGGCCTCGCGGGCCTCTTGCGCGTTCAGGGCGTCAGGGTCGATGGCGGTCATGGCTGTGCGTCCTTGATGGGCGAGAGAGTTGAAAAAGGGGGGCGAGGCAGGTCGGGGCCTCGCCCGTGGGGGTCAGGGCTTAGCCCTCGACCTTGTTTCCGACGACTTTCTGGCCGGATTTCAGGCCGATCGGCAGGCTGTCGATATAAGCGTTGGGAGTGCGGCCGTTATACTCGACGCCGTCGATGATATCGGACGTCGGATCCCGGTAACCATCGGTATCCCAAGGGAAATCCGCCTTGTCCGCGATGCCTTCCTCGACCAGCATCTGCGCAGCCTTCAGGTAGATCTCGGGCTTGTAGACGGACTTGGCGACCTCGTCATACCAGCTGTCGGGCTGGCTGTCGGAGATCTGGCCCCAGCGGCGCATCTGGGTGAGATACCACACCGCGTCCGAGTAGTAGGGATAGGTCGCGTAGTAGCGGAAGAAGACGTTGAAATCGGGAACGTCGCGCTTGTCGCCCTTCTCGTATTCGAAGGTGCCGGTCATCGAGTTCGCGATGACTTCCGCATCCGCGCCGACATATTCCGACTTGGCGAGGATCTCGACCGCCTCGGGGCGGTTGGCGTTGTCGTTCTCATCGAGCCACATCGCGGCGCGGATCAGCGCCTTGGTGATGGCGAGGGTCGTGTTCGGATTTTCCTCGGCGAATTCGGCGGTGATGCCGAAGACTTTCTCGGGATTGTTCTTCCAGATCTCGTAATCGGTGATGACCGGAACGCCGATCCCCTTGAAGACGGCCTGCTGGTTCCACGGCTCGCCCACGCAATAGCCGTAGATCGTGCCGGCCTCGAGGGTCGCGGGCATCTGCGGCGGCGGGGTCACCGAGAGCAGCACGTCGGCGCCGATCTGACCCGACACGTCATCGGGCGAGTAGTAGCCCGGCTCCAGGCCACCGGCCGCCAGCCAGTAGCGCAACTCGTAATTGTGGGTCGAAACCGGGAAGACCATGCCCATGTTGAAGGGCTTGCCGGCGGCGCGGTAGCTTTCGACAACCGGCTTGAGCGCCGAGGCCGAGATCGGGTGGACCGGCTTGCCTTCGGCGTCGACGGGGATGTTCTTCTTCATTTCTTCCCAGACCTCGTTCGACACGGTGATGCCGTTGCCGTTGAGATCCATCGAGAAGGGCGTGATGACATGGGCCTTGGTGCCGAAGCCGATGGTCGCGGCCAGCGGCTGACCGGCCAGCATATGTGCCCCGTCAAGTTCGCCGTCGATCACGCGATCCAGCAGAACCTTCCAGTTCGCCTGCGGCTCGAGCGTGACGAAAAGGCCCTCATCCTCGAAATAGCCCTTCTCATAGGCCACTGCGAGCGGCGCCATGTCGGTAAGCTTGATGAAGCCGAATTTCAGCTCGTCCTTCTCGACATCGAGCATCTCTGCGAAGGCCGGAGCGCTCAAGATCGTCGTGGTAGCGATAGCTGCCAGAAGCTTTTTCATTGTTCACTGTCCCTGTGTCGTCATTTTTGCGTCGAAAATGAAAAAACCGCCCGATCCAGGCGCGCTTCCAGGGAGGAGGAGTGGAAGTCTGCGCTAAGATCGAGCGGCTTTGCCCGAAGCCACGCTGCAGCGCGCGGCTATGAATGTCTTCGTCGAGACGACCTTGCCTCGATAAGACAGGAATCCCATTGTGCAGCTGCGGCGTCAACGGCCTTGGAAATTTCTGCACCCGCAAAAGGGCCGAATTTTTCGCGGGCCGTTTTATTTGCCCAAATTTTCACCGTCAGGGATTTGAGGGATCAAAAATCCAGCCGTCGAAAAACGCATCCGGTGACAGAATCAGCTTGCCGGATTGCGTGGCGACTGCGGTCGGCTCGGTCATTGCGCCTTCGATCTTCTCGCGCGCGCCGGGCATTTCGGCTCCCAGATCCGCAAGGTTGCGGCGGTAGAGATCGGTCCGGCAGATCGCACGCGCGGCCGCCATCGCTTCTTCCCGACCAAGCCCCATCCGAGCGGCGAGACGCGACGCGACCAGCGCCGCCTGCGACGCCCAGGGATAGGCCGCAGCCCCCTCGAAGAACTCCAGATAGCCGCTGACGCGACGCAGCTCGCCGCGCTGCGAGATTATCAGCTCCCCCGTCAGAGACCGCTCGATCAGTTCGGCGGGCAGGTCGAGATATTCGTGCAGCGCAAGGATTTCAGCTGCAGTGCCGCGATTCTCGGGCCGTGCAAGCCAGCGCCCCGCAAGCCAGGTGGCACGCATCAGGCGCCGTGTGAGACCCGGTTCCGCCTCGGCCCAGTCGTGACGCACGGCCAAAACCTTCTCGGGCGCGTTGGCCCGGATCGCGGTTCCGGGCAGAAGCAGCTCGCCAACCCCGGTTTCGACTGCGATCGAGCCCCAGGGGGCACCCACGCAGAAGGCGTCGATCTCGCCTGCGGCCAAAGCCTCGGCCATCAGCGGTGGCGGCACGGTGCGCACATCGAGATCCTGCGGCGCTTTCAGCCCCAGCGCGCCAAGCCAGTGATAGAGCATCTCTGCATGCATCGAGAACGGGAACGGCACGCCGATGCGCAGCGGCCCGTCAAGCGCTGCGATCAGCGCCTCCCCCGCCCGTTTGGCGCAGGTAAAATCGAACTCGTACCCGTTGGCGCGAATTTTCTCGGCAAGGGCGCGCGATACGCCAATGGAATTTCCATTGAGCGAGAGAACCAGAAGAATGTCGATCCTGGTGCCAAAGCCCCCGAGCCCCAGCGCCGCCGCGACCGGCATCGGGAAGAGCATATGCGCCGCTTCGATCTGCCCCATTGCGAGGCGGTCGCGCAGGGTCGACCAGCTCGGCGCGGGCGCAAGTTTGAGGTCGAGCCCCTCTTCCTCGGCAAACCCGATTTCGCGCGCGATGATCAGCGGTGCGGCATCAACGAGCGGGATGAACCCGACAGAGATCGGCGCGCCACTCATGCCAGAAGCCCCGCCGCCGTAACCAGCGCCTGCGCCACTTCGGCCACACGCTTTCCCTGATCCATCGCCGTTTTGCGCAGCAGCGCATAGGCCGCATCCTCGTCGACCCCGCGCGCCTTCATCAACAAACCCTTGGCACGGTCGATCACCTTGCGCTCTTCCAGCGCACGTTTGGTCGCGGCGAGTTCCGCCCGCATCCGGTGGATCATGTGAAAGCGCGCCACCGCGGCGTCCAGGATCGGCTTGATCCGGTCCGCACGCAGCCCGGCCACGACATAGGCCGACACGCCCGCGTCGATCGCGGCCTTGGTCATTCCCTCGTCTTCTCGATCAACGAACATTGCCACGGGCCGCTCAAGCGGCCCCGAGGCCAGCGCCATCTCTTCGAGCATATCGCGCGAGGGGTTGGCCATGTCGATCAGCACGACGTCCGGGTTGCGCTCGGAAATGCGTCGGGCGAGCCCGGCCGTCTCGGCAATCACAGCAATCTCGAAATCGCCCGCCTCGCGCAGGCTCGCCTCGATCAGGGCGGCTCGCTCGGGCTCGGCTTCGACGACGACGATGGACAATTTCTTCGACATGGCACCCTCTTCGCGCCCAGCGGTAGAGGGTTCAGCCCACACCCGGCAATCTCGCCGCTTTCCGCAGTGCAGCAGAATAACCGGCAGAAGCAGTCGCGCCAAAAAAATGGGCGCACCCGAAAGGATGCGCCCGTTTTTCAGTCAGAGCTGGGAAAACCTCAAACGGCCCATTCGCCCTTGCGGAAAACCGGCACGCGGGCGCCATCGGCGGTGATCCCGTCGATATCGGTCTCGGGCCCGCCGATCATCCAGTCGACATGGATCATCGAGCTGTTACCCCCTTTCGCGGCGATTTCCTCGGGGCTCATCTCGCCCCCGCCGACGAAGCATTTCGAATAGCACTGGCCCATCGCGATATGGCAAGCGGCGTTCTCGTCATAAAGCGTGTTGTAGAACAACAACCCCGATTGCGAGATTGGCGAGCCATGCGGCACCAGCGCCACCTCGCCCAAATGGCGCGCGCCCTCGTCGGTATCGAGGAGCTTTTGCAGGACCGCCTCGCCCCGGCTGGCTTTCGCCTCGACGGCGCGGCCGCCTTCGAAACGCATCTCGATATTTTCGATCAGGCTGCCCTGATGCGAGAGCGGCTTGGTCGCACGCACGACGCCTTCGACCTTCTTGGCATGAGGCGTGGTGAAGACCTCCTCGGTGGGGATGTTGGCGTTGCAGGTGACGCCGTTATTCGCCGTCGAGGCCCCGCCGTTCCATTCGTGGTCATCGGCAAGCCCCACCGTCAGATCGGTGCCGCCGCCCTGAAAATGGAGCGCGGCAAACCGCTGGGTGTTGAGCCATTCAGTGCGCGTACGCAGCGCCGCATTATGCGCCTCCCAGGCCGCGACCGGATCGGGCTGATCGGCACGCGAGGCGGCAAAGATCGCAGCGGCCAGTTTCGCCACCGCCTCGGTTTCGGGCAGGTCGGGGAAGACGCGCTTCGCCCAAGCGGCGGTCGGGTAGCTCACGATCGACCAGTTGATGTCGAAATTCGAGATCTTCTCGAGCGCGGGCTTATAGGCGATCGAATTGGCCTTGCCGGCGCGCGCGACCTTCTCGGGATCCTGCTCGGCCAGCAGCATCGGGTCTTCGCCCACGATCGCCATGCGTGCAGCACCCCCGGCATAGGCCTCGGCCATGCCCTTGTAGAGCCAGCCCGGCGCGTGATCGAAACTGTCGTCATGGGCGTTCTCGAACCGCGCCAGCGTGATCTCGCCATCGCTGAGGATCGGGGTGAAGGTCGATGCCCCCGCGCGGTACGCCTCGGCGGCGATCTTGCGCACGAGTGGCAGCGCCTCGACCGGCGCGGTCAGCACCAGATCCTGTCCCGGTTGCAGGTTGAGCCCCACCTTCACCGCGACCTGCGCGAGCTTGTCGAGGGTTTTCGCGTCGATCGGATCGCTTGCCATGTCTGCCTCCTGATTTGCCTTTGAGGGGCAAGATAGAGATCCTTGCGGCAGGCTCAAGCCCGGCTGGCGGCTGGTCAGGCGGTTAGAGGCCGAACCACGGCGCGGCATGGGCCACGATCTCGTCGAGATCGCGGTAACGTGCGGTGAAGCCCAGCACCTCGGCCGCCTTGGACGGGTCGGCTGTCAGCTCCGCCGGATCACCGGGACGGCGCGGGGCCAGTTCATGGGGCACCTTGCGGCCCGTCACCCGCTCCACCGCGGCCACCACCTCGTGGATCGACGCGCCACGCCCGGTGCCGAGGTTGAGCTTCACGCTCTCGCCCCCCGCCTCGAGGTGATCGAGCGCGAGCAGATGCGCGCGGGCCAGATCGTCGACATGGATATAGTCGCGGATACAGGTGCCATCGGGCGTGGGATAATCGGTGCCGAAGATCTTAACTGGCCCTGCCTGCCCCGAGGCCGCCATCAGCACCAGCGGGATCAGATGGGTCTCGGGGTCATGACGTTCCCCGATCTCGCCCTCTGGGTCGGCCCCGGCGGCGTTGAAATAGCGCAGCGCGGCAAAGCGCAGCCGATGTGCGACCTGAGCATCTTGCAACATCCATTCGCAGACGAGCTTGGTGCGGCCGTAAGGGTTGATCGGAGCCTGCGGCAGGTCCTCCGAGATCGGCAGACGGTCGGGCGTGCCATAGGTCGCGCAGCTCGACGAGAACACGATCTTGTCGATCCCCACCGCTTCGACCGCCTCCAGCAGCGCGGTCATGCCCCCGAGGTTCACGTCGTAATAGTGCTCGGGCGCGCCCACGCTCTCGCCGACATAGGCAAGCGCCGCGAAATGGATCACCGCGCCGATCCGATGCTCGGCCAGCGTTTTCTCGAGTAGCGCACGGTCGCGCATGTCGCCCACCACCAGCGGCCCCCAGCGCACCGCATCCGCATGGCCACGCGAAAGATCGTCATAGACCACCGGCTCGCGCCCGGCCTTTGCCAGCGCCTTGCAGCAATGCGAGCCGATATAGCCCGCCCCCCCTGTCACGAGGATCTTCGGTTTGGTCATGCCACGCCGCCGATGCGCTGCTGCGCCATATCGATCTCCTCGCGGAAATACTCGATCGTCGGGATAAGTCCGTCATGGAGCGGCACTTTCGGCTCCCACCCCAGAAGCGTCTTCGCCCGCGTGATGTCCGGGCGGCGCTGAAGCGGGTCGTCCTTGGGCAGCGGATGGAACTCGCGCTTCACCTTCGCCCCTGTCAGATGAAGCACGAGATCGGCCAGTTCGAGCATGGTGAACTCATGCGGATTGCCGAGGTTCATCGGATCGAAGATCGTCGGCTCCAGTTCATCGGCCTCCATCAGTGACGTCAGACCGTCGAGCATGTCCTCGATATAGCAGAAGGACCGGGTCTGCTCGCCCTCGCCATAGATCGTGAGCGGCTGGCCCGTCAGCGCCTGCACGACGAAATTCGACACCACGCGCCCGTCCTCGGGGTCCATACGCGGCCCGTACGTGTTGAAGATCCGCGCGATGCGCACATCGACATGGGTCTGGCGGTGGCTTTCGTAAAACAGCGTTTCGGTGGCGCGCTTGCCCTCGTCATAGCAGGCGCGCGGGCCGACCGTGTTGACCAGACCGCGATAGCTCTCGGGCTGAGGCGAGATGTCGGGGTCGCCGTAAACTTCGGAGGTCGAGCTTTGCAGGATCCGAGCATTTTTCTTCTCGGCAATCGCGAGCAGGTTCAGCGCCCCGATGAAAGAGGTCTTGAGCGTATGCACCGGATCACGCTGATATTTCGGCGGCGAGGCCGGACAGGCAAGGTTGTAGATCCGGTCCACCGGCCCCTTCACCGTGAAGGGCTCCACGATATCATGCAGGAAGAAGGCGAAGCCGGGATTGGGGATCAGCCCTTCGATATTGGCGCTACGTCCCGTTTCAAGATTGTCGATGCAGATCACCCGGTCGCCCTGCGCCAGCAGACGCCGCGAAAGATTGGACCCGATGAAGCCCGCTCCTCCCGCGATGAGTACTGTGCGGCGATACGCCTGAGCACCCGACAGCGCCCCAGCCCCACTGACAAATGGCGGAACGAATTCTTTTTCGGCTGACATTCTTACCCCTTCCAACACCTCGGGCCTTGCCCACCTGACCCGTCGAACGCCTGAAAGGTATTTGCCCCTTCAAACATATCAAGACTACCAGATTACGTTGTGAATAACCCTGACACAAAGCAATCCTGCCCGTGAACACGCCGTTATCACTGCGAGATTGCGTCGCGGGCAGGATCTGTCGATCAAGGGTTCACGAGAAGGGCACCGACGGTTTTCCGGCTCAGGATGCCGTCCGTGCAATTGAGCCCACCCGGCACAGTCTTGCACAGCTTGTTCATCCCTCTCAGCGTCAACGGCCCCGCCAGCCCATCGAGCTTGCCCGAATAGAGCCCCTTCGCCTTCAGATCCTCCTGAAGGACGTAGATCACCACGTTCGGCGCAGCCTTGAAGAGATCCTCGGCGGCCGCCTGGCTCAGATCGGCGCGGCGCGATTGTACGACAGCCGCAGAGGCCGCGATCCCTTTCGGATCGCGCCGCTTCGCGACATCGATGCTCAACTGCATCGCCGCGCGTTCGGAATCGGTGAAAAGCTCGGGATGGTCCTTGAGCAATGCCTCGGCCGCCGCGCGATCCTTCTGTATATTGAGCCCGTTGCCATCGCGCAAAAGCCCCAGCAGATAGCGCGCGGCTTCGCGATTGCCGGCATTGGAGGCCTGCGTCAACTCCTCGACGGTCTTGGGCCCGTCGGCGCGCATCGAGATACCCCACATCTGGCGGATGGCATCAAGCACCTCGATGCGCTGGTTGCCCGCGGCGCGCGCTTTCTCGGCATAGCCTTCGAATTTCGCGCGCGAGACCGAACCGCCGCCAAGATACCCATACATCGCGCCTTCCGCGAGCGTGGCATAGGCCTGCCCCGCGCCCAGTTCGCCCGCACGGTTGAGGATCGCTTCGGCGCCCTTGGGGTCGCGCTCGCTCCACATCAGCATCTCGCCGTATTTCCAGATGCCCTGCCCGTCGCCCTTGTCGGCGGCGGCTTCGGCAAGCGCCTTGGCTTTCTCCCAATCCTTCGGAAGTCCCGTGCCGTAAAGGTAGAACTCGGCCAGCGCGACCTCGGCCTTTGGATCTCCCTTCGCAACCAGCTCCTCGAGCAGCCCCTTGCCGCGATCCAGATCGCGGGGAATTGCCCAGCCCCCGATCAGTTGCCTGCCAAGGACCAGCTTGGCCTCGCTGTCGCCTGCCGCTGCGGCTTCCGACAGCAGCGCCTCGCCGCGTGCGGGATCAGCCGGAAGCGGCCCACCCCAGAGCAGCATGTTTCCAAGCGAGGTCTGGGAAGGAAGATCGCCCTGCGCCGCCGCAGTCTCAAGCAGCGCAAGCCCGGCAGCGACATCTTTTGTCTGGCCGTCGAGCCCGTAAATCAAAGCCTCGGCCCGACTGCGCGGGGAGACCTGAGTGGCGTCTTGCGAGGCGGCGGGCTCTGTCGCGGGCGCAACGGGTGTCGCCGCATCCTGCGCGAGCGCCACCCCTGTCATACTCATCAACACGCCCGTAGCGAGCGCCGTACCGAGCATCCAATAGCGAAAATCGTGACCACGCATAGCATGTCCCCTGCCTTGTCTATCTTTATAGTATGACACAGAAATCAGGGATGCGCCTTGATCACGCACAAGAACTCTTGATTTCTCGCCGAGTTTTGACGCGCGGTTAACCGATCGCGAGCACGTAAGGCAGCGCCAGACCCGCCATTGCGAGCGAAATGCCCATCGGCAGCTTGCCCCTGCGTCGGCAGGTCACCCAGTCGAATCGCGCCGCGACCGGGGCACGTTGCAAGCCGATCGCGATGCCACTGCCAATGATCAGCGACACCGAGAAGACAATAAGAAACTGCGCCACCGCAGCGGAGGGCACGAAGAGCATCAGCACGGTCAGGAATTTCACATCCCCGCCCCCGAACGCACGCAAGGTGAACAGCACGTAGCCGATCGCGAAGGTCACCCCCGCCACGGTCAGACGCGCGCCGATCTCGGACCAGCCCAGAAGCGGCGCGCACAGGACGAAAAGCCCCAGCGCAATCAGCACCAGCCGGTTAGGGATGCGCATCTCACGCAGGTCGCTGAACGCCACCATGAACAGAAGCGGCGCCAGAGCGACCAGCGGCAGCAGTTGCAGGCTCATGCCAGCCGTCCCGCATGGCGGCGGGTGAGCTCGAATGGCAGATCCGAGACGAGCTGGAAGGTCAGCTCGGCCAGGTTGCGCGCACCTGTCTTGGCATAGAGATTGCTCAGATGCGTGCGCAGGGTCGATTCCGAGATCCCAAGCTCGCCGCGCATCTGATCGGGTGACTGGCCGTGGCTCAGAAGCAGGCAGACGCGATACTCGGCGCGACTGAGCCGTGCGGGATTGTCCGCGCTCAGGATGGGCGAACCCACGGCGGGCGCCGCCTGCGCCGCAGCCGATTTCAGCAGCGCCTCGGTAAAGAGCCCGCGTGCACGGTTGCTCCAGGTCCGGCTGAGCGTATCGGCAAGGATCGTCAGCACCGCTTGCTGATAATGGCGCAGCTTATCAGAGAAATGTAGCTCGATCGTGTCGATCGCGCGGTCACTCACCTCGAGCGGGATCACCACCAACTCGTGCAGCTGGCGCCGGGCCAGAAGCATCGCGGCGGCGGTCGGAAGCTCTTCGTCGCGCATCGTTCCGTACCAGGTCGAACCCGGCTTGGCCTTGTCGAGATAACCATCCAGCAAGAGTTCGGCGAAGCTTTGCTGCAACGGGATCCGATTCCCCGAGCGTGCCCTGTCATGGACCAGAACCCGCGTCGGCGTCTCTCCGGCCCGCGCATAGCGCGAGAGCACGATCGCCTCTGCTCCGATACTGTCAGTCAGAATTCGCAGAGCGCTGCGCAGCGGATTGGTTCCGTGCAAACACTCGCACCATTGCGCCACTGCGCCGATCATGCCGGCTTCAATAGCGCGTTGCTGACCGGGGTCCCCACCCCGATCCATCGCATAGTCCCTCATGGCCCCCACCATCCCAAAGACTTATATAATGTACTCACATATTCTTGGCAGCGTGTGAGTTCCCCCAGCGTAACCCACTTTTCACCGTCGCCCTAAGCTAATCTTTGGATTGATATCCACAGCAGCCTGTGGGCAGTTTTGAGAGACAGTTACTCAACCACAGGTAGACATTTCAGTACGGGCGCCGAGACAAACTTGGGCATTTCTCGTGTTTTTCCAACCGTTTCGCAAATTGAAACGATTCCTTTTCGCCTCGATTCGGCTCAGACATTGTTGAGGTAGCGAATCACGATCGGCCCGAGACAGATCAGGATCAGCGCCGGGAGCATCAGCGAGGCGAGCACGCCCGACATCTGCACAGGCAGCCGGTTGGCCTTTTCCTGGGCGCGCATCTCCCGCATCGCACGCAATTCCTCTGCATAGGTCGTGAGCGCCTGCGCCATGGAGGAGCCGAAGCGCAAGGATTGCGTGGCGACATTGGCGAAGGCACGCACCGTCTCGACCCCGGTGCGATCGGCCATGTCGCGCAAAGCCGCGTCGCGCTCGCGACCCGCCTGTACCTGGCGTTGTACGGACAGGAACTCGAAGGAGATCTCGGCTGAGGTATTGGCAAGCTCGTTGCCCACACGCGTCATCGCCGCGTCAAACCCCATCCCGCTTTCGATCGCGACCTGCATCAGATCGAGCGCGTTCGGAAAGCTCTCCTCGATGCGCAACCGGCGCTCTTTCATGCGTCCGCCCAGCCATTTCAGCGGCGCGAGATAGCCAAAGGCCACAAGCCCGGTCAGGATTTGGTAGGTTGCCATGCCGCTCAGCCCGCCGAGACGGTCCGAGAGGCCGAAAGGCAGGCTCAGTTCGGGCGTGCGGGCGGCAATCAACAGACCGAGGAACAGCCCCGGAAGACCGATACCGAGAATGACACGCACAAGCGTGAACCGGCGCAACGCACCCACATCGGACATCCCCGCCATTTCAAGCTTGCGCTGAAGCGCGCTGCGTTTCTGACGGTCGGCGGGCACGAAGGCCTTCATGAAGCGCCCCGGCGTGGCCTCCGGTGCCTTGAGCAACGCATGCTCGGCGCGGACATTCGCGCGGGCCCCGCCGATCGCGGCGATGCGCTCGACCGCCCGGTCGCGCTGGAACGCCGCCAGAAGCCCCCAGATCACCAGCAGCGCCCCAAGCCCGATGCCCCCTGCGAGGACCGTCTCGGGCGCGATGCCCAGCTCCAGCGCGATGCTCTCGATGCGTGTCATCAGCATGGCTCTTTCCTCCCCGTCAGATCCGGAACGTGACCAGCTTGCGCAGGATCAGCCCGTTGAGCACCACCAGCAGCAGCACGATCGCAGCCATCGGCTTGAAGAGCGGGTCATCGGCGACCTCGCCGAAATAGCCCGGCGAAATGAAATTGGTGAAGCCGAACATGACGAAGGGCAGCGCACTGAGAAACCAGGCCGAGGCCCGCCCCTCCGCCGAGATCGCCTTGATCTTTCGGCGCAACGCGATGCGGCCACGGATCGTCCGGCCCAGCACCTCGAGCACGCGGGCCAGATCTCCACCGGTCCCGTGCTGGATGCCGATGCTTGCGGCGAGGTAGTCCACATCCTCGATCCCCACCCGATCCGCGAAATCCAGCACCGCGTCGGGCAGATCGTCACCATAGGTCACCTGATCGAAGATCAGGCCGAACTCGGTCCCGATCGGATCGGGCATCTCTTCGGCCACGGCCCCGATCGTCATGTTCAGCGGGTGGCCGATCTTGAGCCCCCGCGCGAGCATGTCGAGCGCATCGGGCAGCTGCCCGGTGAGCTTCGTCATCCGGTCCTTGGCGCGAAATCGGACCACCAGCGCCGGGAGCGCCACCCCCACGACCATCGCCACGGCCACCGCCTGAAGCAGGCCGAGAGCCGCGAAGCTGAGCACGAAGCCCCCCACCCCAAGCGAGGCGCAAAGCGCCACGAAACGGTCCGGCGAGATCGGTATGCCGGCGCGGTGCAGCTGTCGCGCGAGGTCGAGCGCCTGCGGCAGATGCGCCGCGATCCCGCTGCGCGGCGCGGGCTTCAGAAGCGCAAGAAGCTCTTCGGTATTGCGCCCTTGGGCGATCATCTTCATCCGGCGGCTCTTCGCCTCGCCGCGTGTCTCGCTGCGGCTGGCCAGATGCAATGCCCCCGTTACTGCCAGCAGCATGCCCAATGCGATGCCGCTATAGGTCAGATAGGCGAACCAGTCATTCTCGATCCCGTTGAACATGGCCCCTCACCCCCGCACGACAAAATCTGAAGGGTCGACCTCGACACCCGCCGCGATCATGTCCTCGAGACAACGCGGGCGCAGGCCGGTCGCGGTGAAGTTGCCCTCGATGGTGCCATCGCCGAGCGTGCCCTTCTTTCGGAAGGTGAAGATGTCCTGCATCATCACGATATCGCCCTCCTGCCCGGTGATCTCGGAGATCGAGAGCACCCGGCGGCGGCCATCGGACATGCGCGCGATCTGCACCACGACGTCGAGCCCCGAAGCGATCTGCGAACGGATCGCGGAGAGCGGCATGTCGAGGCCGATCATGGTCACCATCTGCTCGATCCTGCCCAGCGCGTCGCGGGCGGAATTGGCGTGCACGGTGGTCATCGAGCCATCATGGCCCGTGTTCATCGCCTGAAGCATGTCGAAGGCCTCGCCCCCGCGCACCTCGCCGACGATGATGCGGTCGGGGCGCATCCGCAGCGCATTGCGCACCAGATCGCGCTGATGCACCGCGCCCTGTCCGTTGGGATTGGAGGCACGGGTTTCAAGACGCACCACATGCTCCTGTTGCAGCTGAAGCTCTGCCGCGTCCTCGATGGTGACGATCCGCGCTCGCGGATCGATCGCCGCCGAGATCGCGTTGAGAAGCGTCGTCTTGCCCGAGCCCGTACCGCCCGAGATCAGGATATTCTTGCGTGCCTGCACCAGCCCCTTGAGGAAATGCGCCGCCTGTTCGGTCATCATGCCGGTGCCGACCAGACGCTCCAGCGTGTAAGGCTGGCGGGCGAATTTGCGGATCGAGATGCTCGGGCCGTCGATGGCACAGGGACGGATGATCGCGTTGACGCGGCTGCCATCCTCGAGACGCGCATCGACCCAAGGGTTGCTCTCGTCGATCCGGCGGCCCACGCGCGAGACGATCTTGTCGATGATGCGCAACAGGTGACGCTCGTCGCGAAAACGGACCTGCGTGCGCTCCAGCACGCCGTTGCGTTCGATGAAAACCTTGTGGCAGCCATTCACGAGGATGTCGTTGATCGTGGGATCCGCGATCAACGGTTCGAGCGGGCCAAGGCCGAGCACCTCGTCGAGCAGTTCGTCGACCAGCGTCGTGAACTGATCGGCCCGCAGTGGCGTCTTGGCGTCGCGCAGCTCCTCGGAGACGAGCGTGGCCACTTCGCGACGCAGCTCTTCGGGCACGACCTTGTCGATCATCGACAGGTTCAGACGGTCGAGCAGCGCATCGTGAAGCCGGCTTTTCAGTTCGAGCGCGCGGCGCTGGCTTTCCTCGAATGCCGGAGCGGTTTCGGGCGTCGCCTTGACCGGGGCCTCATGCAGCACGAGCGTATCGGCGGGAGCACCGGCGGCGGCGCGGTGTTGCCCCAGAGGGATCACCTTGTCCTTTTCGGAAGGCTTCGACCCGCGATCGGTGAAATTGCGAAACATGTCTTTCCCTCCGTTCAGCTGACGTGCGCCGCTGCGGCGGCCTTCTTGAGACGATCCTGGGCGAGTTTTCCCACCGCTTTGGCGAGGGACGAATGACGCGCGACACGCCCCAGCGGCAGACCGCGATCGGCGGCTTCCTTCGCCGCGCGCCGATCATCGGGCAGCCAGTGGCGCAGTTCGCGCTCGAGCGCGCGCGCGGCCTCCTGGTGGTGACGGTGCGGCAAAAGCGGACGGGCCTCGTGATTGACCACAATCTCGATCTCCAGCGCGAGGTTGTCCTCGGCATAGGCATCGATCAGGCGCCGCGCCTGCTGGAGCGAGGGCACCGAGAGATCGGTGACGAGATACATCAGCCCGGCATGTGCCAGCACCGGCGAGACCCAGTCGACCAGCGCATGGGGCAGATCGACCACGACATAGTCGTAGCGCGCCTGCAACGCCTCGATGAGGCCGCGCAGCTGGTCAGGCTGCAGCGCATCGAGCGGCGCGAAGGCAGAGGGCGCGCAGAGCACATCGAGCCCATCCGGGGTCGATTGCAGCGATTGATCGAGGAAGGTGTCATCGGGGATGCCGCCATCGCGCGCCATATCGTAAAGCGCGGGGCTCGGTTCGAGATCGAGAAAGCCCGCGACCATGCCGAATTGCAGGTCGAGATCCACAAGCGCAACGCGACGAGCCGGACCGCTCTTGCGCGTGCTGCCGATCGTGGCGAGGTGATGGGCGAGATTGACCGCGAGCATGGTCGCCCCGATCCCGCCCCGGCTGCGCGCAACGGCGATCACATGCCCCTCGTGCGCGGCGGAACCGCCCTTCGCGAGACGCTCGGATTCGGCGGCGAAATTCAGTCGGCGCTGCCCGGATTCGGCCTGCACCGCTTCGGCGGAATCGGCCACCAGGAACATCTGCTTGTTCACGCTCGTCATGTCATCTCTCCCCTTCATCTCTCAGCTCGTCCCATCCCGTCCCAATGCTTCCCCCGGCATCGAGGTGCTCAGGCTCGGGAAGGTCACGCGCGATATCTGTGTGACCTCCTCGCTCGTCCAAAGCGAAGCGAAGGCCCCGATCGGCGTCACGAACTGGAAGTCGAGATTTTGCAGCTTGACGGTCACGATCGGCACATAAGGCCCACCCAGGAAGCCGAGGTCGGGATCGTAGGAATAGGAAAACGACAGATCCCTGATTTCGGCGTCATTGGGCAGCGCGCGCTGGACGATCGACCAGATATCCTTGGCCGTGCCATTGTCGGCATTGCCCGCGCAGGTGATCGTGCCGGGATTGGCGCAGGTCGTGTCGGAGGCGTTGCAATTCGTGCCGAAATTCGGCTCGATCTCCCCTTGTGGCGTAACCCCGCGTTCGTGGATCGGAGGAACGCCATCGCACGCGGGCGAACGCACTGCCACCAGCCGCGCCGCGACCTGAAGCGCGCGTTGCGCGTTCACATAGTGAAAGGCCATCCGCCCGAAATCGATCAGCGCGAAGAAGATCATCAGGTAGAGCCCGATCACCAGCGCGAACTCGACCAGCGTTGCCCCGCTCTCGTCGCGGGCAAAGCCGCGCAGCGCCTTGCGGGCGCGAGATGCGAGCCGCGCGCTCATGTTCCGTAAGCCCGGTGTTCATCGGCGACGCTCGTCGAGAGCGTGCCCAGCGTCTGCCCGCCCGCAAAGGAGAAGATCGCACCGAATGGAAAGGTGATGCTCAGAGCCGCGCTGACGCTGACGACCGGGGCGGTGCCGAAACGGTAATCACCCGTCGTGCAGGTCAGGCTCGGAGTGACGCCGGTAACCGTGATGCCGCTCGGCAGCAGTCTTTCGCCGGTCAGGGCCTTTTCCACGATATCGGTCAGATCATCGCCGCGCCCGTCGAAACTGTCTTCATTGTCACAGATGTCGCGCGGCGTGACACGGGCGAGATAACGGCTCGCGTCGCGCACGCCGCCGATCACCGTCTGGTAGGAAAGGAACATCCGCCCGCCCTCGACGATCGTCGCGAAAAGCACCAGCAGGATCGGCAGAACCAGCGCGAATTCGACCAGTTGAGCGCCTTCCTCGTCGCGCCAGAGACGGCGCAGGCTTTGGATCGGATATGCGATCGTCCCCCACATCGCGCTCACCGGTAAAGCTGGACGACATCGCGCACGATGCCCCCAGTCCCCGTATCTTCCGACCCGCCATCGCTGGCCGAGCCGATGATCTCGCCCCAGATATCCATCACGGGCGGTGTCGAGCCATCCTCGCCCACCGGCTCGGTGAGGAAGACCTTGACGAATTCCTTCACGGGAACGTCCGACATCGCCCCCTTGATCACGGCTCCGGTCTCGGCCGAGCAATCGATCCCCGCTACGATCAGCACGCGGCGGTCGGGGTTGCTCGACGCGGCAGGCGCGCAGGTAGGCAGCCCCGTCTCGGCGCGGTCAGTCAGGATCTCGCCGCCAGCGGCCGCCTTGATTTCGGCGAGGTAATAATCGTAGCGCGTGACCGCGTCCGGGTGCGGATCGTCGACACCCGCGCCGTAATTCGTCGCGACATAGGTTTCGCGCCCCTCGCTCCAGTCGCCATCACCAAAGCGATCGCAGCTTTTATCCATGAAGCAATCGTCCCGGGGCAACCCGACCGTGTCAGGTGAAACCTGCTCGGCCTCGCCGATGCAATTCGCTTTGCCCTGGCCCTGATTCTGGTTGGAGCTGTTCCCCGGATCCTTCTTGATGATCCCCTTGATCACATTGGGCGCGGGCGCATAGTCTTCGTCGTTGCTCAGCCCGTTCATGATCGCCTGATACATGTCGAAGCGGACATTGAAGATCGAGGCGTTGAGCCCTTCTTTCTGGCCCGGCTCCGTATCGACGCCGCGCTGGTTGAAGCATTGCGTGATGCTCTGTTGCGCCCCCAGCAAGCAAGCGTCGAGATGCGCGCCGTTCAGCTTTGCGCAAGGGCCTTCGTCATCGACCTTGATCTTGTCGGGATCGAGAAAGCCGAAGTCTCCCGGGCCCCATGCCGCACCGCTCCCGCCCGCGCGAATACGTACCATCGTGCCGATATTGGCCGAAGCCTTGAACCCCGGGGGCACGCAGAACATCAGAGGCGTCACATCGCAGGCCTGAATTTCGAGCCCCGCGATGGCATCCGCCTCGGCGCTGCCGTCGAATGCGTCAAAGCCCCCCAGTGTCGTGAAGACCGCCGCGAATGTCGCGCTGACATCGTGGCGCGCAACGGCGGCATGGACGAAAGCCGCTTTCGCGGGCTCGGTCGTCGCGACATCCGCGATTGTCTCGGTATCTTTCGGCAGCCGCGAGAGGTACGTGAGCGTGACGTCGCTCACCACGTCAGCGCCGTCAGCATTATCGGGATCGATCTCGGCATAGCCGAGCGAATGCCCGCCCGCGCCGAATGTCTGCGTGTCCGAAACGAGCGCTGCGGCGGAATTGGCGCGCGAGATCGCGTCAGAATTGCCGTCAAGCTCTCCCGCGGCGGCCAGCGCCACGGAATCGGCGTAGGATTGTAGCTCGGAGCGGGTGCTCCCGAGACGACCGAGATCGAAGGAAAGGGCCACCAATCCGAACAGGATCACGAGGCTCATGCCGAAGAAGACGAGGATCGTCCCGTCTTCATCTTGGGCAAAGCGCCGGATGCTTTCGCGGATGCGTGCCATCTTTCCTGCGCCTCACTTGATCGCGGTCTCGGTGACTTCGGTGCCGCGGCGGATGATCACCGTGCGCACCTGGGTCGGCTCGAGCTTGGAGGGGCGTTCGCTCAGGATATCGGCAAGACCGATCGAGGGCAGCGGTTCGCTCTCGGCGTCGTCGAGCGTGCGCAGCGTCAGGCTGAGCGTCCCCGCCTTTTGCGCCAGAGCGAGGCGCTGGCCCTGTTCGGGCGTCACCTCGACCGTCACGGTGCGCGCGACACCGGGCGTCTTCACCTTTTCATCCGAGGTCTGGTCGACACCGATCACCCGGACGTCCTGAAGGATCGTGACGGTCTTGAGCGTGTCGTTGCTACCCCGCGTCATCATTACGTCGACCTTGTCGCCGGGCGTGACGAAGCCACCCACACCAGTGGAAGCATTTACACTGATCGCCATCGCGCGGCTGTTCGGACCGAGGGTCTGGACGATGGTGATTTTCTCGCCATAGCCGGAGACTTTGGAGGCAAGGATCAACTCACCCTGCGCGATCTCGGCCTTTGCGCGGCGCGGTTGCTGGCCTTGAGCGGGCAGCAGCGCCGCAGTGTCGGTAAAGACACCCGGCGGCAACGCTTCTTTCGGCCAGGCGATCGCGGTCAGCTTCTGGGATTCGATGGTCTGGCCGAACGGAATATTCTGTGCGGCTGCAAGAACTTCGACGAGCCCGGCCTTTTCGGCAGCAGCCTCGCGCTGAAGCTTTGCTTCGAAGAAGTTCTGCGCTAGGTACGCAGATCCTCCCGCCACGGCAAGGCCAGCAGCAAAAGTGAGCATTGAAGCGATGCGCATGACGTTTCCCCTTAAAAAAAGATAATAGCATCAGGCGTTGCGAACCAACGCCTGATAGCTGGTGATCGACCTCAACCACCTTCTGCAGGGTTCGCGCCATACCCTGCGGGCGTTTCCCCCATGATCGTCGCCGCGCCTGCCAACTTATTGTAAACTCCGGTACCGACAGTGGTATAAATCAAACCACCAATGCCGACAGCGATCGCCAGCGCGATGCCGTATTCGACGACGGTGACGCCCTCTTCGTCGTTCTTCAGGTCGCGAAGGGTCTTGAATTTGAACAGTTTCATCTTGCACTCCATTTGCTTTTTCAAAGCCGGGCTCCCCGGCGGAAATGGCCCCGTGTCCCCAGACGTGCCGGGCAGCCAAGTCCAAGGCTAAGCCCTGCCAAAGCCATCGCGCATCGGTGCTGCGTGGCGAAAACACCACCTGAGGTTGTATTACTTGTCATACGACACATTTCTTTGCGCCGGTCGGGCTTGCTTGACGGGCTTCTGGGCCGCCGATAGCCTCTCCGCGACTCTCAAGAAGGGGCCGCAAATGCCCGGTTTTCCGACCAATTCCTCCATCGCAGCCCGCCGCTTGGGGTGGCGCGCATGAGCGTCGTCGTTCTCGGCGCGGGCGTTGTGGGCATCCAGACCGCCTATGCGTTGGCGCGGCGCGGCACAAAGGTGACGGTGATCGAGCGCGGATCGGCGCCGGCGAACCTGTGCTCGAAAGGCAATGCGGGGATCATCTCGATCGGCCATGCCGAGGCCTGGGCCGGACCCGGTGCGCTTGGCACGATGATCCGCGCCGCCGCGGGGCGCGATCCGGGCGTGAAGGTCAGCCGCTGGAGCGATCCAGCGCTGATCCGCTGGGGGTTGGAATTCCTGCGCAACTGTTCCGCCGAGGCGCACGGGGCCAATAGCGACCGGCTCGCACGGCTCTGCCGGTTCAGCCGCGCGCGCCTGCCCGTGGTCGCCGAAGAGGCCGGGCTTGGCGGGCTCGTACGCCACGCGGGGGGCTTTTACCTGCATACCGACCGCGCCGAGTTCGAGACCTTCCGCGACAGCCATGCGAGCGCGCATCTCCAGCCGGTCACCGCCGCCGAGATCGTCGCGAGAGACCCGCGCCTGAGCCGGATGACGGATCATTTCGCGGGCGGCTTCTACGCGCCCGAGGACAGCGTGGGCGATTGCCACCTCTTCACCAACGAGCTTGGCGCGCATCTGGGGCGGCTGAACCATGTCACCCTGCGCTACGACACCGAGTTCGAAGGGTTCGAGCGGCAGAACGGCACGATCACAGGCATCCGCGCGGGCGGCGAGGTGATTGCCGCCGATCACGTCATCCTCGCGACCGGGATCGAGACCCCCGACCTCACGCGCCCCTTGGGCTTTGCGCCCAATATCTATCCGGTGAAGGGCTATTCCGGCAGCTGGCGGATCAAGGATGCCGAAGCTGCGCCGACCCTGCCCTTCATCGACGAGGCCGCGCGGCTTGCCGTCGGCGTCTATAGCGGCATCCTGCGGATCACCGCGCTCGCGGAATTCGCGGGCCGCAATCGCGACATGCCCGAGAAGCGGCTCGACATCCTGCGCCGCTATGCCGAACGCCATTTCGCGGATGTGGTCGATCTCGACGATGGCACCTTCTGGACGGGACTTCGCCCGACCACCCCCGCCAGCGCCCCCTATCTTGGACGGGTGCGCGCCTATCCCAATCTCTGGATCAATGCGGGCCACGGCTCGCTTGGCTGGACCGCCTCGGCGGGCTGCGGCGAGCTGCTGGCGCAGGCGATTTCGGGCGAGGCGCGCGAGGTACAAGATGTGTCGGCCCAGGCGCGCTGGCTCGACCCGTTATAAGGAGAGACGATGAGCATCCCGACCCTGACCTATGACGCGATGATCAACCGGCTCGACTGGGCGGAAGCGGTGGAGGCACTGCGCGAAGGTCACAAACGCCCGCAGGCCGAGATCGGAGACACGTTCCTCGGCCCCGCGACCGGAACGCTGCTCAGCCGCTCGGCCTATGTTCCGGGGCTGGGCTACGGGGTCAAAAGCTTCACCGTTTTCGATGGGAACCCAAAGGCTGGCCTGCCGACGGTGCAAGGCGCTATGCTGGTCTTCGAGCCCGAGCATGGCTGCCTGCGCGCCATCGTCGAGAGCCCGCTCGTCACCGAGATCAAGACAGCCGCCGATAGCGGCCTTGGCGCGCGACTTCTGGCGCGACCCGACAGCAAACGCCTTCTGATCGTGGGCGGCGGGACGGTGGCCCGTTCGCTGATCGCGGCTTATGGCGCGCTCTTTCCGGGGCTTGAGCGGATCACCCTTTGGACGCGGCGCCCCGAACAGGCGCAGGCGCTGGTGGAGGATGTCGAAAGCGCCATTCCCCTTACTGCCGCGCCAGATCTGGCCGAGGCGGCAGGCATGGCCGATATAATCTCCTGCGCGACGATGGCGCGCGAGCCGGTGCTGCATGGCGACTGGATCAGGCCCGGCACTCATGTCGACCTGATCGGCGCCTACAAGGCCGACATGCGCGAGGCTGATGATGCGCTGATCTCAAAGGGACGGTTGTTCGTCGACAGCCGCGCGACAACGCTTGGCCATATCGGGGAGCTGCTGATCCCGATGCGCGCGGGCGTGATCTCGGAAGACGACGTGCTGGGCGATCTCTACGATCTGGTCGGTGGCTCCGCGAAAGGTCGTGAGAGCGCCGAGGAGATCACGATCTTCAAGAATGGCGGCGGCGCGCATCTCGACCTGATGACCGCGAATTACATCGCCTCGAAGGCCTGAGCCTCAGCCAAAGCGCGCGATCCCGATCCCCTCGGCCGCGAGATGGCCCCGCAGCGCGCGCGCCATCGCAACCGCATCGGGGCTGTCGCCATGCACGCAGACCGTGTCGATCCGGCACGGCAGCACCTTGCCCGAGCCGGTTACGATCCCGCCCGCGCGCAGCATCGCCGCCACCCGTTCGGCCGCCTCGCTTGCATCATGGATCATCGCGCCCGGCGTACCTCGCGGGGCCAGAAGACCTGTTTCGGTATAGGCGCGATCGGCAAAGACCTCGCCCGCCCGCTTCGCACCCAGCGCTTCCGCCGCCTCGTCCATTGCGGTCAGAGGCATCACCACGACAATGAGCTCGGGATCGACCGCAAGCGCCGCCTCGAAACAGGCGCGCGCGATCGAGGCATCCTCGGCCGCCATGTTCGAGAGCGCCCCGTGAAGTTTCAGATGCCGCACCTGCCCGCCCGCGCGCCGGGCCATCGCCTGCGCAGCCCCCAGCTGATAGGCGACCAGATTTCCGAGCTCCTCGGAGGAAAGAGACATCCGCCGCCGCCCGAAACCTTGCATGTCGGCAAATCCCGGATGCGCGCCGATGCCCACTCCCTGCGTCACCGCCGCGCGCATCACCGCAGCCATGTGATCGGGGTCGCCCGCATGAAAAGCGCAGGCGATATTGGCCGAGCTGATCACGTCGAGCAGCGCCGTGTCATCGCCCATGCTCCAGGGGCCGAAACCCTCGCCCATATCGGCATTGAGATCGATACGCATCAGCCCCTCTCCAGATCGTCGCCCGAGGTTACACCGCCGATGAGCTGGTAGGAAAGCAGATCCCCCATTTCGGACGGGTCGCGGATCAGCGGATGGCAGGCGGCCCGAAGGGTACGCAACTGCTCGGCCTCGGACCGCCAGAGCGCATCGGCCTGATCAGGCGACAGCCGGGAGAAGCGCAGCCGCGCTCCGGGCGGGGCCTGCGCGACAATCGGCAGATCAGCAGGGATCACCTTGCCGATCCTTGGATAGCCGCCGATGGTCTGGCATTCGGCGAGCAGAACGTAGGGCACGCCGTCACCCGTCATCTGAACGTCTCCCGGCCCGATCACGTCCGATGCCAGCCCCGCCGCCCCCTGCGCCGCAAACCGCGTCTCCGCATCGAGTTGCACGCCCTGGCGGTTCCCACGCGGGGCGCGCACAAAACCCGTTTCATAGAATGACGCGATCACTGCGGGGTCAAAAAGCGCGGTTTGCGGGCCGTCTGCCACCCGCACCGTGCCACCGTCGAAACGCTGGGTTGCGGGCAATCCGCGCGCCGGACGGTCCGGCGCGGGATCGTCTGCGCAGGGAAACGTCAGGCCGCTCTCCACCCGCGCGCCAATCCCGACCGACAGATGTGCCGCGCGGCTGCCCAGCCAGCCGGGTGTCGCAAACTCACCGCCCGGCACGAGATAGCCGTAACTGCCCGCCTGCGCGCCGCCGATGCGCAGCTGTTGTCCGGGCAAAACCGGATGGGCCGCGTTCCAGCGCAGCGCCACCCCGTCGAGATCGGCCCGCATCGGCGCGCCGGTCAGGGCGATCCGCATCGGCCGGGTGACCTCGAAAAGCCCCCCTGCCCCGGCCATCTCGAGCCCTGCCAGCGGGGTCTCTGCCCCCAGCAAAGCAGCCGCCTCCAGAAGCGCCAGACGGTCCATCGCACCACCGCGCGAAAGGCCTTGGGAGAGATAGCCCTCGCGGCCCATATCCTGCACCGAGATCAACCCGTCGGCGCGCAAGACCCGCAGCGCGCTCATGCCAGATGCTCCAGCCGCGCGCCGCCCATACCGTCGGGCGTATCGAGCGCCGCCAGTTCCCCGGCGCTGATCGGCACGAAACGGATCGCATCGCCCGCGCGCAGGGGCATCGGCTCGGTCCGCGCGGGATCGAAACAGCGAAAATGCGAGCGTGCGACCTGCCGCCACCCTGTTGCCGAGGACGCACCGAAAAGCACGATCTGGCGCACCGCGACGACCACGGCACCGGAGGGCACCGAGGGCACCAGCTCTGGCAGGCGCGGCAGGTTCCAGGGTTCGGGCAGAAGACCGAGATAGGGCTGACCGGGAAAGAAGCCGATCGCGAGCACGCGAAGATCCGCTTTGCAGATCTCACCCACAGCTTCCCTCTCGCTCAGGCCAAGCTGGCGGGCAATGGGGGCAAGCTCGGGGCCGTTGTCACCCCCGAAAGCCGCGGGGATCTGCCAGCGGCGGATCGGGTCCGGCCGGTGACCTGCCTCGCGTGCCGCGCGCTCTGCCAGAGGGCGCAGGGCCGCGATCAGATCGGCGCGCCGGGTCTGCGCGGGATCGAAGCGCAGCAGCACCGAGACGAGCGCGGGCGCCACCTCGATCACCCCGGCGGGCCGGGCCTCTTCCAGCGCAAGCTCGAAACCCTGCGCGGCCGCCATCGCGACCGGGTCGGGGCTGAGTGCGAACCGCACGAGCATTCCATCCGTGCCCGCAGGCAGTAACTCGGGCGTCGGGGTCGAGATAGTTCCGGCTTCACTCTTGGGGGCATCGCTCATGGGCTCAGCATCGCCATTGCACGCGCGGGCGCAAGCCCGGGTTTACCCCGGCAGCGCATCCACGAGCTGCGCGAAATGCTCGCCGCGCTTTTCGAAATTGGGATATTGATCGAAGCTCGCCGCCGCCGGTGCAAGCAGAACCGTATCTCCGGGTTCCGCGTCGCGCGCACACGCCGCGACCGCAGCCTCCATCGTCTCGCAGATCTCGTGTTCGAGCGGGGCGAGTTCCAACGCGAAATCACGCGCCGAATGGCCGATGAAATAGGCTTTGCGCACATGTTCGAGATGGCCCGCGAGGCTCGCCACCCCGCCCTCCTTGCCCAGCCCCCCCGCGATCCAGCGGATATTGCGGAACGCATCGAGCGCCTTGGCTGCGCTGTCGGTATTGGTGGCCTTGGAGTCGTTGACCCAGCGCACGCCTCCCTTGTCCGCCACCGTCTGGCTGCGATGAGGCAGCCCCGCGAAAGAGTGGAACGCCTGCTCGATCATCCGCGGCGCGATCCCGATCGCGCGCGTCGCGGCATAGGCGGCGCAGGCGTTCTGGTGGTTATGCGCGCCCGGAAGCCCAGTGATTTCGCGCAGGTCGATAGAAGCCATTTGCCGCCCCTTGCGCCATTCGCTCAGGAACCCCTTGCGGGCAAAGACAGACCAGCCCCAGTCGCCGAGCTTGCGCGCCGAGGAGACCCGGATCAGCCGGTCGTCCTCGCGCCCCATCGAGATCTGGTTGGCGAGATAGACGCCCTCGGGCTCGTCCACCCCGATCACCGCGCGATCGGGGCCGCCCTCGGCGAAAAGGCGACGCTTGGCCGCGAAATAGCCGCCCATCCCTGCATGGCGATCGAGGTGATCGGGAGATAGATTGGTGAAGACTGCAATGTCGGGGGTCAGGGCCCGCGCGAGATCGGTCTGGTAGCTCGACAGTTCCAGCACCACGACCTCGCCATCCTCGGCCGGTTCGATATCGAGCACGCCGCGCCCGATATTGCCCGCCATTTGCGTCGGGCGGCCCGCCTCTTGCAGGATATGATGGATGAGCGCCGTGGTGGTCGATTTCCCGTTCGAGCCGGTCACGCAGATCGTGCGCGGAGTGGTGTCGAAATTGTCGAACTCGCGCGTCGCCCAAGAGCGGAAGAAAAGCCCGATATCATTGTCGACCGGAATGCCTGCCGCCATTGCTGCCGCGATCACCGGGTTGGGCTTGGGGTAGAGATGCGGAATCCCCGGCGAGACGATCAGCGCCGCGACCCCGTCGAAGGCGATTTGCCGGGTGAGGTCGTGGATCGCAAAGCCCGCCTCCTCTGCGCGGGCCCGCCCCTCGGGACTGTCATCCCAGCAAAGTGGCTCTGCCCCGCCTGCGCGCAGGGCCGCCGCTGTAGCCAGGCCCGAACGCCCGAGGCCCAGAACCGCCACCTTATGTCCGTCAAAGCCCTGAACCGGGATCATCGCAGCCTCCTGTCGCGCGCGGGGGCCAACCCCCGCTCCCCCGGGATATTTGAAGCGGTTGGAAAGGGAAAGGGGCGGGAAGCTCAGGCACCACAGCGGCGCATGGGAAAAGAGGAGGTCCGTCCGCCCTTATTGGTAATCACGGCGGTGAGAGGCGTTACTCCGCGCCACTGACCGGGGCCTCTTGGGCTTCTTCTGCGATTTCGCCTTTGGATGTCGGGCTTTCGGGGATCAGCAGTGACAGCAGGATCGCCGAGAGACCCGCAAGTGTGATCGGAGTCGCCACGACCTGCTTGACCAGCACCGGCAGATATTGCGTAGCCTCGGGGACCAGCGTCACGCCGAGCCCGAGACCGAAGCTCACCGCCATGATATAGACGCGGCGCATGTCGATCGGCTCGGAGGCGATGATGCGAATGCCAGCAACCGCGATCGAGCCGAAGAGCAAAAGCGTGGCACCGCCCAGAACCGGTTTGGGGATCAGCAGGAAAACGGCGCCAATGATCGGAAAGAATCCGAGAATGACAAGGAAGCCCGCGATGTAGCGCCCGACGTGACGGCTCGCCACGCCGGTCATCTGGATGACCCCGTTATTTTGCGAAAACGTCGTGTTCGGGAAGGTATTGAAGATCGCCGCCAGTCCCGAATTCACACCATCGCCCAGCACGCCGCCCTTGATCCGGCTGAGATAGAGAGGCCCGCGCACCGGCTGACCCGAGATCACCGAGTTCGCCGTCAGGTCGCCCGAGGTCTCGATGGCCGTCACGAGGTAGAGAAAGGCGATCGGGATGAAGAGGCCGAAGTCGAAATCGAAGCCGAATTTGAAGGGCACAGGAAACGCCAGCCATTGCGCCTGCGCCAGCGGAGATGGGTCCACCATGCCGAAGAGCGCTGCGACAATCGTCCCCGCAATGAGCCCGATCATGATCGCCGCGATCCGCAGCATCGGCTTGCCGAGGAAGGTGGTCATCAGGATCACCGCGACGACGAGGGTGCCAAGCGCCAGGTTCAGCGGCCGACCGAGGTTTTTACCCGCCTCTGCGCCGCCCGCGAAATCGGTGAAGCCGACCTTCACGAGGCTCAGCCCGATCACGGTGATCACGACGCCGGTCACGGTCGGGTTCACCACCCTTCCCAGCTTGTCGAGGAATTGCGACAGCACGATCTCGACGACACAGCCGACGAGGCAGAGACCGAAGATCATTGCGAGAATATCCTCGGGCGTGCCGCCGCGCTCTTTCACCGTAAAACCCGCAGCGAGGATCGCGCCAAGAAAGGCGAAGGAGGTGCCCTGCACGCTCAGGAGCCCAGAGCCCACCGGCCCGACCCGGTTCGACTGGATGAAGGTCGCCACGCCCGAGACGAAAAGTGACATGGCGATCAGGTAGGGTACGTGCTCGCCCAGACCCAGCGCACCGCCGATCACCAGCGTAGGCGTCACGATGCCCACGATCGAGGCGAGGATATGCTGGAGCGCGGCGAGCGAGGCCGGCCCCGGTGCAGGCCTGTCCTCAAGCCCGTAGATCAGCGCTTGTTTACCTTGTCCCATTCTCATTCCCCGTGCAGCCCCTCTGCATGCAGCGGAGCGCGAAAGGCATACAGGCACAAATCTCGCAGCCTCTGCGCCGCCCCGCAAGGCGGCGCATCGGGCATAGCCGGGTCAGGTTTCATTGCACCGCCTTATAAATCGGCGGCGTGAAAACCGTTTGTCGGGATCAGCGGATCTTCAGAGTGGCAAGACCGATCAGCGCGAGGATCAGCGAAATGATCCAGAAACGGATCACGATCTGCGGTTCGGACCAGCCCTTCTTCTCGAAATGGTGGTGGATCGGAGCCATCAGGAAAACGCGTTTGCCGGTGCGTTTGAAATAGGCGACCTGGATGATCACCGAGAGCGCCTCGACCACGAAGAGGCCGCCGACAATACCGAGCACGATCTCGTGCTGGGTGCAGACCGCGATGGCGCCGAGCGCACCGCCCAGGGCCAGCGAGCCGGTATCGCCCATGAACACCGCCGCCGGCGGCGCGTTATACCACAAGAAGCCAAGTCCGCCGCCCATCAGCGCGGCGGTAAAGATCGCCAGCTCCCCGGTGCCGGGCACGAATTGCACGCCCAGATATTCGGTGAAGTCGGTGCGGCCCACGACATAGGCAATCGCGCCCAGCGTTCCCGCGGCGATCATCACCGGCATGATCGCCAGACCGTCGAGCCCGTCGGTGAGGTTCACCGCATTGGCCGCCCCCACGATCACGAACATCGCGAAGGGGATGTAGAAATAGCCGAGATTCAGGATCAAATCCTTGAGGAACGGCACCGCTACATGACCGGCCAGCTCCGTGGGATGCAGGTACCAAGTCGCGACCGAGGCCAGAAGCGCCAGCAGGAAGCCCAAGCCCAGCCGCGCCTTGCCGCTCACGCCCTTGGTGTTCTGCTTGGACACCTTGGCATAATCGTCGGCAAACCCGATCGCGGCATAGCCATAGGTGACCATGAGCACGACCCAGATATAGCCATTGTCGAGCCGCGCCCAGAGCAGCGTCGAGACCAGAAGCGCAGTGAGGATCAGGATCCCGCCCATCGTCGGCGTGCCCGCCTTGGCCAGATGCCCCTCAGGGCCGTCATCGCGGATCGGCTGGCCCTTGCCCTGCTTCATCCGCAGGATGTTGATCAGCCACGGCCCGAAGATGAAGCCAACCAGTAGTGCCGTGAAGAAGGCCCCACCCGCCCGGAAGGTGATGTAGCGAAACAGGTTGAACACGCCCCCGCCATCGGACAGGTCGGTAAGCCAATACAACATTACTCTTTTCCTCTATGCGCCTCGGCCGCGCCGGGCTGGCGCAGTTTTTTCAATGCATCAACGACAAGGCTGACCTTGGAACCCTTCGAGCCCTTCACCAGCACCACGTCGCCGGGATCGACGAGATGGCGCGCGCGTTCGGCCAGTTCCTCGGCGCTCTTGTACCATTCACCGCGTTTGGCCCGCGGAAGTGCGTCGCGCAGCGCCGCCATGCGCGGGCCTGCCATATGCACCAGATCGACCGAGGCCATCGAGGGCAGATCCGCGATCGCGGCATGGAGCGCGGCTTCGTCCGCTCCCAGCTCGAGCATGTCTCCGAGGATCGCGATGCGGCGGCCCTTCACGGTTCGCCCCACCCCGTCGCGGGGGCTCGCGCCCGCCAGCACGTCGAGCGCTGCGGCCATCGAAGCCGGGTTGGCGTTGAACGCGTCATCGAAAAGATCGAAACTCTCGGCCTCGTCCACGATATCGAGATAGATCCGCTCGCGCTGACCGCGTCCTGCGGGCGGCAGCCACGAGCCCAGATCCATCGCCGCGACCGCCGGATCGCAGCCCGCGGCCTCGGCCAGTGCCAGCACGCCCAGAGCGTTCGTGGCAAAATGCTTGCCCGGCGTCATAACCTTGAAAAGCATCGGCTTTCCGTGGTGCTCAGCCTGAACGACCGTCGCGTCTCCCGCGATGCGCGCCTCGATCAGCCGGTAGTCGGCGCCTGCTTCGGGACCGAAGCTGACGACCGCGGCGGCAGTCGCCGCCGCCTCACGCAGGATCGGCGTCACTTCGAGCCCGGTCGGGATCACGGCGGTGCCGCCCGCGACCAGCCCCTCGAAGATCGCTCCCTTTTCGCGCGCGATGCCCTCGATATTTTCAAAGGCCGCGAGATGGGCCGGGGCGACGGTGGTGATCATCGCCGCATGGGGCCGCGCGAGGCGGGCGAGCGGCGCGATCTCACCGGGATTGCTCATTCCGATCTCGATCACCGCGAAATCGGCGTCCTCGGGCATCCGCGCCAGCGTGATCGGCACGCCCCAGTGGTTATTGAAACTGGCCTCGGCGGCATGGACCCTGCCTTGCGCAGACAGGACCGCGCGCAGCATCTCCTTGCTAGAGGTCTTGCCGACCGAACCGGTCACGGCAAGCACCCGGGCGCGAGACCGGGCGCGTCCGGCACGCCCCAGCGCCTCGAGCGCGGGCAGAACCTCGGGCACGATCAGCAACGGATCGGATGTCGAACACCCTTCGGGAATGCGGCTCACCAGCGCCGCCGCCGCGCCCTTGTCGAACGCCTGACGTACGAAATCATGCCCGTCGCGGACATCCTTGAGCGCGACGAAGAGATCACCCGGACGGATCGTGCGGGTATCGATGGAAATCCCCGTCACGGCAAAAGGTTGCGTCACCTGCCCTTGGGTCGCGGTCGCCGCGTCGGTCGAAGTCCAGAGCACGCCCATCAGATCTTCCCGTCCAGTGCGGCCACGGCCACGCTCGCCTGTTCGGCATCGTCGAACGGGTAGATGTCCGACCCGATCACCTGCCCGCTCTCATGGCCCTTGCCCATCACCAGCAGCGCGTCGCCCGGACCGAGCGCATCGACGCCGCGCAGGATCGCCTCGGCACGATCGCCCACCTCCATCGCCCCCGGCGCGCCCTCCATCACCGCGGCGCGGATCGTGGCGGGGTCTTCGGTGCGCGGGTTGTCGTCAGTCACGATCACCAGATCGGCATTCTCGGCCGCCGCCTTGCCCATCAGCGGGCGCTTGGTCGTGTCACGATCCCCACCCGCGCCGACGATGGCGATGAGGCGCCCCATCACATGAGGGCGCAGCGCCTTGAGCGCGGTCTGCACCGCGTCGGGCGTATGGGCGTAATCGACGAAGACCGTCGCACCGTTCTCGCGAGTCGCGGCCAGCTGCATCCGCCCGCGCACCGTGGTCAGGCGCGGTAGGGTGGCGAAGACCTCTTCGGGCTCGGCGCCACAAGCAATGGCAAGCGACGCGGCCGTGAGCACGTTCATCGCCTGGAACCCGCCGATCAGCGGCAGGCGGGTCATCTGCGTCCAGCCTTCCCAGGCGAAGCGCACATCCTGCCCCGTCGCGTCGAAACGCTGACCGAGGATCTGCATCTCGCATTGCTCGGAATGGCCGATCCCGATCAGCTCCTGCCCGCGTGCGGTGACGTATTTCGCGAGTTCCTGCCCCTTGGGATCGTCGAGATTGATCACCGCCGCGCCATCCTCGGGCAGAACGCGGGTGAAGAGCCCCGCCTTGGCCGCGAAATACTCGTCAAAGCTCGCATGATAATCGAGGTGGTCTTGCGTGAAATTCGTGAAGGCCGCGGCGGTCAGCGTCACCCCGTCGAGGCGTCGCTGCGCGAGCCCGTGCGAGCTGGCCTCCATCGCCGCATGGGTCACGCCCACACCCGCCATGTCCGAGAGCAGCCGATGCAGGGTGATCGGCTCGGGCGTGGTATGCGACGAGGGCGCGGAATAGCTGCCCTCGACACCGGTCGTGCCGATATTGGCCGCCTCGAAGCCCAGCAGCTGCCAGATCTGGCGGGTGAAGGTCGCGACGGAGGTCTTTCCGTTCGTGCCGGTGACCGCGATCATCGTCTCGGGCTGGCGCCCGAACCAGAGGGCTGCGGCGAAGGCCAGCGCCTGACGCGGATCCTCGGTGATCACGATGGCGGTATCGGTGCCTTCCAGCGCTTCGCGCGCGATCGGCTCACCGGCGCGATCGGTCAGAACGGCAGCCGCGCCCATGCGCAGCGCGTAGGGGATGAACTCGGCCCCGTGGATCTTCGTCCCGGGAAGCGCCGCGAAGAGATGACCTGGTTTGACCTGACGACTGTCGACCGAAAGCCCCGAGATCGCGCGATCCCCTCCGTGCAAAGGGGTCAGCCCCAATTCGCTCAGCATTTTGCTGCCAGCGGCCATGTCGTTCGTCCCTCACTCAGCTTGTCGCACTTATCCGGTGGCAGCCTTGCAAGGTCAAGGCGCGAGCACCCCGGCCCGGGCCCCATGCGCGGCATCGTGCACGGGGCGTGAAAGCGGCTTCAATCCTTCTTCACAAGGCGGATCCCGTCGAGCGTATCCGGCGTGGTCGGCTCGGGGCGCAGACCCAGCAGGGGCGCCACGCGGCGGATCGTTTCGGCGGCCACCGGAACGGCGGTCCAGCCCGCGGTGCGGCGCGGTTCCTTGCCCGAGGTGTCGGTCGGCTCGTCGAGCGTCAGCACCAGAACGTATTCGGGGCTGGTCACCGGGAAGACGCCCGCGAAGGTCGAGATCACCTTGTCGTCGTAATAGCCGCCCTGCGGATTGGGCTTGTCGGCGGTGCCGGTCTTGCCCGCGACCTGATAGCCCGCGACATCGCCGAAGCTCGCAGTGCCGCGCGTGACCACTGCGCGCATCATCGCCAGCGCCTTGCGCGCGACGGAAGGCGAGACGACCTGATCGCCTTCGGGCGCGCCGAATTCCTGCTTATGCGGCTCTCGCGGGCCGCCTTGTGCGATGAGCGTGGGAAGCACGCGCTTGCCGTCATTGGCGATGGTCGCATAGGCGGCGGCCAGTTGCAGCGGGCTGTCGGACAGGCCGTGCCCATAGCCGATGGTCATCGCCGAGAGTTCGGACCATTTCGAGGGCAGGATCGGACGGCCCGTGGGCGCCTCGATCAACTCGACCGGCGAGGGCTCGAGCAGGCCGAGCTTGCCAAGGAATTCACGCTGCTTCTCGGGGCCGATCTGCTGCACGATCCGGGCGGTACCGATATTCGAGCTGTGCACGATCACATCCGTGACCGAGAGCTGTTTGCCGTAATCGTGGAAGTCGTGGATCCTGAATTTGCCCCAACGAAGCGGGCCCTTGGTGTCGATCATCGTGGAGGGGGTGACGAGCCCGTCCTGCATCGCTTGCGCCACCGCGAAGATCTTGAAGGTCGAGCCGAGCTCGTACATCCCCTGCACCGCGCGATTGAACAGCGGGCTGTCGGAGGGATCGCCCTTCAAAAGCGGTGCGGGCCGGTCGTTGGGGTCGAAATCGGGCAGGCTCGCCATCGCGACGATCTCGCCGGTATGGACCTTCATCAAAACCGCCGTCGCGCCCTTGGCGTTCATCAGCTTCATGCCGCCCGCGAGCACGTCTTCCAGCGCCGCCTGCACCGTCAGATCGAGCGAGAGCTTGAGCGGCTGACCGCCGTTGCCCGGATCGCGCAACCAGCCGTCATATTCCTTCTCGATCCCGGCCACGCCAAGGATCTCGGCCGAGTTCACCCCTTCGGTGCCATAGCGAGAGCCGCCAAGGATATGCGCGGCAAGATGCCCGTTCGGGTAAAGCCGCATCTCGCGCGGGCCGAACAGAAGCCCCGGATCACCGATATCATGCACGGCCTGCATCTGCTCGGGGCTGATGCGCTTCTTGATCCAGACGAATTTGCGCCCGCCGGTGAAATCCTTGATCAGCCGTTCGCGATCGAGATCGGGGAAGATCGCGACCAGCTTGTCGACCGTGCCCTTGGGGTCGATCATCATCGGCGGCTGGGCGTAGAGAGCATGGGTGAGAAGGTTGGTGGCCAGCACCCTGCCCTTGCGATCGACGATATCGGCGCGTTGAGCGTGGATCTGCTCGGTCGAGATATCGGTTTGCGGCTCTTCGGGGCGTGACGCCGCGAAGGATCCCATCCGCAGCCCGACCGTCAGGAAGGCCGCGAGAAACAGCACCGACATGACCAGCAGACGACCCTCGGCGCGCTGACGGGCCTTGTCGCGGGTCGCCTCGCCACGCAGGCGGCGGTTTTCACGCTCGATCGCGTCGGGATTCTCGCCCCTGGCACGGGCGTCGAGGATACGGGCAAGCGGACGAAGGGGCGTGCGCATCAGTTCCCTCCCTCGGGATCGGCCTTCACATCAACCGGGTCGGACAGACCGGAGGTGTCGGGCGCGTCGGCTTGCGGGGTCGGATAGGCGATCTGGGCGACGGTGCCGAATTGCTCGGGCGTCATCGGCAGCAGGCGCAGCGAGGCGAAGTTCAGGTTGACAAGCTCTCGCAGGCGCTCGGGACGGTTGAGATAGGCCCATTCGGCATTGAGAACCGAAAGACCCTCGTTGAGCGAGGCGATTTCACGGTTGAGATCGCGCAGCTCGTCGAGCTTGTCCTGCGTGTCGTAATTGACGTGATAGGCCCAGAAGGCGAGCCCCATGACGAAGACAGACGTGGCGAGATAGGCAAGCAGTCTCAACGGCGTTTCCCCTTCTTATCTCCGGTCACGAGCGCGGGCAGGCCCAGCTGACTGCGATCAGCCTTGCCGGCCGGCGCCTGCGTGCGCCGCCCCACCCGCAGCCGCGCAGAGCGCGAACGCGGATTCTCGGCTAGTTCCTCTTCGTCCGGACCATCGCCTTTGACGAGAATTTCGAACGCCGGATCAAGGGTTTGCTGAACCGGCGCATAGCGCGACCCGCCACCACCCGTGGAGGAGCGTGCCGCAAAGAAGCGCTTCACCACACGATCCTCAAGCGAGTGGAAGCTGACCACCGCCAGAAGCCCGCCCGGCTTGAGCGCGCGCTCTGCCGCCTCCAACCCCTCGATGAGCTGGCCAAATTCGTCATTCACCGCGATGCGGATGCCCTGGAAACTGCGCGTGGCCGGGTGGCTCTGGCCCGGTTTCGGGCGCGGCAGGCAACGCTCGATCACCTTCACGAGTTGCTGCGTGGTCTCGAAAGGCTGAACCTTGCGCGCCTCGACGATCGCCTTGGCGATCCGGCGCGAGGCGCGTTCCTCGCCGTATTGATAGAGGATATCGGCGAGATCGGCCTCGTCCGTCTCGTTCACCAGATCGGCGGCGGACGGCCCCTCTTGCGACATCCGCATGTCGAGCGGTCCGTCGCGCAGGAAGGAAAACCCGCGCTCGGCCTGATCGAGCTGCATCGACGACACACCAAGATCGAGCACCACCCCGTCGAGCGGTTCTTCGCAATAGGTATCGAGTTCGGAAAACGTGCCTTCGACCAGTTCGAGCCGGTCGCCATATTGTCCACGCCAGCTTTCGGCCATCTCGAACACGGCCGGGTCGCGATCGACCCCGATCACCTTGTCGGCCCCGGCCTCGAGCAGGCCACGCGTGTAGCCGCCCGCGCCGAAAGTACCGTCAAGCCAGATGCCGGAGACAGGCGCGACCGCCCGAAGGAGCGGCCGCAGCAAAACCGGGATATGGGGGGCGTCTGGCAGGGCGTCCCGATCCGACATGGCTCACCCCTGTGACAAAAGGCTGAGCGGGTCGAAATCTTCGCCCTGCTCCTCGACCCACTGGTCGATATTCGCTTCGTCGGCAGCGGCGAAGGTCTCGGGGTTCCAGATTTCGAAGGTCTCGCCCACGCCGGAGAAATAGGCCTCGCTCGACAGACCGATCTTCGCGCGAAGCGGCGCCGGGATCACCAGGCGACCATCATTGTCGACCTCGGTCGGATGCGATTTCGAAAGCACGAGACGCTGCAGGATCGTGCGCTGCTTCGAGCCGCGCGGAAGCGCCGCGATATCGGCGGCCAGCGCTTCGAAAGCGGCCTGCGTATAGACCTGGAGCATTTTCTGGGTATCGGCGCCGTAGACGATGACCATGCGCGGACGCTCTTTGTTCGGACGGTCGGGGTCGCCCTCCTCGAGCTCACGACGAAACAGCGCGGGGATCGACACGCGACCCTTGCTGTCCACCTTGAAGGTGTATTCGCCTATGAACATGCCCGCCAAAGCGCGCTCCTATCACCTGTCCCGAACCGGGCCGGAGCCCGGAAATGAAAACGGCGGATTGGGCTGCTGCCACTGCCCAATCCGCCGCCCTCGTTCCCATCTCTGGGTATGTCCGACTGCACGCGCCACCTGGGGGGGATGTCTGCTCGCTCGCGCGCCGGATCTCTTATTTTCGTGAAGCGGGTGCCTGTATGAAACCTGCGTATCGCCGTGAGGTCTTTATGCCTCTTTGTGTCCTCGCTTCCGATGAATTAGGGATGCCATGGGAATTCATGGCACGCAAGAAAAAATTTGCCGAGAAATGGGAAGAGATCACGCCGAAAGGGCATCAGGAACTGAGACCTTCGGGTAAAACATGCTTTATATGGCATGAATTTTCGGACTCAACCCCATATTTAGTGGCAAAGCTCGGGTGGGTTAAGTTCCCAGAGGATTCAAATTTTTTCCAAAAGATCGACCCAAGCACGCCTTTCGTGGCGAAAATATCCCAGGGGCCAAGCCTCAAACCGCCCATCACGAAAGGATGATTTGCCTCGACTCGGCGCGATTTCCCTGTGATTTCCCGATTTTCGCCGCGACTCGCCCCCTCACGTCAGCCACACGCTCCCGTGAATTCCCAGAACAAGATCCCACGAATTCCCGTGAGCCCCCGAAGCGCCGCGCGCAGAATGAGAAAAAAGGCGCCGCGAAGGGCGCCCTTTCGAATCTTCATATGGAATGGATCAGACCGCGCCGCGCGCGATCAATGCCTCCGCAAGCGCCGCATAGGCCTCGGCCGCGGCCCCTTCGCCCGCCGCAGCCGGCGTGCCGGCATCACCCGCGAGCCGCACATCGAGATCAAGCGGCAGCGCACCAAGGAAAGGCAAGCCCAGACGCGCCGCCTCCGCCTCGACCCCGCCCTGACCGAAAGGATGCGCCTCATGCCCGCAATTGGCGCATATATAAGAGGACATGTTCTCGATCAGCCCCAGCACGGGGGCATCGAGCCTGCGGAACATGTCGATCGCCTTCTTCGCATCGAGCAGCGCCACGTCCTGCGGAGTCGACACGACGATCGTTCCATCGAGTTTCGTCTTCTGGCACAGCGTAAGCTGCACATCGCCGGTTCCGGGCGGCAGGTCGATCAAGAGCACGTCGAGCGGGCCGAACTCGTCCCATTTCACCTGGAAAAGCATTTGCTGCATCGCGCCCATCAGCATCGGACCGCGCCAGATCACCGCCTCGTCCTCTTTCAGCATCAGGCCGACCGACATCAGCGCGACGCCATGCGCCTTCAGCGGCAGGATGGTCTGGCCATCGGGCGAAGAGGGCCGCTGCGTTGCTCCCATCATCCTCGGTTGGGACGGGCCATAGATATCGGCATCGAGCAGCCCCACCCGTTTGCCCGCTCGCGAAAGCGCAACGGCAAGGTTGGAGCTGACGGTGGATTTGCCCACGCCACCCTTGCCGGAACCGACCGCGATGATCCTGGCCACCCCCGGCACAGGCTGCGGACCCGATTGGGGCTTGGGATGACCGCCGATTGCCGGGCCGCGCACCTGTTGCGCCGTCCCGCCCATACCGCGCGGCGGCCCCGCGGGCACCACGATCGTCACGCTCGCCACCCCAGGCAGCGCCTTCACCGCCGCTTCGAGCACCGGGCGCATCGCCTCGAGTTCAGCCTGCGGCGCACCCTCGAGCACGAATCTCACAACCCCGTCCTGCACCGCGAGCGCACGCAGAAGATCGCGACTCACCGCGGTTCCGCCCCCCGGCACCTCGACTGCACGCAGCACATCAAGCACCTGCTCCTTGCTCAGAGCCATGCAAACCCTCCGATTCCCCGGACTGTTAGCGTCCGTCAAAATGGTCAATTCGCCGGGAACTGTGGCGTTTTTGCCGCGCAGTTCAAGCGCATTCCTGTCTAAACCGACAGGTTCAGATGCGAACATGCATCCGAAGCGCACGTTTCTTGCGCATATGCCTCGGAAATGGGTCAGAATCATTCATGCATTTTCTGCATGGCGGCATTGAGGCCTCGGCGCATTGTGCACCCGCAGCATTCGGCCCATCTTAGGGACAACGCGACAGAAAGCGCAGTGACGAATTCGGGCCCAGAAGCGGGAAAACGCTCAGGGCCCCGTACGAGAAAAGAAGAGGCGAAGACGATGGCACTCGTTCACGACATCCAACTGAGCGAAAGCGGCTTCTCGAAGCTCAAGGCAAAACTCTCCGACGCCATGGCGCGTCGCAAGGTGTACCGTCAGACGCTCAACGAACTCCGCTCGCTGTCCTCCCGCGAGCTCGACGATCTCGGGATGCATCGCTCGATGATCACCCGCGTGGCCTATGAGGCCGCATACGGCAAGTAATTGATTTCCGAAGCCCCTCTCCTCCTCCCTGGGGCTTAGGAACTCGGCGGCGCCCTCCTCCTCCTCCCTGAGGGCGCCGCCATCCAGACCATACCGGCCCCGCGCGGCGAGACGCTGCGATGCCGGAACCGAGCTGCCCGGGTCTCTCTCCTCCTCCCTGAGACCCGCGCTGAGCAGGCGGCGATCTCTCTCCTCCTCCCTGAGGTCGCCGCCTACAATCAGCGCGCAGGTGCGACAGGCTGTCGCATGCTGCAGTGCAGCACTTGATATGCGGACCAAAGGGTCCAAACTGAGTACAAGAATGCGAAAGGTCCTCTCCTCCTCCCTGGACCGATCGTTTTGGCGGCACCCTCCTCCTCCTCCCTGAGGGTGCCGCCCACCAGATACCGAAGGCCCTATCCTCCTCCTTGGGCCCAAGGGTAAGACGCTGCTTCTTCCTCCTCCCTGAAGCGGCGTCGGACATGCCGAAGGGTCTCTCCTCCTCCCTGAGACCCAAGGTAGCAAAGAGACGGCGGCGCCCCTCCTCCTCCCTGGGCGCCGCCGTTTTCTTTTCTCGCCATGCGGAGAGGTCGAGGGGGCCCTGCCCTCACGCCGTGCGGCGCCCCCCGAGATATTTGGATCAAGAAGAAGGCCCGCGCTTCGGGATTGCCCTCACGCGCGGCGCAGGGCAGGAAGGAGCGCAAGGAGGCCCGCCGATGCTGTCTTATCAACACGCCTATCACGCCGGAAATCTCGCCGATGTGCACAAGCACGCACTGCTGGCCTCGGCGCTCGACTACCTCACGCGCAAGGACAAGCCGTTGAGTTACCTCGAGACCCATGCCGGGCGCGGGCTCTATGCGCTGGATGCGGCCGAGGCGGTGAAAACGGGCGAGGCAGCGGCGGGGATCGCACGGATCGAGGGCTTGGGCTGGTTTGCGCCCGATCACCCCTATATGCGGGCGCTCGCCACGGTTCGGGCCAAGCATGGGCCGCAAGCCTATCCGGGCTCGCCGCTGGTGGCCATGGCGCTCTTGCGGGACATCGACACGATCCAGCTTTGCGAGCTGCATCCGCAGGAATTCACCGCGCTGCGCCAGGCTGTGGGGCGCAAGATCACCGTTCACAAGGCAGACGGGCGCGAGATGGCTCTGGCGCTCACGCCCCCCACCCCGCGCCGCGGCCTGATGCTGATCGATCCGAGCTTCGAGGAGAAGGCGGATTATGTCGCGATGCCGAAGCTGATCGGTCAGGTCGCGAAAAAGTGGAACGTCGGGATCATCGCATTGTGGTACCCGGTTCTGGCCTCAGGCGCACAGGAGGGGATGGTCGCCGCATTGCGCGGCGCTTTCCCCGAGGCACTGAGCCACGAGGTGCGCTTCCCCCCCGCGCGCGAAGGCCATGGCATGATCGGCTCGGGTATGTTCGTGGTGAATCCGCCCTTCGGACTTGCGGGCGAGGCAGAGCGCCTCTCAGCCCGTTTTGCCGCCTTGTGAGGCAAGGAAAGCCTCGAACGCCTTGAGGGTGCGGGTCGAGACATGGTGCTCAATCCCTTCGGCATCGAGCTCGGCCAGATCCTCGGGCACCCCCACGGCGCGTAGAAGCGCCACGACGGTTCGGTGCCGCGCGCGCACCTGCTCGGCCAATGCCTCGCCGGCTTCGGTCAGGAACACCCCGCGATAGGGACGTGAGACCGCCAGTCCCTCCCGCTTGAGCCGCGCAACGGCCTTCGTGGCCGTCGGATGAGCCACGCCGAGCCGCGCCGCGATTTCGGTGATCCGAGCTTCGCCGAATTCGGCCGCCAGATCCGCGATCATCTCGACATAATCCTCCAGCAACGCCCGGGAGGCGCGCTCACGGGCACGGTTGAAGCCCTTGATCTGAGAGGGGTCGGTTTCGCTCATCGCTCCTGTCTCGCCGGGTGCCTGATGCGGGGGCCGCCCGCATAGCGCAGCGCCTGCCGGAAGCCAAGGAAAAGGATGACGCGGGCACTCCTCCCAAGTCAACGTAATTTAGCCCCTTGCGAAATTTGTAGCCAAGGCTACATTTCGCGAGCGCAGCAACAGGAGACCCGGGCAATGAACAGTCGCGCAGGACAGGGAATGAGTGACAGGACACGGTCGGCCATGGCCGAGGTTCTGGCCGGATCGCCCCGGCGCGGCGCGATGTGGCTTTTCTTCGGCCCTGCCGTGATCGCTTCGGTCGCCTATATGGATCCCGGCAATTACGCGACGAATATCGGGGCGGGCGCGGGTTATGGATACAAGCTCCTGTGGGTGGTACTGGCCGCGAACCTGATCGCGATGCTCTTCCAGGGGATCTCGGCGCGGGTCGGGATCGTCACGGGCAAGAACCTGGCCGAACTGTCGCGCGAGAATTTCTCGAAACCCGTCACGATCGCGATGTGGATCGTCTCGGAGATTGCCGCGATGGCGACCGATCTTGCGGAGTTTCTGGGCGGCGCGCTCGGGTTGTCACTGCTTTTTGGCTGGCCGCTGATCTGGGGGATGGGCGTGACGGCGGTGGTCACCTACGCGATCCTGATGTTCGAACGTGGCGGCTTCCGGCCGATGGAGATCGTGATCGGCGCGCTCGTGGCGCTGATCGGGGCCTGTTACCTGGCAGAGATGTTCGTGGCCCCCGTCGATTGGGGCAGCGCGCTTGCGGGTCTGACCACCCCCACGATGCCCGATGCCCGCGCCCTGACGATCGCGGTGGGCATCATCGGCGCGACGGTGATGCCGCATGCGATCTTCCTGCATTCAGGTCTGACCCAGCACCGGGCGCTCACCAGCGACCCTGCGCAAAAGGCAAGGTTGGTGAGCTTCTCGAACCGCGAGGTGATCATCGCGCTCGCCGTCGCAGGAATGGTGAACATGGCGATGGTGATCATGGCGGCCTCTGCCTTCCATCAGGGTCATGCCGAAGTGGCCGAGATCGAGACTGCCTATCACACACTGACGCCACTTCTGGGCGGGTTCGCCGCTGCCGCCTTCCTGACCTCGCTGATCGCCTCGGGGATTTCCTCTTCGGTCGTGGGCACGATGGCGGGGCAGATGATCATGCAGGGCTTCATCCGCCGCCACATTCCGGTCTGGTTGCGCCGCGTGATCACGATGGCCCCCGCTTTCGTCGTCGTCTGGCTGGGCGTGAACACGACCGAAGCGCTGGTGATGAGCCAAGTGGTGTTGTCGATCGCCCTGCCCGTCCCGATGGTGGCGCTTCTGGTCTTCGCGCGGCGCCCCGACATCATGGGCCGGTTCGCGATCCGCGGGCCGGTGCTGTGGCTCGCGGTGCTGGGGGCGACGGTGGTACTGGGGCTCAATTTCGTGCTGCTGTGGCAATCGGCGGGACTGCCGGTGCCGGGGCTCGTCGAGTAGGAGCGCGGGCAACTTCGCCGCATCGGCCCATTTCGGCGGGCCAATTTCCGGCGGCGACAAGCCCCGCGACATCTCTGCATCCCCCGCCCCATTGACAGGCCCGCCCTGCGCGCGCAAAAGGCTCGGGCAACATATATCCCGCAACCGGGCGTTCCGTGGGCGCCAAACCGACGAGGAGGACGACATGTCCCAGATCTCCCTCACCTTCCCTGATGGCAATTCGCGCGAGTACGACGCAGGCGTGACGCCGGCCGAAGTGGCCGCCTCGATCGCGCCCTCGCTTGCGAAGAAAGCGATCTCCGCGCAGGTCAACGGCGCGCATTGGGATCTGCAATGGCCGATCCATGAGGATGCGCAGATCGCGATCAACACGATGGCCGATGACGGCCCCGCGCTGGAGCTGATCCGCCATGACCTCGCCCATATCATGGCCCGCGCGGTGCAGGACCTCTATCCCGGCGTGAAGGTCACGATCGGCCCGGTGCGCGACAATGGCTGGTTTTACGATTTCGACCGCGAAGAGCCCTTCACCCCCGAAGACCTCGGCGCCATCGAAAAGAAGATGCGCGAGATCATCAACGCACGCGACCCGGTCAAGACCGAGGTCTGGAGCCGCAAACATGCGATCGACCACTACCTGGCCACGAACGAGCCGTACAAGGTCGAGCTGATCAACCGGATCCCGCCCGGCGAGGATATCCGGATGTACTGGCACGGGAACTGGCAGGATCTCTGCCGGGGCCCGCACCTTCAGCATACCGGTCAGGTGCCCGCCGACGCGTTCAAGCTGACCCATGTCGCAGGCGCCTATTGGCTGGGCGACTCGAGCCGCCCGATGCTCCAGCGCATCTATGGCGTGGCGTTCAAGACCAAGAAGGATCTCAACGCCTGGGTCACGATGATGGAGGAGGCCGCCAAGCGCGACCACCGCAAACTCGGCCGCGAGATGGATCTCTTCCACATGCAGGAAGAGGCGCCGGGCCAGATCTTCTGGCATCCCAACGGCTGGACGATCTACACCGCGCTTCAGGACTACATGCGCCGCAAGCAGCGCGCCGACGGCTATGTCGAAGTGAACACCCCGCAGGTCGTCAACCGAAAGCTCTGGGAAGCCTCGGGCCACTGGGAGAACTATCAGGAGAACATGTTCATCGTCGAAGTCGACGAGGAGCATGCCCGCGAAAAGACGATCAACGCGCTCAAGCCGATGAACTGCCCCTGTCACGTGCAGATCTTCAATCAGGGCGTGAAGAGCTATCGCGACCTGCCGCTGCGCATGGCCGAGTTCGGGTCCTGCGCGCGCTATGAGCCCTCGGGCGCGCTGCACGGTATCATGCGCGTGCGCGGCTTCACGCAGGACGATGCGCATATCTTCTGCACCGAGGACCAGATCGAATCCGAGACGAAGAAATTCATCGAATTCCTCGCCGGGATCTATTCCGACCTTGGATTCGACGACTGGTCGGTGAAGCTCTCGACCCGACCCGAAAAGCGTATCGGCTCGGAAGAGAGCTGGGACCATGCCGAGGAAAGCCTCGGCAATGCCTGCCGCAATGCCGGTTACGATTACGAGATCCAGGAGGGCGAAGGCGCCTTCTACGGCCCGAAACTGGAATTCACCCTGACCGATGCGATCGGTCGGCAATGGCAGTGCGGCACCCTTCAGGTCGACCCGAACCTGCCCGAGCGCCTCGATGCCGATTACGTGGGGTCGGATGGCGACCGTCACCGTCCGGTCATGCTCCACCGCGCCGTTCTGGGCTCCTTCGAGCGTTTCCTCGGCATTCTGATCGAGAGCCATGCGGGAAAGATGCCGCTCTGGCTCGCCCCGCGTCAGGTCGTGGTCGCCTCGATCGTTTCGGATGCCGATGACTACGTGCGCGAAGTCACCGAGAAGCTCCGTGCCGCGGGCCTGCGCGCCGAGGCCGATACCCGCAACGAGAAGATCAATTATAAGGTCCGCGAGCATTCGCTGGCCAAGGTGCCCTATATCTTCGCGATCGGTATGAAAGAGGTCGAGGAGCGCACCGTTTCGGTCCGCAAGCTCGGCGACACCCGCACTGCGACGGTCGCGCTCGACGAGATCGTGGCCGAGCTGGTGGCCGAATCGACCCCGCCGGACCTGCGCGGATAATTGCCGCAAAAACAGGCGGATCGCCAAATTTCACTGGCCTGTGAGGGAGTTGCGCCCCTCACGGATTGTCATTGCATTTTTGCAAAACTCATAGAGACTCGGAAAGCGTGTTTCGCAGACTTTCCTACCGCCTCGCTTCTGTAAAAGGCAGCCGGAAGACCCGAAAGACACTGGCTGCACGGCCCGGCGGCAATCTCGCCCCCGGGAGACTACGAAGGAGAAGACGGTATGGCCACTGGCACCGTGAAATGGTTCAATTCCACCAAGGGCTATGGTTTCATCGCCCCCGACGAAGGCGGCAAGGATGTGTTCGTGCACATCTCGGCGGTCGAGCGTGCGGGCCTCAAGGAACTCGCCGACAACCAGAAAGTGTCGTACGAGCTCCAGTCGGGTCGCGACGGTCGCGCCTCGGCTTCGGATCTGCAACTGCTCTGAGCGGTTGACACAGGTTTGACCCGAACGGCCCGCGCCATTTGCGCGGGTCGTTTGCTTTCGAGCGTCTCAGACGCTCAGAGCCACTCGGCCTGAACCGGCTTCGCCCAGCCCAGCGTGAGTTTGTCGCCCTCGCGGATTACCGGGCGCTTCATCAGCGTCGGATGGGCCCTCAGCAGATCGGCGATGGGCGCCGCGCGCTCTTCCTCGCTCAGAGCGCGCCAAGTGGTCGAGGCGCGGTTGACGATCTTTTCGTCAAACGCCGCTTCGAACTCGGCAATCTCTTCGGTCGTCAGGGGCTCGGCGCGCACGTCGCGAAACTCCACGTCGCGGCCCGCCGCTTCCAGAGCCTTGCGCGCCTTGCGCACCGTGTCACAGGTCGAAATCCCAAAGACGATCATTTACCCCTCCGTCAAAGCGCCATTCTCGAGCCGCAGCACGCGATCCATCTTCGCGGCCAGCTCCAAGTTATGCGTCGCGATCAGCGCCGAAAGTCCCGTTTCGCGCACGAGCCCCATCAGCACGTCGAAGACCGTGTCCGAGGTTGCGGGATCGAGGTTGCCCGTCGGCTCGTCGGCCAAAAGCAGGCTCGGCGCGTTGGCCAGCGCCCGGCAGAAGGCCACACGCTGCTGCTCGCCACCAGAGAGCGCGGAAGGGCGGTGATCCATCCGCGCAGACAGCCCCACCCAGCCAAGAAGATCCGCCGCACGCGCCTCGGCTGCGGATCGGCTCACGCCATTGGCGAGCTGCGGCAAGATAATGTTCTCGGCCGCCGTAAACTCCGGCAGCAGGTGGTGGAACTGGTAGACGAAACCCAGCTTCTCGCGCCGCGCCGCCGTGCGCTTGCCGTCGCGCGCGCCCGACAGATCCTCGCCGTCGATCACCACCCGCCCCGCATCGGGCGTATCCAGGAGCCCCGCGATATGCAGCAGCGTCGACTTGCCCGCGCCCGAAGGCGCAACCAGCGCGGTCACCTTCCCTTTCGGGATCGTGAGGCTCAGGTCGCGCAGCACCGTGATCTCGTTGGGCTTCCCCCGGTTGTAACTCTTCGCGATGCCTTCGCAGATCAGCACGTCATTCATAGCGCAACGCCTCCACCGGGTTCATCCGCGCGGCGCGCCGCGCGGGGAAGATCGTCACGATGAAGCTCAGCGAAAGCGACAACGCCACCGCCTTGATCACGTCCAGCGGCTGAAGTTTCGCCGGCAGGTGATAGATCCCACGGATCGACGGATCCCAGACCCCGCCCCCGTTCAGCCAGTTCACGAAACTCATGACGCTGTCGATATTGACCGCGAACAGCACCCCCAGCGTCAGCCCGGCGATCGTGCCGATCACGCCGGTGAACGCCCCGCAGAGGAAGAACACCCGCAGGATCGAGCCCTGGCTCAGCCCCATCGTGCGCAGGATGCCGATATCGCGGCCCTTGTTCTTGACCAGCATGATCAGCCCCGAGGTGATGTTCATCGAGGCGATCAGCACCAGGATCGAGAGGATGATGAACATCACGTTATCCTCGACCGTGAGCGCACGCAGGAAACTGCCCGAAGCATCCTTCCAGGTCCACAGCAGGGTTCCCGGCCCGCTCGCATCGCTGATCGCGGCCTCCCAGCTTTCGACCTCTTCGGGATCGGTCACATCCACGTCGATCTCGTCCGCCCCTCCCTCACGGTTGAAATAGCTCTGCGCCTCGCTGAAGGGCATGTAGAGCCGCGTCTGGTCGATATCGTAGCGCCCCGCCGAGAAGATATAGACGACCTTGTAGGCATTGACCCGCGGGCTCGTCCCAAGCGGCGTCTTCGCACCATTGGGCGAGATCAGCTTGATCGTGTCACCGACCGAGACGCCCAGATCGCGCGCCATCCCGATCCCCATCGCGATCCCTGCACCGAAATCGTCGATATCGCCCTGCGCATCCTCGGAATGGGCGATATTGGGAATGTTCTTCAGATCGCTCAACGCCAACCCGTAGACATCGCCCACGTTCGAGCGCTCGCCGAAACTCACCATCGCCTGACCACGCACCGCAGGCGCGGCGCTCACCACGCCCGGGATCGCCTTGATGCGCTCGGTGCGCTGCGTGTAATCGCGGATCAGGCGCGAATAGACCCCAGATCCCTCCACCACCTCGGTCGGCGCGGAATAGACGGTGATCTGCGGGTTCGAGCCCACGATGGTGCCGACGAACTCTGCGCGAAACCCTGCGCGCACCGCGAGCGTCGCAATCAGCGCGGCCACGCCCAGCGTGATGCCGATGAGCGAAATCCAGGTCATCACCGACACGCCTCCTTCGGCGCGACGCGCGCGCAGGTAACGCCAGGCGATCATGAACTCGAAACGGGAAAACGGGGCAGTGCGTGCGGCCATCGGCTCCATCCACCAAAATTCGGCGCAAGCTGGCGCGGCTGATCCGAAAGGTCAAGGCCGCACGCCCCGTCTTGGCGGGTGCACGCCTCTTCATCTTGCCCGAAATACCTCGGGGGGCGCGTCAGCGCGGGGGCAGCGCCCCCTCAACGGCAGGTCAGCGTGGCCGGCACCTGTGCCAGAAGCGGCGCCATCTGCGCTGCCATCCCGGCCGGATAATCGGTCTGCACCGAGGCGAGCAGCGCCCCGCTTGCGCAATCGAGCCGCTCGGTCTGGTGCAGTGTCACCTTTCCGAAAGCATCTTGCGAGCGGATCGCGAAACCGGCCGTGCCCTGGTCGTCGCTCAGAACCGTCTCGCCATCGAGCAGGATCGCGCGCAGGAGCTGGTCATGGGCCGCGTCCAGATCCGAACCGTTGTCGGCATGGGCCCGCAGCGCCACATGAGGCGCCTTGTGCGGATCGATGCCGGGCGCCGAGAACAACACCCCGCCACCTGGCATCGTATCCGAGACCCAGCCTTGCGGCACCTGCGCGGCGATGCCCAGATCCCCATCGGACCACGCGACCAGACCGCCCGCCTGCGCGGCCCCTGCAAGCAGGAGCCCCGCGACCAGCGCGACGATCGGATCAGAGCGCCGCATAGATCCCCGCGACCTTCTCGACCGCCTTTTCCGCCGACATCTCTTCGCTCTCGCCGGTACGGCGGCAGGTGAGTTCCACCTTGTTCGCCGCAATCCCGCGCGGCCCGACGGTGATGCGCCAGGGCAGACCGATCAGGTCCATCGTCGCGAATTTCGCCCCCGCCCGTTCCTCGCGGTCGTCATAGAGCGGGTCGAGCCCGTGCTCGACAAAGGCGCGATACAGAGCCTCGCAGGCGGAATCGCAGCTCACATCACCCTGCTTGAGGTTCACGATCCCGACATGGAACGGCGTCACGCCCTCGGGCCAGATGATGCCCTTCTCGTCGTGGTTCGCCTCGATCAGCGCGCCGACGAGACGGCTCACCCCGATCCCGTGCGAGCCCATATGGACCGGCACCTTGCCCTGATCGGGGGTGTTCACGGTCGCGCCCATCGGCTCGGAATATTTGGTGCCGAAATAGAAGATCTGCCCGACCTCGATACCGCGGCCGACCTTGCGACGCTCCTCGGGGATCTCGTTGAAGAGCGCCTCGTCATGGGTCTCGTCGGTGCGGGCGTAAAGCGTGGTGAACTCCTCGCAGATGCCCGCGACCTCGTCGCGATTGTCGTAATCGACGGCGCGCTTGCCCAGTTTCAGCTCGGGCACCTTGGCGTCGTAGAACACTTCCGACTCGCCCGTCTCGGCCAGCACGAGGAATTCATGCGTATCGTCCCCCCCGATCGGGCCGCTATCGGCGCGCATCGGGATCGCGGTGAGGCCCATGCGCTCATAGGTGCGCAGGTAGCTGACCATGTGGCGGTTATAGGCGTGCAGCGCGTCTTCCTTGGTCAGGTCGAAATTGTAGCCGTCCTTCATCAGGAATTCGCGGCCGCGCATCACGCCGAAACGCGGCCGCACCTCGTCGCGGAATTTCCACTGGATGTGGTAGAGCGTCAGCGGCAGCGACTTGTAGCTTTCCACATGGCTGCGGAAGATGTCGGTGATCATCTCTTCGTTGGTGGGACCATAGAGCATGTCGCGATCATGGCGGTCGCGGATGCGCAGCATCTCGGGGCCGTAAGCATCGTAACGGCCCGATTCCTGCCACAGCGTCGCGGGCTGGAGCGTCGGCATCAAGAGCGGAATATGCCCCGCGCGGATCTGCTCTTCATGCACGATCTGCTCGATCCGCTTGAGCACCTTGTAGCCCATCGGCAGCCAGGAATAGATCCCGGCCTGCTGTTGCTTGATCATGCCCGCGCGCAGCATCAGGCGGTGCGAGGCGATCTGCGCCTCGGCGGGCGTTTCTTTCAGAACGGGAAGAAAGTAGCGGGACAGGCGCATCGGCGGTCCTTTGAGCGTTGAGGTCGTTTGTTGCGCTTGGCCTAGAGGAAACGGGGGGATTGGGCAAGATGGCAGCGCCTTGGCAGATGTTTGGAGTTGCTCCATGCTACGGGAATTGTAACGCGAGCATTTGATGGCAAAGAAACCTCGTCCCGAAGACCTTCTCGACTGGATCGGCCTCACCGACGCCCCGGACTGGAAACTGGCCCGCCCCTATGGGCGGTTGATCGGATTTGTCGTCTCGGCGATTCTGATCTTCGTCCCGATACTCGTGATCTTCGCCCTGATCGCGGCCTTCGTCGTCGTTCTTGGGACCTCCCATCAGGTCTGGACCGGCGCGGGCGGCCCCAATCTGGGGGCAGGCGCTTTGATCGCGGCGATCCTCGGCGCGCCCTTCGTGATCTGGGGCACGGTGATCAAGCACCGCCAGCTCGGTTTCCAGAAGGAGGGCCATATCACCGACCGGATCTCGAAGGCGGTGGAGCAACTGGGCGCGGAGAAGGTGGTCAAGATCGACGGGGAGGAGCGTAGCGAACCCAATATCGAGGTGCGGATCGGCGGGCTCCTCTCGCTCGAACGGATCTCGCAGGACTCAGTGGCTTATGACAAGGGCCGTGACCATGTGCGGGTGATGGAAATCCTCTGCGCCTATATCCGCAACAACGCGCCGGCGAGCGAGGCGAGGATCTCGATGAGAGAAACCTACGAGCGCGAGACAACGTCGAGCGGTCCGGATGATCCGCCATTGCGTGACGAGGATTTCAAAGAGAAATACAATATTCGGCAGCAGGACGATTTAGAAGATTGGATATCTCCCGAGGCGACCAAGACTTGGGCTAGTCGTCTCCCCAAGCCGCGCGGGGACATCCAGCTTGCGCTGTCGATCCTCGGGCGCCGTGACGCCAATCAATGCCGACACGAGGCGCGCTGGGGCACGGATGCCAAACCGGATGCAGACTGGGTTTTCGACACGCCCTACCCCGCCTTGCCTGAGGCCGACGAAGTGGCGTTGACGGAAGAGGCGCTCGACACTTACGAAAGGGAATTGTTCGCTTGGATGGAACTGATCGGCGCCTATGCCGGCTACCGGCTCGACCTGCGCGGCTCCAACCTGCAAAACGCCGACCTATCCTCCGCCATCTTATCCGGCGCACGCCTCAATAAGACGCGGATGGAGGGGGCGGACCTCCGCAGGGCGCGGATGGATACCTCTACGTCTCTCAGCGCAGCTACTTTCCAAGGTGCTGCGCTGAGAGACGTAGATTACCACGATGTCGAACTCACCGCCGATCAAATCTCCGCCGCCTTCGGGGACGCCTCGGTGATCCTGCCCGAGGGAGTGCCGCGCCCGGCTCATTGGCCAGAGTGGGAGTTGCCCATATTCACTGACGACGACCCAAACGACTTCTACACCCAATGGCGCAAATGGCAGGCCGATCCCGAGGCTTATGTCCCGCCACCGCCCCCCGATCCCGCCCCGGATGCGAGCTGAGCCTTGATTTCCCCCGCTGTTTCGCCACGTTAGGACAACGCCCTTTCGCAAAGGAGCCGCGATGGCCCTGCCTGTTCGCCAGCAGATCACCTATTGGAGCCTCGCCACGCTGGTGCTGGTGTTTTCACTATGGTGGCTGGGCAATGTGATCCTTCCCTTCATCATGGGGGGCGCAATCGCCTATTTCCTCGACCCGCTGGCCGACCGGCTGGAAAAGCTGGGGCTCTCGCGGGCGGCCTCGACGGCGATCATCGCGCTGGTGGCGGTGCTGGCCTTCGTCATCCTGTCGCTCGCGATCGTTCCGATGCTGGTGCGTCAGCTGAGCCAACTCGTCGCTCTGGCCCCCGACCTATTGCGCTCGCTTCAGGCGTTCCTCGTCGAACGCTTCCCGAACCTGTTGCAGAATTCCGTCGTCAACGACACGCTCAACAGCCTCGGTGACGCGATCAAGTCGCGTGGCGGGGAGCTCGCCGCGACGCTCCTGAGCTCGGCGATGACTGTGGTCAATGTCGTCATCTACATCGTTGTGGTGCCGGTAGTGGCTTTCTACATGCTGCTCGACTGGGACAGGATGGTCGCCAAGATCGACGGCTGGCTGCCACGCGACCACGTCACCACGATCCGCCAGATCGCACGCGACATCGACCGGGTGCTTTCGGGGTTCGTGCGTGGGCAGGTCACGGTCTGCCTCGTGCTCGGCACTTTCTACGCGGTGGCGCTGATGGCGGCGGGGCTCGATTTCGGGTTACTCGTGGGCTCGGTTGCCGGTGCGCTGACCTTCATTCCCTATATCGGCGCGATCATCGGCGGTACGCTCGCGATCGGGCTGGCTCTGTTCCAGTTCTGGGGCGAATGGCTCAATATCGGGATCGTCGCGGGCATTTTCGCGCTTGGCCAGTTTCTCGAAGGCAATTTCGTGACGCCGAAACTCGTTGGCGATTCCGTGGGGCTTCATCCTCTCTGGCTGATTTTCGCGCTTTCCGCCTTCGGCACGCTCTTCGGTTTCGTCGGCATGCTGGTCGCGGTGCCGGTCGCGGCGGTGATCGGAGTGGTTGCGCGTTTCTTCATTGACCAATATCTGCATGGGGCGCTCTATCGCGGCCTGTCGGCGCAAAGCCTTCCAGCGGAGACAGGGACCGGCACGGGCGCAGCCGAGACGAGCGACAACGAGAGCTGAAATGGCCGAGCAGTTGACCTTCCCGCTGCATCTGCGTTCCGCGCAGGGGCGCGAGGACTTCTTCATCGCCCCCGCGAATGCGCTGGCGCTGACCACGCTGGACAGCCCAGAGGCCTGGCCACTGGGGCGGATGATCCTGATCGGGCCCGAGGGTGCGGGCAAGACGCATCTCGCCGCGATCTGGGCCGACGAGCACGGAGCGGACGTGCTCCGCGCCCGCGATCTCACCGAAGACATGGCCCCCGACCTGGTCGCCCAGGGTGCGGCGGTGATCGAGGATGCCGAAGCGATCGCGCAAAGCCCCGAGCATCAGCGCGCGCTCTTTCACCTGCATAACCTGATGCAGGCCGAGGGCGGGCAACTGCTGCTGACCGCACGCACGCCGCCGCGCGACTGGGGCCTCACCCTACCCGACCTGATCAGCCGGATGGAAGCGACCGCCACGGTGCGCATCACGCCCCCCGATGACGCGCTTCTGGCCGCGGTTCTGGTCAAGCTGTTTGCCGACCGCCAGCTGACCGTGGCGCCGAACCTGATCTCGTGGCTGGTGACGCGGATGGACCGCTCGCTTGCCACCGCGCGCAAGCTGGTCGCCGCGCTCGACCGGCAGGCGCTCGCGCAGCGTCGCGCGATCACCCAAAGGCTCGCCGCAGAGGTGCTGGACAGTCTCGACTGAGCCGCGCAAACTGTCACGCAGGCATTACAAACTCCAACGATAAGCGCGCCATGACACAAGCCGATTTCCTCAAGTCCCCCTTCCCGACCCCGATCACGCTGCCCGAAGCGGAGATCACCGGACCGGGGCGTTTCTTCAACCGCGAACTGAGCTGGCTTGCCTTCAACTGGCGGGTGCTGGAAGAGGCGCGCAATCCGCGTGTGCCCCTTCTCGAGCGGGTGCGGTTCCTGTCGATCTCGGCCACCAACCTCGATGAATTCTATACCGTGCGCGTGGCCGGCCTGATGGAGCTGGTGCGCGAGGGCAACGTGAACTCTTCCGACGACGGGCTGTCGCCGGCCGAGCAGCTCGAGAAGATCAACGCCAATGCGCGCCGCCTGATGGATACGCAGCAGGCGACATGGTCGGCGCTCAAGCGCGAGATGGAACGCGAGGGGATCCATGTCGTATCGCGCTCGCGGCTGACCAAGCGCGACCTCGACTTTCTTTCGGATCACTTCCTCAACAAGGTCTTCCCGGTGCTCTCGCCGCTGGCGATCGACCCGGCGCACCCCTTCCCCTTCATCCCCAATACGGGCTTCTGCCTCGCGCTCGAGCTGGAGCGCGACAACGATCATCGCCGCCTGCAGGCTCTGCTGCCGATCCCGCAGCAGATCGACCGCTTCGTGCGCCTGCCCGGTGAAGCCCGCTTCCTGCCGCTCGAACAGCTCCTGATGCTGCATCTCGGCTCGCTCTTTCCGGGCTACAAGGATGTGGGCTCGTGCTCGTTCCGGGTGCTGCGTGACAGCGATCTCGAAGTCGAGGACGAGGCCGAAGACCTCGTGCGCGAATTCGAAACCGCACTCAAGCGCCGCCGTCGGGGCCAGGTCATCCGCATGTCGGTCTCGGCCGGCGCGCCCGAGGACCTGCAAGCGCTCGTGATGCGCGAATTGCACGTCGCTCCCGAGGACGTGGTCGAGGAAAAGGGGCTCGTCGGCATCGCTGATGTGAAGGAACTGGTTCTGGGCGAGCGCCCCGACCTGCTCTGGCCGCCCTTCACCCCGCGCGTGCCCGAACGCGTGCAGGACCACGAGGGCGACATGTTCGCCGCAATCAAGCAGAAGGACATCCTTCTGCATCACCCCTATGAGACCTTCGACCTCGTGGTGCGCTTCCTCGATCAGGCCGCCAACGATCCGAACGTGCTGGCGATCAAGCAGACGCTCTATCGCACCTCGAAGGACAGCCCGATCGTCTCGTCACTTTGCGAGGCCGCCGAGAACGGCAAGTCGGTTACTGCATTGGTCGAACTGAAAGCGCGCTTCGACGAGGCCGCGAACATCCGCCAGTCGCGCCGGCTGGAGCGCTCGGGCGCGCATGTCGTCTACGGCTTCATCAACTACAAGACCCATGCCAAGATCTCGACCGTGGTGCGCCGCGAGGGCGACCAGCTCGTGACCTATACCCACTACGGCACCGGCAACTACCACCCGATCACCGCGAAGATCTACACGGACCTGAGCTTCTTCACCTGCGACGCGGCGCTGGGGCGCGATGCGACCAAGGTGTTCAATTACCTCTCGGGCTATGTGCAGCCCGAAGGGCTTGAAAACCTCGCGATCTCGCCGATCTCGCTCAAGCCGCGCCTGCTCGAGCTGATCGCGCGCGAGGCCGAGAACGCGCGGCAGGGCAAGCCCGCCGAGATCTGGGCGAAGATGAACTCGCTGATCGAATCCGAAGTGATCGACGCGCTCTATGCCGCCAGTCAGGCGGGGGTGAAGATCTCGCTCGTGATCCGCGGCATCTGCGGCATTCGCCCGGGCATCAAGGGCCTGTCCGAAAACATCCGGGTGAAATCCATCGTCGGGCGTTTCCTTGAACATTCGCGCATCGTCTGCTTCGGCAATGGCCACAGCCTGCCCTCGAACGAGGCGCGCGTGTTCTTCTCCTCAGCCGACTGGATGGGGCGCAACCTCAACCGCCGGGTCGAGACGCTGATCGAGGCGAAGAACCCCACCGTGAAAGCGCAGATCGTCGGCCAGATCATGTCCGCGAACATGGCCGACGAGGCGCAGAGCTGGATCCTGCAACCCGACGGCAAGTTCATCCGCCACCTGCCCGAGGGCAAGGAGGATCTCTTCTCCTGCCACCGGTTCTTCATGGAATATCCCTCGCTCTCGGGCCGGGGTTCCGCAGGGGCACAGGACGTTCCGAAACTTGCCCACAGCTTCGACTAGCCCTAGCGTGGGGCCGGACGACTCACTCGGACGGGCTCGATGACGAAAAACAAGGCGCCGCTGGAACTTGCCGATGGCGACGATTGGGATCCCTTTGGTCAGCCGCTCTTCGACGATCCGTCCGTGCGCGCGCTTTCGCGCGTCGGCGTCGTCGATATCGGATCGAACTCGATCCGCATGGTGGTCTTCGACGGGGCGGCCCGCAGCCCGGCTTATTTCTTCAACGAAAAGGTAATGGCGGGCCTCGGTCAGGGGCTGGCCGAGACCGGTCGGCTCAATCCCGAGGGGCGCGCGCGCGGCCTTGTGGCGCTCAAACGCTTCGCCGCCCTTGCCGAAGGGATGGATATCGGCCCGCTCACCTGCGTTGCGACCGCCGCGATGCGCGATGCCGAGGACGGCCCCGAGTATCACGCGCAGATCGAGAAAGAGACCGGCCTCAAGGTCCATGTGATCGACGGGATCGAGGAGGCGAGGCTCTCGGCGCAGGGCGTGCTTCTGGGCTGGCCCGAGGCCGAGGGGCTTGTCTGCGACATCGGCGGCAACTCGATGGAGCTGGCCGAGATCCGCGCCGGGAAGGTCTGGCGCCGCGCCACCTCGCAACTCGGCCCGTTCCGCCTGCAACAGATCGAGGGCGGCAAGAAGGCCGTCACCGCGCATATCCAGGCCACGATGGCCGAGCTTGCCGCACAGGTCGGCACCGATCACGAACGCATCTACCTCGTGGGTGGCTCGTGGCGCGCGATCGCACGGCTCGACATGGAGCGGCGCGGCTATCCGCTGCTGGTTTTGCACGAATACCGGATGGACCCCGAGGGGTTGGTGGAGACGATCGACTGGATCGCCAAATCCGACAACGAGAAGCTGCGGGCCAAGACCGGCACCTCCTCCGCGCGGATGGAGCTGGTCCCGCTTGCCACGCAAGTGCTGCGCGAGCTGATCGAGACCTTCCAGCCCAAGGAGATCGACGTCTCGGCCTACGGTATCCGCGAGGGTCTGCTCTACGAGCAGATGCCCGAGCGCCTGCGCCGCCGTGACCCATTGGTCGAGGCTGCCCGCCATACCGAGCGCGTGATGAGCCGGATGCCCGGATTTGGCAAGAAACTGCACGCCTTCATCGAGCCGATCTTCGGTCCGCTGCCGCCCGAGAAATTCCGCCTCGTGCGCGCCGCCTGCCTGCTTCACGACACGACGTGGCGCACGCATCCCGATTACCGCGCCGAGGCCTGTTTCGAGAATGTCACCCGCGCGAATTACTCGGCCATGTCCCATGCCGAGCGGATCTGGCTCGGAGTGGCGCTCCTGCACCGTTACAAGAACTCTCGCAACGGCTCGCGCCTTGAACCGTTCCTGCCCCTGCTGAGCGACGAGGACATTCAGGAAGCAGAGGTGCTGGGCAAGGCGATGCGCTTCGGATCGATGTTCGCGACCCACAGCCCCGGCGACGCCGGAGAGCTCCAATATTCGGCCAAGAAGGGCGTTCTGGAGCTGAAGCTGACCAAGCGCGGCACCGCACTTTTCGGAGAGGTCGCCGAGGCGCGTTTCCGCTCTCTTGCCAATGCGCTCAAGGCCGAGGCGAAGATCTCGTGACATAGATCGCGACGCGGTCTGGACTGCTGTTCCGCGGCCGCTGCGTCAGCCAGCGCAGGATCGCGTTTGCGGGGCAAGGACGCCTTGGCGCTTGAGAAATTGCTCAACCTCGCGATAGGTTGCTCACTGGACATGGGGAGCGAAGGGACGTGGACATGGGCGCAGCCATCGAGCTCGTCATCTTCGATTGCGACGGGGTGCTGATCGACAGCGAGGTGATCAGCGCGCGGATGCTGATTGCCGAATTGGCTGAACATGGCATCGAGATCGACATGGGCTTTGTCGCCCGGAACTTTCTCGGGCGCAGCTATCCAGTGGTGCTCCAGCGCGTGCGCGAGGAATTCGGCATCACCCTCCCCGACCAGTTCGAAGCCGATTACCGCGCCCGTCTCCTGGCGGCGTTCGAGCGCGATCTGACGATCATGCCGGGGGTTGCCGAGGTGCTCTCGCGGCTGACGGTGCCGTTTTGCGCCGCGACCTCTTCAAGCCCCGCACGCGTGGCGCGCTCGCTCCAGCTCACCGGGCTTTCCGAAGCTTTCGCGGGCCGCATCTTCACCGCCTCGCAGGTCGCAAATGGCAAGCCCGCCCCCGATCTCTTTCTCCACGCCGCAGCCCAGATGGGCGCGGAACCTGCGCGCTGCCTCGTGATCGAAGACAGCCTGATGGGCCTGCGCGCAGGCCAGGCAGCCGGGATGCGTCTGTGCCATTTCACCGGAGGCAGCCACATGAGCGATGTACACCTGCCGGAGGGCATGCCGCCTCCCGAGGTGACACTTGGTGGCTTTTCGCGCTTTTTCGTGCAATTCCCGGAGTTGCAAGCGAAGGAGCCCGCCCGCTGATGAAAAAGCGCCTGCCCGATCCCGAGGAAAGCGCGACCGATGCGGCAGCGCGTGCGGCCTGGCTCTATTATGTCGGCGGGCTGACCCAGGATCAGATCGCGACAGAGCTTGGCGTCTCGCGCCAGCGCGCCCAGCGCCTTGTTTCCAAGGCCATGGCGGAGGGGCTGATCCATGTCCGGCTGGAGCATCGCATCGCCGGATGCCTCGCGCTCGAGGCCGAACTGAAACGGCGCTATGACCTGAAAACCGTCCGTGTCGCCCCGCGCTTGGGTGAGGGCGCCGATCCCACCCATGCGATCGCCCCCGTCGCGGCGAGCGTGATGGAGCGTTTCCTGCGCCAGCCCGAACCGCAGACGATCGCGCTTGGCACCGGGCGCGCGCTGCGCGCGATGGTCGAAGAATTGCCGAAGATCAATTGCGAGCAGCACAAGCTCGTTTCCCTGATCGGCAACATCTCTCCCGACGGGACCGCGTCGAATTATGACGTGATCATGCGGGCGGCCGACAAGCTGAACGCACGCCACTACCCGATGCCCCTGCCGGTGCTGCTCGACGACCCCGAGATCCGGCGCAGTTTCTACGCGCTGCCGCAGCTCAAGATCGTCGCATTGCTCGCGGCAGAGGCCGATGTGACCTTCGTGGGCGTCGGCCAGATGAGCGAGAGCGCGCCGCTTTACGTCGACGGGTTCATCTCGGCCGATGATCTGCGCGAGGAGCGCGCGCTTGGCGCTGTGGGCGAGATCGCCTCCTGGTGCTTCGATTCGCAGGGGCGTTTTCTCGAAAGCCGCCTGTCGCGACGTGTTGGCGGCTTGCGCCCGGGTGGGCGCGAGGGGGCTCACACGATCGGGATCGCTGCGGGCCCCGAGAAGGTCACCCCCCTGCGCGCGGCGCTAAAGGGACGCCTGCTCAACGGGTTGGTGACGTCCGAACAAACCGCCGAGGCGCTTCTCTCCTAATCTCTTCTCCCACGAACCGGACGGTTTTCGAAAAGGGAGTTGACAGAAAATCGCACATGAGTGAGCATTCGCTCATACTCTGGGCATCTGCTCGGATTCTTTGGGAGGAGAAACATGACAATGAAATTTCGCGCGCTCGCGGGCGCGTGCGTCCTTGGCTTGACCGCCAGCGGCGCAATGGCAGAGACCACTATCACCGTCGCGACCGTGAACAACGGCGACATGATCCGCATGCAGGGATTGATGGATGACTTCTACGCCGCGCATCCCGACATCAAGGTGAACTGGGTCACCATGGAAGAGAACGTCCTGCGCCAGAAGGTGACGACGGACGTGGCGACCAAGGCCGGTCAGTATGACGTGATGACCATCGGCACCTACGAGGTTCCGATCTGGGGCAAGCAGGGCTGGCTCGTGGCTCTCGACGATCTGCCCGACAGCTATGACGTGAACGACCTTTTGCCGGCGATCCGCTCGGGCCTGACGGTGGATGATCACCTCTACGCCCTGCCCTTCTACGGCGAGAGCTCCTTCACCATGTATCGCAAGGACCTGATGGAGAAGGCCGGGCTCACGATGCCCGAGGACCCGACCTGGGCCGACATCGAGAAAGCCGCCGCCGCGATGACCGACAAGGAAGCGGGCATCTACGGCATCTGCCTGCGCGGCAAGGCCGGCTGGGGCGAGAACATGGCTTTCCTCTCGGCGATGGACAACTCGATGGGTGGCCGCTGGTTCGACATGGACTGGAACCCGCAGTTCAACACGCCGGAGTGGAAGAACACCCTCACCACCTATCTGAACCTGATGAACGAATACGGCCCGCCCGGCGCCTCGTCGAACGGCTTCAACGAGAACCTGGCGCTGTTCCAGCAGGGCAAGTGCGGCATGTGGATGGACGCAACCGTCGCGGCCTCCTTCGTGACCAACCCCAAGGACAGCAAGGTCGCCGATCAGGTCGGCTTCGCGATGGCCCCGCACAAGGATGGCGTGGCGAAGAACGGCAACTGGCTTTGGGCCTGGACGCTGGCGATCCCGGCGGGCACTCAGAAGGAAGACGCCGCGAAGACCTTCATCGAATGGGCGACCTCGAAGGAATACACCGCGCTCGTCGCCTCGAAAGAAGGTTGGGCGAACGTGCCCCCGGGCACCCGCACCTCGCTCTACGAGAACCCCGACTACACCAGCGCGGCGCCTTTCGCGGATCTGACGCTGAAGTCGATCAACGCGGCTGATCCGAAGAGCCCCTCGGTGCAGGACGTGCCCTATACCGGCGTGCAATTCGTCGCGATCCCCGAGTTCCAGGCGATCGGCACCGCTGTCGGCCAGCAGTTCTCGGCGGCCCTCGCGGGTCAGATCACGGCCGATCAGGCGCTTCAGAACGCGCAGTCCCTGACCGAGCGTGAAATGAAGAAGGCAGGCTACATCAAGTAAGCCGCCCACCCCGGCGGGGCCGCCCCATACCGGCCCCGCCACCAAATTCTGCCGTCAAACGAGGGAGGGGGAGATGGCCACCAAGCATTCACGCGCCGCATCGCGGCTGATGATCTCACCGGCAGTCCTGCTGCTGCTGGGCTGGATGATCGTCCCGCTGTCGATGACGATCTACTTCTCGTTCCTCAACTACAACCTGTTGATGCCGGGCGCGCATAACTTCATCGGCTTCGACAATTACAAGTATTTCCTCACCGATCCCGCCTTCACCACCGCGTTGATCAATACGCTGGTGCTGGTCGGGGGCGTCCTCCTCATCACCACGGTCGGCGGTACGCTGCTGGCGCTGCTCCTCGATCAGCCGATCTGGGGACAGGGGATCGTCAGGGTCCTGGTGATCGCCCCCTTCTTCGTCATGCCCACCGTCTCGGCGCTGGTCTGGAAGAACATGTTCATGAACCCGGTGAACGGGCTCTTCGGCTGGATCGCGACCTCGCTCGGGCTGCCGCCCTTCGATTTCCTCGCCCATGCGCCGCTGTTCTCGGTCATCATGATCGTGGCCTGGCAATGGCTGCCCTTCTCGACGCTGATCCTGCTGACCGCGCTGCAATCGCTTGATAGCGAGCAGATGGAAGCGGCCGAGATGGACGGGGCCGGGGCGATCTCGCGCTTCGTCTATATCACCGTGCCGCACCTGGCGCGCGCGACGACCGTGGTCATCCTGATCCAGACGATCTTCCTGCTGTCGGTCTTCGCCGAGATCCTGGTGACCACGAATGGCGGGCCCGGTACGGCCTCGACCAACCTGACCTATCTCGTCTACGCCCAGTCGCTGCTGCAATTCGACGTGGGCGGAGGCTCCGCCGGCGGCATCATTGCCGTCATCCTCGCCAATATCGTTGCGATCTTCCTGATGCGGATGATCGGCAAGAACCTCGACGCGTGAGGAGGATATCATGGCTCGCAGAGTTTCCACCCGCCGCCGCGTGATCGTGACCGCCATTGCCTGGGCCGTGGCCTTCCTGATCTTCTTCCCGATCCTGTGGACCTTCCTGACCTCGTTCAAGACCGAAGGGGAGGCCGTGGCCACGCCACCGCATTTCCTCTTCTTCAACTGGACGCTGGAGAACTACATCGAGGTCAACGAGCGCTCGGACTACTTCCTGCATTTCATGAACTCGGTGGTGATCTCGGTCGGCTCGACCGTGCTCGGGCTGATCATCGCGATCCCCGCCGCCTGGTCGATGGCGTTCGTGCCCGGAAAGCGCACCAAGGACGTGCTGATGTGGATGCTCTCGACCAAGATGCTTCCGCCGGTGGGCGTGCTGATCCCGATCTTCCTGCTGTTCAAGAACACCGGGCTGATGGATACGCGCACGGGTCTGGTGATCATCCTGACCCTGATCGACCTGCCGATCATCGTCTGGATGCTCTACACCTATTTCAAGGAAATCCCCGGCGAGATCCTCGAAGCCGCCCGCATGGACGGGGCGGGGCTGCGCGAGGAGGTAATTCATATCCTCACGCCGATGGCGATACCGGGGATCGCCTCGACGCTCCTGCTCAACGTCATCCTCGCCTGGAACGAGGCCTTCTGGACGCTGAACCTGACGGCTGCGAACGCCGCACCACTCACCGCCTTCATCGCCTCCTATTCCAGCCCCGAGGGCCTTTTCTACGCCAAACTCTCCGCCGCCTCCATGATGGCCATCGCGCCGATCCTGATCCTGGGGTGGTTCTCTCAGAAACAGCTTGTCCGCGGCCTGACCTTCGGCGCGGTGAAATAGGGGGCGCGACATGGGACAGATCACCCTTTCCAAGGTCACCAAGAAATTCGGCGAGGTCGAGGTCATCCCGCCGCTCGATCTGGAGATCAACGATGGCGAGTTCGCCGTCTTCGTCGGCCCCTCGGGTTGTGGCAAGTCGACGCTTCTGCGCCTGATCGCGGGGCTCGAGGATGTCACGAGCGGCACGATCGCGATCGACGGGACGGATGCGACCGGGCTGGTGCCCGCGAAACGCCGCCTCGCCATGGTGTTCCAGAGCTATGCGCTCTACCCGCATATGTCGGTGCGCAAGAACATCGCCTTCCCGCTGAAGATGGCGAAGTTCGATCAGGCCGAGATCGACAGGCGCGTGGAAGCGGCGGCGAAGGTTCTCAACCTCGGGGATTACCTCGATCGCCGCCCCGGCCAGCTTTCGGGCGGTCAGCGCCAGCGCGTCGCCATCGGCCGCGCCATCGTGCGCGAACCGGCAGCCTTCCTCTTCGACGAACCTCTGTCGAACCTCGACGCGGCGCTGCGCGTTGGAATGCGGCTGGAGATTTCCGAGCTGCATAACCGCCTCGCCACGACGATGATCTACGTCACCCACGATCAGGTCGAGGCAATGACCATGGCCGACAAGATCGTGGTGCTGCAAGCGGGCCGGATCGAGCAGGTCGGCGCTCCGCTCGAACTCTACGAGCGCCCGCGCAATCTCTTCGTCGCAGGCTTCATCGGCAGTCCGAAGATGAATTTCATCACCGGCGCGGAAGCCGCGAGACTTGGTGCGCATACCATCGGCATCCGCCCCGAACACATCTCGATCTCGCCCAGCGAAGGCGCGTGGAAGGGCACGGTCGGCGTTTCCGAGCATCTGGGTTCGGACACGTTCTTCCACGTGATGGGCACCGGGCTCGCCGAGAGCATGACCGTGCGCACCAGCGGCGAAGTCAGCCTGCGCCATGGCGACACGATCTTCCTCACCCCGCAGGAGGACAAGATCCATCGCTTCGACGCGGACGGGATGCGGATCGCATGAGCGCGCTCGCGGGCAAGGTCGCCCTCGTCACCGGAGGGGCGCGCGGGATCGGCCGGGCCATCTGCGCGGCCTATGTCGCGGCGGGGGCGCGGGTCGCCGTGGCCGACCGGCTCGAAGCGGAGGCGGCAGAGACTGCCGCCGCCCTCGGCCCCGAGGCGATGGCCGTCGCGATGGATGTCACCGACCGCGAGGAGATCGCGGCAGGCGTCGCCTCCATCGAGGCACGCTGGGGCGGGATCGACATTCTCGTGAACAATGCGGGCGTCTTCAACATGGCCCCGATCGAAGAGATCACCTTCGAGGACTACCGCCGCCAATACGACATCAACGTCGCGGGCACGCTCTTTACCATTCAGGCCGTCGTGCCGGGGATGAAGCGGCGCGGAAAAGGCGGCGCAATCGTGAATTTCAGCTCGCAGGCCGGACGGCGGGGCGAGCCGAACATCGCGATCTACTGTTCGACCAAGGCGGCGGTGATCTCGCTCACGCAATCGCTCGCGCTGGAATTCGCCCCCCACAAGATCCGCGTGAACGCCATCGCGCCGGGCGTGGTCGACACCCCGATGTGGGATCAGGTCGACGCGCTTTTCGCGAAATACGAGCACCGCGCACCAGGCGAGAAGAAACGCCTTGTCGGCGAGGCCGTGCCGCTCGGACGGATGGGCCGCCCTGAGGACATCGCCGATCCATGCGTTTTTCTCGCTTCCGACGACGCCCGATACATAACCGCCCAGACGCTCAATGTCGATGGCGGCAACTGGATGAGTTGACCGGCCCACGCCGGAAGAAGGAGCCCCCGAGATGGCCATCAAGCTCTCGAATGCGACCCTGAACCGCCTGCCCGAAAGCGTGGAGCGGCCCCGCTATGACCGAAGCGCGCTCCGCGCCGGGATCGTGCATATCGGGCTGGGCAATTTTCACCGCGCGCATCAGGCGTGGTATCTGCACCGATTGATGCAGCAGGGTCTCGCACAGGATTGGGCTATCGTCGGCGCAGGCGTGCGCCCCTATGACGCCGTGCAGCGCGCGAAACTGGCCGCTCAGGACTATCTGACGACGCTGATCGAACTTGGCCCCGAAAGCTCCTCGGCCGAGGTCGTGGGCTCGATGATCGACTATGTCGCGATCGAGGACGGCAATGGCGCGCTCATCGCGCGGATGGCCGAGCCCGATATCCGCATCGTCGCGCTGACCGTGACCGAGGGTGGCTATTACATCGAACCCGCCGGCAAGGGCTTTGACGCGGCCCATCCCGATATCGTCCATGACGCGGCCAATCCCGATCGCCCGCGCACCGCATTCGGCGCGATGGTCGCGGCGCTGCGACTACGGCGCGAGCGCGGCACCGGCCCCTTCACCGGCCAGAGCTGCGACAATCTGCAAGGCAATGGCCGCATCCTGCGTCAGACGGTGGTCTCGCTCGCGCGGATGCAGGATCCCGAGCTCGCGGACTGGATCGAGGCGAATTGCTCCTTTCCCAATTCGATGGTCGATTGCATCGTGCCCGCGACCGGCCCGAAAGAGCTCGCCCAGGCGCTCGCTTTCGGGATCGACGACGCGGCGCCGGTCACGCATGAGAATTTCCGTCAATGGGTGATCGAGGACGATTTCTGCGCCGGGCGCCCCGATTGGGACCGCGCGGGCGCGACCTTCTCGAACCGGGTGCATGATTACGAGGTGATGAAGATCCGCATTCTCAATGGCGGGCATCAGGTGATTTCCGTGCCCGGCGAGGTGCTGCGCGTCGAGACGATCTCGGGCTGCATGGAGCACCCCAAGATCCGCGCGCTCTACGACAAGGTCGAGCGTGAGGAGATCGCTCCCCATGTCGCCGAAGTGCCCGGAATGACACCCGAAGCCTATGTCGACTTGATCGCGCGGCGGTTCTCGAACCCCGCCATCGTCGACACGACGCGGCGCGTGGCTTTCGACGGATCGTCGCGTCACCCGGGCTTCGTTCTGCCTTCGGTGCGCGAGGGTCTGGCCGCAGGCAAGCCGGTATCCGGGCTTGCACTGGTCGAGGCTGCCTGGGCGCGGATGTGCGCCGGCACCCGCGAGGACGGCTCCGAGATCACCCCGAACGATCCGTTCTGGGAGGCGCTCACGCTGCGCGCGCAGGAGGCGAAATCCGATCCCCGCCGCTGGCTCGAGATGCGCCAGACCTATGGCGATCTTGCCGACACGCCGCGTTTCGCCGACGCTTTCGCCCATTGGCTCGAGATGATCTGGGCCGAGGGCATGAGCGCCGCGATCGACGCCTATCTCGCGTCCTGAGCGGCATTAGGAAAGAAGACATGACGCGCGAGACCTATCTGGGCATCGATCTGGGCACCTCCGGGGTCAAGGCGGCGCTGATCGACCCGACCGGCACGGTTGTGGCCGAAGCGCATCAGCCCCTCTCGGTCTCGCGCCCGCATCCGGGCTGGTCCGAGCAAGGCCCCGAGGACTGGTGGCAGGCAACGCTCGCCGCGCTCGACGCGCTGGCCGCGAAGGCGCCCAAGGATATGGCTGCGCTGCGCGGGCTGGGATTGTCGGGACAGATGCATGGGGCGGTTCTGCTCGATGCTGCCGACGCGGTGCTGCGCCCCGCGATCCTTTGGAACGACATGCGCTCAGCCGAGGAATGCGCGGCACTTGAAACTGACGCCCCCGATCTGCACGCAATCACCGGCAACCTCGCGATGCCCGGCTTCACCGCGCCCAAACTGATCTGGGTCGCGCGCCACGAGCCCGCGATCTTCGAGAAAGTCGCGAAAGTGCTCCTGCCGAAGGATTACCTTCGGCTGCGTCTGACCGGCGAGCATATCTCGGAGATGTCGGATGCGGCGGGCACGCTCTGGCTCGATGTCGGCAGGCGCGACTGGTCCGATACGATCCTCGCGGCGACGGGGCTCGCGCGCAACCATATGCCCGCCCTCGTCGAGGGCACTGCGGTCGCAGGCGCATTGCGCGCCGAACTGCGCGCGCGCTGGGGGATTTCCAGCCCCGTCCCCGTTGCGGGCGGCGGCGGCGACAATGCCGCCTCGGCTTGCGGGATCGGTGCGATCACCCCCGGCAAGGGCTTCGTCTCGCTTGGCACCTCCGGCGTGCTTTTCGTCGCAGATGACCGGTTTTCGCCCAATACGGCTGGCGCGGTGCACAGCTTCTGCCATGCCCTGCCCGGCATGTGGCACCAGATGGGGGTGATCCTGTCGGCAAGCGACAGCCTCAACTGGATCGCAAATCTGGTCGGGCGGGATGTCGTAGAGCTGACCGGTTCCGTGGCGCGCGGCTATCGGGGCCCGGGAGAAGAGATCTTCCTGCCCTATCTCTCGGGCGAGCGCACCCCGCATAACGACGCGACCGCGCGCGGCAGTTTCACCGGGTTGTCGCATCTGAGTACCGCCGAGAGCATGACACAAGCGGTGATGGAGGGCGTCGCCTTCGCCTTCCGGGACTGTCAGCGGGTGCTGGCAGAGGCCGGGACGCGGGTCGATCAGCTGATCGCGGTCGGCGGCGGCTCGCGGTCGCGGCTCTGGCTCGAGATGATCGCAACCAATCTCGACACCGAGATCCTGCTGCCCGAAGCCGGGGATTACGGCGCGGCTTTCGGGGCGGCCCGCCTCGGCCTTTGCGCTGCGACCAACGCCGCTCCGTCCGAGATCTGCACCGCACCGGCCATCGCCGAGCGCATCGCCCCACGCGCGGATCTCCGTGTCGCCTTTGACGCGCAATATGCCCGCTACCGCGCGCTGCATCCCGCGATCCGCGACGCGCGCAAGTCCGGTGGATGACCTCTCGATTTGCGCGCCGCGAGTCCGGGGCCAATCAGTGCCTGACGGATGCCGCGCGAACCTAGCGCGTCAGTCTGAGATAGAACGACAAGAGCTTGTCCGGCAGCGTGTTGAGCGTGTCGATCTGGATAAAGCCGTTCCGTCCGAAGATAGCGGCCTCCTGTTCCTTGTTCCGCGGTCCGGGGCCGACGCAGAAAACATCGATTCCCATCGCGCTCAGGCTGCGGACGGCGCGCTGCGCATCTCGAACCAGATATTCCGGATCGGGCGTGTCGATATCGGAGGGCTCACCATCCGTGATAAGAAGCAACAAGCGGCGATGACGCGGCACTTGGCCGAGATCTCTCCCGGCATGGCGCAAAGCGGCCCCAAGTCGCGCCGAATAGCCCGGCTTCAACCCCGAAAGCGCCGCCCCGGTCGCCGCGTCCATCGAGTCCGAAAACCTCTTCACCGCAACGAGAACGTCGCCCTTTGCCTGCCGCGAACGGTACACGCACGATCAGATGACCGGCGTTGCGGGCAAGATTTCAGCCCACACGCTCGCCCTTGACCCAAGTGCCGCGCAGCGCACCGGACCCGTTGAACCGGTGCACGCGGATGACATCCGCGCGTTTGCCAGGCTCGAGCCGCCCGCGATCTTCAAGCCCGACCGCATCGGCCGGCGCCGCGGTCACGGTGGCGATCCCGCGCGCCAGATCATCCCAGAGATCGCCCAGCAGAAGCGCCGCCGACAGAAGCGCCGAGGGCACGTAATCCGACGAGACGATATCGAGCAGGTCCGCTTCTGCCAGCTCATGCGCCGCGACATTGCCCGAATGCGAGCCGCCCCGGATCAAGTTCGGCGCCCCCATCATCACCGCGATCCCCTGCGCTCGACATGCCTCGGCCGCCTCGCGCGTCGTCGGGAACTCGGCAAAATGCACGCCCTGCGCCGCCGATTGCGCGACCTGCTCGGCCGTGGTGTCGTCATGGCTGGCGAGCACCGCGCCGTAGCGCCCCGCCGCCGCGATCGCGGCTTCCAGATGATGCGCACCAAGGCGTTCCTTCAGCGCGATCTGGCTTGCGACGTGATCGTCGAAAGCGGCATCGCTCAGCCCGTGCTTGCCGCAGACATAATCGCGCAGCTTGCTCAGGTCGCGGAACTGGCGCTCGCCGGGGGTGTGATCCATCAGGCTCACGATCCCCACGCGATCCTCGGGCCCGAATTTCGCAAGCTCCTCGATCAGGGTCTCGGAACAGGTTTCGGCGCGCAGATGCAGATAATGGCTGATGCGCAGCCCGCCCGCATCGCGCATCCCCAGAATTTCACTCGCGAGAGCACGCGCATATTCGTGGTAATCGGTCCGGCTCGACCCGGAGACACCGATCGAGCCCACGCGCAGCGCGTCGAAAACGGTGGTGATCCCCACCGAGGCAAGTTCCGCGTCATGGGCGATGATCGCTGCCGAATGCGGCCAGTTCACCTTGGGGCGCGGCTCGATATGGCGTTCGAGATTGTCAGTGTGCAACTCGATCAGCCCCGGCATCACCAGATCGCCACCGCAATCCGTCGCGCCTTCGGGAATGCTCGCGCCCTCGTCGATCCGCGCGATATGCCCGTCTTCGATGACGAGCGATCCGCGGATCACCTCGCGGGGCAGAACGAGGGTTGCATTGGCGAGGATGAGATCACTCATGGGAGGCTCCGGTTGAACGTCTTGCCGCTTTCGCAGCGAAGTGTCACATCGACGTGACAAAACGCGGGGAAAAGGCGGGCATGGGATATTACACACGATATGCGATCTACTACGCGCCGCGCGACGGGTTGATGCAGGCTGGCTCGGCCTGGCTGGGTTGGGACGCGGTGACGGGTGCCGAGGTCGCGCAGCCGCAGCTTGACGGGCTGCCTCTGCCGCTGTCCGAGATCACCGAAACACCGCGCAAATACGGGTTTCACGCCACGATCAAGGCGCCGTTCCGGCTGGCCGAGGGGCTGACGGGCGACGATCTGGGCGAGGCGCTCGGAGCCTTGGCCGGGCAGCTTGCACCGGTCACGCTGGACGGGCTGGAAGTGGCGCGCCTGGGCGATTTTCTTGCGCTGCGTCCGGTCGGGGATGTGACGCTGTTGCAAGCCATGGCGGGAGAGGTGGTCGAACGGCTCGACCGCACCCGCGCACCGCTCAGCGAGAGCGAGCTGGCCAAGCGCAACCCCGAGGCGCTCAGCGACCGCCAGCGCGACTTGCTGGAGTGCTTCGGCTACCCTTACGTCTTCGAGCAATTCCAGATGCATCTGACCCTGAGCGGCCGCCTTTCCCCCGAGGTCGCAGAGGCTGTGGCCGTCGTCGCCCGACGCGAATTCGCGCCCTATCTGGACGCGCCGCATGTGATCGACTCGCTGTGCCTTTTCGGGGAGGCGCCTGAAAGTGGACGGTTCCATCTGCTGCATCGCTACGCCCTGACCGGCTGAAGGGCCGCAAGCAGACGCTCGACGCCCTCCTCGACCGTGCCGTCATTCATCACCCGGCGCAGGGGCAGTCCCTCGGGCAGCTCCTTGCAACTGCGCGCGATCCGGTCCGCGATCTCATCCGCACTTTCGCGGCCGCGTGCCGCGAGCCGCTTGACCAGCAGCACGGACGGGGCGGTGACTTCGATGGCCTGCAAATCGGGAAACTGCTCATATGCCTCGGCCAAAGCGGCACGCGAGCCGTTGAAGAGAACGGTGGCCCCGTCCTCCATCGGCAGCAGCTCGGCCCGCGCCACCCCGTAACGCAGCCCATGCGCCTGCCAATGCAGCGCGAAGCGATCCGCCGCGAGGCGACTGTCGAATTCGTCTTCGGTCAGGCTTTCGAACGGCTCGGTCCCCGAGGGCGGGCGCGTAACCGAGCGACGCGCCCAGTGCAGCGCGGGATCACGCGCCATCGCGCCGCGGATCAGCGTGTCCTTGCCCGCGCCCGACGGGCCCACAACCGCGATCAGCCGCCCGCTCATGCCGCCCCCCGCGCCGCAGCCGGGGTGAAGCCGGTGACATCGACCTCGCGGTCGCAGACCCGCGCCCGCGCCGCCTCGTCGTGGAAGATGCCCACGATCGCCGCGCCGCGCGCCTTGGCGTCTTCGATCAGCCGCAGCACGACCTCGCGGTTGGTCGCGTCGAGCGAGGCGGTGGGCTCATCGAGCAACAGCGCGGGGTAGCCATGCACGAAGCCGCGCGCGATATTCACCCGCTGCTGCTCGCCGCCCGAGAAAGTCGTGGGCGAAAGGCTCCAGAGCCGTTCGGGAATGTTGAGCTGGGCGAGGAGTTCAGCGGCGCGCGCCTCGGCCTGCGCCTCGGGTGTTCCCAGGGATAGAAGCGGTTCGGCCACCACCCGCAGCGTCGGCACGCGCGGCACGACCCGCAGGAACTGGCTGACATAGCCGAGCGTGTCGCGCCTGAGCGCGATGATCTCGCGCGGGGCAGCGCGCGTGATGTCGAGCCCGCCGACCCGGATCGAGCCCGAGGCGGCAAGGTAGTTGCCCCAGATCATCCGCATCAGCGTGGACTTGCCCGCGCCCGACGCGCCTGTCAGAGCCACGCATTCCCCGGGGGCCACGCTCAGATGCGCGCCCGCCATCACCGGGATCGTGGCGCCGCCCTGATTGTGCAGGGTAAAGGATTTGGAGAGGTTTTCGATCTCGATCATGGGCTCATACCTGCAGGACGGAAGACACGAGAAGCTGCGTATAGGGCGCCTGCGGATCGTCGAGCACCTGATCGGTCAGCCCGTGCTCGATCACATGCCCGCCCTGCATCACCATCAGCCGGTCGGCCAGCAGCCGTGCCACGGCGAGGTCATGGGTGACGAGGATCACCGACAGCCCCATATCGCGCACCAGCCCGCGCAGCAGGTCCAAAAGCCGCGCCTGTACGCTCACGTCGAGCCCGCCGGTCGGTTCGTCCATGAACACGAGCTTCGGCCCGGTCACGAGGTTGCGCGCAATCTGCAAGCGCTGCTGCATCCCGCCCGAGAACTGCCGCGGGCGGTCGTCGATCCGGCCTGCGTCGATCTCGACCCGGGCGAGCCAGTCGGTCGCGGCCTCGCGGATCGCGCCGTAATTGCGTGCGCCCACCGCCATCAGCCGCTCGCCCACATTGCCGCCCGCCGAGACGCCCATGCGCAACCCGTCACGCGGGTTCTGATGCACGAAGGCCCAGTCGGTGCGGCCCAGCACCCGGCGTTCGGGTTCATTCATCGCGAGGGTGTCGCGCCCCTGATAAAGCACGCGCCCATGATCGGGGGTGAGATGACCTGCGAGGCAGCTCAGCAGTGTGGATTTGCCCGAGCCACTCTCGCCCACGATCCCCAGAACCTCACCCGGCCAGAGATCAAAGCTCACATCCGCGCAGCCGATCCGCGCGCCATAGCGCTTGGTCAGCCCCTCGACCTGCAGAAGGGCGGTATCCTTGAAATCCCTCATGCCATCTCCTCCGGGCTCAACCGCCCGCGATGCCCCGCGCTCCGGCGGCTTTCGCAGAAATCGGTATCCGAGCAGACGAACATTCGCCCGCCCCGGTCGTCGGTGATGACCTCGTCGAGATAGCTCGTGGCGCAGCCGCACAGATCGCAATCATGATCGGCTTTCGAGGCCTGAAACGGGTGATCCTCGAAATCGAGGCTGACGACCTCGGTGAAGGGCGGCAGCGCATAGATCCGCTGCTCGCGCCCTGCCCCGAACAGCTGGATCGCGGGATTGCCGCCCAGTTTCGGATTGTCGAATTTCGGTATCGGCGACGGGTCCATCACATAGCGCCCCTCGACGTTCACCGGATAGGCATAGGAAGTCGAGATTTCGCCATGGCGCGCGATGTCCTCGTAGAGTTTCACATGCATCAGCCCGTATTCCTCGAGCGCGTGCATTTTGCGGGTCTCGCTCTCACGCGGTTCGAGGAAGCGCAAAGGCTCCGGGATCGGCACCTGATAGACGAGGATCTGGCCTTCACGCAGCGGCTCTTCGGGGATGCGGTGGCGGGTCTGGATGACGCTCGCCTCGCTCGTGTGGGTGGTAGTCTCCACCCCGCCCGTGCGTTCGAAGAACTTGCGGATCGAGACCGCGTTCGTGGTGTCATCCGCGCCCTGGTCGATCACCTTGAGCGTATCTTCGGGCGTGAGGCAGGCCGCCGTCACCTGCACGCCGCCCGTGCCCCAGCCATAGGGCATCGGCATCTCGCGGCTGGCAAAGGGCACCTGATAGCCCGGCACCGCGATGCCCTTGAGAATCGCGCGGCGGATCATCCGTTTGGTGGCCTCGTCGAGATAGGCGAAATTGTAGGCATGGTCGGTCATTCCGCGGCCTCCTGCATGTCGGCCCCGGCCGCCTTGCGCAGGCGTCGGATCAGCTCCAGTTCGGACTGGAAATCGACGTAATGGGGCAGCTTGATATGCTCGAGGAAGCCCGTCGCCTGGATGTTGTCGCAGTGATAGAGGACGAATTCGGCATCCTGCGCCGGGGCGCCGGTGTCATCCTCGCCCAGCTCCTCCCAGCGCAAACTCCGGTCCACGAGGCTCATCGAGATCGACTTGCGCTCGTTCTGGCCGAAGACGAGCCCGTAGCCACGGGTGAATTGCGGCGGTTCGGTTTTCGAGCCGGTGAACTGGTTGACCGTCTCGCATTCCGACAGCTCCACCTCCCCGATCTCGACAGAGAAACCCAGCTCGGGGATTTCCATCTCGACCGCGCAGGTGCCGATACGCAGTTCGCCCACGAAGGCATGGGTGCGCCCGTAGCCGCGCTGCGTGGAATAGGCCATCGAGAGCACGAACCCCTCATCGCCCCGGGTCAGCGCCTGCAGACGCAGCGGGCGGTCGGCGGGCATCTCCAGCGGCTCGCGGGTCAGATCACCGGGCTCGGCATCCGACATCTCCAGAGGCTCCATCAGCCCGTCGCGATCCAGAAGTGCGAGCACATGCGGCGCGGGCGTGTCATCGGCGGGCTTGCGCGCGGCCTCCGGCGCCTCGCCCTCGGCGGCGAGTTTGAAATCGAGCAGCCGGTGCGTGTAATCGAAGGTCGGGCCCAGCACCTGACCGCCCGGCACATCCTTGAACGTGGCCGAGATCCGGCGCGTGATCGCCATTGCGTCGGTCTCGACCGGCAGGCTCGCCCCGAAGCGCGGCAGCGTCGTGCGATAGGCGCGGATCAGGAAGATCGCCTCGATCAGGTCGCCCCGCGCCTGCTTGATCGCAAGCGCCGCGAGATCGGGATCATAAAGCGAGCCCTCCGCCATCACCCGGTTCACCGCAAGACGCATCTGCTCGCGGATCTGCGCGATGGAAAGCTCGGGCACCGACGGGTCGCCACGGCGTTCCTCGGCGAGCCAGTCATGGGCCGCGTCGATCGCGCGCTCGCCCCCTTTGGTCGCGACATACATCTAGATCGCCTCCACTTCGGTCGAGCGCGGCAGGCCCAGCACCTGATCTTGCGCGGTGAACAGGCAATCGAAGCCCAGCGGGAAGCTTGCGTGATTGGCCACGAAGGCGGAGGTCTCGGGCAAATGCGCGAGGGCTTCGGTTTCGATCCCCGGCCCGGTGAGGCGGGCATTGGCCGGCGCCAGCGCGTCGCACTCGACGATCAGGGTCGCGGAACGGTCGGGATAATCCGGCGTGCCGATCGCAAAGCGCGCGACCGGTTGCAGCGCCTCCCAGGTGCCCAGCGCGAAATCGGCAGCGTCCGCCTCGGTCAGCGGCGCGCCGCAATGGAAGGCGATCCAGTGCCGGATTTCGGGCGTGTCATGCGAGGGTGCGAGATAGAGCCGCGTGGATTGATCGACGAGCGTCAGCAGCACCGCGCCCGCGGCGGGCGACAGCGGCGCGGGCGGGGCGGCCCCGTCGAGCACCTGCACGCGGCCGGGTCGTGCCATCGCCTCGAGAACCGCGCGGAAGGCGCGCGCCGATTGCTGGGGGGCTTGGGTGAAGCCTCCGGACAGATCGCTCATTGATCCTCTCCCCGCACCATCGTGAAGAACTCGACCTTGGTCGCCGCGGCTTTCTCGGCGCGTTCGGTGCGACGCGCAGCTTCCTCGGCGCACAGGGCGTTCAGGATCGGCGCGACCTGCTCCGAACCAGCCTCGCCCAGCGCATCGAGCGCGGCGGCGCGTAGCGCATGGGACTTGTCGCGCCCCTGCACATAGGCATGGCCCACCGCGCCCCCCTCGAGGCGCAACGAACAGCGCGTGACCGTCATTTCGCCAAGGTTGAACGGACCGCCCGACGCCCCGACCCGGCCGCGCACCATCACTGCGCCCGCTTCGGGCGCGCGCAGCAGCTCATGCACTGGGATTTCGGGGAATAGCTTTTCGAGCCGCGACGGTTCGGCGCGGGCCAGAAGCCCCATGCGGTCACGCCGCGCTATTTGATCTTGGTTAAGACTGGACATCTTGCCGACTTGCCTAGTTTACTATACAACTAGACAAATCTGGACAGATTCCCTCTCAGGTGGCAAGTGAAATTTCCATGACGACCCGTGAGCCAATCTGGCGTCAGATCGCCAATGCCCTGAAAGAAGAGCTGGCCGCCGGGCTTTATCCGCCGGGTGCGAGGCTGCCCACCGAGGCGCAGCTTTCCACGCGTTTCGGCGTCAACCGGCATACGGTGCGGCGCGCGCTGGCTGCGCTGGCCGAAGATCGTCTCGTGATCGCGCGGCGCGGTTCGGGTGTTTTCGTGGCCGATGCTCCGCGCGCAGATTACCCGATTTCGCGGCGCGTGCGGTTTCAGCAAAACGTCGCCGCCTCGGGTCGAACGCCTTCTCGCGAGGTGCTGCGGATCGAGACCCGCCGCGCGGCCCCCGAGGAAGCCACGGCGCTCGACCTGCCCGAGCACGCGCAGGTGCATGTCTTCGAAGGCATCTCGCTTGGCGACGAAATGCCGCTCGCGCATTTCCGGTCCGTCTTTCCGGCTGAACGGTTTCCCGAGCTGCCCGCTGGCCTGAGACAACACGCCTCGGTCACGTCGGCGCTGCGCGCGGCGGGGCTGGCCGATTACGTCCGCATCTCGACCCGGGTCACCGCGACGCTGGCCAAGGGCACCCGCGCGGGGCTGATGCGCCTGCCCGAGGGCGCGGCCCTGCTGCGCACCGAGGCGATCAACGCAGACCCGGACGGGCGACCCATCGAATTCGGTATCAGTTGGTTTTCCGGCGACCGGGTGGCACTGACGATCGGACCGGATGATCTGAAGCGGCAAGACGCACCTTAGCCCTTATACTTCGCGACGAACTCCGCAGCCGGAAGGGCCCGGAAATCGGCCAGCGCCGTGTGCAACCGCTCATGCTCCCAATCCCACCAAGCGAGATCGAGCAGGTCCTGTGCGACCTCGTCGGGAAAACGCATCCGCAGCGGTTCGGCCGCGACCCCGGCCACGATCGTGAAGGGGGCCACATCCTTCGTCACCACCGCGCCCGAGGCGACCACGGCCCCTGCCCCGATCGTGACTTCGGGCTTGATGATCGCGCCATGCCCGATCCAGCAATCCGGCCCCAGCATCGTGCGGCGCGACGCGCGATGGGCGAAGAACTCGGCCCAATCCTCCTCGCCGTCGAAATAGTAGTGGGAACGGTAGAGGAAGTGATGCTGCGCCGCGTTGCGCCACGGGTGATCGGTCGGCCCGATCCGGGTGAACGCGGCGATATTGGCGAATTTCCCGACGCTCGCATTCGCGATATCGGCATAGCGGTCGCAATAGGCGTAATCGCCAAATTCGGAGTTGAGCACGCGACTGCCGCGCCCCAACTCGCAATAGCGGCCGAACTGCGAATTGCTCACCTCACAATTCTCGGGGATCAAGGGCGTGTCGGGATCGAGCCTGGGCATAGTCGCCTCTCAGAAAGGACGGGGACGCCCGTCGGAATGAAGGAAAGCGCCGGTCTGCGAGAGCGTCAGGGCGCCAGCCGTGTCGAGAATTTCGCGCGCCACGTCGCCGGGGTCGCGATCGGCCTGCGCCCCACCCATATCGGTGCGCACCCAGCCGGGGTCGATCAGCGCGACGGGAAGACCTTCGGGTTCAAGTTCGGTGGCAAGCCCCTGCATTACCTTGTTGAGCGCCGCTTTCGATGCGCGATAGGCGATCCGGTCGGGTTTGCGATAGCCCATCCAGGCCATCTGGGAAGAGATCGCGAGAATGCGGCCACCCTTCCCCGCGCGCAGATTGGGCAAGAGCGCCTGCGCGAGCGCAAGGGGGGCTAGCGTGTTGATCCGTATCGTCTCGGCGAAACCATCGAAATCCATCTCGAGCGGGCTTTGCATCGCGGGCCCGATGATGCCCGCATTGAGGATCACGCAGTCGAGAGGGCCGACCCGGGCGGCGAGGTCCGCGAAGGTATCGAACTCTCCCATGTCCAGCGCATGAGCCACGACGCCGGACGGCGCGTCGCCCCGCCGCAACGTGCCCTGCACCTCCCAGCCGCGCGCGACGCCCGCTTCGACCATGGCTCGACCCAGGCCGCGATTGACGCCCGTGATCAGTATTTTCATGCGCTCAGCCCTTGATGAAGCGACGGCGCAGCCAGCCCGAAATCGTATCCATCGCCATCACCGTCAGCACGATCAGGATCACGTAATAGCAGACCTCTTCCCAGTCCTTCTGGGTGATGATCGCCTGCGTCAGCAGCAGGCCGATCCCGCCGCCCACCAGAGCGCCGATCACCGTGGCCGAGCGAGTGTTGGATTCGAGGTAATACAGAAGCTGCGACAGGATCACCGGCGCGAGCTGAGGGATCACCCCGAAGCGCGCGCGCTGCAGCGCATTGGCCCCGGTCGAATTGACGCCCTCGACCTGCTTGCCGTCGATGTTCTCCAGCGCCTCCGAGAACATCTTTCCGAACGTGCCGGTGTCGGTCATCAGGATCGCGAGCGAGCCGGTCAGCGGCCCCGGCCCGAAGGCGCGGCTCAGGATCACGGTCCAGATCAGCCCGTCCACCCCGCGCAGGAAATCGAAAAAGCGGCGCAGGCTCAGGCGGATCGCGTTGAGCGGCGTGAAATTGCTGGCCGCGAGGAAAGCCAGCGGCAACGCGATCAGACCCGCGCCCATCGTGCCGAGGAAGGCCATCAGAACGGTTTCGCACATCGCCCAGAACACATCGGAATGATGCCACATCTGGTTGTTCCAGAAATCGCCGAACATGGCCGAGAGGTTCGACATCTCGGGGTTCACCCGTTCGCCAGAAACCGCAAGCCACACGAGGTCGGGAAGGGACTTGCCGTGGAAAGGGCTGTCGAGCGTGAAGAAGAACAGCTCCCAGCCGGGGAAATATCGGAAGGTTTCGGTGCGGCTCGGCGTCATCGAGAACCGCCAGTCCCCGTGATCCATCGAGACCCGGCTACGGGAGGCAGAGATCCAGTCGGGCATCTCTCTGCCCTCGGGCAGCGTGAGCGCCACCTTGCGGCCCTCAAGGCTGACGTGGAGTGTGCCGTACCCGGGCACCAGAACGTCGGCCGCCTTGTCGGTATAGGTGACCTGCGCGCCCTTGGGCAGGGTGATCTCGGTCGTCGCGCCCTGCCGCGCGATCCAATCGGGCGACTGGCCCTCGGGATAGATGCCGCGACGCTCGCCCTCGATGGCGACCGTCACCTCGCCCGAGCGGTTATCGCGGCTGACATGGGTCTTGTAGGACCAGAAATCGCCCAGCAGGATCGCCGCGTTCTCGGGCCGCGCCTTGGCCGCCAGGCCGGGGATGTCGAAGGCGAAGAGGATGTAGATCAGGTAGCCGAGGATCCCCAGTGGCACGACGAAGGCGCGCAGGCGTCGCCGCCAGAACAGATCGTCGATCTCGGCGAAGCGGGTGCCTGCGTTGATGTCGGTCGCGGTCATGGTCATATCCGGCCCTCCTTCGCGGTCGCTCCGCGCACCAGACGCGCCCGGGCGCGATCCGAGAAGTGATCGACGAGGATGATCGTCGCGAAGAGCAGCGCGAAGATCGCGACCACCGCGTCATAGCGTCCCTGCCCCCATTGCAGCGCGGTCTTGAGGTCGTAGCCGATCCCGCCCGCGCCGACGAAGCCGAGGATGGCCGAGGCGCGGATATTGATCTCGAAACGCAAGAGCGCGTAGGAAGACCAGTTCGGCGCGACCTGCGGGAGCACCCCCACCCACATCTGCTGGAACCAGCTCGCCCCGGTGGAGCCGAGCCCCTCGACCGGCTTGAGATCGGCATTCTCGGCGACCTCGGAGAACAGCTTGCCAAGCGCCCCCATCGTATGCAGCGCGATCGCCGCCATCGCGGGCACCGGCCCGACGCCCAGCAGGAAGATCAGCACCAGCGCCACGACGATCTCGGGCAAGGCGCGCATCACGTCCATCGCGCGGCGAAAGACCGGAATCGCACGTGGCCAGAGCGAGAGGCCGCGGGTCGACAGAAGCGCCAGCACAATCGCCGCGATCCCGCCGATCAGGGTCGAGACGGCCGCGATGTTGAGCGTCTCGATCAGCGAGGGAAGATAGCGCCAGAGAAGCCCGGGAATGTTTTGCCATTTGGCGATGGCTTCTGAGAAGATCTCGGCCGGGAAATCGAAGAAACGATGCAGCCCCTCGAAGAACCCGCCCGCGTTGCGCGCATCGGCGAGACGAAAACCCGAGGCCATCATGGCGACGAAAATCGCCAGAAGGATCGCGCCGTAAAGCCGCTTGCGGCGGGTCTGCGCGAGATAATCCTCGGCGGTGGCACTGGGCGGGGCGATATCGGTCATGCAGGGCTCTTGAAAAAGGGAAAGCGGCCGGGAGCGCGTCGCCCCCGGCCGCAGATGGAAAGCTTACGAGCCTTCGGCGATCTTCTTGCGACGCACTTCGATGATCGTGTCGTAGTAGTCGTGGGTGATCGGAACGAAGCCCGCGGTGTCACCGGCCGCCACGCCATAGGCGCATTCGGCATCCTTGGCCTTGAGGCCTTCGACCAGCGCGGTCATCTTTTCCTTCACATCCGCCGGCAGCGCCTTGCGCAGCACGACCGGGCCTTCCGGGATCGGCTTCGAGCGCCAGATCTCGACCAGATTGTTCATGTCCACGAGGCCCGCATCGACGGCCTTGCGCAGCGCGCCCGAGTTGTAGCCGTCTTCCCAGTTGCCCTGACCGTCGGCCCAGGTCACGCCAGCGTCGATATCGCCGTTGTTCACCGCGACGATGGTCTGCTCGTGGCCGCCGGTGAATTTCACTTCACCGAAATAATCGCCCGACTGCATCGAGTGACCGGTTTGCTGCGGGATCTCGACCGAGGGGATCAGGTAGCCCGAGGTGGAATTCGGATCGCCGAAGCCGAAGGTCTTGCCCTGCAGATCCTCGAGGGACTTGATGCCGCTGTCCTTGCGCGCAAAGCCGATCGAGTAATAGGTATACGAGCCGTCGAGATTGGCCTTCACCAGCACCGGCTCGACCGCTTCGGGGTCGGTCAGGTAGGTCTTGGCATAGCCCGAGGCACCCAGCCAGGCCATGTCGATCGTGCCGCCCAGCAGGCCCTGGATCACGCCGTCATAGTCGGCCGGCGCAAACAGCTTGACCGGCACGCCCAGCGTCTCTTCGGCGTATTTCGCAAGGCAGTCGTTCGAAGCCAGACGGTCCTGCGCGTTCTCGCCGCCCAGAATACCGATATTGAATTCCTTGATCCCTTCCGCGGACGCAGCCCCCGCCAGAGCGGTCGTCGCGGCCAGAATGGCAAGCATCTGTTTCATGGTCGTTCCCTCTAGGATGTGGCCCTTGTTCTTGGCAGCGGGCCGGTTGCTACTCAGTCGCCCAGCATGGCGGCTGCGTATTCCTGATCGTCACCGAGCGCCCCGATCTCGGTCGAGGTGGCGGCTTCGGAAAAGCTGGCATCGGCGCCGTAGATATCGCGCGCGACGCCGGTGGTGAGTTGATCGGGGCGCCCGTCGAAGACGACGCGCCCGTCGCGCATCCCGATCACGCGGTCGCAATAACGGCGCGCGGTATCGAGCGTGTGCAGGTTTGCGATCACCATCCGCCCGTCCTCGACCTGAATCCGTTTGAGCGCGTCCATCACCACCTGGGCATTCATCGGGTCGAGCGAGGCGATCGGTTCATCGGCGAGAATGATCGCCGGATCCTGCATCAGGGCGCGCGCGATCGCGACGCGCTGTTGCTGGCCGCCCGAAAGCGCCTCGGCACGTTTGGCGGCCTGTTCGGCGATGCCGAGACGGTCGAGAATGCCCAGCGCGCGGCGAATGTCTGCCTCGGACCACAGGTTGAACAGGGTCGAGAGGGTCGAACGCCGCCCCAGCAGCCCGTGCAGCACGTTCGAGGCCACGTCCATACGCGGCACGAGGTTGAATTGCTGGAACACCATCGCGCAGCGAGCCTGCCAGTCGCGCTTGTCCCTGCCACTCAGGGCAAGAATATCCGCATCGTCGAACAGGATCTGTCCCGAGCTGGCGTCGCCCAAGCGATTGATCATCCGCAGGAGCGTCGATTTTCCGGCACCCGAGCGACCGATCACGCCGATGAACCCGGCACCTTCGATCGACAGTGATACGTTGTCCACGGCGGCCTTGCTGCCGAAAACCTTGCTGACATGTCTGAATTCGAGCCGCATGCGCCCTCCGAGGTTTCGAGGGCGGAATTAGGCAGCGCGTGTAACGGCTCCGTTATCCTCACGTGACGAATATATGATACTCACCGGCTAGCGATGGTTTTCTCACCCTGATCGGTCGCACGCTGTCTTTGGTCACCACGTCACCGTTCTGTTACACCGCTTCAATATGGCCAGTTCCCGAAAGTGGGCGGGATGATGCTGGCAAATCTGAAAGAGACCAACCTGCGCGCCGCGCATGAAGACGCGGCGCTCGCGGTGCGTTCGCTGCGTCTGAGTTATGGCCCGGCCGAGATCCTGCGCGGCATAGACCTGTCGCTCGCACCGGGCAAGGCGCTGGCGCTGCTCGGCCCCTCGGGCAGCGGCAAGACGACCTTGCTTCGCGTGCTTGCGGGGTTGGAGGCGCCCAGCGCGGGCGAGGTGTTCGTCCATGGCGGCTGCGTCGCGGCCCCCGCCCGCGGCCTCTTCCTGCCCCCCGAACGCCGCAAGCTTGGCATGGTGTTTCAGGATTACGCGCTCTGGCCGCATATGAGCGTCGCGCAGAACGTGGGCTTTCCGCTCGAGATGCAAGGCATTGGCCGCGCCGAACGTCTGTCCAGAGCGCAAGCTGCGCTCGCGCGTGTCGGGCTCGAGGCGATGGGTGACCGGCGTCCCTCGGCGCTGTCTGGCGGGCAACAACAGCGCGTGGGCATCGCCCGAGCGATCGCCTCGGGCGCGCGCACGGTCCTGTTCGACGAGCCGCTCTCCAACCTCGACCGCGAGCTGCGCGAAAGCATGGTGGACGAAATCGCGGGGCTCGTGGCCGATCTCGGGCTGACCGCGCTTTACGTCACGCATGACCACTCGGAGGCATTCTCTTTGGCCGACGAAGTCGCGATCCTGCGCGAGGGCCAGATCGTTCAGGCCGCCCCGCCCGAGATTTTGGTCGATCGCCCCGCAAACCCGTGGGTCGCCGAATTTCTCAGGCTCGGCGCAGTCCTGTCGGCAGATGCCGCGCGCGCTGTGTTGCGAGATCTCGCCGTCCCGCAAATGGCGAAGGCGGTATTGCTCCCGCGCCGCGACATCCGGATCTGCGGGACGAGCGAGACCTCCCTGCGCGCCCGCGTGCTGCGCTGCCTGTTTCGCGGCGACGACTATCAACTCGCCCTCGCGCTCCCCGACGGGAGCGAAATCCAGATCTCGGCCGCGTCGCGCATCGCGCCGGGCCAGGAGATCGGCCTGCATATCGCGCCCGAGGCGCTGCGCTGGTTCGACATACCGAAAAGACCCTGACGATTGAACTCAACGGAGATACCGATGAAAACCACCCTTCGCAGCGGCCTTCTGGCCCTCGCCCTGAGCGCCACGGGCTTTGCCGCCCAAGCCGACATCACCGTCTATACCGCTGGCCCCGCGAGCCTCGCCAAAGCGCTCGCGGCCGATTTCACCGCCGAGACCGGGATCAATGTGAACCTCTATCAGGCAACCACCGGCAAGGTGATGGCGCGCCTGAAGGCCGAAGAGAGCAATCCGCAGGCGGATGTCGTGATCTCGGCCTCGTGGGACACTGCAACCGCGTTTGCCGATCAGGGGCTCCTGATGGCTTACACCTCGCCCAATGCGCAAAACGTCCCGGACTTCCTGAAGTCCGACACGGCGGTCGCGCAAGGCGTCGCCGCGCTGGGAATCGCGTGGAATCCGAACTCCGGAACGCCGAAGCCCACGGAATGGGCGGATCTGGCCAAGGACGACTTCAAACTGATGGTCACCATGCCCGATCCGGCGGCTTCCGGCTCTGCTTATGAACTGGTCTCGGGCCTTTACGCAAACGGTCAGGGCGAGCTTTTCGACAAGCTTGCCGGGAACGGCGCTCTGGTTGCGGGTGCGAACAAGGCCGCGCTCACCCCGGTTCTTCAAGGCGCGAAAGCTGCCGTCTTCGGCGCGGTCGATTACATCGCGCTCGGCTCGAAGGCCACGGGCGAGTCGATTGACGTGATCTGGCCCGAGAGCGGCACGGTGATCGCGGCGCGACCGATGATGATCCTCAAATCCACGCAGAACGCCGAAGACGCGAAGAAGTTCATCGACTTCGTTCTGTCCGACAAGGGCCAGGAAGAGGTTGCGAAAGTCTACCTGATGCCCGCGCGCACCGACATCAAGGCACTGCGTCCGACGATCACCGAACTGAAGCAACTGCCGAAATCGGGCACCGAGGCCGGCAGCCGTGGCGAGGTGCTCGACATGTTCACCAAAGCCTTCGGAAAATAAGAGATGGCGGAACGAAGGGCAGCAGTGAGCGGCGTCACGACCGCCTTGACCACAGCGGCATTGATTGTCGTTGTCGCGTTGCCCTTCGTCTTCATCGTCCTTCAGGCGATCTTTCCCGACATCGGGGCCGGGTCATTTTCCCGGCCCTTCGAACATCTCGGCGCCGTCCTCAAATCCGAGGATTTCGCCACGCAGAGCGCGAATTCTCTGATCCTCGGCGCGGGGGTGGTTCTGACTTCCGCGCTGATCGCGACCCCGCTTGCCGCGATACGCGCCCTCTACCGGTTGCCCGGCGCGCTGATCTGGGATCTGCTGTTTCTCGTGCCCTTCATGATCCCGCCCTATATTGCGACGCTGGGCTGGGTTCTCTCGCTGCAACCGGCGGGCTATCTGCAACAGCTCACCGGCATCAACCTGGCGGGGTTCCTGTTCTCGCTGCCCGGCATCGTCTTCGTGATGGCGATGCATACCTTTCCGGTGATCTATTTCGCGGCCTCGCGCAGCTTCGCCGCGATCGGCGCGCGCTATTCGGATGTATCGCGCGTTTTCGGGGCGGGACCGGGGCGGGCGTTCTGGCGCATCACCCTGCCGCTCGCGACGCCCGCAGTGGCCGCGAGCCTTCTGCTCGTCTTCGCGATGACGATCGAGGAATACGGAACACCCGCGGTGCTTGGCGCGCGGTTCGATTTCGACGTGCTCGTCACCGGCATTGACACTTCTCTTTCGGATTGGCCGATCGACCTGCCCAAGGCCGCGCTCCTGTCGCTGGCCCTGATCGCCCTGTCGCTCGCGGCTTTCGGCTTTCAGAGGCGCATCGCCACAGCACGTGACTTCGATGTAGTGGGCGGAAAAAGCACGCGCGCCCCACAGCGAAATCTCGGCATCTGGCGCGGCCCTGCGTTAACGCTCTTTGCACTGGTGGCCTTTGTCTCGACGGGCTTTCCGTTACTGGCCATCCTCGCCACGGCGCTTTCGCGCACGATCTCGGGCGGCCTGAAACCCTCGAATATGGGATTTGAGAACTTTCGCGCGATCATGACAGACAGTTCGGGGGCGCTCTCCGCGATGGGAACGAGTTTCGGCCTCGGGCTCGTGGCCGCCATCGTCGCGGGCTTTTTCGGCATCGCCATCGCCTATGTGACGACACGCGGAGGAAGCGGTCGAGGACGTAGCTTGATCGATGCGCTCGCGATGCTGCCCAACGCAGCCCCCGGCGTGGTCGTCGCACTTGGCCTGATCCTGCTGTGGAACCAGCCTGCCCTGCCGGTCACGCCCTATAATACGCTGGGCATACTCGTTCTCGCCTATGTCTGCATTCTTCTGCCCCAACCCGTGCGGTACACCGTGGCCGCCTTCCAGCAGGTCAACCCCTCGCTGGAAGCGGCGGCGCGCGTGCATGGCGCGAGTGCGACGCGCACCGCCTGGCGCGTGCTGGTGCCGCTCGTGGCGCCATCAGTGCTGGCGGCGATGCTGCTGGTCTTCACCGTCGCTGCGCGCGAACTCGTCGCCTCGCTGCTCGTCGCGCCGGTCGGGACCGACACCATCGGCACCTATGTCTGGCGGCAGTTCGATCAGGGCTCCATAGGCGAGGGCATGGCCGTGGCCTTCCTCACCATCATCGCAACGACGCTCGTGCCGCTGGGGATTCTTTCAGCCCTGCGCAAGGTCGAGCGTTCGGGATCCTCGGCGACCAATCTCTAGATGTCCCCGAGATGCCCGGATCTCATCGGGCGGTTCCGCTGCGCAGGCTCTCCACCCAATCGCGAATGGAGTCGAGCGATGCGCCGGACAATTTGGCGTCATCGAGCAGAACCGAAACCTCGTCGAGCTCTTCCCGCCCCGTTCCAACTGGCCGTGGTGAACGTACCCCGCGCCCGGCTCGCCAAAGCGCCACGATATTCCCATCGCCATCTGTTTCCGCAATGAAGCTAACCACTTCCGGCCCCATCCTTCATGTCCAACACGTGATTGCCTTAGCCGAGAGCGAAGCGCCTTGGCGACAAGTGACCAAAGGTCAACTTCGCTCGGGAGGCGCCGGTTTGAGCGGATGATCCGTCACCAGAGTTTCACACGAATGCAACCGAGGTTTCATTTGAATGGTCAAACTGCAGCACGGAACGAAACCCGTGATGCGGACCCCGGATGGAAAACTCGCTCTCCGATCGACAGAAAATGATTCTCGACCAGGTCCGTGCGCGCGGGCAGGTCGGCATCGAGGAGCTGTCGCAAATTCATGACGTCTCCCCCCAGACGATCCGGCGCGACGTGAACGAGCTTTGCGCGACCGGCGTTCTGCGGCGCGTTCACGGCGGCGTCGAACTGCCGGGCTCGGAGAACCTTCTCTACACCTCGCGGCGGATGATGAACGAAAGCGCCAAGCGCGCGATCGGCGGCGTCTTCGCCGAGCTGATCCCTTCGGGTGCCTCGCTCGCGGTCTCGATCGGCACCACGCCCGAGATCGCGATCCAGTCGCTGAGCGCGCGCTCGGATCTGATGGTGGTGACGAACAATCTCAACATCGCGCTGATCGCCTCGGATCGCGCGGATTGGAGTGTGCGCATCCCCGGTGGCGCCGTGCGCCCGGGCGATCGCGATGTGCTCGGCCCGCAGGTCGAGGCTTTCTTCGCGCGTTATCAGGTGGATTTCGGCGTCTTCGGCGTGGGCGGCGTCTCCGAGGATGGCAGCCTTCTCGATTTCACCGAAGAAGAGGTCGCCGCCCGGATGGCGATCCTGCGCAATTGCCGCCGCTCGGTGCTGCTGCTCGATCACACGAAATTCGGCCGCTCCGCCCATGTGCGCGGCGGCCATCTGCGCGATCTCGACGTGGTGATCTGCGACCGGGCGATCCCCGCGCATCACGCGACGGCGCTGATCTCGCGCGGTGCGCAGTTGGTCATCGCGGAGGAGCAGGCATGAGCGGCGGCGCGATCAGCCTGCAAGGCATCTCGAAGAGCTGGGGCGAAACTCAGGCGCTCGACGGGATCGACATCGAGGTGCCCGCCGGCAGCTTCACCGCGTTGCTGGGGCCCTCGGGCTGCGGCAAGTCCACGCTCTTGCGCATCGTCTCGGGGCTGGAAGAGGCCAGCGGCGGTCAGGTGATGATCGCCGGGCAGGACGTGACGCAGCGCCCCGCCGACAAGCGCAACCTGTCGATGGTGTTCCAATCCTACGCGCTCTTCCCGCATCTCTCGGTGGCCGAGAACATCACCTTCGGGCTGCGCACCCGCCGCGTTCCAAAGGCGGAGCGCGCAGAGCGTCTGACCAAGGTTGCCGCGCTTCTGGGGCTGAGCGATTACCTTTCACGCAAGCCCGGCCAGCTCTCGGGCGGGCAGCAGCAGCGCGTGGCTCTGGGCCGCGCGGTGATCTCGGAACGTCCGGTCTGCCTGATGGACGAGCCGCTCTCGAACCTCGATGCCAAGCTGCGCCACGCAATGCGGGTGGAACTGCGCGCGCTGCAGCAAAGCCTTGGCTTCACGATGCTTTACGTGACCCACGATCAGGTCGAGGCGATCACCATGGCCGATCAGGTCGTGCTGATGAATGCGGGCCGGGTCGAGCAGGTGGCCGATCCGAAAACGCTCTACGAGCGCCCCGAAACCACCTTTGCCGCGCGCTTCATCGGCACGCCGCCAATGCAGATCCTGCCCGCAACCGCGTTGGGAGAGATCGGCGCGCGGGCCGAGGCCGCGACAGGTCGCGCGCTGCAATTCGGCATCCGTCCCGAGGCGCTGTTCGAGAACCGCGAAGGCCCGTTCGAGATGGTGGTGACCGGCGGCGAATATCTGGGCGCCGATGCGCTGGTCTCGGGCCGGATTGGCGGCTCGGAGGCGCTGATGCGGGTGCCGGGACGCGCCTTGCCCGGCCCCGGTGCGGGGCTGCGGCTCGGCCTCGCGCCCGGCGATCTTCACTTTTTCGACGCGAGGACAGGACGGCGGGTCACCCCGCCCTCCGGCTTCGCGCCGTTCCCCTGACCGGACGACCCGGCTCAAACACCCGGCGCGCAGGCGCCGTTCAACAGCCCCGGCGCGGCTGCGCCACATAACAGGAAGGACGACTGACAATGCTTGCCAATTTCCTCAAGGGCTCCGCGGCTGCCGCTGCCCTGTCGCTGATTGCGGCGCTGCCCGCCAGCGCCGTTGACCTGCAATTCTACTTCCCCGTCGCCGTCGGCGGCGGTGCGGCGAAGACGATCGAAGGCCTGACCGAGACCTATATGAAGGACCACCCGGACGTGAAGATCGACCCGATCTACGCGGGCTCCTACCAGGACACGATCACCAAGGTGATCACCGCCGCGCGCGGCGGCAACGCGCCCCAGATCGCGGTGGCGCTGTCGACCGACATGTTCACGCTGCTCGACGATGACCTGATCCTGCCCTTCGACGATTACGCCAAGGGCGAAGAGGGCAAAAAATGGATCGAAGGCTTCTACCCGGCCTTCATGGAAAACAGCCAGTTCGACGGCAAGACCTACGGCATCCCGTTCCAGCGCTCGACCCCGGTGCTCTACTGGAACAAGGACGCGTTCAAGGAAGCGGGCCTCGATCCCGAAACCCCGCCCGCGACCTGGGACGAGATGGTCGAGATGGGCAAGAAGCTCACCAAGACGGACGCTTCGGGCAACACGACCCAATGGGGTGTGCGTATCCCGTCCTCGGGCTTCCCCTACTGGCTGTTCCAGGGGCTCGTCATCGAAGCGGGCGGAAAGCTCACCAATGGCGAAGGGACCGAGACCTATTTCGACAGCCCCGAAGTGATCGAGGCCGCGCAATATCTCGTGGACCTGTCGACCAAGGACAAGGTGATGGAGCCCGGCATCCTTGACTGGGGTGCGACGCCCAAGGACTTCTTCGAGCGCCGCTCGGCGATGGTCTGGACCACCACCGGCAACCTGACCAACATGCATGACAACGCGCCCTTCCCCTTCGGCGTGGCGATGCTGCCCGAGAAGGCGCAGCGCGGTGCGCCCACCGGCGGCGGCAACTTCTACCTTTTCAAGGGCAGCTCGGATGAGCAGCTCGAAGCGGCGGTTAAGTTCATCGAATGGATCACCGCACCCGAGCAATCGGCGATCTGGACCAAGGCAACCGGTTATGTCGCTCCGCGTCCGGCCACCTGGGACACCGAGACGATGAAGGACTATGCCAAGGGCTTCCCGCAGGTCCTCGTGGCGCGTGATCAGCTGCAATACGCCAAGGCGGAGCTGTCCACTCACGAGAACCAGCGCGTGACGCAGTTCCTCAACGATGCGCTTGCCGCCGCGATCACCGGCCAGAAGCCGGTCGAGGAGGCGCTGAAGGAAGCGCAGGCCAAGGCCGATCAGGTGCTGGCCGCCTATCGCTGATCCCCGAGAGGGGCACTCCCCGGGGGTGGGCCACGTGCGGGCCCGCCCCCAACTCAATCAGGAAAGACCGAGCATGAAGATCAAACGCGACTGGATCTGGGGATGGACCCTGATCGCGCCGGCACTGGCGCTGATCTTCCTGTTCACGCATATCCCGGCGCTGATGACGCTCTGGGGATCGCTGTTCTCCACCCCGCGCGGGCGCAAACCCTCGCATTTCGTGGGGCTCGCGAATTACGAGCGGCTGATCCAGGACCCGACCTTCTGGAAGGTGCTTGGCAATAACGCGATCTATGCGCTCGGAACGATCCCGGTCTCCATGGCGCTGGCGCTTGCGATGGCGCTGCTGGTCAACCGCCCCTTCAAGGGGCGCGCGCTGGCGCGGATGGCCTATTTCACGCCGACCGTGCTGCCGCTGATCGCCGTCGCGAATATCTGGCTTTTCTTCTACACGCCGGGCTTCGGGCTGATCGACCAGGTGCTGGGGCTATTCGGGGCCGGGCAGAGCAATTTCCTCGGCAATGCCGGAACCGCCCTGCCCGCGATCATGGTGGTTGCGATCTGGAAAGAGGCCGGGTTCTTCATGATCTTCTACCTCGCAGCGCTGCAGGCGATCCCGCCGCAACTGGCCGAGGCCGCGAAGATCGAGGGCGCGGGCGCGTGGACGATCTTTCGCCGCATCACCCTGCCGCTTCTGATGCCGACCACGCTGTTCGTCTCGATCAACGCGGTGATCAACGCCTTCCGGCTGGTCGATCACATCTTCATCCTCACCGGCGGCGGACCGGACAACGCGTCGTCCTTGCTGCTCTACTACATCTACGAGACCTCGTTCCGGTTCTGGGACACCGCCTATGGCGCGACGCTGAGCGTGGTTCTGCTGGCGCTGATGTGCCTGCTGGCGATCGGGCAATTCTTCCTCTTCGACCGCAAGGTGCATTACAAATGAGCGCGTTCGACCGATATCTGTGGAATGGCGGCGCGGCGTTGCTGGCCGCGCTCTGGATCGCGCCGCTGCTTTACGCGGTCTGGACGGCGTTTCACCCCTCGGCCTATGAGGCGCATTTCACGCTGACCGCGCCGCTCACGCTGGAGAATTTCGTCAAGGCGTGGAACGCGGCCCCCTTCGCGCGCTACTTCCTCAACACCTTCATATTGGTGACCGGGATCACGGCGGCACAGTTCGTGCTGTGCTCGCTCGCAGCCTATGGCTTTGCGCGGTTCTCCTTTCCGGGGCGCGACCTGCTGTTCAGTCTTGTCCTGCTGCAATTGCTGGTGATGCCCGACATCCTGATCGTCGAGAATTACAAGATCATCCACGCGATGAATGCCGTCGATACGCTGCAGGCGATCGCCCTGCCCTATATCGCCTCGGGCTTTGGCGTGTTCCTGATCCGGCAGGCCTTCATGACGGTCCCGCGCGAGCTCGACGATGCTGCCCGGATCGAAGGCTCGGGTCCGCTCGCGATCCTCTGGCGGGTCTATGTGCCGCTCGCCAAACCTACCTATCTCGCCTATGGGCTCGTCTCGGTCAGCTATCACTGGAACAATTTCCTCTGGCCCTTGATCGTCACCAATTCGGTCGAGACCCGCCCCGTCACCGTCGGCCTGTCGGTCTTTGCCACCACCGATAGCGGCACCGAATGGGCGGTGATCAACGCAGCCACGCTGATGACCTCGGCGCCGCTCCTGCTCGCCTTCCTGCTGTTCCAGCGCCAGTTCGTGCAAAGCTTCATGCGCGCCGGCATCAAATGAGGACTTCCCGATGACCCTTCCGCTTCTGGGCGCTGCCATCCGGCGCCGCGATCTCGACACCCTGCGCGACTGGATCTTCGAGCCCGCCCGCGCCATCGAAATCCAGGATTTCGTGATGCCCGAAATCTTCGCCGGCGACCCGAGCGAACTCATCGCAAGCTACAAGCGCGCGCTCGACGGTCACCGCGGGCTGCGCGGCATTCATGGACCGTTCTTCGGGCTCGACCTGTCGAACCCCGACAGGGAAATCCGCGCCGTGATCCAGCGCCGCCTGCTCAAGGGGCTCGAGATTGCCAAGGCTCTGGGCGGCAGCCACATGGTCGTGCACTCACCCTTCACCTACTGGCATGTGCTCAATCGCGACAATTACCCTGCCGTCGCCGATCAGATGCTGAACGCGATGGCCGATTGCCTCGCCCCGGTGCTGGTTCGGGCGGGAGAGTTCGGCTGCACCGTGATGCTGGAGAATATCGACGACACCGACCCGTCGGCGCGCGTGCGCGTGGTGCAGGCGATCGACCATCCGCAGCTGCGCGTCTCGCTCGATACCGGCCACGCGGAACTGGCCCATGGCCGCTACGGCGCCCCGCCTGTGGTGGACTATGTCGCACAGGCCGGAGCCTGGCTTGGCCATGTCCATCTGCAAGATGCCGACGGCTATGCGGATCGCCACTGGCATCCGGGCGAAGGTACGATTCCCTGGCCTGCGGTCTTTGCCGCCCTAGAACGGAGCGAGGCGAGTCCGCGCCTGATCCTCGAAGTGCGCGACCGTCTCGAGCGGCTGCCCGCGACGGTGAAGGCGCTCGAGGCGCAGGGACTCGCGCGCTGATGCCCCTTACCAGCTCTTCAACGCGCGCAGCTGGGGTGTTTTCTTGTTCATATGTGTGGCCATGCGCCCGAAGAGATGATCAAGCTCCCCGATCGCTTCGAAGAGATAGGGGCCCTTGTTGAGCATCACGCATTCCGCCCGTGCACCCATCGCCGCGTCGGTCATCTCGCCGCGGGTGGGCAGGCCCGTCTTGAGGAAGCTCTCAAGAACCTGCGTGGCCCAGATAACCGGCACCTGAGCGGCCTCGCAAAGCCACAGGATTTCCTCCTGGATCTCGGCGAGACGGGCGAAGCCGATCTCAACCGCCAGATCGCCGCGCGCGATCATCACGGCCGTTGGCTGGCGCCCAGCCGCGCGCACGAGCATATCCGGCAGATTGCGTACCGCGCGCTCGGTCTCGATCTTCAGGACGAGGCTGAGTTCGTGCCAGTCATCGGGGCGGATCTCGGCCAGAAGCGATTGTAGAAGCTCAACGTCTTGCAATTCCTGCACGAAGGAGAACTCGATCCCGTCGGCATGCTCCGCCGCGAAGCGCAAGGCCTCTTGATCGGCCTCGGTGAGCGCCGGGATATTCAAAGCGCAATCGGGGAAGTTCAGCCCCTTTTCCGGCTTGAGCTTGTAGCCCTTTTCCAAAGGGGCGATCTCGGCATGCAATTTCACGCCCCAATCTTCGCGCGCGATCACCCGCGTCGAGAGCTTGCCGTCATCGACAAACACACGATGCCCAAGCGCGAGGGCTTCGATGGGTTCGGCCAAGCTGCATTCGATCGCCGGTTGGCCCGAGGGGACCATCCCGAGCCTGCCCGGAAAGCAAAGCGCGAAGCTATCACCGAGACGCACGCGTTTCTGCCCCTTCTCGTCGCGAAGCGCTCCCGTGCGGATCTTCGGACCGGCCAGATCCATCAGAATTTTCATCCTCCGACCAACGGTCCCGGCGGCGGCGTCGACATGAGCGATCATGCGACGCCAAATCTCGGGGTCGTCATGCGCGCAGTTGATCCGGACCGCTTCGACTCCCGCCGCTGCAAGCTTCTCGCAGAAGCCAGGATCCTGCGCGGAGATACTTGGCATCGTAACCAGCAGTCCCACGGGGCCATGGTCGGTAAGCGGTCCGAAGATCCGTCTGGCGCGTTCGGAAATCCGGTTCTGACCGGCGAAGAAAGCGGCTTCCGAAGCGGGGGCGAATTGTGCTCCGTCAATCAACGCATCGAGGATCGCGATCACCTGATCCAGTTCGGGAAGTACCTTGCTCTCGACCCTTCCCAAAGAGGACAGACCAAATCGCATAAGTTTTCGCTGTAAAGGGCGAATGTCGTGGCGGCGCAGGGCAAGGTAATGCGCGAAATTTTCCGCGCTGGCTGCAAAATCCTCGCAGTCCATCCAATCCCGCCACGCCTCGAGCCGCACTACCGCAGCGCGCGAAATCGTTTCACGCAACGCACCGACTTCGCGCCGTAGTTCGATCAAATCATCAGTCATCATCGACCACTCCGTTTTGGCGCGGAGTACCAAGGATTGGATTCAGCTTTGTGACCGTTCGGTCGGGAGCGACACTGCGGCGCACCACGTCGCGAAGGCCAAGCGAATAAACGCTTATGGGGGAAAGATGGATCATCGTGCCCTGCCGCGCCGCGAAGACAATGCGCCATGACAGAGGAGGGCAACAACAGCGACGAGAGACCTGAGCGCGACATGGCGGCGGTTAACGCACAGTAGCCAGTTGCGAGGCAGTCATCGGAGGGTCGCGCCTCCTCGCCATGCATTCGGCGCCGTTACGAATCTGGGACAAGGTGCCTGGAGAAAAAGAAACCGAGTTTCTCAGCGATGCTGCGAGACATTTTCGAAATAGTTTCCAAACGTTCCGTAGATCGATCCGAGCAGATCGTGTGCAGTTCAAGACCCGCGCCGTATGACGATAGGAGCCTTGACCTGTTGGCGGCTTACACGTTTCGGCGTTTGCACTGTCTTTGCTTCCAGCGGAGGAATCCGAATGCAAAAAGCGCCCCTTGGGGCGCCATCGAACTGTATTTCATAAGATTTGGTTG
>NZ_MPZS01000002.1 GCF_002020135.1 Thioclava marina | reverse complement strand
CAACCAAATCTTATGAAATACAGTTCGATGGCGCCCCAAGGGGCGCTTTTTGCATTCGGATTCCTCCGCTGGAAGCACGCGGCGCGGAATTGACACTGACCTGCTCCCCTGAAATGTCCTCGTTTTGAGGTTAGCCTGTTCTCCAGACGAGGAGACAGGCGATGAAGAGGTGCCGATTCAGCGAAGATTCCCTCCTCACACTATCCCGAATTCGACATCTGTAAGCTCCGCCCGAGAACGAGGGTTTTTCCACCATTTTCATCCATCCGATGATTTGGATCAAAGCGCACCGGCCTGGGATATGCGGTTATGCGCATATTCGAGCTGCATGATCCGGAAGGGTGGTGGCATGTTGTTATCCGTTCTCTCTGCTCTGGCCGAACCGACCCGTCTCGAGGCGATGCGGTTGCTTCTTGATGAACGCGAGCATTGCGTTTGCGAGTTGATGGAGAGGATCGGGGCGACGCAAAGCCGGATGTCGCGACATATGCGCGTTCTCAAGGACGCCGGATTGGTCACCGATCGCCGCGACCGGCAATGGGTGCGCTACCGGCTTAATGACGAGATGCCTGCAGATATTCGGGTGGTTTTGACGGCTGTCCTCTCGGTCGGCCCCGCAAATGACAGGAGTGCGGCATGAGCACGGGAATGACGGATCATCCGCAGGCACCTCTGCGCGGGGACTGGCTTTGGCATATCGGCGTCGCGGCGTTCGTCACGTCCTGGTGGTGGCTTTATCATGAGTTGCTCGCACTGTCGGACTGGCTCACCTCGCTTATGCCGGTCGCCCGCCATAGCCATGCGGGAGAGGCGATCGCGTTTTTCTTGTACGACGTTCCAAAGGTGATGATGCTGCTGACGCTCATCGTCTTTGCGATGGGGATCGTGCGCAGTTTCTTCTCTCCCGAGAAAACCCGTGCCTTGCTCTCGGGCAAGCGCGAGGGGGTCGGCAATATACTCTCGGCGGGGCTCGGTGTCTTGACGCCGTTCTGTTCCTGCTCGGCCGTCCCGCTGTTCATCGGGTTCATCTCCGCAGGCGTGCCTCTTGGCGTGACTTTCTCCTTCCTGATCGCGGCGCCGATGGTGAACGAGGTCGCGCTGGTGCTCCTCTTCGGGCTGGTGGGGTGGCAAGTTGCGCTGACCTATCTCGTCTTCGGCCTCGCGATCGCGATCATTGCAGGTTTCGTGATCGGGAAGTTGCGCCTTGAGGGTTGGTTGCAGGATTGGGTGCGTGACATTCACTCCGGAGCCCAGGTGCCTGAAGGCCTCGAAGACGAGCGCCTGAGCATGGTTGATCGCTATCGGCTGGGGATCCAGGCTGTCCGAGAGATTTTCGCGAAGGTCTGGATCTGGATCGTGCTCGGGATCGCGATGGGTGCGCTGATCCACGGCTACGTGCCGCAAGACCTGATGGTGCGGATCATGGGGGCCGATGCCTGGTGGTCGGTTCCGGCCGCGGTCCTGATGGGCGTCCCGATGTACACCAATGCCGCAGGCGTGATCCCGATCGTCGAGGCGCTTCTCGGCAAGGGCGCGGCGCTCGGCACGGTGCTTGCCTTCATGATGAGTGTGATCGCACTTAGCCTCCCCGAGATGATCATCCTCAAGCAGGTGCTGACCTTGCGCCTCATTGCGGTGTTCATCGGCGTGGTCGCAAGCGGCATTCTCGCTGTCGGCTACCTGTTCAACCTTATGTTCTGAAAGGAACGCGAAATGAAAACCGTCAAAGTCTATGGCCCGGGCTGCAAGCGTTGCGAGACGACCGCCGAGATGGTGAAGCAGGCGGCTGCGACGCTGGGTATCGACGTCGAGGTCGAAAAGGTCTCCGATCCAAAGGCGATCGCGCTTGCGGGCGTGATGTCGACGCCGGGGATTTCCGTCGATGGCAAGCTAGTGCATGCGGGTGGCTTGCCTGATCCCGACCGGCTCGCGGGGTGGCTGAGTGCATAATACCGCGCGCGTCCGCTTTCGCGGGCCGCTCATCTTTCGCTGGATGGCGTTGGTTCTCGGCCTTCTCTTGGTGGCCGACGAGGCTTTGGCCGAGACGCCGTTGCGAGTCGGCGTGCTCGACTACCTCGGTTCGGAGCATTCGCTTGCGCATTGGGCGCCAACCGAAAAGGCGCTTGCTGCGGCGTTGCCCGATCACGAGGTGCGCCTCGTCGCGCTCGACATTCACCAGCTCGATGCGGCGCTCGCCGCGGGGGATCTCGATTTCGTGATCACCAATCCGGGCAACTATGCCGAGCTGGAATATCGCTATCACATCAGCCGGGTCGCGACTGCCGAAGGGGACCAGCCTGTGGCCTCGACGCTGGTGGCGCGCGAGGACATGACGGGGATCGGTGATCTTGCGGGGAAGCGGCTCGCGATCGTGGCTCCCGAAGCCTTTGGCGGCTTCCAGCTGATCTGGTCGGAGATGGCCGACACGGATCGCGGTTTGCCGGGCAAGGTGGAACTTGTGGTGACGGGGTATCCGATGCAGCGCGCGGCGCAGGCTGTGCTGGATGGGACCGCGGACGCGGCGGTGCTGCGCGCCTGCATGCTCGAGGAATTGCAGGCTGAGGATCGCGCCCGCTACGGAGCACTTCATGCATTCGCGCAGCGCAGTGTGGAGGGCACCGATTGCGCGGTCTCGAGCCCCGTCTATCCGGGCTGGCCCTTCGCGAAGACGCGCGCGACTTCGCCAGAGCTGGCCAAGCAGGTCGCCGTGGCGCTTTTGCAGATCCGGCAGGGAAACCTGTGGACCGTTCCGCTCGATTACCAGCCGGTTCACGAGTTGATGCGCAAGCTCCAGATCGGCCCCTATGTTCGCACCGGCCCGGTTTCCATTCGCGAATTCATCGCCGATTATCGCGACTGGCTGATTGCACTCGCGGCGGCTCTGGCGTTCTGGGCTCTCTATTCCGTGCGGATCGAGACGCTGGTGCGGCGGCGCACTCGGGCGCTCGATCAGGCCAATGCCCAGCTCAAGCTCGAGATGGCCGAACGCCAGCGCGCCGAGGAAGCTGACCGGCAACACCGGCGTGAGCTCGACCACGTCGCGCGGCTGTCGATCCTCGGCGAGATGGCCTCCTCGATCGCCCACGAGCTCAACCAGCCCCTCAGCGCGATTTCCAACTACGCGCAAGGTTGCCTGTTGCGGCTCAAGACGGGGAATTTCACGACCAGCGACATGGAGACCGCCTCGAGCGAAATCGCCGCGCAAGCCAATCGTGCAGCGACCGTGATCCAGCGGATCCGCGCCTTCGTACGCAAGCGCGAAAGCCAGCGTGCTCCGGTCGAGATCTGCGACTTGCTGGACGAGTGCGCAGCACTCTTCGATGCTGCGGTGCATCGCGCAGGCGTCGTCGTCGATCTGCACTGCCCGCCGGATCTGCCGGTGATCTCGGGCGACAAGGTGCAGTTGACCCAGGTGGTGCTGAATCTCATCCAGAACGCCATCGACGCGATGTCCGAAACCGCTCCCGAGGCGCGCCGCATCACGATCCGTGCCGAACCTGCGCGCGATTCGTCCGAGGGCGAGGGTGTCTGCGTGTCGGTGCGCGATCACGGTCACGGGATGTCCGGGGCCGCGATGGACCACTTCGCCGAGGCCTTCTATACCACCAAGAGCGAAGGGATCGGGCTGGGGCTCGCCTTGAGTCACTCGATCGTCGAGGCGCATGGCGGCACGATGCGTGCCCAGACGCCCGAGGATGGCATCGGGCTGCGCGTGGCGATCTGGCTGCCGGTAGAGGAACTGGAATGAGCGGGGATGCGATCATCCATATCGTCGATGACGACCGGGCGGCCCGCGAGGGCCTGGGCTTTCTGCTCTCCTCGCTCGGTCTCGAAACCCGGGGTCATGCCAGCGCAGCCGATCTGCTCGGGCATCTGGACGAGCAGGTGGTGGGCTGCATCCTGGCCGATGTCAGAATGCCGGGCATGACCGGGCTCGAACTGCTCGATGAGCTGGGTCGGCGTGACTGCCCGCTTCCGGTCATCATGATCACCGGTCATGGCGATGTCCCGATGGCTGTACGGGCGATGCGCGCGGGCGCGATGGATTTCTTCCAGAAACCCGTGAATGGCATGGCTCTGGTCGAACGGATCAACGAAGCGCTTGCGCTCAGCCGTGAGCGCGCCGCAACCGGGCGCGAACGCGCGCAGCTCGTCAGTCGGGTCGCCAGTCTGACCGCACGCGAGGCAGAGGTGGCGCGCGCCGTGCTCGCAGGGCGGCAGAACAAGCAGATCGCGGCGGATCTGGGGATCAGCCTGAAGACCGTCGAGAACCATCGCCACAACGTCATGGACAAGATGGGTGCGGGCAGCGCGGCCGATCTGGTGCGACTGCTTGTCGCGGCGGGATGGGCTGAAACCTAGGGGTTAACCCCCAGGGGGGCGGGGTTTCCTCCGATACCGCGCGCGAGGGGGGCGGGCGTAAGATCCGGGTTGAGCCAATCAGAAAGGATCAGCCCAATGGATACGACCCGCCGCGGCTTTCTGAGCGCCATCGGCAAGGTGACCATCGGTGCCGCGGCCTCCGTGGCCGGTGCCGCAGGCGCCGCCGAGGCCGCAACTGCAGAAGGCCATGTCGCGCATTGGGGCATGGTTGTCGACCTGCGCAAATGCATCGGCTGCCAGGCCTGCACCGTCGCCTGCATCATGGAAAATGCCGTCCCCGAGGACGCTTTCCGCACCCATGTTTCGGTCTACGAACTCGTAAAGGACGGGCAGGATCCGGCGATGGTGATGCTACCACGTCTTTGCAACCATTGCGACGACCCGCCCTGTCTGCCGGTCTGTCCGGTCGAGGCGACCTTCAAGGCCGAGAACGGCGAGGTTCTGGTCGATGCGTCGAAATGTGTCGGCTGTGCCTATTGCGTGCAGGCCTGCCCCTACGACGCGCGCTTCATTAATCACGAAACGCAGGTCGCGGATAAATGCACCTTCTGCTTCCACCGCACCCAGGCTGGGCTGTTGCCGGCCTGTGTGGAAACCTGCGTCGGCGGGGCACGCAATTTCGGCGATCTGAACGACCCTGAAAGCGAGGTCTCGAAGATGCTCACGGAAAACGAGGTCTCGGTGCTGCGCCCCGAGATGCATACCAATCCCAATGTCTATTACATCGGCCTCGACGAGGTTCTCGAAGGTCGGGTTGCGGGCGAGGCTGCCTATCATCCCGAAATGGCCGACCACGGGGAGGCTCACTGAGATGGACGTGCAAGTTCATGAACTCGTCGGAGCGGTGCATGAGGCGGCGTGGCTGCCTTGGGCCGTGCAATATTTCTTCCTGATCGCGATCTCGGCGACTGCGCTCCTGATGGCGCTGCCGGGCTTTGCCTTCGGGCGCGAAGAGGCCCTGCCGCGCGCGCGGCTGGCGCTGATGACAGCGGTCACGACCGGGATTACCGCGCCGATCGCGCTTCTCGCCGACCTGCACCAGCCCGCACGCTTCTGGGAGTTCTTCGTCTACACCCACACCAGCTCGTGGATGGCTTGGGGCGCCTGGATCGTTCCCTCCTATGTCGTCTTCACGCTGGGCTTCGCCTGGGCGCTGCATCGTCCCGCCTTCTTCGCGATGGGCCAGGAAAACTGGCGCTTCGCTTGGCTCTTCCGTTGGCTGAGCCTTGGCGGCCCGTCGAATGGTTTCGCGCCTTTGCTGGGCGGGCTTGCCGGCGTCGCCGCGCTCGGGATCCTGACCTATACCGGGGTCGAGGTGATGGTCGTGCGCGCCCGACCCTTGTGGAACACGCCGCTCCTGCCGCTTCAGTTCGCGGCGACCGGGTTCGTCGGCGCTCTGGGTGTGATGCTGGTGCTCGAGCGGATGTTGAGCCGCGACGGCGCGCTCGAGGCCGCACTCAATCGCCGGCTTGTCTTCGCCCTCTGCGTGGTGGCGGGCCTTGGCGCGATCTGGCTCACGGTCGCGAAATCGGGGCTTTCGCCCGCCCATTCGCAGGCTCTCGCCTCGGTAGCGGGCTTCACGATCTGGAAAGAGATCGCGTTCTGGGGCGCAGCGGCGATCGCGGTGCCGCTCCTGCTCGGCCTGATCGCTCCGCGCCATACCGGCTGGGCGACGGGGCTGATCGCGATCCATGCGGCCTGGATGTTCCGCTGGACCGTCTTCATGGGCGGACAGGCGGTGCCGAAAGTCGGTTCGGGTCTCTATGACGCGCTGCTGCCCACCGGGGTCGCGGGGCTGATGGGGGTGATCGGCACCTTCGGGCTCTGGGTCTTCCTGCTCGTCGTCTACACGACCTTCCTTCCCTGGACCGAGGCCGGGCTGCCCGAGCGCAGCCATTGCGCCCCCCGTCCGGCCCGTTCTGTCTGAGGAGTTTCAATCATGACCAACCGTCGCAATATCCTCAAAGGAGCCGCCGCGACCGCGGGGCTCGCCACCTTCGGCGCGGGCTATGCCGAAACGGTGAAGAAGATCACAAAGGGGAAATGGGCCGGCGAGGTGCCGCGCAACGAGCATCTGACCGGAAATTCGATCCCCGCCGAATACCGGGTCGATCCCGAGACCGGCGATGTCGAGCTCAATCCCGATCAGGCGATCAGCTACACGATGTGCATCGGCTGCACGACGATGTGCGGGGTGCGGGTGCGGGTGGACAAGAAGGCCAACAAGGTTCTGCGCGTCGCGGGCAACCCCTATTCGCCGATGTCGACCGATCCCTTCATTCCCTATACGGCCTCGGTCGCCGAGAGCTTCGCGGCGATGGCGCAGGCAGGCAAGGGACAGGGGCTCACCAGTCGCTCCACCGCCTGCGGGCGGGGCAACGCGGTACTACAGCAGGTCGACAATCCGCGCCGGGTGCTCAAGCCGCTCAAGAGGGTCGGGCCGCGTGGCTCTGGCCAATGGCAGACGATCAGCTTCGAGCAACTCGTGGCGGAGGTCGTCGAGGGAGGAGATCTCTTCGGCGAAGGGCGCGTGGCGGGTCTGCGCGAGATCCGCGATCTCGAGACGCCGATCAAGGAAGGCGCGCCCGAGCTTGGTCCCCGCGCCAACGGGCTGGCGCTGATGAACTGCGTCGATGACGGGCGCGACAATCTGGTGCTGCGCTGGCTCAAGCAGAGCTTCGGGTCGAACAACTTCACCCGGCACGGCTCTTATTGCGGCGGGGCGTATCGGTCGGGCTCGGGGGCGCTCTTTGGCGATTTCAAGAAAATGCCCCATGCCAAGCCCGACTTCTCGAATGCCGAGTTCATCATCTTCGCAGGCACCGCGCCGGGCAATGCGGGCAACCCGTTCAAGCGGATCGGGACGCTGGTTGCCAAGGCCCGCTCGGATGGCGATCTGAGCTATGTCGTCGTCGATCCGGTGCTCAACAACGCGCAGAACGGCCCTTCGGGCGAGCGGTCGCGCTGGGTGCCGATCAAGCCGGGCACCGATGGCGCGCTGGCGATGGCGATGATGCGCTGGATGTTCGAGAACGACCGGATCAACGCCGCCTATCTGGCCCAGCCCAGTCAGGCCGCCGCCAACGCCGCGGGCGAGGCAAACTGGACCAACGCCACCCACCTGGTGATCGTGGACGAGGTCCATCCCCGTTTCGGCCGCATGCTGCGCGGCTCTGATATCGGGTTGGCTGTCGAGGACGGACCCTATTCGGAGGCCGATCCTTTCCTCGTCGCGTCCGAGGCCGGTCCTATCCCGGCCGGCGCCTCGGCCGCGCCGCTCTATTTCGACGGCGTGGTCGAGACCTCCGGCGGGCCGGTCGCGGTCAAGACTGCGCTGAGTGCGGTGCGCGACGAAGCCTATTCGCAAAACATCAAGGCCTATTCAGAAGCCTGCGGCATCCCGGTCGAGACCATCGTGGGTCTTGCGCGCGAGTTCACCAGCCATGGCCGCAAGGCGGCGGTGAACAGCCATGGCGGGATGATGACCGGCTCGGGCTTCTACAACGCCTATGCGCTCACCATGCTCAACACGCTGATCGGCAACCTGAACTGGAAGGGTGGCACGATGATCGCGGGCGGCTGGTTCCCCGACAACAAGGGGCCCGCCTATGATCTAGCGTCTTTCCCGGGGGCGGTGCAGGCCAAGGGCTTGCCGATCGGGCGCAACGTTCCTTATGAGAAAACCAGCGAGTTCAAAGCCAAGAAAGCGGCAGGCAAGCCCTTCCCGGCGGATGCGCCCTGGTATCCCAACGCGCCGGGGCTCGCGACCGAGTGGATCAGCTCGATCGTCAATCATTACCCCTACGGCGCCGAGGCGCTGATCTTGCGCAATACCAACCCGATCTACGGGATCCCCGGCATCGCACCCCTGGTCGAGAAGCTGAAAGATCCGCAGGTCGTGCCGCTGATCATCTCGATCGACCCGTTCATCAATGAAAGCTCGGCGATCGCGGATTACATCGTGCCGGATTCGGTGATGTACGAGACCTGGGGCTTCACCAAACCCTGGGGCGGCGTGGCCACCAAGGCGACCTGCGCGCGCTGGCCGGTGATCGAGCCTAAGATGGAGAAGAATGCCGAAGGGGAGCGCGTCGGGCTGGAGACCTTCCTGATCGCGACCGCCAAGGCAATGGGCCTGCCCGGTTTCGGCGATCACGCGATCCCGGATTCCGAGGGCAATCTGCACCCGCTCAACCGTGCCGAGGACTGGTATCTGCGCGGGGCGGCCAATGTCGCGATGATCGGCAAGACGCCGGTCGCGGATGCGAGCGACGAGGATATCGCGCTGTCGAACGTCGCCCGGATCGTCGAGGATCTGCAAGCCGTTCTGAAACCTGATGAATGGCGCAAGGCCGCGACCATCTTCGCCAAGGGCGGGCGCTACGAGCCGATCGAGCGCAGCTATGATGGCGATCGCGCGACCTATGCCTTCTCCGAGCCGATGCTGATCTGGAACGAAGGGCTCGGCAGCTTCCGCCAGTCGATCAACGGCAAGCACATGCCCGGCACGCCCGCCTGGCGCGAGGCGCAGTTCGCGGATGGCTCGAAAGTGGCCGATCATTACCCCGATGCCGATTGGCCGGTGAAGGTGATCAGCTACAAGTCGCCGCTTCAGAATTCCTATTCGGTGGGCGCGACGGCGCTGCTGCGCATCGTGGCCTCGAACCCCGTCGCGGTGGGGCGAGCCTTGGCCGAGGCGCATGGGATCTCGACCGGCGACATGGTGCGGCTGACGACGCCGGGCGGCACGCTCGAAAGCGTGGCCGTGGTGCGCGACGGGCTCGCGCCCGACACCGTGGCGATCGAGCATGGCTTTGGCCATCGCGGCTTCGGTGCGCGCGACATCACAATCGACGCGACGACCGTGCCCGGTGATCCGCGCCTTGCGGCGGGTGTGTTGCTCAACGATCTGGGCCTCGTCGATCCCACCCGCGAGAAAGCGGGCGTCTGGGTCGATCCGGTCTCGGGTACGGCGGTGCGTCAGGGGCTGCCCGCACGGATCACCCGGATCGGCTGAACCGGGACGCGGGGCGCGCGGTGCAACTTGCCAAGGCCAGCTCCATGGTCGAGACTCCGGCCTCGACATGGCTGGCCGTGGCGTCACTTGTGCGCTGCCCGATCCCGAGCTGGTCGAAACAAGGGAGTTGAGATGAGACTGAGTGTTTACCTCGCAGGCGAGATTCACACCGATTGGCGCGAGGCCGTGATTGCGGCCTGTGAGGGGCTTGAGATCGACTGGTCCGGCCCGGTCACCGATCACGCGGCCTCGGATGATTGCGGGGTCGAGATTTTAGGCGCCGAGGAAGACAAGTTCTGGCACGACCGCAAGGGGGCGTCGCTCAACTCGATCCGCATCCGTACCGGCATCGAGCGCTGCGACGTTCTCGTGGTTTGCTTCGGCGAGAAATACAAGCAATGGAACGCCGCCTTCGATGCGGGCTATGCGGCCGCGCTGGGCAAGCCGATCATCGTGCTGCAACCGCCCGAACACGACCACGCGCTCAAGGAGGTCGACGCGGCCGCCAGCGCGGTGGCTCGCACGCCCGAGCAAGTCGCCCGTGCCCTTCGTTATGTGACCACGGCAAAGCTCTGAGCGGGACAGCCGCGACGTCGATCCGCGCAAAGAAAAACGGCCGGGCCCTCGCGGGTCCGGCCGTTTCATGTCGTTTATACGCTCAGATGCGCTGACCGGAGGCGGGTTCGAAGAAGGTGACCTTCTCGAGATCGAACTCGAGATCGAGCATCTCTCCGGGATGGGCGACGGTCTCGGCGTGAAGCCGCGCGGTGATCATCTTGCCACCCATATGGGTCGTCACGAACGTATCGGCGCCGGCGGGCTCGACCATGTCCACCCGGATCGCTGCGCGCTGCACGGTGTCGCCCGAACGATACCCGGCCTCGGCCAGATCCTCGGGGCGCACGCCCACTACGACCTCACCCGGAAGATCCTTGCGCGGCACGTTGAGGAAGATCGGCTCGAGACCTTCGCGGTCGATCTCGAGCTTGGTGCCATTGCCCTCGCTATGCGCGCGCGCCGGGATCAGGTTCATCGGCGGGCTGCCCATGAAATCCGCGACGAAGGTATTCGCTGGGTGATTGTAGATCTCCGAGGGCGTGCCGATCTGCTGGATCACGCCGCCCTTCATCACCACGATTTTCGTCGCCAGCGTCATCGCCTCGATCTGGTCATGGGTCACATAGACCATCGAGGCGCCAAGCCGGTGATGGAGTTTCTTGATCTCCGAGCGCATCTCGACGCGCAGCTTTGCGTCGAGGTTCGAGAGCGGTTCGTCGAACAGGAACAGCGCCGGATCGCGGACCAGAGCACGCCCCATCGCGACGCGCTGGCGCTGCCCGCCCGAGAGCTGGCCGGGGCGGCGCTTGAGGAGCTGCTCGATCTGCAATTGCTTGGCAACCTCGGAGAGTTTGCGATCCTGTTCCTCTTGCGGGATGCCACGCACCTTCATCCCGAAGGTGATGTTCTTAGCCACCGACATCGTCGGATAGAGTGCGTAGGACTGGAACACCATCGCGATGTCGCGATCCTTCGGGCTGACATGGGTCATGTCGCGCCCGTCGATCTCGATGCTGCCCGAGGTGATTTCCTCAAGCCCCGCAATGCAGTTGAGCAGGGTCGATTTCCCGCAGCCCGAAGGGCCGACCAGAACGAGGAAATCGCCCTTTTCGATGGTGACGTTGATATCCTTCAGGATCTCGGTCGAACCGTAGTTCTTGTAGAGATGCTTGATGTCGAGAATGGGTGCCATGAGATCAGCCTTTCACGGAACCGGCGGTCAGCCCGCGGATGAAGTATTTCCCGGCGACGATGTAGACGAAGAGCGTCGGCAGGCCCGCGATGATCGCTGCGGCCATGTCGACGTTGTATTCCTTCACGCCGGTGGTCGAGTTGACGATGTTGTTGAGCGCGACGGTGATCGGTTGCGATCCGGCCGAGCTGAACGAGACGCCGAAGAGGAAGTCGTTCCAGATCTGGGTGAATTGCCAGATGATCGTGACAACCGCGATCGGCAGCGAGAGCGGCAGGAAGATCGACCAGAAGATGCGGAAAAAGCCCGCCCCGTCGATCTTGGCCGCGCGCACCAGCTCATGCGGGATCGTCACGTAGTAGTTGCGGAAGAACAGCGTGGTGAAGCCGAGCCCGTAGATCGTGTGCACGAAGATCAACCCCGGGATGGTCCCCGCAAGTCCGAAGATCCCCAGCATCCGCGCCATCGGCAGCAGCACCACCTGGAAGGGGATGAAGCAGCCAAAGAGCAGGAACGCGAAGAACAGGTTCGCGCCGCGGAACCGCCATTGCGCGAAGATATAGCCGTTCAATGCGCCGATCAGCGTCGAGAGCAGCACGCCCGGCACCGCCATCATCACCGAGTTCCAGAAGAACGGGCGCAGCCCCTCGCACTGGATGCCGGTGCAGGCGCCGCTCCAAGCCTTGCCCCAGGCGTCGAAGGTGACCTCGCGCGGTAAGGCCACGAGGCTTCCGGTGCGGATCTCCTCGAGCGATTTGAGCGAGGTGGTCAGCATCACGAAAAGCGGCAGCAGGTAATAGAGCGCGAAGAGGCACAGGAGCGCATAGAGCCCCCAGCGCAGCAGGCGGCGGCCGATCAGCGCGCCGGCCGACCGTGGCTCGCGCCCGGTTTGGGTCAGGGTCGCGTCAGTCATTCTTCGCCCTCAATTCGGAGTAGAGATAGGGAACCACGATCGTGAAGACGACGAGCATCATGATCATCGCCGAGGAAGCCGCCTGGCCCAGATCCCCGCGCGAGAACGCCATCGCATACATGTAGGTCGCGGGCAGGTCGGTCGCGTAGCCCGGACCGCCGCCGGTCAGCGCGATGACGAGGTCGAAGCTCTTGATCGCGAGATGGGCGAGCACGATGAAGGCCGACAGGAAAATCGGCGCCATCGAGGGAATGATGATCGCGGTATAGACGCGCCAGGTCGGGATGCCGTCCACCTGCGCGGCCTTGATGATTTCTCCATCGACCGAGCGCAGCCCCGCAAGAAACAGCGCCATCACGAAGCCCGAGGCCTGCCAGACCGCGGCCATCACGATCGCATAGAGCGCCATGTCGGGATTGATCAGCCAGTCGAAGGTGAAGCTCTCGAAGCCCCAGCCCTGCACCATCGCTTGAATGCCGAGCCCGGGGTTCAGGATCCATTTCCAGGCGGTGCCGGTGACGATCATCGAGAGCGCCATCGGGTAGAGGTAGATCGTACGCAGCGCGCCCTCGATGCGGATCTTCTGATCGAGGAAGATCGCCAGCATCAGCCCGAGGATCATCGAGATCCCGATGAAGAGCGCGCCGAAGACGAAGAGATTGGAAAGTGCGGTGTCCCAGCGCGGGCTGGCGAACAGCCGCTCGTATTGGATCAGCCCGTCGATTTCGTAGCGCGGCAAAAGCTTGGAGCGCGTCAACGAAACCCAGGCCGTCCAGGCGATGAAACCGTAGACGAAGAGGAGCACGGCCACGAAGGTCGGCGCCAATACGATCTTTGGGACATGGCGGGAAAGCCAGTCGGTCATGGGATTTGTCCTAGATGGGGACCGCCCGGCCCTGCGGGTGCAGAGACCGGGCGGAAGGGCGTAATCAGGCGATTACATCGAGTTGGCGACGGCGGTGGCCAGCTGCTGCACGGCCTCTTCCGACGACATGTCCGAGTTGAAATGCGCGGTGACGACATCGGTGATCGCACCGGCCTGAGCGCCACGCAGCGCCATGCCATGGGCGTAGGACGGCAACAGCGAGCCGTTCTCGCCATCGGCCTTCATGTCGGCAGCCGACATCTTCGCGCAATCGTCGAACTTGTCGAGCGACACGTCGGTACGCACCGGGATCGAGCCCTTGTTCAGGTTGAAGGTCTCCTGGAAGGAGGGACCGACGATCAGCTCGGCCAGGATCTTCTGGCCTTCCTGTTTGCCGGCGCCATCGACCTTGAACATCGCGAAGCTGTCCACGTTGTAAAGGAAACCGGCATCGCCCGGGGTCGGCGCGCAGACGAAATCGGCGCCCGGGGTCTTGCCCGCGGCGAGGAATTCGCCTTTCGCCCAGTCGCCCATGATCTGGAACGCGGCCTCGCCATTCATCACCATCGCAGTCGCGAGGTTCCAGTCACGGCCCGAGAAGTTGTCATCGACATAGCCGCGCAGCGTGCGCATCTCGTCGAAGACCGCTTTCATCGTGTCCGATTTCAGCGCGTCCTGATCGAGCTCGACCAGTGCCTTGTGGTAGAATTCCGGCCCGCCGAGCCCGAGCACGACGGTCTCGAACACGGTCGCGTCCTGCCAGGCCTGACCGCCATGCGCGAGCGGTGTGATGCCAGCAGCTTTCAGCTTCTCGGCGGCGGCGTTGAACTCTTCCCAGGTCTTGGGCATCTCGATGCCGTTGGCGTCGAGGATCGCCTTGTTTGCCCAGACCCAGTTCACGCGGTGCACATTGACGGGTGCCGCGCACCAATGGCCGTCGCATTTCATGTGATCGGCGATACGCGCGGGCAGAACGTCGGCCCAGTGCTGTTCTTCGGCGACATCCGAGATATCGGCGAGGACGCCTTCTTCATACCACTCCTGAATCGCGGGGCCCTTGAGCTGAACCGCGGTCGGGGCGTTGCCCGACAGAACGCGGGCGCGCAGGGCGCTCATCGCGGCATCGCCACCGCCCCCGGCGACCGGCATGTCGGTCCAGGTGCCGCCGCGCTGGGCGAATTCCTGCTGGAGCACGGCCACGGCTTTCGCTTCGCCGCCCGAAGTCCACCAGTGCAGAACCTCCGCCTTCGGTTCGGCGAACGCGCTGCCCGCGGTCAGCGCAAATGCGGACAGGGCTGCGAATGCAGTCATCTTGGTCATCGATTTTCCTCCCGATGTCTGCGCCTCCCTCCAGAGGCGCGGTAACGCGGACATTCTGCAAAACGATTTTCCGGTCGCAATCCCGTTACCGCCAGGTCTCTGCGCTGCGGCATGAGATTCTTGTCGGGTTTGTTACAAGCTGTTACCAATTCCGGGTTTTTCGGCGGCGCCATTCCGGGCTGCGCGCAAGGAAGGGACAGGAATGACGATTCCCCGGCTCCTGATCGTCGATGACGATTCCGAGATGCGCATGATGATGGTGACCTATTTTCAACGCCACGGTTTCATCGCGCATCCGGCCACGAGCGAGGCCGAGATCAACGCCCATCTGGCGGAGAACCGCGTCGATCTGATCCTGCTCGACGTGATGCTTGCCGATGAGAACGGGATCGAGATCTGCGCGCGGCTGCGCTCGGAGGAAGATGTGCCGATCATCCTCGTCTCGGCGCTCTCGGCCGATCATCAGCGCATGGCGGGCTACGAGGTCGGCGCAGATGATTACATCGCTAAACCCTTCAACCCCGAACTTCTGATCGCGCGGGTCAAGGCGGTGCTGCGCCGGGTGCGCCGGTCGCCTTCGCTGAGCTATCGCCGCGCCACGAGCGTCTGGCATTTCGGCGGGTGGCGCTATGACGGCAAGCGCGACGAGGTGATCGCGCCGGACGGCTATCAGGTGATGCTCTCGAGCCGGGAGACGGCGCTCCTGAAAGTGTTGCTGGCCAATCCCCATATCCCGCTCACCCGCGAAGAGATTGCCGCAGCCCTGAGCGATCACCCCGAGACCGACGCCGGCGGACGGGCGATCGACGTGCTTGTGGGGCGGCTGCGCTCGAAGATCGAACGCAATCCGAAAGCGCCGCAGATGCTGCGGACGGAACGCGGCACGGGGTATGTCTTCGCCTGCGACGTGACGCGCGAGGAGACATGAGGGCGCTGCCCCATCCCAGCCTGCGCGCGATGGCGGCCTTCTGGATCGCGGGAGCCTTTCTCGCCGGTGTGGCGGCGGCATGGCTCTGGTTCGACAGCCAGGGCGCCTGGCGCGAACATCTCTTGCACGCCGATCGCGACGGGCAGCTCTTGTATGCCGCAATCGAGACCGGCTCGACGATGCCGAAGGACTTGCAAGCCTACCCTCTGACGAAGCCCGATGCCGAGCTGGCCGAAAAAGCGCAGTTCATCTCTTTGTCCGACGCGCCGCGGCCCGCCCTGCTGACCCATATTCCGGTCACGGGGCTGCATCCGAGCGGCACCAACATGCCGCAGCTGGTGATCGAGGCGGTTTCCTCCGATCTGAGCTATCCGGTGGGGCGTTTGACGACCGGACCCGAGATGGCCGCGCAGGAGATGTTGGGCCAGATCGTCCGGCTTCTCTCGACCTATTGCGGCGATCCGCTGGTGGTGCTGCGCAGCTCTGGGGGGACATGGTATCGGCTTGACGGCTCGGCGCTCTGGAGCTGTCAGGCGGTGCCGCGCGACAGGCGCATCGCGGCGATGGCGCTGGGCGGGTTTGCGTTGCTCGCGCTGCTGGCGAGCGCCAGCCGCATCGCGCATCGCTTCAGCGATTTCGCGAGCCAATTGCACGATCGCCAGTTGCGCGGCGGGCCCGATGCTTACGAACGCGAGGGTCCGGCCGAGCTTGCCGCCATCGTCGAGGCGGTGAACCTGTATCTCGACCGTGAGCGCCAGCGGCTGTCAAAGCGGCTGATGGTGCTCTCCGGGGTGAGCCACGATCTGGGATCGCCAGCGACGCGCCTGCGCTTGCGGGCGGCGCTGATCGAAGACGAGGTGCTGCGCAACCGTTTTGCCGCCGATATCGAGCGCATGACCGAGATGATCGACGGGGTGCTCGCCTATACCCGCTCCGAGCTGAACGTCGAGACGCCCCGCAAGCTGAGCCTGACTGCGCTGGTCGAGGCCCTCGTCGATGACTACCGCGACGCGGGGCAGCCGGTCGAGCTGCGCCCGATCGAACCGGTGCGCACGGAAGGCGCGCGTTCGCTGTTTTCCTCGCGGGTGGGCCATGGGGAGCTGTCCGAGCGGCAGATCCTCGTAACCGCGCGCCCGATGGCCTTGCAGCGCGCGATCTCGAACCTGATCGACAATGCGCTGAAATACGGACGGCGCGCGCATGTCAGCCTAGAGGCGGATGCGCAGCGCGCGCAGATCGTGGTGGAAGACGAGGGCGGCGAGACGCGCCCTGAGGTGATGGCCGCGCTGACCGCACCGTTCGAGCGTGGTCCGCAGGAGGCGCAGGTCTCTGGCCATGGGTTGGGCCTGACCATCGCCGCGACCGTGGCCGAGGCGCATGGGGGCAGCCTGAGTTTTGCGCAAGGCGCGCGGGGGCTGCGCGTGACCCTGACGATTGCGCGCGGGTAAGGCGCGAAGGGCCGCCGCTGTTCCCGAAACGAAAAGGGCCGGCAATCGCCAGCCCCTCCCAAGCCTTCAAGCCAGCGGATCGATCACTCGATCCCGCCGAGGCACATGTATTTGATCTCGAGGAAATCGTCGGCGCCGTATTTCGAGCCTTCGCGGCCGAGCCCCGATTGCTTGATGCCGCCAAACGGGGCGACCTCGGTCGAGATGATGCCGGTGTTCACGCCGACGATGCCGGTTTCCATCGCCTCGGCCACGCGCCAGACGCGGGCGAGATCACGCGAGTAGAAATAGCCCGCCAGACCGAACTCGGTGTCATTCGCCATCGCGACCGCATCGGCCTCGTGCTCGAATTTCACCAGCGGCGCGAGCGGCCCGAAGGTTTCCTCGCGCGCGACCTTCATCGCTTGCGTGACGCCGGTGAGGATCGTCGGCTCGAAGAAGGTGCGGCCGAGGTTCGAACGGTGCCCGCCCGTCGCGATCTCGGCGCCTTTCGCGGTGGCATCCGCGATGTGATCCTCGACCTTTGCCAGCGCCGCGGCGTTGATCAGCGGGCCGGTGGTGACGCCCTCGTCGAACCCGTTGCCGAGTTTCAGCGTGCCGAGCTTCGCCGCGAGCTTCGCCGCGAACGCGTCATAGACGCCCGCCTGCACGTAGATCCGGTTCGCGCAAACGCAGGTCTGCCCGTTATTGCGGAACTTCGCGATCAGCGCACCTTCGACGGCGGCATCGAGATCGGCATCGTCAAAGACGATGAAGGGCGCGTTGCCGCCAAGCTCGAGGCTGATCTTCTTCACCGTCTCGGAGCCCTGCTTCATCAGCAGTTTGCCGACGCGGGTGGAGCCGGTGAAGGTGATCTTCGCGACCTTGGGGTTGGCGCAAAGCTCCTCGCCCATGGCCGCCGCATCGAGGCCCGGGATGATGTTCACCACGCCCGCCGGGATGCCCGCGCGTTCGGCCAGCACCGCCATCGCGAGCGCCGAGAGCGGCGTGAATTCCGACGGGCGCCCGACGAAAGTGCAGCCCACGGCCAGCGCCGGGGCGACCTTGCGCGCGATCATCGCGTTGGGGAAGTTCCACGGCGTGATCGAGCCCACGACACCCACCGGCTGTTTGAGCACGATGATGCGCTTGTCGCGCTGGTGGCCGGGGATCACGTCGCCGTAAACGCGCTTGGCCTCTTCGGCGAACCACTCGATGAAGGAGGCGCCATAGGCGATCTCGCCCTTGGCCTCGGCCAGCGGCTTGCCCATCTCGGCGGTCAGGATCGCGGCGAGGTCGTCCTGGTTCGCCATCATCAAGTCGAACCATTTGCGCAGGTAGCCCGCGCGCTCCTTGCCGGTCAGCGCGGCCCAGGCGGGTTTCGCCGCATAGGCCGCCTCGATCGCGGCGCGGGTCTCATCCACGCCCAGATCGGTGACCTTGGCCACCAGTTCCCCGGTGGCCGGATCGTTCACGTCGAAAGTCTTGCCGGTCTCGATCCACGCGCCATTCACATAGGCGCGTGTCTCCAGAAGGCTCGGGTCTTTCAGCTTCAACATTCTCAGGCCTCCTTCGCCGCAGCCATCGCCTCTTCGAGGATGTCGAGGGCCTTGGCCATCTGCTCGTCGGGGATGGTGATCGGCGCGAGGAAGCGGATCACGTTGCCATAGACGCCGCAGGTCAGGAGCAGCAGGCCGCGGTTGAGCGCCTCGACGCGGATGCGCTGGGTGAGGGCTGCATCAGGCTTGCCGTCCGACATCAGCTCGATCGCGACCATGAAGCCGGGTCCGCGGATCTCGGCGATCTCGGGCATGGTGGCGCGGATCGCTTCCAGGCGTTGCTTGAGGCGCGAGCCGAGCTCGTTGGCGCGCGAACACAGGTCCTCTTCCTCGATCACGTCGAGCACCGCGTTCCCGGCCGCGACGCCCAGCGGGTTGCCGCCATAGGTGCCGCCCAGACCGCCCGGGTTGGCCGCGTCCATGACCTCGGCCTTGCCGGTCACGGCCGCGATCGGCAGACCGCCGCCCAGACCTTTCGCCATCGTGGTGATGTCCGCCGCTACGCCATAGGCGTGCATTGCGAAGAGGGTGCCGGTGCGCGCGAAACCGGTCTGCACCTCGTCGGCGATCATCACGATGCCATGCTCGTCGCAGAAGGCGCGCAGGCGCTTGACGAAATCATGCGGGGCGGGGTTGAAGCCGCCTTCGCCCTGCACCGGCTCGAAGATCACCGCGGCGAGGCGCGAAGGGTCGAGATCGGTTTTGAACAGGCTCTCCATCGCGGCGAAGCTGTCATCGGTCGACACGTCATGCAGCGCGTTCGGGAAGGGGACGTGGTAGATGTCGGGCATCATCTGGCCGAAACCAGCCTTGTAGGGCGCGACCTTGCCGGTGAGCGTCATCGTCATGAAGGTCCGGCCGTGGAAGGCGCCGCCAAAGGCGATGACCGCGTTGCGGCCGGTATAGGCGCGCGCGATCTTGATCGCGTTCTCGACCGACTCGGCGCCGGTGGTCACGAAGATCGACTTCTTCGCGAAATCGCCCGGCGTCTTCTCATTGAGACGCTCGGCGAGGCGCACATAGGGCTCATAGGGGAGAACCTGATGGCAGGTGTGGGTGAAGGCGTCGAGCTGTGCTTTGACCGCCTCGATCACTTTCGGATGGCGGTGGCCGGTGTTCACCACCGCGATCCCGGCGGCGAAGTCGATCAGTTCGTTGCCATCGGCATCCGTGACCGTCGCGTTCTCGGCCGAGACCGCAAAATTCTGGGTTTGCACGCCGACCCCACGGGCCAGGGCCGCGGCGCGGCGGGTTTCGAGCTCGGTATTCGTGGTCATGGGGAGCCTCGCATGTTGGCGGAGAATCAGGATATGCGCCGCACGCTAGCGTTTAATATCTGACCTCGCAACGTTTAGTTTGTTAAACGGTGTTAAACAGGCTAGGGTCATTGTCAGCACATGCGCACGCCCGTAGAACAAGGGCGCGAGAGGATTGTGATTTGAGTGATTTCGATGTCGGCTCCCGATTGAAGACGATCCGCGAGGAGAGCGGCCTTTCGCAGCGCGAACTGGCGCAGCGGGCAGGCGTGACGAACGGTCTGGTGTCGCTGATCGAGCGCAACAAGACTTCGCCCTCGATCACCTCGCTGCGCAAGATCCTCGAGATTCTCGGCATGACGCTGGCAGAGTTCTTCGACAGCGGTGCGCCCCCGGAGCCGGGGAAATTCGTATTCCGCCACGGCGAGCTGACCGAAATCAACCCTGGTCGCATCTATCGGTCTGCGGGGGCGGAGGCGCTCAAGGCGCTCTCGCTCAAACGATGGGGGAAGCAGGGGCAGACGAACCTGCTGTTGCTTTACGAGACCTATGAGCCCGGGGCCGATACGGGCGAGGAAGCCTATAGCCACGAGGGCGAGGAGGGCGGGTTCGTCATAGAGGGCGAGATGCTGCTGACCGTGGGCGAGACGACAGAGCTGTTGCGAGCCGGCGACGCCTATCTCTTCGACAGCCGCTTACCGCATAGGTTTCGCAACGTGGCGCAAACGCGCTGCGTGATCGTCAGCGCCGCGACCCCACCCACCTTCTGAGAGACGTCAGTTGCCACTCGTGGGGCAGGGCGCGATGCGGATCGGCGCCTCGGGCGTCACGCCGAGCGTCTGACAATCCTTCATACAAAGTGTCCAGCCCGAGACGGTCGCGCCGGAGGCCGCGAGTTCCAACTCGGGCACTTCGGGGCCGTCGGCTTTCCAGACCCACCAGCCGTTCTCGAAATGACCGCCCGGGCCGGGCTCCATCCCCGCGCCCGATCCCTTCACCGCGGCCCCGACGAGCCGCAGCGTGCCGTGATCGGTGACCTGCCAATGCTCGCGCCAGCCCTCCTTCTCGACCGAATGGGTCCATTCGAGGGAGAACTGGCCGCTTGGGGCCAGCGCGATCATCACCGCGCCGACCATGAGGCAGCTCGCGCTCACGCCGCCGCCTTCTCGCGCCGCAGCCAGAGCGTCACGGCGAAGAGCGCGACCAGCGCGAAGCCGATTTCATCGGTAAGCGGCAGCGCCGCGATCAGGGTGAAGCCCGCGATCATGCCGAGCGCACGTTCCCAAAGCGCCAGCGGGCGCCCGAGCCAGCCGATCACCGCCACACCCCAGAGCGAGAGTGCGAGCAGCGCCTTGATCACGACATAGGCCACCGCTGGCCAGTAGCCGATCGAACCCGCGAGCGGCCCGCCATCCTGCAACATCAGCGCAGGCGTATAGACGGCCATGAACGGCACCACGAACCCGGCCGCGGCGACCTTGATTGCCTCGAAGCTGATTTTCAGGCCGCTCTCCCTGGCAATCGGGGCGGCGGCGAAACAGGCAAGCGCGACGGGTGGTGTCAGATCCGCAAGGATGCCGAAGTAGAAGACGAACATGTGGCTCACGATCAGCGGCACGCCGAGATCGAGAAGCGCAGGCCCCGCGATCGAGGAGGTGATGATGTAGTTCGGGATCGTCGGGATCCCCATCCCCAGCACGATACAGGTGATCATCGTCAGGATCAGAGACAGGAACAGGCTCGACTTGCCGACGCCCACGATGAACTGGCCGAAGGTCGTGGCGGCACCCGTCAGGGTCATCACGCCGATGATCACGCCGACCAGCGCGCAGGCGATCCCCACGGGCAGTGCGGTGCGCGCGCCATCGGCAAGGCTGTCACGGCAGATCGCCAGCGTTTCGCGGCCGCCCTTGGAGAAGGCATTGATCGCGACCAGCACGGCCAGCGCGGCGAGCACGGCCCAGATCCCGACCTCGAAGAACGCCGCGGCGACCAGAGCGAGAATGATCCAGAAGATCGACCGGATCACGGTGTTGGGCAGCCCCAGCGCGACCGAACCACCGAGGATCAGCAGGCCCGTCAGCGACAGGCCGACCGTTCCGGCGAAAAGTGGCGTGTAGCCCGAGAACAGAAGGAACACGAGTACCGCGAGCGGCAGCAGCAGATACCAGCTCTCCTTGAGCGCCTTGCGCGGCGAGGGCAGCTCGGATTTGGCAAGGCCGCGCAGGTTGCGCTTGCCCGCTTCGAGATGGACCATCCAGAAGGCGCCCGCGAAATAGAGGATCGCCGGGATCAGCGCGGCTTTCACCACCTCGACGTAATCGACGCCCAGCGTCTCGGCCATGATGAAGGCGACGGCCCCCATGACCGGCGGCATGATCTGTCCGCCCATCGAGGCGGTAGCCTCGACCCCGCCCGCGAAGGCCGGACGGTAGCCGAAGCTCTTCATCAGCGGGATGGTGAATTGTCCGGTGGTGACGACATTCGCCACGCCCGAGCCCGAGATCGTCCCCATCAGCCCCGAGGAGAGGACCGAGACCTTCGCCGCCCCGCCCATCTTGTGGCCGACCATGCCAAGCGAGACATCGGTGAACAGCTTGATCATCCCGGCCTTCTCGAGGAAGGCGCCGAACAGGATGAAGAGAAAGATATAGGTTGCCGACACATAGGTCGGGATGCCGTAGATCCCTTCCGTGCCATAGCTCATCTGCTCGATTACCTGCTCGAAGGCATAGCCGCGATGGTTGAGCGGAGAGGGCAGGTATTGGCCGAACATTGCGTAGAGGAAGAACGTCCCCGCGATGATCGGCAGAGCCGGGCCCATCAGCATCCATGCGGCGGTGAAGACGGTGATCAGCAGCAGCACGCCCATGACCAGATCGAGCGTGTTCGGATCGCCCGCGCGCAGCAGAAGCGGCGTGTATTCGATCCATTGATAGGCCGCGACGGCGACGCCGCCCGCAGCGAGAAGGTAGGCGAACGTGCGCCCGAGCGGGCCGAAGCCCTTCGCTATGGAGAGAAGCGGAAAACCGAGGGCCAGCAGGAAGCCCACATGGACCGCGCGGGCGATCTGGCTCGAGGGGCTGATCACATGGGCGGCGAAGGCGATCTGCCAGACCGAGAACGCCACGGCGAGCCAGAACAGAACGCGCCCCTCGCGGCTATGGGGGAAACCATCGGCCAGCGGGTCGTGCATGACGGCATCGACCTCTGCCTCCTTGCTCATGTCGGTCATTTTCTTCTCCCTCAAATATCAAGGGGCGACCCGTCGTTGCGCGTCGCCCCGGTCCCGTCTTTACGCGGGCTTATTGCAGAACGCCCATTTCCTTGTAGTAGCGCTCCGCGCCCGGATGCAGCGGGATCGGCAGACCCTTCACCGCATCCTCAAGCGAGATGCCACCGGCCGCCGAATGGGCCGCCTTGAGGGTGTCGAGATGTTCGAAGATCAACTTCGTCATCTGGTAGGCTTCTTCGTCAGAGACGCCCTCGCGGGTGACGAGGATATTGGTGATCGCCACCGTGGGCACATCGGCATCCTGGTTCGGATAGGTGCCCGCGGGGATCACGCCAGCCTTGTAGGGCGCGCCCAGTTTCTCGGCGATATCGGCGGGGATCGCGACGAAGGTCACGGCCTGCGTGGTCGAAAGATCCTTCAGCGCAGCATTGCCCAGACCCGAGGACTGGAAGGTCGCGTCGAGCTGGCGGTTCTTCATCAACTCGACCGATTCCGAGAACGGCAGGTATTCGACCTTGCCCATATCGTCATAGCTCATGCCCGCGGCGGCAAAGATCTTGCGGGCGTTGAGTTCCGTGCCCGACTTCGCCGCGCCGACCGACAGGCTCTTGCCCTTCAGATCGGTGATCGTGGTGGCTTCGGCATCCTTCAGCGCCGCGATCTGGATGAAGTTCGGATAGATCGCCGCGATCGCGCGCAGCTTGCCCAGCGGTGCCTTGAAGCCCGCTTCGGGGTTGCCTTCCCATGCGTCCTTCACCGAATCCCCCAGCGCGAAGGCCAGCTCACCCCGGCCCTGCTGGAGCAGGTTGAGGTTCTCGACCGACGCCTTGGTCGACTGCACCTGAACGCGCGCGCCTTCCATGTTCTGACCGTAGACTTCCGAAATCGCGACGCCGAGCGGATAGTAGACGCCCGAGGTGCCCCCGGTCAGGATGTTGATGAAGTTCTCTGCGTGAGCGACAGGTGCGCTGAAAGCGATGGCCCCGGCGACCAGCGCGCCGAGCTTGATGTTGTGAAACATCCGTTCCTCCCATGTAACTTGCCCGCTCGTGGCGGCGGGACTGTGCTCAAGGTGGCCATTTTACCGGATAGTTCAATTCAATTCACGGCCCCGAGACAAGAAAACCTGCATTCTCGTCGGGGTTCTCGGGCGCGGATGGCGCAGGAAGAGGCGTCAATTGCGAATGGGGGCGGTTGTGCGGTTGCAAAGGCTTGTGGACGGGCGGGCGCTTGCACACCCATCTGCGCGGTGCGGATGCTTGACGGCGCGGGCGCGATCTGCTCGTGACGATGCAGAAGTTCCGCCTGCGCGAGCCAGCATGCCCGATCCCAGACCCTTCGCCTTTGATCCCGCGCGCTGGCCGCAAACGCTGCGCTGGGCGGTGTTGCTTGCAGGATCGGTGTTTCTCGCCGCGCTTCTGGGTGCGGTCCATCTTTCCGCCGCCTTTCTGCTTGGTCCGATGGCGGTGGCGATCGCGCTCGCCTCGAGCGGCGGTTCCGTGAAGCTTCCGCGGGCCGCATTCGTGGCGGCGCAAGGGGTGGTCGGCGTGATGATCGCCTCGAAGCTGCCCGCCTCCATCCTGCCCGAGATTGTCCGTGACTGGCCGATCTTCCTGGTCGGAACACTCTCGACCGTGCTCGGCGCTTCGGCGCTGGGCTGGGCCATGGCGCGCTCGGGCAGTCTGCCGGGGACGACCGCGATCTGGGGTTCGTCGCCGGGAGCCGCGACCGTGATGACGCTGATGTCGGACGATTTCGGCGCCGATATGCGGCTGGTGGCGGTGATGCAATATACCCGCGTCGCCTGCTGCGCGATTGCCGCAACCGCCGTGGTGCGGCTCTTCGGCGTGGCACAGCCCGGAAGCGTTGCCGCAATGAGCGCCCAACCCGATGCAGGCGCGATGATCGAGGTCGCCAAGAGCCTCGCGCTGGGAATCGGCATGGCCTTTCTCGGGCTGAAACTGAAGATCCCCGGCGGCGGGCTCCTGCTCCCGCTGGCGGGCGGATTGATCTTCGGCGCGCTGGGCTTCGTCGAGATCACGCTTCCGCAGACGGTGCTCGCGCTCAGCTATGCGATTGTCGGCTGGGGGATCGGGATGCGCTTTTCCCGCGAGGTGCTGCGGCATACGGCGCGGCTGTTGCCGCTTATCGTCGGGTCGATCCTTGCGCTGATCGCGCTCTGCGCGGGCTTCGCGATGGCGCTGGTTCATTTCGCCGGGATCGAACCCGTCACCGCCTATCTCGCCACCAGTCCCGGAGGCGCGGATTCGGTGGCGATCATCGCGGCGGGCACGCAGGTCGATGTACCCTTCGTCATGGCGATGCAGATCGCGCGGTTCCTGCTGGTGTTGATTGCCGGGCCCGCCCTTGCGCGTGCGCTGTCGCGCAGGCAATTGCGGGCCCGCTGAGGCTCAGATCACTGGTTGAACGCCGTCTCGCCGTGGCGATAGGGCTCTTGCTGGATCAAAAGCACGCCCGAATTGTCGTCCGGGTCGTTGTCGTAGTGATCCTTCGTCACCGCGCCGGGCAGTTCTCCGAAGGCTTTCGACAGCTTGATCGGCGAGAAGGTGAAGGGGATCTTGTCGTGCAGCCACGGCATGTCGCGCAGCGCACTCGAGACCGAATCCGCGCACATCATCTTGTTGACCGAGCCGTTGCGCTCGACCCGCGCCATCAGCTGATCGGCCTCGGCCATGGTCAGAGGGATCGTCTGGGCGCGCACATACCAGCTCTCGCGGGCGTGGTAGTCGATATAGAATTTCCGCATCTTCTCGGTGATGCCGAAATGCACGTCGTTGCGCTCGGGCGCCCAGGGGTGATTCCACGTGCCGGCCGGATCGAAGATGATCCGTTCGCGCCCGTTGATCATGAGCGCCGAATGGCCACCCGCACCCGTATTGGTGCTGATCACCGTGTAAAGCGTCAGCGAGGGCGGCTCTTCGGAAACGTAGCGAAACTTGGCTACCTCGGCATCCGAGGCATAAATGTCGTCTGCACCACAGCCGGCCAGCAGAAGCGGCAGCATCAGGCAGACGAGAAGCAGGCGCATCATCTGCCCGATCTCCCGTTCTGAGCGTGTCTCTTTCCAGCTGCGCCGGTTGCGTCAGCCGTTCACAAGAGCGAGAAACACCAGAAAGCAGAGGATCACAATAACCGCAACTGTGACGAAGCGCACAAATCCTGCGAATGTTCTTTCCTGGACACGGATATCCATATTGCCCGGCTTGTAGTCGGCCATCGCGCGTACTCCCTGTTGCGCCATTCTCCCTGACGAAAACCTAGCCGAGCCTTGCGCGCCTGTCACCTGTCCTGTTTGCCTGAAGGCCCTTCTTCTTCCAAAGCACGTGCGAGACGGAAGCCGATCCTGCGCGGAGCCTCGTCCTCGGGCAGCTTCGGCTGGGCAATCAGCATCACGTTGAGCTGGTTCACGTGCTGGATGAGCTGCGTGCGCGCGCCATATTCGTCGGTGCCGTAGAAGGTAAGGATGTCGGGATCGAAAAAGCCGATCCCCTCGATCTGGAGCACCCCGGCCTCGCCGCCGGTCAGGCCGAGCACGACTTCCTCGTCTTCCTTGAGCTGCTCCTCGAAATTCTGAATATAGAGCAACACGCGCTCATAGGCCCATTGCGCAGGGCTCTTGTCTTCGGGCGGCTCGCGGGTGAGCTCGGGCGGGAGGGGTTTGACCTCGGCCGTCTCGGGTGCATCTGCCGCCGTATGCACCACTTTCGCACGCGGCAGGGCGGCTTCTTCCTGCGCTTCGGCGGTGGTGCGTATCTCGGTCATCTCAGGCTCCAGATCCATGCGCCGTCCTCACGCAGAGTGCGGCTGATCTCTCCTTTGTGCCAAAGATGATTGAGATGCGCCATCGCCTCGACCATCGCGAGGCCATAAGTCCCCTCGTCGATCTGGCGCTTGAAAAGCGGCGGGAAGCAGTCGCAAGCGGTGCGCGGTGCCGCGAGATGCTTGCGCAGGCGTTTGAGCGCGCCCTCGTGGTTCTCGATCATCTGGCGCAGTCGCAAGGGCAGCCCTGTGAAGGGCAATTTGTGGCCCGGCAGGACGAGGTGGCGATCCTCCGCGAGCTCGGCGAAGCGCGCGCAGGAAGTCAGCCAGTCGCTCAGCGGATCGGCCTCGGGTTCGGTCGCATAGACACCCAGATTGGCCGAGATCGAGGGCAGGAGCTGATCGCCACCCAGAACGAGATCGTCATCGAGACTCCACAGCGTCGCGTGTTCCGGCGCGTGCCCGTCGCCCATGCGCACGACCCAGCGCCGCCCGCCCAGCGTGATCTCGTCGCCCTCGCTGATCCGGGTGAAGCCGAGCGGCAGCGGGTGCACGCAATCGGCGAAGTTGAAAGGGCGCTCATTGGCGCGCTTCTCCAGCAGTGCAGGGTCCATCCCCGCCGCGCGATAATAGGCGAGCGTTTCCGCCACGGGCTGATCCTGCGGGTCGAGTTGCAGCATCCGCGCGAACAGCCAAGAGGTGCGGGTCGTGATCAACTCCGCACCCTGGGACTGAAGCCAGCCCGCAAGCCCGATATGGTCGGGATGGTAATGCGTCACCAGAACGCGGGTGACGGGCTTGCCCGCAAGCGGCCCGTCCATCGCGCTTTGCAGCGCCGCGCGGCATTTGCGCGTGTCGATGCCGGGATCGACCAGCGTCCAGCCATCGCCCTCCTCAAGCGCGAAGCAATTGACGTGATCGAGCGCCATCGGCAGCGGCAGGCGCAGCCAGAGTACGCCCGGTGCCACCTCGATCGCCTCGCCGGTCCCGGGCGGGTCCGCCCAGGGGTAGCGAATGCCGGCGCTCTCGCCCCTCATGCCTCGAGGTCTTCGACCGACAGCGCGTAGAGCCCCTCGGCCCCTTCCTTCGCCTCGGCAAGCGAGGCCGCGTAGATCGGCATCAGGCGGCGGATGTAAACGGCCGCGAGATGGCCGCGCGCGGAATTGCGGCCCTCGGCCATCGCCGCGCGGAGGTGGTAATAGCCCCCCAGCACACGCGCGAAGGCGTCGAGATAGGGCACGGCGCCCGCGAAGCGGTCCTGCATGCCTTGCCCGATCAACCATTCGGTATGCTCGCGCAGCGCCTCGGCCGCCTGCCAGACATCCTCGGCCAGAACGGGGAAGGCCTCGCGCGCGCCGCGCGCCTCGTCCTCGATCTCTTGCAGGAGGCGGAAGGCCGCCGCGCCGTCATCCATCATCTTGCGGCCCACGAGATCCATCGCCTGGATGCCGTTCGTGCCTTCGTAGATCGCGGTGATGCGCACATCGCGGGCGAACTGGGCCGCGCCCGTTTCCTCGATATAGCCCATGCCGCCGTGGATCTGGACGCCGGTGTTAGTCACCCGGATGCCCATATCGGTGCCATAGGCCTTCGCGATCGGGGTCAGGAGGGCGGCGCGCGCCTGCCAGCTCTCCTTGCCGGTTGCCCGACCCATGTCGATCGCCACGCCGCAGGCCAGCGCGATCGAGCGCGCCGCGAAGATCTCGGCCTTCATCTCGGTCAGCATCCGGCGCACGTCGGCATGTTCGACGATCGGGGTGAACTGCACGCGGTCCTTGGCGTATTCGAGCGCTTTCTGATAAGCGGCCTCGGCCACGCCGATCCCCTGTGCGCCCACGTTCAGCCGCGCATTGTTCATCATCGTGAACATCGCTGCCATGCCCTTGTGCTCGCCGCCGACCATCCAGCCGGTCGCGCCCTCATAGCTCATCACGCAGGTGGGCGAGCCGTGGATGCCCAGCTTGTGCTCGAGCGAGACCACCTTGAGCGAGTTCGCGACGCCCGGATTGCCGTTCTCGTCGGGAAGGAACTTCGGCACCATGAAGAGGCTGATCCCCTTCGTGCCCGGTGCCGCATCGGGCAGGCGCGCGAGCACCAGATGGCAGACATTGCTCACCACATCGGAATCGCCCCAGGTGATGAAAATTTTCTGCCCGGTGATCGCATAGGTGCCGTCGCCATTGGGTTCGGCTTTGGTGCGCAGCGCGCCCACATCCGAGCCCGCCTGCGGCTCGGTCAGGTTCATCGTGCCCGACCATTCGCCCGAGATCAGCTTGGGCAGGTAGAGCGCCTTGATCTCGTCGGAGGCGTGATGCTCGAGCGCCTCGATCTGGCCCTGCGACAGCAGCGGGTTGAGCTGGAGCGACAGGTTCGCCCCCGAGAGCATGTCGTTGAAGCCCACGTTGATCGCCTGCGGCAGGCCCATCCCGCCATATTCGGGATCGGCCGCGATGCCGACCCAGCCGCCCTCGGCCAGCGCCTGAAGGGCTTCCTTGAAGCCGGGCGCCGAGCGCACGACACCATTCTCGAGCTTCGTCGGCGTCAGGTCGCCGTCACGGTTCGTGGGCGCGATCACCTCGTCGCAGAGCTTGCCGCCCTCGGTCAGGATCGCCTCGACCATGTCGGGGGTCGCCTCGGCGAACATTTCGGTCTCGGCCACGGGGGCGAGCGGGACGACATGATCGAGAATGAAACGGATGTCGTTAACGGGGGAACGGTAGCTCATGGGTCTCCTCCGGGCGGCTTGGCAATTGCAGCCGACGCGTCTATGTCCTGTCAGGTTGATTTTACCCTACCGCAAGGGCAGCCCCCTTCAACTCCAACGCTGCGTCACGACTGTATGAGCACCGAAACCCTTCTCCTTGCCCCCGATACGACGGGCTTCGCCAGGGCCGCGGAGCTGCTGCGCGCAGGCGCGCTTGTCGCAATGCCGACAGAGACGGTTTACGGGCTTGCAGGCGATGCGCGCAACGATCGCGCCGTTGCCGAGATCTTTGCCGCGAAGGGTCGGCCGCGCTTCAATCCGTTGATCGTGCATCTCCCCTCGCTTGAGGCGGTCGAGGAGATCGCGGTCGTCTCGGACGCCGCGCGCGCGATCGCGGAGCGGTTCTGGCCGGGGCCGTTGACCCTGGTGCTGCCGTTGCGCGCGGATTCGGGCCTCTCGGAGCTGGTGACGGCCGGTCATGACACGGTGGCGATCCGTCTGCCCGCGCATCCGGTCGCGCGCGCGCTCCTGAAGGCGTTCGGCGGGCCGATTGCGGCGCCCTCGGCGAACCCGTCCGGCAAGATCAGCCCGACCACGGCGCAGCATGTGCTCGACGGGTTGTCGGGCAAGATCGCGGCGGTGCTCGATGGCGGGCCCTGCGAGGTAGGCGTCGAATCGACGATCCTCTCGCTCGATCCGCCCGCGCTGCTGCGGCCCGGCGGAATTGCGGCGGAGGAGCTGGAAGCGGTGCTGGGCGCGCCCTTGCCGATCGGCGGCGATGCGTCGAAGCCCAACGCGCCGGGGCAGCTGAAATCCCATTACGCGCCCGGGGCGGCGGTGCGATTGGAGGCAGTGCAGCCACGCCCGGACGAGATCTGGATCGGCTTTGGCGCGGATTGCGCGGGGGCCGACCTGAATCTCTCGCCCGCCGGCGACGTGACCGAGGCGGCGTCCAACCTCTTCGCGATGCTGCGCGAGGGCGATGCGATGGCGCGCAGGCGCGGGGCGGCCACGCTGGCCTTCGCGCCGATCCCCGAAACCGGGTTGGGGCGCGCCATCAACGATCGGCTGCGGCGTGCCGCGGCCCCGCGCGACTGAGCGGGTTCAAGCGTCGCGCAACGGCGTGACTCTTCCGCGGAACGGATAGGCCGGGTCGGCATAATTCCCCACCACCGCCCCCACAGGCACGATGCCCTCGATGAAAGTTTCGTCCTCGGCGGTGTAGTCGGTGCCGGGCCCGCTGAGATAGGCTTCAAGCTGCTCGGGCGACTTCGGCCCGATCAGCACGCTCGACACGATCCGGTTTTCCAGAACCCAGCGGACCGCGAGATCGGCGGTGCGGCGGCCGCTCGCGCGGGCATGGGCATCGACGCGCTCGGCGGCGGCGAGAAGGTCGGGGCGGAACTCTGTCTCGGTGATGCGCCGATCCCCGCGGGCCGCGCGCGAGCCTTCGGGAATGCCGCCGACATATTTGCCGGTCAGCACCCCACGCGCGAGCGGCGAATAGGGTACGACGCCGATGCCGAAATGCGCACAGGCGGGCAGGTAGTCGATCTCGGCCAGACGATAGAGCGCGTGATAATAGGGCTGCGCCGCGAGCGGACGCGCCACGCCCAACCGGTCGGCGATGCGGATCATCTCGGCGATTTTCCACGCGCGGAAATTGGAAAAGCCCCAGTGAAGGATCTTGCCGTCTTCGAGCGCCAGCCCCAGCGCCTCGATCACCTCTTCGAGCGGTGTCGTCTCGTCGTCGCGATGCAGATAGTAGAGGTCGATCGTCTCGGTGCCGAGCCGGTCGAGGCTGCGCTTGAGCCCCTCGGCGATCCAGCGCCCCGACAGCCCGCCGCTATCGGGCTGCCCGGCCAGCTTGTTGCCCACCTTGGTCGCAAGGAACCAATCGTCGCGTCGGGCTGCGATGGCACGCCCGACGATTTCTTCACTGCGCCCGTCGGCATACACATCGGCGGTGTCGATGAAACGGCCGCCGGCCTCGGCGAAGCGCGCGATCATGTCTTCGGCCATCGCGGGCTCGGTTTGCGCGCCGAACATCATCGTCCCGAGGCACAACTCGGAGACCTCGGGGCCAATGCCCAGAGAACGACGGTTGAGAGTGATCTGCGGCATGGGCTCCTCCGGGATTGATCTGTCGGCCATGTGGTTGGCCTTGCGCGCCATGTAGAGCGCAAGTGCCAGCAGGGCCAGCAAGCGCATCCAGATGGCCGTGTCATTCGCGCTCCGTGGCCAGAGCCGACGTCCCAGCCCGGGAGACGGCTGGACGAGCCTCTGCTCATCCGCCCCATGTAGGTTGTTTTTCCTTTTTCAGGAAAATTCAGAAAATAGGCGATTACTTTTCGCGCGTCGAAAACGCGAACCTCATCCGGTTCAAATAGGCCTCCCCGGGGCGAAGGATCGCATTCGGGAAATCCGGATGGTTCGGCGCGTCAGGCCAGGATTGCGGCTCGAGGCAAACACCGGACGGCATGCCGGATTGCGCATCGGTGTAGAGCTGCAAGCCGGGTTGATCGCTCGACACCCTCATCTCGCGCCCGGTTTCCGGAGCGTATAGCACCGCGACTTCGCGCAGGCTCTCGCTCGGCTCAAGGCAGAAGCAATGATCGTAACCGGTCCCCTCGCCGTGCAGCAAAGGGCGCTCTTCGCGAAAATCGAACTCTGTTCCCGAGACTGTTTGCGGTGTGCTTTCGGGAAGACGTGCGTCGTCGACCGGCAAATAATGCTGCGCAGAAATTTGCAGCAGGTGATCGCCGATCTGCCCTCCGTCCGCGAGGTTGTAGAACCCATGCGAAGTGATCGAGACCGGGCAGGCGCGCGTCACCGTCGCACGATAGGTGATGCTCAGTGTCGCCGGCGGGGTTAGCGCGAAATCGGCCTCGATGCTCAATTCACCCGGAAAGCCCTGATCGCCGTCGGGGCTTTCAAGCCGAAGCGTGAGCGCGCTCATCCAATGCGCGACAACTTCCCACTTGCGGCGGTCGAATCCGTCTGCGCCGCCATGCAGACAGTTGGGGGACTCGTTTGCACTCAACTCGTAGCGCTCACCGTCGAGCGTGAAACGCGCTTCGGTTATGCGATTGGCGAAGCGTCCGATCGTTGCACCACGAAAGCTGCGCTGTCGCTGATATGCGGCGGGATTGGGCAGGCCGACGAGCACATTTTTCAGCGTGCCCGCTCTATCGGGCACTTTGAGGCTGTGCAGTGTCGCGCCATAAGGAAGGATCTCCGCGCGAACACCGGTGGGCAGGCCGATGCACAGCATCGTCGCGTCATCGATGATCATTCCCGTTCCCCCGAAAGTCACAAGGACGTGATTGGTGCGGGGCCAGCATGACATGAGCGCGAAGCTACGCGCAGCTTTTTCGGCTCGCGCGGCACATTTTGCTGAAGGATTTTTTGAGGTTGTCGACAGACGATGGCCGCGAGGCTTTTAGACAAGTCTTTGGTTTTATGTTTGAAAATCCCGACATGGCATCCGGCTCGAAACGAGCTTTTCTGGTTCGACCTGATTGCGGGGCGCTTGCCGAGTCGAGAGAGAACCGGGGCGAGCGAGGGGAGAATCGGACGGATTTCCTCTGCCGCGGGCTGGATCGATTCGGCCCCCCCTTCTTCTGAACGATGCCGGTTTGCGGCGTTTCTCGATCGCGACCGGTGGGCGGAAATCCGTCCCTTCGCTGGAGGTTTCCGGGCCGGTTTCAACCCCGTGTCATTCTCTGATCACATCCCCGCGCGGGTACGGCGCAGCAGATCGCCCAGCTCGCGAAAGAGAGCCGCCTTGGCCGAGGTGCCGCGCCATCCGAGCACGACCCGGCGCGGGCAGGCATCGGGCAGGGGCGCAATGGCGATCTCCTGCCCGCCGATGACTCCTGCATCGAGCGCGAGATTGGGCAGCAGCGTGATGCCCAGCCCCTCGCTCACCATCGAGATCAGCGTGGCAAGCGAGGTCGCGGAGAAACTGTCATCCTGCTCGATGTCGCGATCGGGGAAGGCCGAGAGCGCGTGGCGTTGCAGACAGTGCCCCTTCTCGAGCAGCATCAGCCGCGCACCGTCAAGCTGATCGCCGCTGACGGGTGAGGGGCCGAAGCTGCCGGGTGGCGCGGCGAGGTGATAGCCGTCGTCGAACAGCTCCATCACCTCGATGCCGGGGATGTCGAAGGGTTTTGCAAAGAGGATCAGATCGAGTCGTCCGGTTTGCAGCCCGTCAAGCAGGCTCTCGGTCATCTCTTCGCGTAGAAGGAGCCGCAGATCGGGGAAGCGTTGGCGGATCTCGGGGAGCGCCCGCGGGATGAGATAAGGCCCGATCGTCGGGATCGCGCCGAGCCGCAGATCGCCGCCTTCGGGCGCGCGTTGTGTTGCCGCCAGATCCTCGATCTCGCGCGCGGCGAGCAGCACAGCGCGCGCCCGTTCGGCAATCTCGGCCCCGATCGGCGTCAGGAGGACTGACCGCTTGGTGCGCTCGGCCAGCTGCACGCCCAGCCGGTCTTCAAGCTCCTTCAGCCCGGCCGACAAGGTGGGCTGGGTCACGAAGCAGCTCTCGGCGGCACGGGAGAAATTCAGCTCGTCGGCGATGGCCGTCAGAAAGCGCAGCTGGCGCAGAGTGAGGAGCGGAAGCATTATCGAAAACCTCTATAACAGAGATCATTATAATCAATTTCAGCTATCACTGGCCATACTCTAAATCTCTCTCATCGAAACAGCGAACACGAAACGCGCAAGACAGATGGAGACGAACATGACCGAAGTGACCCAACCCAAAATGCCGCAGCTGAATGCCCCCGCACCGGCTTTCGACGCGCCCACGACCCACGGCCAGAAGACCCTCGAGGACTACAAGGGCAAGTGGCTGATCCTGTTCTCGCACCCGGCCGACTTCACACCGGTCTGCACCACCGAATTCATCGCCTTCGCGAAGAAGCAGGACGAATTCGAAGCGCGCAATACCGAGCTGCTGGGTCTCTCGATCGACAGCCACTACTCGCACATCGCCTGGATGCTCAACATCAAGGAGAAGTTCGGGACCGAGATCAAATTCCCGATCATCGCCGACCTCTCGATGACCGTGGCGCAGGCTTACGGCATGATCCAGCCGGGCGCGTCGGACACCTCGGCGGTGCGCGCAACCTTCATCATCGACCCCAACGGCGTGCTGCGCGCCATGGTCTACTACCCGATGGTCGCGGGCCGTTCGATCGACGAGATCTACCGTCTCCTGGTCGCGCTCCAGACTGCCGAAGAGCACAAATGCGCGATGCCGGAGAACTGGAAGCCGGGTGACGAAGTGATCGTCCCGACGCCGGCCACGCCGGAAGCCGCGCAAGCCCGCGCCGGTGAGGGCTACAACACGGTCGACTGGTACTTTTCGACCCGTCAGATCTGATCCGAACACCCCGGCGGTACGCCGCCGGGGTCTAGTCCGCCCAAGGAGGAGCTCGCCATGAGCCAGCAAGCCAATATCGACAGCATGACCAATATTCTGGGCCAGACCTTCGGCCTTTACGTCCAGACCCACGGCTATCACTGGAATGTCGAGGGGCCGCAATTCCGCCAGTTCCACGCGCTCTTTGAAGAGCAATATCAAAACCTCTGGGAAGCGCTCGACGAGATTGCCGAGCGGATCCGCTGCCTCGGGGCCTATGCGCCGGGCACGCTCTCGGAGCTGACGACGCTGGCCGGGGATGCCCCCGCGCGTGCCCAATCGGCCGAGGCGATGGTCGATGCGCTGATCTCGGCGCATGGCGCGCTGGCCGCGAAGTTGCGCGACGCGATCACCACCGCGCAGGAGGCGGGCGACGAGGTCTCGGCGGGCGTACTCACCGATCGGCTGGAATGGCACGAGAAGGAAATCTGGATGATGAAGGCCTCGCGCGCTTGACGCGCGACCTCTCCGGCTCCAGCGTCGAGACGAACGGCCGCCAAGGGTATGGCGGTCGTTTTCGTCGCGTGACTGTCATCGAAACGTTGCGCGAAATTCGCTCGAAAATGCGCGAAAATTTTCTATATTAGAGAAAGCGAACATTGACGAACGAGTCGCATCCCTTTGCTAGGGCATGCAGGAGACGGAAAGATGACGGCAAGAACGGACGCGGTGGACCTCTTCGTGATCGGCGGGGGCGTGAACGGTTGCGGGATCGCGCGCGACGCGGCGGGCCGCGGCTTGCGGGTGAGGCTGGCCGAGATGGGCGATCTGGCGCAGGCGACGTCCTCGGCCTCGACCAAGCTTTTCCACGGTGGGCTGCGTTATCTCGAATATCTCGAGATCAACCTTGTACGCGAGGCGCTCAGCGAGCGCGAGGTGCTGATCCGCGCAATGCCGCATATCTCCTGGCCGATGCGTTTCGTTTTGCCCTACAGCGCCAATATGCGCTTCGAGAGCGATACACCCGTATCCAAGATGCTTTCGACCGTGATGCCCTGGATGAAGGGCAAGCGCCCGTCCTGGATGATCCGCTCGGGCCTGTTTCTCTACGATCACCTGGGCGGGCAGCACCTGCTGCCGGGAACGAAACGGCTTGATCTGCGGGGCAGCCCCGAGGGCGCGCCGCTCAAGGACGAGTTCGTGCATGCGTTCGAATATTCGGATGGCTGGGTGCAGGATGCGCGGCTTGTGGTGCTAAACGCGCGCGATGCCGAGGCGCGCGGTGCCGATATTCGGGTGCGCACCAAGGTGATCGAGGCACGCCGCGACGGCGGCCACTGGATCGTCACAACCGAAGGCCCGAACGGGCGCGAGGAGCATCTCGCCCGCGCGGTGGTCAATGCGGGCGGCCCCTGGGTCGAGCAGATTTTGAAAGGTACGATGGCCAGCGCCAGCCGTGAGCATGTCCGCCTCGTGCGCGGCAGCCACATCGTGACCCGCAAGCTCTACGATCACGACAAATGCTATTTCTTCCAGGGCTCGGACGGGCGGATCATCTTTGCCATTCCCTACGAGCAGGACTTCACCCTGATCGGCACGACCGAGGCCGCGCATGAGGGCTCGCCGTTGACTGCCGAATGCACCGAAGAAGAACGCGATTACCTGTGCGATTTCGCCTCGCAATATTTCAAGGAAGAGGTCACGGCCGACGATGTCGTCTGGACCTATTCCGGCGTGCGCCCGCTCTATGAAGACGGGGCGAGTTCGGCCACGGCGGCGACGCGCGAATATGTGCTTTCGCTCGACGCGCCCGCAGGTCAGCCCGCGGCGCTGCATGTCTTCGGCGGCAAGATCACGACCTATCGGCGCCTGGCCGAGCATGCGCTTGCCAAGCTCCGTCCGCACCTGCCGGGAATGGGCGGACCGTGGACGAAAGACGCGCATCTGCCGGGCGGCGATTTCGCCCCCGAGGAGGTCGGCGCGAAGATCGCCAAGCTTTCGCAGGACTACCCCTTCGTGGATCGCAAATGGGCGGAGCGAATGATCCGCCATTACGGCACCGAGGCTTGGGCTATCCTTGGTGCGGCCAAGACCCGCGACTATCTGGGCCGAGATTTCGGCGCGACGCTGACCGAGGCCGAGCTGCGCTGGCTGGTGGACAAGGAATGGGCGCGTAAGGTCGAGGACGTGATCTGGCGGCGCACGAAGCTGGGCTTGCGGCTCGACGCCGATCAGGTCAACTCTGTCTCCGCGTGGCTGGAGGAGCACGCGGGCTGACACGGCAAGGGGGAGGAGCGCATGGGGTATATTCTGGCAATCGATCAGGGCACCACGTCCTCGCGCGCGATCGTGTTTGATGCCGCTCTGACGCCTCTCGCCTCCGCGCAACAGGAATTCACACAGCATTTCCCGCATTCCGGTTGGGTCGAACACGACGCGACCGAGATCTGGGAGAGCGTGCTGGCGACCTCGCGCGAGGCAATCGAGACGGCCGGGATCGCGGCGTCCGATATCGCCGGGATCGGCATCACCAATCAGCGCGAGACGACCGTCGTCTGGGACCGCGAGACGGGCCAGCCGATCCATAACGCCATCGTCTGGCAGGATCGACGCACCGCCAACTATTGTCGCGACCTGCGCGAAGACGGATTCGAAGAGGTGGTCACATCTCGCACCGGCCTTCTGGTCGATCCCTATTTCTCGGCCACCAAGCTGCGCTGGCTTCTGGAAAACGTCGAGGGCGCGCGTGAGGCCGCCGAGGCGGGCAAGCTCGCCTTCGGCACGATCGACAGCTGGCTGATCTGGAAGCTAACCGGCGGCAAGGCACATGCGACCGACGCCACCAACGCCGCACGCACGATGCTTTACGACATCGCCAAGGGGCGCTGGTCGACGACCATCGCGGAAAAGCTCGGCGTGCCGATTGGGATGCTGCCCGAGGTCAAGGACTGCGCCGCCGAGTTCGGTGTGACCGACCCCGGCCACTTCGGCGTCGAAATCCCGATCCTCGGCGTCGCGGGCGATCAGCAGGCCGCGACCGTGGGGCAGGCCTGTTTCAAGCCGGGGATGCTGAAATCGACCTATGGCACGGGCTGTTTCGCACTGCTCAACACGGGCGATCAGATGGTGCGCTCGGAAAACCGGCTTCTGACGACCATCGCCTATCAGCTCGACGGCAAGGTCACCTACGCGCTCGAAGGCTCGATCTTCATTGCGGGCGCGGTGGTGCAATGGTTGCGCGACGGGCTGAAGATCATCGAGTCGGCGGGCGACACGCAAAGCCTCGCGGAAGCCGCCGACCCCGAGCAGGAGGTGATCATCGTGCCCGCCTTTACCGGCCTCGGCGCGCCTTATTGGAACCCCGATTGCCGTGGAGCGGTCTTCGGCCTGACCCGCAATTCCGGCCCCGCCGAGTTTGCCCGTGCAGCGCTTGAATCGGTCGGTTTCCAGACCCGCGATTTGCTGGAGGCGATGCAGGCCGACTGGTCCGACGATGCGCGGCCAACCTTGCGTGTCGATGGCGGCATGACGGCGTCGGACTGGGCGATGCAGTTCCTGTCGGATATTCTCGGTGCGCCCGTGGATCGCCCGAAGGTTCTCGAGACAACGGCGCTCGGCGCGGCCTGGCTCGCGGGCTACAAGGCGGGTCTCTGCCCCGAACCCGACGAGTTCGCGACCTCCTGGGCGCTCGACCGTAACTTCACCCCGCAGATGGAGGAGGCCGCGCGTGAAGCGCGTTACGGTGCGTGGCAGAAGGCGGTACAGGCGACTATTGCCGCGGTTTGAGAGAGGCCGGATAGGTCAGTCCCCCTTTCCCTTTCCTGAATTTTGCTCTTTCCTGTCGATGTTCGACAGAATTGGAGCCTCCCGATGACCCGCTACCCCCGCGATCTGCGCGGCTATGGCCGCACCACTCCCGATCCGCGATGGCCCGGCGGTGCACGTGTCGCGATCTCGATGGTGCTCAATTTCGAAGAGGGCGGCGAGAATTGCGTCCTGCACGGGGATGCCGCCTCGGAGGCGTTCCTGTCGGATATTGCGGGCGCGGCGCAATGGCCCGGCCAGCGCCACTGGAACATGGAATCGATTTACGAATACGGCGCGCGCGCCGGGTTCTGGCGGCTGCACCGGCTCTTCACCGGGCTGAGCGTACCGCTGACCATCTATGGCGTCGCCACCGCGCTCGCCCGCGCCCCCGAACAGGTCGCGGCCATGAAGGAGGCGGGCTGGGAGATCGCGTCTCACGGCCTCAAATGGGTCGAGCACAAGGACATGGCCGAAGAGGACGAGCGCAGCCAGATCGTCGAGGCGATCCGCCTGCACACCGAGGTCGTCGGTGAGCGCCCACGCGGCTGGTACACCGGTCGTTGTTCTGCCAACACCGTGCGCCTGACCGCCGAAGAGGGCGGGTTCGACTGGATCTCGGACACCTATGATGACGATCTTCCCTACTGGCTCGAAGTCGGCGATCGCGACCAGCTGGTGATCCCCTACACGCTCGAAGCCAACGACATGCGTTTCGCCACGGCACCGGGCTATATCGAGGGCGAGCAGTTCTTCACTTATCTCAAGGACAGCTTCGACACACTCTATGCCGAGGGGTTGGAAGGCGCGCCGAAGATGTTCTCGGTCGGCTTGCATAATCGCCTGATCGGACGGCCCGGCAAGGTTGCAGGACTGAAACGCTTCCTCGATTACGCTCTTTCGCATGAAGGCGTCTGGTTCGCGACCCGTGGCGAGATCGCCGCGCATTGGGCCGCGACCCATCCCCACAGGCGGCGCGAACGTCCGAGCCAGATGAGCCGCGACCGTTTCGTCGAGGTCTTCGGATCAATCTACGAGCACTCTCCGTGGATCGCTCAGCGCGCCTTCGATCTCGAGCTCGGCCCGGCCCATGACGCGGTCGAGGGCATGGCCTCCGCGCTCGCGCGCGTCTTCCGCTCGGCCAGCGAGTCCGAACGTCTCGGCGTGCTTTCCGCGCATCCCGATCTCGCGGGCAAGCTCGCGCAGGCAAAACGCCTCACCGCCGAGAGCACCGCCGAGCAGGCGAGCGCGGGGCTCGATGCGCTGACCGATGAAGAACGGGCCACCTTCGAGGGTCTCAACACGGCCTACACCGAAAAATTCGGTTTCCCCTTCATCATCGCGGTAAAAGACAATACGAAGGCATCAATCCTCCACGCCTTCCGCCGCCGTCTGGATCAGGACCGCGACACGGAATTCGCCGAGGCCTGTCGCCAGGTCGAGCGGATCGCGTGGCATCGCCTGAACGCCATGGATCTTTGATGGAATACACATATTACGCTCCCACCGGAGGCCTGCCCGACCAGAACCAGCGTGCCCGTGAGCGCGCCCAGTTCAACACCTCCTATGCGGTGATTCCGCGCGGGGTTCTCTCCGATATCACCATCTCGCTGTTGCCCGGCTGGGAGAAGACCCGCGCCTGGGTGCTTGCCCGCCCGCTGTCGGGATTTGCCGAGACCTTCGCCGAGCTGATCGTTGAGGTCGCTCCGGGCGGCGGTTCGGAGGATCCCGAACCCGATCCGGACGGCGAGGGCGTGATCTTGCTGCTTGCAGGCCACATGCGCCTCGTGATCAATGGCATCGGCAACGAGTTGGAGCCGGGCGGATACGCCTATCTCGCGCCCGGTGCGAAATGGTCGGTCGCAAATGACCATGACACCCCCGCGACCTTCATCTGGGTCCGCAAGCGCTACGAGCGCGTGGCGGGTATCGACGCGCCCGACAGCTTCGTTACCGCCGATCATGAGAAGCCGCCGCAGGAAATGCCCAATACCTCGGGCTACTGGTCGACCTCGCGCTTCGTCGATCCCGATGATCTGCGCCACGACATGCATGTGAATATCGTCACCTTCATGCCGGGCGGCACGATCCCCTTCGCGGAAACCCACGTGATGGAACACGGCATCTACGTGCTGCAAGGCCGCGGCGTCTACCTGCTCAACCAGGACTGGATCGAGGTCGAAGAGGGCGATTTCATGTGGCTGCGCGCGTTTTGTCCGCAAGCCTGCTACGCCGCGGGCCGTCGGCCGTTCCGCTACCTGCTTTACAAGGATGTGAACCGCCATCCGAAGCTCGGATCGCCCTTCCCGGGCTGAGGCTTCTTCTTGACGAAAATATCCCGGGGGTGAGGGCGCAAGCCCGAGGGGGCGACGCCCCCTTGCCCCGCCCGAAACCGAAGGCACGCGATGCAGATCAAAGCAGACCCCCTCACGCTTCAGGCCTTCGCCCCCTTCGGCGATGTGCTCGACGCAACCGGTGCGCCCGACAAGATCATCAATGCCGGGCTCTGTGGGCGTTACCACGACCGGGCGTGCCTCGATTTCGGGCCCGAGACCGGGGGCCGCGCCGGGATCTCGATCTTTAAGGCCGAGCCCCGTTCGCTGCCCTATCTCTGCGATCTGCTCGAGCGCCATCCCGAGGGCTCTCAGGCCTTCATCCCGATGAGCGCCGATCCGTTTCTCGTCATTGTCGCCCCCGATGATGACGGCAAACCGGGGCAGCCTCGGGCCTTTCTCACCAATGGAGCGCAGGCGATCAACCTGCATCGCGGCACATGGCACGGTGTCCTGACCCCGCTGGCCGCACCCGGCCTCTTCGCCGTCATCGACCGGATCGGGGACACCGCGAACCTCGAGGAATACCCTCTCACCGATCCCTTTACCGTGATCGGCTGACTCTCTCCGACAGGAGGCATGGACACTTCCGGCGAACTTTCCCAAGCTGCGCGAAACCGCTTTGGGAGGAGCCGGAGATGAAGACGCGGATCGCACTCTTGCGCGAGATGGGCAAGGCGCGCCCCTATACCGACAGCAAGCCGCTGGAAATCGTGGAGGCCGAACTGGACGATCCCGGTCCGGGAGAGCTGCTGATCAAGATGGCTGCGGCGGGCCTGTGCCATTCCGATCTCTCGGTGATCAACGGCGACCGCCCGCGCGACATGCCCGTGGCGTTGGGCCATGAGGCGGCAGGCGTGGTCGAGGCGGTCGGCCCTTATGTCACCCGTTTCGCGCCCGGCGATCACGTCGTTCTGGTTTTCGCACCCTCCTGCGGCCATTGCGTACCCTGCGCTGAAGGCCGCCCCGCGCTGTGCGAGCCTGCCGCCGTCGCGGCCGGTAAAGGCGCGCTCATCACAGGATCGAAACGCATCTCGGTCGGGGGCAATCCTGTGAACCACCATATCGGCGTCTCGGCCTTTTCCGATTACGCCGTGGTGTCCGAGGCCTCCTGCGTGAAGATCGACAAATCCATCCCGCTTGATCAGGCCGCCCTTCTGGGTTGCGCGGTGCTGACGGGGGTTGGTGCTGTGCTGAACTCGGGTGGGCTCAAGACCGGGCAAAGCTGCGCGGTCGTGGGGCTGGGCGGTGTGGGCCTAGCGGGGCTCTTGGGCGCGATCGCGGCGGGAGCGCGCACGGTGGTTGCCGTCGATCTGGCCAAGGACAAGCGCGACCTCGCTCTGAAACTTGGCGCGACCCATGCCATCAACCCGACCGAAGAGGGTGCGGTGCAAAAACTGCGCGACCTCACCGGCGGTGGCGTCGATCTTGCGGTGGAACTGGCTGGTGCGGTCCCGGCGCTGCAATTCGCCTATGCGATCACCCGGCGGGGCGGCACAACCGTCACGGCGGGCCTGCCGAATCCGCAGGCCGAATTCAAGATCCCGGCCGTGTCGCTCACTGCGAACGAGCACGCGCTGAAGGGCTCTTACATGGGGTCTTGTGTGCCGGTCCGCGACATTCCGCGTTTCGCGCAGATGATGGTGCAGGGGCAGCTTCCGATCCCGGAACTGATGACCCATCGTCTGAAGCTCGAAGAAATCAACGAGGGCTTCGAGCGGCTCGCAGCGGGCGAGGCGATCCGGCAGGTCGTCATCTTCGACTAGGCGCCGATCTCGGCGCGCAGCCAATCGCGGAAGGCGCTCACATGCGGCGCCTCCCGCGCGCGCTCGGGCAGGATCAGCGCGTAGCTTTCGCCGGTCGCGAACCGGCGCGGCGTGGCCTGCACCAGTCGCCCCGAGACCAGCGCCCCTTGCGCGATGATCGCGGGCACCAGCCCGAGCCCCATCCCTGCGCTCGCCGCGTCGAGGATCATGTCGAAATGATCGAACCGCGCGCCGCGCAGGATGCGCCGGGCGTCCCGTCCGCTTTCACGAAACCAGTCGAGCCAGAGCGTCGGCCGCGTCGATTGCTGCAACAGCGGTAGGTCCAGAACGGCCTCGTCATCCAGCGCCTCGCGCCCCGCCATCAAATGCGGCGCGGCCACCACGATCAGTTCCTCGGCGACGAGACTTTCGATCTCCGCGCCAACCTGTTCATGCCTTGAACGCATGATCGCGAGGTCGAACGGGTCACGCTCGAAATCGACGGGCAGCAGGCGCGCGCTCAGATCGAGGCTTACCTGCGGCTGCGCCGCCTCGAAGCCCGCGAGCCGCGGGATCAGCCAGCTGCGCGCAAAGCTCGGCAGCACCGCCATCCGCAGCACCGCTTGCGCGCCGCCGAAGGCCATCGCCCCCATCGCCGCCGTGTCGATCCGGCCCAGAATATCCTCGGCTTGCGCCAAGAAAACCTGACCCGCAGGCGAAAGCACAAGCCGCTTGCGGACCCGGTCGAACAGCGCCACGCCCAGCCGTTCCTCGAGCGTCCCGAGCGAGCGCGACACCGCCGATTGCGTCAGGTTCAGCTCTGCCGCAGCCCGTGTCGTCGTGCCGAGCCGCGCGCAGGCGGCGAAGGCCTGCAACTCGTTGATCGTGGGGGTGTAGTTCTTGCGCATGGTCTGGGATTATCCGTCTGGTCTCAGTCAATAACATGCGCAAAACTCATCAATATCGCAAATTTAATCGTTTGCGCGGTGCGCCCCGATCCCTAAAGTCCCGCCAAAGAGTTTCAACGCCCGAGGATCGCCATGACCGACCGCCCGACCATCAAAGCCAAGGACGCCCCCGATCTGGGCAAGTTCATCTGGGATGATGCGCTGCGTCTGGAAAGCCAGCTCACCGAAGACGAGCGGATGCTGCGCGATGCGGCCCGCGCCTATGCGCAGGACAAGCTCCAGTCGCGCGTGATCGACGCCTATGCCGAGGAAAGCACCGACCCCGCGATCTTCCGCGAGATGGGCGAGATGGGCCTTTTGGGGGCGACGATCCCCGAGGAATATGGCGGGCTTGGTGCGGGCTATGTGTCCTACGGTCTGATCGCGCGCGAGATCGAGCGCGTCGACAGCGGTTACCGCTCGATGATGTCGGTGCAGTCCAGCCTCGTGATGTATCCGATCTACGCCTATGGCTCGGAAGAGCAGCGGCGGAAATACCTCCCCAAGCTGTCGACCGGCGAATGGATCGGCTGTTTCGGTCTCACCGAACCGGACGCGGGCTCGGACCCGGCGGGCATGAAGACCCGCGCCGAGAAGACCGCAACCGGCTATCGCCTCATCGGCTCGAAGATGTGGATCACCAACTCGCCGATCGCGGATGTCTTCGTGGTCTGGGCAAAATCCGAAGCCCATGGCGGCAAGATCCGTGGCTTCGTGCTGGAGAAGGGCATGAAGGGGCTAAGCGCGCCGAAGATCGGCAACAAGCTGTCCTTGCGCGCCTCGATCACCGGCGAGATCGTGATGGAGGGCGTCGAGGTCGGGGAAGACGCGCTGCTTCCGCATGTCGAAGGGCTCAAGGGCCCGTTCGGCTGCCTCAACCGCGCCCGCTACGGCATCGCCTGGGGAGTGCTGGGTTCGGCCGAGTTCTGCTGGCACGCAGCGCGCCAATACGGGCTCGACCGCAAGCAGTTCGACAAGCCGCTCGCGCAGACGCAGCTGTTCCAGAAGAAGCTCGCCGATATGCAGACCGAGATCACGCTGGGCCTGCAGGCGGCACTGCAAGTCGGCCGCCTGATGGACGCAGCCGATGCCGCCCCCGAGATGATCTCGCTCATCAAGCGCAACAATTGTGGCAAGGCGCTGGATATCGCGCGGATGTCCCGCGACATGCATGGCGGCAACGGCATCTCGGGCGAGTTTCAGGTGATCCGCCACATGGTCAACCTCGAGACGGTCAACACCTACGAGGGTACCCATGACGTCCACGCGCTGATCCTGGGCCGCGCGCAAACGGGCCTGCAGGCCTTCTTCTGATGGCCCCGCTCGAAGGTGTGAAGGTCGTCGAGCTGGCGCGGATTCTGGCTGGTCCCTGGGCCGGTCAGGTGCTCGCCGATCTCGGCGCAGAGGTGATCAAGGTCGAGGCCCCCGAAGGCGACGATACCCGCCGCTGGGGCCCACCCTTCATCGCCCGCGAGGGCGACGGGCCGGAGGGCCGGTCGGCCGCCTATTTCCACGCCACCAATCGCGGCAAGCGCTCGGTCATTGCCGACTTTCGCACCGAGGAAGGCCAGCAGATCGTGCGTGATCTGGTGAAAGACGCCGATGTGGTGATCGAGAATTTCAAGCTCGGAGGGCTCAAGAAATACGGCCTCGATTACGAGAGCCTCTCTGCGATCAATCCCCGCCTCGTCTATTGCTCGATCACCGGCTTCGGTCAGGACGGGCCCTATGCGCCCCGCGCGGGCTATGACTTCCTGATCCAGGGGATGGCGGGCTGGATGGACCTGACCGGCGATCCCGACGGCCAGCCGCAGAAGGTGGGCGTGGCCTTCGCCGATCTCTTCACCGGCCTCTATGCGGTGATCGGGATTCAGGCGGCGCTGGCGGCGCGGGCGCGCACCGAGCGCGGCCAGCTCGTCGATATGGCGCTGCTCGACTGTGCGGTGGGCGTGCTCGCCAATCAGGGGATGAACTTCCTTGCAACCGGGAACGCGCCGCGACGCCTCGGCAATGCCCATCCCAATATCGCGCCCTACGAGGTGGTCAGCGCCAAGGATGGCGATCTGATCCTTGCGGTCGGCAATGACGGTCAGTTCCAGCGGCTTTGCGAGGTGCTGGGCCTCGACCTTGCCACCAACCCCGATTTCGCGACGAATGAAGCTCGCGTGGCCAATCGCGAGGCCCTGCGCGCCGACCTCCTGCCCGCGCTCGCGCAATGGCCGCGTGCCGATCTGCTCGCCGCGCTGGAGCAAGCGACCGTCCCCGCTGGCCCGATCAACTCCGTCGATCAGGTCTTCGCCGATCCGCAGGTTCAGGCGCGCGGGATGCGGATCGAGGCCGAGGGCATCCCCGGCATCCGCACGCCGATCCGCTTTTCGGAGACGCCGCTTGCCGATCCGAGACCCGCGCCGAAACTGGGAGAGGCGGGCTAGCTCAGCCCGCCAACCCGCGCAGGATATCGGTGAATTTCACCTCCGGTTTGCCCAGTCGTGCGCGGTAGGGCGGGATCGCCTCGGCCACCCGCATTGCGTAATTGCGGGTCTCGGTGAAGGGGATCATCTCGACCCAGTCGACCACGTCGACAGTACCGATGCGCGGATCGCCCAACTCCTCGATCCAGCGGCGCGGGCGGCCCGGTCCGGCATTGTAGCCCGTCGCGACCAGCACCGCCGAGGGACCGAACTCATCGCGCAGTTGGGCCAGATAGGCCCCACCGAGCTTGAGGTTATAGGTCGCGTCCGTCGTCAGCCGAGCATAGTCGTAGGGCAGGCCGGTCTTCGTCGCCATCATCTTTGCCGTGCCGGGCATCAGCTGCATCAGGCCTTGTGCGCCGACATGGCTGCCGACCCCGATCGCGAACTGGCTTTCGCGCCGGGCCACGGCGAGAACCAACTCCTCGGGGACGCCCAGTTCATGGCTCGTCAGCCCCGGAATGGGCCACAGCGCCTGAGCGATGATCTCGCCTTTCAGCGCCGCGCGCTTGCCGATGATCAGGGCGAGATAGTCGTCATTCTGTTCGAGCGCATATTTGGCGAGCGCCCCGAAATTACCCGGTCCGAGGCTTTCCTCGAGATGCAATACGAACCGCGCGGCGAGATCCTTTTCATCGGCATCGTAGAGCAGTTGGGCGGCCTGAAAGACCGAATTATGCCGGAACTTGTATTCGTTCCAGTCGGGCAGCTCTGGCCCTTTCGCGAAATCTGGGGGCAGGGGTTTGCCGAGACGTTCGGCCGAGAGCAGCCCGTAATAAGCATCTTGCAGGATCGCCCCGTTTGCCCATGCGGCCTTAGCTTCATCGGTCTTGCCCAACCGCTCGAGCGCACGACCCTGCCAATAATAGGCGCGGGCCGAGGAGATCGGTCCATCCACCGCCTTTTCGAGATTGTGGAAATGGGTCTGCGCGGTCGCTGCATCACCAAGCTTGAGAGCCGCGAACCCCGCCACCCATTCGAGATCGGCATAATCCGCGCCGCCGGGCTCAAGATGGTGCGCGACCGCGAGCTTGTAGGCGCGTTCGACATTTCCGTTGCGCAGATCCCAGCGCGCCTGGGCCGCACGCAGATCGGCCCAGAGCGCGGGATCCTCGAGATCGGCTGCGCTCGCGGAACGCTCCAGGATCAGCTCGGCCGCGCCATCTTCCAGCCCCTCGCGCCAGCGCCACCATGCGCGATCGCGGGCAAGCCCCGCCGAGCGCGCGACCATGTATTCGGGCACTTTCGCGATAAGGTCGTCGACCCCGCCTTGGCGGGCCTGCAGGGCGATCCGGGCGCGCGCGACGGCCTCGGTGCCGGGCGTGACCAGAGACAGCATGCGGCGCGCATCGGCAAGACGGCCGCGATCGAGCATCACTTGCATCCGACCGCCGTGATGGGGGGCGACCAGTTCCGGGTAATCGGCGAGGAACTGTGCCTGCTCATCCGCGCTCAGAGGCAACTCGCGCCAGACCTGCTCGGCGGTCTTTGCGGCCTCCGTTTTCTGACCAAGCGCCAGATGTGCCGCGATCAGGGCCAGCGCGCCGGTGCCGGTTTGCGGTGGGCCGAGCTTGAAATAGGTGATCACCTGTTCGGGTGGGATGCCGGCGAGCGTCGCTTCTCCCTTCTCGCGCAGGTAGGGCATGCCGGGCCAGTCGCTGCGCCGCGTCGCGAAATCGCGGTAATCGGTGAAGCTGCCTTCGCCCGCCCGGAGACGCTGCCATTCGAGGACATCGAAGCCGAGCGGCCCCGCGCGGCGTGCAAGATTTTCCGCCGTATCCCAGTTGCCCGATTTCGCCGCCGCGAGCGCCTCGGCCAGCGCGCCGGTGGCCGCGCGCAGGGCGGCGGGCGTGAGGGCGAACCCGGTGGCGGCGAGCGCCGTGAGGAAGTGGCGTCGTTTCATCATCTCTGCTCGTCTTTGCGGGGTTTTCCCCTTTGCGACCGGCCTCTCACAGATGGGGATGATTCACAAGTTGGCAAGCGTCGCGCAACAGCCTATAACCCGGCCGATTTCCGCCGGGACGACTCAATGCCCGGCCCCAACAAACCAAGGAGCGTGTCATGTTCAAAGGGTCTCTTCCCGCACTCATCACGCCGTTCAAGGACGGCGCGCTGGATCTGGACACGCTCAAGAAACTCGTCGAGTGGCATATCGATCAGGGCAGCCACGGCCTCGTGCCGGTCGGCACCACGGGCGAGAGCCCGACGGTCAGCCATGACGAACACATGACCGTGATCACCGAGGTCGTGAAGGCCGCGAAGGGCCGCATCCCGGTCATCGCCGGTGCGGGGTCGAATTCGACCGCCGAGGGTGTGGAGCTGATCCAGCACGCGGCCAAGACCGGCGCCGATGCCGCGCTCGTGGTCACGCCCTATTACAACAAGCCGACCCAACGCGGCATGATCGCGCATTACACCGCGCTGCACGATGCCTGCGAACTGCCGATCGTGATCTACAACATTCCGGGCCGTTCGGTGATCGACATGATCCCCGAGACGATGGGCGAGCTGGCGAAACTGCCGCGCATCATCGGAGTGAAGGACGCGACCGGAAAGCTCGAGCGCGTTTCGATGCAGCGCATGACCTGCGGTGCCGATTTCATCCAGCTCTCGGGCGAGGACGCGACCGCGCTCGGTTTCAACGCGCATGGCGGCGTGGGCTGCATCTCGGTCACCGCGAACGTGGCGCCGAAGCTCTGCGCCGAGTTCCAGGAGGCGACGCTGGCGGGCGATTACGCCAAGGCGCTCACCTATCAGGACAAGCTGATGCCGCTGCATATGGCGATCTTCCTCGAACCGGGCGTGGCCGGGGCGAAATACGCAATGTCGAAGCTGGGCCTTTGCTCGGCCGAGGTGCGCCTGCCGCTGACCGAACTGCTGCCCGAAACGAAGGCCGCGATCGACGCCGCGATGGCGCATGCCGGTCTGATCTGAGCCAGCCGGGCCAGACGGTCCGAGACCAACCGATCCGGGGCGCGTGTCGCGACAGGCGATACGCGCCCTTTCTCATTTCGCGCCATGCGGCCATGCGGATATTCGCAGTGACGTGATTGCCTCTCCCGGCTTAGACTGGTCGCACCGCAGATCTGACAAACGAGGCAACCCGATGAGCTTCACGGACGCGATCCGCAAATGTTTCTCGAATTACGTCACCTTCTCGGGCCGCGCGGCGCGCCCGGAATTCTGGTGGTTCGTTCTCTTCACTTTCCTCGGGAATTTCGCTTTCGGCGTGCTCGATCGGATCTTCTTCGCGCCGATCGCGAATGGGCGGGAGATTTCCTTTCTTGGCGCACTGTTCTCGCTGGCGGTCTTCCTGCCCTCGCTGGCCGTCATGGTGCGGAGGCTGCACGATTACGACAAATCGGGCTGGTGGGTGCTGATCGGGCTGATCCCGCTGATCGGTACGCTGGTGCTGATCTATTTCGCGGTGCAGCGTGGTTCCGAGGGCGCGAACCGCTTTGGCCCGCCGCCGCCGCCCGCGTCCTGATCGCCCTTGGCTGACATGAAAAGGGCATCCCGCTTGGGGATGCCCTCCTTCTGGTCTCGAACGGCCTCTGGCGTCAGTCCAGCGCGGCGTCGCAGCGCTTGCAGGTGCCCGGATGGGCGTGGCTGCCGACATCGGGCAGGATCTTCCAGCAGCGCTCGCATTTCTCGCCCTCGGCTTTCTCGAAGACGACCGCGATGCCCGCGACTTCCGGCAGGCGGAAGGCCTCTTGCGGGGCCGGATCGGCGGTCAGCGCGATATCCGAGGTGATGCAGAGATCCTCGAAGGGCACCGATTTCAGCGCGCCCAGAACGTCCGCTTCCTCGACATGCACGACCGGCGCAGCCTCGAGAGAGGCGCCGATCACCTTCGCCGTGCGCTGCACTTCCAGCGCCGCCGTCACCACACGGCGGGCCCGGCGGATGCCATCCCATTTCGCGGCGAGGCTCTCGTCGGCCCAAGTGGCGGGCGTCTCGGGGATATCCTGCAGGTGCACCGACACGTCGTCACCGGGGAAGCGCGACAGCCACACGTCTTCCATCGTGAAGACGAGGATCGGCGCAAGCCAGGTCGTCAGGCGGTGGAACAGCAGGTCGAGCACGGTACGGGCCGCGCGGCGGCGGTCGCTATCCTCGGCATCGCAATAGAGCGCGTCCTTGCGGATGTCGAAATAGAAGGCCGACAGGTCCACCGTGCAGAAGTTGAAGAGCTGCTGGAACACGCCCTGGAAGTCGAACGCGTCATAGCCCTTGCGAACCTCCACATCGAGTTGCGCGAGACGATGCAGCACCCAACGCTCCAGCTCCGGCATCTCCGCCGGATCGACGCGCTCGGCTTCGGTGAAACCATCAAGGTTGCCCAGCATGAAGCGCAGCGTGTTGCGCAGACGGCGGTAGCTGTCCGCGACCCCTTTCAGGATCTCGGGGCCGATGCGCTGATCCTCGGTGAAGTCGGTCTGCGCCACCCAGAGGCGTAGGATATCCGCGCCGTATTGCTTGATGACTTCCTCGGGCACGATCGTGTTGCCGAGCGACTTGGACATCTTCATGCCCTTCTCGTCGAGCGTGAACCCGTGCGTCACCACGTTGCGATAGGGCGCGCGGCCTTTGGTGGCGCAGGCCTGCAGCAGCGAGGAATGGAACCAGCCGCGGTGCTGGTCGGTGCCCTCGAGGTAGACATCGGCGATGCCGTCCTCGGTCCCGTCCGCGCGGTCACGCAGCACGAAGGCGTGGGTCGAGCCACTATCGAACCACACGTCGAGCACGTCGAAGACCTGCTCGTAATCGTCGGGATTCACGAGGTTGCCGAGAACCTTCGCCTTGAACCCGTCCTCGTACCAGGCATCCGCGCCCTCGGTCTCGAAGGCGGCCTTGATGCGGGCATTCGCCTCGGCATTGCGCAGCAGAAAGTCTTCGTCGGTGGGCTTGGCGCCTTTCTTGACGAAGCAGGTCAGCGGCACGCCCCAGGCGCGCTGGCGGCTGAGCACCCAGTCCGGGCGGTTCTCGATCATCGAGTGCAGCCGGTTCTTGCCCTTCTCGGGGGTAAAGGTCACCAGTTCCTCGATCGAGGTCAGCGCGCGTTTGCGGATCGTGTCGCCATAGGTGCCCATGCCATCGTCGAGCGTATGGTCGATCGCGGCGAACCATTGCGGCGTGTTGCGATAGATCAGCGGTGCTTTCGAGCGCCAGCTATGCGGGTAGGAGTGCTTGATCTTGCCCTTGGCCAGAAGCGCTCCGGCCCAGGCCAGTTGCTTGATGTTGGAGACATTGGCCGGGCCGTCCTTGCCGTCGGCCTCGATGATCGCCTCGCCGCCGAACAGCGGCAGGTCCTTGCGGTAGCTGCCATCGGGCTCGACATTGTAGGTCATCGGCAGGCCGAATTTCAGACCAAGCTGATAGTCGTCATCGCCGTGCGAGGGCGCGGTGTGCACGAAGCCCGTGCCCGCCTCGTCGGTGACGTGATCGCCCGGCAGGAGCGGGACGTCGTAATCCCACTCACCATTCGCGCCCTCGACCCCGGCATAGGGGTGCGAGAGGATCACGCCCTTTAGCTCAAGCTCGTCGATATCACGCAATCGCGTGAACGCTTCTACCTTCGCTGCATCCATCACGCTTTGTGCGAGCGAGTCTGCAAGGACAATCAGTTCGTCCGTTTGAGCCGTTGATTTTTCGTTAGTGGCATCGACCCTGTAGAGGCCGTAGCTGATCGCGGGGTTGAACGCCACGGCACGGTTCTGTGGGATCGTCCAAGGGGTAGTAGTCCAGATCACGACTGAGAGCTTTTGCCACTCTTGGTTCAACTGCTCCATGTCGACGTTTTCCCAGCCCTCTTTGTTGAGAGGTTCTGCGGCGATAGCACGTTGGAAGGAATCTTCACGGAGAGACTTCACCTTGAACCGCACCCAGATCGTGTGGCTGGTGTGGTCGTGATATTCGACCTCGGCCTCGGCCAGCGCGGTCTTCTCGACCGGCGACCACATCACGGGCTTGGAACCCTGATAGAGCGTGCCGTTCATAAGGAACTTCATGAACTCGTCGGCGATCACCGCCTCGGCATGGTAGTTCATCGTGAGGTAAGGATCGGCCCAGTTGCCATAGACGCCCAGACGCTTGAACTCCTCGCGCTGGATATCGACCCAGCTTTCGGCAAAGGCGCGGCATTCGCGGCGGAAGGCCACCACGTCCACGTCGTCCTTGTCGAGACCCTTGGCGCGATACTGCTCCTCGATCTTCCACTCGATCGGCAGCCCGTGACAGTCCCAGCCCGGCACATAGCGGGCATCGCGGCCCATCATCTGCTGCGAGCGCGTGATGAAATCCTTCAGGATCTTGTTGAGCGCGTGGCCGATATGCAGGTGGCCGTTGGCGTAGGGAGGGCCGTCATGGAGCACGAAGCTCGGGCGGTTTTCCTTCGCGGCCTTCTCGCGCAGGCGATCATAGACGCCGATCTTCTCCCAGCGCGCCAGCCAGTCGGGCTCGCGCATGGGCAGGCCCGCGCGCATCGGGAAATCGGTTTTCGGCAGGAAGACGGTGCCGCGGTAATCGGGGGCGGTCGTCTCGGTGGTCTGGTCGGAACTCATGGATAAGTCGTCCTTGGGAAGGGAAAGGGCGTGCGCTCGGCACGCCTCGGGGCTTGGCGCAATATCCCGGCTACCCTGACGCGTCAGAGCGCCGGGCAAGTAATTCGCGGATATGCAGCCAGCAAGAACATGCCGCCCTTATAGGCGCGAGGTGCAAGCGCGGCAAGCGCAGATCAGGGGGCGCCGCCCCCTCGCCCTGGCGGGCTCACCCCCGGGATATTTTCGCCAAGAGGAAGAGCAATCATTTCTTCTTCTCGATCGAAATATCCCGCAGGTGAGGTGCGTGAGCGTCGAGGGGCTGACCCCTTTCGCCTCTTGCCGCGATCTCCTAGGTTGGGCAGGCAAGCGAGGAGGCGACATGTCGGAACAGGCACAGATCACGGGCGAGATGGTGGAGGGGCTCTTCCGCCGCGCCTCGGGCGAGTATCTTTTCGCGCGCTGGGGGCGGCCCGTGGTGCCGGTCGTCTTCGGGGTCGAGGCGCAGACGCTGGCGACGGTGAAGGGGGCCGTCGAGGCGGTGGTGGCGCTGGCCGGTCACAAGATGGCCGAGACCGATCCCGAGCTGGGCGCCAACCTGATGATCTTTTTCTTCCGCGACTGGCAGGAGCTGCTGGAGGTACCCAATCTCGATCACCTGATCGACGGGCTGCAGGACCTCGTGGCGCGGCTCGACGATCAGGGCGCGAACCAGTACCGGGTCTTCCGCTTCGACAAGGACGGCGCGATCCGCGCTTGTTTCGCCTTCGTACGGATGGATGCGGCGCTGGATGAGGTGCCCGCCGAGGTGATCGCGCTCAGCCAGGCGGTACAGATGATCCTTCTGTGGTCGGACACCGCCTTTAACGAGCATTCGCCGCTTGCGGTCGCGCGCGGGGTCACGGTGCTGCGGCCCGAGATCGCCGCGGTGATCGCTGCGGCCTATGATCCGGTCATGCCCGCGGTCGCGGACGATCCGTCGCATGCTCTGCGCCTTGCCGCGCGGGCCGGTCTGCGGCACGAAGAGGCCGCGCAGGTGGTGCGCGATCTGAGCCGCGAAGTCGGCGAGGCCGATCTGGAGGACAAGGATGGCGCATGAATTCCCGATCCGTGTCTATTACGAGGACACCGATCTCGCGGGTATCGTCTTTTACGCCAATTATCTGAAATTCATCGAGCGCGGGCGGTCGGAGCTGATCCGCGCGCTCGGCATCGATCAGGCCGCGCTGAAGGCCGATCACGGGCTTGTCTTCGCGGTGCGCCGGGTCGAGGCGGACTATCTGCGCTCGGCCAAATACGATGACGAACTGATCGTGACGACCGAGATCACCGCCGAGACCGGGGCGCGGATCATGATGGATCAGACGGTCGAGCGTGACGGAGAGGTGCTCTTTTCCGCCAATGTCGTGATCGTCTGCATGAACGAGGCGGGTGCGCCTCAGCGGCTTCCTGCCGATATTCGTCGCAAACTCGCGCGGAAACTGCATTGAATCGCCGGTTTTGCGGCTGGCGGTGACATTGTTGTTATGGCGTTCCTCTTGCCGCTGAGGTAGAATCGCTGCCAATCAGAGCCTCGATAACGTGGCCTCAACCGGCGAGCAGTATTCATGGACCAAACTTCGCTTGCGATGGCGCAGGAGATCGACTTCTCCCTGCTTGCGCTCTTTCTGCGCGCCTCGCTCACCGTCAAACTCGTGATGATCATTCTCGTCGTGGCCAGCTTCTGGTCCTGGGCGATCATCATCCGCAAGTTCATCGCTTATCGTGCCGCGCGTGCCGAGGCCGAGCAGTTCGACCGCGCCTTCTGGTCGGGTGAGCCGCTCGACGAGTTGTTCGACCAGATCGGACCGACGCCGGAGGGCGCCAGCCAGCAGATCTTCGCGGCCGGTATGTTGGAGTGGCGACGCTCGCACCGCCAGGATGGGGAGCTGATCGCGGGGGCGCAGGCGCGCATCGAGCGCTCGATGGATGTCGCGATCCAGAAAGTCACCGAAAACCTCAATTACGGGCTGACCTTCCTCGCGACCGTGGGCTCGATCTCGCCCTTCGTGGGCCTGTTCGGCACGGTCTGGGGGATCAAGGTGGCCTTCGAGGAGATCGCGATTTCGCAAAACACCTCGCTCGCGGTCGTGGCGCCGGGCATCTCCGAGGCGCTGGTCGCGACTGCGCTTGGCCTGCTCGCGGCAATCCCTGCGGTGATCTTCTACAACAAGCTCTCGTCGGATGCCGATCGCATCGCGGGCAATTACGAGGCCTTTGCCGACGAGTTCTCGACCATTCTCTCGCGCCAGTTGGACGGCTGACATGGGCGCGGGGGTGGTTAAACGCACTTCGGGCGGGACGCGGCGGCGTCGCGGCGGGCGCGGCGGCCATGCCGCGATGGCCGAGATCAACGTCACGCCGATGGTCGATGTGATGCTGGTTCTGCTGGTGATCTTCATGGTGGCTGCGCCGATGATGACGGTGGGTGTGCCGCTCGAGCTGCCCAAGACCGCCGCCAAGGCCGTGCCGGCCGAGCAGGAAGTGCCGCTCACGATCTCGATCCAGGCGGACGGGAAGATCTCGCTGATGAATTCGGAAGTGCCCGAAGGCGAGCTGGTCGCGCGCCTCAAGGCGATCGCGTCAGAGCGGGAAAGCGACAAAGTCTTCCTGCGCGCTGACGGCAAGATTTCCTATGCGCAGGTGGTGCAGGTGATGGGCGCGCTCAACGGGGCGGGCTTTGCAAACATCACGCTGGTCACCGATACCGGGGGGCCGCAGCTGACGGCTCCGGCGGGGAACTGAGCCCAGGGGGCGACACTCGCATGAACCGCGCGGACAAGATCGGTTACGGCGTATCGGGGGCGCTCCACGTGGGGGCGATCCTCTGGATCGTCACGGGCGGTCAATGGTTCTTTCCCAAGAAGAGCGAGCCTGTGGTGATCAGCCAGGTCGCGGTGATGTCGGAGCAGGATTTCAATGCGCTGATGGCCTCTGCGCCGAAGGATGCGCCGCAACCGTCACCTGAGCCTGTCGCGCCCACGGCCCCGGCAACGCCGTCCGAGACGCCTGCGCCGGAAGCGCCCGCGCCTGAGACACAAGCGACGCCCGAGCCGAAGCCCCAGGAGCTGCCCGATCCTGCGCCCGAGCCCGATGCGCAGCCCGATGTCGCGGCGCTTCAGGCGCCGCCCGCGCCGACCGAGGTGACCGAAGTGCCGCCCGAAATGCTGCCGCCGGTCGAGCAACCTTCCGAGACGGTGACGCCCGAGATCTCGGCCAAGCCCAAACCGAAACCCGCGCCGCGCGTGGCGCCGACGCCTGCGCCCGAGCCGCCGCCGGAAGCGAAGATCTCCGATCAGGCGCAGCCGCAGGAGACGCCTGACGAGACCGCGCCTGCCGACAAGGTCGTGGAGCAGCCCAAGGATGCGGCCGCGCCGCCCGAAGCCACGACCGAGATCGTGACCGAGGCGACCGAGACCGTGGACAAGCAGGAGAGTTCGGCCCCGATGAGTTCGCCGCGCCCCTCCGGCAAGCCCAAGCCGCCTGCGCCCAAACCCACCGAGACGGCCGCAGCCTCCAAGCCCGAAGCTTCCAAGCCTGCGGCGCCCAAACCCGACACGCCCGCGAAGCCGGTCGATACCGCTTCGGTGAACGACGCCTTGGCCGCAGCGCTCGGTGGGGCCGGGACCGGCGGCACGGGCGACGCGCCGGTCGGTCCGCCGATCACCGCGGGTGAGAAGGACGCGCTCATCGTCGACGTTAAGCGCTGCTGGAACGTGGGCGCGCTGAGTTCGGATGCGCTGCGCACGACGGTGACGCTCTCGGTCGATATGCAGCCCGATGGCCACCCGATCATTTCCTCGATCAGGCTCGTGGGCTCGTCGGGCGGATCGGGCGCTGCGGTGGATCAGGCCTTCGAGGCCGGCAAGCGCGCGATCGTGCGTTGCGGCTCGGATGGCTTCCCGCTGCCGCCCGAGAAATACGGCCGCTGGAAGACGATCGAAATCGATTTCAACCCCGAGAAGATGAGGATGAAATGATCACTCATCGGCAAAATTCCGCGCGCTGTCATGGGGTTGTTATGTGCGATCGGGCCTTTACGCGTTACAAACCGGGCAAGGCCCGGAAAGGGAGTTTGAAATGATGCGTTTCGTTCTGAGCATGCTTGTGGCGCTCTTGCTGGGGCCGGTCGCGGCACTCGCGCAGGATCAGGAGCCGCTGCATATCACGATCACCGACGGGGTGATCGAGCCGCTGCCCTTCGCGATCGCGGGTTTCATCCCCGAAACGGGTGACGCCGGTGAGCTGGCGACGCAGATCAGCCAGGTGATCTCGGGAGATCTGACGGGCACGGGCCTGTTCCGCGAAATCCCGAGCTCGGCCTATATCCAGAACATCACCAGTTTCGAGACCCCGGTGAAATACTCCGACTGGCAGGCGATCAATGCGCAGGCGCTGGTCGTGGGCTCGGTCGCGATGCAGGGCGGCAAGGTGGTGGTGAAGTTCCGCCTCTTCGACGTCTTCTCCGGCCAGCAGATGGGCGACGGGCAGCAGCTTGCTGCGTCTCCCGCCAGCTGGCGGCGCCTGGCGCACAAGGTCGCTGACGTGATCTATTCGCGCATCACCGGCGAGGGTCCCTATTTCGACAGCCGCGTCGTGTTCGTCTCGGAGAGCGGCCCGAAGGACGCCCGCCAGAAGCGCCTCGCGGTGATGGATTACGACGGGGCGAACGTGACCTACCTCACCGATGCCTCGACGATCGTGCTTGCGCCGCGCTTCTCGCGCGACGGCACCAAGGTGCTCTATACCACCTTCGAGACCGGCTTCCCGCGCATCAAGATGCTCGACGTTGCGACCGCCTCGGCGCGGCTGCTGCCCGAGGTGCCGGGCACGATGACCTTCGCGCCGCGTTTCTCGCCGGACGGGACAAAGATCGTCTATTCGCTCGAACAGAACGGCAATACCGACCTGTGGATGATGGATGTGGCTTCGGGACAGACCCAGCGCCTGACCACCTCGCCCTCGATCGAAACCTCCCCGAGCTTCTCGCCGGACGGCTCGCGGATCGTGTTCGAATCCGACCGCTCGGGCACGCAGCAACTCTATATCATGCCGGTGCAGGGCGGTGATGCGACCCGAATCAGCTTTGGCGACGGCCGCTATTCGACGCCCGTCTGGTCGCCGCGCGGGGACATGATCGCCTTCACCAAGCAGAACCAGGGCCGCTTCCATATCGGCGTGATGCGAACCGACGGTTCGGAAGAGCGTCTTCTGACCTCGTCCTTCCTCGACGAAGGCCCGACCTGGTCGCCCAATGGCCGCGTGATCATGTTCACCCGTGAGAGCCCCGGCGCCGAGGGGCAGGCCTCGCTCTATTCGGTCGATATCTCGGGTCGCAACCTCAAGAAAGTTCCCACGCCCGGGCCCGCTTCGGACCCGGCCTGGTCGCCGCTTCTGCCCTGAGGGCGGATTAACAATCGTTACGGAAACTGCTAGGCTCGCCCGCAAAGGGCAGATCAACAAAGGCGAAACCAATGAAATTTGTAGTGAAGGCCGTTCTGGCCATCTCGATCCTCGGCCTCGCGGCCTGTTCGAACCCCGACAAATACGGCTCGGGCGCGACGGGTCCGGGCGGCACGCTCGGTCCGGGCGGTGCGGGCGGCATCACCCAGGGCAGCATCAACGACCCGAACTCGCCGGCCTATTTCGCCCAGACGATCGGCGATATGGTCCATTTCCAGGTTGACCAGTCGACCCTGACGGACACCGCGCGCTCGATCCTGACGCAGCAGGCGAGCTGGCTCGTGAGCCACCCGACCTACACCGCGATCATCGAAGGCCATGCCGACGAGCAGGGCACCCGTGAATACAACCTCGCACTTGGTGCGCGTCGTGCCTCGGCCGTGCAGGAATACCTGATCAGCCAGGGTGTCACCGCCAACCGCCTGCGCACGGTGTCCTACGGCAAGGAGCGTCCCCTCGCGATCTGCTCGACCGAGGAATGCTACTCGAAGAACCGTCGCGCGGTCACCGTGATCTCGCAATCGGCGGTCGGGAGCTAAGGGCCGATGCTGCGGGCTTTGCTTCTGAGCGCGGCGGTTTTGTCTGCCGCGCCGGTGCTGGCGCAGGACGCGAACCGCGCCCAGACGCTGGCTGACATCAAGACCGAGCTGGGTCAGCTTCAGTCCGAGATCGACAGCCTCCGCCAGGAGCTGAAGGCCTCGGGCGCGGCTGGCCTGCAAAAGGCCGGCGGTGCCTCGGCGCTTCAACGGATGGATTCGATGGAGCTCTCGCTGAGCCATCTGACCGACCGCGTCGAAGGGCTCGAGAACCGCATCAACCGGGTCGTCGCCGATGGCACGAACCGTGTGGGCGATCTCGAATATCGGGTTTGCGAGATGGAGGACAACTGCGACATCTCCACCCTCGGGGCCACCAAGCCGCTGGGCGGCGGGGCTGCGGGCAGCGCGCCCTCGGTGACCGCGCCCGCGCCAGATGCCTCGACTGGCCCGGATCTCGCGATCAACGAAAAAGCCGATTACGACGCTGGCAAGAAGGCCTATGACGCGGGAGATTACGCTTCGGCGGCCGATCTATTCAATACCTTCAAGCAAACCTATCCTGGTTCGCCCCTGACCGGGGACGCGATGTATTATCGCGGTCTCGCGCTTCAGCAGCAGGGCGATACAGGGGCGGCGGCGCGCTCCTGGCTCGACGGGTTCTCCGCCGATCCGAGTGGCGCGCGAGCGGGCGACAACCTGCTTTCGCTCGGCAAAGCACTGGGACAGCTCGGTCAGACCAACGAGGCCTGCACGACGCTCGGTCAGGTCGGCGTGCGGTTCCCCGGCTCCTCGGCGGCCAGCGAGGCGCAAACCGCGCGGCAATCGCTGGGATGCCCGTAAACGACGATTTCACGACCCGCGCGGCCGCCCGGATGGAGGCGGTCGGGCGGGGCGAGATCTCTCCCGAAGACGCCTGGCTCCACCACTGGGCCGACAGTGCTTTTCACACCTTTCCCGAAAACATCCGCACCCGGATCGGCGTCGCCGTCTCGGGAGGTTCGGATTCGATGGCGACGCTGACGCTTCTGGCGCAGTTTCACGAGGTCGAGGCGGTGACCGTCGATCACGGCCTGCGTCCGGAGGCCGCGGACGAGGCGGCTTTCGTGGCCCGCTTCTGCGCGGGACGAGGCATTCCTCATCGGATCCTGCATTGGGATGGGCACGCCGCCGAAGGCAACTTGATGGATGCTGCGCGCCGGGCGCGGCTGTCGCTGATCGGGGCTTGGGCACGCGAGCGCGGGATCGGCATCGTGGCGCTTGGCCATACCCGCGACGATCAGGCCGAGACGTTCCTGATGCGGCTTTCACGCGAGGCGGGGCTGGAAGGGCTTTCGGGCATGCGGCGGAGGTTCACCGCCGAGGGCGTGCTTTGGGCGCGGCCGTTCCTGACGCAGAGCCGCGCCGAGCTGCGCAGCTACCTGAGCCGCCACGACATCGTCTGGATCGAGGACCCGAGCAACGAGAACGAGCGCTTTGACCGAGTGAAGGCGCGCAAGGCCCTCGCCGCGCTGCGCCCGCTCGGGATCACGGCGGAAAAGATCGCGGCGTCGATGCATCACCTGGAGATGGCCGAAAGCGCGCTCGGCTTCGCGCTGGGACGGCTGGTGGGCGCACATGTTCGTGAGGTCGCGGGGGATCTGTTGATTGACGCGCAAGCCTTTCTCCGTGAAATCGACCCCGAGATGCAGCGCCGGTTGATCGTCGCGGCGCTGCGCTGGGTGTCGGGCGCCGATTACGCGCCGCGCGCGACGAAGGTCGAAACCTTCCTGACCAACTGGCGGGAGAAGCGCGATCGCACGCTGCATGGCTGCCGCATCACCGTGAACGAAAGCGAAATCCGCATCACCCGCGAGGCGCGTGCCGTCCGCGATTTGCGCGTTCCTGTCGGGGAAAACTGGGATCGCTGGGACGTCGTCGGCCCTGAAGGCGAGGGACTTGAGATCGCGGTGCTGGGCGCGGAGGGTTTGCGTCAATGCCCCGACTGGCGCGAGACCGGTCTGCCGCGCGCATCACTGTTGGCAAGCCCTGCGATCTGGGCAGGCGAACGCCTTGTCGCCGCGCCGCTTGCGGGGCTCGCGGAAGGGTGGACCGCGCGGATTTCCCGCGGCGCATTCGCCGCTTGGCTATTTGGACGTTGAACCCGGGCGCGTAATGCCTATTTTCACAGGACAGAGGCGGCGACCGGTGGTCAGTTGCCCGGTACGATTGGAGGATATCCTTTGGGCAATGCGCGCAATCTGGCCTTCTGGGCGGTGCTGTTCCTGCTGATTTTGGCCCTGTTCAACCTTTTCGGTGACGGGCAATCTTCGATGAACTCGACCCAGGCGACCTACTCGGAATTCATGGACGCCGTGGACAAGGGCGAGGTGAAGACCGTCCAGCTCGACGGTGAAGAGGTGCGCTACCAGCTCGCCGACGGCACGACCTTCACCACGATCAAGCCGATCGAAGATCCGATCGCCGAAAAGCTGATCGGCAAGGGCGTTTCGGTGCGCGTCGTCAAACAACAGCAATCGGGCTTCATGTCCCTGCTGGGTGTCTGGCTTCCCTTCCTCGTGCTGATCGGGATCTGGATCTTCTTCATGAACCGGATGCAGGGCGGCGGCAAAGGCGGCGCGATGGGCTTCGGCAAGTCCAAGGCGAAGCTGCTGACCGAAAAGCATGGCCGCGTGACCTTCGACGACGTGGCCGGCATCGACGAAGCCAAGGAAGAGCTTGAAGAGATCGTCGAATTCCTGCGCAACCCGCAAAAATTCTCGCGTCTTGGCGGCAAGATCCCGAAAGGCGCGCTGCTCGTGGGCCCTCCGGGCACCGGTAAGACGCTTCTCGCGCGCGCCATCGCTGGTGAGGCGGGTGTTCCCTTCTTCACCATCTCGGGCTCCGACTTCGTCGAGATGTTCGTGGGCGTCGGCGCAAGCCGCGTGCGCGACATGTTCGAGCAGGCCAAGAAGAACGCGCCCTGCATCGTCTTCATCGACGAGATCGACGCGGTCGGCCGCGCACGCGGCGTCGGCATCGGTGGCGGCAATGACGAACGCGAACAGACCCTCAACCAGCTCCTCGTCGAGATGGACGGCTTCGAGGCGAATGAAGGCATCATCATCATCGCGGCGACCAACCGCAAAGATGTGCTTGACCCCGCGCTGCTGCGTCCGGGCCGTTTCGACCGTCAGATCCACGTGCCGAACCCCGATATCAAAGGCCGCGAGAAGATCCTCACCGTCCATGCTCGCAAGGTTCCCGTTGGGCCCGATGTCGATCTGCGCACCATCGCGCGCGGCACGCCGGGCTTCTCGGGGGCGGACCTGATGAACCTCGTCAACGAGGCGGCGCTGATGGCTGCCCGTGTGGGCCGTCGCTTCGTCTCGATGGAAGATTTCGAGAATGCCAAGGACAAGGTGATGCTGGGTGTCGAGCGCCGTTCGATGGTGCTCACGCCCGAGCAGAAGGAAATGACCGCCTATCACGAGGCCGGTCACGCCATCGTCGGCCTGTCGCTGCCCAAATGCGATCCGGTCTACAAGGCGACGATCATCCCGCGCGGTCAGGCGCTTGGTATGGTCGTGTCGCTGCCGGAGATGGACAAGCTCAATTACCACAAGGACGAGGCCAAGCAGAAGATCGCCATGACCATGGCGGGCAAGGCGGCCGAGATCCTGAAATGGGGCGAAGAGCATGTTTCGAACGGCCCGGCGGGCGACATTCAGCAGGCGTCTGCCATTGCACGTGCGATGGTGATGCGCTGGGGTATGTCCGACAAGGTCGGCAATATCGACTATGCCGAGGCGCATGAGGGCTATCAGGGCAACACCGCCGGCTTCTCGGTCTCGACCAAGACGAAAGAGCTGATCGAGGAAGAGGTGCGCGCGCTGATCGAAGAGGGCTACCAGGAAGCCCGCCGCATCCTCCACGAACGTCACGACGACTGGGAGCGTCTGGCTCAGGGCCTGCTCGAATACGAGACCCTGACCGGCGACGAAATCAAAAAGGTGCTCGCGGGGGATCCGCTTGGCGGGGATAGCGATGATGGGTCTTCGGGCAGCCTGCCCTCGGTGACCGCGCTTCCCAAGACCGCGAAGAAAAAGGACAAGGGCGATGGCGGGGCGGAAACCTCGCCCGAGCCCTCGGCCTGACGGGGAGGAAGGGGCCGATGGGCGAGGGCACGATCGCCGGAACGGGCGCGCGGGACTGGGATCCCGATGCCTATAGCCGGTTTCGCGATTTGCGGCTGCGTCCGGCGCTCGATCTGATCGCGCGTATCCCGACCTTGCCTGAACGCGGCAAGATCATCGACCTCGGCTGCGGCAATGGCGCGGTGGCCGAGGCGCTCAGCCACCACTATCCCAAGCGCAAGCTGGTCGGTGTCGACAACTCCGAGCCGATGCTGCAACGGGCCGCCGCGACCGGCGCCTATCACCGCTGCGATCTGGCCGATATCGCGCAGTGGACTCCGAACAAACCGCCCGCGATGATCTTCTCGAACGCTGCGCTGCATTGGCTGCCCGATCACGCCGAGCTTTTCCCGCGCCTTGCCGGGTCGATGCGCGAGGGCGGTGTGCTTGCGGTCCAGATGCCCGCGCAGCAAAGCGCTCCGTCGCATCGTATCCTGCGCGATCTGGCGCAGGAAATGTTCCCCGACCGCTTCGATTTCACCGGATGGGTGCCGCCTGTGGCCTCACCGGTGGAGTACGCGAAAATGCTCTCGTCCTTCGGCGCGTTCGACATCTGGAGCACGGAATATCTGCAGCAGCTTGCGCCCACCCCCGGCGCCCATCCGGTGCGCCGCTTCACCGAGTCGACGGCGATGCGTCCTTTCCTGACGCAACTGGGTGACACCGAGGCGCAAGTGCTTATCGAACGCTATGAAAGCGCGCTCGAGAAAGTCTATCCTTCGAGGGCCGATGGGAGCGTTCTTTTCCCGTTCCGGCGCTTGTTCATCGTGTTGACACTGGGGGGCTGATGGCCGCGCTCAAACCGACGCAATACCAAGGTGAAGTCGTCTGGCTTGGCCGCGTCACGACCGAAGGGGAATTGGTGTCTACCCCCGTCGAAGCATTGGAATTCACGTTCGATGGCCCTGTGGGCGAACTGCATGCGGGACGGACCCGGGCGTCGTGCTCGCGTGTGACGGATCAGCATGAGCGCGGCACCGAGATCGCCAATGTCCGGCAGATGACGATCCTCTCGGCGGAGGAACTGGCCGAAACCGCCTTCGCCATGGGTATTCCCGAGCTTGACCCCATATGGGTCGGAGCTTCGATCGTTCTGCGCGGCCTGCCGGACCTGACCCACCTCCCGCCCTCGTCGCGGCTTCAGAACGAGACCGGCCTGACGCTGGTGATCGACATGGAGAACCGCGCCTGCGTTCTGCCGGGGAAGGTGATCGAGGAAATCTACCCCGAGAAAGGCAAGCGCTACAAACCCGCGGCTCAGGGCCGTCGGGGCGTCACCGCTTGGGTCGAGCGTCCGGGCCGGCTCGTGATTGGTGACACGCTGCGCCTGCACATTCCCGATCAACGCCCCTGGGAGTTGATGGACGAGGTCCGCTGAGACGATTTAGACCAGTGGTCTGTCGCTTCCTTCCCTTTTCCTTCCCAATCAGATGGTTATCCTTGCCCTGGAGGAGGACGATCATGACCACCGATATCGAAATCGCGCGCGCAGCGTCGCTGCGCCCGATGCCCGAAATTGCCGCGAAACTCGACATCCCCGAAGAGGCGCTGATTCCCTGCGGCCGGGATAAGGCGAAACTCGACGCGGGCTTCATCGCAGAGTTGGAGGGACGCGAGAGCGGCAAGCTGATCCTCGTCACCGCGATCTCGCCGACACCCGCAGGCGAGGGCAAGACGACGACGACGGTGGGTTTGGGGGACGGGCTCGCCCGGATCGGCAAGCGCTCCGCCATCTGCATCCGCGAGGCATCGCTCGGCCCGAATTTCGGGATGAAGGGCGGGGCGGCTGGCGGTGGTTACGCGCAGGTCGTGCCGATGGAGTCGATGAACCTCCATTTCACGGGGGATTTCCACGCGATCGGGGCGGCGCATAACCTGCTCGCGGCGATGATCGACAATCATATCTATTGGGGGAACACCCTCGAGATCGACGAGCGCCGGGTAAGTTGGAAACGCGTCGTGGATATGAACGACCGAGCGCTCCGCGATATCGTCGTTTCGCTTGGCGGCGTGTCGAACGGCTTCCCGCGCCAGACCGGCTTCGACATCACCGTGGCCTCCGAGGTCATGGCCTGCCTGTGCCTGAGCCGTGATCTGGACGAGTTGCAGGAGCGTCTGGGACGGATCGTAGTCGCCTATCGCCGCGACCGCTCGCCCATCACCTGCGCGGATATCGGGGCCGACGGCGCGATGGTGGTGTTGTTGAAAGACGCGATGCAGCCGAACCTCGTACAGTCTCTGGAGGGCACGCCGGCCTTCGTGCATGGCGGGCCGTTCGCAAATATCGCGCATGGCTGCAATTCGGTAATCGCGACGCAATCGGCCCTGAAGCTGGCCGATTACGTGGTGACCGAAGCGGGATTCGGCGCCGATCTGGGGGCCGAGAAGTTCTTCAACATCAAGTGCCGCAAGGCGGGGCTGACGCCGAGTGCTGCGGTGGTCGTGGCTACGGTGCGTGCGCTGAAGATGAATGGCGGGGTGGCGAAGGCCGATCTTGGCGCCGAGAATGTCGCGGCGGTCGAGAAGGGCTGTGCCAACCTCGCGCGCCATATCGCCAACACCAAGGGGTTCGGCGTGCCCGTCGTCGTGGCGATCAACCATTTCACCGCCGATACCGAGGCCGAGATCGCGGCAGTCCGGGCCGCGGCCGAGGCGCAGGGTGTCGAGGCGGTGCTGTGCACCCATTGGGCGGATGGCGGGGCAGGGGCCGAGGCGCTCGCAGAAAAGATCGTTGAGCTGACGGAAAGCCCCTCGCATTTCGCGCCGCTCTATCCTGACGACATGGGCCTCTTTGACAAGATCGAGGTCATCGCGAAGCGGATCTATCACGCGGGCGAAGTGGTCGCGGACAAGAAGATCCTCGACCAGCTGCGCGACTGGGAGGCCGCAGGCTATCGAGAGCTGCCGATCTGCATAGCCAAGACCCAATATTCCTTCAGCTCCGATCCGACACTGATCGGGGCGCCTGAGGGCCACATCTTGCCGATCCGCGAGGTGCGGCTTTCGGCGGGCGCCGGGTTTGTGGTGGTGATCTGCGGTGAGATCATGACCATGCCCGGCCTGCCACGCCATCCGGCGGCGGAAAAGATCGGGCTTGATGCGGATGGTCGCATCACAGGGCTGTTCTGAGCGGGTGGCCTTGAGCTTGAGCGCGCAAGCTGCGATAGGGGTCGCAAGTTTCTCAGGAGCCTTGCCGATGAAAGCCCCATCTGAGCTGCACACGATGGAGGAGCTGCGCGTCGAGATAGACGCGCTCGACCGCGAACTGGTCGAGATGCTCGCGGCGCGCGCGCGACTGATCGAGCGCGCGGCAGAGCTCAAGCAGGGCAATGGCTGGCCCGCACGCATTCCCGACCGGGTCGAGGACGTCGTCGCGAAAGTGGTCGCCAAGGCGGAGGTCGCCGGTCTCGACACCGGGCTCGCCGAGCGTCTGTGGCGTGAGATGATCGAGCATTTCATCGCGCAGGAAGAGAAAGTTCTGGGCAAGGGAGATCAGGCATGAGCGCCAAGATCATCGACGGGAAAGCCTTCGCAGCCGAGGTGCGCGAGAAGGTGGCGGGCCATGTCAGCCGCCTGAAGGAAGTTCATGGCATCACCCCGGGCCTCGCCGTGGTGCTGGTGGGCGACGACCCGGCCTCCGAAGTCTATGTCCGCAACAAGGGCAAACAGACGCTGGAAGCGGGGATGAACTCCTACGAGCACAAGCTGCCCGAGGATACGCCCGAGGCCGATCTCCTGGCGCTGGTAAAGCAACTCAACGCCGATCCGGCGGTGCACGGCATTCTCGTGCAGCTGCCGCTGCCTCAACATATCGACGAGGAAAAGGTGATCAACGCGATCACCCCTGACAAGGACGTGGATGGGTTCCATATCCTCAATGTCGGCCTTCTCGGCACCGGGCAGAAGGCGATGGTGCCCTGTACGCCGCTCGGCTGCCTGATGATGCTGCGCGACCATCACGGTTCGCTCTCGGGGCTGAACGCGGTGGTCGTGGGCCGCTCGAATATCGTCGGCAAGCCCATGGCGCAACTTCTGCTGCGCGACAGCTGCACGGTAACCATCGCGCATAGCCGCACCAAGGATCTCGCCGATGTCTGCCGCCGCGCGGACATCCTCGTCGCCGCGGTGGGCCGTCCGCAGATGATCCCCGGCGACTGGGTCAAGCCCGGTGCGACCGTGATCGACGTCGGCATCAACCGCATCCCCGCCCCCGAGAAGGGCGAGGGCAAGACGCGACTCGTCGGCGATGTGGAGTTTGACAGCGCGGCGCAGGTCGCGGGCGCGATCACCCCGGTGCCCGGGGGGGTCGGTCCGATGACGATCGCATGCCTTCTGGCAAACACTGTGACCGCCTGCTGCCGTGCGAATAACCTTCCAGAGCCCGAAGGTCTGACCGCCTAATTTAAAATTAGGTAAGGTTTCCCTTACGTTAGAAGAAATCCGCGACCCTTTTCGTTGCGTCGAAGCGGTGCCTTGCGCTACCTCTTTCGTAACGGGATTTCAGGGAAGTCGGCATGTCCGAATTCTGGCGGATTTACTTGCGGGCATTGAAGATCCCGGCATTGCCGGTGATCTGGCTCGTTGCGTCCGCCTTCGGCGTCATCGCTGGACCCTTCGGCTCGCTTGAGGGGATGAGCTTCGGCGGGCGTCTTCTCTACTGGCCGCTGGTGGTAGGGATGGCGATCCTGATCGGTACCGCAATTCGCATCTTCGTGCGGCGCAGGTTCAGGTTGCGGGTTTTCTGGCTAGAGGCGCTGGTGGTCGCATCGCTTGCGGCGCTCGTGCTTGCCGGACCGATTTTCCAGATCACCGCTTGGCTCGCGAATGACCCCGAGTTGCCGGACCTCGGGGTGCTCCACATGTTGGGCTATATCTTCGGATTGTCGATGGCGAATTCGGTCCTGCGGCGGCGGATGGCGCCGTTGCAAGGGCGGTCGCGTCGCAAAGCGGTTGAACGCGTCATCCCCGCTCGGCCGCCCGAGCCCGACCCCGCTCCACGCCTCCTTGATCGGGTCGAGCCAACGCTGCGTGCGCCGCTGATCCGGCTCTCGGTCTGCGATCACTACGTGGATGTGGTGACCGAGGCCGGACAGGCGAGCCTTCTGATGCGCCTCGCCGATGCGATCGCCGAGACGGAGGGAACCCCCGGTCTGCAGGTGCATCGCTCGCATTGGGTGGCGCAGACGGGCGTGCGCGCGATCCGTCGCGCGCGGGGCAAGACGTTTCTGGTGATGGCCGACGGAGAAGAGGTGCCCGTTTCGCGCACCTATCAGGCACAGGTCGAGGCGGAGAATTTCCCCGCCTTCGACGAAAGCATCGCGGCCCAGTAAGGCTTAGTGGACGATCGCCTCGTCCTTCACGAACATGTTCATCCATGCGCGGTCCACCAGTTCGGGAGTCATCTGGTTGGGAATTCCCTCGAACTCGCAGATCGAGATCATCTGGTCGATCAGGAAGATCGGCTGATAGTTCGCATAGATATTGTCGATCGTCGGGTATTTCACCTTGAGCAGATGCAGCAGCGCCTTTTCGTCGAGCGGCATCTGGCGCTTCTTCGCGACCATCTGGAAGATCTTGAGAAAGCCCGCCTGATCGGGACCGTCGATCTTGATCTTGAAGAAGATACGACGCAGCGCCGCCTTATCGAAGATCTCGTTCGGGTGGAAGTTGGTCGAGAAGATCACCAGCGTGTCGAAGGGGACCTCGAATTTTTCCCCCGATTGCAGCGAGAGAATGTCGCGGTTTTCCTCGAGCGGAACGATCCAGCGGTTCACCAGTTTCTGCGGCGGTTCTGCCTGACGGCCAAGGTCGTCCACGATGAACACGCCGCCCGAGCTTTTCAGCTGGAGAGGTGCGGTATAGGTGCGCGCGGTCTTGTTGTATTTCAGATCGAGCATGTCGAGCGACAATTCACCGCCGGTGATCACGGTCGGGCGCTCGCAATAGACATAGCGGGTGTCGAACTGCACGCCGCGTTTGCGCAGTGCGGTCGGATCTTCCTCGGGCAGCGGCGCGGGGGTGTGAACGATCGGGTCGAAGACGGTGATGACCTGACCGGCATATTCGATCGCGCGGGGGATATAGATGTTGTCGCCGATCGCGTCGCGGATGCCGTTCGAGATCGAGGATTTCCCGTTGCCGGGCGGGCCGTACATCAGGATCGAGCGCCCCGAGGAGACCGCCGGACCAAGCTGGTCGATCAGCGTGGGCGGCAGGATGAGGTGCCCCATCGCGCCCAGAAGCTGCTGGCGGGTCAGCTGGATGTTGCGGATCGACTGCCGCTTCACCTGCTCGCGATAGACGGTCAGCGGCACCGGCATCGCGCCGTAATATTCCGACTGGCTGAGCGCATCGAGCGCGCGCGCCTTCCCGGTATCCGACAGCTGGAAGCCCATCTCGCCGCCCGAGTTCGCATGAAGCGTGCCCATTGCCTCGACAAGACCCTGCTTGCGGCAGATGTCGATCAGTTCCTGCGTCAGCGTGATCGGAATACAGATCAGTTTCGACAGCGCCGAGGCCGTGTCCGTATTGGTCCGGAACATCGTCTTGAGCAGGATATCCCGCATCATGACGAGGTTGATACCCGTATCGTCCAGCGACCGGGGAAGCGGCGGAGCGATGACGTTCGCGGCCATCATATTCATCGGGCGGTTTCCTCTTGGCTGCTCGTCCCGGACTGGAAAAAGCCGGGGCCTGAAGACGTGGTCCCAACCAATATGGCCCCGGATTGTGGCCAAAAATGGGAAAAACAGCGCAATCGGCGCGAAGCGCGCACCGACCTGAGAACAATTGTTGCGGAAATCAGGACAGAGCGACGATCAGCAGATAGGCCCAGAGCGTGCCGACCAACGCGAGGCCCATCGGGAAATCCTTGCGCTTCCAGCTGACCCAGTCAGGCGTCGCGTTCACCACCGCCGGAATCGCCCGCATGATGCGATGTGCGGTGAAGGCCGAGAGCAGGAAGGCGCACAAGAGCAGCATCGTCAGTTCGATATGGAAGGCGTCATGGGCGAAATAGGGGGCGGCTGCGGCCGCGAATTTCGCGTCTCCCGCGCCGAAATGCGCGATCTGGTTCAGGATGAAACCCACGAGGAAGACCACGACCGCATGGCTCCACCGCCAGGCGTAGACATCGAGCGGCAGCAGCAGCGGACCCGCCAGCGCGAAGATGACCAGAAGCGCCATCACCGCCTTGTTGCGGATCTTCATGAATTTCAGATCGGTAAAGACCACCCAGGCACAGACCGGGGTGATCAGCACCAAGAAAACCAGTGCCGCAAGCTGCGGGGAAAGACCGAGCATTGCGTCAGCCTTTCACCGTCGCCCCGGGCCCGGCATCAAGCGCCTTGAGGGCGCGGTCCGCCTCGGCGAAATATTGCGGGTTGGTGTCGATTGCATCCTGAAGCAGCGACTTGCCCATGGTGACGTCGCCACGCTTGATCGCCGCGAGCGCCGCCGTGTAGAGCAGCTGCGCGCGTTCCGCCTGGGTCATCTCGATCACCGGCAGCTCGTATTTGCCCTGGCTTGCGCGGGCGAGCACGAGGTTGTTCTTCGTGGTGAAGCGATGCGGATCGTAGGTCAGCGCTTCCTTGAAGAGCTTTTCTGCCCCGGCGGCATCGCCGCGCGTCAGCTTCGAGAAGCCCCAGTTGTTGTAGATGCCCGAAGGTTTGGTGGTCAGACCGGAGGCGGTCTCATAGAAGCTGTCGGCCTTGTTCCATTGTTTCTCGCTGTCGGCGACCATAGCCTCGAGGCGGTAGCGGTCGTAGGTTTCGTGCGTGGGCGGGATCGAACTGAGCGTCTTCTTCGCCCCGGCCCAGTCATTGGCGCGGATCTGGGCATCGGCCATCGAGACCCGATCATCATTCGTCGCGCCCGGCAGGGCGAGTACCTGTTCCCATGCCTTCACTGCCTGTACCGGCTTGTCGGCGCGCACCAGAGACTTCGCAAGGCCGCGGCGGATGTCGATCCGATCGGGGTTCTCGGCGGCGGTGCGCTGGAAATAGGCGACGGCTTCGTCAGGATCGCCCACGGTCAGCATGATGTCGGAAAGGTTCGACTCGTCGACCGCGTTCACGCTTTTCATCGCGCGGGCGACCTCGGCATCGCTGCTGTTGCCCATGCAGCCGGAGAGAGTCATCGCACAGCCCGCGAGGGCTGCCAGAAAGATCGGGTGGCGCATATTGCTGCGTCCTTTTTGCTCGAGCCTCAGTGCTGCGTCAGAAGCAGGTATTCACCGGCACCCTTCCTGACGAGCTTGAACTGACTGTCCTGCGGAGCAGAGTAACCCGGTTTTTCCAATTTTGCGAGCGCCAGTCGCAGGTTTTGCCGGATCGAGTCCGATTGGCCACTGTCGAGCGCGAAGGCGGTCTGGAAGACGCGCGAGGCCTCGGCATATTTACCGCGCTCCATCAGCACCACGCCGAGATTGTTCCACGCGGGAACGAAGGTTTCGTCCTGTTCGATCGCGCGGCGCAGCATCTGTTCGGCCTGGTTGAGACGGCCCAGTTTCAGATCGGCCGAACCGATCCCCGACAGCACTTCCGCCGTCGCGCCATGTTCGGCCGCGGCCCGGTAATAGGCTTCGAGGGCAAGCTCGTACTCGCCCGCTTCCATCAGACGATGGCCGACGAGAAGCCCGTCGACAGCCTTTGCATCGGGCTTGGCGCCGGGTGCGAAGAGACCGCCTTTCTCAGCCGAAAGGCCGCCTGTGGAACAAGCGGCCTGGCTCAGCAGGAGCAGAGCGGCCCAGAGATGGCCGCGTCGCGGTCGGATCATCGGGTTACATGCCCATATTCTTGAAGTTCTCAAGCATATCATGGATCGAGGGGCCGACAAGGATGATCAGGAGAGGCGGCACCGTGAACATCATCGTGCCGAGCGTCATCTTGGTCGGGATCTTGTTGGCGGCCTCTTCGGCGCGCATGATCCGCTTGTCGCGCATGTCGGCGGCATAGAGGCGCAGCGCCTCGGCGATCGAGGTGCCGAATTGCTGCGACTGGATCATCACGGTCACGAAGCTCGCGACATCGGCCACCCCCGAACGCTCGCCGAAGCGACGCAGCACGTCGGATTTGTTCAGGCCGGCCTTGATCTCATGGGCGACCATCGCGAATTCCTCGGCCAGCGAGGGGTAGGAATTGTGCAGTTCCTTGGAGACGCGGATGATCCCCTGGTCGAGCGACTGACCGGCTTCCACGCAGACGAGCAGCATGTCGAGCGCGTCGGGAAAGCCGTTCTGGATCTCGGCGGTGCGCGCCTTGACGCGCTTGTTGACCCAGTATTTCGGAGCGTAGTAACCGATCGCGCCGGGCAGCAGCACGGCCATGATCGTACCGATCGTGCCCATTTGCTGACCCTCGGGGGCGGTCGTGTTGGTGATCACCACATAGAGCGAACCAAGCGTGAGCAGCCCCAGCCCCATTGCGAACTGGATCGCGTGGAAGGTTCGCACGGCATTGGTTCCGCGATAGCCGGCGCTCTGGAGCCATTTCTTCGATTCCGACATCTCGTCGGCATTCTTGGGCTCGAGGAAGGCGGCATATTTCTCGAGCTTGTCCGAACTGCCATCGCGCAGTTTCTGGCGGTTCCCTTCGTTCTTCGCCTGACTTTGCTGGTGGTGACGCGGCGCGCCCCCGCGCAGACGCTCAAGCGGGTCGGCGCGCTTTTTCAGCAGCGCCGGAAGCGCGGCCAGCACGAACAGAAAGCCCAGACCGGCGAGCGCGATCATCGGACCCATCGGCCCAAGCGTATCGATCAGCAGGGTGTTGATGGCGGAGAGATCCATGAAAGACTCCTCAAACCTTGATGGTTGTCATGACCTTCATGAAGATCATGTTCGCGCCGAGCAGGGCGAAGACGACGATGGCGGCGGGAATGAAAGCCGTCGTTTCTTTCACGTCGTCGTAATAATGCGGCGAGATGACCTGGATGATCACGAGCACCGCAATCGGGAAGGCCGACAGGAAGATGCCCGACCAGCGCGGTTCTGCAGTGATGGCGCTCACCCGGCGGAACAGGCGGAAGCGCGACCGGATCACCTTCGAGAGGCCATCGAGCACCTCTGCGAGGTTGCCGCCCGAGGTCTGCTGGATCGAGACCGACACCGCGAGGAAGCGCATGTCCTGCATATCGAGGCGCTCGGCCATTTCCGAGATCGCCTCGGAGACGTTACGGCCATAGGCGGCCTCGTCGGCGATGATGCCGAATTCGGAGCCCAGCGGATCGGGGATCTCGCGCGCAACAGCCTGGATCGCGGACGCCAGCGGGTGACCGACGCGCAAGCTGCGCACCATCAGTTCCACCGCATCGGGCAGTTGCTCTTCCATCAGCGCCATGCGCTTCTTGGCCTTGTTGTTCACCCAGAAATAGACACCGCCGACACCCATTCCGAGCGCGAGCGCGATGCGGATATAGATGCCTGCCTCCGAGGTCAGGCTGAGCGCCACGAAGGCGACGAAGCTGGCAAACGCCATGATCGCGATCAGCGCGATGGGCGAGAAGGCGATATTGGCTTTCTGAGCCTTGGTCGCGAGCAGCGAATAAAGAGGGATGGTCCGGGCCTCGGTGTGCTGCGTCGCTTCCTTGCGGAGGCGTTCGAGCACTTCCTCGCGTCGCTCGCCCTTGTTGAGCATTTCGAGGCGGCGGTTCACGCGCTTGTTGAGCGAGATCGACTTGCCGAAGAAGAGCAAGTACATGCCCTCGACCAGCAGCAGGACTGCGATGAAGATCAGCAGGTAGATGACGGGCGTCGCCATTTGGTGTCTCCTTAGTCCTGCACGGGTTCGTAGATCGAGGCCGGCAGGTCATAGCCCCACTGGCGGAAGCGATCGGAATAATGCGAGCGCACGCCGGTCGCGGTGAAGCGACCGATGATCTTTCCGTCAGGGGCAAGGCCCAGACGCTCGTAGCGGAACACTTCCTGCATCGAGATCACGTCGCCTTCCATGCCGGTGATCTCGGTGATCGAGACCATGCGGCGCGAGCCGTCCTGCAGACGCGAGGCCTGCACGATCAGGTTCACAGCCGAGGCGATCTGCGAGCGCATCGCCTTCATCGGCATTTCGATCCCGGCCATCGAGATCATGTTCTCCAGACGTGCGATACCGTCGCGCGCGGAGTTCGCGTGAATGGTGGTCATCGAGCCGTCGTGGCCGGTGTTCATGGCCTGAAGCATGTCGATGACTTCCTCGCCGCGCGTTTCGCCGACGATGATACGGTCGGGACGCATCCGCAGCGCGTTGCGAAGACAGTCGCGCTGAGTGACCGCTCCCTTGCCTTCGACGTTCGGCGGGCGGCTTTCCATCCGGCCCACATGGGTCTGCTGAAGCTGAAGTTCCGCTGTGTCCTCGATCGTCAGGATGCGTTCGGAGTTGTCGATGAAGCTCGACAGCGCGTTGAGCGTCGTCGTCTTACCCGAGCCCGTCCCGCCCGAGACGATCACGTTGAGGCGGGTGGCGACGGCGGCCTGAAGATAGGCGGCCATTTCCTCGGTGAAGGCCCCGAACTGCACGAGATCGTCGATCCCGAGCTTGTCCTTCTTGAATTTACGAATCGAGACGAGCGAGCCATCGACCGCGATCGGCGGCACCATCGCGTTGAAACGAGAGCCATCGGCCAGACGGGCGTCGACATAGGGGTTCGATTCGTCGACGCGACGACCCACGGCCGACACGATCTTGTCGATGATGCGCAGCAGGTGGCGCTCATCCTTGAAGGTGATGTCGCTCAGTTGCAGTTTGCCGGCGCGTTCCACGAAGATCTGGTTGGGGCCGTTCACGAGAATATCGTTCACGGTCTCGTCCTTCAGAAGCGGCTCGAGAGGCCCGAGCCCCATCACTTCGTCATAGAGTTCCTGATGCAGCGCCTGCCGGTCCTGGCTGTTGAGCGCAACCGCCATCTCCGACATCGCCTCGGCGGTGATATCGGCGATCTCGGTCTTCAGCTCTTTCTCGGACGCATGTTCGAGCGCGGCGAGGTTGAGATTCTCAAGGAGGCGCTTGTGCAGCTCGACCTTGAGTTCCTGCATCCGCTCCTTGCGCTTACGCTCCTTGTCGGCGGCGGCAGCGTCAGCCGGAGCCTTTTGCGGCAAGGGCTTCCGATGCACTGCCGTCTTCGGCGCGGCGTCGATCGGCGGCGGGGCTGCGGGCGCGGCGGCTGTGCTGACCGCGCCGTTTCCGGGTTTGGCGGGCTGTTTCTTGTAGCGCGAAAACATCAGTCCGGGGTCCTTTCGGCTCAGGCCGCGACTTCGATCGACTCGCCAAGTTCGACGAGAGAGCCGGCGAGTTTCTGGATTTCCTTGCGCAGCGGAATTTTCGGCGATGACAGCGCCAGCGGCAGGCCATGGTCATTCGCCTGGGTGATGAGCTTGCCGCCATCCGACATCATCAGTTCGATCGAGATGTCGAGGCTCTCGGCGAGGCGCTTCACGCGAGCCTTTCCGTTGAGGTCGGTAAATTTCGGCGCGCGGTTGAGCACGTAGCGAAGCTTCTCGGTCGGCAGGCCCTCGGCCTTGAGCGCCCGCACCAGACGCAACACGTTCTGAGCCGAGCGCATGTCCATTTCGAGAAGCCCGAAATAGAGCTGTGCCTTGTTGAGCACGGTCTCGGTCCAGCTCACGACGGTCGAGGGCATGTCGATCACGACGAAGTCGAAATGCGACCGCGCCATGTCGATCAGGCGCTCTACGTCTTCTCCCGAGATCAGGTCGAGGGGAAGCATGTCGGCGGGGGCGGTGAGCACGTCCACCTTGTCGTTGAAGCTCAGGAGTGCCTGCTTGAAGCTTTCGCCATCCATGTGCTCGGTGTCGCTGAGCAGTTCGTAGATCAATTCGCGGCGCGGCAGATCGAGATAGGTGGCGGTGCTGCCGAATTGCAGGTCGAGATCGAGCAGGCAGACGCGCGGGGAGGGGCGCGTTTCCTTCTTCTTGCCGTCATGGGCCGTCGCGAGTTCCCAAGCGAGGTTGACCGCGAAAGTCGTGGCGCCCACGCCGCCCGAGAGCCCGTGAACTGCGAGCACGACACCGTCGCGGCCACCGGTATTGGTCATCACCGGCGCGTGGCTGCGCACCGGAAGGTCGGGAACCGCCGCCTGGCCCAGACGCTCGATCGCATCGTGCAGCGCGCCTTCGGGCAGCGGATAGGGCACGAAATCATCCGCGCCGAGACGCAGGAGCTGGTGCAGGGCGATCGGGCTGACTTCCTCGGCGATCAGGATGACGCGGATATTGCGCTCCTTCGCCTCGGTGATGATGCCCGAGATCTTGGTGAGCTCGTCCTCGTCCTCACCATCCACGGCGATCGCGATGAATTCGAGTTTCGAGGCGTCGGGTTGTCCGAGAAAGATCACAGCCTCGTCAAAGGTGAGGTCCCCCCAGCTTTCGCCGAGCTCGGTTTCCATATCCTCGATCAGCAGATCGAAATTCGAGACGTCGCGCGAAACCGTGCAGGCCTGGATTGGCGCCGGCTCTGTCGTCATCATTGCTGCTGCACTCATTAGCCTCTGTCCTTCGTTTCCTGGGCCCACGGTCGCCGGGGATCGCGCCCTCTCATGCGCCGCAGGCCAAGTATGACTCGGCGTCACACCTTTTCTGCCGGGGATCAATCTGGGCAGGAATCTGGGCGAGATTGGGGCCAGACTGTTTCAATTGTGAGGTTTTGAGCGACGATAAAGAGAAACGGCGGGCTTTGTTTATCAAGCCCGCCGTTTGTTAATGTCGATTGTCGCGAAACCGCGATCACTCGTTCGGGACTTAGCCGCCCGGAGTGCCTTCGTTCACCGTCGTCAGCGGCATCACCGAGGCGGAGCGCACATACTCGCGATAGACGACGCGGGCATATTTTCCGTCGAGCGGGATCGCTTTGCCACCGCGCACGATCCCGGACACCTCGGTCACCGTCCGGCGATTCTGCTCGTTCGGCGCTTGGGTGTAGACCAGGGGCTGCGTTTCGCCGTAGGAAACGACCGCCTCGAGGCGCGAGCGCGAGATGCCCTGGGCGACGAGGAAGTTCACCACCGTACGGGCGCGACGCAGGCCAAGGGCCTTGTTATAGGCATTGCTGCCCACAAGGTCGGTGTGGCCGTAGACGCGGAACCGTACCTCGGGGAATTGCCTGATCCAGTCGGCTTGCAGCATCAGCACGCGCTGCGCCTGAGCATCGAGCACCGAGGAGTTGAAAGCGAAATGGACCGTGTTCGGCACATCCGCCGCGAATTTGCGCGTCATGTTGATCGCGAAGCTCTCATCCCCGCTCATCAGCGCGGTGTTGTGCGCGATGGTGGCTCCGAAATTCGCGGTGCCGTCCATGTTGGAGCCCGCTTCGGAATGGAGGATCTTGGCACCTTCCGAGCAACCGGCCAACGCCAGTGCCGCAGTAAGAAGGATTGCCGAGCTGCGCAGCTTGTTCGCCTGACCCATCATCTCTCTCACTCCATCACGTAGCCATAGGAGCCCGAGAAGTCCTGCTTGGCGACCTCGGCGGCCGGGCCCCTCGTGGGCTTGGTCGGCGCGCTCAGGCCTCCGGCGGTCTTGCCATAGAGGAAGAGTTCGGACTCGGTGGGCAGTTTCAGACGATCGGTCGGCAGGGCAAGCGCCTCGCCCTTGACCGGCGACACAAGATGCGGGGTCACGATAATCACGAGCTCCGATTGCTTGCGCTGGTAATCGGCAGAGCGGAAGAGCGCACCCAGCACCGGCACATCGCCGAGCCACGGGATCTGATCGTTGAGATCGGTGAAGTCGTCCTGCAGAAGGCCCGCGATCGCGAAGCTCTCGCCGTCACGCATCTCGACGGTGGTCGAGGTCGAGCGTTTCTTGAAGGCGTTGACCGTGAAGCCGCCCTGGCTCATCGAGACGGTGGTGTCGATCGCCGAGACCGCAGCCGCGATCTCGAGGTTGATCACGTCGCCATCCACGACGCGCGGGGTGAAGGCCAGTTCCACGCCGAAGGGCTTGTACTGGATCGAGACCGAGTTGTCCTTGAGCACCGGGATCGGGTATTCGCCACCGGCGAGGAAATCCGCCTGCTGGCCGGAAAGCGCGGTCAGGTTCGGCTCGGCCAGTGTGCGCACGACGCCTTTCGATTCCAGGGCTTCCAGAAGCACTGCGAATTGAAGGTTGCCCGCGGTGAAGCCCAGGCCGATCGCGCCCTTGTCGCCTGCGATCGGAACGGTGCCGCTGTCGAACATGCCCGAAACCGCACCGGTCGCGGTGTAGTTCCCGGTTGCGGCGATGCCCGAGAGGTTGCCGCCCGTGCCGCGAACGGCGAGCGAGGAGGCGAGGCTCTTGGCGACAGAGCGCTGCATTTCCGCGAAGCGCACTTTCAGCATCACCTGCTGGGTTCCCGCGACCATCATCAGGTTCGAGACCCGGTCGGGTGCGTAGCGGTTCGCCAGATCGAGCGCGCGATCGAGCTTTTGTGCCGAGGAAACGGTGCCAGAAAGGACGATCCCGTCATTGGCGGTCCGCACGTCGATATTCTCGCCCGGAAGGATTTGCTTGAGACGTTCCTTGAACTCAGCCACGTCGGGCGTGACCTGCACGTCGACGTTCGAGATCAGCTTGCCGTCCGCTCCGAGGATCGTCAGCGTCGTGCGGCCGGGCAGTTTGCCCAGCACGTAGATCGAGCGGTCCGAAAGCGTCTGGATGTCCGCGATGCCGGGGTTGGCGATCGACAGCTCTGCAAAGGGGGTGTCGCTTTCCACCACGACGGCGCGGTTCATCGGAACATGCAGGGGGGCCTGCGCGGTGCCCGACATTATTCGAAGCGTTTCCGCGTGCCCCGGTGCGAATATTGTGGTGCTCAGTGCCATGCCAAGAAGGCAGGCCCCTACGATAGATTTCAGTCTCATTGTGACCCTGCCTCTCCGATCACGCCTCGCCACAGGTCTTTTTGCCTGCTTATGGGACAGATTGCGTCCATTGTTTTGCGGAGCATGCCCCAAGACCGGTTTTTTTGCAATAATCAATGGATTGGCGAGAGTTTTTGATGTGGAAAACCTGTCGCAAACGAGCAACGGGGCCCCGTGAGGCCCCGTGCAAATAGTTGAAAATGTGTCATTTGCTTAGTTTGTGCAGGGGATCGGCGTTTCGATGATCTCGCTGCCTCTGCGGGTCTTGATCGTGCAGACCTTGGCTTTTTCGACCTGCCGAACCTGTTCTCTCTGGATCCCGAGGAGCTGGTTGCGGTCGATCTCGATCGTGCCGACCTGGTCGGTATCATGAGCGCCCACGAGAGAGAGAGTCAGGCGTCCCGTGTTCTGCGCGAGCGTGAGGGCCGCGACCTGCTCGGGGCTGACTTCGGCGGTGACGGTGCGCGCGATCTGGGTCTCGGCGGAGCGGTCGGGATCGGCATTTTGGTCAATTGCGATGAGTTTCAGGTTCGCTTCGATCAGCTTCGTCACCGGCTCGTCATTGATCGCACCCGACCAGTAGACATCGACCATATCGCCCGGGCGCAGGAAGCCCGAGACGCCGCTGGCGACGTTGACCTGGATGGTGAAGGCACGGCGGTTGGGTTGCAGGCTCGCAAGGATGCCGGCATCGGTACCGGGCTTGGTCACGCGCGAGCTCAGCACATATTCATTGGCCGAAAGCGACCGCATGGTGGCGCGCGGGCGGGCTTCACCCTCGACGAAAACCGCCTTTTCGGCTTCCGGCGTGCCCGCTTTGGCAACGATCTGCGAGTAGGTGCCTTGCGGCAGCGCGCTCGCCTGAACCTTGATCACCGCGAGATCCTGCGCGGTGAACCGCTCTCCGTATTTGAGAGGCTTCTTGACGACGACGACATTGGCGAGGCGCGGTGCGTTCTTCTGCATCGCCACAAGATGGTCGCGCTCTGCCTGGAACTGCGCGATCTGGCCTTGCGCCATGATCACGGCCACCACGGCAAGGCCGATCCCGGCGACGAGAAACAGGGCGAACATCAGTCGCATCGTCTTTTCCTTCCGTTTTCATTCCGGACACAATGCCGGCGGGTGACATGCTCTATCGCAGGCAAAAAGGGCAATAAAATGGCGTCGTGGGGGAAATTGTTTCCGTTTAGAGGCTTTCGCCCGCAGCGAAGGTCGTCGCGACCTCTGTCGTGCCGAGATAGTCGGCGATGGTTTTGGAGAGGCCACCTGTCTGGCCCCAGATAACAGCACCGACGAGCATTCCGAACGAAACGACGGCTGCGGTCAGAACGACCCAGTCGACGGTCACCGCGCCGTCGTCATCCTTGCGCATGTTGCGCAGTGCCTGCAGGAATTTGATCATGGTCTCGCGTCCTCTCTCAATTTGATACAGACCCAATTTCTCAAAGACGTAGCCCATCAAAATGGCCAAACTTTGACAGTTTCGCGAACGGATTGCGGGCTTGGTTAAGGGAAACGTTCGGGCTAGTGGCGCCCATCACGTTCCCTGGAGAGCCCGTCGCTTCGATCGGCTGGTGTCCTGAAAAGAGCAAGGGCCGCACATTCACGTGCGGCCCCGCTTGCATTCACAACACGTGCCAGATTACGGCGTGGTGGTCGTGGTGCCGCTGTCGAAGGTGGTTTCGACTTCAGCCGTCGACAGGTAGTTGCCGATCTTGTCCACGAGGGTCTTGGTGTTGGTGCGGACCAGAGCCAGCGCAGCGGCGCCGAGGCCAACAACAGCAGCGGTCAGCACAACCCAGTCAACGGTCACAGCGCCGTCTTCTTCGTCGTGGAACTTCTTGATTTTGAAGAATTTCATCATGGTGTCTCTCCTTGGGTTCGGTTCTCTGCCCCGCGTCTCTGGTTGGCGTTGACTGCCGTTCTCCGTCTCGCGGTATGAGCATATAAGGCCCCCGGATCGTGGCGCGATTTGGGCAGGCGCGCGGCGATTTCAGGAAAATTGGCAAGGCCTGATGCTTTCCCATTAAGTCATTGAAAATAAAAAATATAAAAATCAACCGGCGACGCTCGATTTCGCTTTTTCTACCGAGAAATACGAATCAATTCCCGAATCGCGGAGGATTCCCGCACGGATTTTCTGGAAAATCGCACGAATTTCGGGGATAAAGGCGTCAAAGCGGACGACAGAACCGCAAGAGGCAGTGAGCAGGTGGCGCGGATGCGCTTGAGACGGGCAGTCATCGTGACGCTATTGTCGGCCGGATTGGCCGTGCCGGGCTGGGCGGAGATCGCCGCGCCGGAGCCATCGACTTTCAAGCCCAAGACGATCAAACCGCCCGCGCCGGGGACGAAGCGCTTCATCACCATCCAGATCGATCCCGAAGAGCAGAAGCGTGAACTTGCCGCCATGGCCAAGGAGCCCTGGCAGCCCGTTACGCGCAAACCTGCTGCGACAGGATCGGCGGGGGCGGACAAGCCGGTGCGCTCGGCGCATTACGCTTGGTATTGGAACAAGGTGTCGCCGCGTCTGGAAGATCGCGCAGGACGGCTTGACCTCGCTCTGGCAGCCCTCACCCAGGGGCCGAAGGGCACGCAGGTGGGCGCACCGCGGCTAGAGACGCTGGCGAAGATCGCGAAGGTGCATGGCACGGATATTCTCAGATCGACGATCGGCACCGAGGTTTCGCCCGCGCTGGTGCTCGCCATGATCTCGGTCGAATCCGGTGGTCGCCATGATGCCGTCAGCCATGCCGGCGCGGTCGGGCTGATGCAGCTGATCCCGGCGACGGCCGAGCGCTTCGATGTCGCCGACAGCAAGGATCCGGCACAGAACATCGCAGGCGGGGTGACCTATCTCGACTGGCTGATGAAGGAATTCAACCGCGATCCGCTGATGGTGATCGCGGCCTATAACTCGGGCGAGAACGCGGTGAAGAAGAACGACGGCGTACCGCCCTTCGCCGAGACCCGCGATTACGTGCCGAAGGTTCTGGCCGCATGGAACGTGGCGCGCGGGCTCTGTGTGACGCCACCACAGCTGATGACGGATGGCTGCGTGTTCCGCATCAAGGGATGAAAAAGGGCGGCCCGAGAGCCGCCCTTCGCAATTCTGAAACCGGGTCGATCAGTTGACGATCGTCGCCTCGGTCGCAGCGCGCAGGTCTTCCTCAGTGACGCCATCGGCCAGTTCGACGAGCTTCAGCCCGCCCTCGACCACATCGAGCACACCGAGATTGGTGATGATGCGATTGACGACGCCCGTGCCGGTCAGCGGCAGTGTGCAGGCCTTGAGAACCTTGCTCTCGCCATGCTTGTTGGTGTGATCCATCACGACGACGACGCGGCCGACACCGGCCACGAGATCCATCGCGCCGCCCATGCCCTTCACGAGCTTGCCGGGGATCATCCAGTTCGCCAGATCGCCATTCTCGGCCACTTCCATCGCGCCCAGGATCGCCATCGCGATCTTGCCGCCGCGGATCATGCCGAAGCTGGTCGCGCTGTCGAAATAGGCGGTCTGGGGCAGTTCGGTGATCGTCTGTTTGCCAGCGTTGATCAGGTCGGGGTCTTCCTCGCCCTCATAGGGGAAGGGGCCCATGCCGAGCATGCCGTTCTCCGATTGCAGCGTCACGGTGACGCCCTCGGGGATGAAGTTCGGCACGAGCGTCGGGATACCGATCCCGAGGTTCACATAGGTGCCGTCCTGAAGTTCCTTGGCGGCGCGTGCCGCCATCTGGTTGCGGTCCCAGGCCATCAGACTTCCTCCCCCGTGCCCGCAGGCGTGTTGCTGTGATCGCTGCGCAGGCGCACGGTGCGCTGTTCGATGCGCTTCTCGTGCTCGCCCTGGATCAGACGGTGGACATAGATGCCCGGCAGGTGGATGCAGTCGGGATCGAGCGACCCGGTCGGTACGATTTCCTCGACCTCCATCACGCAGACCTTGCCGCACATGGCCGCGGGCGGGTTGAAGTTGCGCGCGGTCTTGCGGAAGATCGCGTTGCCGCTCTCGTCGGCTTTCCACGCCTTGACGATCGAGACATCGGCGAAGATCCCTTCCTCGAGGATATAGGTCTCGCCGTTGAACTCTTTATGTTCCTTGCCCTCGGCGATCACGGTGCCCACGCCGGTCTTGGTGTAGAAGCCCGGGATGCCGTGACCGGCGGCGCGCATGCGCTCGGCCAGCGTGCCCTGCGGGTTGAATTCCAGCTCCAGTTCGCCCGAAAGGTACTGGCGCATGAATTCCGCGTTCTCGCCCACATAGGAGCTCATCATCTTCTTGATCTGCTTCGTGTCGAGCAGCTTGCCCAGACCGAACCCGTCCACACCACAGTTGTTGGACGCGATGGTGATGTCTTTCACTCCGCTTTCGACGAGCGCGTCGATGCAAAGCTCAGGGATGCCGCAAAGCCCGAAGCCCCCGGCCGCGATCAGCATTCCGTCGAACAGAAGCCCGTCGAGAGCCTCTTTCGCAGAACCGTAAACCTTGTTCATGAATGTCCTCCGCTCAGATGCGCGCGAGGATGGCGCGCGGGGCGAGGGGAGTCAATTGCTGCAATGCGGCGAGAGCGGATCGCGGCGGCATACTTCACGCTGGGGAGGGGGCGCTGCCCCCGTCGAAGGAGGGCGACAAATAGAGAGTGGCTCTGCCCCGTCGCCGTAGGGTGAAGAATAATGGCCGAACAGGGGGGCTCTGCCCCCGCTCGCGATGCGAGCCCCCCGGGATATTTCTTTCCAAGAGGAAGAGGGGCGCGGGCGCCCTATTCTTCGTCGGTCTTCTTGGTGGTTTTCCTGGCGGGTGCCTTCTTCGCGGCGGTTTTCTTGGCCGCAGGTTTCTTTGCGGCCGCCTTCTTCGGCGCGGCCTTCTTCTTTGCCCCGCCCTTCTTCGCCGCCTTCGCCTCGATCAGCGGAAGTGCGTCTTCCATCGTAACGGCCTCGGGTTCCATGTCCTTGGGCAGGGTCGCGTTGACCTTGCCCCATTTGACATAAGGCCCGTAACGCCCCGGCATGACCTGCACGGGGCCACCCTCGGGATGCTCGCCGAGCTCCTTGAGCGGTTTCGCGGCAACGCCGCGCCCGGCGCCCTTGGCGGCTTTCTGGGCGATCACCTCGACCGCGCGGTTCATGCCGATGGTGAAGACCTCATCGACTTCCGGCAGGTTCGCGTAGATGCGGCCGTGCTTCACATAGGGCCCGTAGCGGCCGATTCCGGCTTCGACCAACTCGCCATCGTCAGGGTGCGGGCCGATCTCGCGCGGCAAGCTCAGGAGCATCAGCGCCTTCTCGAGATCGATCTCTTCGGGTTTCCACCCCTTGGGCAGCGAGGCGCGCGGGGGTTTGGGTTGATCCTCGGTGGGCTCGCCTTTTTGCACGTAAGGCCCGAAGCGGCCCACGCGCAGGGTGATCGCCTGACCCTCGTCATAGCCCAGCACCTTGCCATCGAGCGCCTGCACCTCGTCATCGCCATCGGGGGCCGAGAGCGGTCGGGTGTAACGGCATTCAGGGTAATTGCCGCAGCCGATGAAAGCGCCACCGGAGCGCGCGGTTTTCAGATGCAGCTTGCCGTTGCCGCAAAGCGGGCAGATGCGCGGGTCCGAGCCGTCCGGGCGCGGCGGGTAAAGATGCGGCGCGAGCACTTCATCGATCTTGTCGAGCACCTCGGTGATGCGCAGTTCCGAGGTCTCTTCCAGTGCCGCCGAGAAATCGCGCCAGAAGCGCTTGAGCACTTCCTTGTAGTCGCGATCGCCCGCCGAGATGTCGTCGAGCTGGTCTTCGAGATCGGCGGTGAAATCGTATTCGACATAGCGCTTGAAGTAGTTCGACAGGAACGCCGTCACCAGCCGCCCGGTATCTTCTGGGATCAGGCGGTTCTTGTCTTTGCGCACATAGCCGCGATCCTGAATCGTCGTAACGATCGAGGCATAGGTCGAGGGCCGCCCGATGCCGAGCTCTTCCATCCGCTTGACCAGCGTCGCTTCGGTGTAGCGCGGCGGCGGCTGGGTGAAGTGCTGCTCGGGCGTGATCTGGCCCTTCTTGGCCTCTTCGCCTTCCATGATCTGGGGCAGGCGGTTGCTGTCCTCGCCCTCGTCGTCATCCCGGCCCTGGTCATAGACCTTGAGGAAGCCGTCGAAGGTCACGACCGAGCCGGTCGCGCGCAGTTCGACCTGTTCATCGGCCGAGCCCACGAGAACGGTCGTGCGCTCGAAGCGCGCCGCTTCCATCTGGCTCGCGATCGTGCGCTTCCAGATCAGGTCGTAGAGTTTCCACTGATCGTCGGGCAGTTTCAGCCGGTCGGGCGATTTCGACATATCCGTCGGGCGGATACATTCGTGCGCTTCCTGAGCGTTCTTGGCCTTGTTCTTGTACATGCGCGGGGACTTGGGCAGGTATTGCTCGCCGAATTTGTCCTTGATCGCATCGCGCGCCGACATCACCGCCTCGGGTGCCATGTCGATGCCATCGGTCCGCATATAGGTGATGTGCCCGGCCTCGTAGAGCCGCTGCGCCGCCGACATCGTGGCCCGCGCGCCGAAGCCGAACTTGCGGCTTGCTTCCTGTTGCAGCGTGGAGGTCATGAAGGGCGGGTAGGGATTGCGCGAGGCGGGTTTCGCCTCGACCGAGGTGACGGTCAGATCGCGCGAGGTCACCGCCTGCACCGCCATCTCGGCGGTGGTCGCATCCGGGATATCGTATTTTTCGAGCTTCTTGCCGCCGAGCACCGAAAGGCGGGCTTCATATTCCTGCCCGCGCGGGGTCGTCAGCACGGCCGTCACCGACCAATATTCGCGCGCCTTGAAGGCCTCGATCTCCATCTCGCGCTCGACGATGAGGCGCAGGCAGACCGACTGCACGCGGCCGGCGGATTTCGCGCCGGGCAGCTTGCGCCACAGCACCGGCGAGAGGTTGAACCCCACGAGGTAATCCAGCGCGCGGCGGGCCAGGTAGGCCTCCACCAGCGGGGCATCGACCTCGCGCGGATGCTTCATCGCTTCGAGGATCGCGGATTTGGTGATCGCGTTGAAAGTCACGCGGGAGACGTTCTTGCCCTTGAGCTTCTTCTCCAGCGCTTCCTGCAGGTGCCACGAGATCGCTTCGCCCTCGCGATCGGGGTCGGTGGCGAGGATCAGCGTGTCGTCATCCTTGAGCGCGTCGGTGATCGCCTTGATGTGCTTTTTCGAGTCGCTCGCGACTTCCCATTTCATCGCGAAATCGTGCTCGGGATCGACCGAGCCGTCTTTCGGAGGCAGGTCGCGGACGTGGCCGAAGGAGGCGAGAACCGTGTAATCGGACCCCAGATACTTGTTGATCGTCTTTGCCTTGGCAGGGGATTCGACGACGACAACGGCCATAAGGTCCTCACAATTCAACAGTCAAAGGGTCTGGGCGCGGAACATGTGGGGGTTTGGGGGGGATTGTCAATGCGTGCTGACCCTGAGGGAAACCACCGGAATCAGGCGAGGCGCGAGATCATCCCGCCGCGATGACGTTCGATCCGCCCCTCGATCTCGAGCGCGGTCAGGGCGCGCGAAAACGCCGCCGCCCCAAGCCCGAGATCGCGGATCACCTGGTCCTCGGCGGTGGGGGAGGGGCCGAGCCGGTCAAGGATTTTCGCAGCCAGCGCTGGCTCGGAAGGAGCAGAGCGCGGGAGTGGTTCGGGGGGCATGCAGCCGGAGGCAGGTTTCTCTTTTTCGGGCATCCGAACGGCATCGAGCGCGGCAAGCACATCCTCGGCCCCGCGCACCAGAACCGCGCCGTCCCGGATCAGCAGGTTGCACCCGCCCGCGCGTCCGTCCATCGGGTGACCGGGCACGGCCATCACCTCGCGTCCCTGATCGAGCGCATCGCGCGCGGTGATCAGGCTGCCTGATTTCGGTGCCGCTTCCACGACGACCACGCCCGCCGAGAGCCCCGAAATGATCCGGTTGCGCGCCGGAAAATGACGCGCCTGCGGCTGTATGCCGGGAGGCGCCTCGCTCAGCCGCAGCCCGGTTTCGGCCATCTGGCGGGCGAGATCGGTGTTTTCCGGCGGGTAGATCACGTCGATGCCGCCCGCCTGCACCCCGATCGTGCCGCTGGCCAGCGCCGCCTCATGCGCGGCGGCGTCGATCCCGCGTGCAAGTCCCGAGACCACGCAGATGCCCGCCTCGCCCAAACCCTCGGCCAGTTTGCGGGCCATGCGCAGACCCAGCGATGAGGCGTTGCGCGCGCCCACGATCGCCACCATCGGCCGGGTGAGAAGCTCGGTCCGGCCAAGCGCCCAGAGAACCGGGGGCGCGTCGTCGATGCCTGAAAGGTTCTCGGGATAATCCGCTGCGCCGAAACAGATCAGCCGCGCGCCTGCCCGCTTCCCCGCTTTCAGCTCGGCTCGTGCCTGCGCCTCGGTACAGGTTGCGTAATCGGACACGCCGGCGGCACGCGCAACCTCGGGCAAGGCCTCGAGAGCGGCCCGGGCCGACCCATGTTCGCCAATCAATCGGTGGAAAGTCGTCGGCCCCACGCGACGCGAGCGAATGAGACGGAGAACCGACAGTTCATCTTCTTCCGTGGTGGGTGGGGTGAAGGGGGTGGGGTAAGAAAACAAATCTGTTTCCATCCAGCCCTCCGCCTCAATCGCGAGACCTTTATGCGCCCATTAGTGTTAACAAGAGGTTACTAAACCTCGGGTTGCGCGCGTTTTTGGGAAAATTTTCGCGGTTTTGGAGAAAAAATCTTTCAATTGCGATTACTGGCGTGCCGTGAGGCTCAGCGCGCGGCTGAGCCCCCGACAGTCAGCCCGCCGATCATCAATGTCGGTTGACCCACGCCGACCGGCACCCACTGGCCTGCCTTGCCGCAATTGCCGATACCGGGATCGAGCGCCATGTCATTGCCGATCGCACGGATCTGGCGCATCGCCGTTGGCCCGTCGCCGATCAGGGTCGCGCACTTCACGGGTGCGCCCACGACGCCGTTCTTCACGCGATACGCCTCGGTGCAGTTGAAGACGAACTTGCCGTTGGTGATGTCGACCTGACCGCCGCCGAAACCGACGGCATAGATGCCGTCTTTCAGATCGGCGAGGATTGCCTCGGGCTCGGCATCGCCGCCCAGCATGTAGGTGTTGGTCATGCGGGGCATCGGCGCATGGGCAAAGCTCTCACGCCGCCCGTTGCCGGTGGGCGTCACCCCCATCAGGCGCGCGTTCTGGCGGTCCTGCATGTAGCCCACGAGAATCCCGTCCTCGATCAGCACGTTCTTCCCGGACGGCGTGCCCTCATCGTCGATGGTGATCGAGCCCCGCCGATCGGGGATCGTGCCGTCATCCAGCACGGTCACGCCTTTGGCGGCCACCTGTTGCCCCATCAGTCCCGCGAAGGCCGAGGATTTCTTGCGATTGAAGTCGCCCTCGAGCCCGTGGCCCACCGCCTCGTGCAGCAAGACACCCGGCCAGCCCGGGCCCAATACCACATCCATCACGCCCGCAGGTGCAGGTTCGGCGCGCAGGTTCACCAGTGCGATGCGCAGCGCCTCGCGCGCAACGGGCTTCCAATGGTCGGGATCGATCAGCCCGGCGAGGCCGAAGCGCCCGCCGCCGCCATGCCCGCCCGATTCGCGACGACCGTTCTCCTCGACGATCACCGAGATATTCACCCGCGCCATCGGACGAATATCCGAGACCAGCCCGCCCTCGGGGCGCAGGATGAAAACCTCCTGCAGACTCGCCGCCATCGACGCCGAGACTTGCACGACGCGCGGATCGAGATCGCGGGTGAACGCGTCGATTTCGCGCAGAATGTCGATCTTCGCGGCGAAGGGCGTGTCAGAGACCGGATCGGCATCACTATATAGATGTCGGTTCGTGCGCTGAGGCGGAGGCGCCATCACGCCGCCACCATCGCCCACGGCAAGCCGCGCCGTATCGACCGCGCGCTTCAGGGCCGCTTCGGAAATGTCGGTCGAATGGGCATAGCCCGCGACCTCCCCTTTTACCGCGCGCAGCCCGAATCCCTCGGACGCATCATAGGAGGCCGTCTTGACCCGACCGTCATCGAAGACCAGCGCCTCCGAGCGGCGCTGTTCGAGAAAAAGCTCGCCATCCTCCGCTCCGGCCGTCGCCTCGCGCAGCAAATGCAGGGCGCGCTCCTGATCGAGCTTCTCCTCGAAAGGGGCAAAACGGTCGGTCTGGCTCATCGGCTCTCCAATCGGCGGATATAAAAGTGACAGAATGTCGCAGCTTTTGCTTGCGGCGCCCCACAAATATGATCTTTAATCGGAAATACACAACGGGGGCACCGGTTTGGGAGAGCCGAAACCCCGCGTTGGCGGCTGGGAGAGCCGCAAGAGGGAGACAAGAATGCTTAAAGCAAGCACCAGCCGCGGTTTCGCGGCCGCTGTCACGTCGGCTTCGCTGACGATGTTTATCGCCGGGCAAGCCGCGGCTCAGGACATGATCAAGGGGCTGCCGGTGATCGGTAAGCCGCATCTGGGCGGAACGGGGTTCCAGCCGGCCTCTTCGAACCTTGCCGAAGACCAGCAATGGCTCGATCACATGCTTCTCGTGATCATCGCCGCGATCTGCGTTTTCGTCTTCGCGCTGATCATCTATTCGCTGCTGCGCTTCAACAGCCGCGCGAATCCCAATCCGCGCCGTTTCACCCACAACACCCCGCTCGAGATCACCTGGACCTTCGTTCCGATCCTGATCCTCGTGGCGATCGGTGCCTTCTCGCTTCCCGCGCTGTGGAACCAGCAGGAGATCCCCGAGGGCGACATCACCGTGAAGGTGACCGGTTATCAGTGGTACTGGGGCTATGAATATCCCGATGAGGGGATCGTCTTCGATTCGATCATGCTCACCAAGGACGAGCTGGAAGATCACGGTTACGCGCCCGACGAATACCTTCTCGCGGCCGACAACGCGATGGTCGTGCCGGCAGGCAAGACGATCGTGGTGCAGGTCACCGGCGCCGACGTGATCCACAGTTGGACCGTGCCCGCCTTTGCCGTGAAGCAGGACGCCGTGCCGGGCCGGATCGCGCAATTGTGGTTTAAGGCCGATAACGAGGGCGTGTACTTCGGCCAATGTTCGGAGCTGTGCGGCACCAACCACGCCTATATGCCCATCGTGGTCAAAGTTGTCTCACCGGAGGTTTACGCTAACTGGCTTGAGCGCGCGAAGAATGACTTCGCTTCGGTCGAGGCCGAGAAGCCGGTTCGGGTCGCGCAGAACTGAATGCCAGCGCGAGACACCCGAGGGACAATTTCATGAGCGATATCAGCTATATCCAGCAACAGGACAACGAGGCGCGCTTCAGCGATTACATCGCGCTTCTGAAGCCGAGGGTGATGTCGCTCGTGGTGTTCACGGCCTTCGTGGGGCTCGTGGTCGCGCCCAATCCCGTTCACCCTTTCGTGGGGTTCGTGGCGATCCTGTTCATCGCTCTGGGCGGGGGGGCGTCGGGTGCGCTCAACATGTGGTATGACGCCGATATCGACCGGATCATGCGCCGCACCCGCTCGCGTCCGATCCCCGCAGGAAAGGTGAGCGAGCGCGAGGCGCTTGGCTTCGGCCTGGCGCTCTCGGGTATCTCATGCGTGATGCTGGCTCTGGCCACGAATATCTTCTCGGGCCTGTTCCTTGCCTTCACCATCTTCTTCTACGTGGTGATCTATACGATGTGGCTGAAGCGCGCGACGCCGCAGAACATCGTGATCGGCGGCGCGGCGGGCGCCTTCCCGCCGATGATCGGCTGGGCGGTGGCGACGGGTGGCATCTCGATCGAATCGATCGCCATGTTCCTGCTCGTGTTCCTCTGGACGCCGCCGCATTTCTGGTCGCTCGCGCTGTTCATGAAGTCGGACTACCACGAGGCGAAAGTGCCGATGCTCACGGTCACCCATGGTCGCGAGCACACCCGCAAGAACATCCTCGTCTACACGCTGATCCTCGCGCCGCTTGCGGTTGGGACCGGCTTCACCTCGATCGGCGGGCCGCTCTATCTCGCGACCGCGATTGTGATGAACGCGCTCTTCATCAAGGGCGCGATCGAGATCCACGGCCGGACCGAGGTTCAGGCCGAGGCCGACAAATACGCCGTTGAAAAGCGGTTCTTCTATTTCTCGCTCGTCTATCTCTTCGCGCATTTCGCAGCCTTGCTGGCCGAAGAGGGGCTGAGCCATATCGGTTTGGGAGTCTGGTAAGCGATGGCAATCACCCGGGACAGTGATCTTCATACCCGCCGGTTCTCGCGCAATGCGGGGCTGGGCGTGGTGCTTCTCGGGTTCGTGGCCATCGTCTTCGGCCTGACCGTGGTCAAGGTCGAGCGCGGCTCGACGATGGAGGCTTACGACCACCAGCCGCGCACCTCGCTGCTTCCGGCGGAGGGAGCGCAGAAGTGAACGAGCCCGTCGCCCCGAACAAGTCGAACACCCGCGTGCTGCTGATGCTGCTCGCGGTGATCGTCGTGATGGGGGCGGGTGCCTGGGCGGCAGTTCCGTTCTACAACTGGTTTTGCAAGACGACGGGGTACGGCGGCACGACCAACGTGGCCGAGAAGCTTCCCGATCACGTGCTCGACCGCGAGATCACGGTTCGTTTCGACGCCAATGTCTCGCGCGGCATGCCTTGGGAGTTCAAGCCCGTGCAGACCGAGATGAAGCTCAAGATCGGTCAGAACGGGCTTGCCTTCTACGAGGCCTACAACCCGACTGACCGGCCCATCGCCGGGACGGCGAGCTACAATGTCTCGCCCGATGTGGCGGGCTACTATTTCGACAAGATCCAGTGTTTCTGCTTCACCGAACAGGTGCTGCAACCCGGGGAGAGGGTTCAGATGCCGGTGAGCTTCTTCGTCGATCCCGAGATCGTCGAGGATGCGGATGCAAAGCGGATCCACTCGATCACGTTGAGTTACACTTTCTACGAAACCGACCTTCCCGAGAAAACTGCCTCGGTCCGCCCGAAAGCGGCGGAGACGGTCAACTAAGCCATCGGAGGGAGACGCATGGCGCACGCAAAGAACCACGACTACCATATCCTTCCACCCTCGATCTGGCCGTTCCTCGGCGCGGTGGGCGGGTTCGTCATGCTCTTCGGGGCAGTCCTGTGGATGCGGGACATCACCCATTACATGTTCTTCGCGGGCCTGCTCATCGTGCTCTACACGATGTATGGCTGGTGGTCCGACGTGGTCCACGAGGGCGAGGTCGGCGATCACACGCCGGTGGTGCGGATCGGCCTGCGCTACGGCTTCATCCTCTTCATCATGTCCGAAGTGATGTTCTTCGCGGCCTGGTTCTGGAGCTTCTTCAAGCACGCCATGTATCCGATGGGCCCGATGAGCCCCCTTCAGGATGGCGTCTGGCCCCCCGAGGGCATCCAGACCTTCGATCCGTGGCACCTGCCGCTGATCAACACGGTGATCCTGCTGCTCTCGGGCGTAACGCTGACCTGGGCGCACCACGCGCTCGTGCACGAGAACGACCGCAAGCAGGTCAAGCAGGGTCTGATCCTGACCGTGCTGCTCGGTGCCTCCTTCACCGTGCTTCAGGCCTATGAATACAGCCACGCGGCCTTTGGCCTCTCTGGCAATATCTACGGCGCGAACTTCTTCATGGCGACTGGTTTCCACGGTCTGCATGTGATCATCGGCACGATCTTCCTGCTGGTCTGCCTGATCCGCATCATCAAGGGCCAGATGACCCAGAACGAGCATGTCGGCTTCGAAGCCGCCGCCTGGTACTGGCACTTCGTCGACGTGGTCTGGCTCTTCCTCTTCGCGTCGATCTATATCTGGGGCGGTGCGTAAGCGCCCCTGACCCTCGTGCGAGGAAACGCGCATGGCGGCGCGGGGGGCGACCCTCGCGCCGTTCGCTTGGAGGACCGATGAAACGCTACATCTTTCCGCTTCTGCTCGGCATCGTCGGCTGTGCGATCCTGATCTCGCTCGGGGTCTGGCAGTTGCAACGGCTGCAATGGAAAGAGGCAATGCTGGCCGAGATCTCCGCCAAGATCGGCGGTGCGCCGCAGGAACTGCCGCCAGAAGGCACTGACACCAAACCGCTGAAATACCAGCCGGTGACGGTGAGCGGGCGCACGACGGGCCAGGAGATCCTCGTGCTTTCGGGGCAGAAGGGCATCGGGGCGGGCTACCGCGTGATCGACGCTTTCGAAACCGACGCCGGACGCCGCATCCTGCTCGACCGGGGCTTCCTGCGCGAGGCTGACAAGGGCGTGTCCCGTCCGGCGGTCGACCTCACGATCACCGGTAATCTCCACTGGCCCGAAGAGACCGACAGCTACACGCCCAAGCCCGACGAAAAGACCGGGCTCTGGTTTGCCCGTGACGTGCCCGCGATGGCCGCCAGGCTCGGGACCGAGCCGGTGATGGTCGTCGCGGCCCGTGTCGAGGGCGACACTCAGGGCATCGCGCCGCAGCCGATCACGATCACCGGCATTCCCAACGATCACAAGCAATACGCAATCACCTGGTTTTTGCTCGCAATCGTCTGGGCCGGGATGACAATCTTTCTTCTCTGGCGTATCAGGCGGCAATCGGCCTGAAGGATTGACGATGCGTTATGTTTCCACGCGGGGAAAAGCCCCGGTTCTGAATTTCGGCGACGCGATGCTCACGGGGCTTGCCCGCGATGGCGGGCTTTACGTGCCCGAGACCGTGCCGCAGTTCTCCGAAGGCGAGATCGCGGCGCTTGCCGGGCTCTCGTATGAAGAGACGGCCTTCCGCGTGATGAAGCCCTTCGTCGCCGAGACCTTCTCGGACGAGGAACTGCGCGGCGCTATCACCCGCGCCTACGCAGGCTTCGGCCATGTCGCCCGCGCGCCGATGGTGCAGCTTGCGCCGAACCACTTCCTGCTGGAGCTGTTCCACGGCCCCACCCTCGCGTTCAAGGATTTCGCGATGCAGGTGATCGGCCAGCTCTTCCAGATCGAGCTGGAGAAGCGCAACCAGAAGATCACCATCGTCGGCGCCACTTCGGGCGATACCGGCTCGGCCGCGATCGAGGCCTTCCGCGGGCTCGACAATGTGGACGTGTTCATCCTCTTCCCGCATGGCCGGGTGTCCGAGGTGCAGCGCCGCCAGATGACGACCCCGGTCGAAGGCAATGTCCACGCGCTCGCGCTCGACGGTGATTTCGACGATTGCCAGGGCAAGCTGAAGGACATGTTCAACGATTTCACCTTCCGCGACGAGGTTGGCCTTGCGGGCGTGAACTCGATCAACTTCGCCCGCGTGCTGGCGCAGATCGTCTATTATTTCTCGGCCGCCGTGGCACTTGGCGCGCCGCATCGCAAGGTGTCTTTCACCGTGCCGACCGGCAATTTCGGCGACATCTTCGCGGGCTTCCTTGCGAAGGAAATGGGCCTTCCGATCGAGCGTCTGGTGATCGCGACCAACCAGAACGACATCCTGCATCGCTGCCTCTCGAAGGGCGATTATACCAAGCAGGGCGTGACGCCCTCGATCTCGCCCTCGATGGATATCGAGGTGAGCTCGAATTTCGAACGCGCACTGTTCTGGGCCTATGGCAAGGACGGGGCCGCGATCGAGAAGCTGATGGAGGAGCTGAAGACCGAGGGCTCCTTCACCGTCTCGGAAAACGCCATCGGCGCGCTGCGCGACATCTATGACAGCGGTTCGGTCGGCGAGGCGCGCACGTTGGAGGAAATCGGCGACACGCTGAAGGAGACGGGAGAGTTGCTCTGCCCGCATTCGGCCGTGGGCGTGAACGTGGGCAAGCAGGCCGTCGCCCGCGATCCGGCCACGCCGATGATCACGCTCGCCACCGCGCATCCGGCGAAATTCCCCGATGCGGTGGAAGAGGCGACGGGTATCCGCCCCGGCCTGCCGCCGCGCATGGCCGATCTGTTCACCCGCGACGAGCGTGTGACCCGTGTGCCCAACGATCTCGACGCGCTCGAAGCGCTGATCCGCGAGCGTCGCCGCAAATGATCGAATTCACGACCCTGAAGAACGGCCTGCGCATCATCACCGAGAAGATGCCGGGCCTTGCCTCGGCCTCGATCGGGATCTGGGTGACGGCCGGTGGCCGCCATGAGCGCCCCGAGCAGAACGGCATCGCGCATTTCCTCGAACATATGGCGTTCAAGGGCACGAAGACCCGCTCCGCGCTGCAGATCGCCGAGGCGGTCGAGGATGTGGGCGGCTATATCAACGCCTATACCTCGCGCGAGATGACCGCCTATTACGCCCGCGTGCTGGCCGAGGATGTGCCGCTCGCTCTCGACGTGATCTCGGATATCCTGCTGAACCCGGTCTTCGACCAGCGCGAGATCGAGGTCGAGCGTGGCGTGATCCTGCAAGAAATCGGCCAATCGCTCGACACGCCCGACGACGTGATCTTCGACTGGCTGCAAGAGGCGGCCTACCCGGATCAGCCGATGGGCCGCACCATCCTTGGCCCGGCAGAGCGCGTGCGTGCCTTCGCGCGTGAAGATCTTTCGCGCTTCGTGGCCGAACATTACGGTCCCGATCAGATGATCCTTTCGGCGGCCGGAGCAGTCGACCACGCCGAAATCGTCAAGCGCGCCGAGGATATCTTCGGTGACCTGCGCCCCGCGCTGAACCCCGCGCCGCATCCCGCCAGCTGGACGGGCAATGAACGCCGCGAGATCAAGCAGCTCGAACAGGCGCATTTCGCGCTTGGCATCGAGGGGCCGAGCTATCGCGACGCAGATCTCTACACCGCGCAGGTCTATTCGACCGCGATGGGCGGGGGCATGTCCTCGCGCCTGTTCCAGAAGATCCGCGAAGAACGCGGGCTGTGCTACACGATCTTCTCGCAGGCAGGCGCCTATGAAGACACGGGTATGTTCACCATCTATGCGGGCACATCCGGAGAAGAGATCCGCGGGCTGGCCGAACTGACCGTGGACGAACTCAAGCGCGCGGCAGAAGACATGAGCGAGGCCGAGATCGCCCGCGCCCGCGCCCAGATCAAGGCAGGCCTTCTGATGGGGTTGGAAAGCGCCTCTGCTCGGGCCGAGCGCATGGCGCGCAGCCTCAATATCTGGGGCCGTGTGCCGGGCATCGACGAGGCCTCCGCCCGAATCGACGGCGTGACCCGCGACGCGGTGCGCGATTTCGCCGAACGGCTCGCGATTGGCGGGCGCGCGGCACTGGCGCTTTACGGCCCGGTGAAGGACGCGCCCGAACTCGGGGAGTTGCGCGAGAGGCTTGCCGCCTGATGTTCGCGCGCCGTCGTCAGCTTCGGATCGATACGGAGCGGATGGTTCTGCGCCCGCCGCAGCATGGCGACTACCGACCTTGGGCAAGCCTGCGCGAGGAGAGCCGGACCTTCCTGCTCCCATGGGAGCCAAGCTGGTCGCCCGACCATCTCAGTCGGAAGGCGTTCTCCAACCGGGTCTATTGGGCGGCGCGCGCGATCGCCAGCGGCACGGCCCTTCCGGTCTTTCTGATCTCGCGCGCCGATGACAAGTTGCTCGGGGCGATCACGCTGGACAACATCCGGCGCGGACCCGCGCAATCAGGCACGCTCGGATATTGGATCGGGCAACGCTACGCGCGGCAGGGTTACATGCGCGAGGCGATCGAGGCGCTCGTGCATCACGCCTTCACCAAACTCGACCTGAGCCGGATCGAAGCGGCCTGCCTGCCCGAGAACGGCCCTTCGCGCGGTGTCCTGGAGAAATCGGGCTTCAAGTACGAAGGGGTCGCGCAGAGTTATCTTCAGATCAACGGACGCTGGCGTAATCACGTCTTGTATTCCAATCTCCGATCCGACCGGCGGGGCCGGACGGATGTGGGCTAAGGGGGCGCTGCCCCCTCGGCGCCTTGGCGCCTCACCCCCGAGATATTTCTATCAAGAAGAAGCAAATTCGCCCGGCTCGAGCCCTCGTCGGGCAGCAGGCCGGGCGCTTCTCCTCGAGCGGTCATCGGCGTCTCCGCCTGTACCGCACAGACATCCTTGCCCGATTCTGGTTAAAGAATCTGACCCTTCTTCTTGACCCAAATATCTCGGGGGTGAATGGCCGAAGGCCAGAGGGGGCAGCGCCCCCTCTTGTGGCTCAGTTCCGCGTTCCGGCAAAGCGCTCCTGCCAGGCCTCGCGCTCCTCATCCGAAATCTTGCGGAAGAGCACCTCCGGCGTGGTGAAGGCATGACCTGCAGGCAGCGCGGTGAGCGCGGCTTTCACATCCTCGGGCCAGCTGCGATCCTCGGTTTGCATCGCGCCCAGCATCACATCGGCCGCATCGGGGATGAACGGTGCCGAAAGGACCGCGTAGAGCGGGATCAGGTTCAACGCGAGCCGCGCGATGGCGGCGGCCTGATCGGGATCGGTCTTGAAGACCGACCAGGGGGCCGCGGCTTGCAGGTACTCATTGCCCGCCACCCAGATCGCGCGCAGCTCGCCCGCGGCCTTGCGGATGTCTTTTTCTTCCATATGCGCCTCGTAGGCGCGGATGCGGGTGGTCAGCTCTTCGATGAGCGCCGCCTCCTGATCGCCCCAAGCACCGCCCTCGGGGATCGACTCGCCGAATTTCGAGCGGGTGAACTTGGTGATCCGGCTGACGAAATTGCCCAGCACGTCGGCAAGGTCCTTGTTCACCGAGGTCTGGAAATTTTCCCAGGTGAATTCTGCATCCGCGCTCTCGGGCGCGTGGCTCAGCAGCCACCAGCGCCAGTAGTCGGCGGGCAGGATTTCCAGCGCCTGATCCATGAAGACGCCGCGCCCGCGCGAGGTCGAGAACTGCCCGCCATCGTAGTTCAGGTAGTTGAACGATTTGATGTAATCGACGAGCTTCCAGGGCTCGCCCGAGCCGAGGATCGTGGTCGGGAAGCCGAGCGTGTGGAAGGGGACGTTATCCTTGCCCATGAACTGGGTGTAGGTCACGTCGTCGGCGCCCTTGTCGGTGCGCCACCAGCGCTCCCAGTCGCCGCCGGTCTCGGCCGACCACTCCTGCGTCGCGCCGATATATTCGATGGGGGCGTCGAACCAGACGTAGAAGACCTTGCCTTCCATGCCCTCCCACGGCGCGCCTTCGAACTGGGCGGGGACGCCCCAGCTGAGATCGCGGGTGATGCCGCGATCCTGCAACCCGTCGCCGTCATGTAGCCATTTCTTCGCGATCGAGGTCGTCAGCACCGGCCAGTCGGTCTTGCTATCGATCCAGGCGTCGAGCTGGTCCTTCATCGCGGACTGGCGCAGGAACAGGTGCTTGGTCTCGCGCATCTCTAGGTCGGTCGAGCCGGAAATCACCGAATGGGGGTTGATCAGATCCACCGGGTCAAGCTGCTTGGTACAGTTGTCGCACTGATCGCCGCGCGCGCTCTCGAAGCCGCAATTGGGGCAGGTGCCCTCGATATAGCGATCGGGCAGGAAGCGGCCATCGGCCTTGGAATACATCTGTTTCTCGGAGACTTCGCGGATCAGACCGGCCTCGGCCAGTTTCACCGCGAAATGCTGCGTCAGGCGATGGTTCTGTGGGCTCGAGGAGCGGCCGAAGTGATCGAAGCTGAGGCGGAAGCCTTCCGCGATCTTCGCCTGAACGTCATGCATCTCGGCGCAGTAGTCGGCGACCGGCTTGCCGGCCTTGGCGGCGGCCAGTTCGGCGGGCGTGCCGTGCTCGTCGGTGGCGCAGATGAACATCACCTCGTTGCCGCGCGCGCGCTGGTAGCGGGCGAAGAGATCGGCCGGCAGCTGCGAGCCCACGAGATTGCCGAGGTGCTTGATGCCGTTGATATAGGGAATGGCCGAGGTGATGAGATGGCGCGCCATGAAGACCCTCTTGCGTGTAAGCGGTTTGGGCGCGGGTTTACTAGGGAATCGAGGGGAGGGCTAGGGGGCGCGACCAGTATATGCTGGCGAGCGCCCGCGCGGCATTGAGGCGCCGGGGATCAGCGCACCGCACGGCAAAGCGCGCAATGAAAAAGGGCGCCCCGAAGGCGCCCTTTTCTGTAACGGTCATGCTGCTCAGGCTCAGAAGCCGAGACCCGCATATTTGTTCTTGAACTTCGACACACGGCCACCGGTGTCCATCAGGCGCGACGAGCCGCCGGTCCAGGCCGGGTGCGAGGTCGGGTCGATGTCGAGCGTCATCGTGTCGCCTTCCTTGCCCCAGGTCGAACGGGTCTGGTACTCGGTGCCGTCGGTCATCTTGACGGTGATCATGTGGTAGTCGGGATGGATTTCCGCTTTCATAGTCCCGCTCCTTACGCGTCGGCTTTGGGTTTGTAGGTGGTGTCTTCGGCGATACGGGCCGATTTGCCGCGACGCGAACGCAGGTAGTACAGCTTCGCGCGACGCACGCGGCCACGGCGGACCACTTCGATCGAGTCGATGTTGGTCGAGTAGAGCGGGAACACACGCTCCACGCCTTCGCCGAAGGAGATCTTGCGCACGGTGAACGACGCCGCCAGCGTGTCGCCGCCCTTGCGGGCGATGCAGACGCCCTCATAGGCCTGCACGCGCGAACGGGTGCCTTCGGTGACTTTGTAGCCAACGCGGATGGTGTCGCCGGCTTTGAAATCCGGGATGGTCTTGCCGAGGCTGGCGATCTGCTCCGCCTCGATCTGTGCGATCAGGTTCATCGCTTTTCCTTTCGATGCTCACGGTTTTTTCCGTGAAGGTTTCGCCGCCTCAGAGCTCCGCGTCTTCGCCGGGTCCGGTCGCCTTTTCAGGGTCGCGCCCGCGGGAGGGTTCAGGTCGTCTTTCGCTTTTGCGCCCTTTGCCGGGCCTGATGGCGGGCCGAAGAAGGCATCGCCGGGCAACAGCAAAAGGGTCCGAGGGCCGATTCCGGTCCGGACCCGCGCGTATTAAGGGGAAATGGGGTGTGGATCAAGGGGGAAGTGGGGGAGGTCGCGGGTTTGCCTGTGGGGCGAGACGGGCGTCCCGACCTCATATATGGTCTCCGTATTTTCTAAACTCAGGAGTATCCATGGGTTCGCAGCAGCTGCCGAAACTGACACCAACGCTTCTGCGCCTTTACAGCGAAGGCGCTCTTCACAACGCAGATGAACTGCTCAATGAAGCCACGATCTTACGTGACCACGACCACATGGCGCGGGCATACTTCTTGGGTGTGGCCTGTGTTGAGGAGGTGGGCAAGGCTCTCCTCGCTTTCGATGCACAGAACCGGAACCTGACCGATCCTGCGGTCTGCGCGAGACTGAAGAAGTCGATGGAAAACCATGGGGCGAAGATAAACTACGCACTTAGTACATGGGCCCTGAGCAGCCCGGATACGCGTGGTGCGCTGCAAGTGGCGCTTGATCTAATCTTTCACGTTAAGCAAGGGCGCGAACCGTCGATGTACAGTGAGTTGCGTACCGACCCGGATCGTGTGCAGACGCCGCGCGAGGTTGTCCGCGATGGTGCCGCTCGGGACTGTGTCAGGCTCGCCGAGAACTGCCTCGCGTATGCACGCCGCCACATGATCGATAAAACACCAGCCAAGTTCACGACAGCTCAGGATCGCCTTTTCACAATGAAGTCCGCCAAGTTTCGAGAGATGCTGAAAAAGGAAGACTTTTGGTGGTATTACATCTCGCGATTAGAAGCAGGCCAGCAAGACATCGCGGAAGCGGTGCTCGGATATGAGCGGGATCACATCGAGACTGGTACGCTGTTCCGTACTGTGCCGTAAACGATTGTTGTAGTTCGTGCTGCAAGCTCTGAACCCGGCAAAGGGCTCTGAGCCGCCCTCACCCCCCACGCCTCTCCCACAGATCCGGCCGCCGCTCCTGCGTCAGCTTCTCGCTCATCTCGCGGCGCCAGTCTTCGATCTTCTTGTGGTTGCCTGAGGTCAGCACTTCGGGGATCAAACGGCCCTCCCATTCGGCGGGGCGGGTGTATTGGGGGTGCTCCAGAAGGCCGCTGGAATGGCTTTCCTCCACGGCGCTCTCGGCATTGCCCAACACGCCCGGGATCAGCCGCACGGTGGCGTCGATCAGCACCTGAGCGGCCACTTCGCCCCCCGTCAGGACGAAATCGCCGATCGAGACTTCCTCGACGCCGAAATGTTCCAGCACGCGCTCGTCCACGCCCTCGAACCGCCCGCAAAGAAGCGTCATGCCCTCGGCCTCGGCGAAGCGGCGCGCCATCGTCTGATCGAAGGGCTTGCCGCGCGGGGAGAGATAGATGACCGGCCAGCGAGCGCGGTCCTCGGGTGTGCCGATTGCGGCCTCGCTCAGTGCCGCGCCCACCACGTCGGCGCGCAGCACCATGCCCGCGCCGCCGCCTGCGGGGGTGTCGTCGACATTGCGGTGCTTGCCGATACCGAAGGGGCGCAGGTCGATGGTTTCCAGCGCCCAGAGCCCCAGATCGCGCGCGCGGCCCAGAAGGCTCAGCCCCAGCGTGCCGGGGAAGGCATCGGGAAAGAGGGTGACGATCTTCGCCGTCCACGCGCCCTTCACCCGCGCGGGTTCCTCCATCAGAGTGCGCGGCTTGCGCGAGGCGGAAATGCTCAGCCGACCGTGGGATTTCGTCGCGAGGGTGGGTTTGTCGTCACTCATCTTGAAACCTGCTCTTCCTCGTCATCGTCCAGCTCTTGAGCAGAGCCGAAATGCGCGCCGATCAGCGCGTCCTTCGCCGCATGCAGCGCATCGGGATCCAGATCGCTTCGGTTCAGCTCGATCAGCTGCTCGGCGAGCGCAAGCCCCGGTCCTTGATTGGCGCGGGGCGGCGGGGTGAATTCGGCCAGCTTCGCAGGCGGCAGACGCAGAAAATCGACAAACGGCTGGGCCACTCCGAAAGGGGCGCCCGCGAGCGCGTCGATATCTTCGCTTACGATATGCAGATCCGGAAGTGCGGCGCGGATCCGGGCGAGCTGATCGTGCAAGCTGACCTTCGAGAGCCGGGCGCGGAAGGTCTCCAGATCGTCGGTAATCCGCACGTTGCGCCGCTTGCGTGCCTGATGCCCCCAGACACTGCGTATCCAGTCATCGTGCGCGCGGGTCGAGAAATAGACAGTCAATTCGCAGGGCCAGGCGATCGCCTCGAAAGCGGAGGTCAATGCGCGCACAACCGGCACCGCGATCGGGTAGGGCTCGTCGAGCGTGCCCAGCGGCATCTGTCCCAACAGGTTCTCGCTGCTCAGGATGAGATTGCGGTTGGGCGTGAGGTTCAGATCTCTGATGAAGGCGCGCATGCTTGCGTGCAGATCGGCCAGCGCCGCCTCGTCGCGCTCGAAGCGATACCAGAACACCTTGTTGGCGATGGGGCGGAGCCGGTAGGGCAGGGCGAGGGCACAGGTCGGCCAGATCCGTTCGCGGTTCTCGTGCAGGAAAGCCTGCGCGCTGCTCGTGGCGCATTTGTGAAAGCCAAGATGCAGCAGGATCCGCGTCATTGCATCTCCTCGGGCGGGTCGGCGACGATGCGGCCTGCGGAGAGGTCGACAGTTGGCACGGCGGCCTTGGTGAAGGGAAGCAGCAGTGCCTGCTTGCGGCCCGGGGTGAAGATCTCGAGGATGTCACCCGCGCCGTGATTGTGCACCGCGCGCACCGTACCGAGCCTTGCGCCTCCGGTATCGACCACTTCGAGGCCGATCAGATCGGCGTGATAGAATTCGTCATCGGGCAGCGAGGGCAGGTTCTCCCGCGCGGTCCAGAGCGTCACGCCGCGCAGCGCATCGGCCTGTTCCTTGGTCGCGACGCCCGAAAGGCGCACGCCCAGCCCGTTCTTGAGCGGGCGGGTCAGCGTAACATCGAAACTGCGGCTGCCATCCTCGGTGTAAAGCGGCGCGTAATCCACGATATCCTCGGGCTCGGCGCAGAAGCTTTTCAGGCGCACCTCGCCCTGCACACCGAACGCTCCGGCGATGGCGCCGACACAGACACGGTCGGGAAGGGTCATGCGATACTCCTGATCCTGAGAAAGGCGGTCCTGAAAGGGGCAGGGGCCGGACGCAAAAAGCGCCCGGCCCGCCAGCCATCCACCGTACTGGCGGATTATTCTTCCGCGGCAGCCTCAGCCGGAGCGGCAGCCGCTTCGGCGGCCTCGGCAGCTTTCGCGGCCTTCTCTTCGGCGCGTTCCTGAGCTTTCTTGCCCGGGACGGCTTTCTTCATGTTGGCGCGTTCCTGCTTGTCCATCTCGCCAGCGGCTTCGAGGAAGCGGGCGATACGGTCGGTCGGCTGGGCGCCCTGGCTCAGCCAGTACTTCACGCGCTCCATGTTCATCTTCACGCGCTCTTCGCTGTCTTTCGGCAGCAGCGGGTTGTAGGTGCCCAGCTTCTCGATGAAGCGGCCGTCACGCGGCATGCGCGAGTCGGAGGCGACGATCGAGTAGAACGGACGCTTCTTGGAGCCCCCACGGGCGAGGCGGATCTTCATAGCCATGACAGTTATCTCCTTTGGATGGCTGGTGAGCGGGCCGTCTGGCCCGTCATTTCTGGAATTTCTCGTGGTGACGGATCACTTCCGAAATCACGAAGTTCAGGAATTTCTTGGCGAATTCCGGGTCGAGGCCGGAATCGAGCGCCAGTTTCTCGAGCCGCGCGATCTGTTGTTCTTCGCGCGCGGGATCGGAGGGCGGGAGCGCGTGCTCGGCCTTGAGCTTGCCCACGGCCTTGGTCTGGGCAAAGCGTTCGGCCAGCGTCCAGATCAGGACCGCATCGAGCCGGTCGATGCTGTCGCGATGTTCCTTCAGAAGCTCTGCGGCACGGATGGTTGCGTCGCTCATGCCATGGCCTCCTGCGGTTGGGGGTGGCGCCAGACCACGATCGGCGGCTCGCCCGGATGGGCGGCACCCGGGTCGGGGCGGGCGCCCAGACGCTCGGCCAATGCGGCCGAGCGGGTGTTGTTCGGGTCGATATAGCTGACGGCGGTGGACCAGTTCAGGTCCCGGAACGCATGGGCGATCACCGCGCGCGCGGCCTCGGCGACATAGCCTTTGCCCTCGGCGTCCTGCGACCAGACCGACCAGGCGATTTCCGCCTCGGGCCAGCTCTCGGGCATCCAGGGACCGAGCGCGCCGAAGCCCTGATCCGAGCCACGCTCGGTCATGATGAACATGCCCCAGCCGCGCAGAACCCAATGGCCGGTGATCGCGGCGAAGCTGCGCCACGCATCCTCGGGGGTGGGGTTCTTCACCGGACGGAACCAGTGGCCGCGTTCGGAGAGATAGAAGTCGCGCCATGCCTCCCAGTCCCGCGCCTGCGGGGCGCGGAGCACGAGACGCTCGGTCTCGAGGGTCGGGGTGGGGGAGAGCGCGACGGTCATCGGATCACTTCTTCTTGCCGAAGCCCGACAGGCCCGGCGGCAGCGCGCCGCCCAGACCGCCAAGGCCGCCGGGGGGCAGCTTGCCGCCCATCGCCTTCGCCGCGGCCTCGACCTCGGCAGGGTCCATATTGGCCAGATCCGGCATGCCGCCCTTGCCGCCCATCATCTTCATCGCCTGCTTGAGCATGCCGCCCTTGCCCATCTTGGCCATCTTCTTCATCGAGTCGGCCATCTGACGGTGCATCTTCAGCAGCTTGTTGAGCTCGGAAACCTCAAGGCCCGCACCCGCAGCGATACGCTTCTTGCGGCTCGCCTGCAGAAGCTGCGGGTTGGCGCGTTCCTGCTTGGTCATCGAGTTGATCAGCGCGATCTGGTGCTGGATCGTCTTGTCGTTGAGGCCCGCCTCTTCGGCCTGCTTGGCGTATTTCGCCATGCCCGGCATCATGCCCATGACGCCCTGCATCCCGCCCATCTTGAGCATCTGCTCGAGCTGGCCACGCATGTCGTTCATGTTGAACAGGCCCTTCTGGAAGCGCTTGGCCATGCGCTCCGCCTGTTCCTTCTCCAGCGTTTCCTGCGCGCGCTCCACCAGGGCGACGATATCGCCCATGCCGAGGATGCGGCCCGCGATACGCTCGGCCTCGAAGGTCTCGAGCGCATCCATCTTCTCGCCCAGACCGACGAAGCGGATCGGCTTGCCGGTGACCGCGCGCATCGAGAGCGCCGCACCGCCACGGCCGTCGCCATCCATCCGGGTCAGCACCACGCCCGAGACGCCGACCTTCTCGTCGAACTCGGTTGCGACGTTGACGGCGTCCTGACCGGTCAGGCCATCGACCACGAGCAGGGTTTCACGCGGCTGCGCCACGTCGCGCACCGCCTGCACCTCGTCCATCAGCACTTCGTCGATATGCAGACGGCCCGCGGTGTCGAGCATGTAGACGTCATAACCGCCGAAGGTTGCCTGTTGCTTGGCGCGCTTGGCGATCTGCACCGCGTTTTCGCCCTTCACGATCGGCAGCGTGTCGACGCCGATCTGCGTGCCGAGGATCGCGAGCTGCTCCATCGCCGCCGGGCGGTTGGTGTCGAGCGAGGCCATCAGCACCCGCTTGCCTTCGCGGTCCTTGAGGCGCTTGGCCAGTTTCGCAGTGGTGGTGGTCTTGCCCGAGCCCTGAAGGCCGACCATCAGGATCGGCGCGGGCGGGTTGTCGATCTTGAGCGCATCGGCCGGACCGTCGCCCGAGAGCATCGCGATCAGCTCGTCATGGACGATCTTCACGACCTGCTGGCCCGGCGTGACCGATTTGGTCACGGAAGCGCCTGTCGCCTTGCCTTCGACCGCCTTGATGAACTGGCGCGCCACGGGCAGCGAAACGTCGGCCTCGAGAAGCGCCACGCGCACTTCGCGCAATGCGGTTTTCACGTCCTCGGCAGAGAGCGCGCCTTGTTTGGTCAGCCGGTCGAACACGCCGCCAAGGCGTTCGGAAAGACTTTCGAACATGGGCCACCCTCCTAGGTTTGGGGCCGGGACAAACGACAAACGCACCAGTGGGCGCAACGCGCTGACTGGTGGCGATCCCGACCGCATGCCGGGACCGGAGGGATTCGTCCTCCGGGGAAATCTCGCGTGAATTAAGACAAAGGCCCCGCGGAGTCAACCACGGGGCCAGTCGGGAGGAAGAGGAAGGGGCGCGGATCAGGCTGCGAGATGAATGATCTGCTCTTCAGCCTTGGCGATCGCCGCCGCCTCGTCGATGTTCACACCCTCGGCCGCGACCACGGTCACGTCGGTGATGCCGATGAAACCGAGCACCTGCTTGATATAGGGGGTCGCGAAATCGAAGGCCGAGCCGACCGGGACGCCGCCCGACGAGTAGGCGATGATCACCCGCTTGGGGCCGGCGAGGCCTTCGGGGCCTGCTTCGGAGTAGCGGAAGGTTTCGCCGACGCGGCAGATCTGGTCGATCCATGCTTTCAGCGGGCCAGTGACGCCGAAGTTGTAGACGCCGCAACCGATCACGACGGTATCGGCCGCTTTCAGTTCCGCGATCAGCTCGTCGGAGAGCGTGAGCAGGGCTTTCTGCTCGTCGCTGCGCTGGTCGGCCGGGGTGTAGACCGCGCCGATCCACGCGCCGTCGATGGCGGGGATCTTGGTCGCGTCGCGGCTGGTGACATCGCCGCCGAGGGTGTCGACGATCTTGTCGGTGAGACGTTTGCTGATCGACGCATCGCCTTTGATCGAGCTGTCGATGCGGAGAATCTTGGTCATGGGGGAGGGCTCCGTTCACAATGTTGACGGCCTATAGGATGGCTATTGCATTTAGGAACTCAACGGGCATGATCGAGCATGTAATGTTCATGGGTGCACAAAATGAGTTTTGACAGTTGGGACGAAATTCGCACGGCCTTTCAGGTCGCTCGGATCGGGACCGTTTCGGGGGCTGCGGAGGTTCTGGGCGTTCACCATGCGACTGTGATCCGCCATGTCGACGCGCTGGAGGAGAAGCTTGGAACGAAGCTGTTCCAGCGTCATCCGCGCGGCTACACGCCGACCGAGGCGGGGCAGCAACTGCTCTCGGTGGGGCAGGCGACCGAAGACCAGTTCAGCCAGCTCGCCGCCCGGATTGCAGGCGCGGGCGAAGAGGTGACGGGGGAGCTGATCGTGACCTCGCTGACGGCTGTCTCGGTGCTGGTGCTGCCCGCAATGGAGAAACTGCTTGGCGAATATCCCGGGCTCCGGCTGCGCTACCTGACCGATCAGCGTGTGTTCCGGCTGGAATATGGTGAGGCCCATGTCGCGATCCGCGCCGGCAATCGTCCGACCGAACCCGATAACGTGGTGCAATCGCTGGGCCGGATGCAGAATGCACTTTATGCCAGTCACGCATATGTCGAGCGCTACGGCATCCCGCGCTCGAAGGAAGAGCTTGCGCAACATCGCTTCGTCTCGATCGACAACCGCGACAGTCGCGCGCCCTTCTATCGTTGGCTGCGCGAGAACGTCCCGGATGAGCAGGTGGTTTTCCGGGCCAACGAGCATGAAAGCCAGGTCGATGCGATCAAGGCGGGGCTTGGCCTGGGCTTCCTGACAGTGCCGATGGGGCGGGGGGATCCGACGCTTGAAGAGGTGATGAAACCTTATGAGAGCTGGGATACCGAGCTCTGGGTGGTGACCCATGTCGATCTGCACCGCACGCCGAAAGTGCAGGCCGCCGTGAAAGCGATCAAGGAACAGGCGCGGCTCTCCGAGGGGCTGGTCGCAGCCTGATCGGCTGGCGTCAGCGCGCCGCCGACCGGCTCGGGCGCGGAGGCACCGGCACGGGGCTGTTGCCTGCCGCAAGCACGACGGGCGGGCCGAAGGCCAGCTGTGGCCCCGATGTCTCGCGATGACGTTTGCGCTTTGCGATCGCTTTCGGCCCCAGCCGGTCGCGGGCGAAGGCAAAGCCCAATTGCAGCGCCAGCCCCGTCCCGATGATCAGCGTGTCCTGCCCAAGCCCGCCGGGGTGGATCTGCTTGATCGCCTGTGCGGCAATGGCGAGGATCGTCCCGAGCGCGAAGATCGGCAGCGAATGTCGGCCCAGCAACCGGATCGGCGCCACTGCCTGCGATGCGGCGATGCGCGGCACGATGCCCGGAAGCGACAGGATATAGGCGAGTGCCAGAAGGTGCGTCAGCCGGGGCAGCGAGACGAAGGTCTTGTCGAAACCCGCGATGAAGAAGGGCACACCCCATTGGCGCAATTGCCAGGTACCGTGACCAAAGGTTTCGAGCATCCACTCGGTATGGACCCAGGCGAAGGTCAGCACCAGCCAACCTGCCGCGAGCGCCACGATCCAGCCTTTCACCGGCACCAGCCGCTTGCCCTCGCGGATCGCGAGGCCGGTCAGGATGCCGAGACTGAACACCAGCTGCCAGGCGAGCGGGTTGAAGAACCATCCGCCTTGCATCGGGTAGTTCGGCAGATTCAGCCGGAACAGCCCCGTCAGCGCCCAAAGCCCGACCGAGGTCGCCAAGAGCGCCCATTTGCTGCGCTGCCCGATCCGGATCAGCGCGGGCGCCATCAGCAGCAGCGCCATATACATCGGCAGGATGTTCACATAGCCGAGCTGGTGCCCGAGGGTCGCGATCCCGATAAGGAAGCCGAACGGATCGGTGCCATAGGTCTTGAAGGCGTTCTTCGCGAGCATCGCCTCGTTGCCCCAGAACTGCACGGCTGCCGAGACGATGGCGATCGCCCAGACCGCCGTGAGGATATGAACGAGGTAGAGAAGCCATGCGCGGCCCCAGAGCCGTGAGGTGCCCTCCCAGCTCAACCCCTTCGCCAGCGCGGGGCCGTAAGCCAGCGCCGCCGCAAGGCCCGACATGAAGACGAAGCCTTCCGCCGCATCCGAGAAACCGAGGTTTCGCGAGGTGAAGTTCTCATAGAGATTGCCGGGGATATGATCGATGAAGATCATGATCAGCGCGAGGCCGCGGAACAGGTCGATCCGCAGGTCGCGCCCGGCCTTTACCGGCAAGGGGGAGGAACGCTCATGCATGGGCGGGGCTCCGAGGGGCCGCGCTCACCGGAGCGGGCTGTGCGGGATCGGGGGCCGGGAAAGCATTTTCCCAGCGGGTGAAAATCGCATCGTGCAGGCGAACGACGCGCGGGGTCGACACCTCGCTCGGCACCAGCATCAACCGCGAGCGCGAGGGCTGCGAAGACCAGGAAATCAACCAGGGAGCCGCGATCATCGGCAGCCCGACCGGCAGCAGCCACAGCAGCAGCCCCGGCGCGAGCAGATCGGTCAGGACCAGCCCGCCAAGGCCGATTGCGACGATCCACCACGAGGCGGCGAACCCCTCGGAAAGGCTCATCCGACCGTCGCCGCGATTGTTCGTCGGCCACCCGCCGTCACGCCCCATAAGCACCTGAAACACAGAGCGCGTCGCGAAGGCCAGCAGCACCGGCGCGGTGAGCGAGGAAAACAGAAGCTCGGCCAGAGTCGAGGCAAATCCCATCGCGGCGCCTCCGAAACCGCTTGCAGTCCCCACAAGCGCCGCGCGCGCCGCGATCAGGAGCTTCGGCACCAGCAGAAGCCCGAAGATGCCGATGGCGAGGCCGATTGCCTTGGAGGCCTCGGAGGGCGGGAAATAGGGGAAAGGCCAGTAAGGTTCGGGGAAGTAATCCGGCGGCGGAACGAACAGGGGCGCCGCAATCGAGGCCACGAGAAACCCGAGCCAGAATAGCGGCGCGATATAGGCCATGATCCCTTGCGCAAAGACAAAGCGAGACCAGCCGCGCAGGCCCGGTGCGCCGATGATGCGCGAATGTTGCAGGTTGCCCTGACACCAGCGGCGGTCACGCTTGGCATGATCGACGATATTCTCGGGGCCTTCCTCGTAGGAGCCTTCCAGATCGTCATCGAGCCGTACCAGCCAGCCGCTGCGCGCCAGAAGGGCCGCCTCGACATAATCGTGGCTCATCACATGGCCGCCGAAGGGCGGTTTGCCCTTCAGTGCGGGCAGGCCGCAGCTTTCGGCGAAGGCACGGGTGCGCACGATGGCGTTATGACCCCAGAAGGGACCGGTCTTGCCTTGCAGCATCGCGAGACCACGCGCGAAGACAGGGGAGAAGAAACTGGCCGAAAACTGCATCGCGCGGGCGAAGCGCGAGCGGCCCCGGATCACCTTGGGCAGCGTCTGGAGAAGGCCCAGACGCGGCTCAGCCTCGATCCGGCGGATCATCTGCAGGATCGTCTCGCCTTCCATCAGGCTGTCGGCGTCGAGGATCAGCGCGTAGTCATACGCCGCGCCCGAACGGGTGATGAAATCCTCGATATTGCCCGCCTTCTTGCCGATATTGTTGATCCGGCGGCGGTAGAAGAACCGTCCGAGCCCGTCGCGCTCGTCAACGAGATGGGCGAAGACGCGCGCTTCACGGGCGGCGATCTCTTCCTTGCGGGTGTCCGACAGGATCGCGAAGTGGACCTCGGCAGGGTCCTGGGCCGTGGCCAGCGAGGCATCCATCGCGGCCACACGCGAAAAGGTCGCAACCGGGTCTTCGTTATAGACGGGGACCAGAACGACGGTGCGTCCGCGGATCGGGGCCGCCGGATCATAGGCGGGCGCCTCGGCGCGCGAGCTCAAACCGATCAGCGCCTGCACCGCGCCCCATGCAAGCCAGAGCGTCGAAATCAGGATCAGCACCGCGCGCACGATATCGAGCGTCTGCAACCCGTCGGCCTGACCGAATTGCAAGAACAGCACGAAGGCCCCGATACCGGCCAGCGCCGAAAGCCCCAGCGCGATACTGCGCAGGGCGATCAAGGTGGCGCCGCGAGGACGCGACAGCGCGGTCATGTCAGGTGCCTTCCCCAACAGGGCGGCGCGTGAACAGCCGCGCGAGGCGGGTGCTCAGGCTCAAATCAGGCTCGATCTGTTGCGGCGGCATCGCCATCGGGGCGGCGGGCAGCGCGCAAGGGCCCGCGATCAGCGCCTCGGGGGAGACGACGCGCACGGGACGGGCTTGCTCGGTCATCGCGGGGACGGCGGGCAGGTCGAGATGGGACATCATGATTTATTCCACTGGTATAGCCAGGTTTCGGACAGGTTCCGTCCAAAACCCGAAAGGTGCGCGGAAAGTTCCACCGGAGCATCGCTATCGGCAGAAACATCCAGCACAAGCCGCCACACGCCGTCCTGCTCGACCTTCGACAGCGTCTCGGTAACGATCTTTCCCTTGTTCGCATGGGTGACCGCTTTGATCTTGTCCGCCGCCGATCCCGGCAGGCGCGAAATCTCTCCACCCTTGAAATCAATGACGAATTTCCGGGTGCCCTTGGTGTTCTCGACGCCCGAGACGCCGCCTTCTCCCGCCCGCGTCTCTTCGACATGGGCGCGGGTGTCGGCCGGATCGGGGGGCAGATCGCCCCATTCGAGACGATAGGCGAATTCCAGCGCATCGCCTGCTTTCGCGGGCGCTTCGGGCACCCAGAAGGCAACGATATTGTCGTTCACTTCGAGTTTCGACGGGATCTCGACGAGGCGGACCATCCCCTTGCCCCAGTCGCCCAGAGGCGTGACGCGCACCGAGGGGCGGCGTTCGTAATGGGCCGAGGCATCCTGATAATGGTCGAAGTCGCGATCGCGCTGATAGAGCCCGAAGCTTTTCGGAGCGGTCTCGGAGAAATAGGACGAGGCAAGCGCACCGGGGTTCTGAAGCGGGCGCCAGATCCTGTCGCCGTCGGCCTGCTCGATCGCCAACCCGTCGCTGTCATGTACCTTCGGGCGGTAATCGTCGAAATCCGAGCGGTTGCGCGGCCCGTAAAGGAACATCGAGGTCAGCGGCGCGACGCCGAGTTGCTGAATATCGGCGCGAATGAAGAGGCGCGCGGTCACATCCATCACCGTGGCCTCGCCGGGGGTGATGACGAAGCGATAGGCGCCGGTCAGCGATTGCGAGTTCATCGCGGCAAAGACGGTGATCGTGTCCGAGCCCGGTTGCGGGGTCTCGATCCAGAACCGCGTGAAGCGCGGGAACTCTTCGGCGACCGACAGGCCGGTATTCACCGCCAGCCCGCGTGCGGAAAGCCCATAGGCCGAGCGACGCCCGAGCGCACGGAAATAGGAAGCGCCCTGGAAGGCGATCAGCTCGTCCATGATGTCGGGACGGTTGATCGGGCTGTGCAGGCGGAAGCCCGCGACACCCGGAAGGGCCACGTGTTCGGGAACGATCTCGCGCGCCTCGCGCTCGTAGATGAAATCGTCGGTGTTGAATTCCATCGGGCGCGACTGGTCGGCCTCGACGGTGAAGAGCTGCACCGGCTGCTTGAAAAGCCAGCCCAGATGGAAGGCCTGAAGCTCGAACCGCGTATCCTCGATATCGGCGAAACGCGATTTCGCGGGGTCGAAACGGATCAGGCGGTAGCTGTCATAGTTCAGCTTGCTCAGGAACTCCGCCGAGCTGGTCGCAGGCGCAACCGGGTCGCTTTTCGCGGCCTGCTGCATCTCGGCGGCAAGCGCGTCGAAGGAGAAGGGCGTTTGCTGCGGTGCGGCAGAAGGTGCCGGGGCGGGGGTGGCATCGCCCGCAGGTTGAGCATCCTGCGCCATAAGCGGGCTCGGTACGAGACCGGCCGCGGCAAGGCAGCCCATTGCGGAGCCAACGCGCAGAAGCTGTCGGCGAGAAAGACGGGACACTGGCAAGGTGCGGGAATGAGGCATTGGTTTCCCTGCGATAACAGTCGCTTCGTGCCCATAGATAGGCACGGATCGGGATTTGCATAGCCACAGGGTTGCGAAACTTGCAAGAGCTCTTGCGGTCTCGGGCCTGCCGGACGGGCCAAGCTATGCGAAATTTGCATAACCCTGCCCATCCATGCGTCGAAAAGCGCGGTTTCCCGCCGATGGTGCGCTTTTCCGATCACAGCTCGCTGCAACTGCGAAAAGCCGTCGGGGGGCGGGTGACCGGGTATTATGGGCGCTAACGGTCGAAACCGGCTCGATTCTGGCCCTGATTCCGCCCGGCGGCGCTTGACAGGCGAGACCCTCATGCGCAGGTAGAGGGTAGCTTGCGCGGGGGGGAGCAATGCGCGCGCATCTTTCGCCCCAAGGCCCGCCAAAGAACGGACCGGAGAGAAAATGTCGCCTGCCCTGATCGCCGCCTTGCCCTTCCTTGGCGCTGCCCTGCCGTCGATCCTGATCCGCACCGGACGCAATAATGCCGCCGCGGTCGCCGCGCTCTTTACCGGGCTCGCGCTGCTGGGGCTCTTGCTGAACCTGCCGACGGTGCTGGCCGGTGGCGTGGTCGAGACGAAGATCGACTGGCTGCCCTGGCTGGGCCTGAACGTGAATTTCTGGATCGACGGTCTGGGGATGCTGTTCGCGACGCTGATCCTCGGGATCGGCCTGCTGATCATCCTTTATGCGCGCTACTACCTGTCGAACCGCGACCCGGTGGGGCAGTTCTACACCTATCTGCTGCTGTTCCAGGGCGCGATGGTGGGCATTGTTCTGTCCGACAACATCCTGCTTTTGCTGATCTTCTGGGAGCTGACTTCGCTCTCGTCCTTCCTGCTCATCGGCTATTGGAAACACCTGCCCGAGGGCCGCCAGGGCGCGCGTATGGCGCTGACCGTGACCGGCATGGGAGGGCTGTCGATGATCGCGGGGATGCTGATACTCGGCCATATCGCGGGCAGCTACGATATCTCGGAGATCCTCAAGCACAAGGACGCGATCCAGGCGAGCCCCTACTACATCCCGGCGCTGCTGCTGATCCTCGGGGGCGCATTCACGAAATCCGCGCAATTCCCGTTCCATTTCTGGCTGCCGCACGCGATGGCGGCACCCACGCCCGTCTCGGCTTACCTGCACTCGGCGACGATGGTGAAGGCGGGGCTCTTCCTGATGGCGCGGATGTGGCCAGTGCTCTCGGGCACGCCGGAATGGTTCTATATCGTGGCTTCGGTCGGGCTGTTCACGATGTTCATCGCGGCGCTGATCGCGATCTTCAAGCATGACATGAAGGCGTTGCTCGCGTTTTCGACCGTCTCGCATCTGGGGCTGATCACCTTCATGCTGGGCCTCGGCACCGAGGCGGGCGCGCTGGCCGCGGTGTTCCACATCATCAACCACGCGACCTTCAAGGCGGCGCTGTTCATGAGCGCGGGCATCGTCGATCACGAGGCGGGCACGCGCGATCTCACCCGGATTTCGGGGCTGCGCAAGCTGATGCCGATCACCTTCACCATTGCGACGATTGCGGCGCTGTCGATGGCGGGGATCCCGCTCTTCAACGGGTTCCTCTCGAAAGAAATGATGCTGGAGGCGGGTGCCCATACGAGCTGGCTCAAGAACGACTGGCTGATCCCGGCGATGGCGACGGTCGCGGCGCTGTTCTCGGCCACCTACGCCTTCCGCTTCATCACCCACGCTTTCTTCGGCCCGGTCTCGGAGGATCTGCCGAAGAAACCGCATGACCCGAATTTCGGCATGTGGTTGAGCCCCGGTTTCCTTGTGGTCCTCGTGGTCGCGATCGGTCTGTTCCCGATGGCGGTTGCCGGGCCCTACGTCCAGATGGCGACCAATGCGGTCGTGGGCGGCGGCTATCACATGCACACGCTCAAGATCTGGCACGGCGTGACCCCGGCGCTGATCATGTCGGCCATTGCGGTGATCGGCGGTATCATCTTCCTCGGCGCCCATGCTCCGCTGCAAAAGATCTGGGACAGGACCCCGCGCCCTGAGGCGAAGGCGATCTTCGACTGGATCATCGACAAGGCGCACGCTCTGGCGGTCTTCATCACGCAGGGTCTGCATACCGGCTCGATGGCGCGCTACCTGATGCTGTTCACCGTGGCCTCGGTCGCGGCGGGGCTTTACGCCTTCTCGACCGGCACGATCGGGGCGCCGACGCGCGACCTCACCCCGGTCAATGGCGCAGCGATCGCGGCCTGGATCCTGCTGCTGACGGCGACCCTGTCGATCGTGGCCTTCCATCACAACCGCATCCTCGCATTGGTGATGATCGGGATCGTCGGGCTCATCGTCTCGATCTCTTTCATCTTCCTTTCGGCGCCGGACCTCGCGCTGACGCAGATCTCGGTCGAGGTGGTCACGGCTGTCCTGATGCTCTTGGCGCTCAACTTCCTGCCCAAGGTCACGAAGACGGAATCGAGCCGGATGAAGCTCGGCTTCGACGCGGGGCTCGCCATTGTCGCGGGCGTGGCGGTGACCGGGCTGATCTATGCGCTGATGACGCGCGATTTCGCCTTCCCGACGATGTCGGGCTACATGCTCGACAACAGCTATAACCTCGCGGGCGGCGACAACGTGGTGAACGTGATCCTCGTCGACTTCCGTGGCTACGATACTTACGGCGAGGTCACGGTGCTTGGCATCGCGGCCCTCGTGATCTTCGCGCTGACCGAGGCGCTGCTGCAAGGCGCGTCCTCGCGCAAGCTAATCGCCTGGCGGCCCGATGTGGCGCGCGGTGGCGACAAGCACCCGCTGATGCTGCTGATCGTGACCCGCGTGATGATGCCGATCGCACTGGTGGTCGGGCTCTATATCTTCCTGCGCGGGCATAACCAGCCGGGCGGCGGTTTCATCGCCGGTCTGGTCGTGGCGATCGCACTGGTGACGCAATACATGGCCTCGGGCTTCGCCTGGACCCAGGCGCGCCAGAAGGTCTATTACCACGTGCTGATCGCGGCGGGCGTGCTGGTTGCAGGCGTGACCGGGGCGGGGGCGTTCTTCAACGACATGCCCTTCCTCACCTCCGATTTCGGCTATGTGAAACTGCCGGGCCTCGAGAAGTTCGAACTGGCAACCGCCGCGGGCTTCGACCTCGGCGTGTTCCTTGGCGTCGTCGGCTCGGTCATGCTGGCGCTGGGCGGTCTGAGCCGCCTCGCGCGGCGCGCGGCTATGGGCGAGCAGGGGGGCGAGGACGGCGCGCATATCGTGGCCGAGAAACCCGAGGCACGGGTGCTTGCGCCACTCGCGGCCGGGCCATACCCGCCCGAGGCCAAGGTGCCCCGCCGCTGGTGGAAGACCGCCCGCGCCGCACAAGAGGCGACCCAGGCCGAACGTGACACCATCCACGAGAACAAGAAAGACCACGGAGGCGATCACTGATGGAACTGCTTGTCGCTTCCGCCATCGGCGTGCTGACCGCCGCCGGTATCTACATGATCCTGCGTTTGCGCAGCTTCCCCGTGGTCGTGGGCATGTCGCTCTTGTCCTACGCGGTCAACGTCTTCCTGTTCGCCACGGGCCGTCTGGTGATCAACCAGCCGCCGATCCTGCGCGACGGCGTGACTTCCTATACCGACCCGATCCCGCAGGCGCTGGTGCTGACCGCGATCGTGATCTCCTTCGGGATGACCGCCGTGGTGGTGATGCTCGCGCTGGGCGCCTTCATTGAGGCGGGCAATGACCGGATCGACCTCGAGACCGAGGAGGACGGCCAATGATGGACCACTGGATCATCGCGCCGGTCGTCATCCCGGCAATGCTCGCGCCGCTGATCGTGCTGTGGATGCGCTACGATCTGGTCACGCAGCGCGTGGCCTCGATCCTTGGCATGTCGGCGCTCCTGGTGCTGGCGATCGTGCTGATGGTGTCGGCCTCGACCCATCCGCCCGAAGTCTACCGCCTCGGCGATTGGGAGCCGCCCTACGGGATTGTTCTCGTTCTCGACCGGCTCTCGGCGCTGATGCTGCTGCTGACCTCGATCCTCGGCCTCGTGATCGTGCTCTATGCGATCGGCTCTGGCTGGGACAAGCGCGGCTGGCACTTCCACTCGCTGATGCAGTTCCAGATGATGGGGATCAACGGCGCCTTCCTCACCGGCGACGCCTTCAACCTCTTCGTCTTCTTCGAAGTGCTGCTGATCGCCTCCTATGGTCTGATGATCCACGGAGGCGGGCGCGCGCGGCTGAAGTCCGGCGTGCAATATGTGGTCTACAACCTCGCGGGCTCGACGCTGTTCCTGTTCGCGCTCGGCACGATCTACTCGGTGGCGGGCACGCTCAACATGGCCGATCTGGCGGTGAAAGTGGCGCAGATGCCGGCCGATGAGACTGCGCTGATCAAGGTGGGCGCGGCGCTCCTGATGCTGGTCTTCGCGGTGAAAGCCGCACTGGTGCCGTTCCAGTTCTGGCTGCCCGCGACCTATACCAACGCGCCCGGTCCGGTGGCGGCGCTGTTCGCGATCATGACCAAGGTCGGCGTCTATGCGATCGTCCGGGTCTACACGCTGATCTTCCCGATCTCCGGCACGACCGGGACGCTCGCCCATGACATCCTGCTGCCCGCCGCGATGGTGACGCTGGTGATCGGTATGGTCGGTATTCTCGGCGCGCGGTCGCTGGGGCGGGTGGTCGCCTATTCGGTGATCGGCTCGGTCGGCACGATGATGCTGGCCTTCTCGCAATTCACCCAAGGCGCGACCTCGGCGGGGCTCTACTACATGGTCCATTCCACGCTGGTCGCCGCCGCGCTGTTCCTGATCGCCGATCTGGTGCGCGAGCGCCGGGGCCGCTGGGGGCTGTCGCTGAGCGATGCGCCGAAGATCGCCCAGCACGGGCTGATCGCGGCGCTGTTCTTCGCGGGCGCGATCGCGATGGCGGGGATGCCGCCGCTGTCGGGCTTCCTCGGCAAGTTGATGATCCTCGACGCCACGCGCGGACAATGGGGGCTTTGGGCGGCTGTGCTGATCACCTCGCTCATCGCCATCGTCGGCTTCGGGCGCGCGGGCAGCCAGGTGTTCTGGCGCTCCTATGCGGTCGAGGCCGAAGAGGACGAACGCCCGCAACCCTCGAAAGATGCAAGCTCTCCGGCGCTGGCCTTCACCGCCACCGGCATCCTGCTGGCGGGTTCGGTCGCGCTGACGGTTCTGGCCGGCCCTGCAAGCAACTGGCTGCAAGGTACCGCCGCCCAGCTCTTCACGCCCGCGCAATATACCGATGCGGTTCTGGCAGGCGCCGAGGCGCGCGCGCAGGAGGCCGCCCGGATCGGCGCCCAGGATCACGGCCATATGGAGGTGATCGAGGAAATGCGCTCCGAAGACGGTCACGCAACCGACACCCAGACCGAGACCGGGCATGACGCCCCGGCCGCGGCGCATTGAGGGGAGGGACCAAGATGATCCGCAAGATCCTGCCGCACCCCTATCTGACGCTGACGCTGACGATCGTCTGGCTGCTCCTGGCGAATGCCTACACGATCAACTCGCTGGTCTTCGCGATCCTCGTGGGGCTCGCGATCCCGTGGCTGACCGCGCCTTACTGGCCCGCGCGGCCGCGCATCGGCAATCCGGTGAAGATCCTCGAATATATCCTCGTGGTGTTCTGGGACATCATCGTCGCCAATATCACCGTGGCGAAGATCGTGCTCTTCATGCCCAATTCCAAGCTGCACCCGGCCTGGGTCTCGGTGCCGCTCGACATCGTCGAACCCGAGGCGATCACGGTGCTCGCCGGTACGATCACCATGACGCCCGGCACGCTCACGGCGGAGCTGGCCGCCGACGGCCATTCGCTGCTGGTCCACTGCCTGCACGCGCCGGACGCCGATGCTGTGCGCGATGAGATCAAGACCCGCTACGAGGCCCGCCTGAAGGAGATTTTCGAATGATCACCTATGCCCTGATCTTCGCCATCGCCTGCTATTCGCTGGCGCTTCTGTTCAATCTCTACCGGGTCGTGAAAGCGCCCGGGGTGACTGATCGGGTTCTGGCGCTCGACACGATGGCGGTGAACGCGATCGCGATGATCGTGCTCTTCGGGATCTGGGAGGGCACCGCGCTCTTCTTCGAGGCCTCGATCCTCTACGCGATGACCGGTTTCGTGGCGACGGTGGCCTTCGCGAAATTCATCCTGCGCGGCGACATTATCGAGTGAGGGTGTGATGGAGATGTTCTGGGATATCGTGATTTCCGCGCTGCTCGTGATCGGCGGCGTCTTCGGTCTCGTCGGCAGCTTCGGCCTGGTGAAACTGCCCGACCCGATGACGCGCCTGCACGCGCCCACCAAGGCCGCGACGCTGGGCGTGGGCTCGATCCTGATCGCCTCGATGGTCTGGTTCGCGGTCAAGCAGGGCCACCTGACGCTGCACGAGCTGATGGTGACGGTGTTCATCTTCCTCACCGCGCCGATCACCGCGCATTTCATCTCGAAGGCGAATATCTTCCGCGACTGGCCAGCCGAGAAACTGCCCAAACCCGCGGGCGAGGGCGACTGGGCGGTGCACACCGCCGATGCCGACACCTCGGAGGGCGAACTGGCGGTCGAGCGCGAGACCGAGGCCGCGGACAAGGCCGACTGACGTCGCGAAACGCTTTGAGCATGGCCCGCGCCGTGTCACGCTGACCCCGGAGGAGATTTCGGGGAGGTTTCGTGATGCGGCTGCGGCTGATGCTGTCCCATCTGTCGATCTGGGTGATGATCGTGGTCGTCGCGGCGGCGGCGTGGTGGATCGCGCAAGGGCCCGCCTGGCTCTGGGCCGTGGCGCTCCTGGGCATCCCGGCGCAGATGCTCAATGAATACGGGCTGCACCGCTACATCTTCCACATGGCGCCCCCGAAACGGCAATGGGCCTTCAACTGGCTCTACCGGGTGCATTACGGCCATCATGAATTCCCGACCTGCTGGCCGCTTCTCTTCGCGCCGCTCTCGGTGATCGTGCCGGTGCTGGTCGGCAATACCGCGCTTCTCTGGGGGATCCTGTCGCTGCTCGAGATGCCTCACGCGTTCGACATCGCCGTCGCAATCGTCCCGCTTGGCGGCGCAGCGACCTTCCTCGCCTATGAGTGGTTCCACACCACCGCCCATGTCACGGTGAAGAAAACCGCGATCGAGCGCCATGTCTCGACCTTGCACAACCAGCACCATTTCCGCGACTTCTCGAAATGGTTCCACGTCACCGCAGGCGGCGAGGTGATCGACCGTCTCATGGGCACCGCGATCTCGCGCGATGAGCTGAAAACCCAAAGCCGAGTCGAGTTCATCCGCACCCTCGGCCTGCGCCCCGACGATCCACGACTGATTGCCGCACGCGAGAAATTCGCGCCGCGCTTCGGGATCACGGATCGGGAGGTCGCGCGGGCAGGCCTCGTCGGAGGGGGCGCTGCCCCCGCACGCTGACGCGCGCCCCCCGGGATATTTCGACCAAGAGGAAGAAAAAACGCCCGGCTCGAACCGTCTTCGGGTGGCTGGCCGGGCGCTTCCCCTTGGGCGGCCATCGGCGTCCCCGCCTGTTCCGCGACTCCAGATTCACGCGATTCTGGTTAAAGAGCGTTTAACTTCCTCTTGGTCGAAATATCCCGGGGGTGAATGGCCGCAGGCCAGAGGGGGCAGCGCCCCCCTTTCACAGGTTATCCGTCACGCGAAACCCCTCGGGGATCGCGTCATGCTCGTCGAGCACCAAATCCGTCATCACCTGCGCCGCTTTCGGCGCCATCCCGAAGCCGATCTTGAACCCGCCATTGGCGATGAAATGGCCGGGACGATCCGGCCAGCCGCCCAGCATCGGCGCGCGGGATTTGGCGCGCGGGCGCACGCCGGCCCAGCGGTCGATCACCGGGGCCTCGGCGAGCGGCGGGCACAACGCGCGGGCTTTCTCGATCAGCGTGTCGAGTTGGGCGTCGGTCGTGTCGGGGGCGTCGAAGTCCCGCTCCGAGGTTGAGCCGATCGCGACGGTGCCGTCGGCATGGGGGATGATGTGCAGGCTCTCGGCATAGAGTTGAGGGGCCGCGCCCGCGGCATATTGGAAAAGGGCCGATTGCCCTTTCACGCCGGTGCCGACGGTCTTGCCGAAAGCGACGTTCAGTTCTGCCAAACCCGGCGCGCCGGTCGCGTGGATCACGGCGCCGATCTCCTCGGCCTCACCGATGATGATCTCGGCGCCCATCGTCTCTAGGGCCGCGACGAGTGCCGCCCCGGCCGCGCGGGGATTGGCGCGGGCCGAGAGTGTGTCGTGGATCACGAGGCCGGTGGGGGAGGGCGGCACGAAGGGGGCGAATTCGGCGGCCTCGGTGAGGCGCCAGGTGGCGAAGCCTTTCCAGAGTTCGGCGGCGCCTGCGGCACGTTCATTCGCCCGCGCGACCTGAACGTCATCGGCCAGCGGCTGGATCCGACCGAGTCGCGCATAGCCCGGATCTTTTCCGCCGATGCGCTGCACCTCGGCCCAGAACGCTTCCGCCATCATCAGGCTTTCGAGCTGGAACTGTTTCTTCGGGTTCCAGTTCTCGGGGACATGCGGGGCGAGCGCGCCGACATGGCCGCCCGAACTGCCAGCGCCGATGCGGGTCCGCTCGATCAGCCGGACCTTTGCGCCGCGCTTCGAGGCTTCAAACGCGATGGCGAGGCCGAAGATGCCGCCGCCGCGCACCGTTAAGTCGGGTCTGCCGCTTGTCATTTCGCGCTTCCTGCTTCAAGGCTGGGTCGGTGAGCTTGGACTATCCCCGATGAACGCCCCTGACCAGAGCAAAGCCGATCTCGATTGGCGCGACGGCCTCGTGCCGGTCTCGCGCCGTTTCGACGATCTCTATTTCAGCCTCGCCGGAGGCTTGGCCGAGACGCGCCACGTCTTTCTCGCGGGCAATGATCTGCCCGCGCGGCTGCGTCCGGGATTTCGGGTGGCCGAACTGGGATTTGGCACGGGGCTGAACCTGCTGGCTTTGCGGCTGGCTTGTCCGGAGGAGTGCCCGATCCGCTTCACCTCCTTCGAGGCCTATCCGATGGAGGCCGAGGAAATCGCCCGCGCGCTGGAGGCCTTTCCCGAGGTTGCTCCGGTGGCGGGGCCTTATCTCGACGCTTGGGCCGCCGGGCAGCGCCGGTTTCAACTTGGTCCCGTCGCCGTCGAAATCCTCGAAGGCGACGCGCGCGAGCAGCTGCCCGCATGGGAGGCGAAGGTCGATGCGTGGTTCCTCGACGGGTTTTCCCCCGCTAAGAACCCCGAGCTTTGGGGTGAGGAGCTGATGGCTCAGGTCGGTGCCCATACCGCGCCGGATGGCACATTCGCGACCTATACGGCGGCGGGCTTCGTGCGCCGGGCGCTGGAAGAGGCCGGGTTCGAGGTCAGCCGTTCGCCCGGTTTCGGGCGCAAGAGGCACATGTCGCGCGGGGTGAAACATGGTTGAGCAGTCGAACCGCAAGGGCATCCTTCTGATGGTAGCGGTGACCTTCATCTTCGCAATGCAGGACGGGATCTCGCGCCATCTGGCAGAGACTTACAACGTCTACATGGCGCTGATGGTGCGGTTCTGGTTCTTCGCGGGCTTCGTGCTGTTAATCGCCGCGCGCAGCCCCGGCGGGATCAAACGGGCGACGCGCTCGGGCCTGCCTTGGGTTCAGCTGATCCGGTCCATCGTCCTGATCACCGAGGTGATCGTGATGGTGCAGGCCTTCGTTTATCTGGGCCTCGTGCATTCCCACGCGGTCTTTGCCTGCTATCCTCTGCTGGTCGCGGCGCTGTCGGGGCCCGTTCTGGGTGAGAAGGTGGGCTGGCGGCGGGTGGTCGCGATCGCGGTCGGCTTCATCGGCGTGCTGATCATCCTTCAACCGGGTTTTGGAGTGTTCTCTCCCTACGCGCTGATCCCGCTGGCGGCGGCGCTCCTGTTTGCGCTCTATTCGCTGATGACGCGCTATGTCGGGCGGGTCGATCCGGCTTCGGTCTCGTTCTTCTATACGGGCGTCGTGGGGGCGGTCGTGGTGACTGCGGTCGGCATCTGGCACTGGGAGAACATGATCCTCTCCGACTGGGGCTGGATGGGGATCTTGTGCTTTACAGCCGCGACCGGGCATTTCCTGCTGATCAAGGCCTATGAGGTGGCCGAGGCCTCGGCGATCCAGCCTTTCGCCTATCTGCAACTGGTCTTCGCCTCGGCGCTGGGGGTGCTCGTTTTTCACGAGGCGCTCGAGATGAATGTGGTGATCGGTGCGGCGGTGGTGGTAAGCGCGGGCCTCTTCACGCTCTGGCGCGCGCGGGTGGCGGCGAACTGAAGCTGGTTCAGCCGTTGCAGGCCATCGTCAGCGCGATCGGGATCGCATCGGGCCCGCCATGGATATCGGGCTTGTTCACCGCGACCGCAGGCACGCAGGTCTCGCCATCGTTCAAGCCACGGATCACCACCGGGTTCTCCTTCACCGGCACGAGACCGGTGAGATTTTCCGGGTCATACATCTCGATTCTCAGGGCGTTGGGGTCTTCCGGCGCGGCGAGCGCCAGCGCGAAAGCCATCGTCACCGAGCCGTCCTTCACCGTCGCCTGAAAGCCGTAGATCTGCGGATCGGGCAGTTGCTCGGTCCCTTTCCAGATCCGGGTGTAGAAATAGGACCCCTCCGAGTTCTGCCGTGCAGCTTCCTGCAAAGCGCCGAGTTCATCGCCCGAGAACTGTCCGTCGCCATCGGCGTCGAAGCTCTGGATCAGCCAGTCGGAGACGGTGGGGTCGAAGGTCCAGCTCTCGCCGATATGGGTGATCTGGCCCTTGTCCATGCCGACGAGCATGCGGATCAGGATCTCGTCCTCGGGGTGAGCGTTCGAGGTGAGCGGCGTGGCCGCGAGAAGGGCGGCGAACAGGACTGGGCGGATCATGGCTGGAAATCCGGTTTTTTCTGGCCGGGCGGGGCGGCCGGGGGCGGGGCGCCGAAACTGGGGAATTCATCGGCCCCGGGCACGGCGTTTTGCGCAGCGGGGGCGTTCTCGGATGCGGCATTGGCCGGGGGTGCGGTCTTGGGTTTGAGCTTGTTGCCCATCAGCGCGACGCCCCCGTAGAGAAGGCCGATCGCCACGAGCCAGCTACCGATGATCCGGCCCGCGATCTCGAACCAGCTCGCCTGCCAGCTGCGCAGGATCAGTACGACCGCGCCCATCAGCCAGATCGCAAGCCCCATGCCCGCAAGGAAGATCCACGGCCTGCCGCCAAAGCTCGGGTCCGACAGCTTCACCGAGAGCGCGTAGAAAATCCCGAGGATCAGTCCCGCCGGCACGATCAGCACCGGGCGCGGCCCACGCCCGAGCGCCAGTGTCGCGCCCACCGTGATCGCGGTGATCGGCAGGGTCAGGAAGTGATGCGTAATCGCGCCGGGGATCTGCTGGAGCGCGGCCATCAGCTCGATCCGGAAGGCGAGCCCCAGCCCCATGCCCATCACCCACAAAAGCGCCGCGATCTGCGCGCGCCGCACCGGCACCAGCGCAAGCGCGATGCCGAAGCCGAAGATCGGGAAGAGCCGCTCGACCGCGAGCGCGTCGCGGATCAGCCAGGCGCCTGTCTCGCCGCGTTGGGCGGGCGGGATCAGCGCCAGCACGATCAGCGCCGTCAGCCCCGCCAGCACCCACAGATGACGCAGCCAGCCGTGCGTGGTGGTCTCGCGATGTGAAAGCTCACTTGCCAAAGAGGTACAGCCCGCCTTGCAGGAAACCGAGTTGCGATTGCAGATAGCCCAGAGCGAGCGCAAGGAAACCCAGTCCCACCACGGCGATGAGCACGCCCAGCAGCTTCGAGAACTGCCCGTGCCGGATCGGCTCCAGCACCAGCCCGACGCCCACGCCGATCACGTGGATCATGCCGGTCGCGAGCACGAAGCCGATGGCGAAATCGGCCGGGTCGGCGGCCATCGGCAGCTCGGCGCCATGCGCGTAGCCGTGATAGAGCGCGAAGACCGCGATGATCGCCAGCGATACCCATTCGGCGGGTTTCCAGGCCGCCGCGATCGCGAGGCCGAGCACGATGATCGAGAGTGCGATGCCGATCTCGATCCCGGGCAGAGGCAGGCCGAGAATGCCGATGACGCCGCCCACGACCATGATCATCGGAAAGGTCACGGGCAGCGACCAGACGCGCCGCCCACCCATCTGCGCGCCCCACAGGCCAACCGAGAACATCGCGAGGAAATGGTCATAGCCCGAGAGCGGATGCTCGAACCCGGCGGTGAACCCGCCCGAGCCGGTCTGAGTGATATGGGCCGCAGCCATTTGCGGAGCGAGAAGGGCGAGGAGGCCCGCGAGGGCTGCGAGGCGGCGGCTGATCATCCGGGGCTCTCTTTGTCGTGACTGTCTTCGGGCATCATCGCGAAGCGGACGCGAATCTCAAGGTGGGGGGAAGCTCACCACATCTCACCTCTGCGCCAGATTTGTTGCAGTCCAAAGCGCAAATCGTCGCAGTCGATCAGCCCGCGCCGAGCGCCACCGCGATCCGGTAGGTCAGGAAGGCCGCGATATAGGCCAGCGCGAACATGTAGCCCACCGCGACCCACATCCATTTCGCCGACCCCGCCTCGCGCCGGATCACTGCCAGCGTCGAGATGCATTGCGGCGCGAAGATGAACCAGGCGAGGACGGCCAGCGCGGTCGCAAGGCTCCACTGGTCGGCCAGCAGATGCACCAGCCCGCTCTCGCCGCCGACCGCATAGACGGTGGCCAGACCCGCGACCATCACCTCGCGCGCGGCCATGCCGGGAACGAGCGCCACCGCGATCTGCCAGTTGAAGCCCAGCGGCGCCAGAACGGGGGCGATGAATTTGCCGATCATCGCGGCGAAGGAATAGTTGATTGCCGGTTCCGTGGCGCCTTCGGGCGGTAGCGGGAAGGTCGAGAGCACCCAGATCACCACCGTCGCCCAGAAGATCACCGTGCCTGCGCGGCGCAGGAAGATCCGCGCACGCTGGTAAAGGCCAAGCGCGATATTGCGCAGGATCGGCATCTTGTAATCGGGCAGATCCAGCATCAGCGGCGCGTGGCGCTCTTCGCGGGCGAATACGTAGCGCGCCACGAAAGCCACCGCGAGCACCGAGAATACGCCCGCCGCATAAAGCCCGAACATCACCAGCCCCTGCAGGCTCAGACCGCCCAGCACCGTGCGGTTCGGGATGAAGGCCGCGATGATCAGCGTGTAGACGGGAATGCGCGCCGAGCAGGTCATCAAGGGCGCCACGAGGATCGTCGTCAGCCGGTCGTGCTTGTTGTCGATCACGCGCGCCGCCATGATGCCGGGGATTGCGCAGGCAAAGCTGGACAGCAGCGGAATGAAGGCCCGCCCGTTCAGCCCCGCACGCCCCATGATCCGATCCATCAGGAAGGCTGCGCGTGCCATGTAGCCGAAATCTTCCAGCAGCAGGATGAAGAGGAAGGTGAACAGGATTTGCGGCAGGAAGATGATCACCGAGCCGATGCCGGCGATGATCCCGTCGGCAAGGAAGCTCTGCACCAGCCCCTCGGGAACCACGGCGGTCACGATCCCGCCCAGCCAGGTAAAGCCCGCGTCGATCGCGTCCATGAAGGGCGCGGCCCAGGAAAACACGGCCTGGAACATCACGAAGAGGATCGCGAGCAGGATCACCGGCCCGGCAAAGGGATTGAGCACCACCCGGTCGATCTTGGCCGAGACCGTATCGGGCTCGGGCGGGCGGATCACATGCGCGTTCACCAGCCGCTCGGCCTCGCGCATCGCGACGCGCATGTCATGCGTGCTGGGAACCTCCCAGCTGCTGGGTTGCGGCTCGGCCAGTCCGGCCTTGAGCAGCGGGTCGACGGTCTGCCACAGCAGGTCGAGCCCGCCCTTGCGCACCGCCGTCGCGGGGATGACGGGAATGCCGAGTTCCGCACTCAGCGCCTCATGGTCGATCTGGAGCCCGCGATGGCGCGCAATGTCGATCATGTTGAGGATCATCACGATCGGAAGGCCGACCTTCTTGAGTTCGGAGACCAGACGCAAGGCGCCGCGCAGGTTGGTCGCATCGCCCACCGCGAGGATCATGTCGGGAACGCGCTCGCCCTTGCGCTGACCCAGAAGCACATCGCGCGTGACTTCTTCGTCCGGGGAACGGGCGCGCAGGCTATGTGTGCCGGGCAGGTCGATGACCGAGAACTTGCGCCCCTCGGGCGTGGTCGCGATGCCCACCTTGCGCTCGACGGTCACGCCGGAATAGTTCCCGACCTTCGCGGTTGCGCCGGTCATCGCGTTGAACAGCGCCGTCTTGCCGCAGTTGGGCGCACCGACCAGCGCAACCTCGATGGGCTGAGCGTCTGGATCGGGCTGGCTGGCTTGGGGCGGGTTTATGGCGGGGGCCGAGCTCATTCCGCGAGGATGGCCATCGCTTCACTACGGCGCAGGGCGACCGTGGTGTCATTGACGCGAACCGCGATCGGGTCGCGCCCGAACGGGCCTTCATGCAGCACGTGCACCGAAGCGCCCTCGATGAAGCCAAGCTCGAGAAGGCGCAGTTCCAGCTCGTCCGCGTCGTAACCGTTCTCGCCGGCGAGCGGGCAGACCGAGACCAGAGTTCCCTTGAACCCGCGTCGGCACTGGCCAAGCGGGTAGGCGCATTTGCAGGTTTCGATCTTTTCAGCGCTTGCCTTCATGATCATCAACTCCGGTGGCGGGAACGACTCTGTTCACCCGATCTCTACACACCGCAGATAGCCATGAATTTGATCTCTGACAAATGAACTCTGGTATTTTTACGCCTTTGTGATCGATTATTTTTGTCAGGAATTTAGAGGCGGTTTAAATTTCGCCCTATCCATATGAAATATAATGTTTATGTGGGGTCACGAGTTTTTTCGCCGGAATGCGGGTTTCCGGCGAAAAAATTCGAGAACTTCGCGTGACGCCCAGTCTCAATGCTCCCGGAAGGCCCGATTCATCGAGTCGACCACCGGTTTCGCTATGTATTGCGCGAAGCTGCGCGAGGCCGTCTGGATCATCACCTCGACCGGCATCCCGGGCATCGGTGCGAAGCCCGGAACGCGCCGCAGCTCGGAGGCGGGAAGGCGGATCCGGGCGAGATAGACCTCGCGCGGCTGATCGCCCGAGCGCTCCACGATGGCATCGGCCGAGATGTAATAGACCTCGCCGGTCAGGATCGGCGTGGTGCGCTGGTTGAGCGCCGAAAGCCGCACCGAGGCCGCCTGACCCACCTTCACTGCGTCGATATCGGTGCGTGCGATCATCGTCTCGATGATCAGCGGCGCTTCCGAGGGCAGGATCTCGGCAATCACCTTGCCTGCCTCGACCACGCCGCCGACGCCCGAATAGTTCAGCCGCACCACCGTGCCCGAAACGGGGCTGTCGATCACCACGCGCTTGAGGACGGAGTTCGCCTTGCGCTCCTGTTCACGCACGGAATCGAGTTCGGCCTGCACGCTTTCCAGCTCATCGAGCGCGGCCTGACGATGGGTCTCGATCGTCTGGGTCTTCTGCGCCTCGTATTTCGCGCGCATCTCCTCGCTCTCGGCGACCTCTGCGTGAAGCCGCCCGATCTGTCCCTCGGCATCCGCGAGCGCACGGCGCAGCGCATTGAGTTCGGTGCGCCGGATCAGCCCGCTTTCGAAAAGCTGGGCCTTGCTCTCGTGATCCTCGCTCAGCAGCGCATGTTGCGCCTTCGTCGCGGTCAGCTGGGCGCGGTAACCATCGGCGCGGCTCTCCATCGCCGAGATGTTGCGTGAAAGCAGGTCGAGCTCGCTTTGCACCCGCGCTTTCGTCACGTCGAAGGACAGCTGTTGCGAGTCCATCATCGCGGCGATTTCGGGATCGCGGCGCGCCTCGCTCAGCCAGTCGGGAAAGACCAGCGCGCGCCAGCCGTCATACTCGGCCAGGATCCGCGCCTCCATCGCCTCAAGCCGCGCACGGCGCAGGAACAGAGCGCGCTCATTGGCCAGCGCCGAGGTCTCGTCCAGACGCATCAGCGGCTGACCCGCGGTGACGAAATCGCCCTCGGAGACGTGGATTTCCTTGATGATCCCGCCCTCGAGGTGCTGGATCATCTTGTTGCGGCCCGTCGCCACGAAGGAACCCGGCGCCATTACGGCGGCGGCCAGCGGCGCGGTGAAGGCCCAGACGCCGAACCCTCCGAAGGCCAGCGCGAAGATCGCGAGCCCCGTCAGCACCAGCCCGCGGATCGAGCGCGGCACTTCGGCAAACCACTCGGGCGCGCCGTCATTGGTCAACTGCATGCTCATGCCGGGGCTCCTTGCAAGGGCGCGGCACCGGGCCGCTGTTGTACCTGTCCCGCCTGCGAGCGCTTGCGCCGCTCCAGTTCGGCGAGCATCTGGTCGCGCCAGCCGAACATCGCGATATTGCCGTCGGCGAGCAGCATGATCTTGTCCACGGCACTCAGCAGAGACGGTTTTTGCGTGACCACGACCACCGTGATCCCGCTCGCTTTCGCATGCCCCAGCGCGCGCACCAGCGCGGCGTCTCCCGCCGTGTCGAGGTTGGAATTCGGCTCGTCGAGCACCACGAATTTCGGATCGCCAAAGAAGGCGCGCGCCAGGCCGATCCGCTGTTTCTGTCCGCCAGACAGCGGCGAGCCATCGGCGGCGACCACAGTCTCGTAGCCCTGCGGCAGCCCCGCGATCATCTCATGCACATCGGCCAGGGCGGCCGCGCGGTGAATTGCGGCATCGCTCGCATCCTCGCGCATCCGGGCGATGTTCTGCTTGATCGTGCCGGGAAACAGCTGCACGTCCTGCGGCAGGTAGCCGATGCACTCGCCGAACTGGCGCGGATCCCAGTTGCGAATATCCATCAGGTCGAGCCGCACCGCGCCGGAGGTCGGCAGGATCGAGCCCACCAGCATCTTGCCCAGCGTCGTCTTGCCCGCCCCGGAATTGCCGATGATCGCGAGCTGATCACCGGGGGCCAGCGAGAAGGTCAGCGCATTGAGCACCACATGTTTCGTACCTTGGGGCACATAAAGGAGACGCTCGACGTCCAGCCGCCCTTCCACTTTCGGCAGGCGCAGCTTGTCGTTGCGGCTTTTCGCGCCGGCAAGCAGGTGGCCCACCCGGTCATAGGCTCCACGCGCGAGCAGAAACGAATTCCAGCCCTCGATCGCCCCTTCGATCGGTGCCAGAGCGCGGCCCGCGACGATCGAGGCCGCGATCACCATGCCGCCCGTCAGCTGCCCGTCGAGTGCGAGATAGGCGCCCCAGCCGAGCATCCCGATCTGGGTGAAGAGCCGAAACATCCGCGAGGCCGAGGCGGTGACGACGTTGCGATCCTGCGCCTCGGTCTGCGCGCGCAGCGAGGCTGCGGTGTCGCGCCCCCAGATCGCCACCGCCTCGGGGATCATCGCCATCGCGTTGATGATCTGGCTGTTGCGCGACATCGACTCGAGGTGAAGGTTCGCCTTGGTCTGCGCGATATTGGCGCGCCGGAACCCGTCCGAGGTGATGCGCTGGTTGATCCAGGCAAAGACCATCAGCAGCAGTGCCGTGACCACCACGATGGTGCCCAGATGCGGATGGATCAGGAAGACCGCGAGCACGAAGATCGGTGCGAACGGCACGTCGAGAAAGGACAGCAGCGTCCCGGAGACCAGAAAGCTGCGCAGCGCTCCCAGATCGCCCAGCACCTGATATTCGCGCCCGTTGGAATGCAGCGAGGCCTGCGCCGCCGCCGACAGGACCGGCGCGCCCAGCCGCGCGGCCACATCCACCGCCGAGCGCATCAGCACGAGGCGTCGCACCGCATCGAGAAGCGTCTGCACAACGATTGCCCCGCCGATCACGATCGTCAGCATCACCAGCGTATCGGTGGAGCGCGAGGTGAAGACCCGGTCCGAGATCTGGAACAGGTAGATCGGCACCGCGAGCACAAGGATATTCGTCGCGCAGGTCATCAGCACCACGAAGGCGAGGTTCGCCCGCAGCCTGCGTTTCATCTCGCCCAGCGTGCGGGTGTAATCGGCCGGTCCCAGCCGTTTGTGGAAGTGTGGAGTGGAGGGCGGTGCGGGTGGGGAGCCAGAGGCTTTTTGCGCGGGGACACGTGCCTCCTGGAAAGTGTCCGCACCACCCTCCGTCCGGGCCGAGGTAACGGATTGCGCCGCCCCCTCCCGGGTCTCGGTTGCAATCTCGCCCTGCGCGCTGGCGGGCTCCGCTTGCCTATCCTCTAACTGCGCCACACGCTCTGCGCGCGCGCTTTCCTTCGGGGTTGCCCCCGCCCTCTCGTCCTGCATCCGTCATTCCCCCGTTTCGGATGCGCCCAGCCTGATCAGGCCAGAACGCCGTGCAATGCATCCAGCGACGTACCCGCCCCATTGGCTACGCCATGGGCCCCCGGACCCGTCTGGAAATCCTCGTCGTCGTAATTCGGTTGCGCCTCGATCATGCCGTCGGCGAGAAAGACCACCGCCTCGGAGGCCAGCGCCCCGTTGCCGTTGCCATGGCCGAGCCCGTTTTCGGGCCCGTTGCCGATCCCCAGACCGGGCGGCCCCTCGTCCAGCATCCCCGCCTGCCAGATCACCGCGTCGGAATAGACCCCGTCGCCCGCCATGATCGTGCTGTCGACACCGGCCACCGTCAGCCCCGCGACATTGCCGAGGATATTGTCGCCGGTCTCGACCCCGATCCCCTCCGGCCCGCCGCCGCCCACCGACACGAGATCGGCATCGTCGATCAGGTTGATCTGGGTGAGCGTGTCGCGAATGATCAGGTCGCCCTCGATCCAGAGCACCCGCAACGCGTCCAGCCCGGCCAGAAGCGGATCGTCGAACAGTTCCTTGACCGCGTCGAAGGCCGCCCCGCTCGGGGTCGCCCCGCTCTCGCCCTCGGCGAGACCGGCGAGCTTGTCGAGCGTGGCCTGAAAGCGCGCGCTCATCTCCATCTGCGCATCGATCCCGATCTTGGTCAGCGAAGCTTCGTTCCACAGCAGGTTGTCATGGCTTTGCACCAGAGCGCCGCCGCCCGCCGTGTCCCCCATCGACGGATCGCTGAGGGTCAGATCGTCGTCGAGCAGCACGTTGATCTGTTCGATCTGCGCGATCTCGATCAGATCGCCGCCGATCAGAATCACGTCGAATTTCATGCCATACTCGATCAGCGTCTCGAGGTTGACGGCAGAGTTGCCGCCCATCGTGATCTCGGTCTGATAGGGGCCGAACTCGTAGCTCACCAGATCGCCATCCGAGATCGCGTTGACCTGCGTTATGTGATTGTCGACCGTCACATCGCCCTCGATGTGCACGAGCCCCACCATCTTCGCTCCGCCCGCAATATCGAGATCGAGAAACTGCGCGGGATTGGCCTCCTGCGTGAAGCTCGCCGCATTCACCATCTGCGAGGCAGGATCGGAGGAAAGGGCGCCTGTGGCTGTGAAGGACGCCGACGAGGAGTTCGCTAAATCCATATCGCGCATCACGTTGACCTGCGAGATCAGGCTGAGCGACAGCGCGCTGCCCGCGACCGCGATCACCGGGGCGTCGAGCCATTCATGCGCCGCCTGATACTGGTTCAGGGCCAGATTGTCGCCGGTCTCAAGGCTCTGTGTGAATTCGAGCTGCGCAGGCTCCGCATTCTGGCCCGAGACCGTGCCTGCGGCCTCGTCCTCGACATCCACGATACCGGGGATGTCGCCCGCGTTTTCGGTTTCGTCTTCCGTCTCGCCTTCGGCATCGCGCGCCTCGAGCCGTTCCTTGAGCGTCTCAGGGATGGACTCGGCCAGTACGCCGTTGATCACCGGGCTGCCGTCGAAACCGGGTCCGAGAAGGGGTGGGGCCGGATCTGTCTCCGGCGCCTCTGCGTCTTCGCCGGATGCGGGCTCCGGCACCGGCTGGATAGGGCTCGCGCGAAACAGCGCCACGTCGACCCCGTCCCCGAACGCCTGCGGATCAAGCGCATCCATCGCCTCGATCAGCATCCCGGCATGAGCCGCCGCACTCGTTCCAAGCTCGGGGGTCGCCACACTCAGCGCATCACCCGCCTCGGCCAGAAGCGTCAGCTTTGCCGCGCTCGCCTCGGGCCCGTAGGCGCCCAGCAGTTCGACCGGCATCTCGAAGGGCCGGTTCACCAACACGTCCTGATCGACCAGCGTGTTGATCTGCACCGTGATCTGGACCACCGAACCGGGCGGATCGAGCAGCATGTAGAAATTCGGCGGCAGAGTCATCACCGGCAGGTCGATCTCGGGCGTTTGCTCATAGTCCGGCGGTGGCAAGAGCCCCAGATCGGGCAGGATCCGCTCGGGCATCTGCGCCACCGGCAGCCAGGGCGCTTCGGCCGGCAGGGGCGGGGGAGCATCGAAGGCCAGCCCCGGCCCGTAGTCTTCCAGCGAATAATCCGAGGACACCTGGATTTCGACATTCAGCAAATTGCCCTCGTCGGGCTCGCTCAGTCGCGCCGCGCGGAAGGCGTCGTAATCCTGTCGGGCTGCGAGCTTCTCGGTGGTCTGGTTAAAGGCCCCGATGAAATGCGCGATGATTTCCGTCTGGCGATCGAGCATAGCCACCCCCCTGGTTGCCCGGATCCCGGTACTGCGCCCGGGTTATCTCTCGCTCCGCCGATGATGCGACCGCGTGCGGTCTGGCGCCTGCCGGGTCGGGATGCGGAGCGAGACCGGACCCGGGGGCAAAAAAGGTGACGGCGCGCCCCGCGAGAGGCGCGCCGCCAGTGTCAGGTCACGACGTCATGTCGTCGTCGCCGATATAGGTCGAGGACATCGACCCGCCGACGATGGTCGTATCCACGGCATTGCCGAGGATGTTGGCGCCCATCACGATCGACTGGTTGAAGGCGGTGGTGTCGATCGCCGCGCTCGCATCGGCATAGGACTGGCCGGTGACGATGCCGTCATCGCCATTGCCCGAGCCCCACTGGCCGAGGTTGCCGCCCGCGCCGCCAATGGCGCTCACGGAGCCGCCCGCGCCGCCGGTCGAGGCGCCGCCCGTGGACCAGGCGCCGCCGCCCGAGGCGCTCGACCCGGTCGAGGACCAGGCCGACCCGTCGCCGCCATCGCCGCCGACGCCCTTGCCCATGCCGAGCCCGAGGCCGAGCCCTTGCGAGCTTGCGACCGCGCCACCGTCATGCGCCATGGAGCTTCCGCCGCCATCATCCATCGAGGGCGGGCCCATCGGCTTCATCGAGTAGCCCCAGCCACCGCCGCCGCCACCGCCTTCGGTTTCGGCTTCAGCGTCACCGTCTTCGGCACCCGCGCCCGACAGGCCGAGCCCGAGACCGACGCCCAGACCAAGACCCGCGGCCCCGTCGCCGCCTTCGCCCTCGGTCTCGCTCGCCGCGATCGAGATGCCGCCACCGGCCAGCGAGATGCCGCCGCCCGAGAAGGCGCCGCCGCCTGCGGCATCGACATCATCAGCCCCTTCGCCGCCATCGGCGCCGCTTGCCGAGATGCCCTCTTCAGCCGAGGCAGTGCCGCCTGTGATCGAGCCCATCTGCTGGAACCCGGCACCAGCGTTGCTCACCGTGGGGTTGTTGAGGGTGTCGTTGTCGACGAGGTTGTTCGACAGCGCATTGACCATCCCGACATCGTTGCCCTCGCCACCGAGCGCATCGTTGAGGATGTCGTCGAGCTTCAGGTCGTTGCCCGGGTCATATTCGTAGGAATAATTCATATTCCCGTTGGCCATGACCATGTCGCCGACCGAGGAGTTGTGCAGATCGAAATCGGCGAAGTCATTGTCCTCACCGAAAATCCCGTCATCGGGGAAGTCGATTGAGATGTTCACCTCATTGTCCGCGCTCGAGCCCGAATACGAGCCGTTCTTCACGTCGGTGTCGTTGTGGGCCATGTTCTTGTTGTCGCTGCCTTCGGAATAGGCACCGGCCCCGGCCATGGCGCCAGCGCCCGCGATCGCACCGGCATCAGCGTCGGCCGAAGACGAGCTTTCGCTGTCGTTCTTCACCTGCTGCTGTTGCTGCTGCTGTTGCTGCTGGCTTTGGGTCTCGATCGGATCGGGCGCCGTCGGCGGCGTGCCGTGATCATCGTCGTGATGATCGTGGTCGTCGTGATGATCCATTCCCATGGTGGTTTGACGTCTGCTGGTCATGATTACTCTCCCAGTTGTCTGGTTCGAGCCCGTCACTCTGTTTCAAACGGGTAGGTCGAACCGTTGCGTTTGGGGGGCGAGCCCCCGGTTTGCACCCGCTCCCAAACCGCGCGGCACAGCGAACCCGGGCTCCGAATCTCACTGATTCGAAACTGGATTACCCGTGTCGGGCTTCGTCGAGAGAAGGCGCGTCACAGCCCCCAGCTGCGACACCAACATCCTGCGCCCGACCGCCAGTCGGACCTAGCTAGCAAATGGGTCTAATCACCTCACCCAACCTGTAGGCACTTGAAGCGGCGCGGTTTTTTCCACAGCGGCGGACCGTTCGGCGATGGCGCTCCACGCCGCGCGCCTATGCTGCACCTGCAGCATTTTGCACCGGGCCCGTTCCAGATCTGGTGGTGTGAAATGTCGTGACCGCTATCCCTGCCCATGCAGCATTGCGGCGAATCGCGACTCTCCCTTCGATTCGCGCCGATTTCACGCTTTCCATGGGTCTCTGCGGGATTCCTTACCGTAGCGTAATCCGAATGGATGACGCCCGGGAAAACGATCCATGTTAGGGTCTATATCGGCAGGTCAAATGTGGGGACTGCCGTAAATAACGAGGGAATTCCTGGTCGGAATGGGGGCCGCCATGAATGCATTATCCAAAACCGATGCCGAGGGGGCGCGCGTGAGCATGTCCTGTCGACGTGACGACGCCGCGATCTGTTTTCTCGGCGCATCGCAAATCTTTTCCGATACCGTTCTGCGTACCGTCGAGGCCGAGATCTCGCCTGCGCATAGCCTGCGTATCGGCGATATCGAGAGCTTCCGGCGCGAGCTGGGGGCGGATGGACACTTCGAAGGAGTGGGGGCGCTGTGCACGCTCGTCGCCGACGAGGCCCATGCCGAGGCGCTGCTGGAACTGGCCGAGGAGCGCGCGCCGCTGCTCGACCGGGTCAAGCTGATCATCGCCTTCGAGGATGACCGCTTCGGCGAGACGCTGATGGATCGCTTCGGCGCGCGAATCCTTGCGCGGCAGATCAGCCTGCTGCCGATGAACCTCAACCTGACGACCTGGCTTCTCAGCCTGCGCATGATCGTCTCGGGCGGGCACTACATCCCGCCCGCGCTCCTGCGCTGTCGTCCGGCAGAGCCGCCGGGCGCCGAGCGCCGTGGCTCGATGGATCCTGATGAGGTCGCCGCGCGCTCGGGGCTCACCCCGCGCGAGGCAGAGGTTCTGGGTATGCTCGCCTCGGGCCAGCCCAACAAGATCATCGCCGGTCAGCTCAGCCTGTCCGAGCATACGGTGAAGCTGCATATCCATCGCATCATCGGCAAGCTCGGCGTGTCGAACCGGACCGAAGCGGCGATCTGGTATCACCGCCGTGGCGGGGCGTGAAGCGCACCTGGGCGGCGTGCCGCCGCCCGAGTTCGACGCCTTCCTCATGCAGGTGGGCCGGATCAATTATGCCTGGACCAATACCGAAAGCCTGCTGATCCACTTGATCGCGGGGCTTGCGGGAACGGACAAGGACGCGGCGGTGATCATTCACCTGACGCTCAATACGACGCGGGCGCGCCTTGATCTCGTGGAGCGTCTCGCCAAGCGTGAAGCCTGCCCGCTGCCTGAAACCGCGCGGGCGCGCATCCTCGCCGTCGCTGCGCGGATGAAGAAGGTGTCGGGGCTGCGCAACCATTTCAACCATTGTCTCTACGCCTTCGACGCGGGCGGCGGCCCGGTGCGCGCGATCCAGATGCGCATCGCCGATCGCAAATCCAGCCTGCGGATCGGAGAGGAAAGCGTGCTCGATGGTGCGACGCTGGCCGAGATGGAGACCGCATTAGCCGAAATGCAGGCGATCAACGCCGAGATCTGGTCGATCATCGCCGCCCATCGTCTGCCGGTCTGAGCCGCTCAGCCCCGGGTCGGCCCGGTGGTCAGGTGATAGCGCGAGAGTTCCTCCGCGCTGAGCACATGGATCCGGTCGGGCGGGGTCGCGAGCGCGGGCTGCAACATGCCCGGACCCACGCCCATCTCGTCGAGATAGGAGATCACCCGCGCCTCGCTCGATTGCAGATCCGACAGCGCCTTGCGCGGGTTTTGCCGGTCCCGATCTGGTTCGGCATCCGTGCTTTGATGCACCCCAAGCCGTGCCTTCGCCTGCACGATCCGCTGCGCGCCACCGGCGAACAGATAGGGGCAGGCGGAAAAGCAGATGTCGTTGTCGCGCACCTCGGTCGTGACGCCGGCGCTGCGCAGCACCCGCCCGATCAGGATCGCGTCATGCAGCGAGCCGCCCGTACTGTCGAGCGTGACCCGCGCGACCGGACTGCCCGCGCGCCGCCGCGCCGCGATCTCCAGCGCGACACGCCCCGCATCGCCCGGCGCGATATGGCCGCGCAGGCTCATCTCGTCACCAGAGACACGGATCACGAGATGAACGGGCATCGCATCTGTGCTGCCGCTCTCGGGGTCGGGACCGCTCGCGAGATCGGCTGCATCGGCCACTTGCGGCGTCTCGGGGCGGGGGCCTTTGCCGCTGTCGAACTCATAGCCGAATACGACGAGGCCGATCGCGGCAAGCATTCCGTTCACGGTATGAAACGGGGTAGCCGCGCCCGCTGGACGGGGATCGTTCTGGGATCGGGTCATGCGTCACCTCCCTTTGGCGCATAAGGTGACGGGAACTATGGGGAGACGCCCGCCGCTCCGGCGACTGCCCGAAATGTCGCACCCGGTCACGCTTGCGCGAGCGATCGGTGAAGGTCCGGGGCTGTCGCCGGGGCACTCAGCGCGTCATCTGCTCGTGCAGTGCGGCGGTGAGCATTTCCGGCATCGTCGGTTTGGAAAAGACCGGCACGTCGGGCAATTGCGACTGGAACGAGAGCGGCAACGGCTCGGCGGTATTCACCACCAGCGGGATGTCGCGCTCGTGCAGCTCGAGAACAAGGCTCTCCGCCCGCCCGTCGAGAAGGTTCATGTCGAGAATCGCGCCATCGATCGCGCAATCCGAATCCGCCAGCAACACGCGCGCGCGGCTGAGAGAGGCGACTGGTCCTTCCACCACTCCACCCGCTTCCTCGATCGAGTAAGCGATGTCATAAGCGATGAAGATTTCGTCCTCGACAACGAGGACATGGCGGCCTTCCAGCCGCGTGCTGCTCATGTACATGGGCTTACCTCACCCTTTTATCAGATCCATTGGCACGGTCATGCAGGATCTAAACCCTTCGGGGGCCCATTCGGTTCCATAGGAGCCACGCAATTGTCCGTTCACCGTCAGATCGATCAGGCGTGAGCCAAAGCCGTTATGCCCGGGTTGTGAGAGAACGCCCGGATGGCCGCTCTCTTCCCAGCGCAGTTCCAGCTGGCCTTCGGGGGTCAGCGACCAGCTGACCGCAAGCCGCCCCGCGTCATGCGAGAGCGCGCCGTACTTCACCGCATTCGTCGCCAGCTCGTGCAGAATCAGCGAGAGATTGGTGGCGCCCGAATGGTTCAGCACGATCTCGGGCCCGCCGATGTCGAGCCGACTGTCGGTCGCCTCCACGAAGGGCGAGAGCACCACCGCGATCAATGCGCCGAGATCCGCCGCGCCGCGGAAGTCGCGCTCGATCGTGGCGGTCGGGCTGATCAGCTCATGCGCGCGCGCCAGCGCCGTGATCCGGGATCGCAGACCTGCGGCCATCGCCTCGGGGCTCGCGGCATGGCGCGCGGTCATCCCGATCAGGCCCGACATCATCGCGAAGGCGTTCTTGACGCGGTGATTGAGTTCACGGGTAAGCGTGTCGCGCGCCTGCGCCATCATCCGCTCGTCGGTCACGTCGCGTAGATAGACGACCATCGTCTCGCCATCGGGATAGATCCGGGCCTCGAGCACCCGCTCATCGAGCCCCATCTGGTCGGTGCTTTGCGGCTCGCTCGTCGCGCGCGCGCGCTCGAGTGCCGCCTCGAAGGCCGAGCCGCGCAGATGCGGCGCGCTCTCCCACAGCACCGAACCGATAAGGCCGCTCGCCACCGTTTCGCTCACCGTGTCGCGGAAACGTTTGCGCAGCACGGAATTGGCAAAGCGCACGCGATCCTCGCGGTCGAGTTCGACGATGCCGTCGCGCGTCACCTCGTGGAAATGCGCGAGGCGCTTGTAGCTTTCGGCCGCCTCGCGACGCGCGGTGTTGAGTTCAGTCACGTCAAGCGCGGTCGAGACCGCAAGCGGCGGATCGCTGTCGATGCGGCGTGCGGAAACGACGAGGTCACGCGGCGCGGCATCGCTGCGTTCGATGCGGATTTCCTCGGCCGTGATGACCTCTCCCGACACGGCGGCGCGGCTGAGCGGCAGGTCCTTCGTCTCGTAACGACGTCCGTCGCTGGCATAGATCTCCAGCTTCGGCGCGAAGGGGCTGTTCGGCTTTTGCGTGCCCATCACCGCCCGCGCACTGGAATTGACATCGACCAGGCGGCCCGTGCCCACCTCGGCCAGCGCCACGCTCACCGGCATCTGGTCGAGAATGGCGCGGAACACCTCCTGTTCGCGGCGCGAGATGATGTGCTGGCGGCGCAGACGGATTTCCGCCTCCACTCCGGCTGCGATATCGGCGACGAGCTCGTGCTCCTCCTCGGTCCAATCGCGCGGGTCATGGCCGAGCACGCAGAACGAGCCCAACACATGTCCCTCGGTCGTGCGCAGCGGCACGCCGAGATAGGAGATCACGCCCAGATCCTCGACCGCGCCATTGTCGCGCAACTCCGGGTCCTTGCGGGCGTCGGGCACGATCAGCGAGCGGTCACGCTCGACCACGTAGCGGCAGAAGGAATGGCTCAGCGGCGTCTCGAGGAGCGGCACGTCGCCGGGGGCGCTCAAGCCGCTCTGCCCGGCAAGGATCTGGCGGTTTTCATCGATGAGCGAGACCAGAGAGACCGGTGCGCCGATCAGTTTCGTCGCCAGTCGCGTCGCACGCTGGAACGCGGCAACCGGCGCTGCCTCCAACAGGCCCGTCTGTCGCAGGGCGTTGAGCCGCTGCGGATCCGCGACTTTGGAGAGCTGCGGGCTCTCCCCCTCGGGAAGGTCGACGTTCATCGGGCAGCACTCGTTCCACAAAAGACACTCGCGGACACCTCTATGACGAAGATGCCGGATTTTACCTAGTGTCGAAAGACATAAGTCCCACCATTTTTCGCCCCTTTGGAGTGTTTTTTGCGGCGCTGCAGCACAAGCGATGGTGAGGGAAATTGTCGCACCGAAACCAGTTTCGGCTTTACGAAACCGGTTTCGGTCGCGTAGCTTTCCGACATGGAGGAGATTCGCGACACGGTTTCGCAAGGCAGGGGCGCCGCCCGCAGGGTGCGCATCTCTGATCTTGCCGAGGCGCTTGGGTTGACCAAGAGCACCGTTTCGCGTGCGCTCAACGATTATGCCGATATCGCACCCGAGACCCGCCGCCGCGTGGCCGAGATGGCCGCGCAGATGGGCTATGCGCCGATGCCCTACGCGCAGGCCGTGCGCACGGGGCGGGTGCGCGCGCTGGGTCTGGTGCTCGAACTCGACGCGCCCGACCGCTACGGCCCGTTCCTCGCGGATTTCCTCGGTGGCATCACGCAGGAGGCGACGCTGGAAGGCTGGACGCTGACCGTCGCCTCATCCAATTCGCGCGAGGAGATGGAGGCGACCGTCACTCGGCTCCTGCAAGAGCACAAGGTCGACGGCTTCATCCTGCCGCGCACCATGGTCGAGGATCCTCGTGTCGCGTTCCTGCGCGCCAAGCATGTGCCCTTCGTGCTGTTCGGCCGCGTCGGTCACGGCAAGCCCGATCCGGATCTGAGCTGGTATGACGTGGACGGGGCCGCGGCGATGCGCGCCGCCGTCGCGCGTCTTGTCGGGTTGGGACACAAGCGGATCGGTTTCGTCGGTCCGCCGTCGGCCTATAACTTCGCGGTGCTGCGGCGTGAGGGCTATCAGGCGGGACTGGCCGAGGCCGGGATCGGCTTCGATCCCGCGCTCGAGATCATGGAGGTCAGCGATCGTGCGGGCGGGGCGCGGGCTGCGCGTGATCTGCTCGATCTGCCCGATCCGCCGACCGCCATACTCTACGCGACCGACGCCACCGCGCTCGGCGCCTATGACGTGGCGCGCGAACGCGGGCTGCGGATCGGGCGCGAGCTGTCGGTGATCTCCTATGACGGCATTCCCGAGGGGCGGATGGTCGACCCGCCGCTCACGAGTTTCGCGGTGGACAGTCGGCATGCGGGCGAAAGACTCGCCGCTTTGCTCATCGCGCAATTGCGGGGCGCGGACCCGGCCAGTTTGCAAGAGCTGGTCCAGGCGCGCCTCGAACCCGGCGGCTCGGACGGGCCGCCACCCGCAAACCCATAAGCCAAACTTATCCAATCGGGAGGAAAATAAGTGAAACTTATCCGTGGAACCGGCCTGGCACCCCTGCTGGGCACCGCCGCCGCCGCGCTGATGCTCGGCGCGGTCGCGGTGAAGGCTGAGACGATCAAGTTCTGGACCACCGAGGAACAGCCCGAACGTCTGGCCAAGCAGCAGAAGATGGCCGATGACTTCAAGGCGAAGACCGGCATCGACGTGGAGGTGATCCCGGTCACCGAGAGCGACCTCAACACCCGCGCCACCGCCGCCTTCGCCGCCGGCGATCTGCCCGACGTGATCTACACGCCGCTGCAAAACGTGCTGCCCTGGACCGAAGCGGGCATTCTCGACAGCGGGGCCGCGACCGACGTCGTGGACAAGCTCGATCCCAAGACCTTCGCGCCCGGCGCGCTGAACATGGTCGAGACCGACGGCGATTATGCCGCCGTTCCGGTCGATGGCTGGACGCAGATGATCCTGTACCGCAAGGACATCTTCGAGAAGGAAGGCCTCGCGCCGCCGACCACCTTCGCCGCGATGGAAGCGGCGGTGAAGAAGCTCAACGATCCGCCGAACATGTACGGCTTCGTCGCGGCCACCAAGGTCGACGACAATTACATGAGCCAGGTGCTCGAACAGATCTTCCTGGCCAATGGCGTCTCGCCGGTGGGGCCTGACGGGTTCAAGCCGCTCGACGAGAAGAAGACGGTCGACGCGCTGAAATTCTACAAGACGCTGGCCGAGGCCTCGCCTCCGGGCGACAATTACTGGAAGCAGTCGCGCGAACTGTATTTCGCAGGCAAGGCGGCGATGATCATGTGGTCGCCCTTCATCCTCGACGAACTGGCGGGCCTGCGCGATTCCGCGCCGCCGATGATCGACGGAGATCCCACCTCGAAAGCGCTCGCGCAGGATACCGGCGTCGTGACCAAGATCGCCGGGCCGGACAATCCCGACGGGGCGAGCTGGGCCGACATGCGCTATTTCGGGATCACCACCGATGCCGACATGAACGCGGCCGAGCAGTTCGTGGATTACTCGATGAACGAAGGCTATGGGCAGACGCTTTCGATCGCGCCGGAGGGCAAGTTCCCGACCCGTCGCGGCACCGATGCGGACCCGGCCAAGTTCACCACCGAATGGGCGACCCTTCCGGTCGGCGTGGATCGCAAGGCGCCGCTGAAGGATCTCTACGATCCGGCCGTGATCGACGAGATCACCAAGGGCCTCGACACCGCGCAGCGCTGGGGCGTGAGCGACGGTCAGCTGGCGCTGGCCTCGAAGATGCTCAACACCCAGTCGATCAACCGCGTCGTGCGCGACTATCTCGACGGCAACATCTCGGCCGAGGATGCGGTCGCGAAGATGAATGACGAGCTGTCGAAGATCAACTGATCGCGCTTGAGTGACAGGGCAGGGCGCGCGCGCCCTGTCCGACCCCGCCCCGCCGGACAAGGGGGCGATCCAGGGAGGATGTCATGACCGAGATTTCGCCGCCCAAGGGGCGCGGCGCGCTCGCCCGACGCGAGGCGCGTCTGGCCTGGGGCCTGCTTTTACCCACGATCACGATCGTCGCACTGGTGGTGATCATTCCGCTTCTTGCGATCTTCTGGATCTCGGTGAAGCCGGTGAAACTGGGCGACCTTCGCCCCGCCGAGACCCGCCTGCGCGTCTCCTTGCGCGACCGGGGCGACGTGCCGCAGCTGGAATATCGGGTGACGAACCCCTCGCGCACGGCAGAACTCTATGGCGCGGGCTTTACCGATACTCTGCCCGAGGGCGTGACGCTGACCGGCGAACTGCCGCAGGGCTGTGCGCTGAGCGGTCAGACCATGACCTGCGATTTCGGCACGCTCGCGCCGGGTTACAACGAACGATTCCGTATCGACGCGCAGATCGCGGGCGACCCGAAAGCCGCCGAGCAGGCGGTGCGCGACGGGGCGCCTGTCGTGCGTGGCGCCGCCGATAACGTGCTGACCAATTCCACCTTCACGCTGGAGAATTTCCGCAAGCTCTTCGACAGCGGCGAGTTCTGGTCGGTCTTCGGCGTTACCGTTTTCTATACCGTCTTCGGCACGCTTGGCGCGCTGGTCGTGGGGCTGTTCGCGGCGATGCTCTTGAACAAGAGCTTCAAGGGGCAGGGCATCCTGCGGGGCCTCTATCTGTTCCCTTACGTGGCCCCGGTGATCGCCGTGGCCTTCACCTGGATCACGCTCTTCGATCCGTTCTCGGGTTCGGCCAATGCGCTGCTGGTGCAGATGGGCGTGAGCCAGGGTGCGATCAATTTCTTCGGTCAGAAGCCTCTGGCGCTGATCATGGTGACGCTGTTCGAGGTCTGGCGGTATTTCCCGCTGTCCTTCCTGTTCATCCTTGCGCGGATGCAGAGCATCGACACGGATATGTATGAGGCGGCCGATATGGACGGGGCCTCTCCGTTCCAGAAGTTCTGGTATCTGAGCCTGCCGCAGCTGCTGGGGATCCTCTCGGTCCTGTTCCTGCTGCGCTTCATCTGGACCTTCAACAAGTTCGACGACATCTTCCTGCTGACGGGCGGCAATGCGGGCACGCGCACGCTGACCGTGAACGTCTATGAGCAGGCCTTCGCCGTGTCGAATATCGGTGCGGGGGCGGCGGTCGCGGTGGTCGTGTTCGGCTGCCTGCTGATCTTCTCGGCCTTCTTCTTCCGCATGATCAGCCGGGAGGAAGGGCTATGAGTTTCCTGCACAAAGGCTATCTGACCGGGCCGATCATCGGGGCGCTCTGGGCGCTGGTGATGTCGGTGACTTTGGGCGTCGCGGTCTCGTTCGCGAGCGGCGAGGCGGCGCGGCCCGCGCTTTGGGGGGCGCTGGTCCTTGGCGCGATCACCGGGCTGGTCAGTGTCTGGCGCGGCAATCGCTGGCTGACCGATGGGGTCGCGGTGGTCGTGGCACTGGCCTTGATGGGCACGGGTCTTGGTGCGCTGCAATTCGGGGGTGGCTTCGCGATGGCGAGCCGGGTCGCGCTGACCATCGTGCTGGCTGGCATCGTGGCGATCCCGCTGGGCACGATCCTGAAGGGGCTGCCCTTCGGGGTCGCCAACCGGCACGAGTTCGAGGAGGCGGTGATCCGCTTCCTGACCGGCTTTGGCTACCTGTTCTTCACCGCGATCGTCATCATTCCCTTCTACGTGATGGTGATGACCTCGATGAAATCGCAGCAGGAGCTGATGCTGAATCCGCTCGATTTCACCATCGATCTCGGCAAGGGCTGGCATCTCTTCGACAGTTATTACGAGCTGTTCGAGAAGTTCCATTTCGGCCGCTACATGTGGACGAGCTTCTATGTCTCGGTGCTGACGGTTCTGTTGACGCTGCTGTTTTCCGTGCCTGGCGCCTATGCGGTGGCGCGGCTGCGGTTCCGGGGGCAGAAGGTGTTCTCGCGCGGGATTTTGCTGATCTACATGGTGCCGATGATCGTCTTGGCGCTGCCGATCTACATCGCCTATTCGATGGTGGGGCTGCGAAACTCGATCCTCGGGATCGTGCTGATCTACCCGGTCACGACCATTCCCGTGGCGCTTTACATGCTGCAGGGCTACTTCCGGGGCTTGCCCGTCGAGGTCGAAGAGGCCGGGCTGATGGACGGGCTCTCGCGGCTGAAGGTAATCTGGAAGATCACCCTGCCGCTGGCGCTGCCCGCGCTGGCCTCGGTTGGCCTTTACGTCTTCATGATCGCCTGGAACGAGTTCCTGCTGGCGTTCATGCTGCTCGACGATCCAAGCAAATTCACCCTTACGCGGGGGATTGCCTCGCTCAACTCCTCCGAGATCCCGCGCCAGCATCTGATGGCGGGGGCCGTGATCGCGACGGTGCCGATCATGGCGATCTTCCTCGGGCTGGAACGTTTCATGACCCGTGGCCTGACGGCCGGCGCGGTGAAAGGATAAGACGATGATGACCGATACCTTGCCGCCCGAGGCGGTGTTTTCCGAGCGCGACGAGGCCGCGAAGGCGATCCTGATCGCCAATGACCGCGGCGGCTATACCGTGCCGACGGCGGGGCTTTATCCCTACCAGTGGAACTGGGACAGCGCCTTTGCCGCGCTTGGCTTCGCGCGGTTCGATCTGAACCGGGCGTGGCAGGAAATCGAGACGCTCTTCACCGGGCAGTGGGAGAGCGGCATGGTTCCGCATATCCTGTTTCACAAGCCCGATCCGGGCTATTTCCCGGGCCCCGATGTCTGGGGCTGCAACGGGCCGATCGCGTCCTCGGGGATCACGCAACCGCCCGTCGCGCTGAGCTTCACGCCGCGCCTGCTGCGGCAGGACCCCGATTTCGGGGCCGAGCGGTTCCGCGCGCTCTATCCGAAGATGCGGGCCTGGGCCGACTGGTTCCTGCGCTGGCGGCGTGACGAGAAGGGGGCGATCTTCGTCATCCATCCCTGGGAGTCCGGGCGCGACAACGCGGTGGATTGGGACAACGCGATGGAAGGCGTGGATCCGCAGGGCGTGGGTTATTACGAGCGCCGCGACACCCAGCATGTCGATGCCTCGATGCGGCCGACGAAATACGATTACGACCGTTATATCTGGCTGGTGCAGCGCGGCAAGCGACTGGGCTGGGACGATGCGGCCATGGCCGAGGACAACCCGTTCCGTGTCGCCGATCCGACGATGCATTTCATTCTGCTGCGGGGGCTGCGCGAACTTCTGGTCGCGGGCGATCACCTCGGGCTGGATACCGAGGGTCTGGAGGACCAGATCGCCGGGCTCGAAGAGGGGGCGAAGGCGCTCTGGAATCCCGGCATGGGCTTCTTCGACAGCTACAATTGCAATAACGGGATCTGGGCAAACGCCCTGACCAACGCCTCCTTCCTGTGCTGGTTCGGCGGTGTCTCGGCGCCCGAAATGGATCGCCACCTTCAGCGCGTCCTCGATGCCGCGCCCTATGGGGTGCCTTCGCTCGCGCCCTTCGATCCGCGCTTCGATGCCAAACGCTACTGGCGCGGGCCGACTTGGGCGATGATGAACATGATGATCGGCGAGGGCGCCGCCGAGGCCGGGATCGCGCTGGGCGAGGAGGTCCGCAAGCGGACGCAGGAGGTCATCGCGAATTACGGCTTCGTCGAATATTTCGACCCGATGACCGGCGAGGCCGCGGGCGGCAAGGCGTTTACCTGGACGGCGGCGGTCTGGCTCGCCTGGGCCGGGAAGGAGGGCTGAAATGGGTGCGATTACACTCTCAGGTGTCGAGAAATGGTTCGGCGAGGTTCAGGTCATCAAGGGAATCGACCTCGAGATCGCGGATGGGGAATTCGTGGTCTTCGTCGGCCCCTCGGGCTGCGGGAAATCCACGCTTCTGCGGATGATCGGCGGGCTTGAGGATACCTCGCGCGGCAAGATCCTGATCGACGGCAAGGACGTCACCGATCAGCCGCCCTCCAAGCGGGGGCTGACGATGGTGTTCCAGTCTTACGCGCTCTACCCGCATATGTCGGTGGCCGAGAATATGGGTTTCTCGCTGAAGATGGCCGGGGTGAAGGAGGCCGAGTGGCGCGCCAAGGTCGATGCGGCGGCCGATATCCTGAAGCTCGAACCCTATCTTGACCGGCGGCCCAAGGACCTTTCGGGTGGGCAGCGTCAGCGGGTCGCGATCGGACGTTCGATCGTGCGCGACCCGACGGCGTTCCTGTTCGACGAGCCGCTGTCGAACCTCGATGCGGCCTTGCGGGTCGAGATGCGGCTGGAGATCGCGCGGCTGCACCGCAATCTCAAGCGCACGATGATCTACGTGACCCACGATCAGGTCGAGGCGATGACGCTGGCGGATCGTATCGTGGTTCTGGAATACGGGCGTATCGCGCAGGTGGGCACCCCGCGCGAGCTTTACGAGAACCCGGCGAACCTGTTCGTGGCGCAGTTCATCGGCTCGCCGAAGATGAACGTGATGCCCTGTTCGGCGGCGAGCGGAAGCTACAGCCTTGAAGGCGGGCGCGGCGGGGCCTGTGCGTCTGGCGCGGCTACTCAGCTTGGTATCCGGCCCGAGCATATTTCGCTCGTGGCAGAGGGCGAGGGGCAATGCGACGGGCGCGTCGATGTGGTCGAATTCCTCGGCGCGGATACGTTCATCCTGTTCGATTGCGGGCCGCTGGGGCCGGTGAACGTGCGGGTGGCGGGAGATACGCATTTGCGCCCCGGCGATGTGGCGGGGCTGGCCTTCGAGGCCGACCGGCTGGTGTTCTTCGACAAGGACGGGCTGGCGGTGAAGTGAGCGATGAGGGACGCGCCTGACCCTCGGGTGGGCGCGTCGCAACGCTCGTGGCCTGCGCTTTATCTCAAAAGTCCGCAGGTCGGTCGGACCCGCGATCTCATCGCCAATGCTCCCTCCCGGGGGGGAGGGTCGGGCGCGCGGCCCGGGGCTGGTTGCCCCGCCCCAAAGAGGCTTTACCGGCTGCCTCCCGGCACCCAGAGCACGTCGTCCTTGCCATCGTCATTGGCGATCCGGGCGGCGACGAAGAACCAGTCCGACAGGCGGTTGAGATATTTCACCGCCCATTCGTTCACGCCCTCGATCGCGGCCAGCGCCACCGCCTCGCGTTCGGCGCGCCGCGCGACGGTGCGGCACATGTGCAGATGCGCGGCCAGAGGCGTGCCGCCGGGCAGGATGAAACTGCGCAGCGGCTCGAGCTTGGTGTTCATCGAGTCGATCTCTGTTTCGAGTCGGGTCACCTGACTCTCGACCATGCGCAGCACCGGATAGCCCGCTTCGTGATCGTGCTCCATATCGGGCCGTGCCAGATCGGCGCCCAGATCGAAGAGGTCGTTCTGGATCACCGAGAGCTGCTTTTGCAGCGCCTCGCCCGCATGCAGCCGCGCAATGCCGAGCGTCGCGTTGAGCTCATCGACCGTGCCATAGGCGGTCACGCGGGCGGAATGCTTCGCCACGCGGGTTCCGTTCGACAGCGCCGTCTCCCCGGCATCGCCGGTGCGCGTATAGATGCGATTGAGAACGACCATCAGCCACCTCTTCTCAGATAAACGAACAACAGGATCAGCGCGATCGCGACTGCCTGTGCGGCGATGCGCAGCCGCATCAGCTTGTTCGCGTGTTTCTTGTTGAAATCACCGCCACGTCCGAACCCGGCGATGCCAATCATCAAAATGACCAGTACCGCAAAACTCGCAGCGGCCACGACATAGAACAACGGGTCGTTGCGCATGCATTTCCTCTCCCTCTCGTACCAAGACATAGCCGGAGCGAGCGGAATTGCGAAAGCTTTTTCACCCGTTCGCGAGCACCCAATCCAGCATCCTGTCGGGCAGGATCCGGCGCGCCACGCCCATCACCTTCGTCGGGGTGGTGATCATGTAGCGCGCCTTCGGGCGGGGGGCTTCGAGCGCGCGCAGGATGACCTGAGTGACGGCCGAGGCGGGAAGCTCGAACTTGGCGGGGCCTTCGCGGTGGTAGAGCTGGTCGAGGAGTTGCTCTTCATATTGCGCGCGCCGGGCGGAGTTCTTCCAGTCCACCCATTTCTCGAAATGCGGGATCGCGTTCTTGCGGAATTTCGAGGTGATCGGTCCGGGCTCGATCAGCACCAGCTTGATCCCGGTGTCGCGCATCTCGAGGCGCAGCACATCGGTCAGCCCTTCGAGCGCGAATTTCGTCGCGACATATGCGCCGCGCCACTGATAGCCGACCATGCCCAGAACCGAGGAGCACTGAAGAATGCGCCCCTCGCCGTTGTCGCCCTGCGCGCGCATCACCTTGATCGCGCGGGCGGTCAGGTCGTGCAGGCCGAAGAGATTGGTCTCGAAGATCTCGCGCAAAGCGCCGGGGGGAATGTCTTCCGCCGCTCCGGGGCAGGCGAAGGCCGCGTTGTTGTAGAGCGCGTCGAGACGTCCATGTCCGCGCGCCAGGGCTTCGTTGAAGCCCGCGTCGATGCTCTCGGGATCGGCGACGTCGAGCTGGAAGGAGGTCAGCCCCTCGGCGCGCAGGCGCTCGCAATCCTCTTCGCGGCGGCAGGTCGCGAAGACCTTCCAGCCCGCGGCCTTGAGCCCGTGCGCCGCGTCATAGCCGATGCCCGAGGAGCATCCGGTGATCAGGATCGTCTTTGCCATTCTTGCCCGCCTCTTCCTGTCTGTCGTCGCCTGCCGTGCCGCGCATCGGAGCGTCCCTGCCGTTTGGCGGGATATGGAGGGGGCGATGAAAAGGCAAGGTTTGCAAGTGTCACGGCAAGATCGCCCGCGCGGAGCGTTGCGCGAAAGGCAAAAAAAGCGGGCCGTTTCACGGGCCCGCCTGATCAATCCGTTCAGTCGTGGAGCGCGGATCAGTTCGCCGGGCTCAAGTAACGTTTCGCGACCCAGCCGTCGATCCCGTCGCCTTCGATCTTCACATGTGCCCAGCCATCCCTTTCGGCCACGACGAGCACCTGTTCACCGCGCAGGACGCGGTCGATCGCGCTGTCGCCGGTCGAGGGGCCCGAACGCACGTTGAGCGAATTGGCGGTGACCTCCCAGAGCGTGCCGCCCTTGACCGCAGGGGCTTTCTCGCGGCTGCGATATTCGGGCGAGGGTTGCAACGCCGGACCGGGCATGCGCGCCACCGGCGTAACGCGGGTGATCAGGGCTGCCTTCTCGACCATCGCCGCGTTGGCGGACGGGGCGGTGATCTTCGTCGGATCGTAGAGCGGGTCGGTCGCGGCCTGCGCGACCTCCTCCGGTGCAGCCTGCTCCTGCGGAGCGGGCGCGGCCTGAGCCATCTGCGTCTGGTCTGTCGGCAGGTCCCGTCCGCCGATCGCCATCACTGCGTAGATGCCCGCGAGGGTCGTAATCAAAAGTTTCCCCATCTTTTCGCTCCCCCGTGATCGCAAAGGACTCGGATCACATTTAGTTTATCATTTCTTGTTCTTCCTTACGCTGGGGGAATTCCTCCAACAGGGGAAAAGTTCCCGAGTTTTTCCCCCGAAAGCGTTTCCCGCTGGACCGTGACCGGGCGCGGCTTTAGAAAAAATCCATGAGCAGTGACGACGAAAACCCCCTCTCCACGACCACCGAACCGTTGAGCCGTGCGATCGGCGAGCGCTACCTGACCTATGCGCTCTCGACGATCATGCACCGGGCGCTGCCCGATGCGCGCGACGGATTGAAACCGGTGCACCGGCGCATCCTTTTCGCGATGCGCGAGCTGAAGCTGTCGCCGACCGGTGGCTTCCGGAAATCGGCGAAGATCTCGGGCGACGTGATGGGCAACTATCACCCGCATGGCGATGCCGCGATCTATGACGCGATGGCGCGTCTCGCGCAGGATTTCGCGATGCGCTACCCGCTGGTCGACGGGCAGGGCAACTTCGGCAATATCGACGGGGACAACCCGGCGGCGAGCCGATACACCGAGGCGCGTCTGGCCTTCCCGTCGGAGGCGCTGCTCGAGGGGTTGGCCGAGAACGCGGTCGATTACCGCCCGAACTATGACGGCACGCTCGAAGAGCCCATCGTTCTGCCCGCCGCCTTCCCGAATCTGCTGGCCAATGGCGCAAGCGGTATCGCGGTGGGGATGGCCACGAACATCCCGCCGCATAACCTTGACGAACTCGTGCAGGCGAGTCTCGCGATGATCGCGAAACCCTCGATCACCGAAGAGGAACTTGTCGAGCTTATCCCCGGACCCGATTTCCCCACCGGTGGCGTGATCGTCGAGCCGAAGGAGAATATCCTCGAGGCCTACCGCACCGGGCGCGGTGCGTTCCGGCTGCGCGCGCGCTGGGAGAAAGAAGATCTCGGTCGCGGCCAATGGCAGATCGTGGTCACCGAGATCCCCTATCAGGTGCAGAAATCGAAGCTGATCGAGCGTCTCGCCGAGGTCATCCAGACCCGCAAGGTGCCCGCGCTGGCCGATGTGCGCGACGAGAGCGCCGACGATATCCGCATCGTGCTCGAGCCCAAGACCCGCACGGTCGAGCCCGAGATGCTGATGGGGATGCTGTTCAAGAACTCCGATCTGGAGATCCGCTTCTCGCTCAACATGAACGTGCTGATCGACGGGCGCGTGCCGAAGGTCTGTTCGCTGGGGGAAGTGCTGCGCGCCTTCCTCGATCACCGCCGCGAGGTGCTGGTGCGCCGCTCGCAGCACCGGATGGACAAGATCGACGCGCGTCTCGAAGTGCTCGAAGGTTACATCATCGCCTTCCTCAACCTCGACCGGGTGATCGAGATCATCCGCTACGAGGACGAGCCGAAAGCGATGCTGATGGCCGAGTTCGAGCTGTCGGAAGTTCAGGCCGAGGCGATCCTCAACATGCGCCTGCGCAGCTTGCGCAAGCTTGAGGAGATGGAGCTCAAGCGCGAGCGCGATGCGCTGATCGAGGAGCGGGCCGGGCTCGAGGATCTGCTGGGCTCCGAGAAGCTGCAGTGGAAGAAGATCGGCTCGGAGCTGAAGGACATCGCGAAGAAATTCGGCAAGGATGCGCCGGGCGGCGCGCGACGCACCGGTTTCGCCGAGGCCGGCGAGGTCGAGGAAGTGCCGATCGAGGCGATGATCGAGCGCGAGCCGATCACCGTGATCCTGTCGAAGATGGGCTGGATCCGCGCGATGAAGGGCCACAACCCGCTTGATGCCGAGGTGAAGTTCAAGGATGGCGACGGTCCGATGTTCGCCATGCATGCCGAGACCACCGACCGGATCGTCGCGATGGGCTCGAACGGGCGCGCCTTCACTGTGCTGGGTGCGAACCTGCCCGGCGGGCGCGGCATGGGCGAGCCGCTGCGGCTGATGGTCGACATGCCCAACGAGGCGGAGGTCACCCATCTTCTGGTGCCGAAAGCGGGCGAGAAATACCTGCTGGCGTCGTCGGATGGCGACGGGTTCGTCTGCCCCGGCGAGGAGCTGGTGGCGCAGACCCGCTCGGGCAAGCAGGTGCTCAACATGAAGGGCGGGGCCAGGACCACCGTCTGCGCGAAGATCGCGGGCGATACGGTCGCCTGTGTCGGCCAGAACCGGAAACTGTTGGTCTTCCCGCTCGACGAGCTGCCCGAGATGGCGCGCGGCAAGGGCGTGAGGTTGCAGAAATACAAGGATGGCGGGCTGTCTGACGCCACCACCTTCCTGTTGGCGGACGGGTTGAGCTGGAAGGATCCGGCGGGCCGCACCCGCACCGAGCTCGACCTTGCCGAATGGATCGGCAAGCGCGCCTCGGCCGGCCGCATGGCCCCGCGCGGCTTCCCGCGCGACAACACCTTCACCTGAGGTTTCGCCCGGGCTGCCCCGGGCGAGCCACAATGGGGGCGCTGCCCCCTCTTGCCCTGCCGGGCAATTCACCCCCGGGATATTTTCGCCAAGAGGAAGAGATGAGGTTTCTTCCTCCCTGTTCATATCTGCCGCGGAGGCGAAGCCGAGGGGTTGCCCCCTTGGCCCCGGATCAGGCGCGTTCCGCCGTCAGCCAGATGCCACCCCTCGGGCGGGTCGTCAGGATCATCTCGGGCACCGGCTCGCGCCCCGGAACGGCGGTGAAGCGGAACCGGGCGAGGAGCGTCGCGAGGATGATCTGCGCTTCTTGCAGCGCGAAGCCCGCGCCGATGCAGATGCGGGGGCCCGCGCCGAAGGGCAGGAAGGCGAAACGGTCATGGGACGGATTGGCGAAGCGTTCGGGGCGGAAGGCGTCGGGGTCCTCCCACAGAGCGTGGTGGCGGTGCAGCGCGTAGATCGGCAGCATCACCGTGTCGCCCTTGCGGATCTCGCGCCCCAAGAGCCGGTCGGGCCGGCGCGCGGTGCGCGAGAGGAACCCGGCAGGCGGGTAGAGGCGAAGGCTTTCGTTCACGATCTGCGCAATCCGCGGAAGATGCGGCAAGTCCTCGACACCGGCGGGGCGCGCGCCGAGCCGGGATTGCGCCTCGGCGCGCGCAGCCTCCTGCACCTGCGGGTCGAAAGCGCACAGATAGAGCGCCCAGGCCAACGTCAGCGCCGTCGTCTCGTGGCCGGCCACGATGAAGGTCAGAAGGTTGTCGCGCAGCTCGGCCGGGCTCATCTCGCGGCCCGTTTCGGGATCCTGCGCGCCGTCGAGCAGGTCGAGCAGATCCGGAACGGTTTTCGCGCCCGCCTTGTGCCGCGCGGTGATCGCGGTATCCGCGTGACGTTTGAGATCGCGCAATACATGGGCCGAGGCGAGACGATGCGGGCGCGGCACCCAGCCGGGCAGGGCGAAGAAATCAAGTAGCGAGACGCGGGCGGTCTGCGCGATATAGGCGTCGATCGCGGCATGAATCGCTGCGCGGTCGAAGCCTTCGTCGCCCGAGAAGGTCACGTCGGAAATCACCTCGAAGGTCGCGGCGACCATCTCCTGATGCAGGTCGATCGCGCGGCCGGTTCCGGCGGCGGTGGCGATACGGCGCGCAGAGGCTTCGGCGGCGGCCTGCATCACCGGGGCGAGGGCTTCCATGTTGCGCGCGGCGAAGACCGGTGCTGCGGCCCGGCGCTGCCAGCGCCATTCCGCACCTTCCGCGACGAAGAGGCCTTCGCCCACGGCGGGGCCGAGGATCAGCTTGGTCACCACCGACTTCGGATAATCCTCGACGCGGGTCTTGAGCACGTGGCGCAGGCTGTCGGGATCCATCACCATGTGCCAGCGCGCCCCGGTATTGCCCGAGATGATCGGTGCGTGAGTGGCCAATTCCGGAATGATTTCAAGCAGATTGCGCCGCGCGGCCCGCAGGCTGGGCAGGATCCCGAGGGGTTTCTCGGCGAGCGGCGCGCGGGCAGGCAGGGCCCGGGACGGGACGATGGCGGAACGTTGCATCCGCGAAAGGTAGCACGGGCCGTCGCACGGCCAATATGAAACCGTTCGCAGGGGGGCGAAACCGTGCAATCCGGGCTTGATTTTTCCCCGCTGGCGCAATAGGTAGCGCGCGATATTGACTCGGGCCCGCGCCAAAGCGGCCCCCTAACCAGAGGCGCCCTGCGAGATGGCAAAGGAAAAGTTTGAACGTAACAAGCCGCACGTCAACATCGGCACGATTGGCCACGTTGACCACGGCAAGACCACTCTGACGGCTGCGATCACCAAGTACTTTGGTGACTTCAAGGCGTATGACCAGATCGACGGCGCACCGGAAGAGAAAGCGCGCGGGATCACGATCTCGACGGCGCACGTTGAATACGAGACGGAGAACCGTCACTACGCGCACGTCGACTGCCCCGGCCACGCCGACTACGTGAAGAACATGATCACGGGTGCGGCGCAGATGGACGGCGCGATCCTGGTGGTGAACGCGGCCGACGGCCCGATGCCGCAGACGCGCGAGCACATCCTGCTCGGCCGTCAGGTGGGCATCCCGGCGATGGTCGTTTACATGAACAAGGTTGACCAGGTCGACGACGAGGAACTTCTCGAGCTCGTCGAGATGGAAATCCGCGAACTGCTGTCGTCCTACGACTACCCCGGCGACGATATTCCGATCGTGAAGGGCTCGGCCCTGGCCGCTCTCGAAGGCCGCGACCCGGAAATCGGCGAGAACTCGATCCGTGCGCTGATGGAAGCGGTCGACGCTTACATCCCGACGCCGGAGCGTGCGGTTGACCAGCCGTTCCTGATGCCGATCGAAGACGTGTTCTCGATCTCGGGCCGTGGTACGGTTGTGACCGGCCGCGTCGAGCGTGGCGTGATCAACGTCGGCGACGAACTGGAAATCGTGGGTATCCGCGACACCAAGAAGACGACCTGCACGGGCGTCGAGATGTTCCGCAAGCTGCTCGACCGTGGTGAAGCTGGCGACAACATCGGCGCGCTGCTGCGCGGCATCGACCGTGATGGCGTTGAGCGTGGTCAGGTTCTGTGCAAGCCGGGTTCGGTGACGCCGCACACGAAGTTCGAAGCGGAAGCCTACATCCTCACGAAAGAGGAAGGTGGCCGTCACACGCCGTTCTTCGCGAACTACCGTCCGCAGTTCTACTTCCGCACGACGGACGTGACCGGGACCGTGACGCTGCCGGAAGGCACCGAGATGGTTATGCCGGGCGACAACCTGAAGTTCACCGTCGAGCTGATCGCCCCGATCGCGATGGAAGACGGCCTGCGCTTCGCCATCCGTGAAGGCGGCCGCACCGTCGGCGCCGGCGTCGTCTCGAAAATCCTCGAGTGATCCTCTGATCCTGTCGAGTTGCGAAGGGCCGCCCGGTTGGGCGGCCCTTTTGCTTTTGGTTTGCACTCTTTTGCGCGTTTCACCAATTTGCCGCCTATGGTTCGGGAGGAGCTCGTGGAAACTGATTTGGACCGGCTGCAAGGGCGTTGGGTTCAACGGTCTTTCGAGGAAGACGGCGAGGCGGACCGCCCCGATACGCATGGAGCGCAGGGCGCGGTGATGACGGTGTCGGGCTGCACCTTTCATGTAGCGCTTCCCGAAGGGGCGACGCTCCTAGAGGGTAGCTTCAGGCTCGATGAGGCCCGCTATCCGAAATGTATCGACTGGGTGGACGCGATCGGTGACGATGCCGGACAGACGATACCCGCCATCTACGAATTGGACGGCGATTTTTTCAGGTTCGCAGCGGCAGACCCGAATATGGAGCGACCCGAAGGGTTCGCAGGTGGGCAAGGCATCTCGATCCGGAGCTTTTCTCGTGCGTGAGAGGGATATGCCGCGACCGGTTCGGCTTGGCGCCAGCACGTGACAATCTGGCCTCAGGCCCGTCTTTGCGGTATACGGGGGCCACAGCGATGGAGACTTCGATGGACAAGACCCTTTCCTGATCCCGTTTCCCTGAAACCCTGATCGAGAGAGGTCTCTGCATGTCCGCCCATCCGCTGCCGCGGCGCTTTCCTGCGCCCGATACCCGTCATCCCGTTCTTCTGCCCGACGGCACGCCCCATGAACCGACCGTGTTTCTTCAGGCGGTGATCGATCACCCGAATATCGAGGTCGGGCCCTATGCCTATTACAGTCCGCTTGCCCCGGTGACGGATGCGGCGGCAGAGCTGGCGCCTTATCTTTATCCCGGTTGCCCCGAGCGGCTGGTGATCGGGGCTTTCGCGCAGATCGCGCATGGGGTGCGCTTCATCACCGCTTCGGCCAATCACCCGATGGGCGGGCTCACCACCTATCCGTTTCGTATCTTCGATATGGAGACGGCCGGGAAATATCTCGAGGAGAATGCCGCAATCGGAGACACCGTGGTCGGCCCGGATGTCTGGCTGGGGTTCAACGCGATGGTGATGCCCGGTGTGACGATCGGGGCCGGGTCGATCGTGGCCGCGGGGGCTGTTGTCGCGACGGATGTGCCGCCCTTTGCGATCGTCGCGGGCAATCCCGGGCGGGTGGTGCGGTGGCGTTTCCCGCCCGAGGTGATCGAGGCGCTTCTGGCGCTCGCATGGTGGGACTGGCCGATCGAGGCGATCCGCGCGGCGCTTCCCGCGCTTGAGGCGGGGGATGTGGAGGCGCTCGCAAAGGCCGAGCCTTGACGCACGGGCTTGTTCCGCGCCCGCCATGCGCTAGGGTCTTGCAAAGCCCGACGCCTCGCGAGATCCGATGACCCAGAGCCCGATTCTCTTTTCCCACGTCCTGACCGGTGCGCCCGATCCTGAAGGCCCCTCGGATATCGTGGCGGCGCTGCGCGACGAACGGCTGGCATGGGCGCATCTCGACGGCACCCACCCGCAGGCGCAGCGCTGGATCCGCGAGGAGCTCGATTATCTCGACCCGCAGGCGGTCGAGGCGCTGCTCGACGTGGATACGCGGCCGCGGATGAGCGTGGTCGGCGAGGGCATCCTCGTGATCCTGCGCGCGATCAACTTCAACGAGGGCGAAGACCCCGAGGACATGGTCTCGCTGCGCATGTATCTCGACAGAGAGCGGATCCTGACGATCTCGCGCAAGCGGGTGCGGGCGATCGAACGGATGAACCAGATCCTGCATGACGGGGGCGGGCCGAGCGATCCGGGCACTTTCCTCGTGCGGCTGACCGAGGACATCGTTTCGAGCATCGGGAATTTCCAGCGCGAACTCGACGAACAGGCCGAGACGCTGGAGGATCAGGTTTATTCCGGTCAGGCCGATCACATGCGTCAGGACGTGCTCGAACTGCGGCTGAAGGTGATCGCGGCGCGGAGATATATCTTGCCGCAGCGCGACGCGCTCTTGCGGGTCTCGCAGGCGGAAAGCCCGGTGATCGACGAGGTGACCCAGCGCGAGATCGAGGAAGAGACCCTGAAGATGACGCGGATCGCGGAAGATATGGACGAGCTGCGCGATCAGGCGCAGGTCTTGCGCGAGGAACTGTCAAGCCAGCTTTCCGACCGGGTCAACCGAAATACCTTCGTGCTTTCGGTGGTCTCGGCGATCTTCCTGCCGCTGGGCTTCCTCACCGGGTTGTTCGGGGTCAATCTCGGGGGCATGCCGGGGCTGACCTCCGCCTCTGCCTTCACCTATCTGGTGATTACCTGTGTGCTGATCGTGGTGGGGCAACTGGTGGTGATGGGGCTCATGCGCCTGCTCAAGAAATACGCAAGAGACTAGGTCGCGCTGCAATGGATGCGCCGGATTTTTTCGTGTCGCTTGAGGCGCTGGGAGCGCCTTGCCTTGGGCCACGAATGAGAGGCGCGCGCGGCGCGTTCCGAGGTCTTTTCGTCCGCGATCGGGCGGCAGAGCGGAGGCGAGGCGTAATCTCTTTGAAAATCGCGAAATCGCTCTTGATTTCGCCTGCGCGCTGGCTTAGCACCCACGCCACGGCCTAGGGGTGTAGCTCAGTTGGTAGAGCATCGGTCTCCAAAACCGAGGGTCGGGGGTTCGAGCCCCTCCGCCCCTGCCAGCCGTTTCCCGTAAATTAACGCTTCTTCGCGTAACTGTTCAGGCGCGCCCCGCTACGGGCCGCGCGCTTATGTGTTACGGAGTGCGTCTTGCTGGGCAGAACCCTTCGCATTTTTGACCGGTTCGCCGAGGCGAATCTGCGGATTGATTTGTGTGCGCCGTATCCGTGGGCGTTGCCCGGCCGGATCGCGCGGATCGAACTGCGGCAGAACCGGCTGCTGCTGGAGGGCTGGATCGCTGCGCCGCGCATCGGTTTGCGGCTGGGCGCTGCGACCAGCTGGGCACGGCCGCAAGCCGAACCCGGCCCGGACAAGGGCCATTTCCTCTTCGATCTGCCTTATGAACTGGGCTCTGCGGCGCTCATCGTGCAAACTGAGGCCGGGGTGGAGGAGATCGCCTTGCCGGGGCTTTCGCGTCAGCGCATGGCGTGGGCCCGCGTGATGTTAATGGTGCGTTTCCTGTGGATCCTCTCGTGGCACATGCCTGCAATCTGGCGTTGGAAACGGCACGGGGATCTGCGCTCGCGTCAGCGCGTGAAAGAGGCGCTGGGCTTGGCTGTACCTGCCGCTGCGGGAGAGATGCCTTCGGGGCTTCTGGCGGATGTGATCGCTGAAAGGGCGCGAGCGCGGGGGCCGGTGGTGATCGTCATGCCCATCTTCAACGCCTTCGATCTATTGGCCGAATCGTTGCGACGGGTCGAAGCCCATACCGATCTCGACTGGCATCTGCTCCTGATCGAGGACGGATCGAGCGATCCGCGCGTGCGTCCTTTTCTGCGCGACTGGGCGGTGGCGCGCACGCGCGTCACACTTCTTGAAAACGCGCGCAATCTCGGCTTCGTGGCAAGCGTCAATCTCGGCTTCGACTGGGTGCGGACCCATGCGCCCTCCCGCCCGGTGATCCTGCTCAATTCGGATGTCTTCGTGCCTTCGGGCTGGGCCTCGCGGCTGGTCGCGCCGCTGGCCGCGCAAGATGTCGCGAGCGTGACACCGATGTCGAATGACGCCGAGATCCTCTCCGTCCCGGCGATGGGGCAGCGCAATGACCTGCCCGCGGGGGCTGTGGACCGGATCGACGCGCAGGCACGGCGGCTTGCTCCGGAATTCGCGACGGCAGAGCTGCCCACGGGGATCGGGTTCTGCATGGCGATGGCGCCTGGGTTTCTGGCTCGATTGCCCCGGTTCGATCCGGCGTTCGGGCGCGGCTACGGGGAGGAAACCGATTGGTGCCAGCGCGCCGCGGCTCTGGGTGGGCGGCATCTCGGGATCGCGACGCTTTTTGTGGAACATCAAGGCGGTGCATCCTTCGGTACGGCCGAGAAGGCGCGGCTCTTGTCTCGCAATCACCTCGAGATCTGTCGCCGCTATCCGCGTTACGAGGGGGCGGTTCGACGCTTCCTCGCAGACGATCCTCTGCGCGCGGCGCGGTTCGCGGTGGCGTTGGCCCATGCCGGGGCCTGCCAGACGTCGCCGTTGCGCATCTGGCTCGCCCATGCCCAAGGCGGCGGGGTGGAGCAATACCTCGACGGGCGGCTTGCCGCAGAGATCGTAGCGGGGCGGCGGGCAGTCGTTCTGCGCGTGGGGTTGCGGCATCGCTGGCAGATCGAGCTTCACGGATCCGAAGGGGTGATGCGGGGATATAGCGATGATACCGAGGCAATGATCCGGCTGCTTGCCAACATCGAGCGGCGAGAGGTGATTTACGCCTGCGGGGTAGGCGATCCCGATCCGCTATCGCTGCCGGACGTTCTGAGGGAGTTGTCCGCCGGGCAGAGGCTCGAGATCGAGATGCATGACTATTTTCCGATCAGCCCTTCCTACACGTTGCTTTGCGCCGATGGTCGCTATCACGGAGTGCCCGTGGCGGGCGATGCGCTTGCCCGAGATTGCGCGCATCGCGGTAAGAGTGGGCTTGCGGAATGGCAGTCAGCCTGGGGACGCGCGATTGCAGCCGCAGATCAGGTGACGGTTTTCTCCCATGCCGCGCGTGCGGTGGTCATGCAGTTTTTTCCGGCGGCGCGCGACAAGATCGTCCTGCGCCCGCACGAGATGGATCTGCGTCTTGCGGCTCTTCGCAATTGCCCGGTTTCGGGCCATGCGGGGTCCGTGGTGATCGGTGTTCTCGGCAATATCGGGGCGCATAAAGGTGCAGCCGAAGTCGCGGCGCTGAGCACGGAACTCGCGCGCCAGGGCATTCGCCTTGTGGTGATCGGCGCGCTCGATCCCGGATATCGGCTCGCGCCACCCTCGGTCGTGCATGGCGCGTACCGGCTCTCGGATCTGCCGCGTCTGGTTGCGCGCTACGGTATTTCGGCCTGGCTTATCCCGTCGATCTGGCCCGAGACATTTTCCTACACCACGCGCGAGGCGCTTGCGACAGGTCTGCCGGTTGCCTGTTTCGACCTTGGTGCGCAGGCCGAGGCGGTGCGAGCCGCCGGGGCGCAGGGTGTCGTCTTGCCGTTGCCCGGCGTGCCGGGGGAGATCGACATTTCACCGCTCGTCGCGCGGACCCGACATATGCGGTGTGCGGCATGAGCGCTTTCGGGGACAGGGCTGCGGTCTTGCATATCGGTGCGCCGAAATGCGGCAGTTCGGCGCTGCAGACGGTTCTGAGCGCGCGACCGGATCTGACCGGGGCACAGGGGCGCTCGTTGCGCTACAGCGCCATGCTGGAAATCAGGGGGCGCGTGATGCGGTTGCACGGTTCGATGCTGCGCCAGCTCGCCGCCTGGTCGCCCTATGGCTACCAATCCTGGCCCGATCTCGGCAGGCAGGTGTCCGGCTCGGCCCTGTTCCATGCGATCGGCTTGGAAATTGCGCAAGGTCGTCGCGATGGCTACCTGCCGATCATGTCGAGCGAGGGCTGGATCCGCCATCCCGAACGCTTCGCGCAAGCACTCGGCGCCATGGGATTTCCACCGGTTCAGGTCATTGCCTATTTGCGCCCGCCCTTGCCTTGGCTCAATGCCGCATTCTGGCAATGGGGAGTGTGGACGCGCCCGTGTTTCGACGATTGGGTGCGCCAGCGGCAGCTGTCCTACAGTTTCGGCATGAACCTGCGACGCTGGTCGGAGATCCCGAATGTCACGTTGGATGTGGCGACCGGCAATGTGCTGCAGGATTTCAAGGTGCGGATCGCGAGCGATCTCGCGCTGGAGGGGCCGCGCCACGGGGCTGCATCGCCCGCGCTGGTCGGTTTTTTGCTCCGCAATCGGCAGTTTCGCCGCACGGGTCACGATGCGGCGCTTGAGTTCATCATCCAGCGTTGGTGTCCGCGCCCCGCGCGCCGTGCCTGGGCGATCGCGCCCCATCACCTGCCTCGGATCGCAACACTCACGCGCGAAAATCGCGGTGTGCTTGAGCGTTGTTTGCCCGAAGGGGTGGTGCGGCAGCTGCTTTGTGATCCGCTTTGGCAAGAAGACTGTCCCTATCTTCCCGAAATCGAAACAGGCCCCACGCCTCTCGATGACCGCGCAGAGCTCGTGCAACTGATCGAGGCTCTCGTCGCGGGATGCGCTCGGGCGAGCCTTGCAAATGGGCTCCCCCCGCCGGGAATTCCTGACCGGCCCCGCCTCGCGGCGCCGTTGTCGGACTGGGATGCGGTCGCGACCGGTTTGTTGCAGCGCTTGATCGCGCTCGACCGGCGTGCCCGGCAGCGCTGGGCCTGGGGAGGGATGCAACGTCTCGACGCGCGGATCGCCCGGGTCGAGGACATGGCAGCCTAGCGGGCAAGCAGATCGCGATAGCTTTTGCGCAGGAGTGCGAGACCGAGCGCGAGGCAGATCAGCGAGACGCCTGCAACATAGGATGGCGAGAGATAGTCGGGCCGGTAGCCGCCGTAGATCCCTTCGCGCAGCCGCCCGATCACATGCACGAGCGGGTTGAACCAGAGCAGGCGTGCAATGGGCTCCGGCAGGTGGTCGATCAGGAAAAAGACGCCCGATACGATGAACATCGGCCGCATCAGGATCGACCAGCCATACGCCCAGACAGGGAAGCGGATGAAGAGATAGCAGTTGAGCACGCCAACCCCGAGTGCGAGCAGCGCGCCCAGCCCGTAGGCCTCGAGGATGCGCGCGAGATCAGGACGAGCGCCGGTGTCGAGCAGGAGCAGGCATCCTGCAAGCACGGCGTAGGAGACGAGCAATTTCGTCAGCGTGTTGAGGAGGAAGCGCGCGATCAGCGCGTCGAGGAAGCTCACCGCCGGATAGGCCAGAAGCGCGCGCGAATAGATCAGTGCATGGGCGATCTTCGCCTGCACGTCGGAAAACAGCATGAAGGGCAGGAGGCCCGTCGCGTAGAAGAGCGCGAAGCTCGAGCCCAGGGGTGGCGCGTGGAAGGTGAACGAGAAGACCAGCGTCAGAAGCGCAATGCCGCCAAGGGGCTCGAGGAAAGCCCACAGATAGCCGCCCGGAGAGCGCCCGTAGCTCGAAGACATCTCGCGAAGGATCAGCGCCCAGATCGCGCGCAGCCCCGGCAGGGAGCGCGCGCGGGGCGCTTGGGCGGGGGGCGCGTTGAATGACATGCTCTGAGCTTCCTTAACCAAAATGCAAGTCCGCTCCCGTTAGATGGCCTCAGAGGGTTCGGCGGGTGACCGGATATGGAGGCGATCTTGAGGGCTCTGGCTAAAGAAAACGCTAAGAATGGCGAGATTGCGGAGACGGCAAAGGTGCAATCTCTGCACGGGAGCCGCGCGGATGTGGCGCCGGTCGAGTCTCCTCCCGTTCCTGCCCGTCGGATCGAACCCTCCGCTCCCGGCGTCAAGGCGCTGCCGGATCCAGCGCGGCACGGAGGTTGGCGGTTGCGTCATACGGTGGTCGCGCTCAGTTTCCTGCTGTTCGTGCTGGCCCCGGCACTGGGTTCCGCAGCCTATCTCTGGGGGCGGGCTGCGGATCAATTCGTCTCGCGGCTGGGATTTACCGTGCAGCGCGAGGAGGCGGGGCCAACGGTCGATCTTCTGGGCGGGTTATCGAGCCTTTCGGGCAGCAGTTCGAGCGATACCGACATTCTTTATGCCTTCATCCAGAGCCCGACCCTTGTAGCCGAGCTCGATGCCGCGCTTGACCTGCGCGCGATCTGGTCGCGGACGCGGGGTGATTACGTCTTCGGTCTCGCCCCCGATGCCGCACTCGAGGATCTGGCCGCGTATTGGGGCCGGATGGTGCGGGTCAGTCATGGTGCCGGGGCGGGGCTTCTCGACATCGAGGTGCGCGCCTTCGATCCGACGGATGCGCAGCGCATCTCGCAGGCGCTTCTGGCGCGCAGCTCGGACATGATCAACCAGCTGAGTGCGATCGCGCGCGAGGATGCGATTGCCCATGCGCGCGGCGAGCTGGAGCGCGCCGAGGCGCGATTGAGCGCCGCGAGAATGAAGCTGACCGGCTTTCGCAACACCCACCAACTGATTTCGCCGGAGATGGACCTGCAAAGCCAGGCCGGGGTGCTTGGTACGCTCGAGGAGCAGCAGGCACAGGTGATGATCGATATCGACCTGCTGCGCGACACGGTGCGCAACGTCTCCGATCCTCGGCTCAAGCACGCCGAGCGGCGGCTGGCGGTGATCGAGGAGCGGATCCGGGCGGAGCGTGAAAAGCTCGGCATAGGGCAGGGCGATCAGGGTGATCAGGCCTATGCCGATATCGTTGGTGAGTTCGAGCGGTTGATGGCGGAGCGCGACTTTGCCGAGCGTGCCTATGCCGCGACGCTGGCAAATTACGATGCGGCAGCGGCCGAAGCACGGCGCAAGAGCCGGTATCTCGCGGCTTATATGGAGCCAACATTGGCCGAGAGTGCGGAACATCCAAGGCGCGTCGTACTGTTCGTGATGGTCGCGGGGACGCTGTTTCTGCTCTGGGCGATCGGTACGCTCGCGGGCTATTCGGTTCGCGACCGGCGCTGAGGACGGCCGATGATCCGCTTGCACAATCTGAGTAAATCCTACCGGATCAATGGGGGAACCAAGATCGTCGCGCGCGATCTGTGCGCGCGTTTCCCCAGCCGCCGCGTGGTCGCCCTGCTTGGGCGAAATGGTGCCGGGAAATCGACCCTTTTGCAGATGATCGCGGGCACGCTCAATCCGGATCGCGGCCGGGTGATCACACGCGGCTCGGTCTCTTTCCCGGTGGGCTTCGCAGGCTCGTTTCACCACGATCTGACGGGCGCGCAGAATTGTCGCTTCATCGGGCGGGTCTACGGCGTCGATACCGACGAGCTGGTTGCGTTTGTCGAGGGCTTCGCGGGCCTCGGCGGCCATCTCCGGATGCCGCTGCGCACCTATTCGGCGGGGATGCGATCGCGGTTGGCTTTCGCGGTCTCGATGGGAATCGCCTTCGACACCTATCTCGTGGATGAGATCACAGCGGTGGGCGACGGCGCGTTTCGCGAACGCAGCGCAGAACTGTTCCGCGCGCGGATGGCCCATGCGGGAGCGATCATGGTGAGCCATTCGATGGGCCAGGTGCGCGAGCTGTGCGACGCGGCGGCCGTACTCGAAAATGGGCGGTTGGAGTTTTTCGACGATGTCGAGGCGGCGATCGCCTGTCACGAACGCAACCTGGCGCAGACCGCCTCGGCCTGATCGGGTTCTTTCTGCGTCGGGTTTGAATAGAAAGCGAAGGTTTTTCCACATTTCCGCCGGGTTTCAGCAAGGCTTTCCTTAATCCGCTCAGAGAGAATTTCACCAAGTGACGATGAAATCTCTTTCGGGGAGAGCTGAGAGGATCATGGTGGAGATCACGCCGATTGCGACGAAGAACGACGGGCCCGACGGGTTCATGGCGTCGATTTCCGATCTGCTTCTGGTGCAGGAGGCCGACGCGCTCAAGCTCTACACGATTTCCAACGCCGGCGGCGGCATCCAGCAGCTTCTGCCCGAACGCGGGCTGAGCCTGAAGGATACGGCCTATCTGTTCGAGACCGAGGGGCTGGATGCGGCGGGCGCGCTGACCGAGATCAGCATTGATGGAAGCCCGGCGCTGCTGATCACCGGGGCGTCTTCGGGCGCGTTTCGCGCGGTGAGCCCGCAGCCAGCGACCGGCAAGATCAGCGATGTCTTCACCTTGCCGGGAGATGTCGCGCCCGGCCCGGTCCTGTCGATCGAGGCGCTCATGCTCGAGGGGCGGCAATTTCTCGTAGGCGCTCTCAGTCAAGGTCCGGGGCTGCATGTGTGGGAGATCGGCTCGGGCGGGCAGATCTCGGAAATCGCGCAGGGAAATTCCGGCGCGCTCTGGCAGAGCAATGACGTGCATGCGCTCGACGCGGTCGAGATCAACGGGGAGCATTTCCTGCTTGCGGCCTCGGTCGATGACAACAGTCTCACGAGTCTCGCTCTGGGCGCGGACGGGCAGCTGTCGCCAGCCGGGCGGATCGACATGCGCGACGGGCTTTATATCAACACGCCCAACTCCATTGAAACGGTGACGGTGGGAGGACAGGCTTTCGCGCTGCTCGGCGCGGCGGGAACCAGTTCGATCTCGGTCGTCGAAATCGGGCCGGGCGGGTCGATGAGTGTCGCCGATCAGGTCAATGACGACCTGTCGACCCGTTTCCAGGGGGTGACGTCGCTCGACTCGGTCGAGATGGGGGCACATAGCTACGTACTCGCCGGCGGAGCCGATGACGGGGTGAGCCTGATGACGCTCTTGCCGAGCGGGCGGCTGGTGCAGATCGGTACGATTGCGGACGGGATCGACACCGCGCTGGCCGATCCGCGCGCAGCCGAAATGATCGCGGATGCGACCGGGCTCGATATCTTCGTGGTGGGGGATGTGCCGCCGGCGCTGAGCGATCAGGGGACCGGGATTACCCAGCTCCGGGTCGAGTTGGGTCCGGCCGGACTGGCGCTGCGAATGGCGGATGGTGGCGGGCAGGCGGTGGGAACCTCTGCGAATGACCTGATCTCGGGTGGCTCGGGGAATGACGGGATCACCGGCGGAGAGGGGGCGGATATCCTGCAAGATGGGGCGGGCGCGGATTCGCTTTGGGGCGGGGCGGGCGCGGATATCTTCGTGCTCGATGCAGACGGGCAGACTGACTGGATCATGGATTACGAGCCGGGGACGGACCGGCTCGACCTCTCCGGCATGGCGTGGTTCTACAGCAAGGATGCGCTCGACATCACATCGACCGCCACAGGGGCAGAAATCAGCATCGGGGATGAACGGGTCTTCGTGCAGTCCGCCGATGGCAGCAGCCTGAGTTCAGACGATTTCACGATCGGCGATCTGCGCGACATGTGGCACAGCACGATCACCCCGCCCGAGATCGGCAACATTCATACCGAAGGCACGCAGCAAGCCGATTTCATCGACGGGCGCGGCGGCAACGATACGCTGGTGGGCAATGACGGGCCCGATATCCTGCAAGGTCTGGGCGGCGACGACCTGCTCAACGGTGGGCGCATCGACCGCAGCTATGATCCGTTCGCGGCGCAGATCTACCGGGTCTATCAAGCCACGCTCGACCGCGCGCCGGACGCGAAGGGGCTCGCCTATTGGACCGATATTCTGGGCTCGGGCGCGTTGAGCCTGCAACAGGTGGCCGACGGTTTCATCAACTCGGCAGAGTTCCAGACGCTCTATCAGGATACCAACGACACCCAATTTCTGACGCTGCTTTATCAGAACGTGCTGGACCGCCCCCCCGACAACGGCGGTTTGACCTGGTGGCTCGATCAGCTCGAGGCGGGAACGAAAAGCCGCGAGGAGGTCGTGGTCGGCTTCTCGGAGAGCGCTGAATTTCGTGACGCCACCGCGATTGACACATTGGGCCTGTCGCGAGTGAGCACGCAGACGGATTTCACCGATGATGTGTTTCGGCTTTATCAGGCGACGCTTGGGCGTGAGCCGAACCTGGGCGGAATGGTCTATTGGAGCGAGATGCGGGCCGAAGGAATGGACTTCCTCGAGATGGTTACGGGTTTCGTCAATTCGCCGGAATTCCTGGGTACCTATGGCAATCTGGACGATGAGGGGTTCATCTCGCTTCTCTATCAAAACGTTCTGGGCCGTGCGCCCGACAGCGGCGGGTTGACCTGGTGGCTCGATCAACTCGACAGCGGCGTTTATACGCGCGAGCGGGTCGTGGCTTCTTTCGCACAGAGCCCCGAAATGATCACCCAGAGTGCGCAGGCGCAGATCGACTGGTTCCGCTCCTTCGACTTCGAGGACGTCCTCGATGGGGGCGCGGGCTACAACTTGCTGCAAGGCGGGATCATGGCTGATCAGTTCGTCTTCCGCGCGGGCGAGGACGGCCACCATGTAGTCCTCGACCTCGAGCCCTGGGACAAGCTGAGTTTCGAGGGGTTCAATTACACTTCGGCTGCCGACGTGCGCGCGCATATGAGCGAGCAGGGCGACGACCTGCTGTTCAGTGATCTCGGCGTGACGATCGAATTCGTCGATGTCGATCTGAGCGGGATCGGCGACGGGATGGTCGATGTGTGATCTCAGCCCAGACTGTCACGCAGCTTCGCGAGGTGGTGTTCGACAAGGGCGCGGGCACGCGCGGGGCTATCGGCTTCGGCGTAGCAGCGGCACTCCGGGGCATTGCCCGAGGGGCGCAGGTGAACGATCTCGCCCGAGGTGAATTGCAGGCGCAGGCCGTCGGTGCGGTCGATCGTCTCCGTGGGCCCCAGCGTGTCGAAGAAACGCGCGCGTTCGGCCGGATCGGCGGCGAGCGCATCTATCAGCGCGGCGGAGCGGTCGGTCGGGATCTCGGCGAGCCGGTCGGCGGCGGTGAAGCGCGCGGGAAGGCGCGAGACGAGTTCGGAAAGGCGGACCCCGTCGCGGGCTGCTGTAACAAGGGGCGCGAGGATCGGCAGGAGGCAATCGCGGGTCGCAAGCGGTGGGATCGGGCCAGTGGGGCCTTGCGCCGTGAAGCCGAGAAGGAAGCCGCCATTGGGTTCGAAGCCGACGACCCTGGCGTGAGGGTCTGCGTCGAGCGCAGCTTCCATCGCGGCGATGACGAAGGGAGAGCCTATCTTCGTGCGCTCGATCCGCGCGAATTCGGGCATGGCATCGATCATCGTGTTGGATGAAACCGGGGTGCAGAGGATCTTCGCGCCGAGCGCCTGCGCGGTGAGCGCACCGAGGACGTCGCCGGGCACGATCGTTCCCGTCTCGTCGGTGACCATCGGCCGGTCGGCATCGCCATCGGTGGAAATCAGGGCATCGAGTGCGTGCTCGGCGCACCAGGTTGCGAGCCGGGTGCGGGTTGCGGGGTCGACGGCTTCGGTATCGACGGGGATGAAGATGTCGGACCGCGCGAGCGGCACGGGCTGCGCACCCAGCTGCTGGATGGCGGCGATGAGGATGTCGCGCGCGACCGAGCTGTGCTCGTAGATGCCGATGCGCATCCCGGCGAGCGCATCGGTCCCGAAACCTGAGACATAGCGCGCGATGTAATTTGCAGCACTCTGCGCACCCTCGGTCAGCGCGCCGGGTTGGCGCGCAATCTCCCAGTCCTGGCCGATACGCATCAGGATTTCGCGTTCGTCTTCCTTGGTGATTTCGCCCCCGGGAACGTAGAATTTCAGCCCGTTGCGGTCTGCGGGAATATGACTTCCGGTGACCATGATCGCGGCGTGCCCCGTACCCATCGAGGACAGTGCCAGCGCGGGGGTGGGCAGGGCGCCTTCGCGGATCGCCTCGATCCCGGCCGCTCTGATCGCGGCAATCACCATCTCGGCGATCGCAGGCGAGGAGGGGCGCAGATCCCAGCCCACATGCACCGCGCCGCCGGTCGGGCAGGCTTCGAGAAAGGCGCGGGTGTAATCGGTGACGAGATCCGCAGTCAGCTCGGTCACGAGACCGCGCAAGCCACTGGTGCCAAATTTGGGAGCCATCGGGAAAGTCCTGAACCTGTGATCGTACCGAACCTAGGGGTTGGTGGAGAGGGGGGCAAGGCAGCGCGCGCCGCGCTCGAAATCTGTTAACCCTGTCCGCCTATCGTCCTGCCCCGTAACGTCTCAGCGCAGGAAGTTCTCGATGTCTGATCTCTCGGCCAATCTCGCGCTGCCCTATATGCTCGGCAGCCAGGCGCAAAAACACGTCACCCATAACGAAGCGCTGCAAATTCTCGATGCGCTGGTGCAGCTCGCGGTGCTCTCACGCAGTCAGGCCGAGCCGCCGCTCGCACCGGCCGAAGGCGCGCGCTACCTTTTGCCGACTGGCGTGACGGGAGCTTGGGCGGGGCAGGCCGGCAAGCTCGCGCTGTGGTCGGCGCAGGCTTGGCAATTCCTTGAGCCGCGCGACGGCTGGCGGGCATTTGTGCTCGACGAGGGTGTGGAACTGGTGCTTGCGGGCGGGGCGTGGGACATGCTGCCGCTGCCCGCGCTGACCAATCTCGACGGTGTGGGGATCGCGACGGGCTATGATACAACGAACAGGCTGGCGGTTTCGGCCGATGCGACGCTGCTGAGCCATGCGGGCGCGGGCCATCAGCTGAAGGTGAACAAGGCGGCGGTGGGCGAGACGGCGAGTCTGCTGTTCCAGTCGAACTGGTCGGGTCGCGCCGAGATGGGAATCGCGGGCGGTGACGATTTCGCGATCAAGACGAGCGCGGATGGCGCGAGCTGGTTCGAGGGGCTGCGCGTAGAGGCCGCGACGGGGCGCGCGGTAATGGCGCAAGGTGCTGTGATCGAGGGCGCGCTGAGCGGTTCGGCGATCGTGGGGACGGTTTCGCAAACGGGCGGCGCGGTGATCGAGCGGGGCACGAATGCCTCGGGCGAATATGTGCGTTTCGCCGATGGCACGCAGATCTGCACGCAGAGCCTTGGCCTTGCCTATGACGCGAACTGGGCGCTCAAGGTCTATTGGTCGTTCCCGCAAGCCTTCGTGGCGACACCCGCGTTGAGCATCGCGCTCGATGCGGACAGTCTCGCGGCGGGCAGCGCTATCGGGGCGGGCGCGGTGTCCTTTGCCGGTTTCGAGGGCGGCAGCGCGGCCGGGGCCTGGGGGGTGCTCTATGCGGCGAACGGTGCGAGTTTCGCTGCGGGCGACAGCTGCACGCTCTCTGTCACGGCGATCGGGCGCTGGGTCTGATCAACGCGCGTCGAGTTCGTCAAAGATCTCGCGCAGGCGCACCTCGTAGCGGCGTGCTATGGCGGAGGCCGAGAAATCGCGGCGCACCCTGATCTGGGCCTGCGCCGCTTTTTTCCTTCGAAGCTCAGGGTCAGATCGGAAAGCGCGCAGTTGCTCGATTGCGACGGCAAGGTCGGGCTCGCCCCAGTGCTGGCCGGGGCGGGCGAAGATGTAATCCTGAGGGCCGACTTCGACGAGATCGGCCGGAACGAGCCATGCGGTCTGAGGGTCGCAAAACTCGAGATTGCCGGAATATCCAGTGCATAGGACCGGCGTGCCGAGCGCCATCGCCTCGAGCATCCCGAAACCCCAACCCTCCGAGCGGTGCAAAGAGAGATAGCCATCCGCCCCCGCGATCAGGCGCAGGACCTCGGAATAATCCATCGTTTCATCAAGCAGCAGAATTCGCGGATCGGCGGCGATCTCGCGGTCGATTTCCGCCCAGAGCGCGGCTTGTGCCGGGTCGCGCACCTTCGCGCGGTTCTGGCTCTTGAGGATCAACCGGGCTTCGGGGTCGTCGGGGAAGGCCGCGCCAAAGGCGCGCAGCGTCCCGAGGGGGTTCTTGCGCTGGAGGAAGGAAAAGCTGTCGAAGCTTGTGAGCAGGGTAAAGGCAGAGGTGGGCAGTTCGAGGCGGGCGTGCAGCGCGTGGCGGGCTTCGGGGCGCTCGATCGCGGGGGGCTCTTCGAAACACATGCCGACATTGGTGACCGGCTTGGTGGTCGCGCCCCGATAGATCTCGGCGCAGTACTCGGACGAGACCCATATCTCATCCACCAGATCGAGCGCGAGATGGTGACAGAGTGCGGGGCTGTCGAGCTCCCAGTAGATATAGGCGATCGTGTAGGCGCCCGAGAAAATGTCGGGCTCGTAGGCGAGCGCGGCGGGGACCGCTTCGGCGTTGAGATGCAGCAGGTTGATGCGCGCGGGGCGCGCGGCTCCGGTCTCGATCCGCGGGCGGCTCGGTGTGGGGTTGTCGCGGGCGATATCGACTGCGTGAAGGCTGTAGGGGGTGTGGCCGAGGATCGCTTGCGAGAGCCGGGTCGACTGGCCGAGCCCAGCGGCCTTGTGAAAGGGGCCGAGAATCTGGATATCGACGGGAGCCTCTGAGGGCACAGGGAGGCGGGCGGCCTCGATCCGGTGACCCTCGGGGCTGCGCAGGAAGCTGCGCGTGTCGAGATCGAACCCGGTTGCGCGCAGGGTCGCGCCATAGCGGGACCGAGAAGCCGACGTGCCGGGACACAAGTCGGTTGCGAAATTCGAGAAAGCGCCGCTGTCGAGGAGCGTGTCGAGATCGGTGCGCGGCACGAACCAGAGGAAGGCAGGCTGTTCTAGCGCAAGCGCCATCACCGCGAGTGTCAGGGTGCGCCGATCTTCGCTCTGCGTCGGGTCGAGGGCTGTGAGCGCCGGGATCGTGGTGTGCAGGTGGCGCGTGAAATGGTTGAGCGCGAAAGGGTCGGATGTGAGCGGTTCGCAGAGGTGGGCGCGATGCGTCTCGGAAATCAGGCAATCCGCCAGGTCGAGGCTGGGGGCGAGTTCGGTCGCCCAATGGGCGATCGCGCGTTCTCGGTCGGGGGCGTGCGGGTCAAACAGCCCAATGGCGCGGGTGATCCCGTTCTCCTCCGTGTTGAGCCAGTCGATCGCCGCGCGCGAGAGCGGGGTCTGAAGGCCGGTGCGCCGCGCGCCGTACTCGTCGAGATACCAGCGCAGGAGTTCGCCGATCTGCTCGGCATCGTGTTCGGGGGGGAATGTTTCCGGACGAGCGTCGCGATGCCGGACGAAATCGAGATAAGCGAAGAGAGGGGCCGGAAGAGCTTCGGGGCCTGCGGCGGCGCGGTTGCTGAAAAGCGCGCGATGGCGGGAAAGATCGGGGCGCGCGTCGTGCGCGACGGGATCGCCGAGACGCAGGAGTGGACCGAAGAGATGGCGGGCAAGCGGTGAGCCTTTTCCCGATGCATGCGCTTCGGTGCCGAGTTCGAGCCGCGCGATCTCCGGGCCTGCCTGCGCTTGGCGAAGCGCGATCCAGCCTCCCGCATGGACGGCTTCGATCAGCTGAGGCGGCAAGGCAATCGAAAACCCGTGCCGCCCCGTGCCGATGCCTGCCCCTTCGAGATCAGCCCGATACGCAGCCGCGCGCAGTGTCGCGAGGCGTCCGTCTGCGCAATGCAGTTCGACTGTGAGAGGGGGCGACGCGCCTCGCTGCGCCGCCCAGCCGGTGACGGTTGCCCCCTCTATGCGGTCAATCGCGCCGCGCAGTCCACTCAAGCGTCGCCAGAGCCGGAGGGCCGGTGTGGCGGCGCGTGTGTGAAGCAAGGAGGTTTTCGGGGGCAACAGAAGCTCGAAATGCAATCATGAGTTGCATTCCTTTTTAGAGCGCCCCCGCCCGTGCGGCAACGGGTTTGGCGTTGGTTACTCCGCAGGTTTCATAAGCTCCTGCGCCAGCGAAGCCGCAGAGCTGCCCTGTGCCTCCGCGATCTGGGTCAGGCTTTGGCCGATCGTGGTCGCGCCAAGTTTGGCAAGTGCCTCCTGCTCGGTGAGCCCGAAGACCGGGGCGACGGTGCCGAGCGGCGCATCGAACATCGCCTGAGCGATCGCGAATTGCGGCGGACCGCCACGCACCGCGCCACTCGGTTGCATTGCGGCGGGAATCGCGAAGGCGAGCGCTGCGACCAGCGACACGGCGAGCGCCAGGAACATCGGTGCACGCTTGAAGTAATTCATCATCGCGCGCCAGTTCTTCCAGATGTGAAGAACAAAGGGCACGATCAGGACCAGCGAGAGCCATTCATGCATGCCGCGGAACCACGACGAGCCCCAGTGGAAGAACAGCGCCACCCCGGAAATCAACGAGATGAGGAAGAGGCCGGTGATGAACGGCGTGGCATAGCGGTTGAGAACGGTCGGCATCGGGTTGCTCCATGACTGGCGCGGAGGGCGCCATCTTCTTGTGATCTCCTTTAGCACGAAGCAGGTGCAATTTTCCGTCTGCAGGGCCGCCATGCGCATCACGCAGATCACTGCGCGCGCGGCCAGTGACGGCATCAGCCTTGAAATCCGGGAGGGGAGCGCGTATCTGGCGGCAATTGCGCCTCTCGGGGCGCTTCGGGCAGATGAGGCGGCGCGACATGCGGCGCGCATAAGGGATGACGAGAATGGCAAACCCCCTCCAGTTTCTCCAGCAGGTGCGCTCGGAAGCGGGCAAGGTGACCTGGCCGAACCGGCGCGAGGTTCTGCTGACGACCGGCATGGTGCTCGCGATGGCGGCCCTGACGGCGATCTTCTTCTCGCTCGTCGACTGGATCATCCGTCTTGGCGTGACCCAGGTGATCGGCAGCTGATCCCCGAACGGGCACGCGGCGATTGCGCCTCTCGCAGTTGCGGCGAAGAAGTGACCGCGCTGCGGCCTAACGGTCTTGAATTCAAAGGCCTTCGGCGGTAAAGGGGCGGAACTTTCCAGAACCGGCGTGCATCGATTCGCGTGGTGCACGCTGTTTTTTGTTCTGGGGATGGCGGGCCAACCCCGTGATATAACAGGAATTTTCGATGCCTTGGCATCGGTGGTAAGAGGCAAAGAATCGGCATGGCGAAACGTTGGTATTCGGTGAGCGTTCTCTCGAACTTCGAGAAGAAAGTGGCCGAGAGCATCCGTCAGGCCGTGATCGACAAGGGTCTGGAAGACCAGATCGAAGAAGTCCTCGTGCCGACCGAAGAGGTGATCGAGGTGCGTCGTGGCAAGAAGGTGACCTCCGAGCGTCGCTTCATGCCGGGCTACGTGCTCGTGCGTATGGAGATGACCGACAAGGGTTATCACCTGATCAACTCGACGAACCGGGTGACCGGTTTCCTCGGGCCGCAGGGCAAGCCGATGCCGATGTCGGATGCGGAAGTGAACCGCATCCTGAGCCGCGTCGACGAATCGGGTGAGCAGGCCGCGCCGCGCAGCCTCATCACCTTCGAGGTCGGCGAGAACGTGAATGTGACCGACGGGCCCTTCGAGGGCTTCTCGGGCATGGTCGAGGAAGTGGACGAGGCGGCGAGCCGCCTGAAGGTCACCGTCTCGATCTTCGGCCGGCCGACGCCGGTCGAACTGGAATACACGCAGGTGCAGAAAACCGCCTGAGTGTGAGCCGTGGGAGGCGAGGGTCCTTGCTGAGACAAGGTGTCCCGGACCGAACCACTAAACTTCGCATCCTCCGGGTGTGACAGTGATAAGGAGAGGGCCACATGGCCAAGAAAGTTATCGGGCAGCTCAAGCTGCAAATCCCGGCAGGCGGCGCGAACCCGTCCCCGCCGGTCGGTCCGGCGCTGGGTCAGCGCGGGATCAACATCATGGAATTCTGCAAGGCGTTCAACGCCAAGACGCAGGAGATGGACAAGCAGGCGAAGATCCCGACGATCATCACCTATTACGCTGACAAGTCCTTCACCTTCGAGATCAAGCAGCCGACCGCCAGCTTCTTCCTGAAGCAGGCTGCGGGCCTCAAGCCCGTCGGCAAGCGCAACCGTCCGAAGGGCTCGGAGAAGCCGGGTCGTGAAGTCGCCGGCACCGTGACCGCCGCTCAGGTTCGTCAGATCGCCGAAGCGAAGATGAAAGACCTGAACGCCAACGATATCGAAGGCGCGATGAACATCATCCTCGGCTCCGCGAAGTCGATCGGCATCGAGGTGAAAGGCTAAGTCATGGCAAATCTCGGTAAACGCACCAAAGCCGCCCGCGAAGCCTTCGCCGGCAAGGACAACATCACCGTCGAGGAAGCCGTCGCGCTGATCAAGTCGAACGCGAATGCGAAATTCGACGAGACGCTCGAAATCGCGATGAACCTCGGCGTCGACCCGCGCCATGCGGACCAGATGGTCCGTGGCGTCGTCGCTCTGCCGAACGGCACCGGCAAGACCGTCCGCGTGGCTGTCTTCGCTCGCGGCGCGAAAGCGGATGAAGCCAAGGAAGCCGGGGCCGATATCGTCGGCGCCGAGGACCTGATGGAAACCATTCAGGGCGGCACGATCGAGTTCGATCGCTGCATCGCGACCCCCGACATGATGCCGCTCGTCGGCCGTCTGGGTAAAGTCCTGGGCCCGCGCAACCTGATGCCGAACCCGAAGGTCGGCACCGTGACGATGGACGTGAAAGCGGCTGTCGAAGCGGCGAAGGGCGGCGAAGTCCAGTTCAAGGTCGAGAAGGCCGGCGTCATTCATGGCGGCATCGGCAAGGTCTCCTTCACCGAGGAGCAGCTCGCCCAGAACGTCCGCGCTTTCGTGGACGCCGTGTCGAAAGCCAAGCCCACGGGCGCGAAGGGCACCTACCTCAAGAAGGTGTCGCTGAGCTCGACCATGGGCCCGGGCGTGTCGCTCGACCTCACGTCGGCGACCGGCAACTAAGAGAATTCCGCCGGGGGAGACCTCGGTGGATGGCAGGGCGGCGGCCTGACGCTTCCGCCCTGACCTGTCCGAGACGGAGGGTGCCCGATCCCGCAAGGTGACGGCTTAATTTCCTTCCTGAGATGGGGATCGAGACCAATCCGGGTTTGGGCCTTCGGGCCGATCTCGGGCGATCTGGCCTCGGGCCCTTCGGACCCGACCCCGGGAAACCGGGACAATGAGAGCCGGGGGGAAACCCCCATACTTGGAGTGTAACTGTGGATAGAGCCCAAAAAGAGAAAGTGGTCGAGGAACTCGGCCAGATCTTCGCAAGCTCTGGCGTCGTGGTGGTTGCTCACTACGAAGGCATGACGGTTGCTGACATGCAGGACCTCCGCGCACGCATGCGTGAAGCGGGTGGTTCGGTTCGTGTTGCCAAGAACAAGCTCGCCAAGATCGCCCTTGAAGGTCAGCCCTGCGCAAGCATCGCTGAATACCTGACGGGCATGACCGTGCTTTCCTATTCTGAGGACCCTGTCGCCGCGGCGAAAGTGGTCGTCAAGTACGCCAAGGATAACGAGAAACTCGAAATCCTCGGCGGCGCAATGGGAGACTCGGCCCTCGACGTCGCCGGTGTCAAAGCCGTCGCCGATATGCCGTCGCGTGAAGAGCTCATCGCTCAGATCGTTTCGGCCATCGGTGCACCCGCTTCGAACATCGCCGGTGCCGTTGGCGCGCCTGCTTCGAACATCGCGAGCATCCTTTCCACCATCGAGGAAAAGGCTGCGTAAGCAATCGACTTGTCCCGTAGCGGCTTGAAACCGCGACGTTGGAAAACCCAAATCTAGGAACTGTAAAATGGCTGATCTGAAAAAACTCGCCGAAGAAATCGTGGGCCTGACCCTTCTGGAAGCCCAGGAACTGAAAACCATCCTGAAAGACGAATACGGCATCGAGCCGGCCGCCGGTGGCGCCGTCATGATGGCTGGCCCGGCTGCTGGTGCTGCTGAAGCTGTCGAAGAGAAAGACGAATTCGACGTCGTTCTCGTGGAAGCTGGCGCCAACAAGATCAACGTGATCAAGGAAGTCCGTGGCATCACCGGCCTGGGCCTGAAAGAAGCCAAAGACCTCGTTGAGGCTGGCGGCAAGGTCAAGGAAGGCGCTGCGAAAGCGGAAGCCGAAGAGATCAAGAAAAAGCTCGAAGAAGCCGGCGCGAAAGTCGAGCTCAAGTAATCGAGCCGGATGCGCCTGCATCCGATCTGAAAAATGGGCTGGGTCCGGGCAATCCCCGGGCCCAGCCGAACCTGTCTCGGAGAGGGCTTTGCCGCCCTGAAGCCCTCTCCAAGGCGGCGTTCGCGGTTCGGGAGCCTTTCGGTGGGACGGAAGGCAGGTATGGAACCGCCCCCCTTCATTCGCCTTGCGGCGCGCAATGGGCCCCGACATTGCGCCAGTCGCGAAGAGACGAAAGGTCACGCAGAGCATGGCTCAAGCTTACGTTGGTCAAAAACGCATCCGCCGCTATTACGGCAAAATCCGTGAAGTCCTTGAAATGCCGAACCTCATCGAGGTTCAGAAATCCTCCTACGATCTGTTCCTGCGCTCCGGCGAGGCGGACAAGCCCACCGATGGCGAGGGTCTCCAGGGCGTTTTCCAGTCGGTCTTCCCGATCAAGGATTTCAATGACAACGCCATCCTGGAGTTCGTGAAATACGAGCTCGAGAAGCCGAAATACGATGTCGAGGAGTGCCAGGCGCGCGACATGACCTATTCGGCGCCGCTGAAGGTCACCCTGCGTCTCATCGTGTTCGATGTGGACGAGGAAACCGGCGCGCGCTCGGTCAAGGACATCAAGGAACAGGATGTCTTCATGGGCGACATGCCCCTGATGACGAAGAACGGTACGTTCATCGTGAACGGGACCGAGCGGGTCATCGTGAGCCAGATGCACCGTTCGCCCGGCGTGTTCTTCGACCATGACCGCGGCAAGACGCACAGCTCGGGCAAGCTGCTGTTCGCCTGCCGGATCATCCCCTATCGCGGGTCGTGGCTCGACTTCGAATTCGACGCCAAGGATCTGGTGTTCGCACGCATCGACCGTCGCCGCAAACTGCCGGTGACGACGCTTCTCTATGCGCTCGGCCTCGATCAGGAAGGCATCATGGATGCCTATTACGAGACCGTCTCCTACACCGCCAAGGGCCGTTCGGGCTGGGTCACCAAGTTCTTCCCCGACCGCGTTCGCGGCACCCGTCCGACCTTCGACCTCGTCGATGCGGCTTCGGGCGAGGTGATCCTCAAAGCGGGCGACAAGGCGACCCCGCGCATGGTCAAGAAATGGCGTGACGACAACTCGGTTCCCGAGCTGCTCGTGCCGTTCGACCACATCCTGGGCCGCTTCTGCGCCAAGGACATCATCAACGAGGACACCGGCTTCATCTACATCGAAGCGGGTGACGAGCTGACGGCGGATTACGACAAGGATGGCGAGCTCGTCGGCGGGTCGATCAAGACGCTGCTCGACAACGGCATCACCGAGATCCCGGTGCTCGACATCGATAACGTCAATGTCGGCCCCTACATCCGCAACACCATGGCCGCGGACAAGAACATGAACCGCGACACCGCGCTCATGGACATCTACCGCGTCATGCGTCCGGGTGAGCCGCCGACCGTCGAAGCCGCCTCGTCGCTCTTCGACAGCCTGTTCTTCGACAGCGAGCGCTACGACCTCTCGGCCGTCGGTCGCGTGAAGATGAACATGCGTCTTGACCTCGATGCGCCGGACACCCAGCGCACGCTGCGCCGCGAAGACATCATCGCCTGCATCAAGGGCCTGGTGGAACTGCGCGACGGCAAGGGCGAGATCGACGACATCGACCACCTCGGCAACCGCCGTGTGCGTTCGGTCGGCGAACTGATGGAGAACCAGTATCGCGTCGGCCTGCTGCGCATGGAGCGCGCGATCAAGGAGCGCATGTCCTCGGTCGAGATCGACACGGTCATGCCGCAGGATCTGATCAACGCGAAGCCGGCCGCGGCCGCGGTGCGTGAATTCTTCGGCTCCTCGCAGCTGTCGCAGTTCATGGACCAGACCAACCCGCTCTCGGAAGTCACGCACAAGCGTCGTCTTTCGGCGCTCGGGCCGGGCGGTCTGACCCGTGAGCGTGCCGGCTTCGAGGTGCGCGACGTTCACCCGACCCACTACGGCCGGATGTGCCCGATCGAAACGCCGGAAGGTCAGAACATCGGTCTGATCAACTCGCTGGCCACCTTCGCCCGCGTGAACAAGTATGGCTTCATCGAGACCCCGTATCGCAAGGTCGAGGATGGCAAGGTCACCGACGAGGTGGTCTACATGTCCGCGACCGAGGAAATGCGTCACACCGTGGCGCAGGCGAACGCGACCCTCGACGAGAACGGCAAGTTCATCAACGACCTCGTCTCGACCCGCCAGTCGGGCGAATACGCGCTCAACCCGCCGGAAATGGTGGACCTGATCGACGTGTCGCCGAAACAGCTGGTCTCGGTCGGTGCGGCGCTCATCCCGTTCCTCGAAAACGACGACGCGAACCGCGCTCTGATGGGTGCGAACATGCAACGTCAGGCCGTGCCGCTGCTGCGTTCGGAAGCGCCCTATGTCGGCACCGGCATGGAAGCGACCGTGGCGCGCGACTCTGGGGCTGCGATCACCGCGAACCGTGGCGGCATCATCGACCAGGTCGATGCGCAGCGTATCGTTATTCGCGTGACCGACGATCTCGAAGCGGGCGATCCGGGCGTGGACATCTACCGTCTGCGCAAGTTCAAGCGTTCGAACCAGTCCTCGACCATCAACCAGCGTCCCGTCGTGAAAGTGGGCGACAAGGTGGTGAAGGGTCAGGTTGTCGCTGACGGTCCGTCGACCGATCAGGGCGAACTGGCGATCGGCCGCAACGTGGTCGTCGCCTTCATGCCCTGGAACGGCTACAACTACGAAGACTCGATCCTGATCTCCGAGCGGATCCACCGCGACGACGTGTTCACCTCGATCCACATCGACGAATACGAAGTGGCGGCGCGTGACACCAAGCTCGGCCCGGAAGAGATCACCCGCGACATCCCGAACGTTGGCGAGGAAGCCCTGCGCAACCTCGACGAAGCGGGCATTGTCTATATCGGCGCCGAAGTGGGGCCGGGCGATATCCTCGTGGGCAAGATCACCCCGAAGGGCGAAAGCCCGATGACGCCGGAAGAGAAACTCCTCCGCGCCATCTTCGGTGAGAAAGCGTCCGACGTGCGCGACACCTCGCTGCGTCTGCCGCCGGGTGCCTATGGTACGATCGTGGAAGTCCGCGTCTTCAACCGTCACGGCGTCGACAAGGACGAGCGTGCGTTGCAGATCGAGCGTGAGGAAGTCGAACGTCTGGCCCGTGACCGGGACGACGAGCTCGCGATCCTCGAGCGCAACATCTACGCGCGCCTCAAGACCCTGATCATGGGCAAGACCGCCGTGAAGGGGCCGAAAGGCATCAAGGCCGGTTCGACCATCGACGACGAACTGCTGGGCACCCTGTCGAAGGGCCAGTGGTGGCAGCTCGCGCTCGAAGACGAGGGCGATGCGAAGGAAGTCGAAGCGCTCAACGACCAGTTCGAGGCGCAGAAACGCGCGCTCGACCTGCGTTTCGAGGACAAGGTCGAGAAGGTCCGCCAGGGCGACGACCTGCCTCCGGGCGTGATGAAGATGGTCAAGGTCTTCGTGGCCGTGAAGCGCAAGCTTCAGGCAGGCGACAAGATGGCCGGTCGTCACGGGAACAAGGGCGTCGTGTCGAAAGTCGTTCCGATGGAAGACATGCCGTTCCTCGCCGATGGCACCCCTGTCGATCTCGTGCTGAACCCGCTGGGCGTGCCTTCGCGCATGAACGTCGGTCAGATCCTCGAGACTCACATGGGTTGGGCGTCGCGCGGTCTGGGCAACCAGATCGACGAGGCGATCCGCGCCTATCGCCGCAACGGCGACATGACCCCGGTTCGCGAAGCGATGAAGATCGGCTATGGCGAAGAGACCTATGACGAGGTCCTCGCCGGTATGGATGACGAGGCCTTCATCGAAAGCGCCGAAGCTGTCCGCACCGGTGTTCCGATCGCGACCCCGGTCTTCGACGGTGCGAAAGAAGCCGACATCAACGACGCGCTCAAGCGTGCGGGCTTCGATCAATCCGGTCAGTCGACCGTGTTCGACGGCCGCACCGGCGAGCAGTTCGCGCGCAAGGTCACGGTGGGTGTGAAGTACTTCCTCAAGCTTCACCACCTCGTCGATGACAAGATGCACGCCCGTTCGACCGGTCCGTACTCGCTCGTCACGCAGCAGCCGCTGGGTGGTAAGGCGCAGTTCGGTGGTCAGCGTCTCGGGGAGATGGAAGTCTGGGCTCTGGAAGCCTACGGCGCCGCCTACACCCTGCAGGAGATGCTGACGGTGAAATCGGACGACGTGGCCGGCCGGACGAAGGTCTACGAGTCGATCGTCAAGGGCGAGGACAATTTCGAAGCCGGCGTGCCGGAATCGTTCAACGTTCTCGTCAAAGAGGTCCGGGGCCTCGGCCTCAACATGGAACTCCTGGACGCGGAGGAAGAGGAGTGAGGGCTTTGGCCCTCCTCTGATCCCTTCCGCCCTCATTCAAGGATTTACAGATGAACCAGGAACTGACCCAAAACCCGTTCAACCCGCTCGCGCAGCCGAAGGCGTTTGACGAGATCAAGATCTCGCTGGCCTCGCCGGAGCGGATCCTGAGCTGGTCCTACGGCGAGATCAAGAAGCCGGAAACCATCAACTACCGCACGTTCAAGCCCGAGCGTGATGGCCTGTTCTGCGCGCGTATCTTTGGCCCGATCAAGGATTACGAATGCCTGTGCGGCAAGTACAAGCGCATGAAGTATCGCGGCGTTGTCTGCGAGAAGTGCGGCGTCGAAGTCACCCTCCAGAAAGTCCGCCGCGAGCGTATGGGCCATATCGAACTGGCCTCGCCCGTCGCGCATATCTGGTTCCTCAAGTCGCTGCCTTCGCGCATCGGCCTGATGCTGGACATGACGCTGCGCGATCTCGAGCGCATCCTCTATTTCGAGAACTACGTGGTGATCGAGCCGGGTCTGACCGACCTGAGCTACGGCCAGCTGCTCTCGGAAGAAGAGTATCTCGACGCGCAGGACGCCTATGGCGCTGACGCGTTCACGGCGAATATCGGTGCGGAAGCGATCCGTGAGATGCTGGCCGCGATCGACCTCGAGGCGACCGCCGAGCAGCTCCGCGAGGAGCTCAAGGAAGCCACGGGCGAGCTGAAGCCGAAGAAGATCATCAAGCGTCTGAAAATCGTGGAATCCTTCCTCGAGTCGGGCAACCGCCCCGAGTGGATGGTGCTGACCGTGCTTCCGGTGATCCCGCCGGAACTGCGTCCGCTCGTCCCGCTCGATGGTGGCCGTTTCGCGACCTCGGATCTCAACGACCTCTACCGTCGCGTGATCAACCGGAACAACCGTCTCAAGCGTCTGATCGAACTGCGTGCGCCCGACATCATCGTGCGTAACGAAAAGCGGATGCTTCAGGAATCGGTCGATGCGCTGTTCGACAACGGCCGTCGCGGCCGCGTCATCACGGGCACCAACAAGCGCCCGCTGAAGTCGCTGTCGGACATGCTCAAGGGTAAGCAGGGTCGCTTCCGTCAGAACCTTCTGGGTAAGCGCGTGGACTTCTCGGGTCGTTCGGTCATCGTGACCGGCCCGGAACTCAAGCTGCACCAGTGCGGTCTGCCCAAGAAGATGGCGCTCGAACTCTTCAAGCCCTTCATCTACTCGCGCCTCGAGGCCAAGGGCCTGTCGAGCACCGTGAAGCAGGCGAAGAAGCTGGTCGAAAAAGAGCGTCCGGAAGTCTGGGATATCCTCGACGAGGTCATCCGCGAGCACCCGGTTCTGCTGAACCGCGCGCCGACGCTGCACCGTCTGGGCATCCAGGCGTTCGAGCCGATGCTGATCGAAGGCAAGGCGATCCAGCTGCACCCGCTCGTCTGCTCGGCGTTCAACGCCGACTTCGACGGTGACCAGATGGCCGTCCACGTGCCGCTCTCGCTGGAAGCCCAGCTGGAAGCGCGCGTGCTGATGATGTCGACGAACAACGTCCTCTCGCCCGCCAACGGCGCGCCGATCATCGTTCCTTCGCAGGATATGATCCTTGGTCTCTACTACGTGACCATGGAGCGTCAGGGCATGAAGGGCGAAGGCATGCACTTCGCCTCGGTCGAGGAAGTGGAGCATGCGCTCAATGCGGGCGAGGTGCATCTGCACGCCAAGATCACCTGCCGCGTCAAGCAGATCGACGAAACCGGCAACGAGGTGTTCGAGCGCTTTGAGACCACCCCGGGCCGCGTCCGTCTGGGCTCGCTGCTGCCGCTCAACGCGAAGGCGCCCTTCGAGCTGGTCAACCGCCTGCTGCGGAAGAAAGACGTGCAGAACGTCATCGACACCGTCTACCGCTATTGCGGTCAGAAGGAGTCGGTCATCTTCTGTGACCAGATCATGGGCATGGGCTTCCGCGAAGCGTTCAAGGCCGGCATCTCCTTCGGCAAGGACGACATGGTGATCCCGGACAACAAGTGGGACATCGTCGAAGGCGTCCGCGACCTCGTGAAGGACTTCGAACAGCAATACATGGACGGTCTGATCACCCAGGGTGAGAAGTACAACAAGGTCGTCGATGCCTGGTCGAAGTGTAACGACAAGGTCACCGAGGCGATGATGAACACCATCTCGGCGCCGAAATACGACGAGGCCGGTGCCGAACAGGAACCGAACTCGGTCTACATGATGGCCCACTCGGGCGCTCGTGGCTCGGTGACGCAGATGAAACAGCTCGGCGGGATGCGCGGCCTCATGGCCAAGCCGAACGGCGAGATCATCGAAACGCCGATCATCTCGAACTTCAAGGAAGGTCTGACCGTTCTTGAATACTTCAACTCGACCCACGGCGCCCGTAAGGGTCTATCGGATACCGCTCTGAAGACGGCGAACTCGGGTTACCTGACCCGTCGTCTCGTCGACGTGGCGCAGGACTGCATCGTGCGTACGCATGATTGCGGCACCGAGAACGCGATCACGGCTTCGGCTGCGGTCAATGACGGTGAAGTCGTGGCCCCGATCTCCGAGCGTATCCTCGGCCGCGTCGCGGCTGATGACGTGCCGGTGCCGGGCACCGACGAGGTGATCGTGCGCAAGGGCGAGCTGATCGACGAGCGCAAGGCCGACGCGATCGAGCAGGCGGGCGTGCAATCCGTCCGTATCCGCTCGGCGCTGACCTGCGAGGCCGAAGAGGGCGTTTGCGCGCTTTGCTATGGTCGCGACCTCGCACGCGGTACGCTGGTCAATATCGGCGAAGCGGTGGGTATCATCGCGGCGCAGTCGATCGGCGAACCGGGCACGCAGCTCACGATGCGGACCTTCCACTTGGGCGGTGTTGCGCAGGGCGGCTCGCAGTCGTTCCTCGAGGCCAGCCAGGAGGGCAAGATCGAGTTCCGCAACCCCAACCTCATCACCAATGAGGCGGGCGAGCAGATCGTGATGGGCCGCAACATGCAGATCGCCATCATCAACGAGCATGGCGAAGAGCTTGCGAGCCACAAGATCGGCTACGGCACCAAGGTCTTCGTGACCGACGGCGCGGATGTGAAGCGTGGCGACAAGCTGATCGAATGGGACCCCTACACCCTGCCGATCATCGCCGAGAAACCCGGTAAGGTTCGCTTCGTCGACCTCATCTCGGGCATCTCGGTCCGCGAGGATACCGATGACGCGACCGGCATGACGCAGAAGATCGTGTCCGACTGGCGCGCGGCGCCCAAGGGCAACGACCTCAAGCCGGAGATCCTGGTGCTGGGTGAGGATGGCGAGCCGGTCCGCAACGATGCGGGCAACCCGGTGACCTATCCGATGTCGGTGGACGCGATCCTCTCGGTCGAAGACGGTCAGGACGTGAAAGCGGGCGACGTGGTTGCACGTATTCCGCGCGAAGGCGCGAAGACGAAGGACATCACCGGTGGTCTGCCGCGTGTGGCCGAACTCTTCGAGGCACGCCGTCCGAAAGATCACGCGATCATCGCCGAAATCGATGGCTATGTGCGCTTCGGCAAGGACTACAAGAACAAGCGCCGCATCGCGATCGAACCGCGCGACGAAGGTCTGGAGCCCGTCGAATACATGGTGCCGAAAGGCAAGCACATCCCGGTGCAGGAAGGCGACTTCGTGCAGAAGGGTGACTACATCATGGACGGCAACCCGGCGCCGCACGACATCCTTCGCATCATGGGGATCGAGGCTCTGGCCGACTACCTCATCAATGAGGTGCAGGACGTGTATCGACTGCAGGGCGTGAAGATCAACGACAAGCACATCGAGGTGATCGTTCGCCAGATGCTGCAAAAGATCGAGATCCTCGACTCGGGCGATACGACGTTGCTGAAGGGCGAACATGTCGACAAGGTCGAGTTCGACGAGGAGAACGAGAAGGTCGCGGCCCGCGGTGGTCGTCCGGCGAACGGCGAACCCGTTCTGCTCGGCATCACCAAGGCCTCTCTGCAGACCCGTTCGTTCATCTCGGCGGCCTCCTTCCAGGAGACGACCCGCGTTCTCACCGAAGCCTCGGTGCAGGGCAAGCGCGACAAGCTCGTGGGCCTCAAGGAGAACGTCATCGTCGGCCGCCTGATCCCGGCGGGCACCGGTGGCGCGACCACCCGCGTTCGCAAGATCGCGGCGGAGCGCGACCACAAGGTCATCGTGCAGCGTCAGGCGGAGGCGGAAGCCGCCGCAGCGCTCGCCGCACCGATGGACATGGCCGAGAACGATGCTGATTTCGGCCCGGTCGAGACGCCCGAAAGCCGCGATTGATCCTCAAACCGAGGTTTGATCGAGTGAAAATCACCCCCGCGCGGTCCGTCCGCGCGGGGGTTTTGCTTGTCTTGGCGGGCAAAGCCGCGCACCTTGCCCGCGACGCGATGACGGCAAGAGGGACGATTGCGATGTTGAAGGCGACGATTCTGGCACTCGGTATGACGGCGCTCGGTGCGGGAACGCTCTGGGCCGGTCCGTTTCAGGACAGCGAGGCGCAGTTGCGGGCAGCCTACGGCACCTATCGTTCGGCCTTGTTCCTGTCGAACCAGGGTAAGGGCCCCGAGACCGCGGCCGCGCTGGAGCGTTTCTCCACGGAATGGGCGAAGATCACGCAAAATTGGTCGGCCGACCCGCCGCCGCAATATGCCGACGATCCGGTGCTTGGTGCGACGTTCGAGACGGTGACCGAGCTTGCGGCGAAGGCCAGTGAAGAGGTCGAGGCGAACCAGCTTCCCGAAGCGCATGAGACGCTCGAAGGCGTACGTGAGGCAATCGGCGACCTGCATGTGCGCAACGGTATCGTCGGCTTTTCAGACCGGATGAACGCCTATCACGCCCAGATGGAGCGAGTGCTGACCACGGATTACGTCAATCTGGGCGAGGAAGGCGGGCGCGAGTTGATCGCCGATGCCTCTCTTCTGAGCTATCTCGCCGCTCAGATCGTGAAACATCCTGCCCCGGAGGCCGAAACTGCCGAAGGGTATCAGAAGCTCGTCGATGGATTCGCGGTTTCGGTCGCGTTTTTCTACGACGCCGCGATTTCGGGAGATGTCGCCCGCGCGATGGTCGCACGTACGAAACTCAAGCCGAGCTACGCGATGCTCTTCGCGAAATTCGGCTGATCGCCTGCGGCGCGGATCGGTCCGTGCCGCAAGACTCGTTTACAAGCCGGGGCGGCGCGGCTAAGAGGAACCCGCCTTCGCGCCCAGCCAAGAGTTCGGCCTTTCATGCCTGAAATTTCCATCGTCATCCCCGCCAAGAACGAGGCGCCCAATATCGCGTCGCTGCTCGACGAGATCGACGCCGCTTGCGCGCCGGTCTGCGACTACGAGGTGATCGTGGTCGATGACGGCTCGGATGACGGGATGGGGGCAATCGTGCGCGAGCGGATGAAGAGCCATCCCAACCTGCGTCTGCTGCATCACCCGAACTCCGCGGGCCAGAGTGCGGGCGTGCATTCGGGCGTATTGGCGGCAAAAGGGCAGATCATCTGCACGCTCGATGGTGACGGGCAGAACCCGCCCTCGGAACTGCCTGCGCTGATGGCGCCGCTGCGCGCGGCGGGGTCCGACGCGGTGGGGCTTGTCGCCGGACAGCGGGTCGGGCGGCAGGATACGCTTTCGAAGAAACTCGCCTCGAAATTCGCCAACAAGATCCGCTCCGCGATCCTGAAGGACGGCACGCGCGACACAGGGTGCGGGCTCAAGGCTTTCCGGCGCGAGGCTTTCCTCGCGCTTCCCTATTTCGATCACATGCACCGCTACCTGCCCGCGCTGTTTTCGCGCGATGGCTGGCAGGTTGCGCATGTCGACGTGACGCACCGCTCGCGCGGGGGCGGACGGTCGAATTACAACAACCTGCAACGCGGTCTGGTCGGCATCGTCGACCTGATGGGCGTCGCCTGGCTCCTGAAGCGGCGCAAGAAGGCGCGCGCCAGCGAGATCGCACGCGAGGAGTGAGCCGATGCAATGGCTGATGAACATGCTGCATGTGGACAGCATCACCGAGCTTTGGTGGGTCATCTTCGGTCTGCTCGCGCAGCTGATGTTCACCGGGCGCTTCATCGTTCAATGGATCGCCTCCGAGCGGCAGCGCGATTCCGTCGTGCCGCTGGCGTTTTGGTATTTCTCGCTCGCGGGCGGGCTGATGCTGTTCAGCTACGCGGTCTATCGCAAGGACCCGGTCTTCATTCTCGGCCAGTCGCTGGGCGTGTTCATCTATTCGCGCAATCTCTGGCTGATCTATGCCAAGCGTCGCCGCGAAGCCTGATCTCGGCGCGGATCGGGGCGGCTGGTTCGGCCCGGCCCTGATCGTCGTCGCGGCCGTCACGGTCTTGCGGCTGGGGCTGTTGGCGTTCAACCGCACCGATCTTTTCGTCGACGAGGCGCAATACTGGCTTTGGGGCCAGCATCTCGATTTCGGCTATTACTCCAAGCCGCCTCTGATCGGTTGGTTGATCCGCGCGGTCACCGATCTTGCAGGGTCGGATGCACCGTTCTGGGTGCGTATGCCCGGCGCGGTGCTGCACGGGGTCACGGCGCTGGCGCTCGGTGCGCTCGCGGCACGGATCGCGGGTCGGTCCGTGGCGGTCTGGACGGCGGCGCTCTATGTGACGCTGCCTTTCGTCGCGCTCGGCTCGGTGCTGATCTCGACCGATACGGTGATGGCGCCCTTTTACGCGCTGGCGCTGTTGTTTTTCCATCGCGCGGGGCAGGGGCGGGGTGCTGTCGATGCTCTGGCGGCGGGGATCTGCGCCGGCCTGGCCTTCATGGCCAAATATGCCGCGATCTACCTGATCCCGGGCCTCGCCCTCGCCGCGCTGGTTTCTCCCGCATGGCGGGTCGGCTGGCGAAATGTGGTGATCGCGGCCCTGGTTTTCGGGGCGGTGATCGCGCCGAACGTGATCTGGAACCTCAACAACGGGCTCACTACGGTCTCGCATACGATGGACAATGTGGGCTGGGTACGCACCGGAGCGGCGCTGAATTTCGGCTCGATGGCGGAGTTCTTCGGCAGCCAGTTCGCGGTCTTCGGTCCGGTGACGATGGCGGCGCTGCTGATCGGTTATGCCAGCTGGCGCGACCCGGCCAAGCGTGGGCTCGCGATGCTTTCGCTGCCACCGCTGGTCGCCGTGACGCTCGAGGCGCTCTTGGATCGGGCCTATGCGAACTGGGCCGTGGCGGCCTATTTCGCAGGGACGGTTCTGGCGGCGATGGTGCTGCGCGGCGCGTGGCGCTGGATCGCGCTGGCGGTGAATGTCGTGATCGCGCTGGCGATCCCGGTTCTGACGGTGCTGGCGCCATGGCCCGAGCGCGATGGCGCGCCGCTTCTCAAGCGCTGGCTGGGGCAGGGAGATTTGAGCCGCTCGATCCTCGCGTTGGCCAAGCAGACGGGCGTGCCGGTCTACGCGGACAACCGGGCAATCCTCGCTGACCTCTACTATACCGGTCGCGATGCCGGAATTGTGGTCTACGCCCCCGCGCCGCGCGGACGTGCCGAGAGCTATTACGAACAGATGTGGCCGCTGCCGGAGCATTACACGGGCGAGCTTCTGGTGGTTTCCGACCATGCGCCCGATTGCGGTGCGGGTCCGGTCGCGCCTGTCGGGGTCCTGGATGCAAGCGGCACCTGGGCTGGCAAAGGCTATCAAGCCTATCGAGTGGAGGCGCGCTGTGTCCGAGCCGAAGATTGACATGATCCTTACCGGCTGGGCATTGCTCGCGGCCTGGGTTCTGGGGTTCGTGCTGTTTCGCGCGATCCCGGGGCTCGACACCGGAGTCGCAGGCCTGTTCTACCGCGCGGGTGAGGGCTTCACGGTCATCACCAACCCGCTCTGGGAATGGTTCCGCCAGCGAATCTGGGATGTCTCGATCGTCCTTTTCCTGATCTCGCTCATTGCCTGGCCGCTCGCAGGGCTGCGTCATCGCAAGGTGTTCGCAATCCCCGCTCGGATCTGGGGCTTTGTGGGGCTCCTGTATTTCCTCGGGCCGATCCTGATCGTGAACGGCATCCTCAAGGCCAATTCGGGACGGGCACGGCCTGCCAATGTCGACCTCTTCGGCGGCGAGCATCATTTTACCCTCGCGGGCACCTTCACCGATCAATGCGCGAAAAACTGCTCTTTCGTGTCAGGCGAGGTCTCGGCGGCGGTGGCGCTGGCGATCCTGATCTGGCTTGGCGCGGAGTTGTGGCGCAAGTCCTTGCCGCACTGGGGGGTGGTCTACCTCCGCGCCATCGGGGTTTTCGTGGCGCTCTTCATCGTGCTTCAGCGGATCGGGACGGGCCGGCACTTCCTGTCGGACACCTATTTCGCGGGGCTCGTGTCGCTTTCGGTGGCGTGGCTTCTCTGGGGGTTGCTCTTTGCGGGCTGGGTGCCCGCGATCCGCGCAGGGCTCCGGCGCAAGAGTTGACAACCTAACCGACTCCCCCTATACGCCGCGCTACCTGACGGGCGCAGTATGTCCTGAGGGTAGCCGATTTCTAGTGGTCAAGATCCGGGTTTTCGCCCCGATCCTCTGGAATTCAACGCATTCACCGCGGTCCTCGGGCCGGGGAGGAATGCGATTTGGCGTTTTCGCGAATCCGCGCGGGAACGTGTCGAGAAGTGGCGCCTCCGGAAACGGGGCGAGTATTGACAGCAGAACGGGGAACCGAATGCCGACGATCCAACAGCTGATCCGCAAACCGCGGCAGCCCAAGGTGAAGCGCTCTAAGTCGCAGCACCTCCAAGAATGCCCGCAGAAGCGTGGCGTTTGCACGCGCGTCTACACCACGACGCCGAAGAAACCGAACTCCGCTATGCGTAAGGTCGCCAAGGTGCGCCTGACGAATGGCTTCGAGGTCATCTCCTACATCCCGGGCGAGAAGCACAACCTGCAAGAGCACTCGGTTGTTCTCATCCGCGGCGGTCGTGTGAAAGACCTTCCGGGTGTCCGTTACCACATCCTGCGCGGTGTGCTGGATACCCAAGGTGTCAAAGACCGTCGTCAACGCCGTTCGAAATACGGCGCGAAGCGTCCGAAGTAAGGAGATCTCCAGATGTCTCGTCGTCACGCCGCTGAGAAGCGCGAAGTTCTGCCCGACGCCAAGTATGGCGATCGCGTGCTGACCAAATTCATGAACAACCTGATGATCGACGGCAAGAAGTCCGCCGCCGAGAAAATCGTCTACAACGCGCTCAACCGCGTTGAGGGCAAGCTCAAGCGTGAGCCCATCGAGGTGTTCCACGAAGCCCTCGACAACGTGAAGCCTTCGGTCGAAGTGCGTTCGCGCCGCGTCGGTGGTGCCACCTACCAGGTTCCGGTCGAGGTTCGCCCGACCCGTCGCGAAGCGCTGGCCATCCGTTGGCTGATCGCGGCCGCCAAGTCCCGCAACGAGAACACCATGGAAGAGCGCCTCGCCGGCGAGCTTCTGGATGCGGTGAACTCGCGTGGTTCCGCGGTCAAGAAGCGCGAAGACACCCACAAGATGGCCGACGCGAACAAAGCGTTCAGCCACTACCGCTGGTAATAACGGAAGGACGCCATTATGGCACGCGATTATCCCCTCGAGCGTTACCGCAACTTCGGGATCATGGCCCACATCGATGCGGGCAAGACCACCACGACGGAGCGGATCCTCTACTACACCGGCAAGTCCCACAAGATCGGCGAAGTCCACGACGGCGCCGCGACCATGGACTGGATGGAGCAGGAGCAGGAACGCGGGATCACCATCACCTCGGCTGCGACCACGACCTTCTGGCAGTGGCAGGAAGATCCGACGGCTGAAGGCACCGACGACACCAAGTTCCGCTACAACATCATCGACACCCCCGGCCACGTTGACTTCACCATCGAAGTCGAGCGTTCGCTGGCGGTTCTCGACGGTGCTGTTGCGCTGCTCGACGGTAACGCCGGTGTGGAGCCGCAGACCGAAACGGTGTGGCGTCAGGCCGACCGTTACAAGGTTCCGCGTCTCGTCTTCGTCAACAAGATGGACAAGATCGGCGCTGACTTCTTCAACTGCGTGAAGATGGTCAAGGATCGCACCGGTGCGATCCCGGTTCCGGTCAACTTCCCGATCGGCGCCGAGGACCAGCTCGAGGGGATCGTCGACCTGATCACCATGGAAGAGTGGGTCTGGAAAGGCGAAGACCTGGGCGCTGCCTGGGTGCGTCAGCCGATCCGTGACGATCTGAAGGCGACCGCCGACGAATGGCGTGCGCACATGATCGAGCACGCCGTCGAAATGGACGACGACGCGATGATGGCCTACCTCGAAGGGGAAGAGCCGGATGTCCCGACGCTGCGCAAGCTGATCCGCAAGGGCTGCCTGTCGATGTCCTTCGTGCCGGTTCTCGGCGGCTCGGCCTTCAAGAACAAGGGCGTCCAGCCGCTGCTCAACGCCGTGGTCGACTTCCTGCCCTCGCCGCTCGACGTGCCGCCCTACATGGGCTTCTCGCCGGACGACGAGAGCGAAGAGCGCAACATCGCGCGTCATGCTTCGGACGAAGAGCCCTTCTCGGGCCTCGCGTTCAAGATCATGAACGACCCCTTCGTCGGCTCGCTGACCTTCACCCGTATCTACTCGGGCGTGATCAACAAGGGTGACTCGATCCTCAACTCGACCAAGGGCAAGAAAGAGCGCCTCGGCCGTATGATGATGATGCACTCGAACAACCGCGAAGAGATCGAATCGGCTTACGCCGGCGACATCATCGCGCTGGCCGGTCTGAAGGAAACCACCACGGGCGACACGCTCTGCGCCGTCAACGCGCCGGTCGTGCTCGAAACCATGACCTTCCCCGATCCGGTCATCGAGATCGCCGTTGAGCCGAAGTCGAAAGCCGACCAGGAAAAGATGGGCCTCGCCCTTCAGCGCCTGGCTGCCGAAGACCCGTCCTTCCGCGTCGAGACCGACCTCGAGTCGGGCCAGACCATCATGAAGGGCATGGGCGAACTTCACCTCGACATCCTCGTCGACCGCATGAAGCGCGAGTTCAAGGTCGAGGCGAACATCGGTGCGCCGCAGGTGGCCTACCGCGAGACCATCTCGCAGCCGGCCGAAATCGACTACACGCACAAGAAACAGACCGGTGGTACCGGCCAATTCGCGCGCGTGAAACTCGAGATCACCCCGACCGAGCCGGGCGAAGGCTACTCCTTCGAGTCGCGCATCGTCGGTGGTGCGGTTCCGAAGGAATACATCCCGGGTGTCGAAAAGGGCATCAAGTCGGTCATGGACTCCGGTCCGCTCGCCGGCTTCCCGGTTATCGACTTCAAGGTCGCGCTGATTGACGGTGCGTTCCACGACGTCGACTCCTCGGTTCTGGCGTTCGAAATCGCGACCCGTGCGGCGATGCGTGAAGGTCTGCGCAAGGCCGGCGCGAAGCTGCTCGAGCCGATGATGAAGGTCGAAGTGGTGACGCCGGAAGAATATACCGGCGGCATCATCGGCGACCTGACCTCGCGTCGCGGCCAGGTGCAGGGCCAGGACACCCGCGGCAACGCGGTGGTCGTGAACGCCTTCGTGCCGCTCGCGAACATGTTCGGCTACATCAACAACCTGCGTTCGATGTCCTCGGGCCGTGCGGTCTTCACCATGATCTTCGATCACTACGAAGCCGTGCCGCAGAACATCTCGGACGAGATCCAGAAGAAATACGCGTAAGGGATGCGCGCCGGGGCGACCCGGCGCCTCTCCAACGTCACGAAATGACAGGAGGCCATCATGGCAAAGGAAAAGTTTGAACGTAACAAGCCGCACGTCAACATCGGCACGATTGGCCACGTTGACCACGGCAAGACCACTCTGACGGCTGCGATCACCAAGTACTTTGGTGACTTCAAGGCGTATGACCAGATCGACGGCGCACCGGAAGAGAAAGCGCGCGGGATCACGATCTCGACGGCGCACGTTGAATACGAGACGGAGAACCGTCACTACGCGCACGTCGACTGCCCCGGCCACGCCGACTACGTGAAGAACATGATCACGGGTGCGGCGCAGATGGACGGCGCGATCCTGGTGGTGAACGCGGCCGACGGCCCGATGCCGCAGACGCGCGAGCACATCCTGCTCGGCCGTCAGGTGGGCATCCCGGCGATGGTCGTTTACATGAACAAGGTTGACCAGGTCGACGACGAGGAACTTCTCGAGCTCGTCGAGATGGAAATCCGCGAACTGCTGTCGTCCTACGACTACCCCGGCGACGATATTCCGATCGTGAAGGGCTCGGCCCTGGCCGCTCTCGAAGGCCGCGACCCGGAAATCGGCGAGAACTCGATCCGTGCGCTGATGGAAGCGGTCGACGCTTACATCCCGACGCCGGAGCGTGCGGTTGACCAGCCGTTCCTGATGCCGATCGAAGACGTGTTCTCGATCTCGGGCCGTGGTACGGTTGTGACCGGCCGCGTCGAGCGTGGCGTGATCAACGTCGGCGACGAACTGGAAATCGTGGGTATCCGCGACACCAAGAAGACGACCTGCACGGGCGTCGAGATGTTCCGCAAGCTGCTCGACCGTGGTGAAGCTGGCGACAACATCGGCGCGCTGCTGCGCGGCATCGACCGTGATGGCGTTGAGCGTGGTCAGGTTCTGTGCAAGCCGGGTTCGGTGACGCCGCACACGAAGTTCGAAGCGGAAGCCTACATCCTCACGAAAGAGGAAGGTGGCCGTCACACGCCGTTCTTCGCGAACTACCGTCCGCAGTTCTACTTCCGCACGACGGACGTGACCGGGACCGTGACGCTGCCGGAAGGCACCGAGATGGTTATGCCGGGCGACAACCTGAAGTTCACCGTCGAGCTGATCGCCCCGATCGCGATGGAAGACGGCCTGCGCTTCGCCATCCGTGAAGGCGGCCGCACCGTCGGCGCCGGCGTCGTCTCGAAAATCCTCGAGTGACCTGACGCTCTCGGGGCCGGTTTTCCGGTCCCGAAAAACGACAATGGACAAGAATTTGGATGGTGCGCCGAAAGGCGCGCCATTCGCTCTTGACAGACTCAGGGAACCCCCATAGAGGACGCGCCTGATCTGCCAAGATTACAGGTTCGACGCAGGCGCCACATTCGGTGCCGTCTGCCTCTCAACCTTCACGCCATGCGAGAGGCATGACATATGACCGGCCAAAATATCCGCATCCGGCTCAAGGCGTTCGATTACCGCGTGCTGGACGCCAGCACCCAGGAAATCGTCAACACCGCGAAACGCACCGGTGCCCAGGTTCGCGGGCCCATCCCGCTTCCGAACAAGATCGAGAAATTCACGGTTCTGCGTGGTCCGCACATCGACAAGAAGTCGCGCGACCAGTGGGAAATCCGTACGCACAAGCGTCTTCTCGACATCGTCGACCCGACCCCCCAGACCGTGGACGCGCTGATGAAGCTCGACCTCGCTGCGGGCGTTGACGTCGAGATCAAGGTTTAAGGAGAGCAACATGCTGCGGACTGGTGTTATCGCCAAGAAGCTGGGCATGACCCGGCTCTTCCTCGAGGACGGCAAGCAGGTTCCTGTGACCGTTCTCCAACTCGACAAACTTCAGGTGGTGGCTCAGCGCACCGCCGACAAGGACGGCTACACGGCCGTTCAGCTCGGCGCCGGCGAAGCCAAGGCCAAGCGCACCACGGCTGCGATGCGCGGTCACTTCGCGAAAGCGAACGTGGCGCCCAAGCGCAAGGTCGCCGAATTCCGCGTCGCCGAGGAAAACCTCATCGACGTGGGCGAGGAGATCACCGCCAACCATTACTTCGAAGGTCAGTTCGTGGATATCGCGGGCACCTCGATCGGTAAGGGTTTCGCGGGTGCGATGAAGCGTCACAACTTCGGTGGTCTGCGCGCCTCGCACGGCGTGTCGATCTCGCACCGCTCGCACGGTTCGACCGGTCAGTGTCAGGATCCGGGCCGCGTGTTCAAGGGCAAGAAGATGGCCGGTCACCTCGGTGCCGTCCGCGTCACGACCCAGAACCTGCAAGTGGTCAAGACCGACGCCGATCGTGGCCTGATCATGGTCAAGGGTTCGGTCCCGGGCGCCAAGGGTGGCTGGGTCACGGTGAAAGACGCCGTGAAGAAGCCGCTCTCGGAGAACGTGATCTACCCGGCCGCGCTGAAATCGGCTGCCGAAGCCGCCGCGAAAGCCGCTGAAGAAGCTGCCGCCGCCGCTGCTGCCGAGGCCGAGGCCGAAGCCAAGCGTCTCGCCGAAGAGCAAGCTGCTCAGGAAGCCGCCGCGCTGAAGGAAGCCGAAGCCTCGATCGAGGCCGACAAGGCTGACGACGCGGGTGACGCGCCCGAAGGAGACAAGTGATGAAACTCGACGTGATCAAACTCGACGCCGGCAAGGCCGGTTCGATCGACCTCTCCGACGAGATCTTCGGGCTCGAGCCGCGTGCGGACATCCTGCACCGCGTCGTGCGCTGGCAGCGTGCGAAAGCGCAAGCTGGCACCCACTCGGTCTTGACCAAGTCGGAAGTCAGCTACTCGACCAAGAAGATCTACCGCCAGAAGGGCACCGGTGGCGCACGCCACGGCTCCCGCAAGGCTCCGATCTTCCGCAAGGGTGGTGTCTACAAGGGCCCGACCCCGCGCAGCCACGCTCATGACCTGCCCAAGAAGTTCCGGGCTCTGGGTCTGAAGCACGCGCTGTCGTCGAAAGCGGCCAGCGGCAAGCTGGTGGTGCTGGACGATGCCGTGATGGCCGAAGCCAAGACCAAGCTGCTTGCGAAAGCCGCGAAGGAGCTGGGCTGGAAGAAGGTCCTGGTGATCGACGGTGCCGAGGTGAACGAGAACTTCGCCAAAGCCGCGCGCAACATCGAAGGCATCGACGTGCTGCCCTCGATGGGCGCCAATGTCTATGACATCCTCAAGCGTGACACGCTCGTGCTCACGAAGGCGGGTGTCGAAGCTCTGGAGGCTCGTCTGAAATGAGCGCGAAACCCGAACATTACGACGTGATCGTCAAGCCGATCATCACCGAGAAAGCCACCATGGCCTCGGAGAACGGCGCCGTGGTCTTCGAAGTGGCGAAAACCGCCTCGAAGCCGCAGATCAAGGAAGCCGTGGAGACCCTCTTCGGCGTCAAGGTGAAGGCGGTCAACACCACCATCACCAAAGGCAAGACCAAGCGCTTCCGGGGCATCCCGGGCAAGCGTTCGGACGTGAAAAAAGCCTACGTGACGCTGGAAGAAGGCAACACGATCGACGTGTCGACCGGTCTCTGATCCGTTCCGGATCGTGAAATTGGAAAGGCCCTCGCGTTCGCGGGGGCCTTTTCGTTTGATGGTTGGCGCAGGTAGGGCCGGGCCCTCACTTCTCCCGAAGGTAGCTCTCGGAGACGTAGCCCTTGAGCCCCGGCGCGCGGTCGAGCCGGATATTGCACCAGCGGGTATTGCCGATCCGTTCGCAGCTCTGGACACGGACGACCGTGCCGTTGGGAAGCCCCACGATCACCTGGTAGCCGGTGCCGGGGCCCTCGCGCATTTTCAGCATGTCCTCGCCCTTCACCCCGGCGACCAGATAGGTGCCGCGCCAGGCATCGGCGAGGGCAGGGGGGGCGAGAAGGGTGGCCGTCGCGAGGGCGGTGGCCAGCGGACTGAAGATCGCTCGACGCATGGGGGCTCCTGTTGTTGTTGTCTGCCTAGCAGCCACTGTGGCGTCTTCATGCCGCGAATTCCAGTTGCGGCGGCGCATCATGCGCGAATTCAGGCCCAAGCCTATAGACTCACCCCCGCATCCCTGCTACATCGCGCCAGTCTCGAGGCCTCGGATTCGTTCCGGGGCCCGTGATTTTTGAATTCGGGGACCTTCGGGGCCCTATACACACAGACAGGCGAGGCAACTCGCCGCAAGCTAACGGAAGACAGAAAGCATGGCACTCAAGTCGTATAAACCGACGACGCCGGGCCAGCGTGGGCTGGTTCTGATCGACCGTTCGGAGCTTTGGAAAGGCCGTCCGGTCAAAGCCCTCACTGAGGGTCTGACCAAGACGGGTGGCCGGAACAATACCGGGCGGATCACGATGTGGCACAAGGGTGGTGGCGCCAAGCGTCTCTACCGCATCGTCGACTTCAAGCGTCGCAAGTTCGATGTTCCGGCGACCGTCGAGCGGATCGAATACGATCCGAACCGCACCGCCTTCATCGCGCTGATCAAGTATCAAGATGGCGAGCTCGCCTACATCCTCGCTCCGCAGCGTCTCGCTGTCGGCGACACCGTGATCGCGGGCGCCAAGCAGGACGTGAAGCCGGGCAACGCGATGCCCTTCTCGGGCATGCCGATCGGTACCATCGTCCACAACGTCGAGCTGAAGCCCGGCAAGGGCGGCCAGATCGCACGCGCCGCGGGCACCTACGCCCAGTTCGTCGGCCGTGACGGCGGCTACGCACAGCTGCGTCTGAGCTCGGGCGAACTGCGCCTCGTGCGTCAGGAATGCATGGCCACCATCGGTGCCGTGTCGAACGCTGACCACTCGAACCAGAACCTCGGTAAAGCCGGCCGCAAGCGCCACATGGGCGTGCGTCCGACCGTTCGCGGTGTCGCGATGAACCCGATCGACCACCCGCATGGTGGTGGTGAAGGCCGCACCTCGGGTGGCCGTCACCCGGTGACGCCGTGGGGCAAGCCCACCAAGGGCAAGCGCACCCGCTCGAACAAGAAGACGGACCAGTACATCCTGCGTTCGCGTCACGCGAAGAAGAAGGGTCGCTAAGATATGTCTCGTTCTGTTTGGAAAGGCCCTTTCGTTGACGCCTATCTGCTGAAGAAAGCGGAAAAGGCGCGCGAGTCGGGCAAAGGCGAAGTGATCAAGATCTGGTCGCGTCGTTCCACCATCCTGCCGCAATTCGTGGGCCTCACCTTCGGGGTCTACAACGGCCAGAAGCACATCCCGGTGAACGTCACCGAGGAAATGATCGGTCAGAAATTCGGTGAATACTCGCCGACCCGTACTTACTACGGGCATGCGGCCGACAAGAAAGCCAAGAGGAAGTAATCGTCATGGGTAAGGAAAAGAATCCGCGCCGCGTGGCGGACAACGAAGCAATGGCGAAAACCCGCATGCTTCGCACCTCGCCGCAGAAACTGAACCTCGTCGCTGCGATGATCCGTGGCAAGAAGGTCGACAAGGCTCTGGCCGATCTCACCTTCTCGAAGAAGCGTATCGCTGTCGACGTGAAGAAATGCCTCCAGTCGGCGATCGCCAACGCTGAGAACAACCACGGCCTGGACGTGGATGAGCTCGTCGTGGCCGAAGCCTGGGTTGGCAAGAACCTGGTGATGAAGCGTGGCCGTCCGCGGGCACGTGGCCGCTTCGGCAAGATCATGAAGCCGTTTTCGGAACTCACCATCAAGGTGCGCCAGATCGAGGAGCAAGCGTAATGGGTCAGAAGGTCAATCCGATTGGCATGCGCCTCCAGGTCAACCGCACCTGGGACAGCCGCTGGTACGCCGACAGCAAGGACTACGGCAACCTCCTGCTCGAGGATCTCAAGATCCGCGAGTTCATCCACGAGGAAGCCAAGCAGGCCGGCGTCAGCCGCGTCATCATCGAGCGTCCGCACAAGAAGTGCCGCGTGACCATTCACGCTGCGCGTCCGGGCGTCATCATCGGCAAGAAAGGCGCTGACATCGAAGCGCTGCGCAAGAAGCTGGCGAACTTCACCGACAGCGAGCTGCACCTGAACATCGTCGAAGTCCGCAAGCCGGAACTCGACGCGCAGCTCGTCGCCGAGTCGATCGCTCAGCAGCTCGAGCGCCGTGTCTCGTTCCGCCGCGCCATGAAGCGCGCCGTGCAGAACGCGATGCGCATGGGTGCCCTTGGTATTCGCGTCAACGTCGCCGGCCGTCTGGGCGGTGCCGAGATCGCGCGCACCGAGTGGTATCGCGAAGGCCGTGTGCCGCTGCACACCCTGCGTGCCGACATCGATTACGCACTCTCCGAAGCCATGACCCCCTACGGGATCATCGGCATCAAGGTGTGGATCTTCAAAGGCGAGATCATGGAACATGATCCGCAAGCTCGCGACCGCAAGCACGCCGAAGCCCAAGAGGGCCCGGCTCCGCGCGGCCCGCGTCGCGATCGCTGAGGGAGTAGATAGTCATGCTGCAACCGAAACGGACGAAGTTCCGCAAGATGCACAAAGGCCGGATCCACGGCGAAGCCAAAGGTGGCTTTGACCTGAACTTCGGTCACTTCGGCCTCAAGGCAGTGGCGCCCGAGCGCGTCACCGCCCGTCAGATCGAAGCCGCGCGTCGTGCGATCACCCGCCACATGAAGCGTCAGGGCCGTGTCTGGATCCGGATCTTCCCGGATACCCCGATCACCGCGAAACCCACCGAAGTCCGTATGGGTAAAGGTAAGGGCTCGGTCGACCGTTGGGCCGCCAAGGTCAAACCCGGCCGCGTGATGTTCGAAATCGACGGCGTCAACGAAGTCGTCGCGCGTGAGGCCCTGCGCCTCGGCGCCGCGAAGCTCCCCGTTGCCTGCCGCATCGTCGAGCGTCAGGACTGGTAATCCCGGTCTGACCGCGAGAGAAACGAAAGCCCCGCCAGAGATGGCGGGGCTTTTGGTTTGTGTGGGGCGCGTTCCGGTAGGCGGCGTCTCAAGGTTGAGAAAAATAGGGGTCGTCCGCATCCTTGAGGCCGCAGACATTCCCGTCGGGATCCAGAAAGGCGCCCGTCGTTCCCCAGTCATGGTGTGTTATCTTCACACCGATGCCCTGCGCTGCGAGAAGGCGTGCCGATAGCTCGACATCGGCCACGTTGAAGCGCAGCACGGTAGGGTTCTCGGCGATCGCCTTGCGTTCGGCACTCGCGTTCCCGCCGGTTTCCACCATCAGATAGCCGGAGCCGAAGCGCAGACAGCACAAGTCTGGCTTCTCGAACCAGACAGGCAGCCCCAGCTTGTCCCGGTAGAAGACAACGCAGTCGTCAAATCGCTCGGTGAAAAGGATGATACCCGGTGTGACCAGCGCATCGAACAAGGTTGCGGGGGCGTTTGTCATCTCTCACTCCTTGAACAGTTTTATTGCGTTGCTTCAACTGTGTCGGAACGAGGGAATGTAAAGGGATGTGCTCCGCCTCACTCCACCCACTTGTAATTGAAGCTCACCGAGATCCGGTCGTATTCCGACATGTTCATCGGCACTTCGTGGCGCAGCCAGCTTTCCCAGAGAAGCACCTCGCCGGGCTCGGGGGCGACGTAGATGAAGGGCTGCAATTCTCGCCGTGCGGTTTTCACCCGCGTCGGTGCGGCCATCATCATCGCCAGCCGCGGGTCTTCGAGTTTCAGTGCCGAGGCGCCGTCGGGCATCGCGACATAGGTCGTGCCAGAGATCACCGAATGGGGGTGGATATGCGAGCCATGCGTGCCGCCCTCGGGCAGGATGTTGATCCACAGATCCTCCAGCACCAGCTTGCCGCCGCCAAGCTCGAATTGCAGATCCTCGGCAAAGGCCGCGACGTGCTTGTCTAGCGATTTCACGATGTCGTCGAAGATCGGGAAGCGCCAGGGCAGGTCGGTGAGCGAGGCGTAGGACGTATAGCCCGGATAGCCGTTCTCCTCGCACCATTCCTGGCCCGCCTCGTCATCCTCGGCGATCGCGTAGCACGAGGCCTCCAACTCGTCGGTGTCGACCTTGGGGCCGAGTTCCGAGAGTTTCGCGCGGTAAAGGCGGGTTGCGAAGAGGCTTTCGATTTGCGACATGGCTGGGCGCTCCGAGAGGGGGAAGTTGCCTTCTCCTACCCGATCGGAGGGCAAAGGCCAAACAATCCTTGCCATATCCGATTCTCTCTGATATTGGCCCCGAGTTCCTGAATTCAGGACCGACATAACCCATCAGATACAGGGTCACCCGCGAGGGGCCCTCTGATGCCAAGAAAGGACCCGGGATGAACGCCCAAGAACTCAAGGCGAAGACGCCTGATGAGCTGCGTGATCAGCTCGTCGCGCTGAAAAAAGAAGCCTTCAACCTCCGCTTTCAGCAAGCCACCGGCCAGCTCGAGAACACCGCGCGCATGCGCACCGTTCGTCGTGACGTTGCGCGGATCAAGACCGTGCTGAACGCCAAAGCCGCTGAAGCCGCGAAGTAAGGAGAGCTTCCTATGCCCAAACGCATCCTGCAAGGCACCGTGACGTCGGACAAGAACGACCAGACCATCACCGTTTCGGTCGAGCGCCGCTTCACGCATCCGGTTCTCAAGAAGACGATCCGGAAATCGAAGAAATACCGCGCCCATGACGCGGAAAACCAGTTCAAGACCGGTGACATTGTTCGCATCGAAGAATGCGCGCCGATCTCGAAGACCAAGCGCTGGCGGGTCGTGGTTTCGGCGTAAGCCGGGGCCATATCGCCAGTATTCGAAACCCTGGGGCCCTTACTGCATAGGCGTCCCCAAAGGTCGGGAGTAACCCCATGATCCAGATGCAGACCAATCTGGATGTCGCTGACAACTCCGGCGCTCGCCGAGTTCAGTGCATCAAGGTCCTCGGCGGCTCGCACCGCCGTTACGCATCCGTGGGCGACATCATTGTGGTGTCGGTCAAGGAAGCGATCCCGCGCGGCCGCGTGAAGAAAGGTGACGTCCGCAAGGCCGTCGTCGTGCGCACCGCCAAGGAAGTTCGTCGTGAAGATGGCACCGCCATCCGTTTCGACCGCAACGCCGCCGTCATCCTGAACAACGCGGGCGAGCCGGTCGGCACCCGTATCTTCGGGCCGGTCGTGCGCGAGCTGCGCGCCAAGAACTTCATGAAGATCATCTCGCTTGCTCCGGAGGTGCTGTGATGGCTGCTAAACTCCGTAAAGGCGACAAGGTCGTCGTGCTCGCCGGCAAGGACAAGGGCAAGCAAGGTGAGATCACCTCGGTTGACCCGAAAGCCGGCAAGGCTGTCGTGGACGGCGTGAACGTCGCGATCCGTCACCAGCGTCAGACCCAGACCACCCAGGGTGGCCGTCAGCCGAAGGCGATGCCGATCGACCTGTCGAACCTGGCTCTGATGGATGCCAACGGCAAAGCCACCCGCGTCGGCTTCCGTGAGGAAGACGGCAAGAAGGTGCGTTTCGCCAAGACCACCGGGGAGGCGATCTGATGCTTGATCAAGCGACCTACACTCCGCGTCTGAAAGCGCTCTACAAGGACCAGATCCGTGCGGCGCTGAAAGAAGAGTTCGGCTACAAGAACGACATGCAGATCCCGCGCCTTGAGAAGATCGTTCTCAACATGGGCGTTGGTGAAGCCGTCAAGGACACCAAGAAGGTCAAGCAGGCTGCCGAGGAGCTCTCGCTCATCGCCGGTCAGAAGGCCGTGATGACCAAGGCGAAGAAGTCGATCGCAGGCTTCCGCGTCCGTGAAGAAATGCCGCTGGGCTGCAAAGTCACCCTGCGCGGCGACCGGATGTACGAATTCCTCGACCGTCTGATCAACGTCGCCATGCCGCGCGTCCGTGACTTCCGCGGCGTGAAACCGTCCTTCGACGGCCGCGGCAACTTTGCCATGGGCCTCAAGGAACACATCGTGTTCCCGGAAATCGACTTCGACAAGGTCGACGAGGTTCTCGGCATGGACATCATCATGGTGACCACGTCTGACGTGGATGCCGAAGCGAAGGCGCTGTTGAAAGCTTTCAACATGCCTTTCAACGCCTGATCGCGGAGGAACTCAATCAATGGCTAAGAAATCCATGGTTGCGCGCGAAGTTAAGCGCCAGCGTCTTGTGAACAAGTACGCTGCGAAACGGGCCGCGCTCAAGGAAATTATCGCGGATCAGGACCGCCCGATGGAAGACCGCTTCAAGGCGTCTCTGAAACTCGCGGAACTGCCCCGCAACTCGTCGGCGACCCGGCTGCACAATCGTTGCCAGCTCACCGGTCGTCCCCATGCTTACTACCGTAAGCTCAAACTCTCGCGGATCATGCTGCGCGACCTGGCCTCCTATGGCCAGATCCCCGGCATGGTGAAGTCGAGCTGGTAAGGAGGGCGACATGTCTGTGAACGATCCTCTCGGCGATATGCTGACCCGCATCCGCAACGCTCAAATGCGTGGCAAATCCACCGTCCGTACGCCGGCTTCGAAGCTGCGCGCCTGGGTGCTCGACGTGCTCAAGGACGAGGGCTACATCCGTGGCTATGAGAAAACCGCTGACTCGAAAGGTCATCCGGAGCTCGAAATCAGCCTCAAGTACTACGAAGGCACCCCGGTCATCCGCGAACTCAAGCGCGTTTCGACCCCCGGCCGTCGTGTGTACATGGCTGCCAAGGACGTGCCGTCGGTCCGTCAGGGCCTGGGCGTTTCCATCGTCTCGACCTCGAAGGGCGTGATGTCGGATGCAAGTGCGCGCACTGCCAATGTTGGCGGTGAAGTGCTCTGCACCGTGTTCTAAGGAGGGCTCAATGTCTCGTATTGGTAAGAAACCGGTCGAGCTTCCCAGCGGCGTTTCGGCGTCTCTGTCGGGCCAGACCATCGAGGTGAAGGGGCCGAAAGGCACCCGCACCTTCACCGCCACCGACGACGTGACCCTCGCGGTCGAAGACAACGCCGTCAAGGTCACCCCGCGTGGCCAGTCGAAGCGCGCCCGCCAGCAATGGGGCATGGTGCGCTCGCAGGTCGCCAACCTCGTCACCGGCGTGACCGAGGGATTCAAGAAAGAGCTCGAAATCCAGGGTGTCGGTTACCGCGCCCAGATGCAGGGCAACGTCCTGAAGCTGTCGCTCGGCTACTCGCACGAGGTGAACTTCGAAGTCCCGAACGGCGTGACCGTGACGGCTCCGAAGCAGACCGAGATCGTTGTGGAAGGTATCGACCAGCAGCAGGTGGGCCAGGTTGCGGCCAACATCCGCGAGTGGCGTGCGCCGGAGCCCTACAAGGGCAAGGGCATCCGCTACAAGGGCGAGTATATCTTCCGCAAAGAAGGTAAGAAGAAGTAAGGAACGCGAAAATGGCAAACAGCAAACGGGATCTGTTCCTCAAGCGCCGCCTGCGCGTCCGGAACAAACTTCGCAAGATGGCCGCTGGTCGCGCCCGTCTTTCGGTTCACCGCTCGTCGAAGAACATCAGCGTTCAGCTGATCGACGACGTCAACGGCGTGACGCTGGCTTCGGCCTCGTCGCTCGAGAAAGATCTCGGCGTCGTCGGCAAGAACAACGTCGAAGCGGCGGCGAAAGTCGGTGCTGCGATCGCCGAGCGTGCGAAGAAAGCCGGTGTCGAAACCTGCTACTTCGATCGCGGCGGCTTCCTGTTCCACGGGAAGATCAAGGCGCTTGCCGATGCAGCCCGCGAAGGCGGTCTGAAGTTCTAAGAACCGGAGGGTGGCGGCAACGCCACCCCGATGATCCGGGAGCGTCCCCGCGATGGGGCGCTCACCTGGATTGGATGAAACGGCGTGTTACCACGCCATCACGAGAAGGAATGCCTTATGGCAGAACGTGACAACCGTCGGGGCCGCCGCGAAGAGCGCGAAGAAACCCCGGAATTCGCCGATCGCCTTGTTGCGATCAACCGTGTGTCGAAAACCGTGAAGGGTGGTAAGCGCTTCGGCTTCGCAGCCCTCGTGGTCGTCGGCGACCAGCGCGGCCGTGTCGGCTTCGGCAAGGGCAAGGCCAAGGAAGTTCCGGAAGCGATCCGCAAGGCGACCGAACAGGCGAAGCGCCAGATGGTTCGCGTGCCGCTGCGTGACGGCCGCACCCTGCACCACGACATCGAGGGCCGTCACGGCGCCGGTCGTGTTGTGATGCGCACCGCCCCGGAAGGTACCGGTATCATCGCAGGTGGTCCGATGCGTGCTGTCTTCGAAATGCTCGGCGTCAAGGACGTCGTGTCGAAGTCGCTGGGCTCGCAGAACCCCTACAACATGATCCGCGCCACGCTGAACGGTCTGACCAAGGAAGCGAGCCCCCGTCAGGTGGCAGCGCGCCGTGGCAAGAAAGTGGCCGACATCCTGAAGAAGCCCGAGGCTGAGGCGACCGCCGAAGCTTCGGAAGCGTAAGGAGAGCGATCAATGGCTACCATCGTCGTCAAGCAGATCGGTTCGCCGATCCGTCGCCCCGCCATCCAGCGTGAGACGCTGAAAGGTCTGGGTCTGAACAAGATGAACCGCACCCGCGAGCTGGAAGACACCCCGGCCGTGCGTGGCATGGTCGCGAAGATCCCGCACCTCGTGGCGATCATCGAAGAAAAAGCCTGAGCCAAACGGTTCTGGTGAAAAACGAAACGCCCCGACCGCAAGGCCGGGGCGTTTTGCTATTCCGTGTCGCGAAGCGCCCGCGAAGCTTTTCGGAACGGCGGCTGCAAACTGCTCGGGAGCGATACGCTCGCGCCCCGTTCCTGTGTCATTTCATATGATTTTATTCACGTTTTTTGGAACCCGACCCCAAGGCACCCGTTGGTCGGATAGGTTCCCCGCATGCTCTCGCCGGGAACTACGGAAACGTGAGGGATTAAAATGTTCAATAAAATCATGGTTCCGGTGGATCTGCGTCATGTCGAAAAGATGGGCAAGGCGCTGAGCATCGTAGCGGAACTCGCAACCACGCATGATGCCGACGTGATCTTCGTGGGCGTCACCAGCCCGGAGCCGAATGCGCTCGGGCACAATCCGAAGGAATACGAGGCGCGTCTGAAGGAATTCGCGTCCTCCAAGGCCGCAGAAAAGGGCTATCGAAGCGCCGCGCATATGATCGTTGCGCACGACCCTGCGATCGACCTCGACAAGCACTTGCTCGAAGCAAGCAAGACCTTGGGAACGGATCTCGTCGTGATGGCCACGCATCTGCCCAATGTCGCGGATTATGTCTGGGCGTCGCACGGTGGTCATCTCGCGGCCCATGCGCAGGCTTCGGTCTTTCTCGTGCGCGGCTGAACGCGCACCAAGAATCAACACACAAGGACAGGAGGACGGCATATGGCCGAACCTGAGGACATTCAGGGAATACCTGCCCCGGAGGGGGAAACCCAAATCATCGACACCGATTACGAAATCGGTCAGGACAATCTGGAGGGGCAGCTCGGTCCCTTCGGTTTCGACGTTCACAACCCGGTCTTTCTGGTCTCCGCACTGACCATCGTGGCCTTCGTCTTCTACGCGCTGGCCCTGCCCGAGCAGGCGAGCGCGGTCTTCGGGGCGATGCGCCCCTGGCTGACCTCGACCTTCGACTGGTTCTTCCTGAGCGCCGCGGACATCTTCGTGATCTTCTGCCTCGCGCTGATCGTGAGCCCCTACGGCGCGGTCCGCCTGGGCGGCACGGATGCCGAGCCCGACTACACTTATATCGGCTGGTTCGCGATGCTCTTCGCCGCCGGCATGGGCATTGGCCTGATGTTCTTCGGTGTGCTCGAGCCGGTCTACCACATGGCGATCTCTCAGCCGTTGGGCACGCCTTCGCCCTTTGACGCCGATGGCAACCTGATCCCGGCCAATGTCGAGCGGGCCAAGGAGATGGGCCTTGCGGCCACGATCTACCACTGGGGTCTGCACCCCTGGGCGATCTATGCGGTGGTGGCGCTGGCGCTGGCGCTCTTCTCCTATAACAAGGGGCTGCCGTTGACGATCCGCTCGGCGTTCTACCCGATCTTCGGTGAGAAGATCTGGGGCTGGACCGGCCACGTGATCGACATCCTCGCGGTGTTTGCCACGCTCTTCGGTCTGGCGACCTCGCTCGGCTTCGGCGCGCAGCAGGCCAATGCGGGTCTGAACCACGTCTTCGGCGTGCCGATCAATACCACGGTGCAGATCGTCCTGATCACTATTATCACCGGTATCGCGCTGTTCTCGGTTCTGCGGGGTCTCGATGGCGGGGTGAAGCTGCTGTCGGAGATCAACATGGGGATTGCTGCGCTGCTTCTGGTCTTCGTGCTCCTCGCCGGACCGACACTGGCGATCTTCACCGATTTCGGAAAAGGACTTCTGGCCTATGCGAAGGACATCATACCCCTTTCGAACCCGGTCGGACGCACGGATGACGTCTATCGCGACGGCTGGACCGCGTTCTACTGGGCGTGGTGGATCTCCTGGTCGCCCTTCGTCGGCATGTTCATCGCCCGCGTCTCGCGCGGCCGCACCGTGCGCGAGTTCATCATCTGCGTGCTGCTGATCCCCTCGCTGGTCTGCGTGCTCTGGATGGCCGTCTTCGGCGGCGTGGCGATCGATCAGGTGATCTCGGATCCGGCAGGCTCGCTGGTGAAGGCGAACGTGATCGACAGCTACAACCCGCCGCTGTCGCTGTTCGCGATGCTCGAAGGGCTGCCGCTGAGCTCGATCACCTCAGTCATCGCGATCGTTCTGGTCATCGTGTTCTTCGTGACCTCGTCGGACTCGGGCTCGCTCGTGATCGACACGATCACCGCGGGCGGCAAGGTCGATGCACCGGTGCCGCAGCGTGTGTTCTGGGCGACGTTCGAGGGCGCGGTCGCGATCGTGCTGCTTGTCGGCGGCGGGCTGAGCGCTTTGCAGGCAATGGTCATCTCGACCGGGCTGCCCTTCACGCTCGTCCTCCTGGTGATGTGCTGGGCGATCTTCAAGGGACTGCGCAGCGAACCGCGCTGAGCATCGCTCAGTTGAGGGGAAAGCGCGCGGGGCAGGGGTGCCTCGCGCGTTTTCGTTCCGGGGCTGGCTGCCATAGGTTCTTTCTCTACGACCAATGCCATCTGGAAAGCGCGCGCGGCTGCGTGTAAGCACGCGCGCATGTCCGGAACTGATCCGATCCCCGCCGCGAGTCATCTCCGGCTTGATGCTCTGGGCCACGAGCTCGAAGGGCGCGTGGTTTTGCAAGATATTTCCGTCGAGACGCGCGCGCGCCGGATCGGGATCGTCGGGCGCAACGGATCGGGAAAATCGACGCTGGCGCGGCTGCTCGCGGGGCTGATCGCACCGACGCAGGGGAGTTTGCGGATCAATGGCTACGACCTTGCCACCGACCGCAAGGCGGCGCTGCGCGAAGTGGGCATCCTGTTCCAGAACCCCGATCACCAGATCATCTTCCCGACCGTGCTCGAGGAGATCGCCTTCGGGCTGCGCCAGCAAGGGGCCTCGAAGCGCGCCGCAGAAGCGCAGGCGCACGAGACGCTGACACGCTTCGACAAAGAGGGCTGGCGCGATGCTTATGTGACGACGCTCAGCCAGGGCCAGAAGCAGCTTCTGTGCCTGATGGCGGTGAGCGCGATGGCGCCGAAACTTTTGATCCTCGACGAACCCTTCTCGGGTCTCGACATTCCGACCAAGGCGCAGCTCGCGCGTTATCTGGGGCTCTATCGCGGCACGCTGATCCAGATCACCCATGATCCGCGCGAGGTCGAGACCTATGACGAGGTCCTCTGGCTCGATCAGGGGCGCTTGCGGATGCACGGCGCCGTGGGCGAGGTCCTGCCTGCCTATATCGAAGAGATGACGCGACAGGGAGAGGCCGATGATATCGCTGACCTCTCCGGTTAAGACCCGCGCGCATGACTGGCCCGCAGGCCTGAAGCTCGCGGGGCTCTGCGCGAGCACGCTGGGGCTGTTCTACATCACCAGCCCCTACGCGCATCTGGCGATCCTTCTGACGATCCTCGCCGCCTATGCCGCACCGGGGCGGGCGTTTCTGCGCTCGGGGCTGCGCGCGCTCAAGGTGCTCTGGCCCTTCATCGTGATCGTCGGCATCTGGCAGGTGGTGATCGGAGAGATCGCCGACGGGCTGATGATCGTGATGCGGATGATCTCGGCGGTGGCGCTGGCCAATCTGGTGTCGATGACGACGCGGCTGAGCGACATGATCGCGGTGGTAAGCTGGCTGAGTACGCCGCTGCGCAAACTCGGGATGCCGACGCAGGTGCTGGAGATCGCGATCGCGCTGGTGATCCGGATGGTGCCGGTGCTCATGGGAAAGGGCACGCGGCTGACCGAGAGCTGGCGTGCGCGGGCAACACGGCGGCCAAGTTGGCGGCTCGTGCTGCCCTTCACGCTTCTTGCGCTTGACGACGCCGACCATGTCGGCGATGCGCTTCGGGCCCGGGGAGGGCTCACATCTGAAAGGGAGAATTAGATGGAAAAGAATGTCGCGCTGATCGCGCTTTTTGCGGCGCTGATCGCCGTTCTGGGGCTGATCCCCAAGATCACGCTGGGCTTTGGCGTGCCGATCACGGCGCAGAGCCTCGGGATCATGCTGGCCGGCGCGGTGCTGGGCTCGAAACGCGGGGCGCTGGCGGTTCTTCTGTTCCTTCTGCTCGTGGCCGTGGGCCTGCCGCTTCTGGCTGGTGGCCGGGGCGGTCTGGGCGTCTTCTTCGGCCCGACGGGCGGTTTCCTCTTCAGCTGGCCGGTCGCGGCCTGGCTCATCGGGTTCATCGTCGAGAAATGGCGCCAGCCGCCGCTCGCCGTGTCGGTCTTCGTGGCCTCGATCCTCGGCGGGATCGTGCTGTCCTATGCGATGGGGATCGTGGGTCTGTCGCTCGCGCTTGGCAAGAGCCTGACCGAGAGCACCTCGCTGATGCTCGTCTTCATCCCCGGTGACCTGATCAAGGCAGCGGTCGCCGGTGCGCTGACCTCGGCTCTGGCCAAGGCGCGCCCCTCGAGCGTGCTCTCGCGCGCCTGAGCACCGTGGCGATCCTGCTGATCCATACCGGCGGTACGATCGGCATGATCGCCACGCCTGATGGTTTTGCACCCGCGTCCGGCGTGATCGAGGGGTTCCTCGCAGATCACGCGGATGCGTTCGAAGGCGTGGAGATCCGCGCCTTCGCACCGCTTATCGACAGCGCGAACGCAACACCTGCCGACTGGGACCGGATCGCCCGCGAGATCGCCACCCATTACGACGCTTTCGACGGGTTCGTCGTGACGCATGGCACCGATACTCTGGCCTACACCGCAGGCGCGCTGTGCTTCGCGCTTGAGGGCTTGGGCAAGCCTGTGATCGTGACGGGGGCGATGTTGCCGCTGACGGTCGAGGGCTCGGATGGCGGACGCAACCTGCTTGATGCGCTCGACGCTGCACGCTCGGCCGAGCCCGGCGTCTGGGTGCAATTCGGAGGCCGCCTTCTGCATGGCGCGCGGGTCCGCAAGAGCCATTCGCGTGCTTTCGACGCTTTCAATGCCGACCCTTCGGAGATCCCGCCCCGCCAGCCGGGCGCTGCGCTCCGGCGTCACCCGATCGCTCCGGCGCGGATTGCCGTTCTCGCCGTGGCGCCGGGAATGGAAGAGAGCCTTTTCGAGCATGCCGCGCAGGTCTGCGACGGGCTCGTGTTGCGCTGCTACGGCTCGGGTACCGCACCAGATACCGCTGGGTTGCGTCAGGCGCTCGCCACCGCGCAAGCGCGCGCCATTCCGGTCATCGCGGTCAGCCAGTGTCCCGAGGGTGGGATCGCGCTTGGAACCTATGCAGCTGGCGCGGTCCTGCGCGATCACGGCGTGATCGACGGGCGCGACATGACCGTCGAGGCCGCCTTCGCCAAGCTCAACCACGCGCTGTCCTTCAGTCCTGATCGGCACGCTCAACAGGCGCGTCTCGGTCGCGCACTCTGCGGCGAGATGACGCCCGAACTTTGAACTGGCGGGATCGTTTCGGCCGATGGCGCGTGGTCAGCGCCGGTCAGGGGGCAGGGCGCCGAAGATCGAGCGCAAGTCACGCAGAAAGGCCGCATCGCTTTCGACATCTGTCATCTCGTCGAAAGAGATGAAATTCACGAAACGCATGTTCTGAAGGCTGAAGATCGCCTTGCCGAGATCATAGGCCGAAACGTCCGGAGAGACCGCGTCCCGCGCCTGAAGCACCTCGATCTCGCGCACCAGTACCAGCGCGAGTTGATGGTCGAGCGAGTGATAGGATTTGCCGAAGCGCGAATTCGCCTCGGCGATGGAGGCGGCGAAGACCTGCCGCCAGATCTCCTTGTCGAGGAAGGTGATCGCGTGGTCGCGGATGATCGCGGCGAAGCGGCGTGCGAGGTCGATCACATCGTCGCTTTGCCCGGGCAATTCACGCGCCATCTTTTCCAGGAGCTCCCGGTCGCTCTCGGCCACAAGGGCCAGCAACACGCCGGATTTCGTTCCGTAGTAATTGTGCACGGTCACGCCCGAGACCCCGGCCGCGTCGGCGATCGCCTCGATCGTGGTCGCGTCGGGACCGGCCTTGGCAAAGAGCTTGCGCGCCGCTTCGAGGATTCGGCGGCGTCGATCTGCCTTCTGCTTTTCTCTCAACCCGGACACGAGGGAGCCTCCTTGAATTCAGCCTTGACTAACGCGTCCAGCTTGAAGGGACAAGAAAGATTAAGCCAGAAAAATTTTTTATTGCCTAAAAAATTTTTCGAGACAAAGATTGTGACAGAAGCCATCACGCACAGAGGATCGAATCATGCGTACTCTTCCGCTCCTCCTTCCGGCCGCGACGCTCGCCGCCGCATTGAGCACCACCGCCGCCTTCGCAAAAGAAACCGTCAATGTCGGCGTCTGCGTCTCCTGGCCGGGCTACGCGATGCTTGAGGTTGCCAAACAGAAAGACCTCATCCCCGATTACGACCTGAACATCACGATCTTCGAAGACCCGCTCGGCGGCCATGCGGCGCTCGCGGCGGGGCAGGTCGATGTCTACGGCTGCACCGCGGATTATACGCCGCTGGTGGCCGATCGCGGAACCGACGTCGTCAATGTCGCGCTGCTCAACCCCTCTTACGGTGTGGATCACGTGATCCTTGCCCCCGATGTGACCGCCGCCGATCTCAAGGGCAAGAAGGTCGCCGCCCCGCAGGCCTATATCGGCCAGCTCCTGATGGGTGTCTGGCTCGACGGGGAAGGGATCGCGCCGGGTGATGTCGAATGGGTCAACCTCAATGCCGATGAGGCAGTGGGACCGATGCTCTCGGGCGATCTTTCGGCGGCCTATATGTACGAGCCCTGGATCTCGAAAGTTCTCGAGGCGAGCCCGGGCGCGAAAAGCGTCACCGACACGTCCAAGCCCGAGGTCCTGCAAACCGGGATCTTCATGGATGCGCTCTACATGAACAAGAACTTCATCGCGAAGGACCGCGATGCGGCGCTTGCAGTGCTCAAGGCGCGCTGGGAGGGTCTGGGCTACTGGCACGACCATGTCGAGGAAACCAACCAGATGCTGGCCGATTTCCTGCAATGGCCGGCCGAGGATATCGGGTATGTCATCGGCACCAACGGCAAGAGCTTCGAGGGCGGCATCTACATGTTCGACTTCGACGAATCCGCGAAAGCCTGTGGCGTGCTCGAGGGTGACATGCCGCTTGGCCTGAAGAACGGCTTCATGCCGGAGGCGGCCGCACTCACCAATGACTGGTGGATCAAGCTCGGGTTGATGACCAACAAGGTCGACGTGACCTCGGCCATCGACTGCTCGCTGATGGGGGACCTCGTGGCCTCTGGCTACCGCCAGTCCTTCGGTCCGAACGAGTAAACCCCTGCGGACGTCGCCCATCCCCACCAAGGGCGGCGTCCGTATCTGATCAAGACAGGCTCTGACATGCGTCACCCCAGCCCGCATAAACCGCGTTTTCTCGAAGTTCGGCGCCCCGTTTCGCGCCGACAGGCCGTGCTCTCGGCCATCGCCATCTGGGTGCTGTTCTTCGGCATCTGGCTGATCGCCTCGGAGAGCGGCATGGTGAACCCGCTGCTCGTGCCCTCGCCGGTGCAGGTCTTCGAGACCACCTGGAACCTCTTCGTCGATCGCGGCTTCATCGGCGATATCGGAATCTCGGTCTGGCGCGTGGTGCTGGCCTTCGCGATGGCGAGCGCGCTCTCGGTCCCGCTGGGCGTGATGATGGGAACCTTTCCCGCCATCGAGGCGATCTTCGCGCCCTTCGTCTCGGCCTGGCGCTACCTGCCCGCGCCCTCTTTCATCCCGATCCTCTTGATGTGGTTCGGCACGGGCGAGGCGCCGAAACTGGCGCTCCTGTTCCTCGGGGTGGTGTTCTTCCTGATCACGCTGGTGATGGATCACACGAAGACCGTGCGCAAAGAGCTGATCGAGACCGCGCTGACGCTGGGCGCGAACCGCAAGGTGACGGTGCTTAACGTGGTGCTGCCCGCCGTCCTGCCCGAGATCGTCACCGCAATGCGACAGATGCTGGCGATGACCTGGACCTATCTCGTGATTGCCGAGATCGTCGCCTCGACCACCGGTATCGGTGCGATGATGATGCGTGCGCGGCGCTTCCTGAAGACAGACGAGATCCTCTCGGGGATCATCGTCATCGGGGCGCTGGGTCTTCTGTTCGACCTGCTCTTCAAGGCCGCGCATCGCTGGCTCTTCCCCTATCTTCAGGAGAAACGCTGATGAGCTCGGCTGTTCTTCATCTCGATGAGGTCTCCAAGACCTTCGCGCTTGCGAAGGGGCGGGAACTGACCGCCGTCGACAAGGTCTCCTTCGAGGTCGAGCGCAATTCGATCGTGGTCCTGCTCGGTCCCTCGGGCTGCGGCAAATCGACGGTGCTGCGGATGATCGCGGGGCTTGAGACGCCGACGGGTGGCGCGATCACCCTGGGAGAGACGCCGGTCACCGGCCCCGGGCGCGACCGCGGGATGGTCTTTCAGGCCTATACCTCCTTCGACTGGCTTTCGGTGCGCCGCAATGTCGAGTTCGGCATGAAGATCAACGGCGTGCCCGCCGCCGAACGGCGCGAGCGGGCGGAGCATTTCATCCGTCTCGTGGGCCTGTCGAAATTCCTCGACGCCTATCCCTCCCAGCTCTCGGGCGGAATGCGCCAGCGCGTTGCCATTGCGCGTACGCTCGCCAACGGGCCCGAACTTCTGCTGATGGACGAGCCCTTCGGCGCTCTCGATGCCGAGACCCGCTGGCAGATGCAGGAACTGATGATCGACGTGGCCGAACAGGCCCAGACCGGCATGATCATCGTCACCCATGACATCGAGGAGGCGATCTTCCTTGCCGACAAGATCGTCTTTCTCTCCGCCCATCCCGGCCGGGTGAAGGAAGAGATCATCCCCGCCTTCAAATCCGGTGGCCGTATCCGCTCCAAGGAAGAGCTGGTTCAGACGCCCGGCTATGCCGAGCTGGAACGCAAGATCATGCGCCTGATGCGCGAAGAAGGACAACACGAATGAGCAAGACGATGCGCACCCATGTGATGCCGGAAATGACCTGGCCCGAATATGCCGAGGCGTTGAAATCGAACCCGGTCGTCTTCATTCCCACTGGCGCGCTCGAGCAGCACGGGCCGCATTTGCCGATGGGGCTCGACTATCTCGTGCCCTCGGCGATCGCGAAGGATGTGGCCGAGGCGGTGGGCGGCGTGGTCGCGGCGCCCGTCACCTATGGCTACAAGTCGATGACGCGCTCGGCAGGCGGGCCGTTCTTTCCCGGCTCGACCGGGCTCGACGGGCAGACGCTGAGCAGCATCATCCGCGATATCATCCGCGAACTCGTGCGCCATGGCGCACGCCGGATCTGCGTACTCGACGGCAATTACGAGAACCTCTGGTTCCTCAACGAGGGGATCGACCTCGCGATGCGCGAGGTCGGTGACAAGGGCGTGCGGGTGATGTGTCTCCAACATTGGGAGTTCCTGACCGAAGAGACGCTCGGGCAGGTTTTCCCCGACGGCTACCCGGGGATCGAGCTGGAACATGCCGCCGTGCTCGAGACCTCGCTGATGATGCATTACCGCCCCGATCTGGTGCTCTTCGACAAGGTACCCGACAACGCACCCGCCGATGCGCCCTGCTACGACACCTGGCCGCCGCGTCGCGAGTGGGTCGCGAAAGAGGGCTCGCTGATCTCGGCCAAGGGCGCCAGCCCCGAGAAAGGCGCGCTGATCGCCTCGCAATATCTGCGCGACATCTCGGCCGCCGTGAAACACGAATTCTACGAGCTCGGCTGATGCGCGCCTCTTTCGATTACAGCGGCACGCGCGTGCTGGTCACCGGGGCGAGCCGAGGCATTGGCTACGGCATCGCAGAAGGCTTCGCGAAGGCCGGAGCCGATCTGACGATCCTGGCCGAGAGTGAAGAGGTCTTTGCGGCGGCCAGCGCGCTCGGCGCGACCCCGATCCTGTGCGACATCTCCGATCGAGCCGCGCTGGCCGATGCGCTCTTGGGTATCGAGAGCCTCGACGTGCTGGTGAACAATGCCGGGATGGAACGCCCGACGCCGCTCAACGGTCCCACACCCGCGACCGACGAGACTTTCGAGCGGGTGATCTCGGTCAATGTCACCGGCACGCAGAACGTGACGCGCGCTCTGGTCTCACGCATCCGCGACAGGGGGCGGGTGATCCTGACCTCCTCGATCTGGGGCAAGACCTCGGTGCCGGAGTTTTCCGCCTATGCCGCCTCGAAACACGCGATGATCGGGCTGGCGCGCACCTGGGCGCGCGAGCTTGGCCCGCGCGAGATCACGGTGAACGCGGTCTGCCCGGGCTGGGTGAAAACCGATGCGGCGATGGCCTCGCTTGCTGCGATGTCGCGATCGACCGGCCGACCCGAGTTCGAGCTTCTGGGCGAGGTGATGGCGGCGCAATCCATCGGCGGACTGATGGAGCCCAAGGACGTCGCGGGGCTTTACCTCTTCCTCGCTTCGGACGCGGCGGCCAATATCACCGGGCAAGCCATTTCCATCGACCGCGGAGAGATCCTGCAATGACGCTTTCGGGAAAGACCGCTCTCGTCACCGGAGGCACGCGCGGCATCGGTTTTGCGATCGCCAAGGCGCTCGCGGCCGAGGGCGCGCGCGTGGCGATCTGCCATCCGGGCGATCCGCGTGCGGGCCGCGCCGAGGCCGAGCTTTCAGCCCTCGGACCTGCCTTCGCCTTCACGGCCGATGTGTCTGTCGAGGCCGATGTGGTCGCGTTTTTCGATGCGGTGGAGGAACGCCTTGGTTCCCCCGATATCGTCGTGGCCAATGCGGGTATCTTGCGCGAAGCCCCGATCACCGAGATGCCGGTCGAGCAGTTTGACCGGGTGATCGCGGTGAACCTGCGCGGCAGTTTCCTGACCACGCGCGAGGCGGCGCGCCGGATGAGCGCGGCCAAGACCAAGGCCGGGCGGATCATCACCATCGCCTCGGATCTGGCGCATCTGGGCCGCGAGGGGCTCTCGGCCTATGCCGCCTCCAAGGGGGGCGTGGTCAGCCTGACCCGCTCGCTCGCGCGCGAGCTTGCGCCCGCGATCCTCGTGAACGCGATCGCACCGGGCTCGACCGTGACCGACATGACGAGCCCCGAGAACATGAGCCCCGAGGCCTTGGCCAAGGATCTCGACACCCCACTCGGACGCTTTGGAGCGCCCGAGGAAATAGCAGCGATGGCGGTCTTTCTCGCCGGACCCGGCGCCGGGTTCATCACCGGGCAGGTCTTCGGCGTGAATGGCGGCAGCGCGATGACCTGAGGACCCACGATGAACGATCCCTTCTTCCTCCCCGTTTCCGCAATGGAGATGCCGCGTTACGCCGGTATCCCGACCTTCATGCGCCTGCCCCATGTCGGGCTCGACGACGCGCGCCTCTCCGAGGTGCAGATCGGCCTGATCGGCGTGCCGTGGGATAGCGGTACCACGAACCGTCCCGGCCCGCGTCACGGGCCGCGCCAGCTTCGTGACATGTCCTCGATGTTGCGCGCCGAGAACGGAGCGACCCGTGTGCGCCCCTTCGAGTTGGCGAACTGCGCAGATCTCGGGGATGTCTCGCCCAATCCCGCCGATATTCAGGATGCGATGGGCCGGATCACGCGGTTTTACACGCGCGTTCTCGAGGCCGGAATCGTGCCGCTGACGGCAGGCGGAGATCACCTGACCTCACTGCCGGTTCTGCGCGCGGTGGCGGCAAAAGCGCCGGTGGGCATGATCCATTTCGACAGCCATACCGACCTCTTCCATTCCTACTTCAACGGGATGATGTACACCCATGGCACGCCCTTCCGCCGCGCGGTCGAGGAAGGCCTGCTCGATCCCAAGCGGGTCTGCCAAATCGGCATTCGCGGTTCGACCTACGATCAGGAGGATCGTGATTTCGCCCGCTCTGTCGGCATCCGCGTGATCCCGATCGAGGAATTCCACGCTCGCGGCGTCGAAGACGTGATGGCGGAGGCGCGCGAGATCGTCGGGCAGGGCGACACCTATATCTCCTATGACATCGACTTCATCGACCCCGCTTTCGCGCCGGGAACCGGCACGCCCGAGATCGGCGGGCCGAACTCTTATCAGGCCTTGCAGGTGGTGCGCGAACTGAAGGGTGTGAAGGTCGTCGGGGCCGATCTCGTCGAGGTCTCTCCGCCCTTCGACTCCGCGGGGGGCACGGCCTATCTCGGCGCGACGGTGATGTTCGAGCTGCTCTGCATCATTGCCGAGCAGGTTGCGGCTCGGGCCTGAACACGGTGGGCGAGGGCGGATATGCCTGCTCGCGCCTGTCGGAAAAAACTGGCGATCCCTGAAGGACTCGAACCCTCAACCTGCTGATTAGAAGTCAGCTGCTCTATCCAGTTGAGCTAAGGGACCGCGCGACCCTTAAATGCGCGATCACGCCCGGGCGTGCAAGCTCAGATCGTGCGTGTCAGGAAGACCGAGTTGGGATCGGGGCGGTAGCTGGCGAAGGGCGGGCATTCCGTGAAGCCCGCGCGCAGGTAGAGCTGACGCGCCGCCTCGAAGGAGGCCTGTGCTCCGGTTTCCAGGCTGAGCCGGGTGATCCCCTCGGCGCGGGCCTCGCTGATGAGGTGATCGAGCATCACCCGCGCGAGCCCCTGTCCACGCAGCTCCGAGAGCACATGCATCGACTTGATCTCGGCCTCCTGCGCCGACATCCGCTTGAAGGCGCCCATCCCCACGGGCGTACCTGCGCGGCGCATCACGAAAAAGGCGATCTCGGGCGCGGCCAGCGCATCGGCGGGCAGCATGTGGATCGAACCGGGCGGGGTGTCGGCATGCATCGCAGCGGTATGACGCGCGTGAAGCTCGGTCAGATCGGGGCCGAGCGGGGTTTCGCGGGCGATGGTGATGTCGGTGCTCATGCCGGGCTATCCTTCGTGCAGGCGCGTCGATGACCGGGGCAAGATAGTTCAGCGCCTGCCGAGCGCAATCGCAGAAATTTCTTTGCGTGCCACGGCGGGTGCGAGGTTGTGGTGTGCCGGTGGCGGTCCTAGAAGTTTCGCCAACGCGGACACAGCCGGAGGCAAGGCGATGAACAGACGCAACCTGATGCAATGCGGTGCGGCAGCGATGGGCATGATGATGATGCCGCGCATGTCGCTGGCGGCCTTCACGCCGAAGCCCGAGGGCTGGCGCAAGTTCGAGCTGGTCACCAAGGTCACGCTCCCCGCAAGCGACAAGGGCGCGCAGCTCTGGTTGCCGGTGCCGTCGGTCCATGAGGCGGGCTGGATGAAACCGGGCGAGGCGAGCTGGACGAGCGGGGCGCAAAGCACCGAACTGGTGGTCGACCCCGAAAAGGGTACACGCATGCTTCATGCGGTCTGGGGCCCGTCCGACGCTCCGCGCGAACTGGTGCTCGTCGCCATCGCCTCGACGCAGGATTTCGTCGTCGATCTCGACGCGGCGCAGGAGGTCACTCCGCTGAGCGCGGACGAACGCGCGCGTTACCTCGCGCCGACCGATCTGCTGCCGACCGACGGGATCGTGCGTGAGACCGCCGACGAGATCACCCGTGGCAAGCGCGGCGATCTCGAGAAGGCGCGCGCGATCTATGAATGGATCGTCGAGAACACTGCGCGCAACCCGAAGACACGGGGCTGCGGTCTGGGCGATATCGCTTCGATGCTGACGATGGGCGATCTGAGTGGCAAATGCGCCGATCTCAACGCGCTCTTCGTAGGGCTGGCGCGGGCGGCAGGGCTTCCGGCGCGCGATGTCTATGGCCTGCGCGTCGCGCCTTCGCGGTTCGGTTACAAGAGCCTCGGTGCGAAGTTGGCCGATATCACCAAGGCCCAGCATTGCCGCGCCGAGGTCTACCTCGACGCGCATGGCTGGGTGCCGGTGGACCCCGCCGATGTGCGCAAGGTGATGCTCGAAGAACCGCCCGGAAATCTCAAGCTCGACGATCCGAAAGTGGTCGATGTGCGCCGCGCTCTGTTCGGGGCGTGGGAAGGCAACTGGGTGGCCTATAACTATGCGCATGACGTGACGCTGCCCGGCTCGGATGGGCCCAAGGTTCCCTACCTGATGTATCCGCAGGCGGAGCTGGACGGGGTGCGGCGCGACAGTCTCGACCCGGCGAGCTTCACCTACGAGATCACGGTGCGCGAAATCGCCGCCTGAGGACCAGGCGGGCCCGTATCGGTGACAATCGCGCGCTTCCCCTTTGCCCCGCGCGGGGGTAAGGGCGAAGCAGGAGGTGCGCGATGCGTGTTTTCATCAACGGTTTCGGGCGGATCGGACGTTCGGTCCTGCGGGCTTGGGCGGAGGCGCCCGAGCGCTGGCCGGGGCTCGAGATCACGGGCGTCAACGATATCGAAGCACCCGAGATGCTCGCCTATCTCTTCGAATATGACAGCGTCTTCGGTCCGTGGCGCGGGACGGTGAGCCTTGAAGATGGCGCGCTCGTGGTGAACGGGCGGCGCATCGCGCTCCATCGCGCCTCCGATATCTCGTCTTTTGATTTGGCGGGCGTCGATCTGGTGATGGAATGTACGGGGCGCGCCGACAGCGCGGAGATCGCAGGGCAAGGGCTGGCCGCGGGGGCGGCGCGGGTGCTGGTCTCGGGGCCATCGAAAGCGGCGGAGATCACGGTCGTACTTGGGGCCAATGACGCGGCGCTCAACGGGCAGAAGATCGTCTCGAATGCGAGCTGCACGACGAATGCGCTGGCGCCGCTCGCGCGGCTGCTCGATGCGGCATTCGGCATCGTGACCGGCTCGATGACGACGGTGCATTGCTATACGGGTTCGCAGCCCACGGTCGACAAACCGCGCGGCCCGATGGAGCGCTCGCGCGCTGCGGCGCTCTCGATGGTGCCGACGACGACATCGGCGGGCCGCCTCATGGAAGAGGTACTGCCCGATCTTGCAGGCCGGTTGATCGCGCAGGCGGTGCGTGTGCCCACCGCCTCCGTCTCGGCGGTGGATCTCGCGGTGACGGTCGCGCGTCCCGCATCGGTCGAGGCGGTCAACGCGGTGCTGCGCGAAGCGGCGGCGGCGCCCGGTGCGGTGATCGGTGTCACCGAGCGCCCGCTCGTCTCGACGGATCTGCGCGCGCGGCCCGAAAGCGTCGTGATGGCGCTGCCGGAAACGCGTGCGACCAATCACGGTTTGATTCGAGTATTTGGCTGGTATGACAACGAGTGGGGGTTCTCCAATCGCATGCTCGATATGGCGCTTCGGATGAACTGAGCGCGGTCACGGCGCGAGTTTTGATCACTTTCTTTACCTTAGGGCAATTTTTACGCCTCGGCCCTCGACGGCGTTCGGGCCATGACCTTCGCAGGTTGAAAAGGTTTGTGACAGAAGGGTGACCTTCGAAAAACAAGTTTCCGATCCGGTCGCGACGCGATCCCTGTGCACTGAGAAAGCCTTGAAATTAACGCACAGACGCGTGATACGGCGTGAGCTGGCCTGTCGTCCGGGCCAGCCGTTTTCTGCGGCTCATCGGTTACGCAGGCGAAATTCAGACCTCCGTATTTTCGCAAACTGCGACGCATGAACGGGGTGTTGCCCGCTCGCACCCCTTTTTTTCTTGGCCCAGAATGCATTGACAAAACGTCGCACCCAAAATTAACCTTTTCGTGTCTGAAGACGCACGGTGTCGGTCATCACCGTGGATATGCCGTAAATCCGGTCCAGGCGTTTTGACCATTTGTCTCGGCCTCCGGGCCGTTTTCAAATGGGTTGCGCATGTTTGAATGTCTGACGGCGGATTTGGTTCGAGTGTCTTTGACGCGGGCGGTCCTGTGTGTGGTCGGGATCACCCTCTTTTCGAGTTCCGCTGATGCTGCGCCGCAGAGCTGGGCGTTCCGAGACTGGTCCGCGACCTGTCCCGGCACCCCGCAACCCTGCATCGCATCGACGACGACTTTCGCGAAGGACCGGACCTGGCTGGCGACGTTGCGGGTGCAGCCCGCAGACAAGGGGGGCGTGCGCTTGCAGGTGCTATTGCCGCAGCAGATCCATCTCGGCTCGGGCGCGTTTGCGCAAGTGCCGGGTCACAAGGCGCAAGAGTTGCGCCTCATCCAATGTGTTCCTGGTGCTTGCGAAGCGCGGCTCGACCTCGACGCGCAGGGGCTCGCGGGCTGGAAACGCGCTTCGTCCGCCACCCTGACCTACCGGCCAGCACCCAATGTGCCGCCGATCAGCTTCGACGTTTCACTGATGGGTCTGACCAAGGCACTCGAACGCGCCGGCGAGGGGGATGGTGCACCGTGAGACCGTGGATCTTTTCTCTCGCGCTTTTCGGCGCCGTGCTCGCCCTGTCGCCGCTTGTGCTGCCGTCGCAGGCGCGCGCAGAGCAACAGCCCGCCGCGCAGGCAACGCCGGTTCAGACCTTTACCCTGAGCAAGGTGGTCTTCGATCCCTCGAGCTATCTCACGCCCGATCAGCTTCAGGAGGTTGCCGACCGCTACACCGGACGCCCCATCAGCTTTGCCGATCTGCAAGCGATGATCGCGGAGATCAAGCGGCTGTACCTGACACAGGGCGTGCCCACGGCGGAACCGATCCTGCCGCCGCAGGAAATCCGCAACGGGGTGCTCCATGTCGCGCTGATCGAGGCGAAGATCGAAAGCGTGCGCATCGACGGTTTCCCGCGCACCAACCCGACCTTCCTCAACGACCGGATCAGCGTCACCCCTGGCCAGAAGCCCGATTTCGACCAGATCTCGCGCGAGCTGCGGGTGTTCGATCTGTCCTATGACATCCAGCCCTCGCTGAAATTCTCCCCCGGTACCGAGCCGGGCACGACCATCGCCACGATCTATGGTGAGCCGCCCAAGCGCTTTGCCGCCACGCTCTCGCTCGACAATTACGGCCGCCCCGAAACCGGGCGCGAGCGCGCCTCGGTCTTCCTGCGCTGGTCGAACGTCTCGGGCGTGCGCGATGCGCTCTCGTTCCAGGCGCAGAAATCGCAAGGGGCTTATGCGCTGTCATTGGGTTATTCTCGGCCCATCGGCACGCGCGGGGGCGTGATCACCGGCGCGATCAGCTCGTCGAACAGCTCGATCATCGGCGGCGAGTTCACCCCGGTCCAGATCACCTCGGATTCGACCGAGTTCACGATCAACTACCGCCAGCCCGTCAAGATCCGTCCCGATCGCTATTTCACCATCGAGGCCGGGGTTGATGCGGGACGCAACCGCTCGAAGGCGGGGACGCTCGGGTTTTCCGACATCACGCTGCGCGAGATCTACGCGGTCGGGCGTTTCTACCGGCAATGGCCACGGACGCAGATCAGTTTCGGCATAGGTGCACGGATCGGACGGGCGGATGCGAAAGGCACTTCCGAAACCGAGGGCTCTTACCAGCTGGTTTATGGCGATGCCTCCCTGAGCACGCGGCTGGGCGAGCGGCTGCAATTCGACGCGACCGCGACCTACCAGATAGCTCCGGGCCAGAACCTGCCAGTCTCGCGGCTGATCACCGCGGGTGGCGCGGGCAGCGTGCGCGGCTATCCGAGCGAGGTGCGCGGTGGCGATTCCGGTCTCGTGCTGAACCTCCAGCTCTCGCGCGCCCAGCCCTGGAGCCTGATGGAAGGCAAGCTGAACGTGCGTCCTTTCGCCTTCATCGATGCGGCCGTGATCGTTCCCTACCGCCAGTCGGGCGGGTTCGACTCCAGTCAGGACGTGCTGGCCTCGGCCGGGGTCGGCGCGGCGGTGATGCTGAAGGAGAAGACGGCAATGCTGGCAAGTGTCGGTGTGCCGCTGAAGGAAACGCTTGGGTTTACCGATGTGGGCAAGCCGACGGTTTATGTCGGGCTCGATTACAAATTCTGAGGAGAAATGAGCGAATGAACTGGATGGAAGACAAGGGCGTGACGCGGTCGCGGATCGCGAAGGGGCTTGCCGCGGGGGCGCTCGCGTTGACCTGCCTCGCTCCGGCTGGCTGGGCCGAGACCGCAGCGAAGGATGCGACCAAGCCCGCCGCCAAGCCCGAGACCATGGCGCAGGCGGCAGAAACCACCGCGCCGACCGAAGTGGCCGACATCGCCAACAACACGGCCTTTGGCGACTGGATCCTGTCTTGCCAGGCCGCGACCGTGAAAAAGACGGTGTGTCAGCTCGTGCAGGAGCAGCGCGTCAAGAGCTCCAACCAGCTTCTCGCCCGGTTCATCGCGATGCCCGCCAAGGATGGCGCGGTGCTGATCGCGCAGGTGCCGATGGGTGTCTATCTGCCCGGCGGCGCGGTCTACCGTTTCGAAAACAAGGAAGACCTCAAGCAGCGCGACATGGTCTGGCAGACCTGCCTCAACGGTATCTGCGAGGCCGCCGCGCCGCTTTCCGCAGACGAGCTGAAACTCTTCGACGAGAACCCGGCGATCCTGTTTGGCTACAAGCCGACCGCGACCGGAAAGCCGATCGTGCTGCGCGTCAGCACCAAGGACTTCAGCAAGGCTCTCGAAGTTCTGAAGAAAGCCGAAGGCTAAGTGTCTGACGCGGCCCGTGGGGGGCCGCGAAGCATACGGGGAAATGCGATGATGGACCGCCGTAAGACGACGAAACGCTCTCTGAGCCGCCTGATCCTCATGCGGCTTGGCTGGTTCTCCAGTGTCTCTGCGGCGGCCCTCTTCGCAGCCCTTCCGACCTTTGCCGATGTGATCGCGGCCACGTCCACCACGAATGTCGTGACCTCGGGCACCACCACCGACGTCACCACTTCGAACATTCAGGGCTCGACCGCCTACAACAAGTTCAGCCAGTTCAATGTAAACGCAGGCTCGACCGTCAATGTGTATCAGCCGCTCAACACGGATGCGCTGGTCAACATCATCAATGGCGGGCAGAGCACGATCGCGGGCACGCTGAATGCGATGAAAATCGTTGATCCGAATGTCTTGAATTCGGCGACCGCGATCGGCAGCAACGTCTTCTTCGTGAATTCGGACGGCTTCGTCGTCAGCTCCAGCGGCACGATCAATGCCGGGCAGCTGACGATGAGTGCTCCGACCTCGGATTTCGTCGCGAGCCTGACGAATGAGGCGGATGGCAACCTGACCGTCGGGCTCGACTCGCCCACGGCACAGCTTTTCGCGGGCTCCGAACCGCTCAGCGATACGGGCCAGATCACCATCGACGGCCAGATCAATGCGGCGCGGCTGGCGTTGCGTTCGGGTGGGGCGGGGATGCTGCTGAGGGGGCGGATCACGGTCGAGGATCCGACGGCGCTCGGTCCGGTCTCGGTCGGCGTCAACGTCGACGGAACGCCGCAGGCGGCGGGGCTTGTCAGTCAGGGTGGGGTGATCCGTCTCGTGTCCAAGGGCGGGATCTCCAGCTCGGGCACGATTTCGGCCAAGCGCGGAACGGGGACGACCGCGACGGGGGGCGTCGTCCTTGGTGAAGCGCAGGGCACGCTGAGCGCAGGCGGCACCTATGACGTCTCCGGCACGGGCGCGAGCGATCCGACAGGCACCGGCAAGGGCGGTACGATCTTCCTTTATACCGAAGGGTCGGCCTCGATGGAGCCGAGCCTCAAGGTCGATGCGAGCTCGACCGCGGGTGACGGCGGGGCTTTCGTGCTGCGCGCTGGGCCCACCGATGGCAATACGCTGAGCGCTCAGGGCGATTTCGACATGTCCGCGCCGAACGGGACGGCCGGTTCGGTCTTCCTGCGCGGGCAGGATATCTCGACGGCGGGCACGATCACGACCCATGGCGGCGACCTCGCCATCGCGGCGGACAAGACCGTCACGCTGAGCGACAATATCTCGACGCGCGCCGATGGTGCGGGCGATCCGATCACCGGCGGGCCCGGCGCGGGCACCGCCGGGTCGATCTATGTCGCCGCGCAGGATATCAACGTCGAGTCCGGCACCACGATCCGGGCCGACAGCACCGGCGCCGATGGCGGCGGGATGCTGCTGCTCTCGGCGCGCTCCTTCAACACGGGGATCGTCTGGGCGATCAACCCCGACAGCGAGACCGCCTCGATCACGATCACCAGTGCCGATCTGAAAGCGGGTTCGATCGTGGTGAACTCGGTCGCGACCGTCTCGAATACGCTGGGCAGCGATGTCGACAGCGTCGAGGCCGCGCAAGTCGAGGGGCTCGAGGACGCGACGAACGAAGACAGCCTGCTGACGACCGTCAATTCCGGCATCGACATGATGGAGGGGCTGTTCACCCAAGGCGCGAGCGCCGCAAACGGTTTCGTGCCGCTTCAGGTTCAGGTGCTCAACGCGCAGTCCAATGTGACGATCACCGACAGCACCCTGACGGCGGACGGCAACTGGAAGGACCGCTACCTCGCGCCGCGCGTGCTCAACACCGATACCGCGGCCGATAACGGCCAGCTTGGTGCGACGGGTCTGCTCGAGAACACTTACGGCTTCCTGTCCGATCCGCCGCTGAGCTTCACTTCGACCCCGCAGGATATTCTGGACAACGCGACCGGAAGCCTGCTGGGCGGCGGCGTGCCCTACAGCCTGTCGATCAAGCTGCCTGCGGCATGGGATCCTTCGCAGGACGCGATGCTGATCCAGTCGCATGCGCAGACCAGCTATTCGATCGCCCCCAAGGCCTATGCGCTGGGCGTTGTCGTGGCCGACAGCCAGGTTGCGAGCCAAGTGCTGCTTTCGGGCAATTCGCTGACGACCGGGGCAGGCAACATGCGCCTCGCCAGCACCGCAGCCGAGGATCACACGGTCTCGATCGCTGCGAAGAAGGTGAAGGATGTCGCGGCGGCGGTCGTGGTCACGACGCGCAACCTCACCAATCAGTTGATTGTCGAAGGGGGCACCACGACATCGGCGGGCGCACTCTATGCGGGCGCGTATACCGGCAAATCCCATTCGATAACCACCGGCGCCAATGCCGGCATGGAAGGCCTCGGGGCGCTCGCGGTCAGCGTCGATGTGTCCAAATCGCTCACCGAGGCTGCGCTGGGCGGCACGGTCAATACCGGCGGTGCGCTCGATCTCGACGCCGAGACGCTGTTCTTCAACAAGGTTCACGCGACCACCGCGACGATGGGCGTGGCCAATCCGGCGACCAAGATCGCCAAGCAGAAGGCAGCCGACAGCACCCTCGTTCAGGCGATCCCCGGCGCGCAGAGCAAAATCCAGGGCAAGCCGGTCGATCCGAACCGCGCTCCGCATCTGGGCCTTGGCGTCGCGATCGACGTGCAGGTCGACAATGACAGCACCTACGCGACGCTGGGCGGGAATTACCACGATCTGAGCAATGCCAATGGGCTCACCGCGCTGGGCGCGACCAATGTCACGGCTACCGGTCAGAATGTGTCTGTGAACTCAGCCTATCGCTTTGCCTCGGTGACCGAGGGCGGCAGTGCGCTATCGCGCAGCGTCTCGGCGGCGTTTGGAACGCTGAATTTCGCGGCGAAGAAAGTGCTCGACCGGTACAATGCCGCGCACCCGAACGCGACGATCACCCAAGATGAACTGCTCGGCAAATATTCGCAGGCTCTGATGCTGACCGCATCGGTCTCGACCATGGCGGGCGACACGCAGGCCGAGATCGGGGCGGACGCCACGGTGAATGCAGCTGGTGCCACGGTGCAAGCCCGGACCCGTTTCCCGCATGCGGATCCGATTCAGGATATCCGCGACAAGTGGGAGCAGTTCGTCAGTCAGGTCACCGCTTACGAAGCGCTGCCCGACAATCCGACCGATGCAGCCAATCTCGAGACGCCTGACGCGCCGGGTCTTCTCGACACGCTCAATCCGCTCAACCTCATCACAACCGACGTCAAGAGCAAAGCCGAAGCTCCCGTCCCGAGCGATGGCTCGCGCCCGGTCGTTCCCGAGGATCAGCAGAAGCTCGCCCTCGGTATCACCGCGAATGTCTTCAACACCGACAACACGACGCAGGCGGTGGTGCGTGACGGCGCGGTGCTGAACCTGACCGGCGACATGAATGTGCTCTCCAGCCAGGAGGGCTGGTTCCTCCACGTCGCCAACCTGCCCAAGAAGAACCCGATCTCGGGCGATGCCAAGGTCAACGACGCGATCGGTGTCGCGATCAATGTGGACCGCGTCGGCAGCAAGGTCTCCTCGGTGGTCGAATCCGGGGCGACGATCAATGCGGGCACCAACGCGACCAATGTCACCGCCTATACCCGCAACATCACGGGCATCCTGAGCTTCTCGGGTGGGCAGGGCGCGAGCACGGCCGTCAACGCGACGGTGGCGACCAATATCGCCGATGCCGAGACCACGGCGCGGATCGGTGACGACGCCTCGGTCACCGCAGGCGCCGTGACGATCTCGGCCAAGGACGAGTCCGTCGACTGGGCGGCGGCGGGCGCGATTTCGGCCTCGGAAAACATCGGTGTCGGGGCCTCGGTCGGCCTCAACATCACCGGTCGCAAGGTCTGGGCAGGGATTGGCCCTGACGACCCGGCGGCCCCGGCGGTGAACGCGGGCAGCACGGTGATCGACGCGGACAGCCTCGTCATCAGTGCCGAGAACGCAACGGTCGATGTCGTCGTCGGCGTGGCCGGTTCCAAGGTCCAGGGCAAGCCCACGCAGCAAGCCGAGCCGGATCAGACGAGCCAGGACGATGACACGATCATTCCGTCCTGGCTCTTTGCCGAGGATGAGAACGACGCGATCGATGCCCAGCAGAGCATGGACACGCCATCCGATAGCGACGGCAATACGCAGAAATCGGGCTGGGCGGTTACCGGCGTCGCGTCGCTCAACCTGTCGCTCGGCAACGAGACCACGGCGGCGATCAACACCCAGGGCACGATCGAGCTCGCTTCGACCCTGAGCCAGACGGCGAAGAACAACGCGGTGCAGATCGCGGTTGGCGGGGCCGTGTCGGCGGGTCTGGGTCAGGCGCAGGACACCAACGCGATCGCCGGGGCTTTCTCGGTGATGGTCGACACGCGCAAGCTCAGTTCCGAGGTCTCGAACGCCACGATCAACGCGGGTGGCGCGGTGACGATCGGCGCTGAGGATCACGCGACGGTGGTGAACGTGGCCGTGGGCGGTGCGGGAACCTCGCGCGGCGATATCGCGCTGGCGGGCTCGGTCGCGGTCGCGGTACTCGATGGCGGTACGACCGCCAGCATCGCCGATGCCTACATCACCTCGAGCCAGCTCGATCTTTCGGCCACCGATGGCTCGACCACGGTCGCGATCGGCGGCGGCGTCGGCATCAACATGGACAAGACCAAAGGCTACGGCGTCGGCATCGGGATCGCGGTCAACACCGTGACCCGCAGCGCGACGGCCAAGCTCACCGGCGCGAGCACCATCGACACCGGTGCCTTCGGGATCATCGCCAACAGCACCCAGTCGATCTACGGCTTCGGTGTATCGGCAGGCTCGGGCAAGACCGGGATCGCGGGCTCTGTTTCGGTCAATAACATCACCGGCGGCGCGCGGGCGGATGTGACCGGCAACGGGCCGGATGCGGACCGGTTGGGCATCTCGGCCAGCTCCATCAATATCGGCGCAACCGAGGCCAATTCGATCTTCTCGCTCGGCGGTGCGCTTGCCAATGGCGACAATGCCTATGGCGGTGCTGCGACGGTCAACGTCATCTCGGCCGATACCGGCGCGACGATGACCGATGCCGTGGTGACAGGACAGGGTGGCACCGGCGGGACGGGCACGATCACCCTCGATGCGACCGGAACGAGTACGATCTTCTCGATCGCCGTCGCGGGCGCGGTGGCGAACGAGCAGACGGCTGCGGGGGCGGGGATCTCGGCCAACAACATCACCGCAGGCGTCGTCGTTTCGGCCGCTGGGACCGAGGCGCTGGATGCGCAAAGTATCGCTCTGAATGCGACCGGCACGCGGACGATTTCCAGCATCGGCGGCGGTGCGGCGGCCTCCAATGGCAGCGCGGGTGGTTTCGCGAGCACGCTCAACCTGCTGACGCAGAACACCACCAGCGTCAATCTCGACGGCGCGCATCTCACCACCACCGGAGCGGGCACGATCGCGGCCGACGCGACCGCGAATGGCACGATCCGTTCGGCCGCCGTGGCGCTGAGCGCATCGCGCGACACCTCGCTCGGCGGGGCGGTGACAGTGAACTATTCGCAAGCGGTCACGCAGGTCTCGAGCGTCGGTGCGACGCTTGGCGCAGGTGGCGCGTTGAGCCTGACCGCAGACGATACGGGCCTGATCGAGAGCCTTGCTGGCGGTGCGGTGGTGAGTGCGAACGGCAGCGGAGTCGGCGGCGCGATCTCGGCCAATTTCATCGGCCATGATACCGGCGTTCTGACGAATGGCGCGACCCTGTCGGGTGAGGGCGTGAGCCTGACGGCCACGAATGGCTCGACGCTCAAATCGGCGGCCGTTGGCTTGACGCTTACAGGCGCAGGTCCGACTGCCGTGGCGGGTTCGCTCGCGATCGGCGATATCGGCAATACGACCTCGGTGAATGCGACGAGCACCTCGATCGACGCAGGCACCGGGGCGATTTCGCTCAGTGCGACGCGCACGGGGCAGATTTCGATCCTGTCTGGAGCCGCTGCCGGAGCGGGTGGCGCGACCGCGGTGGGCGTGGCGCTGACCGTGGCCACGATCCATGGCGGCACGACCGCCGATCTCGTGAGTTCCGAAGCGGTGACTGGCGACTCGCTGTCCGTCTCGGCGACCGATACCGCCGGGATTGACGCGATTGCGGTTTCGGGCGCGGCCTCGGGGCAGGCTGCGGTTGGCGGCTCCGTGGTCTATGCTCAGATCGGCCAGCCCGGCACGGATGGTCCGAGCGTCGATCCGCTGCCCGGACCGGCGAGCGATGATCCGGTCGGTGGTGCTCAGAGCGAGGTTGCCGGCCTTCGGGATACGGCTCTGACAAATCTCGCGACGAGCGTGAGCGACACGACCAAGGCACCCGATTTCGACGCGAGCAAACTGGCGTTGACGCTGGATGCCGATGCGGTCACCCGCGCCCGGGTCGAGCTTTCGGGCACGGCGCCCGCGCTTCCCGCCACCACGATCAATGCCTCGACCACCGGCACGATCCGCTCGCTCGCGGGTGCGGTCGCGATCGGCGGCTCTGGCGCAGGTGTCGGCGCGGGCATCGGGGTGAACCTGCTCTTCGGCAAGACCGAAGCGGAACTGGTGCTTCCGGCGGATGCGGAAACCTCAGCTCCCTCGGTGGCGCTGAGTGCGATGCAGACCGGCACGATCGAGACGGCCGCCGTGTCGGGCGGCGGCTCGGGCGGTGTCGGCGGGGCGGGTTCGATTCTCGTCAACGTGATGAACCGCCAGGCTGATGCGCATATTCGCGGCAATGGCACGGGCGCGCGCGCCGCGCTGCGCACCGATCGCGGCGATGTCTCGCTGAGTACGACGCAAACCGGCACGATCAAGGCGCTGGCCGGTTCCGCCGGGATCGGCGGGCAGGCGGGTATCGGAGGCGCGATCGTCGTCAACGTGATGTCCGACGATACTGAAGCAGCGATCGAGGATGCCGCGATCCTGGCGCGGCAGGAGACCGAGGATGCGGCCAATCCGCTGGCGAATGCGGGCGCGCTGACGATCTCGGCGACGCAAGGCATGACGCTGGAATCGCTCTCGGTCGGCGCGGGCGGCGGTGGCAGCGGCGCCTTCGCGGGCAGCTTCGCCGTCAACGTGGCCAATGGCGAGGTCTACGCAGGGCTGCGTCGCTCCGAGGCGCAGGTGGGCAGCCTCTCTGTTTCAGCGACCTCGACTCCGTCGCTGACGGGCAAGGCCGGTGCCTTCGCGGGCTCGGGCGGTGCCTCGGTCGGTCTTGGTATCGTGATCAACAATTCCTATCAGACCGTGCGTGCCGACATCACCTCAAGCACGGTGCGCAGCGGAAGCTCGGTGGTACTTGGCGCTTACGAGACCACGACCTTCTCGGGCAGCGCGATCTCGGGGGCAGGCGGCACGGTCGGCGTGACCGGCACGGGTGTCAACAACACTGCCGCGAACACTGTCGAGGCACTGATCCAGGGCGAGCCGATCGCGCTCGTCGATCCGGTGAGCGGCACGAGCGCGAATACGCTTTATGGCTCGGATGTGGTGGCGCGCGGCTCGATCCTGGTCGATGGCCAGTCGAAGACCACGATTTCGCTTCTTGGCGGGTCGGAAGAGTCGAAGCCCGGCTCGACGGAGGACGCGCGCGGCGACACGCCAGGCGTCAACCTGTCTTTCTCGGGCGGGGCGACGGCGGGTGTCGGCGTCTCGGCCTCGATCAACACGATCAAGAACCGCGTCAAGGCGGCCGTTCTCGACACGGCGCGCGTGACCGCGCTGGGTGAAAGCGCGATCAGCTGGGATGATGCTGACGGCGCAACGCGCTCGACGCGCGGGTTCGCGGTGAATGCTCAGGCGCGCAGCGCGATCTCGATGCTGACCGCGAATGGCTCGGTTGGCGGGGTCGCGGGCGTGAGTGCGCTCTTCGCCCTCAATCTCATTGATGACGAGGCACTGGTGCAGCTCGGCTCGGAGACCGGCGAAAGCCTCGTTCGGATCAACCCCGAGAACGACGCGGATTTCGAGGGCGATATCGGCACCGCCACCGCGAATGCGGGCCAGGACGTTCTGGTGAACGCGGATGTGGCGAACTCGTCGACCTCCTATACCGTCAATGTCGGCATCGGCGGCGCTGCGGGCGTTGGCGCGAGCGTGGCGACCACGGTTGTCACTTCGGCGGCGAAGGTCGCGACCTATGATGCGCAGCTCAACGCGGCCGATGCGCTGACGATCAATGCCAACAGCAAATCCGTGCTCACGAGCTTCGTGGCAGGGATCGGTGGCGGTTTCGTCGGGGTGACCGGGAACGGGAACGTCAACGTGCTCTCCTCGACGGCGGATGTCGCCATCGGGGGCGGTTCGCTTGAAGCGGGCGGTGCGCTGAACATCGACAGCAAGATCGACAACGACATCTATGCGATGACCGGCAGCGGCGGCGGCGGGCTCGTCGCGGTGGGCGGCGCGATTCAGGTGACCGTGGTCGATGGCAGCTCGAAGGTGACGGTCGGAAACGGCCGCGCGGGCCAGAAAGCCTATCTGACGGCAGGCGGCGATCTTGGGGTCAACGCGAAATCCTACCTGACCCAGCAGGGCTATGTGGGTGCGGGTGCGGTTGGCGGCGTGGGCGTTGCGCTCTCGGCCAATGTGCTCGTGGACCGGACCTTTACCGGCGTGACCATCGCTGACGGGCAGAGCCTGAGTGCCGCGGGCAAGATCGATCTGACGGCCTTCGAGAAGGCGACGATCACCGGTGTCGCGGGCTCCGTTGGGGGCGGCGCAGTGGGCGTGGGGCTTGGCCTCGATTACGCAAACCTGCAAGGCACGACGACCGTCAATATCGGTGACGGGGCGTCGATCACCGCGAATTACAATGCGGGCGGCACGCGCGGCGTGGGCCAGAAGGGCATCACCATTTCGGCGGCGTCCGAGCGTGAACTCGGCTCGACTGTCGTCGCGATTGGCGGCGGGGCGATCAGCGTCGGCGCAGCGCTGTCCGTCGCGGAACTGGGCGGCACCGTCGATGATCAAAGCGGCAACCTCTCGGATGCGCTCGCCTCGATCAACAGCGACCTGTCGAGCGATCAGAACGGCGATAGCGGTCTGGATGCGAACGCGAGCGATCAGGACAAGCAGAACACCGCAGGCTCGGTGGTCGGCTTCGCGGGTGGTTCGGACACGCAAAGCCAGATCGTCGCGACGCGCCAGGGCCTCGACCCGTCCGCGGCTGGCACCGATCAGGTCTCGGTCACGATCGGCTCGGCCAAGCTCTATTCCGACGGCGATATCAAGGTCGACAGCTCGGCCAAGATCCGCGTCACGCAGGATGCGGGCGCGGGCTCGGGCTCGATCTTCGGCGGCGCGTCGAGCGGTATCGCGATTTCGAACGTGGCGACGGGTGCGGGCATCGAGTTGCAGAGCGGCGCGGTGCTGAGCGCGGGCGGTGCGGTCGATCTTGGCGCGGCGACCGGTCAGCTCGACACCAATCCGCTGATCTCCTCCTCGGTGACCACGGCCTCCGCCTCGGGCGGGTATACCGGCGGCGCGGGCGTCTCGGTGGCCAAGCTCGACGCGGGCGCCTCGGTCTCCGTGGGCGATGCGGTCGCGATCTCGGGCAAGTCGGTCGCGCTGAGCGCGGACCGTTCGGGTCTGGTCAGCACCGACAGCTACAATGTGAATGTCGCGATCGTCGGCGCGGCGGGGGTTGCCGTCTCGGATGCGACGAGCGTCGGAACGAGCGCAATCACCATCGGCGCGGCAGGCGGCAACTCGGGCTCGATCTCGAGCGGATCGGGCGGAACCAATATCTCGACCAGCGACACCACGCGCGTCACCGCGACGGGCGAAGGGAGCTCGGGCGGTATCGCGGGCGGCGTCAACGCGGTGATCGTGACCGCGACGAACAGCGGCAACAGCCTTGTCACGGCCCGCGACTACACCTTTACCAGCTCCGGAGCTTTCGATCTGGAGAACACGAGCGCGGGTTCGGCCAAGGCCTATGCGAAAGGTATCGCGGTCGGCGGCGGTATCGCCATCGGAGCCGGTGTCGCGACCTCGCGCGCCAACATGAACGTGGCGACGATTTTCGAGGCCGACGTCACGGCGAACAACATTGCGATCAATTCCGAGATCAAGCTCAATTCCGGCTTCACATCGAGCTATGCCGAAGCGCACTCGACCTCTGGCGGGCTGCTGTCGGGCAACGGCGCGGATGCCAAGGCCTTCACGGGACACGCCATCACCTCGACGATGAGCGGCACCTATATCGCGACCGGCACGCTCGAGTTGAGCGCGGATGCGAGCGCGGTGAAGGCGGAAGCCTATGCGACGGGCCGCTCCGGCGGCGCGGTCGCGATCGGCCTCACGCTGGCGACCGCCGGTCAGGACACCGCGAATGGCGGCAGCGGCGATGTCGTCTTCAATCTCGACAACGCGCGTCTGAGCGGACGGGTCGTGACGCTTTCGACCGGCAATGCGCCCAGTGCCGTCGCCAAATCGGATTCCGGCTCGGGCGGGCTTGTCTCGGGCTCTGGGGCAGAGACCCATGTGAGGACGGACACGCGCTCGATCTTCAATATCGGGGCGACCACCACAACCGTCATCACCGCAACGGATCAGCTCCAGATCACCGCAGCGCAATCAGGCACCTTCGGCAGCCAGGTCGATTCCACCAGCGCAGCCGCGCTGGGATATTCGGGGGCCTTCAGCGAAACCACGATCGCGGCGACGACCGCGCTGACGCTGGGTGGCAAGACCACGATTGCGGCGAAGAACATCGATATCGGGGCGGAAACCTCGATGAACCGGCCCGATGACGGCTACAACGTCGTTTCCGGCTCGGGCGGTGCGATCGACGTCGCGGCGATGCGCAGCGAGGTGACGGTCAACGCTTCCACCGATCTCGTGGTCAGTGACGATGCGGCGCTGGTGCAGACCGGGCTGCCGGACAACAACCAGGTCTTCCGTCTCGGCGCCGCGACCAACATGGCGCTGACCGACCGGCTCAAACTCGATTCCGGGGGCGCGATCGCAAGCCCGATCGGCCAGAGCACGCTCGACGTGCAGAGCAATACCGCGCATGTGACGATCGGTGCTGCGAAGCTGCTCGCGGTCGATGTGCTTCAGCTCTATGCGGGCGGGGATGCGAACCTCTATTCCGAGGTGGACACGACCTCCTACGGTCTCTCGGGGGCGGCCTCGGGCAAGACTTACGCGACCTATAACGCCGACAACCAGATCACGCTGAACTCGGGTGCGGATCTGCAATCGCTGACCGATATTCAGCTCAAATCTGGCTATACGTCGAACGGGGCGCAGCAGGTCGCGGTCAAGGCCGAGACGCGCGTCTTCAACAAGACCGCGATCCCGATCCCGATCACCCCGGTCGCGGATGCGACGGCCAACGCCAATCAGCGCGTGAATATCGACACCGGCTCCAGCGTCGCGGCGGTGCATGACGTCTACATCTTCGCGGAGCGTGGCGGTGGAGAGGTCATCGGCTATGGCCGTGGCAAGGATCTCTACCGCGAGGTCGCGGCGGCGATCGGTTCGGCACTGAGCGAAGCCTTCGGCGGTGATCCGGTCAGCCTCGACATCGAGAGCGGTACCTCCACCGATACCGGCGACAACCTGATCACGGTGAACGGCTATGTCCGCGCGGGCTCGCGCAACAAGCAGATCCTGATCCTCGATCAGAACAACCAGCTCGACAATTCGTCGGAATACTACGTCAACGGCTCGGGCCAGCAGATCTGGTTCACCGATGAGGACGCCCGCGGCATCCTCGAGGATCCGACCAACTCGGCGGCCGAGATCGCGGCGATGATCCGCGAGAACGTGCCGCTGAGCGATCTGCTCGACGCGCGCATTGCGGAACTTCAGTCGAAGATCAACGATCCGATTCTGAGCCAGGATGCGCAGGCCGTGCAGGCGTGGAATGACGAGCTTGCCTCGCTCATCACCCGTCAGGCCGATTTCAGTGGCAATGCCGATTTCATCGATCTACCCGATATCCGTGCCTCTGAAGGCAGCATCTATCTGCGCGCCGACACGGTCCAGGGCGCCTCGACCGGCACGCTCGATGCGCCGGGCAATGCGCTGATCCTCGTGCATGTCTATTCCGATGCCTATGTGAACACAGGTTCGATGGAGATCCCGTGGAACGAGGGCGGGCGGATCGTCTTCAACGACGTGACCGTCAAGACGCCGCAGGAAATCCAGAACCTCGCCAACCCCAAGGGCGCCCCGATCGACTACACGATGATCTCGGGCACCGATGCGGGCGAGCCGAAGATCGAGGTCGTGACCTATGGCAACGGCTCGATCGAGGTTGGCGGTCCGATCACCAACATGGGCGGCACGGTCCTGATCAATTCCAACTTCGGCGATCTCGACGTACAGGCCGACATCTCGGCCAAGACGATTCGTCTGAGCGCCGGGCGCGACTTCACGCAGGGCTACACGCCGGGGCTGCGCAATGTTTCGGGAGATCCGCGCTCGATCTATGACAACTACTTCCAGCAGGTCGATGACGACGCGCGCGCATGGATCACCAGCGGCTTCACCGTGACCGGCAGGTCAGGCGGCGACCTTACGGTCCCGTTCTCGACCACCACGCTCGATATCGGCAATGTCGCCGCTTTCGAGCTCGGCGCACGGCCGACCGCGATCCGCGCCGGGCGCAATGTCTACATCACCGCAGACAAGCTCAATATCAACGGGCTGATCCAGGCGGGTGTGGGCTCTTACGAGATCGACATTGCCGCGGGGCTGATGGATGACATCGCGGGCTTCTCGACGACCACGCCGACGGTTCTGTTCGACCCGTCCGAGCCGGTCACGCCCAATGTCACGCGCAATGCCAATGTCACCTCGGATGTCTGGGTGAAATACGACCCGACCATGCTCAACGACAAGGGCGAGCAGACCGGCGCGATCGTGATCGATCCGATGGTCGTGCAGGGTGGGCGCGTCGAGATCACCGGCCAGATCCTCTCTACCGGTGGTGGCAAGATCGAGTCTCTCGACGGCTATGGCAGCATCACCGTCAACAACGACACCTCACTTCCGGTCGTGCTCGGGCGCGTCGACACCGGCGATCCGGGGGCGAACGAGCAGGGCATCGAAGGCGTGGTGCGGATCACCGACACCGATCCTGCCAAGGCGGTCAACGGGGCCGCGCGGGTCACCGAATTCACTCGCATCGGCCGCACGCTCTACGTCAGGGACAACTCCAGCACCTTCGACACCGAGACCCTTACCTATGGCGATCCTACCGATCCCAACAGCGTCAGTGTCACCCGCGTAATCCCGACGACGCTGGTTTCGTCCAGCAGCGTGAGCGACGGGCGCGAGGGCAGCTACCAGCCGACGCTGAATCGAGACTTCGTCGTGCTGCAATCCGAGGTCGTTACGCAGGTTGTCGAGTATAGCCAGAAGACTTCCTACTTCTGGTTCAAGCTTGGCGAGTCGATTTCGTCCAAGGTCTACGATCCGAAGGTCACGCCGCTCGATCCGACTGTCGCCTTCGGGGCCGACGGCAATTACGTCGCCTCGGAAAACACCTCGATCAATGGCGGTGTGTATGACTATGGCTTCACCGGCTCGCTGACGTCGCAGAACACCAAGAAAGGCACCGTCAAAACGGATGACCGCCGCATCCTCGGGATCGGCGATGTCTACAAGAGCTGGAACGAGACGGTCACGTCGAACGTGCTCTATACGCATCGTCTGAAGGCCGATTACCCGATCGAGATCGTGTTCAGCGGCTCGGATACGGGTGGGCTGAACATCACCTCGAAAGGGGACGTGATCTTCACCGATACGGTCTCCAACGTGGTTGGCGATAGCAAGATCACCTCGAGCGCGGGCTCTGTGCTGACCGCAGGCTCGGAAGTCACCGCCACGCTGGCCAATCTCGATGTCTCGGCCGTCAACGGCCGGATCGCGGGCAGCTCGGGCGCGTTCCGCATCGATCAGTCGGAAGGCTCGACGCTGACGGCAGCGGGCGGCAGCGCGGTCAATATCCGCGAGCTGTCGGGGGCGATGAACCTCGTGAGCGTGACCACCAAAGATCGTCCGGCCACCAGCGACGCGCCGATGACGGGGGTGGTGACGCTGACCGCTGATGGCGACATCACCATGGCGGATGCCTCGACGGGCGGGATTGTCGCGAGCTCGATCGACCTGGTCTCGATCAACGGCGCGGTCGGTCAGTCGGGCGCCCCGATCTGGGTGACCCATGAGGGCGGTGTGCTCGATGTGACCGCGCTCAACGATGTCCATGTGAGCGCGCTGACGGGCGATCTGCCCCTGCATGGTGTCACCTCGCAGCTTGGCTCGGTCACGCTGAGTGCGGCGAGCGGGTCGATCCTCGATCGCAACAATGTCGAGGTCCGCGATATCCGCTCCGAGTCCGAACTGGCGAAGCTCTGGACGCAGGACATGGGGCTCGACGATGCGGTCGCGCAGGATGACCGCGCGCAGCAGCAGCTCGACGCGCTCGCCAATGCCCGCGAGCATGCCTATCGCGAATACTGGCGCGAGCGGCGTGCGGCGGGCGGCAATCCGATCGACTACACGATCGATCAGGCCACGGCGGATGCCCTTAGCTCTGGCGGCTGGACCCAGACGCAGCTCGACAATTACGTGGCAGAGCAGCAGGGGCTTTATGCGGAGTGGAACGCGGAGAGCGCAGAGCAGGAGACCTTCACCTACGTCCCGACGGCCAGCGATCAGGCGCAGATCCTCGAAGGGATCGGCTGGACCACGGATGAGCTCAAGCACTGGATCCGGGCGGGTCTGATCAAGGGCACCGGCGATACCAATACCCGGATCGAGGATCCCAACGTCACGGCCTATGGCGACATCACGTTGAGCGCCGGCGGAACGGTCGGTGAGATGCTCGATCCCTACACGGTGGGTTCGACCAATGATCTCACGCAGGATCTGCAGATCCTGTCGCAGGCTGAGCCGTCCGATCTGACCTTCACCGCTGACGGCAAGGTCGTCGTGCGCCGGGCCGAGGATCTGAACTTCGCCTTCACCGGCTTCGACGCGAATGATGCGCCGGTCGGTACGCTCACCGCGATCTCGGAAGGCACCGATGTCTATCTCGGCGCCGAAACCCCGGCCGCACTGCATCTCGTGAACGCAGCGCGCGACGTGACGGTGAAGATCAACGGCATGATGTCGGATGCCCATGGCAGCGAACCTGCGGTGATGGGTCGGATCATCGTGCTCGAGAGCGGCAACGACGCGCCGATCGCGACGCAGGACAACCCGCTGACCGTCGCGGTTCGCACCGGTGGCATGCTGACCGCGCGTTCGGGCGTCGAGGTGAATATCGCGGCGACCGGCGATCTGCCCCTGGCCGAGATCTATGCACCGGGTGCGGTGCGCATCAGCGCGACTGGTGCGATCACCGATGCGCTGGCGACGGGTGCGGTGCGCATAAGTGCGGGCAGCCTGACGCTCTCGGGGGCCTCGGTTGGCACGCAGGCCACGCCGCTTCCGATCGAACTGACCGATACCGCGAATGGCGGCGCACTCGATCTCGAGACGCTTTCGGGCGATGCCTGGCTGACGGCCACGGGAGACCTGCCGATCACGCGGGCCTCGATCGCGGGCGGCGGGGCCATCAGCACCGATGCGCTGATGTCCTTCATCGGCACCGACACGGTGAGCTTCGGCACCGCATCGGCCCTGACGCTGAGCACGGCAAGTGGCATCGATCTCACCGGATCGAGCGGCACCGATGTGAAGGGCGGCACGCTCACCATCGTCACCGGCGGTCCGGTCGGCACCGAGACCAAGCGCCTCGAGACCGCGCTTGTCGGGCTGAACTACGCCGCGACTGGCACCGCGCTCACGCCGTTCTGGCTTCACGAGGCGGATGATCTGACGATCACCAGCCTGACCCAGCTCACCGCCGGGTCGATGACCGATCTGGTCGTGGACGGAGCGCTGACCATCGGCACCATCTCGTCGCCCGACGAAGTGCATGTCGCGGCGGGCTCGATCACCGAGGGCCGCATCATCGCGAGCCGCACCCAGCTGAGCGCGAACGGCGCGATCGGCTCGGCGGCGCCGCTGAACGTGAAAACCGGACGCCTCTACGCGAAGACCGTTGACGGCGATATCCGGATCGGGCTGCGCGATGGTGCGACCGATATCGAAGAGGTCACGGCAGGCGGCTCCGGGGCGATTGCGCTGAGCTCGACCAACGCGCCGCTGACATTGCTGGCAGGTCCGGGGATTACCACCCAAGGTGGAGCGCTCGGTCTGGATGTGACCAGCCTTGTCGCGAATGCCGATATTCTCAGCCATGGCGGGGCGATCTCGATCCTGTCCGCGGGGCTGCTGCGACAGGCGGCCGGGACCGCGATCGACGCCGGAACCGGCACGATCAAGATCGGCGTGAAGGGCGACATGATCGCATCGCATGTGGTGACGCAAAGCACCGCTGACCCGGCGCTGACCCTCTCGGTCGATGGCGCGCTCTCGATCGCTTCGGGCCAGACCGGCACGGTGCTCGAGGCGAATGCTGCGGGGGCGGGCGCGGTCCTGACCCTCGGCGCGCTGACCCCGGTCGGCCCCGATGGGCTACCGGTCGCCTTCGACCATGTCACGGCGCAGGTCGCGAATGGTCCGATGCATCTCAACGAGCGCGACGCGATCCGGCTGGATCAGCTGCGCACCGATAGCGGGCTGATCGACCTCTATGCGGGTGGCCCGATCACCGTGCGCGATGTCATCTCCGGTGACGCCTCGCCGATCGTTATTTCGGCGGGCACGGGCGATATCCGCTCGGATGGCGCGACGATGTCGGGTGGCGATGTCCGGCTCTTCGCCTTCGGTGGTGCGATCACCGGCGAGACCGGCGCGACCTTCATGGGCGACATGTCCCCCGGCACCACGGGTCATTTCTACGCCGATGGCGACGTGAACTACACGGAGACCGCGGGTGATATGCGGGTAGGCTTCGCGCTCTCGCAAAATGGCGGGCTCTATCTCGATACGATGGGCGGGACGATGGAGCTTGGTGTGCTGGGCGCGCGGACCGATGTGATGCTGGCAGCCGACGACGCGCTGCATGTGAATATCATCGGAGGGGCGAGCGTCGATCTGGCCGATGAGACCGCGATGGCGTTGATCCATCCCGAACTCTACGGGCGGCGCGAGGCACAGGCGCCCGACAATGCCGATCTGCGTGCGCGCAATCCGGGCTCGACGCTTTATGCGGGCTTCGTGAACGTGCGCAAGACGCTGGGGCTGCATGCCGATTACATCGACGCCCAGCTCTATGACATGACCCCCGAGGATGCGCTCGCGCTGACCCTCGACGGGCATGATGACGGCATGGCCTCTTATGTCGATGTGGCTTCGATCGGTGACGGTCCGATCCTGTTCATCCCAGAGGGCCAGTATTTCGACGATGTGCGCGACCGCCTGACGGGCCGTGACAGGGCGCGCGGACCGCTCAACCTCGTGCGGGGCCGGATCACGACGGGTCAGGTGAGCCATGCCGGGCCGGTGCTCAACGGTCTCGACGTGGTGATCGGCGGCGATGTCTGGTTCTACCAGCAAGGCTTCTCGGTGCTGGCGCAGGCGGTCTACGATCAGCTCTCGACCGTGGCCGATGCGCAGACGCTGGCGATCAACGACGGCAAGTACAGCTTCACCCAGTCGAACCGGATCGACCTGACCGTGACCGAAGGGTTGGTACTGAACCGTCGCCTCGGCGGGGCAGGCGTCAATGGCGGTCAGGGCTATGGCTTCGAGGTGGGCGTGGAGACCGATATCCTTGGCTTCCCCTATACCACCACCTCGGGTGCCCCCGCGGGCGTGACGCGTCCGGGGGCCTTGATACGACTGCCGAGTTCCAGTGCGGAAGAGGAAGATCCGCGCGTCACCTGGGTGATCTCCTCGGCGGAGTGAGCGTTGCCAAAGAGCGAAACAGGGAAAGGGCTGCCGAGAGGTGGCCCTTTCTTTGTCGATGCAAAGCCGAGAGGACCACGGGCGCAGGGCGGCAGAGGCCCGGCCGCGCTGCGCAAGGCGCAAGCACTTCGACAACGAATCGCGGGTGACTTCTTTGAGGGGGGAAGTGGTGCTGCTGGAGAGACTTGAACTCTCGACCTCTCCCTTACCAAGGGAGTGCTCTACCGCTGAGCTACAGCAGCGCCGGTTTTCGGTCCGTCGCTTCGACCGTGGGCGGGGATTTAGACGCAATCGCCGAGGGGTGCAAGGGTAAATCTTGCTCTCTCTCGACAGGATTTGCAGGTCGCGTTAAACGGGGCGCCATGACGGGCGAAGACAAAGACGGATCGGGCAAGTCCCGCGAGGCGCAGATGAGCCGCGAGGAACGCCGCGCCGAAGCGCTACGGGCGAATTTGCACCGGCGCAAGGCACAGGCGCGCGCGCGCAAATCCGCCAGCTCCGCGCCCAAGGATAACGAGAACGAGGGCAGTTGAGATGGATAGCATCGTCGTGCGCGGCAACGGGCCGCTTTCCGGGCAAATCCCGATCGCGGGTGCGAAGAACGCCTGTCTGGCACTGATGCCGGCGACGCTTCTGAGCGACGAGCCGCTGACGCTGACCAATGCGCCGCGCCTCTCTGACATTCGCACGATGACCGAGCTTCTGGCCTCTCTCGGGGCCGAGGTGACGGCGCTGCAGGACGGCAAGGTTCTGGCGACCTCGTGCCATGGCGAGATCAACCCGGTCGCCGATTACGACATCGTGCGGAAGATGCGGGCGTCGAATCTGGTGCTTGGCCCTCTGCTGGCGCGTCTGGGCCATGCGGTCGTGTCGCTGCCCGGCGGCTGCGCGATCGGCGCGCGCCCGATGGATATTCATGTCGATGCGCTCTCGGCGCTCGGTGCGGAGATCGAGCTGAAGGACGGCTATCTTCATGCCGAGGCGAAGGGCGGGCTGAAAGGCGCCGTCCATGAGTTGCGTTTCGCCTCTGTCGGTGCGACCGAGAACTTCCTGATGGCGGCGTCGCTGGCGAAGGGCACCTCGGTGCTGAAGAATGCCGCACGCGAGCCGGAGATTGTGGATCTCGCGAAATGCCTGCGCGCGATGGGGGCGCAGATCGAGGGCGACGGCACCTCGGAGATCGTGATCGAGGGCGTGGACCGGCTCCATGGTGCGACGCACCCGGTCGTCGCGGACCGGATCGAGCTGGGCACCTATATGCTTGCACCCGCGATCTGCGGCGGCGAGGTGGAGTGTCTGGGCGGACGGATCGACCTGATCGAGAGCTTCTGCGAGAAGCTCGACGCCGCCGGTGTCTCGGTCGAGCAGACCCATACGGGCGTCAAGGTGAGCCGCAAGAATGGCCGCATCCGCGCGGTCGACGTGGTGACCGAACCCTTCCCCGGCTTCCCGACCGACTTGCAGGCGCAGATGATGGCGCTTCTGTGCACCGCCGAGGGGACGTCGGTTCTTGAGGAGAAGATCTTCGAGAATCGCTTCATGCATGCGCCCGAGCTGATGCGGATGGGTGCGAATATCGAGGTGCATGGCGGGCACGCGACCGTGCACGGCGTCGAGAAGCTGAAAGGCGCGCCGGTCATGGCGACCGATCTGCGCGCCTCCGTGTCGCTGATTCTCGCAGGGCTCGCAGCCGAGGGCGAAACGGTGGTCAGCCGCGTCTATCACCTCGATCGCGGCTATGAGCGGGTCGAGGAGAAGCTCAAGGGCGTCGGTGCCCATATCGAGCGCGTGAAAGCAAGCTGATTGACTGGCAATCGCGCCCGGTCTTCCCATATCGAGTAGCAGAGGTGGCCCATGACCCGTGACGCGAAATTCGAAGATGGTGGCGAAGGCGCGATTGCGCTGCGCGCCGAGACCAAGGAAGACCTCGCGGTGATCGCCGCGCTGGTACAGGACGCGATCCTGCCCATCACCGAGATCGCCTGGGAGGCCAAGGCCCGCAGGCTGGCGCTGCTGATCAACCGCTTCCGCTGGGAAGACAAGACGGCGGCAGAGGCCGAGAAACGCCCTTACGAACGGGTGCGCGCGCTTCTGGTGCTGTCGGACGTGACCCATGTCGCGAGCATGGGAATCGATCGCTCGGATCGCGATGTGGTGCTGTCGATCCTTGATATCTCTTTCGAGGAGAAAGACGACGGGGCGGGGCGTGTCACCCTGACGCTGGCCGGAGATGGCGCCTTGGCGGCAGATGTCGAATGCCTCGATGTCGATCTGCGCGACGTGGAGCGGCCTTATCGCGCGCCCTCGGGACACGCGCCGCATCATCCCGACTGAGCCGCGCTTTGCGGCCGGGGATGCCTCCGGCGGGGATATTTTCACCAAGGCGAAGCGGAAATGTCTTCATCGGCAGGGGCGGCGCTTGCGGGGGGCTCGCGGAGCCTCTAATCCGAAAGGCGGAATAGGAGACTGTCGATGCCGCATTTTCTTGACACGCGCGAGGATGGGTTCGAGGCCCGATTTGTCGAGCTTCTGGGTATGAAGCGCGAGGACAGCCCCGATGTGGATGCGGTCGTGGCCGGGATCATCGCGGATATCCGCGCGCGCGGCGACGCGGCGCTGATCGAACTGACCGCCAAATTCGACCGGTTGGAGCTGACGCCCGAGACGCTGGCCTTCTCGCCCGAAGAGATCGCGGCGGAAGTGGCCAAGGTGCCCGCCGAAGAGCGCGCGGCGCTGGAACTCGCGGCCGAACGCATCCGCGCCTATCACGAGCGTCAGATGCCGCATGACGCACGCTGGATCGACGCGAGCGGGGCGGAGCTTGGCTGGCGCTGGGGGCCGGTCTCGGCGGCGGGGCTTTATGTGCCCGGTGGCCTCGCGAGCTATCCCTCTTCGGTGCTGATGAATGCAATCCCGGCGAAGGTCGCAGGCGTGGAGCGGTTGGTGGTCGCCTGTCCGACCCCGGGCGGGGCGGTCAATCCGCTGGTGTTGCTGGCCGCGCAACTGTCGGGCGTCGATACGGTCTACCGGGTGGGCGGCGCGCAGGCGATCGCGGCGCTGGCCTACGGGACCGAGACGATCACGCCCGTCGACAAGATCACCGGGCCGGGCAACGCTTTTGTCGCCGCCGCCAAGCGGCGCGTTTTCGGGCGCGTCGGTATCGACATGATCGCGGGGCCCTCGGAGATCCTCGTGATCGCGGATGGCACGGGCGATCCGGACTGGATCGCGCTCGACCTGATGAGCCAGGCGGAACATGACGAGAGCGCGCAGGCGATCCTGATCACTACCGATGAGGCCTTCGGCAAGGCGGTCGTGGCGGCGGTCGAGAAACGGCTCGAGACGCTGGAGCGTCGTGCGATCGCAGGCGCGAGCTGGCGCGATTTCGGCGCGGTGATCGTGGCGCGCGACCTGATGGAAGCCGCCGAGCTGTCGAACCGGGTCGCACCTGAGCATCTGGAGCTTTGCGTGGCCGATCCCGATTGGCTGGCGGAGGCGATCACCCATGCCGGCGCGATCTTCCTGGGCGCCTACACGCCCGAGGCGATCGGCGATTATATCGGCGGGCCGAACCACGTCCTGCCCACGGCGCGCTCGGCGCGGTTCTCCTCGGGGCTCTCGGTGATGGATTTCGTCAAGCGCACGACGCTGGCGAAGATGACGCCCGGCGCGCTGAAGGCGATTGGTCCCTCGGCGGAGGTGCTGGCGAAATCGGAAAGCCTCGAGGCGCATGGGCTGTCGGTCCGCGCGCGGCTCGATGCGCTCAATGACGAAGGAGGGCAGTGATGGCCCGGATTTCTCATATCCAGCTCGATACTGGGGGCATTCCCGCGCCCTCGCCCGAGATCGAACAGGAGCGCAAGGTCGCGATCTACGACCTGCTGGAAGATAACAGTTTCAACATTCCGGGCCGGGACGGTCAGCCTGCGCCCGAAGGGCCGTTTGCCCTGACGCTGGGTGTGCGCGACCGGCGGCTGGTCTTCGATACGCAGACCGAGAGCGGCGCGAAGGTCGCGGAGTTCCATCTGTCCTTCGGTCCGTTTCGGCAGGCGGTGAAGGATTACTTCCAGATCTGCGAGAGCTATTTCGAGGCGGTGAAGAAACTTCCGCCGAGCCAGATCGAGGCGATCGACATGGCGCGGCGCGGTATCCATAACGAAGGTGCGCGCATTCTGCAGGAACGCCTCGAAGGCAAGGCCGAGATCGACATCGACACGGCGCGCCGCCTCTTCACTCTCGTCGCAGTGCTTGCTCCGAGGTAAGCGCAATGGGCGAACTTCCCAACTCGGTTCTGTTCGCGTGCGATCACAATTCCACGCGTTCCCCCATGGCCGAGGGGATGATGAAGAAATTCTACGGCACCGACTGTTATGTGCAGTCGGTCGGTGTGAAATCCGATCTGGAGATCGACGGGTTCACCATCGCCGTGATGGCCGAGATCGGGGTCAACCTTGAGCGGCACCGGGCCCGCACCTTCCAGGAGTTGCAGGAATGGGGCGATGATCTCTCGGCTTTCGACCTGGTGATCGCGCTTTCGCCCGCCTCGCAGCGTCAGGCGCTGGAACTGACCCGGTTCTTCCATCTCGAGGTGGAATACTGGCCGATCCTCGATCCGACCGGCATCGGCGAGACGCGTGAGGCCAAGCTTGCCGCCTATCGCGACACGCGCGATCAGATCCGCCGCCATATCATCAACCGCTTTGGCCCCCCCAAGGAGTAAGCCCATGCCACGCGCCCGCGCTCTCGACACGATCACGCGTTACTATGACGCTTTCAACGCGGGCGACACCGCGGGGATGGAGGCGCTGCTGGGCGATCCCTTTGCTCATCATGTGAACGAGGGCAAGATCCGTCACGGGGTCGAGGCGTTCCGTGCGTTCAACAAGCATATGAGCCGCTGCTATCGCGAGCAGCTGACCGACATGGTGATCATGGCCAATGACGCGGGCACGCGCGGCGCTGCCGAGTTCATCGTCAACGGTGTTTATCTGGAGACCGATGACGGGCTGCCCGAGGCGCGCGGGCAATCCTACGTGTTGCCGGCAGGGGCGTTCTTCTCGCTCGATGAGGGCAAGATCACGCGGGTGGTCACCTATTACAACCTCGCCGACTGGATCGCGCAGGTCTCGTGATGGAGGTCCGTCGGCTGACCGGCGAGGCGCTCGACGCCGCGCTTGAGGATGTGGCTCGGCTGCGGATCGCGGTGTTTCGGGACTGGCCCTATATCTATGACGGCTCGCTGGACTATGAGCGGCGCTATATCCAGAGTTACCGGGAGTCTGAGGCCGCCGTCGTTGTCGGCGCGTTCGACGGGCGCCGACTGGTGGGGGCGGCGACGGGCACGCCGTTGGAAGATCACGCCGATGATTTCGCAGCGCCCTTCGCGGGCACGGGGTTGAAGCTGGAAGACGTGTTCTACTGCGCCGAGTCGGTTCTGCTGCCGGAATATCGCGGGCAGGGAGTGGGCCATGCTTTCTTCGATCACCGCGAGGCCCATGCACGCGAGCTGGGGCGGAGCCATTCGGTTTTCTGCTCGGTAATCCGGCCCGACGATCATCCCTTGAAGCCCGCCGATTACCGCCCGCTCGATACGTTCTGGCGCAAGCGCGGCTATGCGCCGATGGAGGGCGTGATCGCGCGGTTCAAATGGACCGATCTAGGGGACGAACACCAGACCGAGAAGGCGCTGCAATTCTGGAGGCGCAAGCTGTGAGCCGCGAGGTCACGATTGCCGCGGCGGCCTATCCTCTCGACTGGTTCGAGGATTGGGCGGGCTATGCAGCGAAGGTTTCGGCCTGGGTGGCGGGGGCCGTAGGGCAGGGTGCGCAGCTTCTGGTCTTTCCCGAATACGGGGCGATGGAGCTGGCGAGCCTTGGTGGCGCGGAGGTTGCCGCCGACCTGGAAGCCTCGCTGACCCATGTCGCGGGGGTGCGCGGGGAGATGGAGGCGCTCTTCGCGCGTCTCGCGGCGCGACATGGAGTGCATATCCTTGCGCCCTCGGGCCCGGTGATCGAGGGCGCCAAGCGCGTGAACCGGGCGAGCCTCTTTGGCCCCGGCGGGCTGATCGGGCATCAGGACAAGGCGATCATGACCCGTTTCGAGCGCGAGATCTGGCATGTCGATGCGGGCGAGGGGCTGGTGCTGTTCGACACCGCGCTTGGCAAGATCGGCGTCACGATCTGCTACGACAGCGAATTCCCCCTGCTGGCGCGCGCACTGGCGGAAGCCGGGGCGGAGATCCTCCTCGTGCCCTCCTGCACCGACACGGTCGCGGGCTATAACCGGGTGCGGATCGGGACGATGGCGCGGGCGCTGGAAAACCAATGCGTGACCGTGCAGGCGCCGACCGTGGGCGATGCGCTCTGGTGCCCGGCAGTCGATGAGAACCGGGGCGCGGCCGCGATCTTCGCGCCGCCCGATGGGCTCTGGCCCGAGAGCGGCGTGGTGGTGGAAGGGGCGTTCGACTCACCCGGCTGGGTGTTGGCGAAAGTGGATCTCGATCTGGTGGCCCGAAGCCGCGCCGAGGGGGCCGTTTTGCCTTTCAAACATTGGGCGGAGCAGGCAAGGAAGCTTTGGTAGCTTTCGGGAGTGGCGAGAAGCGTCAGGACCAAGGGAGTTGAAGGAAGGAGAGGCCTGGTTTGCCGCAGACGGCAAATTTTGACTTTGGGTCCGGCTTTCGTCTCTTGTCATCTGAGTGAGCACGGTGCTGATTTCTTGGGTGCGCCGCATCCTCGTAACTCTTGGCCAATTGGACCAAAGCTATGAGCTAAGGTGAGTTTCCTCGCCACACGAATTTCCAAAAATTATTTATTATTTAAGTGTATTGGTCCCGAAAGATTTTCGATTAGCGTTTTATTATTTTGGGACTTGGTGTTGTCTCTGGTGGCGCTTGTTTTGTTTTTCTCTAATCGGCCTTGAGGATTGGTGTGGGTGTTATTTTAATGAGTTATTATTTTTATGTTGCGATTTATTTTGATTTTTTTTATAATGGCTTCAATGTCAGAGATTAGATCCCTTTCTTATAAAATCTACCCGAGCCGCTCTCAGGCAGCGTCTCTTTGGCATAAACACTGCCTTCTGGCCGATCTCTGGAATGCAGCGCTTGAGGAGCGGATTGGAGCGTGGCGCCGGGGCGTGCGCATCTGGCTTTCAGATCAGGAAAAAGCGCTCAAGTTCATCCGGTCAGATGTGCCAAGTTGGTCATCATATGTGCACACACACGAAGCGCAGGTTGTCCTTAAGCGCCTCGATCTTGCGTTCTCCGGCTTCTTTCGTCGACTAAGAAATGGTGGTGCTCCCGGATTTCCGCGCTTCCGTGCCCCAGAGAGGTTTAGGGGTTGGGGGTATAAGCAGCATGGCAATGGTTTCAAGGTCGAGATCGGAGTCGGTGGCCGCCACGGGTTCGTTACCCTCTTCGGCATTGGTCGAATGCGGATGCGTGGCATTGCACGGACGCCTGGACGAGTTCTGAAGGCGGATGTCATCCGCGCGGCACGCGGTTGGATGTTAAATCTCGTTGTAGAAACCGGATGTGCGCAGCGTGAACGCGCTCATGGTCCTGCAATCGGTTTGGATTGGGGGGTGTCAGAGTTCGCGACGATCGCGACTGAGGCGGGTGAGTGCGAGGTGATCCACAATCCTCGGCATCTAGCGACCGAGGCTGAAGATCTTCGTAAAGCGCAGCGTAGCCTTTCCATCGTAGCCCGTGAAAGAAAAATCTCTTCGAGGGCTCTGCGTAAACATCGCAAATCCCTTGCGCGGAAACATGCAAAGATTTCGGCTCGGCGTAAGGATTTTCTTCATAAGGTGTCTCAAGAGCTAGTCGCAAAGCACCGGTTTATTGCGACCGAAATGCTAAGCCCACGAAATATGACGCGCTCTGCGCGCGGCACGGCCAAGGCTCCGGGGCGAAACGTGGCCCAGAAAGCGGGTCTCAATCGAGCGATTCTCGATACGGCTCCCTCAACATTTTTGAACATGCTCCGATACAAAGCGGAAGAAGCTGGTGCGGAGTTACTTGAAGCGTCCACGCGCGCTTTGAAGCCTTCCCAATGTTGCCCTGAATGTGGCGCTATGAGGAAAAAGGCTCTTTCTGAGCGCGAGCATTCTTGCAGTTGCGGTTGCAAGATGGGACGGGATGAAGCTTCTGCCCGTGTTCTTCTCCAGTGGGGGCTTCGTTTCGAAGCTAGCACTGAGGCGAAACGTGCCGAAGTGAACAGAGCGGCCGGGACGGCCGTAGGTTAGACCTGTTCTGACCTGAAACCGCCTCTTCCGATTGGAATGATGGCGGAAGGTTCATATTTCCCTTGAATTTCTCGGTCCGCGGGCGCATTTAACGCTCGCCCGCAACTGGCGCGGGTAACCAAGTATGGAGTGACCATGGCCAAGGAAGAAATGCTCGAATTTCCCGGTGTCGTGAAGGAACTCCTGCCTAACGCGACGTTTCGGGTCGAGCTGGAAAACGGCCATGAGATCATCGCGCATATGGCAGGCAAGATGCGCAAGAACCGCATCCGTGTTCTGGCTGGCGACAAGGTTCAGGTGGAAATGAACACCTACGACCTGACGAAGGGTCGTATCAACTACCGCTTCAAGTGAAGCTGATCCTCGGCTCGGCGAGCCCGCGACGGCGCGAACTTCTGGCCCAGCTCGGGCTGGAACCGCATGACGTGCGCCCCGCCGATATCGACGAGACGCCTTTGAAGGGCGAGCCCGCGCGCGATTATGTCGCCCGCATGGCCCGCGAGAAGGCGATGGCGCTGACGATCTCCGGTGACGAGGTCATCCTGAGCGCCGATACCACGGTGACCTGCGGGCGCCGAATCCTCGGCAAACCCGAAGACGAGAAAGAGGCGGCGGAGTTTCTCTGGCTGCTCTCGGGGCGTCGGCATCATGTGCTGACGGCCGTTGCGGTGCGCACCGTGGATGGGCTGCGCGAGAGGCTTGTCGATACGGTAGTAAAGTTCAAGCCGCTCAGCGATGAGGATGTGAACGGTTATCTCGCGTCCGGCGAATGGCACGGCAAGGCCGGTGGCTACGGCATCCAGGGGAGGGCCGGGGCCTTCGTGCCGTGGATCCAGGGGTCGTTTACCGGCGTCGTGGGGCTGCCGCTGGCCGAGACCGCAAACCTGCTCGCAAGTGCAGGCATCCGGGGAGAGGTGGAATGAAGGGACGCGTGGTTCTGCTGGACGAGATCGGCGGTCGCGAAGCGGCGGCGCTGATGGTGGATGGCCAGCTTGAAGACCTGATCGTGGATGCCTCCGACGAGGTGCCCTTCGCGCCCGGAGCGATCCTGCGCGGCGTCGTGGGGCGTCAGATGAAAGGGCAGGGTGGTGTCTTCGTCGATCTGCCCGACGGCACGCGCGGCTTCCTGCGCGAGGCCAAGGGGCTGGCGCCGGGCCAAAGCGTGATCTGCATGGTCTCGGGCGGCACCGAGCCGGGCAAGGCGCTTCCCGTCACGCTGCGGGTACTGTTCAAATCGCGCCTCGCCATCGTCACCCCCGGCGCGCCCGGCATCAACGTCTCGCGCCGCATCCGCGAGGACGACCTACGCGAAGAGTTGCAGGCGGTCGCGACGGCGGTGATGGAGGGCTCTGATATGGGCGTGATCCTGCGCTCGGCCGCCGCTCATGCCTCGCCCGAAGAGGTCGGCGAGGATGTCGCTGCGATGCGCGAGCTGGCCGAGGCTGTAACGGGCGATCTCGAGGGTGGCCCCGAACTGCTCGTCGATGCGCCCGATCCGCATGAAGAGGCTTGGCGCGATTGGGCCGATCCGGTCCCCGACGAGGTGATCGAGGGCGGCTTTGACGATCACGGCGCGACAGATGCGATCGAAGCGCTTTTGTCCCCGCGCGTGGAGCTGCCCGGCAGCGCTCATATGATGATCGAGCCGACCCGTGCCCTGATCGCCGTCGATGTGAATACCGGCAATGACACGACGCCCGCCGCGGCGCTCAAAGCCAATATCGCCGCCGCACGCGAGCTGCCGCGCCAGCTGCGCCTGCGCGGGCTTGGCGGCCAGATCGCGATCGACTTCGCGCCGATGCCCAAACGCGACCGACAGGCGCTCGAACAGCAGCTGCAACGCGCGATCAAGGGCGAACCCGAAGCCGCTCTCGCTGGCTGGACGCCGCTTGGCAATTTCGAGATGCAGCGCAAGCGCGACCGCGTGCCGCTCGCGCGTCTTTTGCCGGGCCAGAACGGGGAGGCGACATGAGCTGTCCGATCTGCGGCAAGGATGCTGATCCCAAGTATAGGCCATTTTGTTCGAAGCGCTGCGCCGATGTCGATCTGGCGCGCTGGCTCAATGGTTCTTACGTCATCCCGGGCGATATCGCCGACGAGGAAGAGCGCGCCCCGAGCGGCCCCGCGGGCGAGGACACGCCCCCCGGCAAACCGCATTGAGATCGATTGGCGAGATCTCGGAATTTTCTGTCAAATCCCTCTGGACAGCCCCTGCGCCCTCGTCTAGTAACCGCTCCACCAAGACCGTCAGGTCGAAGTGCCCGGATAGCTCAGTTGGTAGAGCAGCGGATTGAAAATCCGCGTGTCGGTGGTTCGAATCCGCCTCCGGGCACCACTTAAATCCCTGAAATACAACATGTTTTCGGTCTCGCTTTGCGCTGGATCTGACGCTGTTTGCGTGATTTTCTGCTCGGGGTTCCACCGGGGTTCCATTTCGCAGACGACTAAAATCCCGGTCCGTCATCAAAGGGTGACGGCTCGGGTGGCGAATCTTCTGGAGGGTCAGTCTCGGGAACGGGATGAGTTTGGCTCGGCTCGAAAAAGGATGCAAGTCGCGCCGCATCGGGACCGTCCTTGAGAATGTCGATCCCTTGCGAGGAAACGATGGCCTGGTCACCCGCCTCGAACATCACGCCGAGGGCTGGCCGATCCGCCAGTTTGCGCCACCGCCATTTTCGGAAGTTCGACCGTAGGAGGCGTAGCACCCGCGCGAGAAAGGCGCCGAAGCTCAGCTCATCGGTAAGCCCAAAATGTTGAGGATTTGGTTCAGCTTCAGTTTGATCTGCTTCAATTGAACTTCTTGCTTGTTCATTCGTCCTACGAGATCCTCGCGTTCGTTCTTGAATTCCTTGAGCGCGTCCATGTGCATGTGATGGATACTCCTGTTCGCTCCAAGTTCCGTTGTCATCATCGAAAGGGCGTCCAGAAGCGCTTTGCCCAAATCCGACTGTTCCGTCTCGAGCAGTTTCAAAAGCTCCCGCAGCGCCATCAGGCTGTCCGTTTTCTCGTCGATCGCGATCAGGAGATTTTTCATCACCGTCGGGTCGGTCGCGGGGTTCATCGTGGTCGGTTCGTTTGGCATCGGTCAGCTCCTTCAGCTGGTTGCGGATTGCGCGGAGGGACAGGGTGATCCCGACGATGGACAGGGCCATCGCAAGGTCGAGGCGGGCATGAAGATGACGGGGCTCCCAAGCTGCGCCGAGCCGACCGCCATAGAGGGTCCCGTGGGATGTTTCGAAGAGGTAGCTCTCGCGGCCATACACGTTCTGATCCACCGTGATTTCGATCGGATCGTCGCGATCGCGCAGGCGAGCGGCGAGCATCTCGATGGTGGTCGGTGGGCTTTGCGCGAATGTCTCCGAGAGTGCCGTGTGTAGCGCTTGGGCTTTCTTCGGCTTGAGATTTCGCTGCGGGGTCGGTGGCATGAGTGTCGGCACGGACGGGTCGAAATACTCGGGCACAGGCAGCCCTAGGAGCTTTGCGAGTTGCCGATGGTTCCGGTCCGTTTCCCGCCGCGACAGGCGCGGTTTGAGCGGCATGCCGGTGAAAGTCTTCAGGACACACGCGATGTGAATGTGGTCGCAGTGCGCGTCATGGTGCCGGGCCGCAGACCAAGGAATTTGAAAGGGTGGGAGCCCCATCAGGTCGAGCTGGGTGAGCGCGATCTGCAGCCAGTCCTCCCGCTCCTTGAAAAGGCCGGCGGGCAGCGAGAGTGTGATGTGCAGGAAGGTGTGACCGCGGCCCAGCTCCTCGAACTGGAGCCGCAGGTCATGCCGACCTTCCGCGACGAGCGTGCCGCCAATCAGCTCGGCGCCGTCTCGGAAAATATAATCCTCGACGAACTTTGCATGGTCGTGCCGCTTGGTGAAGGCGCGCATCGATCAGCCCTCCGACCATCGTCGGATCGCCGCCGTCAACTCTCGGACCTCCTTGGCGAGGGCACGCGCCCCCGCCGAAGATCCGGGACCAAGCTGATTGACAGCGATGCCGAGCCGACCGAGGCGGTCGGCGATGTCGTGTGCCTGCGTGCGGCTCTCCGAAGTGCCGTCGAGGGCCCGCTCCCGGAGGAACCTTCCCCGCGTCGGCGTCCCGGCAGCTTTCCTGTCAGTGTCGATGCGCTCGATCTCTTTTTGAGAGAAGCGCACCTTCACCTCCGTCTCTCGCCGCTCAGCCATCGAGCTGTGCCTCGCGGCTCTCGAGCCAGGCTTCGATGTCGCTCACGCGGAAGCGCGCACAGCCCGGAGTAATGAGGACCTTGCGCGGGAAGTCGGGGCGGTCGCGGTGCCAGCGATCGACGGTCGGGCGGGTGACGCCGCAGATCCTGGCGACTTGGTTGATCGTGTAGTAACGTGCGAGTTCTTGGCTCATGGCAGTTCTCCTTTGCGCGCGGGATTCCGCGTTGATTGGGCGACGAATTGTCGGGGGATGCCCCCTCTTGGGGACACCTCAATTATAGCTGTTTTCAGTCGGTTGCGGAGGGGGCGGACCGCAGATTCCTGTTGATCCACGGAATGTTTCACGCAAAAAAAATGTGGATAACTCATCGATGATCGGGTCGTGCTCTTGCCATCCCAAAAGTTGACCGTCTTCCGGTGTGTTGACCGCAGATTGCGGAGGGAAGGCTTTGCGACCGTGAGGTGTCTCCTCTTTCAGACGGGTCTCCCGGCTCCGCGCGCGGTCGCGCGATAGAACCTAGACGGCGCGTGATTTCGGGCCCGATCTCGGGTGGAAGTTGCGTCGACGCCAAGACGTATTCAGCCGCCCGGTGGAGAGGGATCTTCGGCCGGCGCGGGCGCTAGAGGGGTCAGAGCTGCCCCCTCCTGAGAGGGGCGAAGTAGGTCTGCAAGCGCCTGCCCATCCAGTTCCCGGCGCTCGCACAGCGCGCGCGCCGCAGCCTCGAGCCGATCCTGATGCGCAGCGAGCAACGCGTCTGCACGCCGCTCGGCGGTCGCCAGCCGCTTGCGGACTTTCGCGTAAACGGCTGGATTGCGGAGGATTGCTTCGTCGATGCCATTGAGCCAGACATGGCCGTGGTGACCGAGGCCGAACCGCGTTTCGATGTCGATGGCGCGGCGTGTTGCCAGCGCGAGATCCGAGTCTGCGGAGCCGCCGGCCCCGGCCGAGACCTCGCCCAGCACCAGCCGTTCGGCGGCACGCCCGGCAAGCATGAAGGTCAGCTCGTCCTCGATATCTGCCAGCGTTTGGATCGCGCGGGTCGGTTTCGGATGCGCCTCGCCCCCGCCGTCGCGACGGATCAGGACGCGGCTGATGGAGCCGAGACTCAGTTGAGTAAAGGCAATTGCATGGCCGATTTCGTGGATTGCTGTGCGCCAGATCACCGCCGGGTCCGATTGCTGAAGGCCGCCGATTTGTCGGTGCAGATCGAGGATTTCAAGCGCTCGCCTCTCCGCGCGCGCAGAGCTTTTCGCCGTGCGGATCGCGGCATCAAGATCCGCCGCGCTCATCCCCACGGCGGCCTGTGCAAGAGAACGCAGTTGGTCGTCGGGCAGATCGACATGCGTCTGCAGGACGCCGATGAGCGTGTTGGCATCAGGCAGAGGCATGGGCACATGCAGATCGAAGCGGCCCGGCCGCAGGATCGCGGGATCGAGCGCGTTGCGGTCATTCGTGGCGCCGACAATGATGACACCTTCCGCGCGGACGGTGGCGTCGATCTCGGCCAGGAAGGTGTTGATGACCTGGCGACGATATTCGCGGTTGTGGCGGTCGGGCGCCCAGCGAGAGCCGGCGGCGTCGATTTCATCGATGAAGAGGATAGATGGGGCGGTGTTGCGCGCCTCATCGAAGCTCGCGCGCATCGCTGCGAGCATCTTGCCCAGATGGCCCTCAGCTTGCCATTCGCCGAAGCTGGCGGAGACAAAGCTCACATTGGCCGAGTTGCCCATAGCGCGGGCGAGATAGGTCTTGCCCGTGCCCGGCGGGCCGAAGAGCAAGAGCGATCGCGTCAGGTCAGACCAGTCGACCTCGCCGCTCCGCCACAGCGCCAGATCCGCGACGATGCGCCGGACGGTAAGCAGCGCCTCACCGGCGCCGGCCAGATCGTTAAGAGTCGGCCCCTGCGGCGTGGGCGCGGGTTTCGGAAGGGCCCGTGTGATCCGACGCGCGGCGTCCTCGGCGCTCGGGGCGCGCAGGGCGAAGCTCAACGCGGCGGCGCTGATCGCGTCGAACTCGCCCTTGCTCGGCAGCAGAGCTTGGAGCCTGGCGAATACCGGGGGCGCGTAGGTCAGATGGAGCAGCGCGAGAATGATCTCGCGCGAGAGCGGCGCGAGCATCAGAGGGGCAGGTAGCACCTCAGCGAGGGTGTCGGGCAGCGTGGTCGTATCAGGGACCAGAATGAGCAGCGGCTCGGTGCTTGCGAGCAGTTCCTCGATCTCAGCCATGACGTCTGACCGCAACATCTCGCCGAGGGTGTGGATCGACAGATCTTTGTGTTGCTTCAGTCTTTTCAACGGGCGCTGCGCGATCTCTCGGTCGGCGGGCAGAAGGTGGTCTTTGAGGATCGTTGCCGCGTCGTCCAGTTCCGAGCGATCCCCGGCGCCGGTCATCAGTGTGACTGCGCCGGGCGCAAAGAGCGCGTCGATGTGACCTTGCGTTTCGAAGGTCGCGGCCAGCCGCAGGATCATCGCGAGCTCGGTCGGGCGCAGGCCCGTGACTTTGTGGGCGTCCCAGAGCGAGCCCTCATCGGTAATTGTGGCAGGTGTCGAAGTCGCGCGCTGCTCTGCGTCGAGAGCGTCGAGATGGTCGCCGATCAGCGCGGCCTGATCCTCGGGATCGAGCCCGGTAAGGTCAGGGAGCGGAGTTGGGACGGAGTCGTCAGGCATTTGTGTCCGGGCCAGCGCGCGGAGCGCGAGGGCAGCCCAGGGCGGATTGGTAAGAGGCGCTGTGAGAGTCAAGGGCGATGCGAGAGATGTGTCGGTCATGGCAGGGTCCAATCGGCGTGAGTGGGGAGGGCGGCCCCGCGAGGTGCGGGGCCGTTCAGGTCATGTGAGGAAGGGAAGGTTTCGCAGGCAGGTTGTGTGGGGCTATGCCTGAAACGAGCCCTCGGATCGGCTAGGTGCTCAGGCGCCGTTCGACCTCAGCCAGTTCGGCGAAGATGGCATCGCGCAACTCGGGCCGGTAGATCTCCGATTTCACCTTGAGGTGCTTACGATAGACCGTGTGCGGCACCACACCGTCCGGGAAGCGCTCGATCAGGCGCTTGTGGACTTTCTTTTCCGCCCGCAGCGCAGCGCGCCCGGTGGGGAAATGGATCTCGGCGAGGATCCGATATGGCAGCACCTTCCGCACGAAGAGCTGATACTCGAAGCGCGAGTAGGTGTTGCCGGAGAAGCCGAGTTTGAGGACGGTTCTTTTGCCAAGATCGATCTCCGCGAAATAGATCGAACTCGGTTCATTCGACCAACCTTTGCCGCAGCTGGGACATTGAAAACGCTGGGTCTTCATATTGCCGATCAAGACACGGCACGACTCGCCGCAGCCGTCCGCATGCCGATAAAGACGATAGTTATTGTCACCTTCGGGATCGGGGCCGACCAGTTCCCATCCGTAAGCCCGCGCCTCGCGTTTGTAGCGCTCAATCGTGCAGCTCTCGCAGACGATCTCGCCGCCTTCGGTCGCGACCTTCTTCGTTCGGCTGAATTGCAGTCGCTTCGTGTGGCCGCAGGACACTAGGAAATGCCCGTAATGCCGGTCTTTTTCATCGCGCTTCACAAAGGTGAGGCGGTTCACTTTCGCATCGGCGATCCAGCGTGCTTCCTTGCAGTTGGGGCATTGCGGCTGGAAGCCTGTCAGAACGCTGTGACGGCAGACGAACGTTCCCCGACACTTCTTGCATGCGAGGGCGAGGTTGTCCTTGTTCTTCACGCGCGCGAGCACGTGATAGCCCTTTTCGGCAGCTGCGGCGTGCCATTGCGGATGGATGGGACCGGGCCAGATCGGGTGGGTTTCGCCGCGGATGATCATCGTAGTCTTGGAAGTTTGGGCCATGAGAGAGCCCTCCGTGAAATTGTGCTGTGTGAACGGGCGCGGCAAACCGCACCCGAGCGGGTCACAATTGACCTTCAGGTAGGCGTGCTCGGACACGGGCCCCAAGGAGGGCCGGTGTCCGAGCACGCGGTATCTGGGAAGATCAGGCTTCGGCCTGCTCGAGCGCGTCGAACGAAAAGACGTCGAGCAGCTGATCGAAGAGGATCAGCGCCCGCTTGAGCAGGACATTCACTTCGCGATCGGTGTCGCAAACCTCGGGAATGAGAAGGTCGCTTCCGCGGCGCCGCACGAGGTCACGGAAGCGTTCGCGGTGCTCGCCGTCCTCGTCCAGCATCGCAAGGCGCACTCCGAACGCGATCAGTTTCAGTGGTTTCTCGACCTGCACGCGCGGCGTCAGTTCGAGGATTTGGTCCTGCAGTTGCAGCATCTGCACCTGAGCTTCGTCAGAGGCCCTCTGCCAGCCCGCGAAAGCCGGATCCCAGCTCTGAGTGCGGGACAGGTCTTGCTCGTAGTCGAGGAACTCAGCGAGGGCCTCGAAGAACTGCGGAAACAGGGTCAGGATCCGCGGTTCCTGATCGTCGGTTGCGTCTTCTTTTGCCAGAAGCTGCGTGATAAGCGGGAATGTAGCCATGGTTGTCTCCTTATCCGAGATGGCTGTGGTCAGAGCGTTGGCAGGAGTTGCAGCTCTTGCCTTCGCTCGATGTTTATAGCACCATAAAACCGTTAAACCAAGTGGAGATTTGGTGTTTTGGAAGAAAAGGTGAAAAAAGGTCGCCCTCGCGTGGATACAGAGGCGGTGAATCTTCGTCTGCCGCGAGAAATGCTCCAGGCACTCGATGATCGACGAAAGCTGGAAGACGATCTGCCATCTCGACCCGAGATGATCAGGCGCCTGCTTGCCAAAGCTCTTGCCGAGCCAGAGGGCTGAGACGGTCGCCGGTCACATCGAATAATACGGTTGTCGTGATCGTCGATGGATCTGCGACCAGTTGAGTTTAATGACCAAACTCAATTCCGTAAGGCGCTCGCCCCAAAGTGATATCGCATGTCGGCAACGCTTGCCTGCGTTTGACAAGCCATGTCCTTTGACACGTATCCCAGCCGGTGGATCACTTTCAGGGGAGAACTCCACCCTGGCAATATTTTTCGGCTGGATGATGACGCCTTCATTTGGTTGTCGCCCGATGAAGGCTGAGCGGCATCGGAATGAGAGGTGGGTTCAGAGTAAATCGGAATTCCTCTCCGACATATTCGCGCCGGATTGCGAGTCAAATTTGCAACGGAATCATTCGTAATCAATAAGATGGACTGGATTCCGCCCCGTCCGAGCGGTTTTCGTGCTACACATGGTGATACACAGGGGGCCCTTTCCCGGAGGTGTGCGATGAATATCACCAAGCGCGGCGAAGTCTGGCATCTGCGTCGGCGGGTTCCCAAAGCCTATGCCCCGGTCGATCCGCGCCGCGAGGTGGTGATCAGCCTGCGGACGGGTTCGGAAGCGGTGGCGCGTCAGAGGGCGCCGCTGCTGTGGGATCGGCAGGTCGAGACCTGGGAGGCGATGCTCGACGGCGCTGCGGGTGATGCGGAGGCGCGGTTTGCTGCGGCCAAACGGCTTGCGAAGGTGCAGGGCTACCGGTTTCTCGATTCAAGCAAGGTGGCGCGTTTGCCGTTGCAGGAGTTGCTCGCACGTATCGAGCTGGCTGCTGGCGACGAGATGCGCGATCCGCTCGGGGCAGATTCGCTTCTTGGCGGGGCGGAATTGCCGCTCATCACCGTGTCGCGGGCGCTCGAGCTTTTCTGGGGGCTCGCGCGCGACAAGACCCTAGGCAAGAGTGCAGATCAGATCCGTCGGTGGCGCTATCCGCATATCAAGGCGGTGCAGAATTTCATCTCGGTTGTCGGAGACAAGCCGCTGGCCGATCTCACGATCGACGATTTCCTCGATTTTCGTGATTGGTGGGCGGATCGGCTGGAGCGTGATGGGCTCACTGCGAATTCCGCAAACAAGGATCTGACGCATCTTGGGGCTGTTCTCAAGCGTGTGAATCGCGACAAGCGGCTCGGGCTCGAGCTGCCGCTCGAAGATCTTAGCTTCCGGCAAGGCAGGGCGGCGCGGCGACCGCCGTTCTCGGATGCGTGGATCCGGGATCAGTTGCTTGCCCCCGGAGCGCTGGATGGTCTCGAGCCGCAAGCGCGGGCGATCCTGCTGGTGATGGTGAATACCGGGCTGCGTCCGAGCGAAATCGCGGCGCTGCGGCCCGAGGAGATCCGGCTCGACGACCCGATCCCGCATTTGCGCCTGCAGCCGATCGGTCGGGTTTTGAAGACGCAGAATGCGGAGCGGGTGATGCCGCTTCTCGGGGTGTCGCTCGAGGCGATGCGGGCATTTCCGGAGGGGTTTTCGCGCTATCGCGAAAGCTCGGCCACGCTGAGCGCCACGGTCAACGGATACCTCCGGGAGGCCGGCCTCCTTGAGAGCGATCGGCATTCGCTTTACAGCCTGCGGCACGCGCTCGAGGATCGCATGCTCGCGGCGGAGATCGACGAGCGGATCCGGCGCGACGTGATGGGGCATGCGCTGGGGCGTGAGCGCTACGGGGCGGGTGGGCGGTTGGCCGTGATCGCGCAGCTCCTCGAGCCCATCGCTTTCTGAGCCGGGCGAGCGGTCAGCTCCGCTGTCTCACCTCGAGCAGGGAAGCAGGATCGATATCGAGCGCTTGTGCGAGGCGCCAGACATTGTCGATAGAAATATTCTGCTCGCTACGCTCCACAGCGCTCAAATAGGTTCGATTGAGACCAGATTCGAGTGCGAGACGTTCCTGCGACCATCCGCGCTCGGCGCGCAGTGATCTGAGGTTGATCGCGAGCGTGTCGCGCAGGGGGCTTTTCGGCGTTCGTTTCACCCCCTTGCAATCGCGCAACGTTGGTTTTAACTCTACCGGTTATAAGAGACATTCGTGTGCTCGCTCATCTATCATCCGAAAGGGAGCCTCCTCGATGGCCGCAACTGAAATCGACCCGAGTTTTCTGCTCATTTCCGATCGAGAGATGTATGTTCATCGTGATCGCAGTCTTGCCGGAGCACTCGGGGATGGGTTTGTCTATCGCCGTATCAAGCACATGCTGGCTGACCCATTGCTGCGCACGATCCTCGAACTGCTGGAAAATGGTGCGACGAGCTACGAAGGGGCGCTGAAACTCAAAGGGCGCGGTTTTCTCGAGACGCGCAAGATGATCGCGCGGAGAGGCCCGTTCAAGGAAGAAGAGTTGGAGTATGTCCTGCTGACGGATGAGGCCTGCAGCTATGCGCATCGCTGGCTCTTCGGGAAAGCAGAAGGGGCTGAGCCGGATCTGAATCCTGCAGAGGCCCTGTTGACGGCTATTCGTCGCTATCTCGTTGTCGACACTGGCTCAGGCATCGTGGTGGGGCGAGACGTGCTGGAAGTCGCGATCGATCTTGACGATATGGAGATCCTGGGGCGTCTCGTGCATATGGATTTCGGAGTCCGTCAAGTTTCCGATCCCGGTTTCGGTGACCCGGTTGCCGAGGAAGACTGGATGGAAGCGCGCGCCTATTGGTCTGGGGCGGATAGTGACGATCGAGTCGGCGCGGCGATTGTCTCCTTTGGCTCGTCCGGAACCCATTGAGACTTCTCGCGAGGATATGAGCAGGGCTCCAAGCAGTGTCAGCCTTTCTTTCCTTCATTGGCATTGGGATGGAAAGATTTTCAAACAGAAAGAGCCACGACTTTGATGTCGTGGCTCTCGTTTTCTGTAAATATCTCGAGGCTTCGGAGCTGCCTCTCCCTAGGATGCAGCGAGGCTCTTACCCTTTCGCGCCCTGTCCGCGCGCGTAGACATCGTCGTAGCGGATGATGTCATCCTCGCCGAGATAGCTGCCGGTCTGCACTTCGATCAGCGTCAGCGGCACCTTGCCGGGGTTCTCCATTCGATGGACGGCGCCGAGCGGGATGTAGACGGACTGGTTCTCGCTCACGAGTTTCACCTGATCGTCGATCGTCACCTTCGCGGTGCCCTCGACGACGATCCAGTGCTCGGCGCGGTGGTGATGGCTTTGCAGGCTGAGTGCGGCGCCGGGATGCACGTGGATCCGCTTCACCTGGAAGCGCTGGCCGATGACGAGGCTCTCATACCAACCCCAAGGGCGGAAGTCGCGGGGCAGGGTCTCGGCCTGAGCGGCCCCCTTGGCTTTCAGTTCGGCAACGGCTTTCTTCACGTCCTGTGCGCGGTCCTTGTGGGCGACGAGCACCGCGTCGGGCATGGCAACGGCGATAATGTTCTCGAGCCCGATGCCCACAAGCTCCTGCGCCTCGCTGGTCGACTGCAGAAGCGTATCGCTACAGTCGATGGCGGTGGCGGGGCCGGTCGCGACGATGCCGTTTGCATCCGGGTTCTGCTCGCGCCAGACCGCCTGCCAGTCGCCCAGGTCCGACCAGGCGCCGCCATAGGGCACGACGGTCAGGTTGTCGGCGCGCTCCATCACCGCGTAGTCGATCGAGATATCCTCGAGCTGCGCCCAAGGCTCGGCCGCGAGGCGGGTGAAGCCCAGATCGCGCTCGGCGGCCTCCACCGCGGCCTTGGTCTGCGCCAGCGTTTCGGGCGCGTGTTTGGCGAACGCTTCGAGGATCGCCGAAGTCGAGAAGAGGAAGATGCCCGCGTTCCAGAGATGCATGCCGCCGTCCAGCAGTGCCTCGGCCTTCGCCAGATCCGGCTTCTCGACGAAGGATTTCAGCGGCTGTGGGGTTGCGGAGAACTCCGAGTCTGGGGCTTCGCTGAGTTCCAGCCAGCCATAGCCGGTCTCGGGTCGGTCGGGGCGGATACCGAAGGTGACCAACTGGCCTGCCTCAGCAGCCGGGGCGGCCGCTTCAACCGCCGCGCGGAATCGCGCAGGATCAGGAATGACGTGATCCGAGGGCGCTACGAGCATCAGCGCACCCGGCTCACGGGTCTCGAGGACGAGAGCGCCTGCGCAGATCGCCGCGGCGGTGTTCCGCGCAGACGGCTCGATGAGAATATCGGCGGGCGCGATCTCGAGCGCGGCGAGTTGCTCGACCGCGACGAAGCGGAAATCCGATCCGGTGATCACCGAGGGCGCAGCGAATCCGTTCCCGGCAAGCCGCCTGGCAGAGGCTTGGAAAAGGCTCTCTTCGCCCATCAGTTTGACGAATTGCTTCGGATAGGACTTGCGCGAGAGCGGCCAGAGCCGCGTGCCCGATCCTCCGCAGAGAAGGACAGGATGGATCGTCTTGCTCATGAAATCTCTCTCAGGTTCTGGCGGTGTCGTGATTTTCGAGGAACCAGCGATAGGTCTCGTCGATCCCGTCTTCGAGGCCGATACGCGCCTGCCAGCCCATCGCTTTCAGGCGGCTGATATCCATCAGCTTGCGCATCGTGCCGTCGGGCTTGCTCGGATCGGTGGTGATCCGGCCCGCGAAACCCGTGACCTGCGCAACCAGCTGCGCGAGTTCGAGGATCGAGATGTCGCTGCCGGACCCCACATTGATGTGGCTCAGCATCGGATCGGTATTCGCGTCATATTCGGCCTTGGGGAGATCAAGCACGAAGAGCGAGGCTTCGGCCATGTCATCGACATGCAGGAACTCGCGCCGCGGCGTGCCGGTGCCCCAGATCGTGACCTCTTCGAGTCCGTCGCGCGTCGCCTCGTGGAAGCGCCGGATCAGCGCGGGCAGAACATGGCTGTTCTGCGGGTGGAAATTGTCGCCCGGCCCGTAGAGGTTCGTCGGCATCACCGAGCGGTAATCGACGCCATGTTGGCGGTTGTAGCTCTCGCAGAGTTTGATCCCGGCGATCTTCGCGATCGCGTAGGGCTCGTTCGTGGGCTCTAGCGGGCCGGTCAGCAGCGTATCTTCCGCCATCGGCTGCGGCGCGGCCTTCGGGTAGATGCAGGAGGAGCCGAGCTGCAACAGCTTGGTGACCCCGGCGGCGAAGGCCTGATGGATCACATTGGCCTCGATCATCAGGTTCTCGTAGATGAACTCGGCCGGGTAGGTATTGTTGGCGTGGATCCCGCCGACCTTCGCGGCGGCGAGGATCACCACGTCGGGTTTCTCCGCCTGCATGAAGTCGCGCACCGCCGCCTGATCGGTCAGATCCAGCTCGGCGTGCGTGCGGTTGATCAGCTCCAGCGCCGCGCCCTGGGCCTGACGCGCCTCCAGCTGGCGCAGGATCGCGCCGCCCACCATCCCGCGATGGCCTGCGATATAGATCTTGGTCATGGAGCTTCCTCAGCCTTCGAGTGAGACTGGCAGGTCCAGTCCGTGTTCCTTCAGAAGCGCATGGCGCCGCGCGGCCTTGTGGTCCTCCGCGACCATATCGGCACACATCTCCTGCGCGGTGATCTCGGGCACCCAGCCGAGTTTTTCCTTTGCCTTTGACGGGTCACCCAAGAGAGTGTCCACCTCGGCGGGACGGAAATAGCGCGGGTCAATCCGCATCACGACGTCGCCGACCTTCAGGGCAGGCGCTTTGTCACCCTTGATGGCCGCAACCGTGGCGGTCTCCTCGGTGCCGGAGCCGGAGAATTCCAGCTCGATCCCCAATTCGCGCGCACTCCAATTGATGAATTCGCGAACGGAATACTGCTTCCCGGTGGCAATAACGAAGTCCTCCGGCGTGTCTTGCTGCAGCATCATCCACTGCATGCGCACGTAATCCTTGGCGTGGCCCCAGTCGCGCAAGCTGTCAATGTTGCCCATGTAGAGGCAGGGCTCGAGGCCCATCGCGATGTTCGACAGGCCACGGGTGATCTTGCGGGTGACGAAGGTCTCGCCGCGTCGCGGGGACTCATGATTGAACAGGATGCCGTTGCAGGCATACATGCCGTAAGCCTCGCGGTAGTTCACCGCGATCCAGTAGGCGTAGAGCTTGGCAACCGCATAGGGAGAGCGCGGATGGAAGGGCGTGGTCTCGCGCTGAGGCGTTTCCTGTACGAGGCCGTAAAGTTCGGAGGTCGAGGCCTGGTAGAAACGGGTTTGCTTTTCGAGGCCGAGGAAACGGATCGCTTCAAGGAGCCGCAGCGTACCTATGGCATCGACATCGGCGGTGTATTCGGGGGCTTCGAACGAGACTGCAACATGGCTCTGCGCACCAAGGTTATAGACCTCGTCGGGCTCGATATCACGGATCAGGCGCGTGAGGTTTGAGGTGTCCGAGAGATCTCCGTAATGGAGCTTCAACTGGGCGTGGTTGCTGTGGGGGTCCTCATAAATATGGTCGATCCGCTGCGTGTTGAAGAGCGATGCGCGGCGCTTGATGCCGTGCACTTCGTAGCCTTTTTCGAGCAAAAATTCAGCGAGGTAGGAGCCGTCCTGACCGGTGATGCCGGTGATTAAAGCGCGTTTTGTCATGGTTCCATGCTTATCTAGAAGTGTCGAGATCGGTTTGAGGTTTGTCCAGGCGTGGGCGAAGAGGTGGATAGTTTGGTAAAACACGCTCGGCGATGAACCGACGGTTTTTTTCTACGAGGTCGAGATTGATTTTCACGTCCTTGGGGAGATGGAATTTTTCATAGGGCAAGATGCGGTCTAGTCCGGCCTGCATGAGGCCGCGCCAAGTTGGCAATCGCCCAGTGGCAAGGCGTCGTAGCAGACTCCGTCTCGCGTCTCGATGCTCGGTCATTGAGGGTGTGCGGGCCCAGGCACGAGCCAGAGCGAGGTAATCGTGATAGCGACGATCGGCACTCCCAAAAGTTTTCAGACCGAACCGGCGTAAAAGCCGTTCGCGTGCAAAAGTAAGTTTCATCGCCCTCAAGGAATAGGATCTGTTTTCCGAGGTGGCATTATCGAATCTCGATCGAAGCCCGTCTACGATCGCGGTGTCGAGATCGAACAACTCATCAACGAAGTCCATTCGCGCAATCTGCGAAACGTCGACTATTACAACTTGGTCAAATCGATCACTGTAGAGCCGATCAAGTTCAGCATAGTCTAAAAGGTCTGAACAAAAATAGTCGAGCCGCGTTGGTGAGGCAAGGGGAGCGAGAGTAGCCAACTCATCTCGGTCGACAAAGAATTCGTGCGGCTGCACCACGTTTCCTTCGTGAATGACTTGTTGGTATACACTGGTCATCCATTCTATTGGCTCACGCACAGAAATTAAAATTGAGGTAGCTGGGCCGAATAGCTCTAGGTTTCGATCGGCTGCCCATTGCCAGAAAGCCGGATTCCAGTTTACCAAGCCTTCGAGGCTGATGAAATGCCGTTCCGCTTTGAGTTTGCGGGCGATATCATCTTTCTCTTCCGTGGAAAGTTTTAACGCATTCCCCTTAATCAGCAGGGCAACCAGATGGGGATCGTTGAAACGGTATCCTCCCAGCCGGGCAAGTTCAGGGAAAACATGCTTTTGTAGAGTTGTCGTGGCCGTTTTCCCAAGGCCAATATGAACGATGGTCATGAAACTTTCCGCACAGAGAAGATAAAGAAAAAGGCCTTCCATGCCAAAAGGAAAGCAAAGGCCGCAGCGCGAGCGAAGGCAACTGCGGTTTCAGGTGAGCCGCTCCAGGAAAGAGTGAAGAGAACGAACAATGCTAGTGCAAAGAGATGGCCGTACATGATTAGTTTCTCACGATGAAGGGCGTATAGCCCAAAATGGGGCACCATCGACCATGCTTGCAATGTTACGGAAACAATAAGGGCGTAGAAAATTGTTCCATACTCGGCGTAGCGGCCAATTCCAAGAAGATTGAGGCCAAACTCAAAGAAGACCGCGCCACCGCAAATAAAGATCCCGGTTGCGACAAGTGTTGGTTTGAGAAGGTTTTTCACTTCCCGACGAAGGTCGTGCGAACTGCCTCGTCCTGCAGCGATAATCTTGGGTAAACCGAATGAAAATATTCCTGCGTCCAGCACGGAGATCAGCGAAATCGCTAGGCCGAAGAAAAGGACGTAAGCTGCTAGCGAAGCGTCGCTGCCGAGTTTCGCTTGGAAAGAACGATCGAGGAAATTAATAGTTCTCAAGCCAAAGGCAGCGCCGAAGAACACAAGTGCGACAGGAAGGCCTCGAGCGATCCACTGAATGTCGATCCGCGAATCCCACGACAATCCGAAATCTTGAAAGACGGCGAACCCCGCAACCAACGCTGAAATCGTTACGCCGCAGATCCAGCAGTAGAGAACGAAATCTAGCGTCCGAAGGTTCGGAAAAAAGAATAGCCCGAGAATGACCGCAAAAACCCAAATACCTTGACGTAGAAATAAGGTGACGCTGGCGAGCACTGGCCGCGAGAGTGCGACCAAAATGCGGTATCCTTCTTGAGCCCATTGCTCCATCACGGTTAGTGCGAGAGTCAAAAGGGTGAATTTGAAGTTTAGGAGACCCGCGCCCCAAGCCAGGAGAACCCCTGATGAGAGCATAAACTGCAACGAACCGACAAGGCTGATATGGTTGAGTATCGCGCTAGCCTGCTGCGCGTGCGAGCTCCTAGCTACATCTCGCACTGTATAGTTGTAGAACTCCATGCCGGTGATAAAGGTGCCATAAGCGACGGTTACCGCGATCAAACCAAAGGTGCCGACCTCCGCATTGCCGAGGAAACGTGCTAACGCAAGAAAAACGACAAGCTTGCCCGCCAAGGCGGAACCTCGAAGGGTAAGGGAAAAGAGGCGCGCTAACAGGGTTATTCTCCGAAAGTACGCCAGCGCCGTCTCTGTGCGCGGACGTAAAGCGCAGGAAGTAGGCTCAGCGCAGCTGCGATAAGACGCTTCGCGATCAGTGGAAAGTAGGGCTGGATATCTCCATTGCTCACTGCGTTCAGATATTCCCGCAGAACCCTTCGCGCCCCTATTGGGCTGTTAGATATTCCTCCGAGTCTCATTGAAACCCCCACGGCGCCTAGATGCCCGGCGACGGGTAACTGGCGGAACTGCGCGTAGAACACCAAGTCCCCGATGATGCGATACTGCTCGGGAAAGCGACGGTTCTGGAAAATTGAGCTCGCGACCGCGAGACCGGGATGTGCGAAGGCATTAGCGCGAGTGTTGAGTGTGCCGACCCGGGGGTTTCTGAAGACACCGACCCGGGTGTGGGATGCGTCTTCTAAACTAACGTCGCAAGCCAAGACTGATGGTTCGTTCGGCGGAATATGAGAAGAGGCAAAGGCTACCCACTCAAGCGAAGGCAGGTCGTCGATCCCGAGAAACCCGACCCAATCGCCCGAGACGCGGGGCAGCGCTTGGTTCCAGGCATCGTAAATCCCTGTGTCTGTCGCGCTGACGAGCTTGACATAGGGACGCTGCCGCAGCTCTGCCAGGACCGCCTCGCCCGAGCAGTTGTCCTGCACGATGAGTTCGAAAGCCAGACCCTTTGCTGCGAAGGCGTCATAGGTGGCGAGGATCGGCGCAAGCTCTTCGGGCGCCAACTTCATGGTCGCGGTCACGATGGAGAACATTTAGGCACCTTCTAGGTGGGGCAGGTTGCGGACAGGCGGTTACGCATGGGCGGACCGAACCCCGATCCGGCGCCAGCGTCCGCGCCGATCTGGCGTGGCGCTGTCTGGTGGCGCAAGGATGATCGCCAAGACGATGAAGCTCGCCATCGGCATCGCCAGTGGGGTCGATGAGAACAGCATCGCGATGATCGCGACCGTCGCTGCAAGCGCGTCGCGCCCCATCCGAGTGGCTTGGCGCAGAAAGAAGACAATCCAGCCAGATGCGAGAGCGAAACCGAACCAGCCGAGTTCATAGACATAAGAACCCCAGCCGCTTTTCAGGCGAACGCCGCCAAGGCCGTGACCAAAGGGGGAGCCGTTGATCAAGGTGTCGTAGGCCGCATCCAGATCGGATGCACGGCTGGTAATGCTAATGTCGTCCAGTTGCGCGTCGGGCGAAAGCAGGATTTCGATCAAGCGAGTGATTCGACGACTTCGCGGCAACTTGTCGAGCACGTATTGCGGATCGACTGTGGTCATGACGACCACGACCAGGATCACGATAATGGCAACCAGAAGGACGTGGTTATGGGCCCGCACTCCCAACCACGCGAGGGCGAGAATCACGAAATAGACGAGGCCAACGGCCGACTGAGCCACCACCAGCACGGTAAGAAGGGCGATCCCGGCGCTCACGTAGCTCTGCTTCACCACGAAATAGGCGGCGAACAGAAACAGGACGGAGGCATAGGCGCTCGGCTCGCCGGAGAAGGACATCCACCCCCGATCGGCCGAGGTGCTCGTTCGCAGTGTCAACTGCACAATGGCAGAATGGGTCACGAGTTGCAGGGCGCCGAACCCGACCCAGATGTAGAAGCTGCGCCGGATGACAGTTTCTAGCATCGGCGCGCTTTCGGGTTTCGACAAGACGGATCGTGTAAAAAACAGGACGAGCGGCGGTGTCAGATAGGCCGGCCAGCCGCGGAAACTCTGCATTTCTGGATTGGCAATCGTATAGGATAGGAGAAGGCACAGGATGCCGACAAAGACCACAAGCTCGTTGAGCCGCACCGAGAGTAACAAGGGGCTGCAGATGATGATCGCGATCAGGAAATTCGGCTGCACATCGGTGGGCAGCGGGAGCACGCGAATGTAGGGAAAAAGAATTGTGAGGATCACGATCACCGTCGCCACCTGCCGCACCGGCATGCGCTTCACGCCCGTTCGCCGTCCACGTGCACGCCCGAGCGGGGCGTACCTTCCCGTCACAGGTTCGAGGTGGCCAAAGGGGCCGCTGTCCTCTGATGGATGTGACGTCGACGGGCCGGTCATCGGAACGGGGAATAGCCGAGGTCGGATTCGAGCGAGGCCAACCCGGAGCCATAGGGCCCGGGTAGCGCGAGGATTTCGTCGCGCTGCGCGAGGGGAATGACCCGATCGGCGACGTCTGCGCCGATGTTCCACAGCGCGGTTGATTCGAAAGCGCCCAGCCGCAGCTCGGCATCGAAGCCCCAAATAAGGAATTCAGCCGGCAGGACGTCGAGGCTTTCCGGCAGCTTCCGCAGTGCCGGCAAGTCGCCATCGGACTTGCCGCGCTTGGGAAACTGCTGCGGATCGAAATGATGCCCCTTGAGATAGACCTCATAGGGCGTGCCAGCCATCGCCAAGTGCAAGCGGTGCAACTGCTCGTCGAGCGGGATCAGCGGATATACCAGCAGGATCACCGAGACCCGACCGGGTGCGAAGGGATGTTCGAGTCTGGAGACGCGCTCGTGGATCAGCGTACGTTCGAGCGGCAGGTGGACCCGCCCTGACAAAGGCAGGAAAGCGTAATAACTGAACGTCCGCAAGGCTGGTCCAGAATAGAGCCAAGCGTATTTCAGCCGTTCGGCGCGGGTCTGCCGCCGGGTGCGCAGGTAGTCACCGGCACCATGATCGACGACATGAAGCCTGGGCACCCGGGCAAGGCGGAAGGCGCTGGTCGTGCTGCAGACTATTTCCGTGACGCCGGTGTGGCGGCAGATCGAGTCGATCTCTGCGGCGATGCGCCGGTAGGTGACTACCTTTCCAAGACGTTTGCGCCCGGCGGAAAACAGGTTCTTCGTGTCCATATTGCGGATCGGGAGATCGTGGCCGATATTTAGCACTCGCAGGGCTTGGCTGATGCCACGGTCGAGCTTTTCACTCGCGCCGCGTTCGATCCAAATCTCGTCTACCTGCGCGCGCAAGGGGGTGAACAGGATCGAGATTGAGGACGGATTGTTGAGGACGAGGACGGTCTTAGTCATTGGCTTCACCGCCGATCGTCTTGATCTGGCGTGCTGGCACCCCGGCCCAAACGGTGAAGGACGGCACGTCGCGGGTGACCACGCTGCCGGCCGCGATAACCGCGTGACGGCCGATTCGCACCCCGGAGAGCACTGTCACGTTGGCCCCAATCCATGCGTCTTCCTCGACGACGATATCGCGGGCTGGGTAGTGGCCCTGATCGATGATTGGCACCTCCGGGTCGTCGAAACGATGGTTCGCGACGTAGAAATGTACATTGCCCCCAACCAGCGTACCGTTTCCGATGCTGATGTGAGCATTCTCGGCCATGAGAGTCGTGTTCGGGCGCAGCACTACGCGTTCGCCAAGCGAGATCCGGTCAGTTGCGACCAGATAGACATGGGGGCGGATCTCCGCCCCCTTGCCGAAATGGGCAAGCCGGCGGCGTGCCAGTCGCGACCCCAGTGTAGGGAAATATAGCGTCCAGTGGGTCAGTGGCATGTCCGGTCCTATCCGAGGTGCGGTGGCCCAGAAGCGAAGCCGTTTAATCAGCGCGAACATCTTCTAGATACCTTCGCGAGGTACGAGACCGTCTGCATCGTCATTTCCATCGCGCCTTACCAGATGCCCCAGCCGCCGTCGACCCGAAGCACCTGCCCGGTGACATAGGCTGCAGCGTCGCCAGCGAGATAGGCCGCGGCGCCGCGGAAATCGTTCTCCGAGGCCATCCGCCGCATCGGTGTGCGCGCGACATATCTTTCGACGAAGCACCCGGGTTGGTCACGCGCCACACCGCCGGGCGAGATAGCGTTGACCCGCACCTCCGGTGCAACGGTAGCGGCAAGCCAGCGGGTGAACTGGAACAAACCGCCTTTGGAGGCACCGTAGGCGGCTGGATTGCCCATCGAGGTGCCCTCATAAAGGCTCCAGTCGGGGCCAAGTTCGCCGTAGATCGAGCCAATATTGATGATCGAGCCGCGCGCTTTGGCCCGCAACAACGGCAGTAAACCCTGCGACAGGTGGAAGGCCGCAGTTAGGTTGACTTCGAAGGCGCGCCGCCAAGTGTCGAGACTCTGCTGTTCGAAGGGCACCACCCATCCGCCAAGCCCGGAAGTGCCCACGAATGCGGCGTTGTTCACTAGGACATCAAGTCCATGTTCGTCGCCAGTGACTTCGGCGATCATCTCGGCCCGCTCGGTCTCGTCCTCAAGGTTGCAGGCATGGGTGGTCACGGCCACACCGAAATCGGTGCGAAGCCGCTCCGCGAGCGCATCGAGCCGGCCAAGGTCGAGATCAACGAGCACCACCGCCGCGCCCAGCTCAGCCAGGGTTTCGGCCATCGCTGTGGCGATATGGCCTGTGCCGCCGGTGATCAGCGCGCGCCGACCGACGAGCGACATCATGCTGGCAAGGTGGTTCATCCGTGCTCCAGTCTTTTCTTCATCAGCAGTTCCGCAACTTCGAAATCAAGCTGCGTGTCGATGTCGGCGGTGCGCTCGACCGGCACCACCGCCGCCGAGACGCGTCCGGAAAACAAGTCGTCGTGCTGCATGACATAGCCAGAGCGCGCGACATAGGCGACGGTCGTTATGTCAAAGACCTCGGGGGCGTCTTGGCGGCGCGCGATGCGCCGGCCGCGACCATCGTCGTTTACTAGGCTGAAACCGCCCTCGGGGCGGCGTTTTACCATATTAAACCAGGGGCTGCGATGCGCCGGGGCCACGCTCAGCACCACGTCGGCACCGCTGCGCGCGTATTCGTCGAGGCAGGCGTCGATGTCCTCGGGCAGGCGCAGGGGCGAGGTTGCCGGCACCGAGATGAAAGTCTCGGGCATCGTTCCCTCTGTTTGGCGGAGAAATTCGAGCGCATGGCGCCAGGCCAGTATCTCAGGCGTCAGGTCGCCAGCCAGCGTCTCGGGGCGCATGAAGGGCACCTCGGCCCCATGGGTCCGGGCGGCCTCGGCAATTTCCGCGCTGTCGGTCGAGACGATCACCCGGCCGATCCGTTCCACCGCAAGCGCCTGTTCCACCGCCCAGCCGATCAGCGGCTTGCCCGCGAAGGGGCGAATATTTTTGCCCGGCAGCCCTTTCGAACCGCCGCGGGCGAAGATGAATGCTGTCAGAGTCATGGTCGCACCTGCGCCTTGATCTCGGGCACCTGTGCGCGCCCGTCGGTGGCGTGCGAATGGCGCACCGCTTCAACGATCTCCATCACTGCGGCCCCGTCAGTGCCGGGCACCACCACTGGGGAACCGGTGGCGATACTGGCGAGGAAGGCGTCAAGTTGGGCGACATAGGTGGCATCGCGCTCCGGCTTGCGGTCGAAAAGCAGAACCTCGGCCGCGCCGGGCCGCGCCAGTCGAAGCTGCGAGGAAACGCCGTCCCAAGTTAGCGTTCCGGTCTCTCCGATCGCGGTGCAGCGGCGCAGCGTGTCGCGGCGGATGAAATCGAGGGTCACCACCGCGACTGGCGCGGCCCCGTCGGAACGGTCGGGCAGCGGACTCGCGAATTCGAGCAGCATGTGGACAGTGTCCTCGACATCGATTCCGAGCCCGCCTTGCTGGCCCAGCCAGCCGCGGAGCCGGGTGACCTCCCCGAAGATCCAGCGCAGGTAGTCGATCTCGTGGCTGAGCTCCAGCAGCGCGCCGCCGCCAAGCTCGGACCGGGCGGAAACCCCGGCGCGGAAATCGGTGCCTGGACGCCAGTCGGGGAGATACTGCCCCACCTCCGCGCGCACCGAGCCCACTCGCCCGATCTCGCCGCCGAGCACGGCGGCGCGAAACGTTGCGAGGCTTTCGAGGAAACGCAGATTGTAGCCGACTTGCAAGACGACCCCAGTCGCCTGCGCCTCGGCTGCAAGAGCCCGGGCGTCTGCGGCGCTTGCCGCCATCGGCTTTTCCACAAGGATATGCGTTCCGGCTCGCACCAAGGCGATTGCTGGCGCTGCATGGTAGGGTGCAGGAGTGGCGATCACCGCGACCTGCGGGGCGAAGTCGAGCGCTTCTTCGAGCTCGGTTGTACAGAAGTCCGCTCCCACCACGGACTCGCTGCAACCGGAATGGCGCAGGACCATGATCTGCGCTTCCGGCAGCCGGGCACGGACCAACCGCAGGTGTCGCCGCCCTATGCTGCCGAGCCCAGCAACAAGCACACGGTGAATTTTAGTCAAGGTCTTTCCCCGAAACTGGGCCGAAGACGTCGTCGAACTCGTCGCGCGCCCGGTGCAGGTCCTCCATCCTGCCGATGTCCATCCAGTATTCCTGGATTGGAAAGACCGATGCTGTGTCACCGTTGGCGATCATCCGTTCGAATAGGGTCGGCATGTCGAGGAAGACGTCGATTTCAACGTAATCGAGCGCATCGGGCGACAGCACATAGATCCCTGCATTGACGAAATGCGAATAGGTTGGCTTCTCGACGATACGTCGGAGCGCGGTGTCCTCGACCTCGATCACGCCATAGGGGACCTGCATTTGAAAATCACGGGCGCACATCGTCCCGGTCGCCCCAGTCTCCTGATGGAACCGGACCAGCGCATCGAACGGGATCGCCGTCAGCAGATCGCTGTTCATCACGATGAAGGGTTCGGACGGGCGTTCGCTCAGCAGCGATAGGGCCCCGGCGGTGCCCATCCTCTTGGTTTCCTCGACATAGTCAATGCGCGCGTTGAACCGGCTTCCATTTCCAAAGTAGTCGCGAATCATCTCTCCTCTGTAGTTGAGCGAGATGGTGAATTCGTGAAAGCCCTGATCGGTGAAATTGCGCAAGATCAGCTCGAGGATCGGCTTTCCGCCGATACACAGCATCGGTTTGGGGACGGTCTCGGTCAGCGGCCGTAATCGGGTGCCTAGCCCGCCCGCCATCAGGATCACGCGGGTGCTGCGGCGCGGGATCCCTAGGGCTTCTTCCTGAAGGGCAAGATCGATCAAGTGACCTTCGCTGTCTAGGATTGGCACCTGGTGCAACCCACGCGCCTGCATCAGTTCGAGCGCTGCTTTGTGCCCTTCCGCCTCAGTGACAGCCGTGAAACCAGTGTGCATGACCTCAGTGACCGGCGCGTCCAGATCGATCCCGCGCAGCAGTCCGCGACGAATGTCGCCGTCGGTGATGGTGGCACGCAATCGGCCTTCGGCATCGGAGACTAGAGCGATCTGGCGCGCGCCACGGTCAATCGTCTCCATTGCGTCGCGGATGGTCGCAGTGTCCGAAAGGATAAGCGGTTTAAGTTTTGCGGGAACTTCAGTCATGTTTCCGATCTTTCCGTATGAGACGCGCCGGGTTACCGGCGACCACGGTGCCGGGGGCCACGCTTCGTGTAACCACCGCGCCCATTCCGACCGTGGCTCCGGTGCCGATCACCACCGGCGCCCCGGGCTCGCCCTGACGGATGAGGGCGCCGCCACCGATATAGGCGCCGTCTTCTACGATCACATTGCCGGCGCAAACGACATTGGGCCCGAAGGTGACGAAATCGCCGACCACGCAATCATGCGCGAGGTAGGACGAAATGTTGAGATGGAAGCTGATACCGACCTGAGTATTCGACGTGATCGAACTATGCCCGCACAGGATCGCTCCCGGGCCAAGAGTGACTACGGACTGCACCTCGGCACTTTCGGCCCGAACTTCGAGAGGTTCGGCGCCGCTATCGACGGCGCACAGATGTAGCCGTTTGCGGATCGCGGTGTCGGCGATGGCGATGACGAAGCCCCGCGCCCGCGAATCAGCAAGAAAATCCGCCTCGGCGATGACTGGAACGCCGTTTACTGGCGATTTGGGCAGTGGGGAGACGAACACCAGCTCATCTTCCGGGCTTACATGGTCCAGCTGCCGCTGCACTATCGGCAGGACCTCCCGCCCGAATCCGGCAGTGCCGAAGATCCCGATCAGTCGGCCCATGCCATCGCGCTCCAGTCGAGCGCCGTATCTTCCGCCAGCGCGATGCGGCTGCGGCGGCCGATGCAATCCCACAACGCCATGGCGGGGATCGGTCCGCCAGCGCGTTTTGATGTGAGGTCATCGAGGGTGAGGATCCGACCAGCCGGGATATCGCGCGCTGCGACGACACATTTGCGCACGATCGGACGGTTGCGGATCTCTGCCGGACCGGGCCGCTTGATACCATCGCCTAGCCCGGCCTCAATGGCGCGGATGTCACGCACCAGGGCGGCAAGCTCGCCGGGCTCGACCGACGCAGCGTGATCCGGCCCCGTCATCGTCCGGTCGAGGGTGAAGTGCTTTTCGATCACTCTAGCACCTCGCGCCACGGCGGCAATACTCATAGCGTTGCCTTGAGTATGATCGGAATAGCCCACCGGTAGGCCGAAGGCTTGGCGCATGGTGTCGATCGCGCGCAGGTTCGTGTCCTCGACTGCGGCGGGATATTCGGTGGTGCAGTGTAAAAGCGTCACCCGCGCGCGCAGCGCCGACCAAGCGGCGGGGTCGAGCAGTGCCTCGGAGAAATCCGTCCGCCCCTTGGGCGTGCCCGTGCGAAGAAGGCCGAAGGCGACGACGCCAAGCGCCTCTTCGACCTCTGAGAGGCTGCCCATTCCGGTAGACAGCATGAGCTGCATGCCGCTTCGCGCAGCGGCGAGCAGGATCGGGCCGTTGTTCAGCTCGCCCGAGCCGAGCTTGAGGGTCTTCAGTCCAAGCTCGCCCGCTAAGAAGGCGAGGCTTTCGAGGTCGAAGGCGGTCGACAAGAAGGCAATGCCGCGCGCGGCGCAGCGTTCAATCAGCGCGCGGTGAGCCTCGGGCGACAGTTCGAGCCGACGCAGCATCTCAAGCTGGGTTTCTGCCGCATCCGTGGTGACCTTCTGATAGTCCGCCTTCGCCGCAGTCCCGCAGGCGAGCCGGGCACCCTTAAAGGTCTGGAACTTGACATAGTCCGCCCCGGCCTCGGCGGCCCGGTCGACCAGCTCGAGTGCGAGGCCGAGTTTGCCGTTATGGTTCACGCCGGCCTCGGCGACGATGATCGTGCGTGTCGTGTCGGTCATTTCGACAGATCCAAAAAAGTTTTCCGGATAAGGGTTGCGGGCGCATCGATCGCCGCAAGCACCGCGAGGATGCGCGCCGCCGCGGCGCCATCGCCGAACGGGCTGGCGACCCCCTCGCAATCGAGCGCAAGAGCTGCGGAGATGGCCGCCTCGATGGCATCGGCGCGCGGAGGACAATCGATAACGGATGCCGCACGTGGCCGGCGCGCCTGACGGTCGCCGATATTCACCGTCGGCACGCAGAAACTGGGCGCCTCCATGATCCCGCTCGAGGAATTGCCGATCACGAGGTCGCAATGGGCTAGGGCGGAAAAATAGCGCTGCGAACCCAGCGAGGCGTGAAATACAGCGTTGTCAAGTTTGTCGACGTGGGCCCGAACGAGGGCGTCGATCTCTCGGGCGCCCGGGTCGGCGTTGGAGCCGGTGAAGATAAGCCCCACGTCGGGGAATGCACCGAGCGCGTCGAGCATGGCCCGGGCCTGGGAGATGGAATCGTAAGACAGTGTGGCCGGATGGAAGGTCACGACGAAATTGCGCTCCCGCGGCGCAAGGCCGACCGAGGCGAAGAAGGCCTCACGCGGCATCGGCGTGAGCGAAAGGATCCGGTCAATCCCGGTAGAACCGACATCATGCACCCGTGCCGGATCTTCGCCCATCTGCACGATCCGCGCGGCACTCTCGGCATTGGTCGGAAAATGCAGCGCTGCGAGCTTGGTGATGGCATGGCGGATCGCGTCATCGATCGCCCCTTCGGTGACGTCGCCGCCGCAAAGATGCGCGATCGGCACCCGCGCCACCACCGCTGCCTGCACCGCGGCGAGAATCTCGTAGCGGTCGCCCAGGACGAGGAGCAGATCGGGGTTGCTGTCGGCCAACACCTCGCCCAGCCCCGCGACTGCGGCCGCCATACCGTGCGCTAGGGCCGGCGGACGGTCGTCGGTGCAGAGCCCCATGTCGATTAGGTGATCCGCCCGGTGACCGTCGGCGGTGATCGCAGCAAGCGAACCGCTTCCGGCCATCAGATGCTGGCCGGTGGCCGCGATTTCAAGCGTAAACCGGTCGTCGTCGCGCAACGCGTCGAGTACGGGCACGAGCAGGCCCCAGTCCGCCCGGGTGCTGGTGAGCGCCAGGACTTTCATGCCCGATCCGCAAGCATCGCTGACGAGGGCAGGTTGATGATCCGCCGCTCGAGGTCTTCGGCGACGGGCAGCGGCGCGCGGGGGGCATGGGTGTGGAACGATAGCCGGTGCATCAACGTCCACACCGGTCGGGCCATGTACCCTGCCGCATTGAGACCATCGAGCAGCGTGTCTCGAGCCGTTTCGCCGATGTCCGGCGCAAGCACCAGCGTATTGAGCCAGTAGTTGCTTTCCGCGCCTTCGGGTTCGGCGAAGAGCGTCCCACCGTCGAAACCAGAAAATCCGTCGAAATAGCGCCGCGCTAGCCGGCGCTTCTTCTCGACGCGCCCGCTGAGTTGAGCCATTTGCGCCACGCCAAGCGCGGCATTGAGATTGGGCAGGCGGTAATTGTAGCCTGGCTCGTCATGCACGAAGGCCCAAGGGTGCGCGATCTTGGCCGTGGTCGACAGATGCTTGGCGCGCCGCGCGAGCGCTTCGTCGTCGGTCACGATTGCGCCGCCGCCGCCGGTGGTGACGATCTTGTTGCCGTTGAAGCTGACCGCCGCGACCCTGCCGAAGCTGCCGCAGGCACGCCCTTTGTAGCGGCTGCCGAGAGACTCGGCAGCATCTTCGACGATCGTAAGACCGAATTCACTGGCCACGCCGGTGAGCCCGTCGAGATCGGCCGGGTGGCCAAAGACATGCATCGGAACCACGCAGGAGATCCGCCGCCCGGTCTCGCGGTTGTAGAGCCCGTCGGGGCGGGCTTGGCTGATCCGGCGCAGATGCGCGCCAAGTGCCACCGGGTCGAGCCCCAACGTGTCGAGTGCGCTATCGACGAAATGCGGGATCGCGCCGAGGTGATGGGCCGCGTTGGCTGTGGCGACGAAGGTGAGCGCCGGCATTATAACCTCGTCGCCAGCTTGCACGCCTGCCAGCTTCATTCCTAGTTCAAGCGCGGCGGTGCCGTTGACCACTGCGACACCATAGGCGGTGCCGCAAGCGGCCGCCACATCGCGTTCGAATTGATCGACATAGGCGCCGACCGAAGAGACCCAACCAGTATCGATGCAATTAGCCACCAGCGCGCGTTCCTCGCCGAGGAACTCGGGGACATGGAGAGGGATGAAACCATCGGAGGGACCCAGCACTGATCGGAGTCGTTCGAGCGCCTCTTCGAGCAGGGCGGTATTTTTCAAAGTCTCATCCATGGCCCGGCCTCAGACGTTGTATTGGCCGGTCTTGTAGGCGGCCAGGTTAGTCGGGGCCTGAAACCACTCGGCAGTCTTGGCGATGCCTTTGGCGAACCCGTCGCGCCCGCCGTGCTCCGGCGCCCAGTCGAATAGGCGGCGCGCCTTGTCGACCCCGGCGTATAGACGTTCCACCTCGCTGTCTGCGGGGCGCATGCGTTCCTGATCGGACACGATCTCGATCTCAACGCCCATGACCTCGGCGATCAGCGCGACGGTGTCCTTGATGGAAATCTCGAAGTCCGACCCGATGTTTGTGGCCTCGCCGACGCATGCGTCACATTCCATCGCCTTGATGAAGCCCTGCGCGGTGTCATGAACGAAAGTGAAGTCGCGCGTCGGACTCAGCGCGCCAAGCTTGATGCGGCGCTCGCCCGCGGCAATCTGGCTGATGATCGTCGGGATCACCGCGCGAGCGGACTGGCGCGGGCCGTAGGTGTTGAACGGGCGCAGCACCGCCACTGGCGTGCCAAAGCTTTTTTGGAAAGATAGCGCCAACTGGTCGGCAGCTACCTTGGTTGCGGCATACGGCGACTGCGCGTTGACCGGGTGCTCCTCGGTGATCGGCACGAATTGCGCCGTGCCGTAGGTCTCCGAGGTCGAGGTCGAGATCACTCGCTGCGTCCCCAGCCGTCGCGCCGCTTGCAGCACGTTCAGCGTGCCGGTGACGTTAGTCGCGACGTAGCTGTCCGGCGAATGGTAGCTGAAGGGGATCGCGATCAGCGCCGCGAGATGCAGCACCGCGTCGCAGCCTTCCATGGCGTTGGCCACGCCATGCGGGTCGCGAATGTCGCCCGCGACGACCTCGAAGTTGCCCTTCACGTCCTCGGCGGGACGGTCTAGCCAGCCCCACGAATTCAGCGAGTTGTACATCACGAAGGCGCGGGTGTCGTAGCCCGCGCGCACCAGCGCCTCGGTTAAATGGGAGCCGATGAAACCGTCAGCGCCGGTCACAAGCACTTTTCCAAATGACTTGGACATCAAATTTCACTCTCTAGCTAGTTATATTCGGTGCGTGTTTTCAGTTGTGCCTTAAGCAAGCGATACTGTTTGCTGCTGGAAGTTGTCCGTAGGCGAACCCGCCTTTTACGGAGAGCGCAATAAATAGCTGCGCAAATTCGAGATCCTATGGACATGCGCTCTGTTGACCCTTTTCACTTTTCTTTGTCCTCGGACCTGAGCGCCTCAATCTCCGCCTTAAGCGCCTCAAATTCCACCATCTTCCTCGACAGAAACCGCTGCGTAATCGCCGCCTTCTCCGCCACCCCCTTCGGCGTCAACAGGTAGGCGTAACGTCTCTTGTCTTCTGCGGCCTTGAAGTTTCCGAGCTTCACGAAGCCCTTTTCCACCAGAGCTTTCAACACGTAGTTCGCACTTCCCGTGCTCACGCCGACCGCCTCTGCCAGCTCGCGTTGCGACAGTTCCGGATTTTCCTCGAGAAGGCGCAGGACACGAAAACGGACATCTTCCTGGATCTTGTCGCGCTGGCCTGGCATCAGAAGGCCGCATTCTTGCAGGCTACCGCAGCAGCGCTGACTCGGGTCAGCCTGACAGGAGAGGCGTTCGCAGGTAGGTGTCGAAGATCCGACATCGTTCAAAGATGAGCGATAGCAGAATGCTGCACTCGCTAAAAGGGTGTTTATGCAAATCGCCTCATCCGGCAATGGAGTTCACGGCCGTGTGATCGCGGGTTTCTCGGAGGTGGCGAGATTATGCGCAGTCGGAGCTTCCGGAGTTCTCGGTCCGCTCTGACTGCCTCGTGTCTTCCGTCGCGACGGATTGTGATGCTGCCGTGCCCTAGACCCTGCGGGTTGCACGAGAAACGCATCAAGACCCCGTCTGGCGCGCCCGAATGGAGTGGGTGAGGGGGCGGTGCAAATCCTCGAGCGTTTCCCCGGCGCAGGGGCGCTCGAAAGCACGGGCCAATCGCGTCACGTGCTTGACCTCGTCGACGTCGAAAAGCTCTGCGCAGTGAGTGGCGGTTCGCGCGGCGATCATCTCGGAGAAGGGCCACCTGGCCGAAGGCTTCCGGCAGAAAACGACCGACGTCGTTCACTTCGCGGCGAAGGAGCGCCCAACATGAGCGAAATCGCCGGGCGGATGCGTGCGACGCGCCTTGCGATCGCAGTATTCCCAAGCCGCAGCGATTTCCGCGCTGGTGTAGGCGAGGCTGAGCGCGAGGGGCGTCACATCCCGGCATCGGCCGGGGTCGGCGAGGTTGGAAATGTCGAGCAGCAATTTCTACTTAGCTTGATCTATGATCTCAGTTTAGCCAAGGCGCGCGAAAACGAGCCTGTAAAAGCGCTCGAAAACCTCCCGGCTTCGCAAAATTATGTCGATACCTCCGTGTTGAGCGCTGGAAGGCGGTTCCAGAGGCTGAGAATAACGTTCCGTCGGAGATGGTCTGTTGTGAGCTTTCGGCCTCGAGTCAATAGGGCGCAAGAGCAACGAAGTGAGCTGTTCGAGCGTTTCGTGATTATTCGATCGGTGTTTCTGATTAAGTGCGGTTGGGGATACATGGGGTGTCCAGTCAACCTGGCCGTTTGCCGTATCGACTGAAGATCGAGCGTTGCGCCGACCGATCGGCACGCGAGGATACGGAGTATCCGGCTTGCGGTCAGAGCTGTCTCGGCGCGTGGTGGTGGGGGGGGGAATTAGGCGCGATCCGGTTTTGCACCTTCCGGTCCACAAATCTTCCCTTCGAGAGACCTCTGAACTGTTCGGTATGCTTTCGTTGTCGATCCCCCTTGCGAGGGGACAAAGCAACCGGATCGCTTTGGAATACTATTCGCCTAAGATACGAAAGTAAACAAAAATACAACCAGAGGTTGAAATATTTTCTGCCGCTGGAAGGCACGAAAGTGCACCGCCTCTTTCTAGGCGCATCTCTCGTGAGTCAGCTTTTCTGCCGCTCGAAGAACTGTCCCAGCTTCGAGAGGTTCTTGCTCGCAAGCGTCATAACGCAGCCGACCTTGTTGCGTCGGATCGCGCGCCAATCCTCGCCCATCTTCTCGCGAATGCGCGCAAGGTTGCGATTGCTCACACCGCCCAGGCGCATCTTGTAGAGCACTTCGGGGATATAGACGGATCGACCTGTCGCTTGCGAGACATAGTCGAGATTGGAGAAGACCGCTTTGACCCGCGGGTCTTCGAATGCGGCGGCAATGCGGGAGAGCACGTCGTCATGGGCGAGGAAGTCGTCGCTGTGAACGAAACCCAGGACATCGCCGGAGGCTTTCGCCACGCCCTTGTTGAGGGCATCATAGATCCCCTTGTCACGCTCGCTTGCCAGAAACATCCGGTCATGCGACGCGCGCTCGATGGCGGCGAGCGAGCCATCCGTCGACTTGCCCTCGATGATCAGGTGCTCGAGCTCGGGATGGGGCTGCCGCCCGACGCTCTCGATCGCCTCGCCGACGGTGGCTTGAGAATTGTAGACGGCGGTGATGACGGTGATCTTCATGGGAAAGGGCGGCAAGGAAAAATAGTTTGATCTGTCTATAGGCGCTCTCTTCGCAGGATGAAACTGGGCTCTGCTCGCTCCGGGTCGTGGCGGCGCTATCTCCCGCTCGCCGCGTAAGCCGCGATGCCAACCCATTCCTTGACCGCAAGATCCACCGTGTCGAGATGGCCTGCGAGATCCCAGCCAATGCCATCGAGAAACCCATCTGCGCGATAATCGACAGGGTAGGGGATCACGTCATCCCATCCGGCTCGCTCAAAGCTCGCTACCGCGCGCCTCATGTGAAAGGCGCTCGTGACGAGGACCCAGGTCTCACCCGGTTTGGGCTGCGCGAGATCGGCGCTGAAACGCGCGTTCTCGGAGGTGTTGCGCGAGCGGCTCTCGAGAAGGAGCCGGGTCTGTGGAATACCCGTTTCGCGAAAGGCCGCGGCCATGACCTCGGCGCCGGGCATGCTCTCTCGGGCAAGGTCGCGCAGGTCGCCGCTGCCGCCAGAGAGCAGGATCCTGGCATCGGGAAAGCGATGTGCGAGGGCTAGGCCTGCAGTGACGCGCTCGGCGGCCGCGTTGAGTTGAACCTGATGGTGGCGGGCTGTGCCTGCGCCATCTTCCGCACCGCCCAGGATGATGATCCCGTCGACATGGGTGAGCTGCGGGTTGGCCGGATAGGTTCGCTCCAGGGGCGCGATGAGGAGATCGCCGAGGGGAAAGATCCCCAGAGCCAGAAGGCCCGCCAGCGCTACGGAAAGCATCCCGCGCGCGGCGCGCAGGCGCCCCCTCACGAGCGCGATCAGTGCGGCTGCGAGCAAGAGCGCTGCCCAGGTTTCTGCGCGCAGCAGGAGGGTCAGGAGCTTGGAGGCGATGAAGACGAGCGTATCCATGGGGCCCTTTTCGGCGCTTCCGTGCTGGTCTGCAATCGCACTGTTTCGAAATCTTCCGGCCAACGAAACAACGCGCATAACTCTCGCTGCAAGCGGTTCGATTCCCGAAGGGAGCAGTGTGTAATGCTCCTCTCCGAAAAGGTTATCCCTAGTAGGTCTGTCTGTCCAAACGCTGTCCGACAGTGAGAATGGAATTTTCCTGAAATTTTCCGACCGGAATTTTCAGGTCGGCAAGGGACACTGGGTCCCATGAAAGACCTTGCGAACCCTCACGCCGATCTGGCGCGCTCCAATCCCCGGGCCGCGTCGACCCGTATTCAAACCTGCACTCTCTCAAAGGCGAAGAGTCAGCGCATGCATGACTATCGGTTGGGGCACATCCCCGCCTATGTCGACCAGACGAAGCTGGGCGACAACCGCGTGCTGATCCAGTTGCGTCCGCTTACACAAGTACGCGCCGAGAATGCGCGGCTCCGCGAACAGGCCGGTCGGCAGCGCAAGATGAAATCGAACGCGGCGGTGGTTTTGCGAGGGGTGATCACTTTCGGCGTGCTTGCAGCACGAGATTTCATGAAGCTCTCGCCGAAGCGGCAGAACAAGGCGTTTAAGAAGCTTGTCCGGAGCCTCGCCAAGCGGCTCGCCACAAAGGTGGAGTCACTGGTCGTCCATCTCGACGAAACGACGATCCACGCGCACTTTTTGCTACGCGCCTATGACCGTTTCGGGCATGCGCTCAGCGACAAAATCAAGCGCGATGTCACTGTCTCGATCCAGGATCTTACGCACCGCGTGCTCGCGCGCTTCTGCCCGGGAATCGAGCGCGGGAATCGTAAGCTCGACCGCCTTGCCGCCGGTGCGGATTATGTCGACACGCTTCATCGGAGCGTGCGGAGACTTCATCAGGATTTGCCGCGCGAAATCGCGGAGCGGGAAGCGACGCTCGCTGCGTTGGAGGGTGCCAAAACAGAGCTTCAGGCCGAGATCGACGAGGGGCGCAGAGATCTCGATCGTGTGAGCGAGGAGAAGCGCGCCGAGCGCATTTCCTTGGCGTCACAGGAGACGGAAATGGAGGCCCGCGCGCGGGCACTCGATGCGCGGGATGCGGATATTCGGGGGCGAGAGGACAAGCAGCAAAAGCGTGAAGATGGGCTCGACCGCCGGGAAGCGAGTATCGACAAAGAGAAAGCAGATCTTGCCAGGGAGCGACGGGCGCAGCTTTTAGCCGCAGACCAACTTGTCAAGCGTGAGGACGAGGTCGAGGCGGTGCGCGCCGAGGCCGAGAAAACCCAATCGACCTACCGGGCCGCGCTTGCTGCAATGGAGGGGGCCCTTGCGGAAATTTCAGCTGAAACCCTGCGGCGCGACCCCAAGACGGGCAAGCTCGTGATGAAGGACGCGTGTCTTCTACGGGCGCTCCCGGAGGAGCTGCGCATGGGGCTCTTGCGCCCCATGCTTGGGCTCGTGGATATCAGGTCTCGAGTAGATCAACGATCCAGAGAGCTTGATAGAAGAGACCGGGAGTTCGCAGAGAAGCACGCCGCCGTCGGCGAGGTCATAACCGCGCTCACCGAAGGCCGTGCTCAGATCTCGGAAGGCTCCATTGTGATCGAGGATATGCCGCGCTGCCTCAAGGAACTCGGTAAGAAGAAGGAGGACTGGATGATCCAAGCTGTTCTCGATCTCATCGTGCGGGCTGGGGAGGCTGGGGTGATGCAGCCGTCGCAGGATGACGAGATTGAGGGGCCGGGAATGGGGTAGGTTGCTGGAGCGTTCTTGCGCCAGAATGTCCCTAGCTTGTGAAACTGACGATCAGGAGCGGTCTTCCTTGCTTTTGAGCTGAAATGGTTCCTTCGGCAAAGAAGTTTTCCTTCAGGGGTATGGCTTGCGTCCCTTTACCGACCTACTCAGTTCGACTTTCGGTAAATCTGGGTTCGCCCCATCTTTCCCACAGCCAGTAAAGTGCTCGATTATATGCAGTTCGGGTGCGGCATGTCGTTGATCGAGCATCAGGGAGGGCGAGTTGTGCACGTGCTCTCTCGCGGGTTTCTTCAATCGCCGTTCTTCTCAGCTCCGTCAATCTTCTCGAAGAACGAAGCCGATCGAACGACGGAGGATGCTTGTCCAGAGACCCCACGAGATGTCGCACTGATGGCTCAAAGACAGCCATGCGCCGACAATGGAGCTTAAAAACCCATGAGGGTTTTTGAGTGCCAGTTCCAGCTGCTTTATCTCGCGCTCGATCGTTGCCGGGCAAGCTGATTTAGGAAGTATTGGCGATATTCAGAAGGTTCATCGAATGGCTCTAGATAGTTTTCTGTTAAGGCGTTAACTATGCTTGGTGCCCAAATGCTTTCCGTTCCGGCCAAGGTGCACACGTCTGCGTGCCTTGTGATTGGCCATAGACGGTAATAGTATTCGAGCGGACTTGTTTTATGAGGTTCTGGTTGCGGGGGCATGAATCTGGAAAGAACATGTTGGGCAAAGGCAATCGGAAGTTTGTAGGGTCAGGACCCATTAAATTTCTTGATTCCGTCCTGTCGGCGTGATTCACGCTCCCAAACAGGTGGGGGCTTCATGACCAATCTTTTCTGGCTGACGGACGAACAGATGAAGCGGCTGAAGCCGTTCTTCCCCAAGAGCCATGGTAAGCCGAGGGTCGATGACCGGCGCGTTCTGAGCGGCATAATATTCATCAATCGCAATGGGTTGCGGTGGTGCGACGCGCCCCGGGAGTATGGCCCGCCCAAGACGCTCTACAACCGGTGGAAGCGCTGGAGCGAGATGGGCGTGTTTGCCAGGATCTTCGAGGGACTGGCCTCGGAGGCGACAGATCAGAAGACTGTCATGATCGATGCGACATATCTGAAAGCCCATCGCACGGCGTCGAGCCTGCGGTTGAAAAAGGGGGGCGTGGACGCCTGATTGGCAGGACCAAGGGCGGTATGAACACCAAGTTGCATGCCGTCACGGATGCCACAGGCCGCCCACTCAAGTTCTTCATGACGGCCGGCCAAGTCAGCGATTACACCGGTGCGGCGGCGCTGCTGAGCAGCCTGCCTCGGGCGGACTGGCTGCTCGCCGACCGAGGCTATGATGCGGATTGGTTCCGCCACGCCCTGAAAGACAAGGGGATCACGCCCTGCATCCCGGGCCGGAAGTCCCGCGGCGAGCCCGTCAAATACGACAAGCGACGCTACAGACGCCGCAACCACATCGAGATCATGTTCGGCAGGCTCAAGGACTGGAGGCGCGTTGCCACCCGTTACGACAGGTGCCCAAAGGTCTTCCTCTCCGCCGTCGCCCTCGCTGCCACCGTCATGTTCTGGCTGTGAAACTCAATGAGTCCAGACCCTAGAGCAGGGCGATTTCCACCGGACTCGAACGCGCCTCGATCTGCGCGGCCGCTTCAAACAATATATCCTCGCGGAACCGCCCGGCGACCATCTGGATGCCCAGAGGCGCGCCGTCGGGCGTCGCTCCCGTCGCCAGCGCCAGCGCAGAAAGTCCTGTGACCGGCAGGCCGATCATCGCCCGCTGCGCCTCCCAGACGCGCTTGAAATCGGCCTCGCTACCCAGATCGAGATTGTCGGCGAAGGGCAGGTCCGCGCTCGGTGCCAGAAGCACCAGCGGGTAGCGCTCCACGAAAAGCGCCCATTCCCGCGCGATCTCTGCCCGGCGGATCAGCGCGCGCGGGATCGCATCGGGGGCGAGGGAGCGGATGGGGGCAAGCCGATTGATTGACGAAGCCAACCTTTGACATCTGACATCTGACATCCGTGCGCGCGGACAGGGTGAAGTTCGCCGTTCCGGGGGACGGATCCCGGAAAGACCTCCCCATTTCGAGTTTCCTTAAGGCTCCACGATCACGGGCGTGCCCTTGTAGGCGGGGGTCTTCGAATTCTTTTCATGGTAACCCAGCGGAACCAGCGGGTTAAGCTCTGGATAGTAGCCGGCGATGCAGCCCATCGGCAGGTCGTAGCCCGTCACCCTGAGGTCATCGATCCGGCGTTTCACCCCGTCCTGCACGGCGCAGCTCAGCGCCACCTTGGCGCCCTCGACAAGGCCGAGCCGCGCCATTTCCTGCGGGTGGATCAGCACGATCATCCGGTCGCCCTCCAACCCTCTCAGCCGGTCGGAATATCCGTAGATCGTGGTGTTGAACTGGTCGTTCGAGCGCAGGGTGATCAGCGTCATCTCGCGTTCTCCCTCCGGTGCCTGACCCAGCGCCGAGAGCGTCTCGGGCGGGGTGAAGACGGCCTTGCCGCTCTCGGTCTTCCAGGTGCGCTCGCGCGCGGGATTGCCACGGTAGAAACCGCCTGGCTGATGAAGCCGTGCGTTGAAATCGGCGAAATCGTCGGGGAAGGTTTCGGCGATCAGGTCGCGCACTTTCCCGTAGTCGGCGGTCCAGCCATCCCAGTCGAGCCGGTCGTTCGCCGGCAGCGTCGCCTTTGCCAGCCCGGCGACGATCGCCGTTTCCGAGCGCAGGTGGGGCGAGGGAGGCGTTGCCGCGCCGATCGATCCGTAGATATGCGAGAAGGTATCCTCCATTGAGGTCGCCTGCCGTCCGTTCGCCTGCATGTCGGCATCCGCGCGTCCGAGGCAGGGCAGGATGTAGGCGGCCTTGCCGGGCGCGAGATGCGAGCGGTTGAGCTTCGTCGCAATCGAGACCGAAAGGTCGAGCTGCGGATAGGCCGCCTCGATCCGCTCCCGGTCGGGCATCGCTCGCACGAGGTTGCCGCCGAGCGAGATCAGCGCCTTGACCCGGCCCTCCAGCAGCGCTTCGAAGGCCATGACGGCGTTCATGCCGTCCTCCTTCGGCGCTTCGATCCCGAAGAGCTCGCGCAGCTTTTCGGCAGGCATGTGCGCCGATTTCTCGCCGATCCCGACGGTGCGCTGGCCCTGTACGTTGGAATGGCCTCGGACGGGCGAGATCCCAGCGCCCAGACGCCCGATATTCCCCCTCATCATCAGAAGGTTGCAATACATTCCAAGGTTCAGCCAGCCATTGACGTGCTGGGTCATCCCCATGCCGTAAATGCCGATTACGTTCTTCGCCGAGAGGTAGACCTCCGCCGCCTCTTCGATCATCGCGCGGGTGAGGCCCGAGTGACGTTCGATCTCCTCCCAGCGGGCTGCCCGGACGGCGGACTCGGTCTCGGCGAACCCGGTGGTGTGCGTGTCGATGAAGTCCCGGTCCAGCACGCTGCCCGGGGCTGCATCCTCGGCCGCGAGGACACATTTCATCATCCCCGCCAGCACCGCGATGTCGCCGCCGGGGCGGAGCTGGTAATATTGCTCGGAGATCCGCGTGGCCTTGCCAAAGGTCATCTGGCCGAGGTTCTGCGGATCAACGAACTCGATCAGCCCGCGTTCGCGCAACGGGTTGAAGGTGACGATCCTGCAGCCTCGTTTCACTGCTGCCTTCAGAGTGTGCAGGAAGCGGGGGGAGTTGGTGCCGGTGTTCTGACCAAAAAAGAAAATCGCGTCGCAATGGTCGAAATCTTCCAGAGTGCAGGTGCCGACCGGCGTGCCGATGAAGGATTTCAGGTTCACGCTGGTGGTCTCGTGGCACATGTTCGACGATTGCGGCAGGTTCTGATGCCCCATCGCCCGGGCGAAGAGGGCATAAAGGTAAGAGGCCTCCAGCCCCGCGTGACCCGAGGCGTAGAAAACGGCCTCCTTCGGATCCATCGCTTTGAGGATGGCGCCGATGGCGGTGAAAGCTTCGTCCCAGCCGACCGGCTGGTAGCGGTCGTTGGCGGCGTCATAACGCATCGGTTCGGTCAGGCGCCCCGCGGCCTCCAGGTCGTGATCAGGCCAGGTCTTCAGCTCGGCCACGGTATGCTCGGCGAAGAAATCGGCGCCGACGCGGCGCTGGTCGAGCTCCCACAGCACGGATTTGGCGCCGTTCTCGCAGAATTCAGCGGCATGTGGGTTGGCGGGCTTGGCCCAGGCACAGGAGGAACACATGACCCCCTTGGGCTTGTTCAACTCGTAGAGAATGCGGAAGGCCTCACTGTCCTTGCGGACGTCGCCGAAGATCTTGGCAACTCCCTTCAGCGAACCCCAGCCGCCCGAGGGATGGTCGAAATACGGCAAGCCCTCGTCCTGTTTGGTTGCGTCATGGCGGGGCGGCGTGGTTCTGGTCATCGGATCCTCCTGCGGCTCGTTGGAAAACAGGAAAGCGCGACGCGGGTTCCTTCACGTTGTCGCGCGCTGCGGACGCGGCCTCCACTGACATTCTCCAGATTGCTTGCCGTCGCCTTCGAGATCGCCTGAAACTGCTCGCTGAACAAATGCGCTCCGCCCTGCGTGGAGGCCGTTGATGTGCAAATGCCTCGGGCTGGGCTGCTTGGGCCGGGCTGAACGAATTTGGCCGCGAACCCGGATCTTCCTGGCTGCGCAGCAACGTTTCGAGCCCTTCGGGCGGACCCGCTCTGGGGCACCGGGAGGGCGTGGGGCAATTTCGTGTCAGGTGACATTGCGCTATCCGTTCCCGAACACCCGTGCGATCTGTCACGCAACGGTCAGCACGATTTTGCCCCGGATATGCCCCTTGGCGGCCCGCTCATGCGCAGCGCTGGCCTCCTCCAGCGGCCAGGTGCTGTCGATGGCGGCACGGATCGTTCCATCAGCCAGAAGCACACCCAGTTCCTGCAGTTGCGCCCCGCTGGAGCGGACCTGGGTCGCCGAAACAGTCACGCCGCGCGCCGTTGTCTCTTCGGTGTCCCGAAAGCCGAGAAAGACCGGGAACAGGGCGCCCGCTCTCTTCAATATGCGCAGGAAGCGCCCGGTGCTCGGGCCGCCAAGCATGTCCAGCACCAGGTCGAGGTCGCGCGCCACCTTTTCGGGTGGGCTCTGAGTATAGTCAATGAAGGCATCGGTCCCAAGATCACGCAGGAATGCCTCATGCGTGGTCGAGGCCACGGCGGTCACATGGGCACTTTTCAGCTTGGCGATCTGGACCGCGAAATGCCCGACCCCGCCAGCCGCGCCGATGATCAGCACCTTGCGGCCTTCGAGCGGGACCGGCCGGTGCAGGCCCGGTTGAAGCGGGTTGGGGTGATCGTGGTCCGGCTCGAACAGGAATTGCCAGGCCGTGAGTAGCGCCATCGGCGCGGCGGCGGCGTCGATATGCAAGAGTTCGGCGGGCTTGTGCGCGACGTGCGATACGGGCGCGGTAACGTATTGCGCGTTGGCCCGGCTGTCGCCGAAACTCGGGGACCGCACCATGGAGAAGGCTTCGTTTCCGACTGCGAAGTCCTCAACATCCGACGCCACGGCCTCGACTTCCCCGGATACATCCGTCCTGAGGATCACCGGGAAGGGCACCTCGGGGCGCCATTCCGGCGGCAGCTTCTTGTAACCGTCGCGCAGATATCAGTCGGGGGGCTGATCCCCGCCGCGTGAAGGCGGATGACAGCGGGGCGCCGCTGTCATCCGATGTCTTGAGTGCCGGGACTTACTGCGGCTGCTCGGGGACGTCCTCGGACGTGGCGGCGGGGGCAGGGGCCTCAGCCGGGCTCGGCATCATCTCGGCGAGCAGCCCGTTCATGCCCTTGTCCATGTTCAGTCCCACCTGTTTGCCGATCGCATCGAGCGCGGGAAGCTGGAAGGCCATCTTGCGCATCTCGTCGAAGGCCTGATTGACGAGCCCGTCCCCGCCCGAAGCCGACGTGCCCTCGCCGCCCGCCGCGCCCGCGCCGGTCAGCCCGTCGACCTTGTGGATCGTGATGCCGCCGATCTTCTCGGCGGGCTTGACCATCTCGGCCACGATCTTCGGCATCGCGTCGAGCCGCGCCTTGGCGAGACGGAAGTCGATGATCGAGCCCGACAGCCCGTTCTCGGCCTCGGCAAGTGCGCGGGTGCCCTCGGCTTCGGCGAGCTTCTGAGCGCGCAGACCGTCGGCCTCGGCCAAAGCCTCGCGCTTCGCGGCCTCGGCGCGGATCGTCACCTTGTCCGCCTCGGCCTGCGCCAGCTCGCGCATCGCGGCGGCGCGGTCATCGGCGGCCTCGCGCTCGGCCTTGGCCGCCACGCGGATCGAGGTCGCGTTCTTCTCGGCCTCTTCCTCGGCGGCGAGGATCGTCAGGCGTTTCTGACGCTCACCCTCGGCGACGCGACGCTCGGTCTCGATCGACTCGGTGGCCTTGATCGCATCGGCCTTGGCCAAATCGGCGCGCGCGCGGGCCTGGCTCTCGGCCTCGGATTTCTCCGACACCGCGATCTGGCGATCCTGTTCGGCGATCTCGATGGCGCGGCGGCGTTCCTGCTCGGCGATCTCGATCGCCTTCTCGCGCGCGATCCGGGCCTGTTCGGCGGCGGTCGAGGCCTCTTCGTGCTTGCGCGCCTTCTCGGCGGCTTCGCGGGCCGAAAGCTCTTCCATCTTCACGCGCTGCGCGACGCGGGCCTCTTCCTGTTCGCGCTCGACCTCGTAGCGTTTGACCTCTGCCTCTTGCCGGGAACGCGCGACGGCCACTTCGGCCTCCGCCTCGATCGCGGCTCGCTGCTTGCGGCTCTCGGCGATACGTTCCGCCTGGTTCTTCAGGCCCTCGGCGTTGAACACATTGTTCTCGTCGAGCCCGTCGAGCGGCGTCTGGTCGAGCGCGGTGAGCGAGACCGATTCCAGTTCCAGACCGTTCTTGCGCAGATCCTCGGTGACCGTCTGCTGCACCTGCTGGACGAAATTCGCCCGGTTCTCGTGCAGATCGTCGAGATCCATCTTCGCGGCGACGGCGCGCAGGCCGTCCACCAGCTTGCCCTCGACCATCTCGCGCAGCGCGCGCTCGTCGAAGGTCCGGTCGCCCAGCGTCTGGGCTGCCCGCGCGATCCCCTCTTCGGTGGCCTGAACCGTGACGTAGAACTCGACGCCCACATCGACGCGCATCCGGTCTTTCGTGATCAGGGCCGAGTTGCCGTCACGGCGCACTTCAAGCCGGGTGGTGCGCATGTTGATCCGGGTGACCTCGTGCAACACCGGGATCACCAGCGTGCCGCCGTCGATGATCACCTTGCGCCCGCCGGTGCCGGTCTTGACCAGACTCACCTCGCGGGTGGAGCGCTTGTACATGCGCGAGAATGCCATTGCCACGACAAGAAAGGCGAGGATTATCAGGATGAGTGGCAAGGCGAGGCCGAAGATGAGGGGCATGGAAAGGGTCCTGTTTTGGTCGATGAATGATGTGTGAAATCGGGTCTCAGGCGGGCTCGCCGATCCCGACGAGGCGCAATTCGCCCCGTGGCAGGCGCAGCACCAGAACCTCCGCGCCCTCCGCGAGCACGTCGCTGTCGGAGAGCGGTTCGAGCATCGCGTAATGGGTGTTGCCGAACCCGTCGGTGATGCGCACCTGCGCCGGACTGCCGCGCCGGGCGGTGCCGACGGTGATCACGCCCCGGCGCCGTCCCAGGCTGCGCTCGGAGATCGCGGAGGTCTCGTCGCGCGGGATCAGACGGGCGATCATTCCCGCCAGCGACCGCGTGAAGGCCAGCGAGGGCACGAGCGCCAGCGGCACTGCGACGATCCGAGGCAGCATCCAGCCCAATGTGCTCCAGAGCGCGGTCTGCAGGACCAGCCCGGCTCCGGCGAAGAGCGCGCAGAACAGCGCCAGCCAGACCGTCAGCGGCACTTTCCGGATCCCGAGAATGTCGAGGATGCCGCCTGCGGAGGGGCCCGACACCTCGCCTGCCGTGTTGGGTTCGGGCACGTCATAACCTTCCAGATCCGCCTCGATCTGCAGCGCGATCTCATCGGGCAGATCGAGTTCGGCGGCCAGTTCCGGGGCGCTCATCGTGGTCACATCGACCTCGAGATCGGGTGCGTCGGCCAGATCCGTTCCGTCGCCCGCGCTCGACAGGCCAGTGGTGAGCAGGAGGAGTTCCAGCAGCAGAAGGAATACCACCAGCCCCGCAGAAATCAGGAAGGGAAAGAGCTCGGGGCTACCAAGAAAGGACATCGGTCAGAAAGCATTCCGAAGGAAAATCAATTGGCCGCAGAATTGACCGACGGGCAGCCGCAATCAAGTCTTACATGCGGCTGAGGCGGCCGTTATTTGGGTCAAGCGCGCGCATGACCTCCTGGCGACGCTCCCAGTCGTGTCTCGCCTTTCGCACCTCGGGCTTGTGGCGCTCTTCGGTGAAAGAAATTTTTCCCTATTATCCACGAGAAAAAGCAGGAGGCTCGCCAGGTTCGTGTTCGACCGCTTCGCGGACAATCCAGACTTCAACAGCTTGCCGTGTTCGATACCATCGGTAGGGTGGATGGATGAGCACACCTTATCGCCTGCCAGAAGAGTTCGAGACAGCCCGCTACTTCCTCCGCCGCGTGAAGGTGGATGACGCACAAGCCATTTTCGACAGCTACGCCACCGATGCGGAGGTCACACGATTTCTCGGATGGAAGCCTCATCGAAGCCTTGCGGACACGTCCGCATTTCTGGAAATTGCGGCCGCGGAATGGGACCTCGGGAGCGACTTTCCCGTTGTCGCATTCGACCGCAAAAGCGGAAGCTTCCTTGGCATGTTTCACCCCAAAGTGGTTGGCCATAGGGTGAACTACGGCTACGTTTTGCGGAGATCGGCATGGGGCAAGGGTTGCGCAACAGAGGTGATGCGTTGGCTCGTGGAACAGGCGCTCGCTCACCCCATGATTTTCAGGGCGGAAGCTTTCTGCGACGTGGATCATCTTGCGTCTGCCCGAGTGATGGAAAAAGCGGGTATGGAGCGCGAGGGCATCCTGCGGCGCTACTTCCGGCACCCCAACATTTCCGAAGCGCCCCGCGACTGCGTCATCTGCTCCAAGGTCCGGTAAGGGCTCAAGGCGGACTTGCGGTCCTGCAGTGAACGACACAGCCACGCTGGTTCCCGAAACTGTCGCTGACGATCCTTTCCCGACGGTCGCTCGGCATCACGGCGTCGAGGGTCAGCCTTGCGGAGATTGCAGATGTCCTACGGACGAGAAAAAGAATAAACGCCCGAAAAACGGCGACGCGGCGCATCATACCGATGTAGACCCTCCCCATGTTGTTTGATCTTCCTGACCACCGGACCCTCTATGCCGCTTTGCTGGCCCGCGACTCCCGATTCGACGGGCAGGCGTTCGTCTGCGTTTCCTCTACAGGCGTTTTCTGCCGGCTGACGTGCCCCGCGCGAAAACCGAAGGCAGAGAACTGCACGTTCTTCGCCACGATCGGGGAGTGTATCGAGGCGGGCTACCGACCCTGCAAGCGCTGCCATCCGCTCGAGGCCGCAGCCTTGGCCGAACCGACGATTGCCATTTTGCTTCGGGCGCTTGACCAACGACCTGACCTGCGCTGGTCCGAGACCCGTGTGGAACAGTTCGGCTTCGACCCCTCAACGGTGAGGCGCAGCTTCAAGCGACAGTTCGGCATGACCTTTCTGGAAATGGCCCGCCAGCGCCGCTTGCGTGAGGGGTTCGAGACGCTGGCTGCCGGGGGCAAGGTCATCACGGCTCAGCACGAGGCGAGCTTCGATTCAGCCAGCGCCTTTCGAATGGCCTTTGCGCGCCTTCTCGGCTGCGCTCCGGCGGCGCTGAAGGCGGACCGGCCGTTGCGGGCGACGTGGATACCGACACCGCTCGGCGACATGATCGCGGTCAGTAGCCGCTCTCACTTGCACTTGCTGGAGTTCGCAGATCGCAAGGGCCTGGCTGGGGAGTTGGCTCGGCTGCAAGCTGGGTCGCAGGAGGGAATAGGGATCGGTCCCCTGCCGCCCTCAGAACAAGCAATGGCGGAGCTCGCCGGCTACTTCGCTGCGCGGTCAGATCGCTTCCTGACACCGCTCGCCCTGACGGGCAGCGCATTCAACCAACAGGTCTGGGAGACGCTGCGTGATATCCCGGCGGGAGAAACCCGCAGCTATTCTGAGATCGCGCGGCAGATCGGCCGCCCTTCGGCCGTGCGTGCGGTTGCCCGCGCCAATGGAGCAAACAAGATCGCACTGATGATCCCATGTCACCGGGTTATCGGCGCTGACGGATCTCTGACCGGATACGGCGGTGGACTTTGGCGAAAGCAGCGCCTGATCGAGATAGAACGCCAACTCAAGACATCCCGCAAAGCGAGTTCTAGATGAAATTACAGATCGACAAAGCCGAGCGGTTCCGGAGCCTTCATGTCCCGCACGACCCTATTATTCTCTACAATGTCTGGGATGCTGGCAGTGCCAAGGCCGTCGTTCGCGCTGGAGCCAGGGCTGTCGCGACGAGCAGCTGGTCCGTGGCGGCCTCCCAGGGCTACGAGGACGGGGAGGAGCTTCCTCTCGATGGCGCGCTGGCGGTGGTGGACAGGATCGTGCAAAGCGTGGATTGTCCAGTATCCGTTGACTTTGAGGGCGGATATGCTGCCGATCCCGATGGTGTGAATCAGAACGTCCGGCACCTGCTGAAGCTCGGCGTCATTGGCCTGAACTTCGAGGATCAGGTGGTGAATGGCCGGGGCCTCTACAGCATCGGAGTTCAGGTGGAGCGACTGCGCGCTGTTCGCGCTGCCGCCGACGCTCTGGGTATTCCCGCCTTCATCAATGCCCGCACCGACGTGTTTTTGAAGTCAGCACCCGAAGTCGATCATGCCAGTTTGGTGGACGATGCCCTCGCCCGCGCCGAAGCCTATGCTGAAGTGGGCGCGGACGGGTTTTTCGTGCCGGGGCTCACGGACAAGGCGCTGATCCGCGCCATCTGCGAGAAGACTTCGATTCCGGTTAACGTTATGGCCGCTGATCCGCAGCATGACGGCAACTTCGCAAGCCTTGGTGTTTCACGCATCAGCTTCGGGCCCAATCCCTACATCAGATCGGTCGCCGTGTTGGAACGCGAAGCCCTTGCCTGAAAGCAATCCCCGCGCCAATGCGTGGCTCGTTTCGGTATTCGTAGCATCCCTTGGGGCAAATCGGCGTTTGAGGGCAGGCATCCGAAGCGCTATCGCAATTTTCGAGGCAAGCGGTCGACTGGGACCGCGCGCGTCACCCATGTGTTTTGTATGATGCCAGAGATTGACGAGGTTTTCTGGCGCGCAGGGCGTCCGTCGCCGCATAGGATCGGGTCGCCTGACGGTCGGAAGACGGAGAAGAGAGATTTTCCGCCGCCGAAGACCGCAAGCGCTCCGCGGGGTTGGAGGTAACACGGACCCCCGCGCGTTTTCCGCCAGTTGCGGCTCGACGTCCCCCCCCCCGGTGCGCTTTTGCCCCGCGTTCCGCCGATCGATCGTCTCGGGAGGAGAGCGACCCTCAGGCCAGAGCGGGACCTGGCGCGCGGTGATATGGGGGGGAATAACTGCGATCCGGTCGAAAGTCTTGCGCTGGAGCGCGCTCTTCGGCGAGACACCCTCGAGCCGCTCACCTGACCCTCGTTGCAGATGATGTTTCCGATCTCCCTTGCAGGGGGACAGTGGAACCAACCATGAAGGAGCACCATGTTCTCGCATTCACTCTGTCAGATCGTTCTAAACCATCTCCGTCGAGTGGGCACTTCAACCGGATCGCTTGAAAACATTAGGTCGCGATTTTTTCAAAGTAAACAGAAATGCAGCCCAGAGTTGTATTCTCGGCTTCCTTCTCAAGGGACGCAAACGCGCCGAAGCCTCTGGGCCCAATGTCGCGGTCTCAGCTTTTCTGCCGCTCGACGACCTGTCCCAGCTTGGAGAGGACCTTGCTCGCCAGCGTCATCCCGCCGCCGACCTTGCTCGACCAATCGAGATCATCGCTGGTTTGCACGTGCTGGCTTGGCACTTTTCGTGCTCTCGTTCGCTTTCGAAGAACTCGCGCAATGCCCTCGGTTCTGGACTGCGCTTTCGGGGCTATACTCCTAAAATGCCTGCTCGGTTTTCGCAAAAATCAGGTTTCGCGAAATGCGAGCTGCCTAGCTCTCGAATTCACCCGACTTGACCGTGAGACCTGAACGCAAACGGGAAGGGGTCTCATGGTGTTGCCGTTTGAACGCGGTCGAGAAACTCTCGGCCGATCGATAGCCTGCAAGTCGCGCGGCCTCGCTCACGGATGCCCCCGCACGAAGAGCGGTGGTCGCGCGATCCATCCGCAATTGCCTGAGGCGCGCGATCACGGTCTGGCCATGGGCCTTCTGGAACAGGCGCCGGGCAGAGGAAACGCTCATCCGACCTGATTGTGCGATCTCGTCAAGGGACGGCAAAGGGCCATCGCGCAGGGCGTGCCCCTCCATCCGCTCGAGGCGTCTTCGTTCATCCGGCGTGAGGTGTCCGGCTCCGCACAGCCCCGCAATGCGCTCCAGAAGCCGGCCCGCAAGCGTCAGCGCGAGGGCTTCGCGCTCCAGCGCGCCGCCCTGTGTATCGCCGCGATCGAGTGCGACCAGTCGCTCTCCCATCGCGATTTCGTCCGCCTGCGCAAGCCAGCTGCCCTGCATAAGGGGCGCGTCGGCCATGATCGTTTCTACAGACATGTCGCGGGCGGCAAGCCAGTCCCACGGTATCACGATATTCACCTTTCGGAGATAATCGCCCTCGCGCGCGCGCCGCAGGAACGGCAAGGCGGTGCGGGTGGCGCTATAGGCCAGCCGGACCGGTGCGCCCGCGCTGCGGCTCAGCGCGAGGGGCGTGCCGCCCACCGTCGCATCGATGACCCCTTCAAGGACGAGATGCAGCACCATCGCGGGCGGGCGAGTGAGTTGCGTTGTGAAATCGGTCTCGGCGCGGGCGTCTAGTGTGTGCAGCTTCAGGCCAAGGGGTAGGGCGCGCATATCGCGTTGTCCGCGCAGGGCGACGACATCCTCGCGAAGTGTCGCGCCGAAATCGGCGCCGGACAGATGCGCCTTGCGGGCGATGTCTCGCAAAAAGATCGAGTCCGACATGGAAGCTCTCAGAATGGCGGTTTGGGCAAGGTTTTTGGCGCTTTGCGACAGGTCGGGCAGTGGCTTTGTCGATGGCTGGAACATAAAGACTACAAAAATAGTCAGAAATCAACGCCGGAGAGATTTCCATGATAACTTGGCAAATGCGGATCGTCCTGACGATGACCACGGCCCTCTGTGCGCCCGGCGCCATGGCGCAGGATATGTTTCAACTCGACGAGATCACCGTCACCGGGTCGAGTTACAAGACCGAAGGCACCGGGAGCTATCGCAGCGGGCTGATCTCGGTCGGTGAAAAAGCCGCGATGACCCCGCGCGAAGTGCCGCAATCGACCACGGTGGTGACTTACCAGCAGATCGAGGATGGCGGTTACAGCGCACTGGAGACCGCGATGGAAGACACGCCCGGTATCATGGTGCTCAATAACGATGTCGGACGGTCATCGCTGTTCTCGCGCGGCTTCGAGTTCGACTACCTCTACTACGACGGCTTGCCCGCCCCGGTCTCGTCGATCTACGGCACGCAGCCCGATCTCTCGATCGTCGACCATATCGAGGTTCTCAAAGGCCCTTCGGGTCTGTTCATCGGCACCGGGTCGCCCGCAGGGTCGGTGAACATGCGGCTGAAACAGGCTGACCGGACCGATCCCGGCGGCTATGTCAGCTTTGACCTGGATTCGACCGGACATGCCCGCGCAGAGGCGGATTTCGGCGGCAAGCTGAATGCGAATGGCTCTCTGCGCGGGCGGATGGTTGTCGCGTATGGCGATGGAGACGGCTTCGTCGACCAGCAGACGAACGGCGTGAAGCAGGTCTATGGCACGTTGGCCTGGGACATCACGCCTGACACCGAGGCGACGCTGTCGTTGTCGCATATGGAACGCGATATCTCGCCTTATAACGGCTTGCCCAGCTATGCCGACGGCTCGCTTTTGTGGATTGACCCCCAGGCCACGACCGCCGCGGACTGGAACCGGTTCGACAATCAGGTAACGGATGTCATCGCCGCGATCGAACACCGTTTCGGGGCCGGAGCGCGGGTGAAGTTCTCGCTGCGCAATTCCCACCAGACGGGCGATTTCCTCTACGCCTATGCCGGATCGGCGGCGGCGCCGGACAATACCGTATCGAAACTGTCGTGGCTCGCGCGGGACTTCGAGCAAGACTCGCTGGCCGCCGATCTCCATGTCGAACTGCCCTTCACCGTGGGCGGATGGGACGGCATGGCGATCGTGGGCGCGGATGCGCAACGCACGACTTCACGCGTCCTTCAAGATCGTGGCGCGTTTACCGGAAGCTTCGATCTCGAAGAGTGGGATGTCTCCGGCGTGGCACGTCCGACGGTGGACTACACCAGCGCGACGGCGTCGCGCACGGATAGCACGACCAACTCGCGCGGCCTGTACGCCCAGACCCGGATCAAGCCGACCGAGGCCCTGACCCTGATCGCCGGCGCGCGGCTGTCGTGGTATGACACCAGGACTCACGACCTCGTGGCCAATACGATCTCGCGCAGTTCCGAGGACGGGCATGTCACGCCGTTTGCGGGTTTCACCTATGACATATCGACCGCGACCACCCTATATGCGAGCTATTCGGAGATCTTCCAGCCGCAGGATCAGCTCGATGCGTCCGGCAACGTGATCGACCCGCTGGAGGGCAGCCAATACGAGATCGGCACGAAGTCAGAATTCGCAAACGGGCTGAGCCTGTCGGCGGCGCTGTTCCAGCTCGAGCAGAAAAACCGTGCCTTGCAGCCGTCGGGCTCAAGCTCTTACGTCGCACAGGAAAAGGTGCGCGTGCGGGGCTTCGAGGTCGAGGCTGCCGGCGAGATCGGCGAGCACTGGCACCTCGCGGGTGGCTATACCTATTCGGAGTCGAAATACCTCAACGGTCCGACCGAGGGAAATGTCTTCTCCACCTACACGCCGAAGCACATGATCAAGCTCACCGCGGAATATGAGGTGACCGAGGGCGTGCTCGACGGATGGAGCTTCGGCGGACGGCTCAAGGCGGTTTCGGGCTTCTCCTCGGTCTCGCGGGGCACCACGCTAAGTGCACCGGGTTACGGCGTCGTCGATCTGACGGCGGCCAAGGAACTGCCCGGCGACACGGAATTGCGGTTGAGCGTGAACAACGTCTTCGACAAGGATTACTACTCGCGCGTCGGCGGCACCTCCGTGTTCAACTTCCGCGGCGAGCCGCGCAGCGTCAACCTGTCGCTCAAGAAACGCTTCTGATGCGGGCGGGCGCTTTCACGTTGATGGGCGTTCTCGCCATGATTGGCGGGGAGGCCTACGCCCAGCAAGCGCCCGATCCGGGCGCGAGCCTCGGTGCACCGGTCACGCTGGCCCGTAGCGCAAGCTTCGATATCGACGCACCGGGCGGAGCGATGCGGGTCCTCGTGTCGTGGCCGGAGACGCCGCCACCGGCTGAAGGCTACGGCGTGATCTACGCGATGGATGCGAGCTGGAGCTTCGGCACCTTGCGAGATGTGATGGCGCGACACGATGTGGTCGCGCCTGCGGGTGTGGTGCCGAGCGTGATCGTGGCGATTGGCTGGCCCACGCCCGATCTTGTGGACATGGTGCGCCGCGGTCGCGATCTGGTCGGCAAGGACGCGACCGGGCCGGGATTTGCGAGCACTCTGGCTTTGCTCACCGATACCGTTCTGCCGCGCGTCGAAGCGGCTCTGCCGGTCGATCCGCGCCGTCGGATGGTTCTTGGTCATTCCTATGGCGGGGCTTTTGCGCTGCGGGCAGGGTTCGTCCGGAGCGATCTGTTCTCGCATGTGGCCGCCGGCAGCCCTTCGATCTGGACCGACCCCGACTGGTTCCTCGATCCGCAGCGCGCCGTGCCGGGCCAGAAGATTCTGATTGCGCTGGGAGCGCTGGAATATGCCGATGCGGCGGGGGCGGCGGGTACGTCGCCCGAGCGCGTGGCGCGGTTGCGCAAGCGCGATATGGCGGGGCGGGCGGAACGCGTGGCCAAGATGCTGGACGCGCAGCTCGTCGTCTTCGACGGCGCCGGCCACGGCAGCTCTCTTTTGCCCTTCCTCGACCGCGCCGCCAAGTTTCTTGGTGAGTGAATGCGTCCGATGTCCCGTCTCTTTGATCTCTGGCCTCAACACCCCCCGGTCGCTTTCGTCCCTCGCAGTGAATCTGAGGCCTCACACTCGCATCAAATAACCCGATCTTTTTTGTCGCCTATCGTCTGGCCATTTGCCGCGCAAACGTTTATGCGTCGCGCCGCGCACAGCCAGATCTCAGCCATGCCATCCCAGATGAAACGGAACGAGATCATGAAACTTACCATCCTCACAACTGTCCTGGCGCTCGCGAGCGGTGCGGTGCTGGCCGATCCCGTCGAGATCGAAACCGCGCGCGGTCCAGCTTCGGTAGAACAGAGTCCGCAAAAGGTCGCCGTCTACGATATCGCCGCGCTCGATACGTTGCTCGCGCTTGGGGTGACGCCCGCCGGGGTGCCCGAAAAGGTCTATTTGCCACGCTTGGCAGAGCCGGTCGCGAAAGCTGCCAAAGTCGGAACCCTGTTCGAGCCGGATCTGGAGGCGCTCTCTGCGCTGAACCCTGATCTGACAATCGTGGGCGGACGCTCGGCCCCGCAATTCGATGCGGTCTCGCAGGTTGGTCCGGCGATCGACATGACGATATCGCCCAATGTCGTGGGCGACCTGCGCGCCCGCCTTGCAGCCTATGGCAGCTTGTTCAACAAGCAGGATGCGGCGGACGACCTGACCGCGACGCTCGATGACGAGATCGCCGCAGTGCGCGCAGAGGCGCAAGGCCGCGGCACCGCCCTGATCGTGCTGACAAACGGGCCGAAGATATCGGCCTACGGGCGGGGCTCGCGCTTTGGCTGGCTGCATTCGGCGCTTGGTATTCCCGAGGCCTATCCGAACCTCGCGCCGGAGACGCATGGCGATGCGATCTCATTCGAGTTCATCGCGGAGGTGAACCCTGACTGGCTGTTCGTGATCGATCGCGGTGCCGCGATCGGGGCCGGGGGCGCGTCGGCCCGCGAGACGCTGGACAACCCGCTGGTTGCCGGAACCAAGGCGGCGCAGAACGGGCACATCGTCTATCTCGATGCGGGAAGCGTCTACGTCGCCGGCGGTGGCTACACCGCTTTGATGACCACGCTCGAACAGATGCGTGCTGCACTGGTCGGCTGAGCGATGAGGGCGCGGGGTTGGTGGGTAACGATGGCAGTCGTGCTGATCGCCCTGGCAGGCGCAAGCCTTGGCGTGGGCGCCGCGCGCCTGCAGGCGGGCGATCCAATGTCGGCGCTCGTGCTGAGCGTGTCGCGGATCCCGCGCATGTTGGCGGCTGTTCTGACCGGGGCGGCGCTTGCCGTGGCGGGGGTGGTGATGCAGCAGATCGTGCGGAACCGTTTCGTCGAACCCGCCACCGCAGGCTCCCCGGAGGCGGCCGCAGCAGGTCTGCTGGCGGTCACGCTGATCGCGCCGCATGCGCCGCTTTGGGTCAAGATGGTCGTAGCAGCCGCAAGTGCGCTGGCGGGCGCTGCATTGTTCGTTGTCCTCATCCGTCGCCTGCCGCCGCATGAAATCTTCCTCGTGCCGCTGGCAGGACTGGTGCTGTCGGGGGTCGTCGGGGCCGGGGTGACATTCATCGCGTGGCAGGCGGATCTGATGCAATATGTCTCGATCTGGATGCTCTCGGGCGAGTTCTCCGGCGTGATAGCGGGGCGCTACGAGCTTCTCTGGATCGGCGGGGCGGCAGCCGCGCTGGCATGGGTCGCAGCCGACCGCTTCGCGATTCTCGGTCTGGGCCCGGACGCCGCGACGGCGCTGGGCCTGAGCCCGCGCGCGGTGATCAGGTTCGGCCTTCTCGTCGTGGCGCTGGTGACCGCGATGGTCGTGGTCAGCGTGGGCATGATTCCCTTCGTCGGGCTGATCGTGCCCAATCTCGTCTCGCGGATGATGGGAGACAACCTGCGCGCCTCGCTTCCGGTTGTGGCCCTGAGTGGGGCGATCCTCGTCTTGGCGTCGGATCTGGTCGGGCGGTTGATCATCTATCCCTACGAAGTGCCTGCCGGGATCATCCTTGGCGTCTTTGGCGCGGCGGCCTTTCTCGGGTTGCTTTGGCGTGGCGATCGCCATGTTCACTAGGTTCGACGCAGCCGCGCGACTCGCCATGGTCGCGGCGCTGGTCGTCTTTCTGGCGATGCTTTGGCTGTTTCAGGGGCTGGGCGAGGGCAACTGGCGCTTCGTGCTGGCATTGCGCGCGACCAAGCTAGCGTCGCTGGCTCTGGTCGCGGCCTCGGTCGGCGTGGCAACGGTGCTGTTCCAGACCGTGGCGCAGAACCGCATCCTGACGCCCGCGATCATGGGGTTCGACGCGCTCTACCTGCTGATCCAGAGCCTCGCCGTTACGGGGCTTGGCACGATCGGTTTCGCTAGCCTGCCTACGGGCGCCAAGTTTCTCCTCGAAGCGATGTTGCTGACCGGTGTCTCGGTCGCGTTGTTCGGCGCGCTCTTGGGCCGGGCGAGCGCGGAAACGATCGGTCGCACGATCCTGACAGGCATGATCCTCGGCGTGATGTTCCGCTCTGGCGCGGTGCTGCTGGGGCGGCTGCTCGATCCCAATGAATACGCGATCGTGCAACAGGCGAGTTTCGCCAATTTCTCGCGTCCTGCCGGGGGCACGCTGGGCTGGGCGGCGTTGTTAGCACTGCCTGCGCTTGCGGTCTCGCACTGGCTCGGCCCGCAGCTCGACGTGTTGGGATTGGGCCGAGATCGGGCGATCTCGCTGGGATCGGCGCATCGCAGAATGGTGATTGGCGTCCTGGCGCTGGTGGCCGTGCTGACCGCGGTCTCTACCGCGCTGGTCGGCCCGGTCGCCTTCTTCGGGCTGATCGTCGCGGGGCTGGCCCATGCGCTGCTGCCCGGCGCGCGGCACCGCGCATTGCTTGCGGGTGCGGCCCTGCTGGCAATGGCACTGCTGATCAGCGGGCAATGGGCGTTCGAGAGGGTGCTCGGCCTGCGTGCCACGCTCAGCGTGGTGATCGAATTCGCGGGCGGGCTGTTCTTTCTGGTGCTGCTGTTGCGGGGGCGGGTGCGATGATCGAAGTCGAAGGGCTGAGTTTCGATATCCGGGGCGTACCGATCCTGAAATCCGCCGATCTGCGGCTGGAGCCGGGAAAGATCACCGCGTTGATCGGCCCGAACGGGGCAGGAAAATCGACCCTGACTCGCCTGATCGCGCGGATCGAGCCGCCACCGAAAGGCCGGGTGCGGGTCAACGGGCTTGATGTCGCCACCACCCTGTCCGACAGGTTGGCGCGCGAGATGGCGTTTCTCGGGCAACAGACATATCTGGCCTCGCGGCTGCGGGTGCGCGAGCTGGTGGCATTCGGCCGCTGGCCACATTGCCACGGGCGTCCCGGTCCCGCGGATCGCGCCGCAGTGGATCAGGCGCTGACGGATTTCGACCTCGAAACTCTGGCCGACCGGTTCGTCGAGACGCTTTCCGGCGGGCAGGCGCAGCGCGCGCATCTCGCGATGGCGGTGACGCAACAGACTCCATGGCTGATACTCGATGAACCGCTCAACAATCTCGATCTTGCCCACGCGCGCGCGCTAATGGCGCATCTGGCGCGGCTGCGCGACGCGGGGGGCTCGGTGCTGATCGTGCTGCACGATCTGAACTTCGCCGCCGGCTGGGCGGATCACATCGTGGCGATGAAAGATGGTGCTATCGTCGCCGAGGGGCCGGTGGAAGAGGTCGTGACCACAGCACGCCTGAGCGACCTCTACGAGACACCGATCAGCGTCAGCGCCCACCAGGGGCGTCCGCTGGTGCTGCACCACATCTGACAGCACGCGCGGGCGTGGAGGCGAATGCGACCGCGAAACGGCGGAAAACGAGATGAGCTTTGACGACCTGATGCGAAGGCAGACGACCGAGCGAGGCGGGATTTCGTGGCTCCGGGCGGGCCTGCGATGCGGGCGATTGCCGCACTCGCGGTGGGGCTTCTCGCGCTGATCGTGTGAAAACTCTGGCGGCTTATCTGGCTTGCCGCGCGGCCTGAAGCGTCCCGAGATCGAAGGGGCGAGTGGCGCGCGGAGCGGCGGAGAGGATGTGGTGAGCCTGAAGCCTGCGAGCGCAGCCGTGGAAGGGATGATCGCGCGGTCCGACGATCCGCTTCTAGGTCAACCGTTTCAGGCGCGACTTTCGCAGATGTCGTTGCCTGAGCCCGTCGTGACACCGGCCAACACGCCGCCGTTGGAATTGCCGCCGCAGGCGCAACTGCGCGAACTCGATCTGGCACCGCCCCCGCAACTGACGGCGCGCAAGACACGACCCGACACTGAGACTGCGCCCGAGGCCTCAGCCAAGACGATGTTCAAGCCCGAAAGGCAGCAGGTCGCGCGCAAGGCCGGGCCCGCCTCGAAACCGGGCCGGCGCAAGGCGCGACATGCAGGGGCGCCATCGGTCGCGCAGAGGGCGGCGGGGAGGGGGGCGCCGCCAGTGCAGGCGATCGGCGGGCCAACTGGGCAGCGACCCTGTCCAAGGCGCAGGAACAGAATTTGCGCGCGCGGCATGGTGACGGCGCATCTCATGGTGACGCTCTCGGGGCAGCTTGCGGGTGTCTCGGTCGCGCGCTTGTCCGGCAATGCCGCGTGCGACCAAGCTGCGTTGCGGGCGGTCCGGCGGGTAGTTCAGTTCACCGCCGCTCCGGCCGGGCTGACCAACGCCCGCTACAGCTTCGTCCTGAGTATCCGCTTCGCGCGCTGAAACCGCAAGCGCAGGCCCGCGTCGGAGCGGTCCGCGTGGGCCTGAACTTCTCACAGGTCCTTCGCCGACGCGTCGGCCTGCCCGGCAATCCAGTAGCCCGCCGCTTTGAGCCATTCCTTTGGATGACCGCGGGCGGTCAGGTCGTCTCGCAAGGCCCGGGCGACGCTAGCCTCGGCGGCGATCCAGACGAAAGTCCGCGGCGGCAGAGCAATTCGCTCCAGCAACCGGCGTAGCGGCGCGCCGTCCGCCGGATCCGAACGATGCGCCCAGAGCGCAAGGTGATCGGCCTTGGTCTCGATGTCTTGCTCTTCGCCAGCGTCCGCGACAGCGATGAGGCTCGTGACCGGCATGGCGGAGGGCAATTCCTCGATTCGCCGCGCGATAGCCGGAAGAGCGGTCTCGTCGCCGATCAATACCCAGCGGGCGATGTCACCGTCGATGACTTGCGAGCCGCGGGGCCCGGCAATACTTGCCGTGTCACCCACTTGGGCCGCGAGCGCCCAGTTGGTTGCGGGGCCCGCATCGTGCAAGGCGAAATCGATCTCGAGAAGTTCCGCGCCGGGGAGATAGCGGCGGGGTGTATAGTCCCGCATCACCGTCGCGCCGGTGCCATCGGGAACGATGATCTTGATGTGGTCGTCCGGCGCGGCGGAGACGAACCCCGCGAGATCGGGACCCTTCAGCGTCAGACGCAGCATTTGCGGCGTTACGTGCTCGGTCCGGGCAATGGTCAGATTTCGTCGAATGATATCGTGCCGGACCCTGCGGATCCGCGGCATGTCGGTCATATCCAGTCCTTTTCAAATCAGGTTCCGTCCGGTCTGGCGGCGGCTGGACATACCAACGTGCTGACCGGGCACCCCCGGTGACAGTGCGTTGATCGACGTGAACGCTTGCGCGCCCCCTTGCGAGGACGATTGTCAAAGACTTAGTCGAACCTGAAGGCGCGACAAGCGGATTTTGCGAATTTGTCGCCAGCGTCAAGACGCGACTTGTGAAGAGCGGCGCGTTACGAATGAGCCGGGGCCGATGCATGTTGATCCGCTCTCCAACCTGCAGGTTCTCGTTATGAATGCGGGAGCCGCAGGGAACAGGTCAGGCTGCAAGGCCCTGGTCCATCGCAGAGCCGCGTCGCGGCAGACGCCAAGCGCTGCTTGAGGTCGTGTCTTTTGTCCGCGATGCAAATCTCACCCAAAATTCGCTTGTCGACATCAGAGGGGGTGCTCGTTTCGCAGCATGAGGCATTATCTCGATTCCATAGAGTTCAATGGCTTGCGGGTGGTGCGGGGTGCTCGACTAACAGCATGCGGCGTCGCGACCCGAGCACCTTGACAGCTGATCCATGTCGTTAGTCGAGCAGGGGCGATCCCGTCTGCTGCATGCTCGACAATATGCATTCGCGCGCTGCCATGTCGTTTGTCGAGCACCTACCGGGTGCCATTGGTGGCCGGCGACCGGACGCAGCCGGAGCGGTCCCGGGGTTCGACGCGCCGGCCTTGCTTGCCGCTCGGACAGGCCGGTGGTCTCGCTCCACAATCCGGACAGACCATTTCCGCCGTCTTCTCGTCTCGAACCGGCAATCCAATGCCGCATTGTGGGCAGGCAGGCATCCGGTTGCCGCACAGCTTTAAAGGGTGGCAGCGATACCAGCCCGGTCCATCCTGTCCGGGCATGCAGATCAAGTGGCCGCCGCATCGGCCTCAGGCATGCGTCCGCTCCGCGGTGCCGCCGGGGGCTCACGATCTCGTAGCGCGGGTCTGCCCATGCTTCGACTATGCAGGGCCTCAGCGACACCGGAGGCTCTCAGCTTTTCTGCCGCTCGACGAACTGTCCCAGCTTCGAGAGGTTTTTGTTCGCAAGCGTCATCACGCCTCCGACCTTGTTGCGTCGGATCGCGCGCCAGTCCTCGCCCATCTTTTCACGGATCCTGGCCAAGTTGCGGTTGCTCACGCCGCCCAGGCGCATCTTGTAGAGCACTTCGGGGACATAGACGGATCCACCTGTCGCTTGGGAGAAATATCGAAGGATGAAATCGTAATCTGCCGCGATCCGGAAGCTGGTGTCGAAGCCGCCGAGGCGCTCATAGACGGATCGCCGGAGATAGAGGGTCGGGTGGGCCGGCATCCAGCCGCGTTTGAGTTTCGCTGCGCTATAGGGACCCGTCGCCCAGTGCCGCACCACTTTCGTCGTGTCCGCTTGCGAGACATAGTCGAGATTGGAGAAGACTGCTTCGACCTGCGGGTCTTCGAATGCGGCGGCAATGCGGGTGAGCACGTTGTCATGGGCGAGGAAGTCGTCACTGTGAACGAAGCCCACGATATCGCCGGACGCCTGCGCCACGCCCTTGTTGAGGGCATCATAGATTCCCTTGTCACGCTCGCTTACCAGAAACATCCGATCATGCGACGCGCGCTCGATGGCGGCGAGCGAGCCGTCCTTCGACTTGCCCTCAATGATGAGGTGCTCGAGTTCGGGATGGGTTTGCCGGCCGACGCTCTCGATGGCCTCGCCGACCGTTTCTTGGGAGTTGTAGACGGCGGTGATGACGGAAATCTTCATGGGATATGGGGTGCCGATATGAATGCGTTTGATCTGTCTATAGGCAGTGAGGGAGGGGGAGGAAACAGACCAATCTCTCGGTCGGCGCGAACTTGCAAAACGCCCGGCGCTATCCTCGCTTCTTAAGTGAAACCGCATGTCCCTCGCGACCCGACGTCGAACTCTCATCTAAAGCCTTCAGAAAGAGCGAGAAGAGTTGTGCCTGAGAGGAAATTGACAGCTTTCGGTAGGCGTTCTTGCGGTGAACTTTTACCGTCTCGTCGCTGATCACTAGATTTGCGCCGATCGCAGCGGTCGAGTATCCGCGCAGCACCATCGCGATCACTTCACTCTCTCTTGGGGTGAGCACGCCACCGGCTATCCGATCGAGCAGAACCTGCAGCGGCGGCACGGCGGAGTGCGCCGGATTGGCAAGTGCATCTCGGGCGGCTGAGACGCCCCAATGGGCGCGCATAAGGGCTTCGATCACTGGCCCTACTTCGGCAAGCTTCGCGCGCTCGCGTGCGCTGAAGATTGGTTGGCCGCGTTCTCTTGCGAAGCTGATGACAGCGACCCGGCGCGGACCAATAGCAGCGAAGACCCCGATCTCGTCGCGAATGCCCGTGCGGCTGTAGTGCTTGGCGTAATATTCCGATTGGAAAAACTTGTCCGGTGCCATCTGCCGGAGCCCCGCCACTCCGGTGCGGCGTCCGGCCTCGGTCTGCGCGTAGAACGGATCAAGCAAGTAGGGCCCGACGCAGTAATCCCAGATCACGATCCGCGCCGCGTCTGGCGGCAGGTTGTGATAGAGCGATTGTGGTGTCGCGTTGCCCTCATAAGCGAAAACCATGCAAATCTTGTATGGGAACAGCGTCTCTGTCGCCCGATCAAGCGTTCGGGCGAATTCATCCGTTCCCACTGTGGTGATCGCATCGGCGATGCGTTCGTTCCATCCAGACATCGTTCCGGGTCTCGTTTCGATCCGCGCCTAACCCTTCGGGGGTAAGGCTCTACCCCTCGGGGGGTATTGGTGGGCACATTCAAAGCTCTAAGCTGACCATAATTAGGAAAAAATGGAATGCTGCGGAAATGCAAGCTGATACCCCCAATCATGTCGATATGCACGAAATGCTCGATCGGATCGGCGCGCAGCATGTTCACATCGGGATTTTCGACCAGGACGGTATGTTCCGCGTCAAACGGGTCGCGCGCTCGAAGGCGGAGAAGCTCGGTCGGGGCGGCTATCCGTTCTGTGATGTGCTTTACAATTGGGACAGCGCTGAGAAAACCTACGGTGGCGGCGACTATACGGATGTTCCGGCGCAGCTTTTCCCCGAAACATTGCGCGCGTGGCCCTTCGAGGGTGAGCAAGCGATTTGCATCGCCGACTACGCGATGCCTTTCGGAGAACGCTCTGCGCGCAACCAGTTGATCAGGCAGATCGAGAAGGCAGCGGAGATGGGCTTCTCAGTCCAATCGGCCTTCGAGTTCGAATTTAATGTGCTCGATGAGAACGCGTCGAGCCTGCGCGAAGGCGGCTTCGACAAGCCGAAGCACTATGCCCTCGGTAACAAAACCTACTCTCTCGAAACGCTGGCGAACGAGCACAGTCTTTTGGATGGCCTTGTAGACATGATGGAGCGGCTTGGGATCGGCCTGGATGCGCTCCATACGGAATTGGGCCCCGGCTGCCTTGAGGTCCCGTTGACCCATGCGCAGGGTGTCAAAGCTGCCGATGATGCGGCGCTGTTCAAGAATTTCGCGAAGACCTATTTCCGGCGCAATGGGCTCACCGCCTGTTTCATGTCGAAGTTAAACGAAAATCTCTCGGGGCAATCCGGTCACCTTCATGTCTCGCTGCGCAGTCTGAAAGACAAGAGCGCTGCCTTCGTGGATCCCGACGATACGGACGGCTTGAGCCGGACTGCTCGGCATTTCATCGGCGGGCTGGTCGCCTTGATGCCCGAGATGCTCGCGCTTTGCAGTCACACCGTGAATGCCTATCGCCGGATGGTTCCGGGAATGTGGGCGCCGACTTCGGCATCTTGGGGGATTCAGAACCGCACTGTCGCGGCCCGGGTGATGAATGACTCCCCGGATGCGACGCGCGTGGAGTTTCGGGTTCCTTCGGCAGATACGAACCCGCATGTGGCGTTGGCCATGTGTCTCGGCGCCGGATTGTGGGGCATCGAAAATGAGGTCGATCCGGGGCCACCGGCGTCTGGCGATCAATATGTGCTTCAGCCTTCCCCCGAAAGCCGCTTTCCGAGCGATCTTGGTATGGCGGCCGACCGGCTGAATGAGAGCCGGATCGCCCGCGCTCTTTTCGGGGATGTCTTCATCGACAGTTTCGTGCGGGCGCGCCGTCACGAATACGCGTCTTTCCTGCGCCACGTGAGCACATGGGAACGCGAAAGATACCTAGAGGTCGTCTGAAACAAACAAAAAAACGGGCCTAGATCAAACCAACCGGGAGTTAAGAGAGATGACAAAGTCCAAGGGAATACCAATGTTTTCGCCCAATCGCCGCACTTTCCTGCAAGGCATGGGTGCCGCCGGGCTCGCGGGTGCTGGCCTGATGCCTCGGTCCGCGCAGGCCGCCACATCGATGAAGTTCATGTGCTGGGAGGGCTATGACAGCCCCGACATCATCAAGCCTTTCGAGGAGGCGAATGACGTCTCGATTTCGATCGACCTTATCACCGACAGTCCCGGCGGCTTCGCGAAGCTCGCGGCAGGTGCGTGGCGTGACTTTGATGTGGTCGCAACCGACAGCCCCTGGGTGCAGCGCATGGGGCCGGCGGGTATCGGAGAATTTCTCGACGATGCCGAGTTCGCCGATGTCTACGACAGCTTCTATCCGCAGTTTCGCGCGCCTTTCGAGCCGCTCAACTTCGAGGGAAAGACAACGGGTCTTCCGACGCGTTGGGGGTGGGTCGGGCCGACCGTCAACACCAAATATGACAAGCTCGAAAGCTGGCGCAGCTACGCGCCTTGCTTCGATCCAGCCTACAAGGACAAGATATGCGTGCTCGACTGGGGTGACTGGCCGATCATGCCGATGGCGCTCTACGCCGGGATCGACCCCTACAAGGAGCTCGATGACGCCGAGCTCAACGAGATCCGCTTGGTGCTGCGCGCGCTCTTCAAGAATACACGGGCGATCGTCGGTGACCTGTCGGTCGCGCAAAAAGGCTTGATGGACGGCTCGTTCAGGACCCTGATCGGCGGTGGGACCTACTGCACCTCGGCGCTGCGCAAGGATGGACAGAAAGAGATCATGTCGATCGTGCCCGAGCCGAAAGACGGCCTGAAGCAGGGTATCATCTGGATGGAAGCGGGCGGCATCGTGAAAGATCCGGTCGATGACGCGAAGGCCAAAGCGCTCTTGCGCGATCTGACCTCGCCCGAGGTCGCCGTCAAGCTCGCCTGGACGGAAGCGACCTGCAACCTCGTCCCGTCGCAGAAGGCCGAGGCGTTGTTCACGGACGAGCAGAAAGACGTGCTGCAGATGGATTACATGTGGGAGGCCTGGGACAAGTCCCACTTCCACAATGTCGCTCCGAACATCGACCAGATGCTTGAGATTTGGTCTCAGGAACTGGCCGCCGCGCGTTGAACTACTGCTTTGCAAGGGTGGCTTTCGCCGCCCTTGCTCTATTTCTGAGACAGGAACTCCCCCCTTGGTTTCTCCCATCATCAAAGCCTCCGGAATCGAAAAATACTACGGCACCTATCGCGCGCTTTCCGATATCTCTCTGGAAGTCGCGAACGGTGAATTTCTGGCGCTCGTCGGACCATCAGGGTGCGGAAAGACATCGCTGCTCAAGATCCTCGCCGGATTTGAGGATCTCTCGGCGGGCAGCCTCGTGATCGACGGAAAGGACATGGCGGGGATACCCGCCTCGGCCCGACCGACGCGGATGGTGTTTCAGAAACTCGCGCTGTTTCCTCACAAGACCGTCGCGCAGAATATCGGCTTTCCGCTTCATCTTGCCAAACGCCCGAAATCGGAAATCGACACTGCGGTGCGCAGAATGTTGGAGCTGATGCACCTCAAGGAAAGCTATCTCAACCGATTTCCGCATGAGCTGTCGGGAGGCGAACAGCAGCGCGTGGCGCTCGCCCGTTCCATGGTGTCGCAACCTCCGGTGCTGCTGCTCGACGAACCGATGAGCGCGCTCGACGCGAAGCTGAAGAAATCCCTGCAGGCAGAACTCAAACACCTGCACCGCCATGTCGGGACGAGTTTCGTTCACGTCACTCACGATCTCGAGGAAGCGATGATGCTCGCCGATCGGATCTGCGTGATGCGCGCGGGACGGATTGTGCAGCTGGGTGCGCCATCCGAAATCTACTATCGCCCCGCGGATGCCTTCGTTGCCGGGTTCATCGGAGACACCAATCTCTTGCCCGCCAAGGTCACGCGAGTTGGCGAGGGGTTCCGGTTCTCGTGCGAGATACTGGATTGCACCGAACCTCTCCTTTCAGCCGATCAGGTGGCGCCCGGAGTTGCAGCAGGAGGCGATGCGGCGCTTATGATACGGCCGGAAATGCTGCGCCTGCTTCCGCAAGGCGAGAATGCCGAATGCACCATTGTCGGCACGGTGAACGAGTATTTCATCCGTGGCGCTTCCATCCAGTATCGGATCGCAGCGGCTGGCACCGAAATCGTGATGGATATCCCCGGCACCTCCACTCTGCCCGCAAAGCAGGGCGATGCCGTGAGGCTCGGTCTCGCGCTGGGCGACCTGTTCGCTGTGGGGGCCTGAGCGATGGCTGAGATACAGAAATCCTGGCGAGACGGAGCGTTGCGCCTGTCGACCTTGCCGCTCTTGCTGCTGATGGGGCTGTTCTTCGTGATCCCGCTGATCATGACGGCGCTTCTGAGCTTTCAGGGCACCCAATACTATCGTCTGGTCTGGACCTGGGATCTGAAGGTCTGGACCGACGTGTTCAGCCAGGTCCATTACTGGACGATCATGTGGCGCACCTTGGTGATGGCGCTGATCTGCACTTTGCTCTGCACGGTCCTGGCGATCCCGATCGCTTATGGCATGCTCCATCGGCTGTCGCGTTGGTCCGACCATATCACCCTGTTGATGGTCTTTGCCTTTCTCACAGACGCCGTTCTGAAGACCTTCGGTTGGGTTCTGTTTCTCGACCGCTCAGGCGTGTTGAACGGCACGCTCGAGGCGATTGGATTTCCGGCCGCTTCGGTGAACGTGCTGTTCACGCCGAACGCGACGATGATCGGCATGGTCTACAATTTGCTACCCTACACGATCTTCACGGTTGCGCTTTCGATGGCGCGGATCGACGGGGATCTGGTGCTGGCGGCACGCGATGCCGGCGCCTCGCGGTTGCGAGCCTTTGTCGAGGTGACTTTGCCGCTTGCCAAACCCGGCATCTGGGCGGGTGCGGTCTTGGTGTTTGTCCTAAGTCTCGGGGTTTTCCTCGAACCCAAGGTTATGGGGGGCGGGACCTCTCCACTCGCGGCAGAGCTGATCCGGCAGAGTTTCGAAACCAGGGTCAACTGGCCGCTTGGGGCGGCTCTGACGCTCGTTCTGATCGTGATCGGTGCAGCGGCTTTGACGGTGTTCGGAGCGGTCGCTCTCTGGCAGGCTCGGAGGGTGGCAAATGACTGATCTCATGGAAAAGCGGATTGCGGATGTCGTGCTGTATGGCTCGGTGATCGCGGCGCTTATTTTCTTCTACATTCCGATTGCCACGCTCGTTCTTTTCTCTTTCACCAAGAGCCGCTTTCTATCCTGGCCGATCCCGGAGTTTTCGACGCGCTGGTATGGAGAGCTGCTGGCAGATCGCGACTTCTGGTCGTCGCTGGGGAACTCTGCACTCCTGGCGGTTCTGGCAACGCTGTTCGCCACGCTTCTGGGCATTGGCGGAGCCTTCGCCTGGACCCGCTACAAGTTCCGCTTCCAGTGGGGCTTCCGGATCCTGACCTTCGCACCGCTCCTGTTCCCGCAACTGCTGTTGGGCGTCGTGATGCTCTTGTGGTTTTCGGTTCTGGCTGGATGGCTGAATTTGTCGCCGGGGCTTTGGTCTGCAGTGATCGGGCATGTCATCTACATCACGCCTTTCTGCATCGTGATCATCTCGGTGCAAATGCAAGGCTATGACAACACGCTCGACTATGCCGCCGAGGATGCGGGGGCGACCCGCTGGCAGATTTTGCGAGAGATAACGCTCCCGCTGATCTGGCCGGGTATTTTCTCTGCAGCGGTTTTTGCTTTCCTGCTCTCCTGGGGGAATTTCTACATAACTTACAGCCTCTCGGGCTCGACGCGCACTTTGCCGACTTTCGTCTTTTCAGGGATCGCAGTGGGCTCTTCCCCGATCTATCCGGCACTTGCCACTCTGACCTTCATGCCAGCCTTGGTGTTGATCTTTGCTGTCGACAGACTGCGCAAACGTGCCGCTCGTCGTCGCCTGAGCAAGATCGCCGATAGCTGATCAATCTGACAGGAAAACTCGATGACCGAATACGATTTCGCAAATCTTCAAACCCGCTGGAGCTTTCCGACGCTGGTCTGGTTCGGCGCCGGGCGTCTGTCCGATCTGCCGGGCGCTTTGGCGGAGATTGGCGGAAAAGCACCGCTTATCATCACCGATAGAGGTCTGGCCGCGTCTTCAATCATCACTGGGGCACAGCAAACGCTCAAAGCCGCTGGCATCGCCTCCGGTTTCTTCTGTGAAGTGCAGCCGAACCCGACCGGCGAAAATGTCGTCGCCGGGTGCGAGGTATTGCGCAAAGGCGGCCACGATTGCGTCATCGCGATCGGCGGTGGGTCCGCGATGGATGCCGCCAAGGCCGTGGCGATGATGGCGGGGCAAACCCGTCCGCTGTTGGATTTCGAAGACATCGGCGACAATTTCCGGCGCGTTCAGACAAATGGGATGCTGCCGGTCATCGCACTCCCGACCACTGCAGGGACGGGCTCTGAATTCGGAAGGTCGTCGGTGATCACCGATACTGACAGCCACCGCAAGGTCATCATCTTCCACCCCAAGATGTTGCCCGAACTGGTCATCCTCGACCCTGAGCTCACGGTCGGCCTGCCGCCTGTTCTGACGGCCGCAACGGGCATGGATGCGCTCTCGCATGCACTCGAAGCACTATGCGCACCGGGATGGCACCCGATGGCCGATGGCTTGGCGCTTACGGCTTTGAAGATGATCGACGGCGCTTTGGCGTCTGCCTATTCGGAGCCGGGCAACCTTACTGCGCGCTCGAATATGCTTGTTGCATCAGCGATGGCTTGCACGGCTCTGCAAAAAGGGCTTGGGGCGGTTCATGCCTTGGCGCATCCGTTGGGCGCGCGTTACGATGCGCATCACGGCATGCTCAACGCGGTCTTGATGCCCCATGTGCTCCGCTTCAATCTCCCCGCTGTCAGCGAACAGATGGCGACGCTCGCGCATGAATTGCGTCTGGAGGGAAGCGATCCCGGTGCGGCCGTTCTTTCTTGGCTCGAGACGTTGCAGGCGCGGGTCGATATGCCGTCGAGCCTGAGCAAGATGGGCGTGAACGTGGACGAAACCGAAATCCCCGGCTTGGTTGCTGATGCATTGCGAGACCCGTGCGCCTTGGGAAATCCGATCCCCCTCAATGAGGCCGGTGTCGAGCAGATCTTGCGAGCTGCGCTCTGATCGGGTGGCCTGCAACACGCTCGATCACCTTGCCCGCGGAAAATGGAGGCAGACATGAGAGTCGCGATCGTTCAACCGCAACCGCTCTCTTCTGACCCGGCTCAGATATTTGCGATTATCGAGACCTGGGTAGACGGTTTGTCCTCGCTTGGCGTTGATATGGTCGTGCTTCCAGAGCTGATCCTGCCTGGCTATAATCGGCCCGAGGACCATCGCTCGCAGGCGCAGCCATTGGGGGGCTCTTGGTGCAAGGCGATGGGTGACATCGCGCGCAAAAACGGCTGCGCTATTTGTTATGGCTGGGCAGAGCGGCTGGACGATGATGTGTTCAACGCGGCCTCTGTGGTCGACAAGACCGGCGCGCGGGTCGGCCACTATCGCAAGATTCAGCTTTTCGGTGACATGGAGCGAGCGAGCTTCGCTTTCGGCACCGAGCCACCGCCAGTTTTCGACCTGAACGGCACCCGGACGGGGCTGCTGATATGCTACGATATCGAGTTCCCTGAACATGCACGCGCCTTGGCAAGAGCCGGGGCCGAGTTGATCCTTGTGCCCACGGCGAACCCGGTTGGCTATGATCACGCCCCTGATCTGCTTGTGCGGGCCCGCGCGAGCGAGAACGCTGCAGTGGTTGTCTATGCAAACTACTCAGGCCCTGATCGAGAAGTCGTCTTCGGCGGCCTATCGGTGATTGCGGGTTCCGACGGACAAGCTTTGGCGCAGGCCGGAAGAGGGCCGGCAATGCTTATTGCGGACGTGCCGGAGCCGACGGATTATCCAAAAGAAGCAATCTCGGTCCAGTTCGACGATTTGCGGAGCTTGGAGTAAGGGGGGCTCATTCGATGGGACCCGCCACAGAACTTTCGCCCATCCCTCCGAGAGCCCGCTTGGTGCTCATGCCGATCGGCGCAGACAGAGCAATCGCCCGAGGCGCGGAGCACTCGTCTCCCGCGAGCCGGGGCAGGCCAAAGCGCTGGGGGCGATCTGACGCCTTTCGGGTGAGGATAGTTCGCAGCGACGGTCCATCGGGAAGAACACCCAGTCCATCCAGAACAATTCCGACGAAAAAAGTAAACTAATATCTGGTCAAGCGCCCGGTAACGCGATAGTGAGACCGCGGTGCGCAGCCAATCATCAGCCACGCCACGAATAGTTCGCTGGAGGATAGAGGATGATTGGGTGCTCTTTGGGGGGATGTCTCGGGCTTCCCGTTCGGAAGCCATCGCTTCGAAACCCTCACTCATCTGAAGTCCTTGAATTTGGCCTCCTTCCAAGACGCACAAGTTCCAAGGAAACAGACGATGTTCCCGAATGATCTCTCTCCGATTTTCGCTACGACCCTCGAGCGCATCCGCGATTTCGTTCTGCTCGGCGGACCTGCAATGTGGGCGATCGCTGCGCTCTCAGTCGCGACCCTCGCGGTGATCCTGTGGAAGCTGTGGCGGTTGATCCTCTTCGGCGCGTGGTCGGGCGGGCGCCATAGCGAACGCGCGCTTGAACTCTGGTCGAAGGGAAAACGCGCTGAGGCGGTCGCGGAATTGTCAAACCGCCATTCCGGGCGCGCACGACTTGTGCGTGCGGCAATGGTCGCGGCCCGTGACCCAGCGTTGCCGCTCGAGGCGGCACAGGAAGAAACTGTGCGCGTTGCGCGGAAGCTGCTCGCTCAGGCACGCGCAGGACTGCGCGGCATCGAGCTGGCGGCGGTGATCGGCCCGCTTCTCGGCCTTTTCGGCACGGTTACCGGCATGATCTCAGCGTTTCAGGCTCTTCAGGAGGCCGGCTCGCGCGCCGACCCCGCGACGCTTGCAGGGGGCATCTGGGAAGCGCTGCTGACTACGGCGGCAGGCATGGCTGTCGCCATTCCCGCGCAGGTCGCCCTCGCCTGGTTCGACTCCGTGGTCGAAAGGATGCGGCACGACATGGAAGACGCAGCGACGCGGGTCTTCGTGGCCCGGTCCGCCGCCCGCGATCTCCAGGAGAACGGAGCCCAAGCCCAGCCACGGATCGTGGGAGCGGAGTGATGCTGAGTTTCGAGGCGCACCGTCCCGCGCGGCGGCCCAACCTCACGCCGATGATTGACGTGGTTTTTCTTCTGCTCGTCTTCTTCATGCTGGCGTCGCGCTTCATCTCGGAGAGCACGGTCCCGCTGGCCAACGCGGCGGGGCAGGGCGGGCAAGATCCCGCCCCGCTGCGGCTTGTCGACATCGGCCGGGAGGGGCTTGAGCTCAACGGTAGTCCCGTCTCCATCGAGGGTTTGCCGGCCGCACTCGCCGCGATCGACAGCACACCCGACGCGCCGGTGGTGCTGCGCGGACGCGAAGCGGCGTTGCAGGGTTTGGTCTCGGTGGTCGAGAGTCTGCGCGCCGCCGGCTTCACCCGATTGGTTCTGGTGGAGTGAGCGATGGAGTTCCCACACCCGCGCAGAAGCGGCAACGACGCCAATCTCCTGCCGATGATCAACGTCGTCTTCCTGTTGCTGATTTTCTTTCTGATCTCGGCGCAGCTTGCTCCGCCCGAGCCTTTCCCCGTCACGCCCCCCAGCGCGCGGGATCAGGAACAACAGACGGCTGATTTCACACTCTATCTCGATGCGTCCGGCCAGCTGGGCTACCTCGAAGGGATGAGCGGCGAAGCTGCAAATGACGCGCCCTTGATAGCCGCGTTGCAGAGCGCACGCGCGAGCTATTGCGCCGCGCATGATTGTGACGCGTTGCCGCCCCGGCTGTTCCTGCGCGCAGATAGCAAGGCGCCCGTGGCGCGGATTGCCGGGCTTTTACCGGCTCTCGGCCAAGCGGGCTTTGCCCAGACCGATCTCGTCGTTCAGTCAGAGGCGGTAGAATGACGCTGCGCGGCCTTGTTGAACTCAGCTTTTTCATCGCGCTCGCCTGCGCGGTGCATGCCGTCGTTTTCTGGGTGGGGCCCGAGTCGAAGGGGCTCGGCTCGGCCGGGGCCGAGGGCGACAGCTTGATCAGCCTCGCCGCCGCGAGCCCATCCGTGCAGGAGATGGTCGAGCGTTTCGACAACCCGGCGAGAACCATGCCGGAACTCGCCGAGCCGTTGCCCCCGCCTCGGCTCGAGATGCCGAAAATCGAATTGCCCCCTCTACCCGCGATGCTTGACCTGCCTCGGATATCGACGCCGCCGCAGGAACGGCCACCTGAACCGAAGCCCGAGGTCGAGGCGACCACCGCCGCGCCGAAAGTATCGAAGCCGCCGCAGCCCAAGCCCAAGCAGCAGACAGCCGAACCGCCTCCGCGCAAGGCGGCTCCCGCCCCGAAGAGGCCGGCCCCTCAAAGCCGCGATTCGACGGCTCAGCGCGCCGAAGGCCTAGGCGGTCAGACGGCGGCCGGCACGCGCCGATCGGAAAGCACAACTTCGCTACCCGCTGAACGGCGCGCCAATCTGATCCAGCAGTGGGGCAACGGACAGATCCGGTCCCGGATCGAGCGACGCAAAAGCTATCCATCCGCCGCCGGACGAGCGAGCGGCACCGTGACACTGAGGGTGACGGTCACGCTGGCGGGACGTCTTGCGGGCGTGTCGATCTTGAACTCGTCCGGAAATTCCGCCCTCGATCGCGCGGCGATCTCTGCGGTGCAGGCTGCGAGCCCGTTTCCGCGCGCACCGGCCGGACTAACCAAACCAAGTTATTCATTCAGCATCGCTCTTCGCTTCACCCGATGACACGCACCGAAAACCCACGCCGCTACTCCCGACGCGCCGACACGCTTGTCCGCAACTCGCGCCATGGCGCGGCTGGATGGCTCCGCTTGGCGAGCGCCTGGCGAACCGGGGGTGTCCTCATTCGTGTGATGCGATCACCTCATAGCCCGACCGAGAACGGAAACGGGCTGCACGCTTGGTGCAGGAACACGCTCAAGCGTGTTTCCGGACACCGCTCAAAAGGGATAGCCAGCAAAACCGCGCGCCAATTCCGTCGAACTTCAGACAGGGAACTGGCCTCATGTCTCATAGACCTCTCACGCGCGCATCGCGCATTCTTTTGCTCACAGCTTGCGCCTTCGAAGCCCTCACACTGACTGCCTCGACCGCACAAGCACAGGAAAGCATCGAGCTTGACCCGATCACCGTCCGGCGGTCGGCCTGGGAATGGCTCAGCTCTCTTCTGACCGAAGATCCGGCAGATACCGGCACGACGACGCTCGATAGCACCGCGTTGCGCAACCGGGGCGACGGATCGGATGACGCCAACGAGGCGTTCACCAAGCTTCCCACGGTGCAGGTGGCTGGAGATGCGGACAATACGGCCGGTGAGAACGCGGATACGGTTCTTGACCTGCGACCGCGCGAAATGTCGATCTCGGGTGCCCGAACCGATCAGAATACGGTCATCGTCAACGGCATGCCGGTCAACTCTCTGACCGGAAACGAAGACCCGTTCGGCGCCACCCCGCTGGACGAGGAATTCGGCAACGTCAATTTCAATTCGATCTACGGGCTCCATTCGCAGACCCAGTTCATTCCTTCGAGCCTCGTGGAAACGGCCACGCTGACGGATTCAAACGCCTCGGCGGAGACGGGCGGGTTCCAAGGCGGTGTCCTGCAATATGATCTCGTAAAACCTTCGCGCGAGGCCTCGGGCAAGCTGAGCGTCTCGTTTCAGAATGACAGTATGACCCGCTATGAACTGGGCACCGAAGACGGCACCAACCCCAAGGACAGGGCCAAGCCGGATTGGAGCAAATGGAGCTATTCGTTCCAACAGACAATGCCGGTTGGCGAAGCTTCCTCGCTGGTCATCGGACATTCGACCCAGCACGCGGAATCGGTCAAGGAGGTCTTGCCCCAATACCGCCGCGGGACGGCGGAGAGCGAGAGCGACTCCCGCTTCTGGCTGCTCGGTTTCGCGCATGATTTCAAAAGTGACAACACGTTTAACCTGACTGGAACCTGGAGCGACTACTATCAAGACTGGGAATCCTACTATGTCGACGGGCAGCAAATCGACCAAACCAACGAGTCGCGGGCGTTGACGGCAAGTTGGCAAGGTGGATTGGGAGATTATGCTCTCGGGCGAACGCAACTGAGCAACCTGCGTTTCTCGCTTGATGTCAACATTCAGGATAACGCCACCCGCAATCTTGCGAATTCGAACGTCTACTATTCGTGGTATGGCGCGTATCGCGATGGCTACGAGACAGATGCCTTCAACGACTGGTGCGACAGTTCCATCGACTATACCGGCGCCACGGGGGTCCCGTGTCGCACCGGCGGGATCGGCGACCGGGCCTATGAAGACCAGCGCGCGCGGCTCGCCGGAAAACTCACCGGCGACATTTGGCACGGCACCTTCAAGTTCGGGGCCGCCGTCGAGCATGTAAATGCACGGCGCAAGGGCGAGGGCTATGTCTACAATTCCTCCACCACCCGGACCACAACGGGCAGCTATGTCTGCCCGGCCGACGCGGACGATTGCATCCCGACCCAGTTCTTCTCCACCCGCGTCGTGCAGCCCGCGTATGATGTCGAGGTCGATGCGACAAAGGCCGAGGCTTTTTTCGAACTCGACCAGAAATGGGGCGAATTCGGCCTGCGGGCCGGATTGCGCGCGGATTACAACGATTATCTGAGGAATCTCGATATCGCTCCACGCCTCGTTGCTACCTGGACGCCGACCCCCTCCACCACTCTGACGCTGGGGGCCAACCGCTACTACAGCGCCGATTTCCTGACTTACGCGATCCATGACGCTGTGCCCCGTGGGATCACCCAGCGGCGCACCGCGACCGATGGCGTGGTCGGCGAGTGGACGACCTTGATCGACAACGGCTCCTATTACTACTCGCAAGGGAACCTCCGGACCCCCTACACCGACGAATTGTCTTTCGGCGCGACCTGGACCGACAGTGTGACGGATGGCACTTGGCGCGCACGCATCATCGACCGCCACGGCAAGGATCAGTTCGCGGGCACCTATGAGGGCAGGGCTGACGGAAGCCGTTCGCTGTATCGGCGCCTGACCAATGACGGCACCAGCCGCTATCGCTCCTTCACGCTCGAATATGAGAAGAAGTGGCAGCCTAGGACACAGTCCCGGCTCGACTATGTCGGGCTGACTTTCTCAGGCGTCGTCGCCGCGCGGAAGGTTTCTGCCGAGAGCTATTTCGGCAGCTCGGAAAATGGCGAGGCGATGGAATTCATCTGGTATAAGGACCAGTCCTATACCCGCGACGAATTCGATGCGGCCACTGGCAATTTCGACATTCCGGTGCGGGCAGCACTGGACGTGACGGGCAGCTGGAACGACGGCGGGCTGATTGCCGGTCTGTCTACCGGCGTGACCTTCGCCTATGACGGGGCGCGGTGTCAGGCTTCGTCCAGCTCGAATTGCGCCGAATCCGACCGCGACAATCCGGTCTATGGAACCCAGCCCCACCTGCTTTTCGAACCTTTCCACTATGATGCCGTGGTGACCGTCGATCTCAATATGCAGGCCCGGATTGCCGAAGTGCGCGGAAACCCGGTGATGCTCGAACTGAAGATTTCCAATCTGTTTGACGAGCGCGGGAACCGGACCGCCTCCACGTCAAATCCCTGGATTGCGGGGCGCTCGGGCTGGCTCGGCACCACGATGACATGGTGAGCCGATGTCTGCTTTGCATCGCCCTCTGCTGACCGCCGTGTGGACTCAACGCTGGCTCTGGCCAATCTGGGGCGCGGTGGCGCTTGTGCTTCTCGTCGGGGTGGAGGAGAGCCGCCGCCCCGACCTGTCAGACCCCGCCGATCTGCGCCAAATTTATTCGGGCGACCCCGCACTCTGGCCACGCGCCTGGATCGACGAGGGCGTGGATTTCGTCGAATTGGCGCCGATGGTGCTTCCTGATCCGCCCGCCCCGGGCAGTGCGCAAGCGGCCCGCGTGGCATTGGGAGAGCAGCTCTTCAAAGACCCGGTTCTATCTGACTCGGGCCATATCGCCTGCGAGAGCTGTCACAACCGCCGGCTTGGCTGGTCCGACGGGTTGCCGCGTTCCTTCGGGCACGAACGCGCCGAGGGCCGACGCAATGCGCCCTCGCTCTATGCCGCAAGCACGCGTGATGCGTTGTTTTGGGATGGGCGGGCCGCCAGTCTCGAAGAGCAAGCGATCGGGCCCCTGACGGCGCCTGAGGAAATGGCTGTGCGCGATCTTGAAGAAATGGTTGCGCGGGTTGAGGCGAAGGCACCCTACCTCACGCTTTTCGGCGAGGCGTTTGGCGAGGAAGAGGTCACTCTCGACGCCATTACCCAGGCACTTGCCAGCTTCGAGCGCCAATTGGACCGCCAGAGCGATCTGGACCGTTTCCTGTCAGGAAAGCCTGATGCTCTAAGTGATCCGGCGGTCCAAGGGTTGCATCTGTTTCGGACCAAGGCGCGTTGCGCCAATTGCCATTTCGGCCCCACGCTCTCGGATGGAAGGTTCCACAATTTGGGCCTCTCCTATTTCGGGCGTCGTTTCGAGGATCTTGGTCGCTACGAGGTCACCGGGGTAAGCGAGGATGCGGGCCGTTTTCTTACCCCAAGCCTGCGTCACGTAGCTCGCTCGGCACCCTATATGCACAACGGCCTCTTCCCAAGCCTTAGCGGTGTGGTGGCCTTGTATAACGGCGGCGGCGGTGCTTCGCATGCTCGTGACGAGAAAACGAGTGACCGACCGTTGTTCGGCGCCGCAAAAACCAGCTCCCCGCATCTCCGCCCGCTTGCTTTGAGCCAAGACGAGCGGGCAGCGCTTGTGGCTTTCCTGAACGCACTTTGAACGCGCCGGGACCGGGTTCTGAGCAGAGATGGAGCGGAAATGTTCAGAGAGGGCCAGCCGCGCCTATGATCCCGCGTGCATTTTCATCGAGCCCGGAAACCCTCTTGATGGATGAAACGACAGTATCCATCGACCCGGTATCCTTACCGGTGTACTGGCACACGCCGCGCCCAAGAGCTGAAAGACCGCGAGGCGGTTTTTACGATCAGATGCTCAACTTAATCGGCAATGTGCCGTCAAACACGAATGTTGGGTCGTTTAGCATGCTTCAAAAACGAGTTCCGGGATGATGACCTCCCAAGCGTCCCGTCTCAGGGTGTGATGAAACGCTTCGTGGCCATCTTCCTTGCGCCAGCGCAGAATTGCGGCGATTTCGCCTCGGAGAAATCGCGCGTTCGCCGGAGGTGTAAAGCTTTTGGACATGCGGCCCAAACTCCGGCCATGGACGTCCTTCAGCTGCCAACGGTCGAGCTCATGCGTCAGGAAGATCGGCTCTCCGACGCGCGCCTCTGCGATGGCGCGGAGCGCGGGATGACCGGCTCTCTGGCGCCCTGCGAAAGACAGGTCGACCATGCGCATTTCGGCAGACTGGAAATAGCGCCGGGGGCCGGGAAAGGCCGAGAGATCCGGTGTGACATGGCGGTTGATGATCGAGGGCGATTGTTCGGGGAGATATTCGTGATTGTCGTTGCTCATGACGATGAGGTTGCGGCGCGCCCTTGTCATCGCGACGTAGAAGAGCCGGCGGGGCGCATCTTGGTCTTCGTTACGAGACGGTCGCTCCCAGCCGCCATCCAGAATGACAACGTCGTCGAATTCGAGCCCTTTCGCACGATGAGCGGTCAGAAGTTTTAGACCCCGTTGCTCGCTCCAGGCCTCGCGAGACCATTCGGCAAACCATTCGATCACGTCCGGAGCGGGAAGGTTACGCCCGTCGACTTCGCGCGCGAGCAGGCCAAGGCCTTCGCCGATCCGGTCGGTCCAGCGCGAAGACGGGATCGAGTTCAAGATGCCGGTCAGGTCGCTCAAGGACACGACACGCCCGTGATCGGCGCGCAAGGCTTCGATGAAGATCTGCATTTCTCGCATGCGCCAGAGGCCGGGCAGCTTCTCGTTCGCATATTCGACAGGGATGCCGAGCGCTTCCGCGAAATCGCGCACGGGGGCCAGTTTGCGCCAGTCGCGTGAGATGATTGCGGCGCGCGACCAGGTCCAGTCGGGTATCAGTCGAGACAGGCGCACAAGCTCATCAAGTGCAGCCATGGCTTGTGCATCATTACCCGCTGGGCAGCCAAGAATCTGCACCCTGCCATGTGCGACGGGATCGAGCGTCGCCATGATGCCGCCCATTGGTTCTTTGCTCCGGCCATTAGTGACCGTGATGTCGTGACCAATCTTCATCCGCGCGGAGGCCGCTTCGATCACCGCATTTGCGGCGGTGATGATGTGACCGGTCGAGCGATAATTCTCGGTTAGGAAAAACGGCTTTGCCGAGTAGTCCTCTTCGAACTGCCGGATGTGCCGGATCGAGGCGCCAGCGAAGGAATAGATGTTCTGATCGTCGTCGCCCACGGCAAAGAGGCTGATGCGCATGTCCGGGTCGTCGAGGCTTCGGCCTGCCACCGCGGAGATCAAGGCGTATTCTTCAGGGCCGACATCCTGATACTCGTCGACGAGGATCCACCGGTAGCCCTGGATCAGCGTGTCGCGTAGCGCTTCAGCTTCGACCTTGTCCAACCCGTCGCCTCGCAGGAGTTTCACGGCATCCATTAGGAGCGTGTCGAAATCCTGGCCCTCCGCACCGGTGCGTCCAGCGAAGCTTGCGCCGACCAGCCGCATCGCCAGGGCATGGATCGTCGAGACCGTAATGAAACGCGCATCGTCGCCAATAAGGCGGCGCAGGCGTTCGCGGATTTCTGCGACGGCGTGACGGTTATAGGCGAGCACGAGAATGCCGTTCGGATCTTCGCGCTTGATCTTCACCAGATAGGCGATGCGGTGGACAAGGACGCGGGTCTTGCCTGACCCCGGACCTGCGAGCACGAGAACGTTGGTTTGCTCGCGATCATCCTGGACGATCTTTTCTTGCGTGCTGTTGCCAAGTGCGTCGACAATCTGCCTCCAGACCTCGCCGGTCGCCTGCCGTCGGAATTCGGTTCCACGTCCGGGCATCCATCGGCGCATGAAGGCGTCGCGATCGAGCACGAAGTAATCGGCCGCCAGCCTCTCCGCATCGTCGATGCTTTTGAGGCCTTTCTCGCCATAGGCGGCCATCACATGAGTCTGGATGGTTTGCTCGGTGTAATGCTCTTCAAGTGGTGCGAAATGCTGGGTGGTAAACTGGCCGCCCTTGGGATTGAGATGCAGGGTGATCGCAGGACGGAAAACCGAGAGCCCTTTGCCAAGCGCCACAACCTGTTGCTCGTGAAGCCAGAGTAGTGCCCGGTCCATCAATTTGTTCGGATCGTTGACCGCCCCACGCAGCATTGCATCGCCATTGATAGCGCCGAGCAGTGCGCCAAGGGTTGTTTCGACAGGGATGTCTTTGCCGCGCAGGCCTTTCTGAACCCTTCCGACAAGATGCTCCAGCAGGCGCTCTGCGCCCAGCCTGCGCAGTTCCGCAGTCTTCTCGATGACGGACCATGAGCGTTGCAGGCGCACGAAAAGGCTTGTGCGTGAGGCTTTGCGCAGATGCAGATTGCCGCGCCCGCCCTCCATATCGCGCCCGTCATGTGCCATGCCGCGAAGAAGCCCTTCGATGACATCGGGACGAACCGTGCCATGACCTTTTTCACGAAGCGCTTGGCTGGTCGCCGCCAAATTGAAAGCTGATGCTTCGCCATTATCGGCATCGGGCGCATCCTCGCGCATCTGTGCGATCAGATCACGCTCCAGCCGCGCTGCGGCTTCGAACCTCGCACGCGAGGCGTTCTCGACCGCCACATGCACGTGAATCGTGATGTTAGTGTCGTTGTTGGCGATCCCGAGAGCCTCGAGGTCCGTCATTGCCTTTCGTAATGCCGGACCCGTCAATCCGCTCGCGCCGCTTAAGTCATCAGTCGAGATCCCCTCATCGGCAGGCGCATTGATGATGTGCTGAACGATTCCAAGCAGCTGCTGCCTGCGCGTCCCGGTAATCTCCGCCTGATCGAGAATTTTTCGCACCTGTTCGAGGCTTCGCACGAGAAGCGATGCAGGAAAGACCTGCACACGGTTTTCCTCGCGCCTTAGAAGAGCTGCTTCTTCAAGCCAGGCGACCGCAGTCTTGACGCGAGTGTCTTCCGTTGCGTTGTCGCGTAGAAATTCCCGGTCTTTTTCTTCATGAATGATTTCGCCGGGTGTGGCGATCACCTCGCCCTTCTTGCCAGATCTGACGTCGAGCCTGCGCACAGCTTTCAAGATGGCGCCGATTTCATGGCGTGCGAGGCGAGAGCGAGCACTCAGACTGAACTGTCGATCCACGTCGTCAGAGTTGAACAAGAGAACGCATTTTGCAGGATCACGATCGCGCCCCGCTCGACCTGCTTCCTGTAAGTAATTCTCCAACGAACCCGGAACATCGCCATGCACGACGAGGCGAATATCGGGTTTGTCGATGCCCATGCCAAAGGCGTTGGTCGCAGCTATCACCCGCAACTCGCCAACGCGAAAAGCCTCTTGGATGTCGCGCTTTTCGTCGGGGCTCAGGCCGGCATGATAGCGTTCGGCAGCAAGCCCTTGCTGCTTAAGAAACTCTGCCACCCGTTCCGTGGTATTCCGGGTCGCGCAATAGACAACCGCGCCGGATGCCCCGGTGGCTGGCAAATCGGACTCGAGCGCATCGAGAATATCGGCCAGTTTTGTCTGTCGCTGGGTCGGAAGGACGCTGAAACTCAAATTCGTGCGGGATGCGCCGCCATCAAGCAAGGTGAGTTCACAGCCGAGACGCTCGCTGAAATGCTCGCGAATATCCCTGACGACATCGGGTTTTGCAGTGGCGGTGAGGCAGAGAACGGGGGCGACGTCCTCGCCCGAACTTTCTTTGATGAAGCGGCTGATATAGCGGTAATCCGGCCTGAAGTCGTGGCCCCATTTCGACACGCAATGCGCCTCGTCGAGAACCCAGAGCCCGACTTCGCGCTGGGCGAGGACGGAGCGGACCGATGTGCTGCGCAATTGCTCGGGGGAGATCAGAAGGATCGCTGCGTCGCCAAGACGAACCCTGTCCAGCGCATCCTGCCGTTCGGGAAGCGACAAAAGACCGTTCACCGTGACTGCCGATGCGATCCCCGCTCTTGCAAGTCCCTGCACCTGATCGGCCATCAGAGCCACAAGGGGCGAGATGACCACTGTCAACGCACCGGTCTTGTCGAAACGCGACAGGGCGGGGATCTGATAACAGATGGATTTCCCCGTGCCGGTCGGCAGGATCCCGAGAAGGCTCTCTCCGTGCATTGCTGTTTCGACGATGCGCTCCTGCAGCGGGCGTCCAAATTCGTCGACGGGTTCAGGGCGGAAACTCTCGAAGCCAAACCAGCGATGTAAGGCGCGTCTGGGATCGTTGTGAGCCCGACAATAGGCGCATGCGGCATCGCCGCACTTAGTGTCGCGCAAGTCGCGAACGATCCGGGCCGCATCGCGGAACTGAGCGCGCACCCAGGGGGGCATGACCGAGTCACCACCCGCAACTGAGATCCAGGAGAGCGCATAGGCCATCGGCCAACTTAGGGAGATGTCATCGAGGTTTTCGAGGGTTCGCTCCAGATTGGTCGAACAGCACGCTGTCTCAAGCAGGCGCCGGATCGCGGCATGCGCCTCCTGCTTGTCGGGCCTTTTCGTCTGTCGGATCGTATCGAAGAGTTTTTCGAACCCCTCGCTGCGCGGCGGTCGGCTGCACAGGTAATGATAAGCGGTCAGTGCGTCAGGCGACCTTTTCCCGATTTCGGCGAAGGCTTCGATCTGATTGTTCAGGACTTCGAAGACGAGTCTGGCGTCGAACTCGGGATCATTAACATGTCCGCTTTGCAAGCGCCCATCCTGATAGTGTTTGACCAGGTGGTGATAAGGGTTGCGCGGGAAGGCGAGCGGATTGAGCCAGAGTGTGTCGATCGGGGACTCGGCGAGACGAGCGAAACGCATCGAGGCTGCCATGAGATGAGGCAGATCGTGCCGCAGGATATTATGCCCAATCACATGATTGAAGCCGTCGCAGAAAGCATCGAGGCTCTGCAATCCAGCTTCGACCGCGGCTCGAACCACGAGAGCCTCGCTTTCGAAGGCAGATTTTGCCGCCGCGAAAGAGAATATGCGAGCAGTCGAAGGGTCGACCTCCAAATCAATGGCCACACATCGCGCCAGAAGATCTGATCCCGTCTTGTTGGCGCTCCCTTGCATGCGTGAAGTGGTGTCCGTTCTCTACACAAATCTTTGATGACCTTATCCTTTCCAGATGGAAAGAAAAGAATTTCGGCACTCTCATCTTGTCTGGAGCGGATTGCGAAAGCAGCCATTATGCGGCCGAGTGCGGCGCATGATCGGTCATGACAACCGTCTCGCCATCGAAAGGCGCGGACATTCTGACCTAAGAGCCCGACGCCTGGCCTAGCCCTATCGCCATGAACACCTAGGAGGAACGGCGGCAGGCGTTCGGTGACTCAATTATGGCTTCTGCAGCAAATTCGTCTGAGGGGCTGCAAAGCGAAACTTAAGAACAGCACGTGGGGCCGTTGCGCTCGGAAACCTGAGAAGTCCGACCCGCAGACGACATGGTCGCGGTTATCTTTTCCGCCGCAGCTCGATCTCTTCGCGCCGCTCGAGCTCCTTGATTTCCTCCTCGCTCATCCGCTCGAAGGCATCGAGCGCGGCTGCAAGCCGGTCCAGCGCAATCTTTTGCGGATCTTCGACATGCAGCATGATCTTCCGCGTGACCTCGGCGTAGTGATCAATCGAATTCGACGCGCCCGTCTTCGTGAGTGCGTTCGTGTGGGCGAGAATCGTGTCGACGATCATCGGCGGAGTGTTGAGTTCGAGCATGATCTGGCTGGCCGTGCGGCGCAGGTCGTGACGATGCCAGTCGCTGGTGCCGCTCTCCCGCTTGATCGCGTCGTTTGCACGCTGAAAGTTCCCCGCCGGTCCGCCGGCCTCATTGGCAAAGACATAGGCATTCGAATGCCTGTCTTGATATCCGGGCAGGCAAGTCAAGATCCGCAGAGCTTCATCCGAAAGCGGCAAAACCTGGCTCCGCTCCTGCCCCTTCGATTTCACTTTTGGTTTGAACCATTTACCCGCCTCGAAATCCACGTCGCACCAGCGCATGTCGATCACCTCCTGTCGGCGCGCGGCGGTTAGCAAGATGAAGCGCATCGCGACAGGGCGAAGGTCCTGCGTCGTGACATCGACCAGTTTCAGCTCTTTCGGTGCGGGATATCTCAAATAGGGAAGCACCTTCGCGAGTTCGGCCCCCGAAAGGACGCGGGTGCGCTTCCCCGTGATCGTCGGATCATCCTCGGCGAAATCGTGGGTGTCGCGGATATCAGGCGTGTTCACCTTCGGCTCACGCCCCGCCCCAGCCTTTCTGAACTTGTTACGCCTCGCAGCCCAGTCCAGAGGTTTGATGAGGTAGCTCCGTGCGCGCGAAGTCTGACCATGCGCGGTGGCTTTGCCGCGGTTCTGACGCGGCTCGTAGGTTCTCATTCCTTTCGCAAAGTCATCCACGGTGATGTCTGACACCGGGCGGTCGAGCAGCTTGTCGAACACCGCGTCGATCCGCAGACGGGCTTCACATCGTCCTTTCGGCGATCGCGTCCAGATCCTCTGCTGTCCGGCCATCTTCGCCTCGTAATCGTCGAGCACATCGCGAAGCGTGACCTTCTCGGAAGCTGCTTCTTCGCGCAGGCGACGCTTCTCTTCATTTGGATCCTTGCCTTCCTTCAGCTCTCGACGGATCCGCTCAGCTTCTTCGCGAGCGGCCTTCAGACTCCAGGTCGGGTAGTCTCCGATCGTGACGGTCTTCTTCGTGCCGTTGAGCGCCCGTCCGTGATAGGCGAAGGTCAGATGCCCGTTTGCGCCGACACGCAGGCGCAACCCGATTTGCTGAGCGTCCGAATAGGAGGTGCGAATGCCCTGCGGCTTCAGTTTGCGGATAAACAGATCGGTCAATGAAACTCTAGTCGACATGGGATCCCTCCTTGGATGCGGGGTGGCGGAGCGCTTCCGGGGTTCCACCGGGGTTCCAAATGCTGCGTCCTTCAATGTTGAGAGTTGTCGGCTCGTGAGTCACGAATTTTTCGCCACTATCCACATAAACTATTGAATTGGTGCGAAAAAATATATGCAAACGTCGTGCGGCATGGTTTTTTTTGGAGCGCCGTGACTCCCGTAAAATGTGCCCATTTCGGGTTGAAAATCCGCGTGTCGGTGGTTCGATCAATCACTGCATTGAGGAGCGCCCGCACGGCGCTGCGGCGCCAGTCCGTCACCCTGTGCGAAGCCGGCAAATTCTGCCGATGGGCTGTAAAAGCCGGGGCGGCGGACCAGCATTGAGGCGGGCCGCCGACGTCAATGCGAAACCATCAACATGCATGGCTTGCCCCAGTGTCGGACTGCGGCATAGGCTGGGAGGATGACGAGTCTGCTTGTTTGCCCCTCATTTGCCTCGCGTGGGTGGTGTGTCTGACGAAGGTCAATTCGCAAGGTCAAAATATGCTTACAGGCCCCCAGATCGTCGCGCGACAGGCGTCAGCTCTTGCCATGACGCCAGAGCTGCGACGCGCGATCGGTTTGTTGAAACTTTCCAATTCGGAACTGGCCCAGGAACTGACACGCGAGGCTGCCTCGAACCCGGCGCTAGCAGTGAGGCTACCTGCGCAGGATACGATATTGCACCTGTGGAAGCCAACTTCGGGCGCGAATGCCCGACCGCCTCGTTTGCAGCTTGGTATCGGTGGCGGTTTGGCGGAGGCGCTGGGGGTCGCAGGCAGTCCGGGATTGCAGGAACATATCCTGTCCGAGCTGCGTCTCTTGCTGCGCGAGCCGCTCGATCTCGCGATCGGAGAGGCTCTGGCGCAGGCTGTCTCTCCTTGGGGGTGGTTAGATCGTCCCATCGATGAAATCGCTGAAGAAATTAGGGTCCCTGTGCCGCAGGTAGAAGCGGTGCTGAAACGGGCGCAGCAAATCGAACCTGCGGGCCTGTTGGCGCGCGACTTGCGGGAATGCCTGTGGTTGCAGGCGAAGGACTGTGGCTTGTTGACGCCGGTAATGGCCAGCGTGCTGAACAACCTACCTCTGCTAGCCGAGGGGCGCCTGAGCGATCTTGCGCGGTTGGGCGGCACAACCGAAGGGGAAATCGGCGTGCAACTGGCGCTGATCCGCAGCTTCGATCCCAAGCCGGGCCTGTGTTTCGATCCAGCTCCTCCACCGCCCAGCGAACCCGATATCATCGTGCGCCGCGAGGCAGGGGCCTGGCGCGTCTCGCTCAATCGCTCGACGCTTCCTGAGGTTGAGATCAATGACGACGCAAGTCAGGGAAGCAAGGAGCGTCGTGAGGCAGAGCTTCTGCGACGCGCGGTGGTTCGACGCAACGAAACGCTGCTACACCTGGCAAGCGAGATCGTTCAGCGCCAGACTGGATGGCTTGAAGAAGGACCTGCACGCCTTGCGCCGATGAGCTTCGCCAGTCTGGCGGCGGCGCTCGGGCTGCATGAGACGACGGTGGGCCGTCTGGCCGCCGGACGGATGATGGCCACGCCGCGCGGAACGGTGACATTGCGTGCCCTGTGCAGCGCGTCGATCACAACGCAAGATGGGGGGCAGATCTCGGCGGTGGCGCTGCGCCATCGCATCGCGGCGATGATAGAGCGGGAGGGGGATGCCCCGCTGAACGACGCGCAGATCGTTCAGGAACTCGCGGATGTAGGCATTGCTCTGGCGCGCCGTACGGTCGCGAAATACCGGGGGCAGCTGGGAATTCCGAACGCGTCGATCCGCAGCGAAAGAGCCCAATCCGCTCGCGCGTAATCCGCACGCGATGCGTGTGAAATGCGCGCGAGCCCGCGCCGAGCTTTCGCGGGCATCTCGTGAATTTTCTTTATATCTTTGATTTTTGGTGCCTTTTCTCTTTTTTCTCGTCTTGGATTTCGTGGAACAGTTCCTGCATCAGATGTTATGTCCACCAAAAAAATACGTCACGTAGCAACGCGACGAAACAGGGAGATAAGGAATGAAGACACTGCATAAGATGCTAACTGCGGCGGCGGTGGCCGCTTGTTTCGGGACACCTGCCGCGTGGGCGACTGACCTTACGGTTGGATTTACCCTCGACGCGAACACGCTGGACCCGGCGAACCACCGCAAGCGCGAAACTGAAACCATCATTCGCAACATGTATGACGGCATTCTGACGCGCGATGCGAACATGAAGGTCGTTCCGCAGATTGCGGAGTCGATGGTTCAGGTTTCGCCGACCGTCTACGATTTCAAGATCCGCAAAGGCATCAAGTTCCACGATGGCAGCGATCTGACTGCGGACGATGTGAAGTTCACGATCGATCGCATCACCGAGGATGGCGGCATGGGCAACGGACAGACCAGCCCGCGACAAAGCCTGATGGGCCCGGTCGCCGGCACTGAGGTCATTGATGGCGACACCGTGCGGATCACCCTCAAGGAGCCCTGGCCGATCCTGCCCGCGATGCTGCCTTTCGAAGAGGTGGTTTCCAAGGCCTGGATCGAGAAGGTCGGCAATGAGGGCGCGGCGACCTCGGAAAACGGCACCGGTCCCTTCAAGCTGGCCGAATGGCGCAAAGGCGACGCGATCATCATGGATCGTTTCGACGAATACTATGGTGGCTCGACCGAGATCCCGCCGGTCGGCAAGGCCTGTGTCGATCGCGTGATCTTCAAGATTATCCCCGAGAGCGCTTCGCGCGTCGCCGCGCTGCTGGCGGGCGATGTCGATATCATCAACGAATTGCCTCCCTTCTCGGTGAAGCAGGTCGAGAACAACCCCGACACCGTCGTGATGAAGGTGAATGGCACGCGCAGCTTCTTCATCGCGATGAACATGCAAGGCAAGTATTTCGCGGATCACCGTGTGCGCGAAGCAGCGGCGCATGCGATCGACAAGCAGCTGATCATCGACAAAATCCTGGGCGGAAACGCGGCGCCGATCGAGGGCATCCTTTCGCCTGACGCCTTCGCGGCCTCGACCGACTTGCACAAGTACAGCTACGATCCGGAATTGTCGAAGAAGCTTCTGGCCGAGGCTGGTTACCCGGACGGTATCGACATCACGATGGATGTGGAAGGTGCGTTCAAGGACACCGCGGAGGCCACGGCTTCGTTGCTGAGCAAGGCTGGCTTCCACACCAAGGTTGTCGTCGGCGAAGGCGCGCAGCTTTCGGAAAAGTGGCGCACCAAGGGCGGCGAAAAGACTGGTGACATGTATTTCACCAGCTGGGGGAATGGCTCGCTCGACCCCTTCGACATCTTCACGCCGACCCACAAGACGAACGATCGCGGCAACTCGGCGGGCTATTCCAATCCCGAGGTCGACAAGCTGCTCGATGAGGCTGCTGTCGAAGTCGACACTGTGAAGCGCGCCGGGATGTATCATCAGGCCGAGGTCATCGTGAACAAGGACCTGCCCTACATCTACCTCTGGGTGCCGGCGGACCTCTACGGTGTGTCGAAGCGCTTGAAGGGATGGAAGCCCAGTGCCGACAGCCGCATCAACCTGCACGACGCCTGCATCGAATAAGATCAGAGAGGGAGAACGGGCATGAGCCTCAGCAAGCTCCTGGAGCGTATCGCACAACTTGTGCCCGTTCTGCTGGGTGTCAGCGTCATCGCCTTTACGATGATGGCACTGACACCGGGCGATCCGGTGCAGATCATGATCGGTGATCAGGCCATTACCGCAGAACAAGAGGCGCAACTGCGTCACGACATGGGTCTCGACCGGCCGATGGTTGAACGCTTCTTCATCTTCCTCGGAAATACCACGCATTTCGATTTTGGCGAAAGCTTCTATCACAAGCGTCCGGTTGCCGATGTGATCGCCGAGCGGCTGCCCGCCACGATCGAACTCAGCCTCGTGGCCTTGGTCGTCGCGCTTGCGACCGCAATCCCCCTGGGCGTTCTGGCCGCGATCAAAAAGAACTCGATCTTCGATCGGATCGCCACGGTGGGGTCTTTGCTGGGAGTATCTTTACCGGGGTTCTGGTTCGGAATTCTGTTGCTGATGCTTTTTGCGGTGCATTTGCATCTCCTCCCGGTGTCGGGTCGGATCGGCTTCGATTCCGAAGTGCCCAGCGTCACCGGCTTTCTTCTGATCGACACCCTGGTCGCGGGGAACATGAAGGCGTTCGGGGACGCTGTCGCCCATCTCATCTTGCCTGCGATTACGCTTGGCTTGCCGATGACCGCAATCCTGATGCGGGTCACGCGCACCTCGATGCTGGAAGTGTTGCGACAGGATTATGTGACCTTTGCCGATGCCAAGGGGCTGTCGCGTCGTCGCGTGCTGTTTCGCCATGCGCTCAAGAATGCCCTGATCCCGACCGTCTCGGTGGCCGCGATCGAGACCGGCAGCCTGCTAGGTGGCAACATGATCGTCGAGACTGTCTATGGCTGGCCGGGCCTGGGCCGCCTCGTTGTCGAGAGCATCTTCTTGCGCAACTACCCACTCGTTCAGGCGGCCGTGCTGTTCTACGCCGTGACCTACGTGCTTTTGAACTTCGTCGCCGACCTGCTTTACACCGTTCTGAATCCGAGGGTGAAACTGTGAGCCTTGCAGCCGAAACCCCCGCCGCGTCGGAAACCATCCTGCGCCGCAATCTCGCGACTTTTACTGGCAACCGGCTGGCGATGCTCTGTGCGCTGATCGTCGTGTTGTTCGTGGTGATGGCGGTCTTTGCGCCCTGGATCGCTCCGCATGACCCGAACGAGACCGACCTGTTCCGCCGCCTGCAGCCGCCGGGCTGGATGGCCGGGGGGGAGTGGTCCTATGTTCTGGGCTGCGACGCGCTGGGGCGCGATATCCTCTCGCGCATCGTCTATGGGGCGCGGATCTCGATCTTCATCGGGATCGTGGTGATCCTGGTCGCGACCACGATCGGCATTCTCGCCGGTCTGGCTGCGGGCTATCTGCGGGGCTGGGTGGATATGTTGATCTCCCGGATCGTCGATATCCTTCTCGGCTTCCCCTATCTGATCTTCGCGATCGGCCTGATGGCGATGATGGGGCCAGGGCTTTGGAACATCATCTTTGCGCTCGCCTACAAGGAATGGGTGATCCCGGCACGTGTCGTGCGGGGCGAAACCCTGGTGACGCGAGAGCTGGAATATGTCGAAGCGGCGCGCGCATTGGGCGCCTCGCGCGGTCATATCATGCTGCGCGAGATCCTTCCCAACGTGCTCTCTCCGGTGATCGTGGTGGCCACGATCCGGATGGCGCATGTGATCATTCTCGAAGCCTCGCTCTCCTTCCTGGGCCTCGGGGTCCAGCCGCCTACCGCATCCTGGGGCTCTATGGTGGCCGACGGGCGCGCCTTCATGCTCGAAGCCTGGTGGGTTTCGACCTTCCCCGGCCTTGCGATCCTGTTTCTGGTGCTGGCGATCAATGTCGCGAGCCAGGGTCTTCGCGACGCTTTCGATCCGAGGTTTTCCGAATGAAAGACGCTTTGCTGGAAGTGCGCGACCTGCGCACGGTATTCGAGACGCGGGCCGGGCGGATCTGTGCGGTGGACGGTGTCAGCGTGGCGGTGCGACGGGGCGAATGTCTCGGCATCGTGGGCGAGAGTGGCTCGGGCAAAAGCGTGACCTTCGCCTCGGTCATGGGGCTGGTGAAAGCGCCGGGCCGGATCGAGAGCGGGACAATCGTGTTCGACGGCCGCGACCTGCGCGGTCTCAGCCCCCGTCAAATGCGTGCGGTCCGCGGACGCGACATCGCCATGACGATGCAGGACGCGCTGACAGCGCTCAATCCTGCGCTGAGCGTGGGCGAGCAGATCGCCGAAGTGCTGGAGGCCCATGATGAGACTCTGCCCGCACGCGGAGCTGCGCGGCGCAAGGCGATCCGCAAGGCCTCGATCGAGATGCTCGGGCTTGTCGGCATTCCGTCGGCCGAGACCCGGCTCCGGCAATATCCGCACGAGTTTTCGGGCGGGATGCGGCAGCGGATCATGATTGCGATTGCGCTGGCCTGCCGACCCAAGCTGCTGATCGCCGACGAACCCACCACTGCGCTCGATGTGACGATCCAGGCGCAGGTACTCGAACTGATCTCGGACATTCGCGCGAAGCTCGGAATGAGCGTGGCGCTGATCACGCATGATCTTGGCGTGGTGGCCGAGCATTGCGACCGTGTAATGGTAATGTATGCCGGACAGGTCGTCGAGGAAGGCCCGACCACAGAGGTGATCGGCGCGCCGAAACATCCCTATACGCAGGGGCTTCTGGCGTCGATCCCGCGGCCTGCTCTGCGCGGCCAGCCGATCCACCCTATCGAGGGTCAGGTGCCGGACCTCATCGGGCTCGCGCCGCAATGCCGCTTCTACTCGCGGTGCACGCAGCGGCGCGAAGCCTGCCTTGCGCCCGTGGAAATGCGGGCTGCCGGCCCCGCGCACAATGCGCGCTGCATCCTGATCGGAGGGGATGAAGAATGAGCCTGCTCAAAGTCGAAGGCCTGTCGAAACACTACGAGGGCAGGCGCGGTATCTTCGATCGCCTGACTGGCGCGAAGCACACGGTGGTGCGTGCGGTCAACGAGATCAACCTCACGGTCGAGAAGGGCGAGATCCTCGGTCTGATCGGGGAGTCGGGCTGCGGAAAGTCCACGCTTGGCCGCGCGATCCTGCGTCTGCACGAACCGACCCGCGGCGAGGTAACCTTCGACGGAACCGAGGTGACCGCGCTGGACGCCGCTGCACTCAAGGCGATGCGGCGGCGGATGCAGATCATCTTTCAGGATCCCTATGCTTGTCTCAACCCTCGGCGCACCGTTGCCGAGATCGTCGGGTTGCCGCTGAAGCTTCACGGCTTGGCCGCGAACGACGCTGAACTGCGTGAGAAGGTCGCCGCGATCTGCGCGAAGGTTGGTTTGAAGCCCGGCCAGATCGACCGATATCCGCACCAGTTCTCGGGTGGGCAACGTCAGCGGATCGGTATCGCGCGTGCCCTCATTTCGCATCCCGAATTCATCGTCTGCGACGAACCGGTCTCGGCTCTCGACGTATCGATCCAGGCGCAGATCATTGCACTGCTTCTGGAACTGAAGCGCGAGATGGGGCTGACCTATCTGTTCATCAGTCACGACATCTCGGTGATCGGCTACCTCGCCGACCGGGTCGCAGTCATGTATCTGGGCGAGATCGTCGAGATGGGGCCGGTCGAGCAGATCCTCGCCAATCCGCGCCATCCCTATACGCAAAGCCTGATGTCGGCGGTGCCCGAGGTTGACCATGCCGGGCGGAACAAGCGGATCAGGTTGGCCGGCGATCTGCCTTCGCCGCTCAATCCGCCGAAAGGGTGCAAGTTCCACACCCGGTGCCCGCTGGCGATCGATGCTTGTCGCAGTCAACAGCCTGGAGCGGAGACTGTTGGCCCCGGTCACACCGCGGCCTGCCACCGACTGGCCGAGAACCTCTCCCTTCTCGACGAGACGCAAGCATGAGCGCGGCGATCACGCTCGAACTCAGCGGCTCGGCCGAGGAGCGTGGGCGCGGGCAAGCGCATGCCGGGCGCGCCGATCAGGTGCGCGCCGCCACGATCGGGCGCGTCGCTCAGGCGCGCTCGGAAGGGCTGATCGATGCTGCGGCCGAGGATTACCTCTCGGCGCAACGTGCGCTCCATGAGCAGATCGACCCCGAAGGGCTTGCCGAGCTCGACGGCATCGCGGTCGGCTTTGCGCTGGATCCCGCGGAATTGTTCGCGCATCTGCATCTGGGCACGTTGCGTGACCTCAAGGGGGGCGCGCGTCTCGAGGATGGCTGTTCCGCCTGGGCGGTCTCTGACGGGCCCGAGGGGCCGCTCGTCGTCAAGAACCGTGACTTCTCCGGCACTCATCTGGGCATCCAGTCCGTGGCGCGCCATGCGGGTCCGGATGTGACGACCGGGGCGATGCTGTGCCTTGGATCCATAGGCAGTCCGGGCGCTTATTCTTCGGGCGTGAATGCACGCGGCTTCGCGCTGGCCGATACCCAGGTCGCGGTGCGCCACCATCGCGTCGGATGGCTGCGCTATTTCCTGATGACACGGCTTCTGGCGCGCTGCGACACGGTCGCTCAGGCGCTGGACATCATCCGGTCGCAGCCACATGCCGGCGGCGGTACTCTGGTGATGGCGGACGCCAGAGGGGCCGTCGCGGCGGTCGAGCTTGGCGCCAGCGGCCCACAGATTGTCGAGGGTAGTCTGGTGCTGCGCACCAACCATTACATCTCGGATGCTCTGGCAAAGGACACGCTGCTGCCCGAGGGCGATTGCATCGCCTCCAATTCGGTGCGCCGCTACGAATATCTGGCATCGACCTTGCCGACGCGCAGCTGGGATCGTGCGAGCGCACGGGTCTTGATGGCGAGCCACCCCGAGCAGGGCGCCCCTGTCTGCCAACACGGCGCGGAGGATGGCACCAAGACCATCGCGTCGGCTGTCTATTCCTGCGCTGCACCCGGGCTGCTACTCTGTGCGGGCTCCCCCTGTCGCGATGCGTGGTATGCCCATCATCCCCTGGCCGGATAGGAGCGCGGATCAGTGGCGGGGACAGCGCAGGGAATGGCCGAATACGAGAACGAACTGATCGGGTCGCATCCCGGCATTCTCGCCTTGCGAAAACTGGTCGCGCGCGTGGCGAAAAGTCCCGTGCGCACGGTCTTGATCTATGGCGAGACCGGCACCGGCAAGGGGCTGGTCGCACGCATGATCCATCGCGCCTCCAGCCGTGCCTCCAAGGAGTTCATCGACCTGAACTGCGCCGCAATCCCCGCAAGTCTGATGGAATCCGAGCTGTTCGGTCACGAACGCGGCGCGTTTACCGGAGCTATTGAACGCAAAGTCGGCCTCGTCGAGGCGGCCAATCAAGGCTCTATTTTCCTTGATGAAATTCGCGAGATGGACCTGACGCTTCAGGCCAAGTTACTCAGCCTTCTGGACACGCAGCAGTTCCGCCGGGTCGGCGCGGTGAAATCCACCTCGGTCGATGTCCGCTTCATCGCCGCGACGAACAAGGTCCTTCTGTCCGAAGTGAATTCGGGCAAATTCCGAGAGGACCTCTATTACCGCTTGCAGGTCGTGGCGCTGAATATTCCGTCGCTGCGCGATCGCGGTGAGGATGTGATCACCCTCGCGGCGCATTTCATTGCTCGTTACAATCGCCAGTACAATCGCAACATACACGGCCTGCACCCCGAAACGGCCGAGATTTTTCGTGCCTATCGCTGGCCGGGCAATGTGCGCGAGCTGGAGAACCTGCTTGAGCGGATTTTCATTCTTGAGGAAGAGGATGAAATCCTGCCGAGCCACCTTCCCGAACGGATCCCACGCAGCCTGCGCCAAAGCGCGGGAGAAGCAGCCCCGATGCAGTCACTCCCCAAGGGCGGGTTTCACGAACTGTCCGCGGAATTTCAGCGCCAGATCATCGCTCAGGCACTTGCGGACGCGAACGGCAATCTCCAATCGGCAGCCGAAGCTCTCAAGCTAAGCCGTCATGCGCTGCGCCACCAGATGATCAAGCTCGGTCTCCGGCAAGACTGAGTTTTTCCGAATTTTTTCGCTGATACGACGTGCTGCGTGCAATTTGCGCGTGGCGCGTCGATTTTGCACGCCAACTCCGCGAATATGTCGAGATTTCGGGTAAAAACCGTTGGCACGAAACCTGCATCTTAGACTGCAGGAACGATAGCAAAACGAGGCATCCATGGCATCGCTCAAGATCATCTGCCCGAACGGGCATCTCGGCTTCGCCCCCCTCAAGACAGGGAGCTTCCATCTTGGCGTCGCCGCTAAGCCCGACTTCATCGCGGCGGATTCGGGCAGCGATGACATCGGCCCGGTCCCGCTGGGCAACGACAGCTGCGCAAGCCCGCGCGCCTGGCAAGAGCACGATCTCGAAGAGATGCTGCTCGCCGCACGCAAACTGGACGTGCCGATGATGATCGGCTCGGCCGGCGATACCGGCACCAACAGCCATGTCGATATGTATGTCGAGATCATCCGCGACATCGCCAAGCGCCACAACCTCGCCCCCTTCAAGCTCGGCTGGTTCTATTCCGAGGTCGACCGGGAATATGTCCGCGCCAAGATCCGTTCGGGCTCGGCGGTCAAGGGGCTCGACGCCCGTCCCGACCTGAGCGAGGAAGAGCTTGACGCGACGCAGCGCATCGTCGCGATGGCCGGCGTGCATCCGTTCATGAAGCTGCTCGACGAGGGCTGCGATGTGATCATCGGCGGGCGTTGCTCTGACAGCGCGATCTTCGCTTCGGCGGCCTTGCACCGCGGCTTCCCCGAGGCGCAAAGCTACTACCTCGGGAAGGTCCTCGAATGTGCGTCCTTCTGCGCAGAGCCTTACGGCGCGAAAGAGACCGTCATGGGCGAGATCACCTCGGATCATGTCGAGGTCACCGCCATGGCGCCCGAGCAGCGCTGCACCATCGCGTCGGTCGCGGGCCATGCCATGTATGAGCGCTCGAACCCGTTTCACGAATTCGTGGCGGGCGGCAAGCTCGACATGACGAACTGCCATTACGAGCAGGCTGCGGAAAAGACGACCCGTGTCACTGGCATGACCTTTGATCCGGCCGAGGAATTCCGGGTCAAGCTCGAAGGGTCGGGCAAGGTTGGCGAGCGCTTCGTCGGCATGGCGGGTATCCGTGACCCCTACACGATCGCCAATGTCGATCAGGTGATCGAATGGGCCCGCCAGCAGACCGTGGACCGGTTTGGTCCCGAAGGCTGGGAGCTGCACTATTCGGTCTTTGGCCGCGACGGCGTGATGGGTGACATGGAGCCGCTCCGGGATCAGCCCGGCCACGAGCTATGCGTCGTCGTTCAGGGCGTCGCCCCGACGCGCGAAATGGCCGAAGAGGTGGCCATGACCGGCACGCGGCAATTGTTCTACGCCCGGTTGCCCGATGTGAAGGGGACCGCAGGCGGTGTGTCCTTCGTCCTCGACGAGGTGATGCAGGCAAGCCCGGCCTATCGCTGGACGCTCAACCACACGATGGCGGTGGATGATCCGCTGGAACTGTTCCCGACCCATAGTGCTACGATCGGCTGAGGAGAGGCCCATGAATACCCGTAAGAAACTCGCTGATCTGGCCAAGACGATCCGCTCCAAGAATGCAGGCACGGACAAGATCACCTTCGACATCATCTTTCGAGAGAAAGATACCTACGAGATGGTCAAGCGGTCGAAGGCGCTGACGCCGGAGAGCGTCTGCGCGGTGCTAGGCGTCGACGCGGCGCGTCTGACGGATTTTGTCGAATATGATCCGGCATATGCGATCAAGTTCACTATCTTGCGCGAACGCCCGTCGGGCAGCGCAGGGGATGGCGATATTTTCGGCGCGCAACAATACGCACCCTTCCTCGACGTGGAAGTGGATTTGAGCGCTTGAAAGTCATTGCGCACGCGGCGCCGACAGGGCGCCGCGCAGTCTCCTGAAGCCATGCTCCCCGTTGGTCGTCTCGATCGGCGGGGAGTTTTCCGATATGAGGTATGAAAAAATCGGGACTTTATCGAGATCGTTTTCGGTTCCGGTACTGGCAACAGTTGCTGGCCCGCTATGACTAGCTGCCCGCAAGACGTCCTCGCAGCCAAATCCGCAGCGCCCGCTTCACGCCAAATCCCGCCGCGTAGATCAGGTAGCACGCGCAGAGCGGATACGGGATATCTGTCGTGCCCCCGTCAGCATCCGTCGGACAACTGAGTTGATTCATTAATCGAGAGTTTCTGGCTCATCGGCCCCACCAAAGCGTGACGTTGGCGACGGAAAGCCGGAACAGCGAAACCGGCGGCGGAAACGATGCTGAAGGGCATCCGTGGGGGACAAGATCCGAACATGCAGTATACGGCGAGGCTCGAAAGCCGGCATTCGCTTCCGAGAGATCTAAAGTCGCGCCATAAAGATTGCGGAAAAACAGCCCCTCACAAAGGCTGGGCGCTGGATGTCATTCCTCTCTCGTGATCTGCAAATTCACTTTCGAATACCAATCCGCAAATTGTCGGATCTGCTCATCCGAAAGCTTCGCGGCGATCTCCGACATGATTTCATGCTTTCGCGTACCTATCCGAAACGCTCTGAGCTGCGTGACGATATAGGTATTCGCTTCTCCCGCCAGGTTCGGCGCATTCAGTGCAATCGAGATGCCATCGATCCCGTGACAGGAGACACATTCAGACGGAGCCTCGTCTTCGCTCGTTCCCGCGGGAAGCGAGGCGCTGGCGGTATGGGATGCATACCAGGCCGCAACGTCCGAAATTTGCTGGGCAGAAAGGGTCGACGCCACGACCGTCATCATCTCGTGTTCGCGCGCGCCGGTCTTGAACGCCATGAGCTGAGCCTCGAGATACTCTTTCGGCTCCCCTCCGATGTTGGGTGCGATCGGCATGCGTGCAAGGCCGTCAATGCCGTGACAGGTCTGGCACATTCTTGCGACCTTCTGACCCTCGACGGGATCATCGGCGAAAGCGGGTGTCCCCCCGGCGAGCATGAGCCCGCCGAGGATCGTGATTGCTGCCAGCCTCATTGAGGGCTCACAGGATTGTAAGTGATCCGCCAGATCGCGCCGGCGAAGTCATCGGAAACCAGCATCGAGCCGTCCGGCAGGAATGCGATATCCATCGGGCGCCCCCGGTATTCGCCAGTCTCCTGGTTCAACCAGCCTTCGGCAAAGACTTCGGTCGATGCGGCGTTACCCTCTTCGTCGAGAGCCGTGAACATCACGCGGGCGCCGACAGGGGTGGTGCGGTTCCAAGAACCGTGTTGGGCCGAGAAGATCCCGCCATGATATTTTTCCGGGAACGAACCCTTCTTGTAAAAGCGCATCCCGAGATCGGCCGCATGCGCGTCCATTTGGACTTGAGGCTCTACGAATTCGACCGCCTCCGGTCTCGGCACGTCCTTATAGGCGGGGATATCGACGCCGCCATTGGTCCAAGGGAACCCGAAATGCTGACCTGCTGCATTCTGGCGGTTCAATTCACCCGGCGGGATGTCGTCGCCCATCCCGTCGACCTGGTTGTCGGTGAACCAAAGTTCGCCATTGGCCGGGTTGAAATCATGCCCGACCGAGTTGCGGATGCCGCGTGTGTAGACTTCGCGTCCGGAGCCGTCGGTGTTCATCCGAATGATGCCGCCGATGCCGATCTTGTCATACATCTCGAGTTTGTCGGCCGGCTGAACGTTATGCGGCTGACCCAGCGAGATATAGAGCTTTCCGTCGGGACCGATGCGACAGACCCGGGCGGTATGGTTGAAGCTTTCCTCCTCGGCGGGGATGAGCTGGCCCTGCGGCACGACCTCGCCCACCGCCGGATCGGGCCCCTCGAAGAAGAACTCGGCCGCCGGGAACGTCAGAACGCGGTTGCGCTCGGCGATGAAGAGAAAGCCGTCGGGCGAGAAACACGGCCCGTTCGGAATATCAAAGCTGACCGAAGGCGCGAAATCCTTGACCTCGTCGGCAACGCGATCCCGATCACGATCAACCACTGACCAGACCTTGTCTTTGCGGGTGCCCACGAAAGTCACGGTCCCCTGCGGCGCCACTGCCATCGAGCGCGCATCGGGCACGACAGCATAGAGGCTGACCTCGAATCCCTCGGGCACCTTTATGTGCTGGACGATATCGCGAAGCGCGTTGGCGCGTTCTCCCTCCTGATCGACATAGGTGAAGCTCGCATCTGTCCGCTGCATGTTGGACAGCTTTTCCATGTTTTCTTGAGCGATTACCGGCATAGCAATCACTGTCCCGAGCATTATGCCCGGGATGAGCGTTTTGATCTTCATTTCATCCTCCCAAAATGACGGCCCCGCGCCATTTCGCTTCTCCCTCAAGCGACGCGAGGCCGCATACAGGGTGAGTAAGGCACCACCTTTCTGTCAACACTTTCGTGATTTTTGCTTGATCCGCGCGTGATCGAGGCGAACAACCTGCTTGGAAGTCCCCGACGTTTTCCCTTAGTCGCGAGCCTGGCCGGGGAGGGGGCGTCGCTATCTGCCGAGAGGGAACCACCACCTTTCGCCTCCTTGGCGACCTGATATGAGGGTGACCAGTCGGGTTTGGAGCGCGGCGCACTTCATGTCATTGGGACTTGGGGGCGAGACTTGCTCATGTCGCAGGGCCGCCGCCCATCGGATGGCTGCCTTTCACGCGGCGCTTTATGTGCGTAGCGCGCGGGCGTATCCCGGGCGTCCCTGAGCGTCGGCCGCATCCAGGCTTGCAGGCATAGTCCAGACCGGCGAGATTATCGCAACGCGGCGATCGGATATCGCTGGCGGCAAATTTTCCGCAAAGACGAAAGAACAGAACAACGATGAGCATCGAGACGCAGACCGGAACGGTTGTGGCGCTCTGGCAGGGGCAAACGGTCGCTGGAGATCGCGAGGCCGCATTCGATCAAATCGCGCGGGTCGCGGGCGCTGCGGGTCGGGCCGGGGCTGAGGTTGTGGTCTTTCCCGAACTTTTCCTGACCGGGTATCAACGAGAGGACCTAGGCGAGCTCGCAATGAGCGTCGAGGAAATGGCGGAGCGGATCGCTCCGCTGGCACGAGCGGCCAGCGGAGCGATTTGCGTGGGCTACCCGGAGCGCGCGCAGGAGGGGCTCTACAACTCTGCGCTCTGCATGTCGTCAGCAGGCGCGTTGCTGGGCAATCATCGAAAGATCCAGCTCTACGGAGCTGCGGAAGCCGAGCGTTTCTTGAGAGGTTCGCGATACACGATCTTTGATCTGGGAGGGAAACGCGCAGCGATTCTCATCTGCTACGATGTCGAATTCGCACCGCATATCGCAGCTCTGCGCGCGCGGGGTGTCGATCTCATTCTTGCTCCGACCGCGGCCATGTATCCTTTCGAGCACGTGGGCGAGAATGTCGTGCCCGCGATGGCGGCCAATCACGGACTGGCAATCGTCTATTCCAATCTCTGCGGTACAGAAGCCGATCTGGAGTATTTCGGCCTGTCGGTGATCGTGGGGCCGGATGGCAAGACCCTCGTGCGTGCAGGAGCGGAACCCGCGATGCTCCTCGCGGCGCTGAAGCCGCAATACGACGCCGCGTTGCTCTCAACCCAAGCGCGCGATTTTCGGCCGATCGAAGAGGATCGCTGATGCAGCTTGCGGGAACGGATCTACGCCTTCTCAGAGTGTTTGACGCGGTCGTGCGCCATCGCGGTTTCGCCGCTGCGCAGGCAGAGCTCAACGTCAGCCAGTCGACGATCTCCACCCAGATCACCGCTCTGGAGGATCGTCTGGGCGTGACGCTGTGCCGTCGGGGGCGTGCCGGGTTCCGGCTGACCCAGAAAGGTGAGGTCGTTCATGCGGCCGTGATCAGGCTGCTCGCCGCGACGGAGGAGTTCGTCAGCGAAACCGCCGCCTTGCGAGGTACGCTTTCCGGAACTTTGCGCGTCGGCCTTGTCGATCATGTCGTCACAGATCCGAATTTCCGGTTGCCCCAGGCGATCGCGGCGCTGGAAAGGCGCGCACGCTCGTTGCGGTTCGAACTTGCCCAAGGCTCTCCGCAGGAATTCCAGACCCGCGTTCTCGAAGGCTCGCTTCATCTCGCGATCGGATCGTTTCCGCACAAGGTCGCGGGGCTGCATTATCAAAAGCTCTATGAGGAGGAGAATTTCCTCTACTGCGCGCCGGGGCATCCGCTCTGGGGGGTGCCCGACGAGGCTCTGACACCGGAATTCGTCAGTTCGATGCGCGCGGTGGGGCGCAGCTACTGGCGTGACGATCATTGGAACAATCGAGATTTTCCGCACACGACCGCAGTCGCGCAGGGGCTTGAGCAGCAGCTCGTGATGATCCTGTCGGGCGCCTTCATCGGCTATATGCCGGATCATTCGGCGCGTCGCTGGGTCGAGGCAGGTCGCTTGCGGGCGATCCTGCCTGAGCGCTTTCTCTATCGCTGTCCGTTCGAGGCCATCACACGGCCCGATGCCGAGGCATCGCCACTTGCACAGGCGATGCGCACGGAGCTCCAAGCGCTCTACGCGAGTGATGCTGAAAAAAGCGACAGCTGCTGAGCGATGCTTCGATTTTTGTCGAAGTGAATTTCAACGCATCGATATTTTTCAGATCAACTCTGCGCCGCATTCTCCGCCTGCGTAACGGAGACTGCGATGACCGAACACCGCTTCAATCAACCCCTCAGCGGCAATGCCATGCCGCGCACCGGTGGCCCTGCAACGATGATGCGGCTGCCTTCCGCACCCACAGCGGAAGGGCTCGACGCGTGCTTTGTCGGAATTCCGATGGATATCGGAACCTCCAACCGCCCCGGCACCCGGCTCGGCCCGCGTCAGATCCGCGACGAAAGCCGGATGATCCGGCCTTACAATATGGCGACGGGGGCTGCGCCCTTCGAGCATCTGCAGGTGGCCGATATCGGGGATGTGCCGATCAATCTCTACGACCTGAAAAAATCGGTGGAGATCATCGCGCAGCATTACCGATCCATTCTGTCCCATGACGTGATCCCGCTCACACTCGGGGGCGATCACACGCTGACATGGCCCATTCTCCGGGCGATCGCCGAGAAGCACGGGCCAGTCGCCCTGATTCACGTCGATGCACATTCTGACACGAACGAGGACATGTTCGGCGAGACTGTCGCCCATGGGTGCCCGTTCCGGCGTGCCTGGGAAGAGGGTTGCCTGATCAACGACAAGGTCTTCCAGATCGGCCTGCGAGGTACTGGCTACGGACCGGATGATTTCGGCTGGGGCCGCGAACGCGGCTGGACCTGCATTCAAGCCGAAGAGTGCTGGCACAAATCGCTCTCGCCCCTTATGGCCGAAATCCGGGCACAGATCGGCGATGCGCCCGTCTATCTTTCCTACGATATCGACAGTCTCGATCCCGCCTTCGCGCCAGGAACGGGAACGGCCGAGGTCGGCGGCCTCACGACGATGCAGGGACTAGAGATCATCCGCGGGACGGCGGGGCTCAATCTCGTGGGCTGTGATCTCGTCGAGGTGTCGCCGCCCTATGACATGGCGGGCAATACCGCCGTGATCGCCGCCAACTTCCTCTATGAAATGCTCTGCGCGCTGCCCGGCGTGCCGCATGGGCGAAAATAAGAGCCGGACAACAGGGAGATTATCCAATGAAAAGACGTGAGTTTCTACTGAGTGCGGCTCTTGGAACGGCGGCCCTCGCGGCCCCGACGGTGCTGCGCGCGGCCGGTTCGACACTGAAGGTCGGCACCTATGGTGGCTACTTCAAGGACAGTTTCGACAAGTTCATCTATCCCGATTTCACGGCGGCCACCGGCATCGAAATCGAGAGTATCGCCGAGCCTACGGGCGAAGCGTGGCTTGTTCAGCTGTCTCAGGCCGCGCGTGCGGGGCAGGCACCGGCCGACGTGTCGATGATGGCGCAATTGCCGCGCATCAAGGGCGAACGTTCGGGGCTTTGGGCCAAGCTCGACGCCGACAAGATGGGCAAGATAGCGGCGCTGCCCGACCACTTCGTTCATCGCTACGAGGATGGCAGCGTCTACGGCACCGGAGCCGTGAGCTGGTATGTCACGCTCGTGACCAATACCGACGCCTATCCCGAGGCGCCGGCGTCCTGGCAGGCGCTGTGGGATCCGGCGAACAAGGACAAGCTGGGGCTGATGTCGCTCGCGACCAACTCCTTCTTGCTCGAGATCACCGCGAGCACCCATTTTGGCGGCACCGACATTCTCAAGACGGAAGAGGGTATCCTCAAGGTCATGGAGAAGCTCGCCGAGGTGAAGCCGAATGTGCGCCTTTGGTATCGCGACGAGGGCCAGTTCCAGCAGGCGCTCGAAACCGGGGAAATCCCGATGGGCGAGTATTACCACGATGTCACCTCGCTCGCCGCATCGCAGGGCAAGCCTGTCCGGTCGACCTTCCCGCAAGAGGGTGCCGTTCTCGATTCCGGCTCCTGGGTGGTGTCAAAAGCCTCGAGCGCGCTCGAACAGTCGCAAATCTTCATCGACTACATGGCGCAACCCGAGATCCAGGCGAAGATGTCGCGCAATGTCGGCACCGCGCCGACCGTGCCGCGCGATCTGACCGATCTGACCGACGAGGAATTCGCTTCCGTGTCCTCGGACAAGGCGCCGATCCTGCCGCTCTACGACATCTATGTGGATCGCGGCGACTGGATCAATCAGAAGTGGTCGGAAATGATCACCGGCTGATCTGGCCGAACTTCGAAATCGGTGCCGTGGCGTCTCGATGTCGCCACGGCACTCATTTGCTCAGGCGGAACGGGAGAGCGATGACAAATCTGCGCATCGAGAGGCTTAGCAAGACATTCGGGTCGTTCACCGCGCTCGACGATGTCTCGCTCGAAATTCCCACGGGCAAATTCGTCTGCCTTCTCGGGCCTTCGGGTTGCGGGAAGACCACGCTGTTGCGGCTGGTTGCGGGGCTTGAGACTCCGAGCGGCGGCCGCGTCCTCGTCAATGGAGAGGATCAGACCCAGGTGCCGACGCACCGGCGTGACATGGGAATGGTGTTTCAGTCTCTGGCGCTTTTCCCACATCTCGACGTGGCCGGAAACATCACCTATCCGCTCGCGATCCGCGGGGCGGATCGTGCATCGCGCGAGGCGCGGGCCGAGGAATTGCTCGAGCTGGTGCGGCTGCCGGGGATGGGTGCGCGGCGGATCGACCAGCTCTCGGGCGGACAGCGCCAGCGTGTCGCGATCGCGCGCGGCCTCGCCATCGATCCGAAGGTTTTCCTTCTCGATGAGCCGCTTTCGGCCCTCGATGCGGGGCTGCGCGAGCATATGCAAATCGAGCTGCGCCAGATCCAGCAGAGCCTTGGCGTGACCACCATTGTCGTCACCCATGACCAGAAGGAAGCCCTGACCATGGCCGATCTGGTAATCGTGATGAAGGATGGCGTCATCCAGCAGGCAGGCGCACCGATGGAGATTTACCGAAATCCGGCGAATGCCTTCGTGGCAGGCTTCATTGGCACGACCAACCTTCTGCCCTGCGCGATCCATGACGGGGCGATCGAGCTGCTGGGCGCGCGGTTGCCGATTGTCGAGGGTGACCGGGTCGGGGTCGATCACGGGGCGGCGCAGCTCTCGGTGCGCCCCGAGCATGTCGCGATCATGCCCGCTGGCGAAGGCGCTATCGAGGCCGAAGTGACTTTCGTGCGCGATCTGGGCGAGAGCCGCCATGTGCTGTTGCAGGCGAGCGGGCAGGAGGTCATCGCGCAACTCACCCCCGAGACGCAGGCGAGCTATCGCCCCGGCGACCGGGTGAGCCTCGACTTCCGGCCGGGCGAGCGCGTGGTGGTGGCATGAGCGACGGGGCCGAGATGCGCGCGACGCCGGGTTGGGTCGCCTTGTGGCCGGCGCTGATGCTGGCGATCTTCTTCCTCGTTCCGTTCGGGATCATGCTGGCGGTCTCGGTCTCGCATCGCGATCCGGCGGGCGCATTCATTCCGGGCTTCGAGCTCACCCATTACGCGCGCTTCCTGTCCGCTTTCTTCGCCAAGGTGATGGCGGTTTCGGTCGGGGTGTCGGTCGCGGCTGCCGCGATCTGTGTCGTGCTGGCCTTTCCCTTCACCGTGTTTCTCGCGTCGATGAGCCACCGCACGCAGACCGTGGCGCTTGTCGTTTTGCTCTCGGTGCTGTCGCTCTCCGAGGTGATCATCGGCTTCTCGCTTTCGACTTTGCTGTCCAAGACAGCCGGAATTTCGAACCTGTTCTACTGGCTTGGGCTGATCTCAGAGCCGCAAGCCTATACGCCATCTCTCTTCGCCCTTGTGACCGGGCTTTGCTACATCGGCTTTCCCTTCGCGGTTCTGGTGCTCTACCCGCCCGTCTCGCGGCTCGATCCCGAAATCGTGGAGGCCGCCCGCGTGATGGGGGCGTCGGCTAGCCGGGCCTTCTTCGGAGTGGTCGTGCCTAACCTCAGGGGCGCAATCGTCGGGGCGTTCATCCTCGTCTTCGTCTTCACGCTCGGTTCCTATCTTCTTCCGCAGCTTCTGGGGCGTTCCGAGGACTGGACGCTGTCGGTCCACATCACCGATCAGGCGATCTACCAGACGAACCTGCCCTTCGCCGCGGCGATGTCGATCTTCCTGATGCTCGTGGCGCTGGCGCTTGTCGGGCTTGCTTCGCTTGCGGGGCGGCAGAGGAGGGCGGCATGACGCAACTGCTCAAACGCGCCTATGTGGTAGCGATCCTGCTGATGTTGCTTGCGCCGCTTGTGGTGGTGACGGGTGTGTCTCTCAACGGACCGCAGACGCTGCGCTTCCCGCCAGTCGAGCCGTCGCTTCGCTGGTATGGGACCTTGTTTCAGGATAGCGCATGGCTCGTTCCGCTCGGCCATTCGCTTTTGATCGCCGCCTGCGCCTCCGCGCTCTCCGTGTCGATCGCGCTGCCGCTCGCGCTTTTCGCCTGGGAGCGCAACGGCATCGCGGCGCGCGTGTTGACGGGGCTCGGGCTTGCCCCTTTTACCTTGCCGCCCGTGATCTCGGCGCTTGGGTTCATGGTGTTCTGGATGACGGTCGGCGGATACGGCCAGATCTGGGCGACGATCATCGCGCATGCCGTTTTCCTCGTGACGCTGCCGCTCGTGACGATTTCTCTCGGCCTGAAAGGTATCGACAGATCCCTGCTGGAGGCGGCGCGGGTGATGGGGGCAGGGCGCTGGACGGTGATGCGCACGGTGATCGGCCCCCTCGTGCTGCCCTTCATCGTCTCTGGCTATGCCTTCGCCTTCGTGCTCAGCCTGAACGAATACATCATCGCCTACATGGTCGCCGGGTTCACCGTCGAGACGATCCCGATCAAGATCTTCAACGCCCTGCGCTATGGCTACACGCCAATCCTCGGCGTGGTGTCGGTTCTCTTCGTTCTGCTCGCCGCGCTGGTCTTCGGTCTGATCGGCCGGTTCGGGGATCTGCCGCGCCTGATGGGATCGGAACGCGGTCGGAGCGAATGAGCGAACTGGTTGCTCGCATGGATCTGTCGGGGGCGGAAGTCGCGATCGAGGACTGCGGGGTTTGTCGGCGGCGCCTTGTCTCTCACGGCCATCTATGCGTCGGTGCGATCGTCCGAGTGCTCAAAGAACTGCATCACTTCATGAACCTGGGCGAAGACCGTCTCCTTCAGCGTGGAGAGGCTCATCGTCTCGGAGGTCGTGAAGGCCATGAAATGTCCATTGAGGCAGAGAAAGATCATCTCGCCGAGACGCTGCGGACGCGCCTCTTCCCGGATGGCGCCGCGGCTTTGCAAGCTGCGCACCAATGCAACCACCTGATCGCTCAGGGCGGTATCGAGCCCTCGATAGCGCTTGGAAAAAGGTGTTTCGGGATGCTGGATCGCGAGCGCCATTGCCGTGCGCCACATCTCCTTGGTCAGATAGACCAGCGAGTGATCGTAGTAGACGGAGATCAGCGCGCAAAGAGCGTCCTGGGGGCTGGCAGGCGGGTTGGCGAGAACCTCCTCGCCCTGATGAAGAACCTCTTCCACCTCCATCGACACGATCGCAAGAAGCAGATCGGCCTTGGTCTCGAAGTAATTGTAGAACGTGCCGACGGAGACCTCGGCACGCTCCGCGATCGCTTCGATCCGCACCGCCTCGTATCCGCTTTGCCCAAAAAGCGCGCTTGCTGCCTTGAGAATGGCGCGATTGCGCTTGGCTTTTTGTTTTTCGCGAAGCCCCGCCATGGGTCCTCCTGATCTGCCTTAAAATTATTATTGACTACAAAAATGAACCCGTTCAACTTTTTCGTCATCGCACGGCGCGAAAAGATGCCGGCACGCAACAGGAGAGAGAGATGACTTTCAAGAGAACATGCGCCGCTGCGGCGTTGCTGCTCGGTCTGGTCCCCGCGGCGCAGGCTGAAGAACTCAATGCACTGATCTGGTGCGACCATGCGGACCCGGAGCTGCTCGAGCCTTTCGAGAAGGCCCATGATGTCCGGGTGAATGTGAAGGAATACGAGGGGACGGCGGCTGGATTGACGATCCTCCAGCAATCGCGGCCCGGAGATTGGGACGTGATGGTGATCGACGCTGTCGATGTCGCGCGCGCCGTGGAGCAGGGCTATCTCGCTCCGCTGCCCGACGGGGCGGTCTCGACCGCTGATTACTTCCCGCAGGTCGTGCTGGCAGACCATAATTCCGTCGATGGCAAGACCTACGCGGTGACCGAGAAGTTCGGCTACAACACGCTGGCCTACAACAAGGCGAAGGTGGATCCAAAGGACATGGAAAGCCTCGCCACGCTTTGGTCGGGTAAATATGACGGCCGGATTGCTGTCTATGACTATTACCTGCCGGTCCTCGGGCTGGTTGGCCTCGCGGAGGGGATCGACACCGCCAATCTCGACGCCGCCGCGCTCGAGAAGCTGCGCGACCCGCTGATGAAACTCAAGGCGGCCTCCAAGCAGGTCTCGGACGTGGTGGCGAGCCAGACCGCGCTTGCGACCGGCGAAGTCGATGTGCTGATCGGCGGCGGCGAATGGCTGACTGCGGTACTTCATTCCGAAAATCCCGATCTCGACTGGACAATCCCGAAGGAGGGCGGCCTTCTCTGGGCGCAGTCGATCGGGATGGTCGAGGGCACGCAAAAACCCGAACTCGCGATCGAGTTTATCAAATACATCACCTCGCCAGAGGGGCAGGCACGGCTTGCGACCTCGTCTTGTTATTGGGGCATGCCCGCGAACAAGGCTGCGGGTGACGCGCTGAGCGAAGATGAGAAGGCGGTCCTTCGCTGGAGCGACCAGGCCGATTATCTCGCCCGGGCGCAGCTCTACCCTGTGCCGGATGCGCAGACGGATTCGGCGATGCAGGACTTGTGGACCGACATGCTCCAGAACTGAGGGCGGTGCGCTCATGAGCATTGAACGGATCGAGAAACGTCAGGGAGCGACGCTCGTCGCTCCCGCGCTCTTGTGGACGTTGGTCTTCTTCGTCCTTCCCTTCCTCGCGATGGCGCTGATGAGCCTGTCGCATCTCGAGGGACGCTCCGTGGTTTCGGGGCCGGACTTGCGGAACTACGCGAAGATCTTCACCGAACCGTCGCTGCTCAAGGGGATCGCCGTCTCGCTCGAGATCACGGCGCTTGTCACCGTCATTTCGGTGGCGCTCGCCTGGCCGCTCGCCTGGATCATCGCCACCCGTATCCCGGTGCGCTGGCGGCGCCTTGCGCTCCTGCTCGCAGTTCTGCCGTTCTGGACCTCCTATGTGGTGCGGTCCTATTCCTGGGCGCTCGTGCTGGGAGAGAAGGGGGTCGTGATGAATGCCCTCGTCGGTCTCGGCATGCTATCCGAGCCGGTGCAGATCATGGCCACGCGCAGCGCGACCGTGATCGGCTTTGTCCATTTCTTCGTGATGCTGCTGACGTTGACCATCTATTCCAATCTCATCCAGCTCTCGCCGAACTATGCCCGTGCGGCCGAGGATCTGGGTGCTTCGCGATGGCAGGTGATCCGGCTGGTGATCTTGCCGCTCACGCTGCCCGGGGTCGTGACAGGCGCGTTCCTGACCTTCGTGCTGTGCATTGGCGATTACATCACCCCGCAGATCCTCGGCGGCAATAACGAGCTGACGCTGCCGCAGCTCATCATGCTGCAACTCGGGCGGCGCGGCGATTACCCGATGGCGTCCGCGCTCTCACTGGTTCTGATGCTGATCGTGACGCTTGCCTATCTCGCCTGCGCACGCTGGCTCAAGATGGAGCGGGTCTGATGCGCACGCTCTCCTGGGTCTATCTCGGCGCGATCTTCACCTTCATCCTGCTTCCCGTCGTCGTGTTGGTCATCTTCTCGTTTCAGGACGGCCGGTTGCCCGTTCCGCCCTTCAAGGGCGCGACGCTGAAATGGTATGCCAAGATCCTCGCCGACCGCGACCTGATGGAAGCGCTCGTCAATTCGTTGATGGTTGCCGTCCTGTCGTCTCTGGTGGCGGTCACGCTGGGTTTTCTGGCCGCCTCGGGTCTGGCGCGGACGGTTCTGCCGGGCAGCGCGCTGATGCGCGGGCTTTTGATCGCGCCGATGACGGTAAGCTACCTGATCATCGGGCTGGGGCTCTTGCAGATGTTCAACCAGGTGGGCATCCGGCCTTCGCTTCTGGCCACCGGGATCGGTCATGTGGTGATCAACCTGCCGCTTTGCTTCGCGATCGTCTATGCCGCGATCGGGGAGCACCAGAAAAGCGCGCTTCAGGCCGCCCGCGATCTGGGCGCGCGGGAGTGGCAGGTGCTCTGGCATATCGCAGCGCCAATGCTTGCCCCCTCGCTGGCTGCCGCCTTCTTTCTGTCGTTCACCTTCAGCTGGGATGAGTTCATCATCGCCTTCCTGCTGACGCGTTTCGACGTGACGCTGCCGGTCGAGATCTGGTCGATGCTGCGCTCGGGCCTTTCGCCCGCGACGAACGCGGTGGGCTCACTCGTGTTCCTTGTCTCTGTAGCTGTCGTCGTGACGCTCGAACTTACGCTTTTCCGAAAGGGGTCCAAATGACCGCCGAGGTGCAGATCCGTTCCGTCAGTCACAGGTTCCAGAGTTTCACGGCGCTCGAAGGAATTGATCTCGAGATCGCGGCGGGAGAATTCATCGTGCTTCTGGGCCCCTCCGGCTGCGGCAAGACCACGCTTCTGTCGATCATCGGAGGATTTCTGACGCCGTCGGAGGGCGAGATCGTGATTGGTGGTCGCGATATGACACGTGTCGCGCCCAAGGATCGCCCGACCACCACGATGTTTCAGGACTACGCACTTTTCCCGCATATGAACCTGCGCGACAACGTAGCCTTCGGCCTGAGAATGCGCGGCGTCGGGCGTAAAGCGCGTCATGACCGGGCGCTCGAGATGCTCGAGATGGTCGGGCTTTCGGCGTTCGCCGCGCGCAAACCACATGCGCTTTCAGGCGGACAGAGACAGCGGGTGGCACTTGCCCGGGCGCTTGCGGTGGAGCCGGATGTGCTCTTGCTCGACGAGCCTCTCGGCGCGCTCGATCTGAAACTGCGCCGCCAGATGCAGGACGAACTCAAGAATATCCAGCGCAAGGTCGGCACGACTTTCATCCATGTGACGCATGATCAGGAGGAGGCGATGGCGATCGCCGATCGGATCGTGGTGATGAATCGCGGCCATATCGAACATTTCGGAACGCCCGAGGATGTCTACCTGCGCCCGCGCACGCTGTTTTCTGCCGATTTCATGGGCGAGATGAACCGCATCCCGGTGCGCCGAGACGGCGGCAATTCGGTCTCGCCGCTCGGTCCGCTGCCGCTCGATCTCGGCGAAGGTCTCTTGTGTCTGAGGCCGGAGAATATCGGGTTCGAAGGCAGCTTCAGTCTTGGGCGCGCACGATTGCAGGAAGCCGCGTTCTTCGGAACCCATCATCGCTGTCATTTCGTCCCGCTCAACGCGCCCGATCTGACCCTGACGGTGAATCTGCCGCAGGGCGCGCATCCCGCGCCGGGAGCGGAGGTCGAGCTTTTCGGGCGGGATCCTGTGCTGCTCTCGGAGGATGGCCGATGAACCCTATCCCTCCGAAGGACTGGTATCGGCAGCGCCATGTCGGGGACGGGATCACCTGGATCGACGAGCCGTGGATTCAGGAGTTTTACCGCTGCAACATCTGGCATGTGCGCGGGCGCGATCGTGATCTGATGGTCGATAGCGGCATGGGGGTGGTGTCGCTGCGCGAATGGGTCCCGCTGGTCAGCGAACGTCCGCTCGACGCTGTGGCGAGCCACACCCATTTCGATCATATCGGCTGTCACCACGAATTCCCCTGCAGGCTTTGCCACGAGGCGGAGGCCGAGATCCTGGCGCATCCGACCCGCGCGAGCACCCTGGCCGATCCCTATGTCACCGACGAGATCTTCGACGCGCTTCCGGACGTGCCCTACAGGTCGACGACCTATGCAGTGAAAGGGGCGCCCGCGACGCGGCTGCTCGTCGATGGCGACATCATCGACCTGGGCGACAGGCATTTCGAGGTGATCCATACGCCCGGTCACAGCCCCGGCGGTATTGCGCTCTGGGAAGCGGCGACCGGTATCCTGATCTCGGGTGACATCGTCTATGACGGGCCGCTCATCGAGGACACTTATCACGCAGATGCGGCCGATTACATGCGGTCTATGGAGCGTCTTCTTCGGCTGCCGGTGCGCGTCGTGCATGGCGGGCACTTTCCCTCCTTTTCAGGCGAGCGCCTGCACGACCTCATCACAGAGTGGCTGCGCGAGAAACAAGCGTGAGATCGGGCCGAACGGATCTTTAGGCCCGTCTCCGCCGGACATTCGGATGAGGGCCGCAATCGCGCCCGATGCGGCTAGCACCGCGCGGCCGGTCTTTCCCTTTCATTTTGAATTCGGTCTGAGGCTGCTTCCGCGATCAAACTCACGTCGCAGCAGCGTTTGTCGACGATCTTGCGCGCGTGGCGCCCAAGAGCACGCACGTATGGAAGGCAGAACCTGCGCGAGGTCGGGGCCCTCGTCGGCATTGCGACTTGCCAAGCGACGGATGGGGGCTTTGTGGCGCGGCAGTTCCGCGGGCGTGATAGGCTTCGGCAGTAACCGTGAGCTTCGCGGATAGGCTGAAAGGCTTGCGGGCTTGCAGTGCGCGGGGCAATCATGGGGCATCCAGGGACGTTGGGCGTCGTCTCAGGAGCGGGTTTGCCCTGCATCGTTACCATCATCTGAACCGGGGGAGGGGGCATGCCTGACATTCTGACAATCACCCTCAAACCGGCGGTCGATTTTGCAACCTCCACCGACCATGTCGAGGCCGGGCCGAAGCTCTATTGCGCGGAGCCGCGGATCGATCCGGGTGGCGGCGGGGTCAATGTCGCGCGCGCGATTTCGCGGCTCGGCGGAGGCGTGCGGGCGCTTGTCGTGGTCGGGGGCGCGATGGGCGATCGACTTCTGTCATTGCTGGCGGCTGAGGGTGTCCCTGTCGAGGCGTGCCGGGTGGCCGGCGAAACGGGACACAGCCTCGCGGTCACCGACGCTGCTTCAGGTGAACAGTTCCGCTTTACCGTGCCGGGCGGACCGGTGAGCGAGAGCGAAGCGCAGACAATCCTCGAACGGATATCCGAGGCCGTTCCCGAGAACGGCTTCGTCGTGCTCAGCGGTGGTGTCCCCAAGGGGCTTCCCGACGATTTTCCGCAAAAAGTGCAGGCGCTTGTTGCGCAAAGGCACGCGAGATTGATCGTCGACACCTCCAAGGCGCCGTTGCTGCACCTGATCTCGGCACCCACGGCGCCGCTGGGTGTTCTGCGGCTCGACCGAAGCGAGATGGAAAAAGCGATGGGCCGCTCGATGCGCTCGGTGGCTGACAATCTGGCCTATTGCCGCGAACTTGTTGCCCGCGGCGTCGCGCGGATCGTGGTTTCGGGGCATGGTGCGCAAGGTTCGGCGATGGTCGCGGGCGACCGGCAGGTCTTCTGCCACGCTCCGCAGGTGCCGGTGCGCAGCAAGATCGGTGCCGGGGACGCGCTGGTCGGCGCCTTTACCTTCTCGCTCGCGCAAGGAGAGACGCCGGAAGAGGCGCTGAAATGGGGCGTGGCGGCTGCCGCGGCGACAGTCGGCACGGAGGGAACCGCGCTGCTCGGTCGGGCCGAGACCGAGGCCTTGTTTGCCAAATGCAGAGTGGAGCGGTTCTAGACCTCCCCGGCTCGCGAACTCCAAGATTTGGCGGCGGAAAGGATTTCCCGGCGGCCGAAGAGAAACCCGATCGCAAGATCCCGCCCAAGACGCTCGCAAAGGTCCCTATGCGCGATGAGCCGAACGGCCCGGCCGCGCTCAACGGGGACGCTGATCTTGGGCGGCGTCCGGGCCGGCTGCTCTCGCAGGGTCGATCTGGCTCGCGGCGTTGAAGAACAGCTCGATCAACTCGTTTCTTTCGTCCTTGAGGGCGAATACGACCTCGTCCACCGTCGAGCGGATTTCGCGGATCAAAAGCCGACGCACGGTATCGGTGCGGTAGGTGCCAAAGCGCCACATGAAGCCGATCCCGATCCCCAGGGCCACCGCCTCGTAGACGGCGTCGCGGGTATCGGCGATCAGTTGCGGCTCGGGTGAAAGGCCGGCCGCACGGAAGGCGCGATCGACGACCTTCTGCGTCGAAGACCCTTGCGAGCGGAAGATCAGCGGCAGTTGCGCCAATTCCTCCAGGCTGACCTCGTCGCGCAATCCGGTGGGGCTATCGGCGGAAACGATGCCGACCACCTCTTGCGACAGCACGCGCGCAGTGCGGAACCGGCCGTCCTTTGGAAGGTCAGGCAATACCGCGACATCCACCTCGCGGCGCAGCAATGCCGCAAGGATGTCCTGGTGCGAACCGCTCTCGACCGAGACCGTCAGCGAGGGATGCTGGCGCAGGAGCTGGTTGACGATCGCGATCCCCGGCATGGAATTTCCCAGACCGACACGCAGCCTGCGCTTGCCGGTCGGACCACGGCGCTCGAGGATTCGCAGTGCATCATGCTCGGCCTCGCGCATCCGGGCGCCGATGTCGCAAAGCTGCGCGCAAAGCGGTGTCGCGCAGAGGGTTCCGTTGAACCTGTCGAACAGCCGCACGCCGAAGGCGGTCTCGAGATCGCGAATCTGCTGCGCGACCGCGGAATGCGACACCCCCAGTTGGCGAGCGGCGGCCGAAAAAGAGCCCTCCTCGGCGACCGCAGTCACCGAGCGCAGGCGCGAGAGCGACAGGGCGCTCGCCAAGGATCCAACCGAAGCTTTCATCGTCCGACTGCTTAGCTTGCAGATGTAACATCTCCGTCACAGAGACTCGTCAAACCGTGAGCAGTCCGGGGCGCCGCCCCATCACCGCATGAACAGTCGCACAGCGCATCAACGGGGCCGGGGCCCCGAACGGAGAGGATTTGCCCATGACCCAGCCTATCGGACTGTCCGAGTTCCTGTCAGGACCGCTCCCCGAACGTGCCGCGGTCCTGGCCGATCTCGATGGCTGTCTGATCGCCGGAGACCGGGTGTTGCCGGGCGTGCCCGAGCTGATCGAGCGGTGCGGCGAGCGGCTTTGGGTCGTTTCGAACAACTCCACCGACACCGCCGAGCACCTCTCGGCCCGGCTCGGCCGGATGGGGCTTACGGTGTCGGCAGAGCGGATGGTGCTGGCGGGCGAGGAAACGCTCCGCAATCTGCAGCGCCGCCGACCGGGCGCCCGTGTCGCCCTCTTCGCCGCACCGCCGCTCGTGGCGCTGGCGCGCAAACTGGGGCTGGTGCCCGACCGGACCCAACCCGAGCTGGTGCTCCTGGCGCGCGACACCGGCTTCAGTTTCGCCGATCTGACGCAGCTTACCGCGATGGCCGCGCGCGGCCTGCCCGTGCTGCTGAGCAATGCCGATACCTTCCACCCCGGCCCTGACGGCACGCCACAGCCCGAGACCGGCGCGCTCTGGGCTGCCGCGCGCGCCGCGGTACCCGCCGCCACCGCCTCGAGCCTCGCCAAGCCCGCGCCCGATCTGGTCCACGCGGCGCTGTCGCGCGCGGGGGTTGCGCCGGGCGCGGCGGTATTTCTTGGGGATACGCCCGAAACAGACGGCCGTGCCGCCGCCGCTGCCGGGGTCGAGTTCGTTCTGCTCGCCCGCCCGGGCGGCGTGACCCTCGCCCAGGAGATCGTCACATGTTGACCTATACCCTGCGGACGCTCGTCCGGATGGCGCTGACCTTCTTCGTCATCGTCACACTTGTGTTCTTCGCCACGCGCCTGTCAGGAAACGCCATCGATTTCCTCGCAGGCGAGGGCATGACCCAGCGGGACCGCGAGATCCTGATCCGATATTACGAACTCGACCGCTCGATCTGGGACCAGTATCTCGCCTTTCTGCGCGCCTTCCTCGACGGGAATTTCGGTCTGTCCTTCATCGAGCGTCGGCCCGTGATCCAGATCGTGGTGGAGCGCTTGTGGCCCTCGGCGCAGCTGCTCTTGTCGGCGATCGGGCTCACCCTCGTCGTGGCGCTTCCGCTGGGAGTGATCGCCGCGATCTGGCGCAAGCACTGGCTGGGCAGCGCGGCGATGGTTGTGGCCTTCCTGGGCTACGCGGTCCCGAATTTCATCCTCGCCGTGGTGATGGTGCTGGTCTTCGCCTACTGGCTGAATTGGTTGCCCGTTGTCGGCAATGGAACGCCGCTGCATTTCATCATGCCGACGCTGGCGATGTCGGGGGTGCTGATCGCCGCACTGACGCGCTTCACACGCAACGCCATGCTCGATGTGCTGGGGCAGGACTTCATGCGCACCGCCCGCGCCAAAGGTCTGCCCGAGCGCGCGGTGATCTTGCGCCACGGATTGCGTAACGCCTCGATCACCCTTCTGTCGGTGATCGGTCTTCAGATCGCCGGGCTCGCCGCCTCGGGGTCCGTGGTGGTGGAATCAATCTTCGCCTGGCCCGGTATCGGCGACCTGCTCGTCTCCTCGGCGATCCGGCGCGACTACCCGGTGCTCCAGTTCGGGGTCATCACCGTCGCCATCGCCGTAATCGTCATCAATGCCGCCATCGACCTTGCCTATGCCTGGGCCGATCCGCGTCTTCGCCATCAACTCAAGGGGTGATCCGATGAGCATGGCCCTCAACATTCCCGCGTCTTCGGCCCTGCGCCGCATGTGGACCGATACGAACACGATCCAGAAGATCGCGTTCGCGGTCGGGCTCGCCCTGCTCGTCATGGCCTTTCTCGGCCCGCTTGTCGCGCCGCATGATCCCGATGCGCAGAGCCTTCTGGCCCGTTTGCGTCCGCCGATCGGGTTCGAGCGTGCCAATCCGGCCTATCCGCTGGGCACGGACGAGCTGGGGCGCGATATCCTGTCGCGCAGCCTGCACGGATTGCGGCTGACGCTGATGCTGGCGATCCTTGGCGCGCTGCTGGGTCTGCTCTTTGGCGGGCTGTTGGGATTGCTTGCCGGCGTGGTCGGCGGACGCACCGATGCCGTCATAATGTCGGCTGTCGACACCCAGATCGCGGTGCCTTTCACGCTGATCGCGCTGTTCACGCTGGCGATCTTCGGCAGCTCGCTTCAGGTGATGGTGATTGTGCTGGGCCTTGCCGGCTGGGAGCAATACGCCCGCATCGTGCGCGGCGACGTGCGCCGCCTGATGCACCTGCCGTTCATCGAGGCCGCCCGTGCCGCGGGCGCCGGACCGCGGCGCATCGCCTTCACCCATCTGCTGCCCAATATCGTCTCGCCGCTGGTGGTCCAGTTCACGCTGTCGCTGTCCAATATCGTGCTGCTCGAGAGCACGCTGTCCTTCCTCGGCCTCGGCGTGCAGCCCCCGACCGCGACGCTTGGCTCGATGGTCGGCATCGGCCGCGACTACATGCCGACCGCCCCCTGGATCGTCATCGTCCCCGCCTTGCTGATCGTGCTGCTGACCTTCGCCGTCCAGGTGGTCGGTGACTGGCTGCGCGACAGTGTCGATGTGCGCCTGCGCGCACGCTGAACCCCGCAACAAGACCAGAAGGCCAAAGCGCCCGCCAAACCCTGCAACGGAGACACCCATGCTCAGACTGCTCATTTCCACCGCTCTTGCCGCCGGCCTCGCCGCCGCCGGCGTCACGGGGGCCCAGGCCCGCGAACTCAAGGTCGGCGCTGCCAACGTCGCCAAGTATCTCGACCCTGGCCGCGACCACTCGAATGTCGGCTCGCAGTTCTACTACAACAGCTTCGACACGCTGATCGACAAGGATCACGAAAAGATCGGCGGCGAATGGCGCCCGGGTCTGGCGACTGAATGGCATCTCGTGTCGCCCAAGGTCATGGAATTCAAGCTGCGCGAAGGCGTGACCTTCCAGAACGGCGAAGCGATGACCGCCGGTGACGTCGTCTTCTCGCTCAACCGCATGTACCAGGCCACCTTCCCGCCTTACATGGTGCGCTCGAAGGACCGTCTGAACAACTTCGAGAAGGCCGAGAAGGTCGACGATTACACCGTCCGCATCACCGTGAAGCGCGAAGAGCCGCTTTGGGAGACGCTCGTGAACCTGCAGCAGGTCATGATCATCCCCGAAGACTACACCAAAGCCCTGACCGGCGATCCGAACGTGGCCGAGGACAGCGATTACGAGGCCTTCTCGATGGCGCCGGTCGGCACCGGCCCCTATGCGATCAGCGAGTTCAAACCGGGCGAGCGCGTGGTCTATACCCGCTTCGACAATTTCTGGGGCGACAAGGCGCCGCTCGAGAAGGTTACCGTGATCCACATCCCGGAAACCGCCTCGCGCATCACCGCGCTCAAGACCGGCGAAGTCGACATGATCACCAATGTCGCGCCTGACCAGCTGCCGCTGATCGACGCCGATCCCAATCTCAAGGCCGCGGGCAGCGTCACGCCGCTGTTCCACGTCATGATCATGAACACCAACCATCCCAAGCTGCGTGACCCGCGCATCCGTCAGGCGCTCAGCCTCGCGATCGACCGCGACGCGCTGAACGAGGCGCTGTGGATGGGCAAGGCCGTCGTGCCCTCGACCCACACGATGAAGGAATACGGCGATCTCTACATGCCGGAGCTGAAGACCTTCGAATACAATCCCGGCAAGGCCCGCGAGCTGCTCAAGGAAGCCGGTTATGACGGGTTCGAGATCACCTATGACACCGACGCGGTCTATTACACCAACGGCCTTCTGGCCGCGCAGGCGATCACCGAGATGTGGGCGCAGGTCGGCGTCAAGGGCAAGGTGAACGTCGTCGAGAAATGGACCGGCAACAGCAAGGACATGATGACGCGCAACTGGTCGAACCCGATGTATTTCGCGGACCCCTTCGGCTCGTTCGGCGTGATGTGGGCTCCGGATGCGGCGTCGGAATCGGAAGGTCGCTTCACCACCGACGAGGCCTATCGCAAGACCTGGGACAAGTTCCGCTTCTCCAAGGATGTCGCCGATCGCCGCGCCGCCTATGCCGAGCTGATGGACCGCATCCAGCAGGATCCGCCGGTTCTGCCGCTCTATCGCCCCTATGAGAGCTGGGCGATGCGCAAGGATGTCGAATGGGCGCCCAAGCCCGGCCATATCCCCTACGTGCTCGACTTCCGCGCCGGCGCGATCGCCTTCGCGTCCAACTGACACTGCCCGCCCGTCGCCGCTTTCGGGCGGCGGCGGGCACCTTCCCCCAACTCTTCGGAAAGTTTCACCATGTCCACCCGTATCGCCATCGTCACCGATATCCACCACGGCAAGCCCTCGACCGCGAAGCGCGGCGACATGGCGCTTCCCTTGATGGAAGAATTTGCCCGTTACGTTCGCGATGGCGGCGCCGATCTGGTGCTCGATCTCGGGGACCGGATCTCGGACGAGAACCGCGACACCGACCTGCGGCTGGAAGGCGAGGTGGCCGAGGCCTTCCGCGACGTCGATGCCCCGATCCTGCATCTCAACGGCAACCATGACCGCGACCATCTGGACGTCTCGGACAACGAAGACATCCTCGGCCAGTCGCTCGATCATGGAGTTGTCGATATCGGCGGCTGGCGCATCGTGCTGTGGCGCGCCGACAGCCGCATCCGCCGCACGCCCGACTATTCCGGCTTCGTGCTGACCGAGCCCGACGTGATCTGGCTTTCGCGCACCATGCAGGCGACCGACCGTCCGACGCTGGTGGTCAGCCATGTGCCGATCTCGGGTCATTCGCAGGTGGGCAACTACTATTTCGAGAACAACCCCGCCAGCTCGACCTATCCGATGGCCGAGCGCGCCCGCGCCGCCCTTGCCCGCGCCAACGTGCCGGTCGTCTGCCTCGCCGGGCACGTGCACTGGAACACCGTCACCACCGTCGATGGCATCACCCATCTGACCCAGCAATCGCTGACCGAAAGCTTCACCACCGAAGGCGAACCCGCCGGCGCGATGGGGATGATCGAGCTGGGCGACAGCTTCAAATGGGAAGTGGTGGGCGACGATCCCTTCGCCTTCGAGACCACCCCCCGCCACCGCCGCTGGACGCCTCCGCTGCCGTCCTTTGCCGACCATCCCGAGGCGCGCGCCCGTCGCGCCGCCGCAGCCGCGAGTTGATCCATGAGCCGCGCATCGCTTCTTTCGGTCCAGAACCTGAGCCTCGCCTTCGGCTCCCATACCGCGCTGTCGGGGCTCAGCTTCGACATCGCGCGCGGCGAAACCGTCGCGCTGGTGGGGGAATCCGGGTCGGGCAAATCCGCCACCGCGCTTGCGCTGATGCGCCTGATCGAGCGCGAGGGCGGGAGCGTGACCGGAGGGCGCATAGATCTGGCTGGCGACGCGCCCCTCGAGATCACGTCGCTCGATGAACGCGCAATGCAGCAGGTGCGCGGCAACCGGATTTCCATGATCTTTCAGGAGCCGATGACGGCGCTCAACCCGGTGATGCCTCTTGGTGAGCAGGTGGCGGAAGTGTTGCGCCTGCATCAGGGGCTGGACCGAAAAGCGGCATTGGCGGCGGCCCGTGCCGCGTTCGAACGGGTCAATATCCCCGAGCCCGAGCGGCGGCTGGTGCAATATCCGCACGAGCTTTCGGGCGGGCTGCGTCAGCGCGTCATGATCGCGATGGCGCTGGCCTGCCAGCCCGACTTGCTGATTGCCGATGAACCGACGACGGCGCTCGACGTCACGACGCAGGCGGAAATTCTTTCGCTGATCAAGCAGCTGCAGGAAGAAAGCGGCATGGCCGTGCTGTTCATCACGCACGACATGGGGGTGGTGGCAGAGATCGCCGACCGCGTCGTCGTGCTCTGTCGTGGCGAACAGGTCGAATCCGGGCCGGTTGCCCAGATCTTTTCAGCTCCGCAGGCCGAGTACACCCGGAACCTGATGGCAGCGACGCCAATGCTGGGCGGGGGCGCCCCGAAGCGGCCGCTTGGCGCCGGCGCGCCGCTGCTCGAAGTCGACCGGCTTTGTGTCCGTTTCCCGGTGCGTCGCGCCTTGCCGGGGCGGCCCGCGCTCGACTATCACGCGGTCAATGGGGTTTCGCTGACCCTCGGCCGGGGCGAAACGCTCGGGCTCGTGGGTGAATCCGGTTGCGGAAAATCCACGCTGGCGCGGACGCTGCTCGGGCTCGAGACGTCCTTCGGAGGGCGGGTCCGACTGAGCGGGCAGGAGCTGACCGGTCTGACATCACAAGAACTGCGCCCGCTGCGCGGAAACATGCAGATGGTCTTCCAGGACCCCTATGCGAGCCTCAACCCGCGCCTCCCGGTCTACGACCTGATCACCGAACCGGCCCATATCCGCAATCCGATGACGCGCGCCGAGCGTCGAGCGATGGCGGGAGAACTTTTGGAGCGGGTGGGCCTGGAAAGCGCTGCGATGGACCGCTACCCGCACCAGTTTTCCGGCGGACAGCGCCAACGGCTTTGCATCTGCCGCGCGCTCTCGGTCAAACCGGCAATCATCGTCGCGGACGAAGCGGTCTCGGCCCTCGACGTTTCGGTCGCGCGCCAGATCACGGATCTGATCGCCAGACTGCAGAAGGAAGAGGGCGTTTCCTTCCTCTTCATCTCCCATGACATCGCGGTCGTCGAACGCGTCAGCCACCGCATTGCCGTGATGTGGGCGGGGCAAGTCGTCGAGACCGGGCCGACCGAAACCGTTCTCAGCCGACCGCTGCATCCCTATACCCGGCGGCTGTTGTCGGCGGTGCCGCATCCGGATCCGCAGCGAAGACCGCTCGAGCGGGAACGCGCGACCGACCTCCGAATGCCAAAGCTCCTGCTGCCGCGCGACACTGACCCCGAGCGTATCGCGCTCCGCGAAGTCGAAGACGGGCATTTCGTTGCCATTCGCGACACGGTCGAGCTGTTGGATTACCGGACAAGGGCAGGCGCCGCGTCGGAGACGCCACGCAACGTGAGGAGCGAAGACGTTGGGAGCATGGCCGTCTAGCGTCTCGACCGGCGGCCGTGACGCCACGAGTTGACGAGGCAACAATGTCGCCCCTCGGGATCATGCCAGTCCCTCGGCGGTCCGAGGCGTCAAGCCCCGGGCCGCAGGGTCCAGGTTTATCTCAGGTAAACCTGATCGCCCCTCCGCACGACGCTCACTCTGTCGCCGACGCGGAAGGTGTTCGAGAGCTGAATCACGGTGATCGAGCCGCCGTTGTCGAGGCGCACGGTCCAGGCGTAAGACGTGTAGGTGCCGCCTTGGCTCGCGATATTGCTGCCCACGATCGCACCGGTCACTGCGCCGGCCCCTGTCATCAGGTCCTTGCCGGTTCCAGACCCGAACTGGTGTCCGATCACGGCACCGACCAGCGCGCCGGTGACGGTGCCGACGATCCGGTCCCCATCGCTCGTTCGCTGCATCGTCACCGGACGTACGGCAACGATGCGACCGTATTCAATGGTCTCAGCAGGGTAGGATGAGTAAGGCCTCGGCCGTGGGCCGTCCGGATATGGACCAGGTGTGGGGTAACAGGCTGCGACGGCCAGCACTGCTGGCAGAAGTAGAAGGAAACGCATTGCAAACCTCCATGTAACGAATCCACCGAATGCGTTGAGCATGCGGGTGTGAGAGCGATTTTGGGGCGGATTGGGCCATGTTGCATTGATTTCGAACAAGGCGCCGGGTGGTCGGGTGTCGGGTATTGGAGCCGAGTCTTCCCAAGGATCGAGATCTCGCGTTGAGCAAACTGCCGATTTTGGCGAGGTGAAGAGGCCGACGTCATGCTCGCACCATTTCGGAGCCGATCAGGACGTCATGATCGGGTTTTCCAGTACATATCGCTCTTCCTTAGCCCTTCAGGCAAGCCAAGGTTCGCGACAGAAAAGGCCTGCTGAGACATCAGGTGATCGGGTGGATGGGCTTTCTCTGCGGAATGCACGACGCGCCGCGTTGCAGGAAAATGCTCTGATCACCGAGCTGTCTTCAAATCCCGGTCGTCCTAATCACCCCCGGATCGGCAGTGACGCAACGCGGTGCGGGACGATCACCGGGCTGCCCTCTCGGTCACTGAGACATTCCGACGAGATCGAATAGACCGGATCAAGGATCGTCCGTGTCAAGACCTCTGCGGGAGGGCCGACCGCACGCAAGCGGCCGTTCTCGATCATCACGAGCCTGTCGGCAAAACGCCCCGCAAGGGTGAGGTCGTGCAATGCGGTAATCACAAGGATATCGTGTCGGCGGGTGGCCTTGAGATGGGTGAGGACCTCGATCTGGCGATGCAGATCCAGCGCACTGGTGGGCTCGTCTAGGATCAGGAGCCTCGGGCTGCGCAACAGACGTTGGGCCAGCAGAACCAGCTGCTGCTGACCTCCGGAGAGGTTGTCCATGCGCTGCGTGGCGAGCGCGCCGAGGCCAAAGGCCTCCAGCGCTCGCTCGACCTCGGCATGATCTTGCGGGGTGATCCGCCATCCGAGGCGCTCGCGCCGCCCCAGCAACACGCATTCGGTCACGCTCAGCGCCGCGCGCACCATGAAATCCTGCGGCATGAACCCGATCTGGCGTGGAGCGGGCCAGCCGGTCCCGAGTGTCTTCACGCCACGATGCGGAAGCACCCCCGCCAGCGCCTTGAGCAGCGTGGATTTGCCTGCCCCGTTCGGCCCGACGACCCCGACAAGGCCAACGGCTGGCAGGTCGAGCCGGTCGATGCGCAGCACCTTCTGCCGCCCGATCGTGACCGAGAAATCCGTCAGCGAAAGCCCGGTCATTGCCGTCCCCCTTTCTTAAGGATCACGCCCATCAGCATCGGAATACCAGCGATCGCGGTGATGATGCCCACCGGGATCACCGCGCCGGGCGAGATAACCTTGCCGACGACCGAGGCGGCGACCAGAACGATTGCGCCCATGATCCCGGCCATGGGTAGCGAAAAGCGATGGTCCTCGCCCACGAGGGAGCGGCCGACATGCGGCGCGATCAGACCGACAAAACCGATCGTCCCGGTAAAGCTGACCGCCCCCGCCGTCAGCAGCGCCACGATCACGAGCACCCGGCGGCGCAGCGCGTCGATATCGAGCCCGAGGCTCGCCGCGTTGCCATCGCCCAGCCGCAGCGCGGTGAGGTTCCAGGCGTCGCGCAGGATGAAGGGCAGGCTCAGCGCGAGGATCAGCGCGATCACCTTGACGCTCGTCCAGGTGGATTTGAGCAGACTGCCAAATAGCCAGAAGACGATCTGTTGCAGCACCTCGGGGGCGGCCATGAACTGCAAGAGAGATTGCAGGGACTGGAAGAAGAAGAGAACCGCGATGCCGGCGAGGACCAGCATTTCGGGCGAGGCGCCGCGATAGCGCGCCACGAGGTAGACGAGCGAGGCCGCGACCAAGGTTCCCGCGAAGGCGGCCAGCGGCACCCCGATCCACATCGCCACCGGTAGTGCCGTGCCAAAGAGAATGACGAAGGCCGCTCCGAAGCCTGCGGCGGCGGAAAAGCCCAGTGTGTAGGGGCTGGCGAGCGGGTTTGCGAGGATGGTCTGCATCATCAGCCCGGCGATGCCGAGGCTGGCCCCCACGAGGGCGGCGGTCAGGGTTTGCGGCATTCTGAGAAACCAAAGGATCGTGGCAAGGCGGCGGTCTTCGCCGCCCGGGCCTTCGGCCAGCCCGTGCAGTACATCGAGCAGGGCGATCCCGGCAGGACCGGTGATCAGGTCGGCCACCATGAGCGCGCACAAGGCTGCGAGGGCGGCCAGAAGCGTCCCCGCCCGGATCGCGCCGGAGCGACGCAGCGCGTCGCTCCGGTATGTTGTGGCGGTGCTCATTCCGCCTGGATCATGAAGACGCCGTCGGCCTCGACCGGCAGCCAGTCGGCATAGAACTGTGCAAGCTCGGCCTGCGGATCGACATCGGCAAAAGCTTCGGGGTGGATCGCCTTGCCGATGAAGCGGAAATAGGCGAAGTCCGAAAGCGCGCGCGTGCCGCCGTGATAGACGCCATAGACATTGCCGGACTTGACCGCGGGCAGCTCGGCCCAGCCAGCACGTCCCAGGTAGGCTTTCATCCGCTTTTGCGCGACGGCTTTGTCCTGGGCAAAACCCAGCGTCACGGCGGCGGGACGGTTCAGCCATTCGGAGCCCGCGAGCAAGATCACGTCGGGCTGCTCGGCCAGCACGTATTCCGGCGAGAGCGGCCCCCAGTTCTCGATCTGGCCATTGGCGATGTTTTGCCCGCCCAGCCCGTCGATGATGCCGCCCCACATGCCGCCCGCGTAGGAATTTCCGGCCTCGTCCGGGCCTTTCTGTGCCAGCTCGACATAGACCTTGGCGTTAGAGGGGCCCGCTTTGGCCACGCGTGCGGCGGTGTCGGCGCTCATGTCTGCATAAAGCCTGGCCAGCGTTTCGGCACGCTCATCGGCCCCCAGCGCCGCTCCAAGCGCACGGGTCGAGGCGAGGTGCTTTTCCAGCGTCTGGGCATTGTAGTCGAGCACGAGCACGGGAATGCCAGCCGTATCGAACTGGCCCACACTTTCACCCAAGGCGTCATATTGCCAGGCCGCGAGCAGCACGAGATCGGGCTCGGCGGCGATCGCGGCCTCGATCGAGAATGTCGCGCTTTCGGTATCGCCGACATCGGGGAGATCCTTCAGCTGCGGAAAGGCTGCGGTGTAGACCTCCCACTGTCCGGGTCGCCAATCGGCCCAGGGTCCGCGCGAGAGCGCCGCAATCCTGTCGACGCCGCCCTCGCCGGCCACGGCCAGGAATTCCTGGTAATAGAAGCCCAGGAGCACATGCTGCGCCGGCTCTTCCAGAGTGACGGAGCGGTCGCGCAGGTCGGTGATCGTGATCTCGGCCAGCGCGGGGGCGGCGAAGGCGCCAAGGAAAGCAGCCGCGAAGGCTGCGGATTTGAAGATGGGTTTCATGGTATTTCCCTAGAATTTCGGTCGGCGTGGCACCGGCAGTGATGCCGCGCTCGGAAAACGTCGAAGTCCCGTGACGCAAATCTGCCTGGCAAGCAGCAGCTGGCATGCGGGCAAAGGGGCCGGGAGCTTTTTGGTCTCGCCAAGCGAACCGGGGCTTTGCCCACATGCGCGCGAGGAGAAAGGGCGATCATCGCCTGTTTCGCGGATCGCTACCTCGGTCCGAGCCTGGGCAGGCTCACATGAAAGCAGGTGGAGCTCTGCTGCGCCGGGCGTCATCAACAACCTGGCGGGACAGGACCTGATGGGAAATCCCGGCCAGAACGACCGGGGTGATGGCTATGTTCCGCGGTTCGATGTCGGGAAGCGAAAAGGCATGGGCGATCAGGTTGACCTGAACGCAATGCTGTTCGTGGGTTTCTGTTTGTTCGTGGCCCGGATCGACCGGTGTTGTCTTGCCATCGTCCGTCAGCCAGACCTCTTGGACGCCGTCTGCGGTGCAAAGCACCAGGCGCATCCCGTCAGCGCTGGCCTGACGCATCATGCCATCGGGCACCAACCCGGCCAGCAAAACCGCCAGCAGGAGGAGAAGGCGAGCAAGCCGCCCGCCGATAGTTTTGACGCCGATCACGTTCATGTGAGCGACGGTATGGAGGGAAGTCGTCCGACGCAAGTGGACAATTCAGGAGATGATTTCTGAACGGCCTGAAATGAGTCCATCCCCGCCGGCGCGATAGAAGGCCCATGCAAAAGGACCGCGTTGGCAAGCTGTTCGTGCGATCCGTTCAGCGATTTGGGGCTTTGCCGCAGTCGGAGAGGGATGCGCGACCGGCAGCCTCTTGTGCCTCTCGCGGTGAGTCGCTCAAGCCTAACCGACGACAAACCCCGGTTGCTTCGGGGCGTGAGCGCAGGCGGAGTGCTATGAGATCGGCGTGACGCTTGGGCGAAAGCACGACCGAAACAGACAGTGATGAGCGTCGCTCCGGTCGCGCCTTTCAGATATCAGCCGGAAAAAGCCAGCCACGCGCCTGCCATGGCCGTGAGCGCGCCGAGCATCTGCGTGGCATGCGCGGACTTGAGCTGGCGCGAAAGGGTCACTGCGATCCCGACGCCGATCGCATGAAGAACTGCCGTCGAAAGCGCGAAGCCGAAACCGAATGCCGTGGCACCGGCGCTGCCAAGTTCGCCGCCATGCGCGTGGCCGTGGAACAACCCGAACAGCGCACAAAGCGCAATGCTGGCATTCACCGGCATTTTCGCCGCCGTTGCCACCACCAGTCCGAGTACGACCACCGAGGCGAGGATCATTGGTTCGACAAACGGCAACGGAACACCTCCGAGCGCCAGGAAGAACCCGACCACCATTGCTCCCACGAACGCGGTGGGTAGCTTCCAGACGGCTCTTCCGCCAAACATAGCAGCCCAGAGGCCCACAGCGACCATGGCCAGGATGTGATCGCTCCCGAACCATGGATGCGATGCTCCCGCCATGAACGAGCCGTGCTCGTCGGGGTTCAGATGCGCGTAGGATGGCGACGCGAATGTCAGGGCGATCAATGCGGAAGCGAGTCTTTTCATGTCGGGCCTCGGGTTCGATAGTTTCATTGATGGAATGACCCTACTGAAAATGTCTTGTCGCCAAAGCGGCAATCCGGCCACTCATGCGCTGGCAAATGCTCGAGGTCGACCCTGCTCAAAAAATGATCGAAATTGCCCGGCCCATGCGAAATTTTCTCGCCACTTTGCTTTTGCGGTTCGCGCTGGGGTCGAGAAGCCAGACCGTAAACGAGCCCGACAATTGCGAGTGTATGGCGATCGCGCCCCTCGGGGGGCAGGTGCGCAAATCGGGTGAGGGACGCACTTTCCCGTTCCCCGGACCAACCTGTCGCGCTACCTCGGCGACGTGCATTCCGAGCGCTTCATAGCGGTTCGAGGTCTCGCGCCTTTCGTGGTGATCAGACGACATGATCGCCCGGCTACCGTTCGCATCATGGCATTTTGGGGTGTCATGGGCGCCACAGGCGGTCACGCTGCCGATCTCCTGAACCTCCCGCTTTCGGGCGAGCAGTCCGGACAGGATCGCGTCTCGCCGATACGGCATCCTGTGATTTCGACCTGCCGGATTTCCGGCGTTTCTCCGTCAATACCGGGGAGGCTCTGGGGCCAGAAGCGTTGCTAGGGGCCGCCCTGCGTGCGGGCGTGCTGTTCGTCTTCCCGCTGGCGATTGATCCCGGTGCTATCGCTCGGGAGGTGCGGTGCCGGTCTGCTCTTGCGCCCGTGCTGCGACCCCGGATTCACGAAACGAACTCTCTCGAAGTTTTTACAGCGACGACCCGAGCGCAAAAAACAAGAAACCCCGCTTGCGTGGGGAAATGTTATTTTGTAACAAAAGTTATATTATAACAGGAGATGCAAATGGACAGCCGCCTTCCCGTCACCGTGTTCTCTGGCTTTCTCGGCGCCGGAAAGACCACGCTTCTCAACCACATCCTTGCCAATCGCGACGGTTTGCGCGTCGCGGTGATCGTCAATGACATGTCCGAGGTGAATATCGACGCCGACCTGATCCGCGCGGGCGGCAGCCTCACGCGCGGCGAAGAGAAGCTCGTCGAAATGACCAATGGCTGTATCTGCTGCACATTGCGCGAAGACCTGTTGATCGAGGTGCGCCGCCTCGCGCAAGAGGGCCGTTTCGACTACCTGTTGATCGAATCGACCGGGGTGTCGGAGCCGCTGCCCGTCGCCGCCAGCTTCGAGTTCCGTGACGATCAGGGCGAGGCGCTCGACGATATCGCCAAGCTTGACACGATGGTCACCGTAGTCGATGCCGCGAACCTCACGCGCGACTTCTCGGCACAGGATTTCCTCGCTGATCGCGGGGTCGAGCTGGGTCCGGAGGATGAGCGCAGTCTCGTGCAGTTGCTCACCGAGCAGATCGAATTCGCGGATGTGATCGTGCTCAACAAGATCGGCTCGGCCAGCGAGGTCGAGCGCGAGACTGCCCGCGCGATCATCCGCGCGCTCAATGCCGATGCGAAGATCGTCGAGACCGATTACGGCAAGGTCGAACCGCGAGAGATCCTCGGCACGGGGCGGTTCTCCTTCGAGCAGGCGCATCGTCACCCGACCTGGGCGCAGGAGCTTTACGGTTATGCCGATCACACGCCAGAGGATGCCGAATACGGGATCACCTCGTTCGTGTTCCGCGCCGAGCGTCCCTTCGACCCCGCGAAGCTGGCCGAATTTTTCGAGACGCCGCTGCCGGGCGTGATCCGCGCCAAGGGGCATTTCTGGCTCGCCACGCGCCCCGACTGGGCGGGCGAGTTCTCGATGGCCGGGCCGATGATGGAGGTACGCGGACTTGGCCTGTGGTGGTCCGCCGTCCCCGAGCAGCATTGGCCCGAAGCGGCCCGCGAACACATGGCCGCGCGGGTGGCGCAGGAATTCGGCGACCGGCGGCAGGAGATGGTCTTCATCGGAATGCTGGGCGAGATGAACCGGGCCCGGATCGAGACGATGCTGGCGCGATGCCTCGTTCCCGAGACCCGCTTTGCGCCCGAGGCCTGGACCGATCTGGTGGATCCTTTTCCGCAATGGGGCCGTGCGGCATGAGACAAAACCTCGTCACCCGGCTGCGCAGGCGTGGCCGGGCGAACCCCATGGCGGCGCATGACAGACTGCCACCCCGGGCGCGGGTCTGGGTCACACAGGCTGCGTTGCCTTGGTCGGCGGCATCGGTATCTCGAATCTGGGCGCGTGCCTTGCGCGAGACGGGCAGCGAAGAGGCAGCCATCGCGCGGCTTGATTTGGCCGAAGCGAGAATGCTCGCACGCGACGGGGTTGTCGCGGATCTGCATCGCATGACCAAAGAGGAGGGATTGGCGGCAAGGGTCTTCTAAGTGCCGCCGCGCGCCGCGATCCCAAAGTGCCCGGCCGCTATCCTCAGCACATGGGGCACTGCCGGTCAGGGCCCATCTCGAAGCCCGCCGCCTCTTTGAACCCCATGTCGAGCCACTGATCCGGGTAATATTTTTCGCGTTATCCGAACCGCACGAAGGTGATCGCGAGTTCAAGAAACAGGACCGCGCGTCATTTGCCGGCTCGGTCTGCGTGCGATAGTCGGTGCAGCACGAGTTGCCCGGCACAATGCGCCTTCGCGCGACGCTGCCGCTCGATTCCTTCGGCGGTGTCGGCCAGCGAGTTATAGCCTGACGATAGTCTGAGTGGTCATCGACAAAGAGCGAGGCGGACGGTGGTTCTGAACTGCCTGTCGCGGATGCTCGCAGATGCCGCGTAGATTGTGCGCTTGAAGGGAACGGAAACACGTTCGGGGAAGCTGTGGTCGGAACCAGCGGAAAGGGGGGGGGCGTCGAGCTGCTGCCATCGCAAAGACACGATATTCGCCATCTCGTTGCGATCCCCTGCGATTTGATCCCGGGCCCGCAGCTCGCGGCAGCGGTCAAAGCTGGCGACCGCTCGTATTGCCGTGAGAGTGGCGCGCGCGGCCATGGCGCAGCGATGACGAACTCGTCTCACGGGGGGCATCCATTGGCTCGGCCGCCCCTGAAGTGGTGCAAAGCTGGTAGGCGCGCAACGAGTGCAAATCTGCGACAAACCGAGTTTTAGCGTCCTTCCGGGCTACATGCTTAGGGTCTACTCTGTTAGGACACAGCAACAGATCATTACCTGAGCGGATTCCATTATGTTCCTGCGTCCACTCGGTCACCGCAGATGGCCAATTTTTCTGGCTTTAAGCGCTTTTGGCGCAACGGTTTTCTGCCACCCTTCGCCGTTGCGCGCAGAGGGGGCGGATGTCGCGCTGGGGTATAACAGCTTCGGTGTCCCCGGCTTGATTGACATGCCTTCGGCGGGCAGTCGCGAAGATGCGGAGCTTGGTTTCACGATCTTCCACATGCAGAACCAGACGCGGGTTTCGGCGGCATTCCAGATCACGCCGCGACTCTCGGCAGGATTCCGCTATTCCTCTGTCGGCAATTACAACGGCGGCAGCACGCTCTATGACCGCAGCTTCTCGGTCCAGTATCGTTTCCTCGACGAAGGGCGGTTCCGGCCTGCCATGGCGGTCGGCATCAACGACATGGCTGGCACCGGCGTCTATGCGGGTGAATATGTCGTGGCGTCGAAGGCGCTGACGCAGAAGCTGCGAGCGACGGCGGGCATCGGCTGGGGGCGGCTGGGCTCGTTCGGGAGTTTCGACAACCCTCTGGGTGTGATCTCGGATCGGTTCGACACCCGGCCCAAGGCGGATGTCGGTAAGGGCGGCACATTTCAGCCTTCTCAATGGTTTCGCGGTCCAGCGGCGCTTTTCGGTGGTGTCGAATGGCAGGCGAGTGACCGGCTGACCCTGGTCGCGGAATATTCGTCGGATGCCTACACGCGCGAGGACGGGCCGACCTTCGATCGCAAATCGCCCTTCAATTTCGCCGCGCGCTACCAGATCAACCCGAATGCCTCGGTGAGCGCGGGTTACATGTATGGCTCGACGTTGAGCCTCCAGCTCAATTATGCGCTCAACCCCAAGTCTAATCCGCATCCCAGCGGGCTCGAGAGCGCGCCGCCGCCGGTGGTGCCGCGCGGAGGCGCGGATGCGGCGAAAAGTTGGGCGGGCGATCCGGCGCTGCTCGAGGCGTCCTTGCGCCCGGCGCTTGCCGCGCAGGGACTTGCTCTCGAGGGCATCGCGCTTAGCGGTGACCGGCTCGAGATCCAGATCCGCAACGATCGTTACAATGCCGCGCCCGAGGCGATCGGGCGCGCGGCGCGGGTGCTGAGCGCCCAAGCCCCCGCAAGCGTCGATCGCTTCGCCATCACCCTGTCGGAAAACGCGATGCCGGTGAGCACGACCGAACTCAAGCGCGCCGATCTCGAAGCTTATGAATTCCACCCGATCGGGGGAGAGCTGATCCGCGCGAACGCGCAGATCGGCGACGCAACGGGCCGCCTGCCACCGGCGGACGGTGTTTATCCGCGCTTCTCCTGGCGCATCGGCCCTTATCTCAAGCCTGCACTCTTCGATCCTGACGATCCGCTGCGCGCCGATATCGGCTTCAGTCTCGGGGCCAGGTTCGAGCCGCTGCCGGGACTTTTGCTCTCGGGGCAGGTGAATCAGAAACTGATCGGCAATCTGGATCAGGCCAACCGGCCTTCGGATTCGGTTCTGCCGCATGTGCGTTCGGATGCCTGGCTCTATTACAAGACCTCCGGTCCGCAGATCCCCGAACTGACTGCGGCTTATTTCTTCCGCCCCGGTCGCGATCTCTATGGCCGGGTCACGGCTGGCTATCTCGAGGCGATGTTCGCGGGCGTCTCGGCGGAGGTGCTCTGGGCGCCGCAAAACAGCCGCCTTGCGCTCGGGGCCGAGATCAACCGGGTGCGTCAGCGCGGCTATGACCAGCGTTTCGATCTGCGTGACTACGAGGTCACGACCGGGCATCTTTCGGCCTATTACCGTCTGAGCGACGATTTCTACACGCAGCTCGATGTCGGGCGTTATCTCGCGGGCGATACCGGGGCCACGCTGAGCTTCGCGCGCGTCTTCGACAATGGCTGGCGCGTGGGCGTCTACGCCACGAAGACCGACGTCTCCTCGGCTGATTTCGGCGAAGGCTCCTTTGACAAGGGGTTCACGCTGACCATCCCGCTGGGTTGGGTGACGGGGCAGGCGACACGCACGAAGTATTCGACCGTGATCCAGCCGATCCTGCGTGACGGCGGGGCGCGGCTGCATGTCTCGGATCGGCTCTATGGCCTGGTGCGTGACGATCAGGCGGCCACGCTTGATGGCAATTGGGAAAGGTTCTGGCGATGAGGTTGTGGCTCGCGGCGTCCCTTCTGGCGCTTGCCGGTTGCGGCAAGATCCCGATGTCGTTTTCGGCCGGATCGGCCGACGCTCCGCAAGGGAAGGGAGTGCAGGTCGTGATCGCGCAAGGTGGCGACGCCGGCACAGGGCTGGAGGTGGTTATCCCCTCGCGTAACGCGACAGCCGTGTTGCGCCCGATCGGACGAAACGGGACGGTCGGCACCTGGGTTTCCGATGACAATATCGCCGTGAGCGTCGATCGGGGCGTTGTGGTGGCGACGCGTGGTCTGGGCGATGATCTCATGGGAGCCGATGCCGAGCCGACGCTTGCGGCGCTGCGCGGCGAGACTGCGGGGCCTTATCGGCGGACCTACCGGTTGCTCGATGCCGAGAACCACGCGCGCTACGTGCTGATGGGATGCGAGATGGACAGCAAGGGGCCCGAGATGCTGGCCGGTCGACGTCTGATCCGCAACGAGGAAAGTTGCGCCACTGCGGGGCTGCGCACGCAGAACCTTTATTGGACCGACGGGGCAGGGCGGATCGAGGCGGCGCGGCAGTGGATTTCGCCCAAGGTCGGGGCAATTGCGACGGCAATAATCACGACCGGCAAAAACTGACCGGCCCGGGGAAGATTCTACTGGGGCGTGCAAACCGAATGTTATATGATTGAAGAATGTTAACTGTTCATCCGATCCCGGAGGCTTTGATGACCAAACTGATTACGGCTTCGCTGGCCATTGCCGCGACCTTCGCCGCCACCCTTCCCGGCCTTGCACAAGGCGTGCAGGCTCCGCCGAACCTGAGCGATGAGGCTCTCATGGCTTGGGCCGAGCAGGCGAATGTCTGCGGCGGCAAGCAAGTGCTTGGGGCCCAGTATACCGCTGGCGGCATGGCTCAGGTGACCTGTGCGAAGGGCATGGGCGGCAATCTCGGCGGCGCGACGCCGGTTGTGATGGTGATGATTGGCGTGGGTGTCGCCGCAGCGGCCATGGGCGGCGGCAGCGGTGGGACGAGTTCCACGAACGGCACGAACTGAACGAGCGCGTAAGCGCCCGCCTTTCGCGAACGAGATCGAGAAAAGCCCCGTCGGCATGCCGGCGGGGCTTTTCTTTTATGCCCGATATGCCCGATTTTGGCCATTTACCCTATCAAATGGTTAATAGCGGCGACCACATTTTTGCCGCATAGCTTTAACAAAATTGTTACGTTGTCCTAGGGAAGAGGCGCGAGATGCTCTCAGCTCTCATCATATTTCCGCTGTCGGCGCTGCTTTGGCTCATGCTGAGCGAGCATTTTGCGCCGATGGAAGATCAGCCGCCCCATCGGGAAGGCTGAGCGCATCTCTCAGGCGCGGTGCCGAATCCGTGCGTTGAACGCCCGGCGAATGCGGCTCAGAAGGGCTACGCGCCGATAGATAAGCAGATACAACACGTAAACGACCCCGACACCCGCTCCGAGTATCCACGGTTCGTCCGGCCAGATCACGGTGATCGAGCAGGCCACGAGCGTCAGCGACCAAAGCAGGACCGAGGTGATCGGATTGCGCATTTTCGGTCGATTGATCGTCTCCGCGATGCGCTTGGCGCGGCTGCGATAGACGAGACTGTGTAAATGCAGGCGATCGGCCTCGCCCGGATGGGTGCCCTCGCGCTTCACGCGGCGACGGATCGAGACCAGCGTTTCGATCCAAGGGTATGCCAGGGCGAGAACCGCGATCAGCGGCGAATATTGAGGATTGCGCGCGGGCAGCACGATGCCGATCACCGCGAGCATGAAGCCCGTCGAATAGGCGCCCGCATCTCCGTAAAAGAGCCGCCCCGAGGGGAAATTCAGAACGAAGAAACCCGCAATCGCGCCGATCATCAGCAGGCAGATTGCGAGAACCGAGCTGTCGCCCGCTTTCGCCGCAAGCACCGCGAAGGCCGAGAGGACGATGATCGCTGTGCCCGAGGCAAGCCCGTTCACCCCGTCGATGATATTGAGCGAATTGGCGATGCCGCCGATGGCAATGGCGCTCAGCGCGATACCGAATGCCGGGTATTGCAGGAGGTAGTCGAGACCGGGAATGTCGGCGCGTTCGATGCGATAGCCAGAGACGACGCAGAAGATCAGCCCGGCGAAGACCGTCGCCAGCAGCCGCCATTTTGCCGAGACCTTCTTCGTTACGTCCTCAAGCGCGCCCGAGCCGAAAGCCGGGATCCCGCAAAGGCAGATCGTCCACCAGAGCGCCTGCGTGGCCGGATCGAGCGTCCAACCCGCCGCGAACGCCCCCGCGAGAAGCGCAAAGCCGCCGATTCTGGGCACCGGTGCGGCGTGGATCTTCTGCACCCCGGTAGAGCCGTCATAACTCAACCCCCCGTGGAATTCCTGAGTGATGACAATCAACACGGCGAAGAGAAAGGAGGCAAGGAATGCGACGCCGATATAGATAAGCCCAGCCATGATACCGCCTTGTGCAGAAGCTACGAGAGCCGTTGAAACTGAAGCGTTGCTCGCGCGGGAGACTAACAATTCGTGTTTTATTCGAAGGGGACCCGACGCAATACTTCTTAACCAGACGAAGCGGCCGCAGTAAAGGTTTGGTGAGCGAGACTCCGCCTGAAACCGCAGCGCGACTGCGACCAGCGCCTGCAAATTAGGCACAACCGTAGGTTGAGCAGATTGCCGGCCGGTCGCCAAGCCAATATGCAACGTGGTAACTGGCCGAATCGATTCGTGCGCTATGTGCGGTTGGCAGAAGCGCACGGCTCGGCTATCCAGTCAGAGACTGGCTCTCGATGCTTCCGAGGGCGAAACAGGTAAAGATTGCGCCGTTGAGGCGAAAAGCTCAGGAGGGCGTTCATGGGGGCGATGACGAAGGTTCTTGGAGCATGTCTTGCGCTGCTGCTTTTGGCCTCCTGCGATAATTCGACGACGAATTTTCCGCTCTCCTCGCGTCCCGTCACCACGACCGAAGACCCGGTTGCCGGCAATATCGCCGTGGTGCGTCTTAGTGCGGCGAATGTCTCGACCTTTGGCTCTCCGGCGGATCTGAGCGGCGGTCGTACGACCCTTCCCTCCAACGGGTATTGGAATTACCGCGTCGGCACCGGCGACCTGCTCGACATCGTGGTCTGGGATCACCCCGAGCTGACGATGCCGGCTGGCGCAAACCGCACGCCCGCCGAATCGGGGCTGCGTGTACAATCCGATGGCACCTTCTTCTACCCGTATGTCGGTCAGGTGCGTGCCCGTGGACGCACGCCCGATGAGATTCGCGCCGATCTGGCCGAGAAGCTCAAAGAATTCATCCCCTCGCCGCAGGTCTCGGTGCGTGTGGTGGGTTACAATTCGCAGACCGTTTCGGTCACTGGCGAAGTTGGTCAGCCCGCCCGGATCCCGCTCACCTCCTCGGCGCTGACGCTGCTCGATGCTGTCAACGAGGCGGGTGGTCTTACCGAAAAAGCCGATGCGCGGCGTGTGATCGTGCGCCGGGGCGGACGCAGCTACAGCGTCGACATGCAGGCCTTCCTCAATCAGGGGATCTCGTCGAACAACCCTGTGCTGCACAATGGCGACGTGATTGCGGTGCCGCGTGCCAAGGCGGCCGAGGCCTATCTGCTTGGCCAGCTCGTCAAGCCCGGACCGATCGACCTGACCAAGGACGATGTGACTCTGACCGAGGCCGTGACTTCGGTGGGCGGGCTCAAGACCGAGGCCGCCGATGCGCGCGGGATCTTCGTCTTCCGCGACACGCCCGCGGGCGTCACCGTCTACCAGCTCGATACGTCGAGCGCGGCCGCCTATGTCGTGGGGACGCGCTTCTATCTGCACCCGCAGGACGTGGTCTATGTGACCACCGCGCCAGTCGCGAAGTGGAACCGTCTCATCTCGAACCTGCTGCCGACGCTGAACACGGCCCGCGCGGCGGACGCGCTGGCGAACTGATGGCGCAGGTCGGCTCTATTCTGGTCGTCTGTGTCGGCAATATCTGCCGCTCACCGGTGGGGGAGCGCCTCCTTGCGCGTGAGCTTCCCGAAGTCACGGTCAGTTCGGCCGGGATCGGCGCCGTGGTGGGGGCGCCCGCCGACAAGGTGATGCGCGAAGTGGCCGGGGCTGAAGGGGTAAGCCTCGAAGGACACGTCGCGCGCCAGTTCACGGCCGAAATCGGCGCCGCGCATGAGTTGATACTCGTGATGGAAGCGGGACACCGTTCCGAGATTGCGCGGATCGCTCCGCATCTGTCAGGGCGCACGATGCTCTTCGATCAATGGCTGGGCGGGCAGGGCATTGCCGATCCCTATCGCAAGCCGATCGAGGTCCATCGCGCGGCCTTCGCCCAGATCCGGACTGCGGCCGATGGGTGGGTGGCCCGCCTTGGGCACAAGAGAGGGCAGGGATGATGACGGGAGACGCGCGGGGGTGTGGTTCGCGTGTCCGGTCGTTCTATTGTTGGTTTTCGAGATTGAGTTGAGTTGAGATAATGAAGCAGATCCCCGGCATTTCGCAGGCTCCGATGCAGACACAGGAAAACGACGACGACGAGATCGACCTGATGGCCCTCGCCGGTGCGCTGGTCTCGGGATGGAAATGGATTCTGGCCGCCTTCGTGGTGGCGGTGTCGATCGGGGGCTTCGCGGCGCTGCGCAGTGCGCCGACCTATCAAGCCATGGGTCTGCTGCAACTCGAGCAGTCTCAGGACGCGCTCGCGCTGCCGGAGGGAATGAAGGATCTTTTCGCCTCGAGCGGCGGGAAATCCGAGGCCGAGACACAGATGGCGATCATGGAGTCGCGTCTCGTTCTGGGCCAGGCGGTAAAAAAGCTCGATCTCGAAACCTTCGCCTATCCCAAGCGCCTGCCGGTGTTTGGCCTTTTCCCGATGCATGTCGGTCTGCCGAGCTTCGGCCTTCTTCCGAGCTACCAATGGGGGCCGGAAAGCATTTCGGTCGGTCGGCTCAAGGTTCCCGATTTCTGGATCGGCGAGCAAATGCCTCTGACCGTCACAGGGCCGTCGAGCTACAGTATCGAGCTGCCCGACGGGACGATGCTGAACGGCGAGGTGGGTAAGGAAGTCACCAATGCTGATCGCAGCTTCGCGATCGCTGTTTCGGAGCTCAATGCACCCGAGAAACGCCAGTTCATCGTTGGTCGTCGCTCGCTCGATGCTGCCATCGGGATGGTGTCTTCACGGTTTTCGGTGACCGAGTCCCCGCGGGGCAGCTCGATCCTTCGCACGAGCTATCAGGATACCGAGCGCGCGCGGGCCGCGACCATTCTCGACGCAATCGCCAATGCCTTTCTGGAGCAGAATGTCGAACGCAACGCCGCCTCGGCCGAAAACAGCCTCGACTTCATTCAAGGCCAACTGCCGCAGGCGCGCAATAACGTCGCCGATGCCGAGCAGGCGCTCAACGAATATCGCCAGAAACAGCAATCGGTCGATGTGAATTACGAGACGCAGGCGTTGCTCGAAAGGGTGACGAAGATCGAGGGCGAGCTTTCGGCGCTCGATCTCAAGGAAGCGGAGCTGCAGAATCAGTATACCGTCAACCACCCCGCCTATCAGGCGCTATTGCAAAACCGCACGGAATTGCAGGCTCAGCTCGAACAAGCCAAACAGGCCACGCAAAGCCTGCCCGAGACGCAGAAGGACATTTTCAACCTGCAGCGCAATCTCGAGGTGGCCCAGCAGGTCTATACCCAGCTTCTGAATCGCAGCCAGGAATTGCAGGTGGTGCGGGCCTCGACCGTGGGCTCGGTGCGGATCATCGATACCGCCTATACCAACCCGATCCCCGTTGCGCCGCGCAAGGGCAGGATCATCGCGCTTGCGGCTCTTCTGGGTCTGATCGTGGGCGCTGGCATCGTGCTGCTGCGCCGTGCCCTGCGCAAGGGGATCAAGGGGGCCGAGGAAATCGAGGCGCTTGGCTTGCCGGTTTTCGCGACAGTGCCTTTTGCCGCAGAGGCGGCGGATCTGCGCAATCGCAAGGGAGTTCTGCCGATCTTTGCGCTGGATCATCCCGACGCAGTCGCAACCGAGGCACTGCGCTCGTTGCGCACCTCGCTGCATTTCGGACTGCTCGATGCGAAAACGCATTCGATTCAACTGACCTCCGCCTCGCCTGGCGTCGGCAAGAGTTTCACCGCGATCAACCTCGCAGTGGTCGCCGCTCAGGCGGGCCAGAAAGTTTGCGTAATCGATGCCGATATGCGGCGGGGCTATCTGCGCCGTTTCCTGCATCTGCCGAAGGATGCGCCGGGACTTTCGGATTATCTCGGGCACGAAAAGCCGCTCGACGAGGTCATCGTGACGGGGCCGGTCGAGGGTATGTCGGTCATCGTCGCGGGGCGCTACCCGCCCAACCCGTCCGAGCTGCTGATGCGCGCGGAATTTGCGAAGATGCTGGCCGAGCTCGACAATCGCTACGACCTGATCATCGTCGATGCCCCGCCCGCACTGGCGGTCACCGACCCGGTTGTGATTGGGCGTTCGGTCGGCGCGACGATCGCCATCGCTCGCCATCTTGAGACGATGCAGGGGGCGCTGCGGGCCGTGCAGGCGAGCTTCGAGGCGGCGGGCAGCTCCGTCACGGGGGCGGTGCTCAACGGTTTCAAGGCCAGTGAGGCCGAGCGCTACGGCGGTCATTACCAATACCATTACAACTACCGCTACAGCTATAAATCCGACGATTGAGCATGAACCGTCCTGGATTTTCGCGTCTTCGACAGTCGAGTGGCGCGGGACATCACGAGCCACCGGGTGCACAGCTATTTCGCAAAAGCCCGCGAAACTGCGGATGGAATTGTGCTCGGATGCCTCGTCGAGCAGGCGCGCGCCCGGCACAGAGGGGCGAGTGAGGTTTCCCAGTCCGTCTGAAAATCGGCCATCTGAACCCCGGACCCGGCGAGAGGATCTTTTGAGTGGCAATGTCAGCTGATGAACCTTTTTCGTGACGATTCTTTTCCGGGAGTTCCAAGCGCCCGGATCCCGTAGGGGGTGCTGCACATAGGGATGCGCTAGAAAGCGCTCATTGCAAAAATGAATTCTGGTAAAGTATTGGTTTTTAATGGATTATACGGGTTTGATCGCGGGGAGCTAAGGTTGCCGGTTCCGATCTCCGCCTTGGAAGGGAAACATCTTCGGGTTGCATTCCCTTCGCCAATGAGGATGAATTCGCTCATTATTGAACGAAATAATCGTGGCCCTCATGATCACCGAAACTCCCTGGTTCCTGGCTCAGCTCAAGCCCAACAGCGCGGCGATCGCACAGACACATCTGGAGAGGCAGGGCTTCACTACTTTCTTGCCGCGAGAGGTGCGCACGATTCGTCGCGCCGGTCGTTTTGAAAGAGCGCGTCGCCCGCTCTTTCCCGGATACCTTTTCGTCTCCTTCGACCCCGCACGCGGGCTCTGGCGAAAAATCAACGCGACGCGCGGCGTCAGTCGGCTTGTGAGCTTCGGCGCAGAGCCTCGCCAAGTGCCTTCTGGGCTCATTTCGGAACTCGTGGCGCAGTGCGACACAGAGGCCTGCCTCCAGTCCGAAGCCAGCTTCAGCGCTGGGGACACGGTGCGTGTGGCCAGTGGCCCTTTCACCGATCTGGTGGGGCGGATCGCAGAGATCGACCCTGACGCCCGTATCTGGGTGCTGCTCGATTTCATGGGCGGCGAGAGACGAATCGCGGTCGATCCCAAGGCGCTGCGTTCGGTCTGAGATCGTTCGGCCCAGGCGCGACGAGGGCATGAGCAGGTCTTCGAAGGTTTATCTGGCGAGGGCTTTCGAACGGCTCTGCGAAGCCCGAGATGAGCTGCCTTGCGACGGTTCTGTCAGACAAGGAAGTCTGGGTGAAGCCCCGGCTTTTGCGTGTCAGGGTTCCCGGGATCAGGTCAGCTAATCTTGGGGCGCGATCCCGCCGTCAGGATGGGAGAGCGCAGTCGCTCGCAACCAATCGAAACCAAAGACCATTGCGTGGGGAAGCGGTTCGCCTGCATCCGCAGCCGAACCTGCCCGGCGCTCTTCTCAAGGCGTCCGTGGAGCGCTAGTGGGCTTCCTTCGAATGCGTGTCGCTAGGGAGCGGCATCAGCCTGCTCTGGATGATCGCAAGCGCGCTCGAGAGCGAGGCAGCCTCGCGTGAACTCGTCGTTTCCTCGGGGAAGACCCGGTTGCCATTCGCAATGCTCTCGGCCGTCTTTGCGAGTCTTTCGACCGGGCGCAGGAGCAACTTGAGAAACACCAGCGTCACGATGAGCATGCCCAGTGCCGCCACCGCCACCGTCGAGAGCGTGACTTCGGTCAGGACCGGCAGGTCATTCGACATATTGTCCTGCCGCAGCACCGCAAACACGCGCCAGCCGAACGCGGGAAGGCTCTTCCAGACGAAATTGGGTGCGTAGGCATAGGTGTCCCCGTTCGTGTCTCCGACGAGATGGAAGGCGCCAGATGAGTTGCTTCGCAGGCTTGCGCTCGCGGTCAGGTTCTCGGGGATCGGCTTGACCGTGTGGCGCGTGTCGATCACGAAATCGCCGTTTACGTCCTGAATGACCACATCGACACCGAGGTCACTGCTGGCCTTGAGGAGGAAGCTCCGCACCCACTCGATCCGCAGTCGGTAGACGAGCACACCCATCGTCTGTCCATGGGGGCCGATCACGGGGGTCGACAGGTTCAGATAGCGTTCCAGCTCGCCGGTGCGTTCGTTCTCGACCGTTCCGGCTTCGGTAATGGTTTCGATCGACGGTCTGCGGAGACCATCGCGGAACCACTGCTTTGCGCTGATATTCGTCCCTTCCTGCAGACGGTTCGAGCCGGATTTGATCGTTCCATCCAACGACGCAAACCCTGCCCAAGCAACCTGTCCCCCGGTCTGGGCGACCGCGTCCATGAATTTGTTCATGTCTTCCTGAGAGGCGGAACCGATGCTTTTGGCGACAGCGTGAAGACTGTCCCATTCGCGCGTCAGCGCCGTATTGAAGCTGAGTGCGACCGCATCAGCGCCCCTGAGCACCAGTTTGTGCTCGATCGATTTCTGGAATTCCAGAGCTTGCTTGGAGACAACCTCAGTGACGAATGCGGCCGTCGCCACAACGATAAGAACCATTGCGATCGCGGTGCGCAGAAAGATGCCCGACAGATCCAGATTTCGAGGAGCGCGCATATTCGTTACTATCCTGAGTTGCTCGGAAAAAACAAAAATCGTTTTGAATCGATTATATAGTAAATGTGGCAAAAAGGTGAGGCTCAATTATTTCTTCTTAAGATTGTGCTCTGCGGGTTGCAAAGCGAGGTGCTATGCAAAACACTCCGGCAGAATGAAGCCTCCGGTTCACGGAGCGCGGGTGGCATTCGAGGGATGCGCCCAAAGGGCAGCGGTTTACAGGAAATCAAGCAATGCGCAGAGTTTACGGTTTAGGCATCGCTGTCGCGACGGGTGTCGCACTGTCATTGGGGCATGCCCACGAAGCGCGCGCCGACGGGGTGTTTTTTCAGGTCGATGCCGCGCAGAATACCTCTGACACCGTCTTTTCGATGACCCGAGGCAAGGTGAGCTTCGGAGCGAACTTCTCGGATTACGAGGGCGGCTGGTCGACCGGTGCGTCGCTCTCGCGTGATTTCGTCGTCGACGGAATCGGCACGCTGAAGATCGGACCGAGCGTCGGCAAGACCCTTTCGGAAGGCAATTGGCGATTGGGGGCGAAAGTCGCTGTGGAGCGTTACACGCCGACTGCCTTCGGTCATGTCTTCGTTCTGGCCCAGTACAACACCATCGGCCAGGACTGGTTCGCTCTCTTCCAGGCAGGCAACAAGTCCGGCTTCGGACTCGAGCTTTCGGCAGGCGGAAGCGACACCTATTCCGAGCGCACCGTCGCGTTCTCCAAGAAGATCGGCGATGGGCCGGTTGCGATCCGGGCGGGCTATCACGTGTTCGCTGAAGAGGCCTTCCTGGGCTTCACCATCAATACCTTTTGAGCGGTGCGGCCCGGCTAGTCCTCGGAAGAATATTTCGGAAGGAAGCGGCCGTAGAGGTCACGCAGGAGCGCGCCTGCATGGACATGGCTGACGCCTGGCTCGTCGCCTTCGGCATGGAGGCGCACCAGGAGCTCTTCGCGTTGCGCCTCGTTGGGCAGAAGCTGCAAACGCGCACCGTCGCGGGTCTTGGCGATGACATAGCATGCGATCGGCCCGGAGATCTGGTCGATCGTGAGCATGCCGTAGGTCCGCTCCGGAAAGGTCACGCCGCGCACGCGCACCGTGTCCATCGTCAAGGAGGTGATCCAGAGCCAGTATTCCACGCCGTCGGACTCGAAGGTGGTATGCTCGGGCTCATCGGCCACATGGATCTCGCGACGCGGCAGCTCGACACAGGCGCGGCAGGTCATGGCGAGCACGAAAAGGTTGTAGATCGTCCAGAACAGGATCACCCATTTGCCGTCGCCTGCATCAAAATAGGCGAAACGATCCCAGATAATCCCGATCAGAAGCCCGCCCAGCGTCAGGAAGAACATGACGAGGAAGGGGGCCATGATGCGCCATTGGATGACCACCCGTGAGCGGTCGCCGCCCTTTGCCGTCACCGAAAAAGGATGGCCATAGGGCTGAAGCAACCCGGTAAAGGCCGCGCGCGTGATCGGGATCGCGGCGATGAGCTGACTCACATCGTTGAGCAGCGGGACGACCATGCCGCGACTGAGCATGTTCAGCGCCATCAAGCTCCAGAGGTAATAGACCCCGAAGTAGCTCAGAACATCCGACAACCCTGCATTCACGACAGTAATGTTGAAGTACCAATAGAGCAGAGGATAGCAGATCGCAGCGATCCGGAAGGTGAAAGTCGTGGTCCAGTAGAAGATCGAATCGATGACGCTCCAGCGATCGCGCAGGCGCAGGTTGCTCTTGGCAAACGGGCCGAGCGAAGAACGCGCGATCTGCATCAGGCCGAGGCACCAGCGGGCGCGCTGGGTCACGTATTCCTTGAGCCCTTCGGGCGCCAGACCTTCGGTGAGTGGCTCGGTGAGGTAAACGGTTTTCCAGCCCGCGTTCTGCAGTGCCAGCGTCAGCATGAAATCCTCGGTCACGCTTTCGGTGTTGAAGCCGCCGATCTCGCGTAGGGCGCTCCACCGGCAGATCGAGGAAGTGCCGCAGCAAAAGGCGATCCCCCAGCCGTCGCGCGAGGGCTGCATCTGGTCGAAGAAGAAGCGCTGCTCGTCGGGATAGGAGCTTTTGAGGCCGAAGTTCTGCTGGATCGGATCGGGGTTGAAATAGTGCTGGGGCGTCTGCACGAGACCCACCGCCGGGTCGTGAAACAGGGCTAGCGTGCGCGAGATGAAGCCGCGATGGGGCACGAAATCGGCATCGAGGATTGCGACGTATTCGGGTTGTCTTTCCTCTTCGGCCAGACGATCGAGCGCGTGATTGATATTGCCGGCCTTTTGCCCTTCGTTATCGGGGCGGCGCATGTAGCGCACGTCATGCGCTTCGCAAAGATCGCGCAGCCAGTCGCGTCGGTTGTCATCGCAGACGATTACCATCTTGTTGTGATGGCGCAGGAATTTCGCTCCGACGATCGTCCGTTCGAGGATGTCGCGATCCTCGTTGTAGGTCGCGATCAGGATCGCGACGAGCGGCGCTTCTTCGGCCGACAGGTTCGCGTGTTCGTCGGCTTCCTCGCTGCGCGCCTTGGTTCGCGACAGGATCAGGAAAGCGCTCAGAGAGCCGATCATCGTGAGCGCTTCGAGGGCGAAGAGCGACCAGCTTGCAGCAACGTCGAGGGTCAGCCCCGGCGGGGCCAGGGTCTGTGTCGCGCGCCACCAGATATAGCGCAGGGCAAGCAGGGCACTGATCCCGAGCAGCACAGAGCGGTGCAAGTTGCGCTTGGGATCCATGAAACCCCGCGCCACGACCATGAAGCCGACCACAAGTATCAGCTGGACTGCCGCCGAGCCTATCTCTCCGAGTTGGGGATACGGGATCATGCCAAGCCGCCGTCAGCGACTGAAATCGAGCGGGCGCTTTTCGAAAAAGACCCTCCCGGTCCGCCCCACCGCGCAGTCCACCTCGGGGTCGGATTTCAGGCCCGGAACCAGCAAGGTCACATCGTAACGTTCAAGATGTTTCTGGCTCGGTGCGATCGCGAGGTTCTGGTAGATCGAGGCCGCGCCGCTGCCGGCAAGACGGGCGATCGTCGCAGCGTAAGTGCTGCCGTTCGATGCCAGCTTGAAGGTGGCTGCGTCGCCCACATGCAGGCGGTTGTAGATCCCCTCGCTGACCGAGGCGGTCACGATCGAAACGTCGCAGTCCACGAGCTTCAGGATCGAGTCGCCGCGCTGGATTGCCACGCCGTCTGCCTGAAGGTTTTCCCAGTAAAGCCCGTTCACCGGCGACATTATCGAATTGGTCGAAAGCGTATTTACCCGTGTCAGCTCCCGCGCGCTGCGATCGGTGAGGGCCCGGAGACGGCTCTGCGCATGAGCGAGAGCCACCTCAAGGGAGGTGATTTCGCCGTCAAGTTCGAGTCCGCGCTGCTCGGAATTCGGCGCGTCGTTATACCCATCGCCAAGGAAGACCCCCTTCTTGGCGGCTTCGAGAGAGATCTTTAGCAGCGCCACGTCCTCGCGCAGCTGGGCGAGCGGCTCGGTGCTCGCGGCGGAGGCTTTCGTGGCCTTCGAAGTGCCCGCATCGGGTTTCGTGTCCCCTGTTTCCGCGCGATCGAGCCGTGCCTGGGCGAATTCCAGCTTCGTCTCGATCTCGGCAATGCGTTGTTGCCGGAAAATCGCCGTGCGCTCGACATAGGTCTGACGTTGCGCGCGCCTGGCATTCAGATCGCCCCGGATCTGATCGACATTCGCCTGCGCGATCGTCTTCTCCATCTTGAGGTCGTTCAGTCGGGTTGTGTCCGCGAGGGTGTCGTCGACGCTCGCCAGCAGTTCACCCTTATTAACGTGGGCACCCAGCGGGCGTCTCGGGAGCTGGAGGTTTCCGGCGGTGCTGGAGCGCACCGTCACCACGGGCGCATTGACGACGGCATCCGCGCTGACCCCCGACATTTGTTCTCCGATGATCACCCAGAGCGCACCTGCGACCAGAACGACACCGATTACGGGGCGGAAGGTTTTCAATGAGACGCTCCTCGGGATTGTTCGGTTGCTCGCGGTGAGGCGGCAACTCTCAACAATCTATAATCGTGCAAATCTGCCAGCGCGCAACCTCAAGCTGCGGTGAGTGTTGTGGATTTGCAGACAGCCTGGAGATTGCCGTTGATCGCTGCGCACAGGCCGCGCCCGCGCTGTCGCGTCGTCGATGGCCCGCTTTCTGTCGCTCGCCAATTTTGACGCACCAACGACACGCATTGGCGCAGTCCAGGTTCGATCATCTTCAGGCGCACGCTGCTGCGCCCGCGAAGCCCTGGTGAATCTCGATACTTACGATGCGAAATTTTGGCGCGAGATCTGGTTTTGCTGGCGGGACAGGAAAAACGCATTGTTCTGGCGCGCGGCTCTGATCGCGTTCTTGAGCCGAACCTCGGAGATAGGTGATTTCAGCGTGACGTCGCAGGCTTGCATGCGTTCACAGGTGAAGTCATCTGCGCGCATCTCGCTGGAGACCAGGATCACGGGCAAAGCGGGAGATGCGCGCCGTACACGCAAACAGAAGTCGATCGTGTCTTCGATCTCTCCGAGATAGTCGCCGTCAACCATCAAGACGTCGATCTCTTCTGAGTGAAGCGCGAGCCAGCTCGTCGCGAGAAGTCCCTCGGAACAAACAAGAAGCTCTGCATCTTCCCGTTTGCAGATTTGGCCGATCTCACTGCTGAGCATGGGCGAGTCGCCACAGAAGATGATGCACCGTTTCGGCAGGAGCCCGGATGCCGCGAAGCCAGAGCCTCCTCCCGTCGATGTCCTGGATCTTCGATCTTGGGAGGGTTCGTCTGTGGTATTCGCTTTTCCCGCGACGCTTCTGAGGAACACTCGAGTCATCTCAATATCCTTGAAAAATCGGCCCGAAATTGCGGGGTTGGAAAATGTGCTTCAAAACCAGCGTACAAAACAATTTAAGGGAGAGTCTTAGAGAAATCACAACTTTGAGGCGAAATTGTGCCAAGCCTCTTTCGTCACGGATGTCATTCTCGGTTTGATCGGCAGAAAATACTGCGTTCTCTGATGTTTACGTTTTTTGCCCTTCGCGCTCACCGGCGCAATTGCCGCCGATTGCGGGTAGGTCTAAGCGGTAGGGTGGCCCCTCATCAGTCGTTTCTAGCCTTGCAGATCGGTTGAATCAAGAAGTGATTTGCAATCATAGGTTGAATGCTGGATGATCGTGGCTCATGAACCCGAGGGTTAAAAAGAGATGACGCCAAGTACTTTTTTTACGCCTCACGATCGCACCATAAAATGTGTGGAGTGGAAGAACGGGGCGATGTCGATTCACTTTCGTGACGGGGAGACCGTTCTCTATCGAGGTGTACCCGAGATCGCCTACCGGACCTATGTGTCGGGCTACCTGAAGATATCTTTGGAAGATTGTCGGGAGTTCGAGACGCACTGACGACTCCGCTCGGGGTGCATGCGTGGTTGGAATGAGCAGCGTCACGATATGTGGCCGCTGTATTGGAACTCGCTGCTGCCTTGCTGGATCGCGCGTGTCCCTCACGCCTTTCTCACACGCGGTATCGCCCCGGCTCGAACCGACTTGCGGGCATGGCACAGGGCGCCGCGGGGAACGCTCTCACGAGAGCGCCACGATGACACAGACCTTGGTCATCCTCCCGGTGGTTCAGTATTCGAAACGAAAGACAGGCGGCTTGCGACCGGACAGCGCGACGGGCCGCCCTTGCTCCAATTCGATCCGGTTCAATGCGCGGCGGCCATGGTCCGACGAAACCTCTTGATCGCCACCACGAAGAACGCCGCGCTCAGTACTGACATGATCACCATGTTGGGCCAGACGATCGAAAGCCCTGCGCCGCGATAGAGGATTGCCTGCGAGAACGCGACGAAATGGGTCGAGGGGGATATCTGCATCACGTTCTGCAACCAGACCGGCATCGATTCCATCGGCGTCGTGCTGCCGGACAGGAGGTTCATTACGACCAGAACGGGCAAGGCCAGAAGTCCGAACTGGGGCATCGACGTGGTAAAGGTCGCCAGTAGGATGCCCAGCCCCGTGACCGACACGAGATAGAGCGCCGCCCCCAGAATGAAGAGCGGGATCGAGCCCGCAACCGGCACGCCCAAAAGCAGCTGCACCACCAGAAAGATCGACAGGATCGCCGCGACAATGATCGCAAGGCCGTTGGCCCAGATCTTGGCGACCATGATCTCTGAGGGCGTGACGGGCATGACCAGAAGATGCTCGATCGTGCCATGCTCGCGCTCGCGGATCAGCGCGGCGCCGGTCAGGAGAACCGACAGGATGGTGATATTGTTGATGACCTGCATCACCGAGGAAAACCAGACCGTGTTGCGGTTGGGATTGAACAAGGTGCGCACCACAAGATTGATGGTAAGCGCGCTGGTGCTGTCATCGCCGGAGACGAATTTCGTGACCTCTGCGAGGATGATCTCTTGCAGGAAGACCGAGCCATTGCCCGCCTGCACCATTGCCGTGGCATCGACATCGAGCAGGATTTCCGGCTGGTATCCGGCCAGAACATCGGCTTCGAAATGGGGCGGAATTGTCAGGACGAAGACATATTTTCCGCGATCCATCACCTCTTGGACCTGATTGGCCGATATCTCTTCTGGCGGATTGAATTCCGGGGGAAGGATCGCGCTCAGGATACGTCCGCTAAGGGCGGAGCGGTCCTGATCGACATAGGCGACCGAGGCATTGAGCACTTCGAGTTTGGCGCCCGTCGCCACCGAGTAGACCGCGAAGCTGAAGATATAGACGATCAGCACGATCAGCACGGGGTCAGCGCGCAGGCTGCTGAGCTCTTTCAGACCGAGCCGGAAGACATTGCTGAGCCAAGTTTTCATCTCAGCGCTCCTGCTTTCGAAGGGCCAGGATCGCCACGGCGACGAAGAACAGCGCGAACCCCGCCAGCATGAGGAGGTTCTGCCATAGCTCAGCGAAGCCCAGGGCCTTGGTGAACGTGCCGACGCTGATCTGTTGATACCAGGCAGACGGGAAGGCGAGACCGATGAGTCTCCCGCTGCCCGAAAGCGACGAGACGGGCACCAACAACCCCGAGAAGTTGACCGCAGGAATGATTGAGATCACGGCTGCGGCGAAGGTCGCGGCCACCTGCGTGCGCGTGAAAGCGGAGATCAGCACGCCAAAGCCCGTCGCCGCCATGACGTAGAGCAACGTCCCGAGCAGGAGGGTGCCGACAGAGCCCTTGGGCGTCACGCCGAATACGCCATAAGCCATCATCATCAGCGTGACGAAACTGAGCAGCGCGATCACGACATAGGGGAGTTGCTTGCCCAGAATGAATTCGGTCCGTGTCACCGGGGTGGAGCGGAAATTGGCGATCGAGCCGGTCTCTTTTTCGCGCACCACCCCCATCGCCGACATCATCGAGGGGATCAGGATCAGCATCAGCATGATCACCGAGGGGATCATCGCATAGACGCTTTCGAAGGACTGGTTGTAGCGAAACCGGGTCTCGATGCTGGCGGCCGATGTGTCAATCACGCGTCCATAAGTGCGCTCGATTTGATCTGACATGTAAGAGGCCGCAAGGCCCGAGAGATAGCCGCGCGCGGTTTCGGCACGGAAGGGCATCGCGCCATCGATCAGGACGCGCACCTCGGGATCTTCGCCCTGCAAAAGGTCTTTGCCGAAATCGGGCGGGATCTCGATGCCGATGACGACCTCCGCGTTCTTCAGGCGGGCGTTCAGATTGCTGGCGCTGGTCGCAGGGGGCTGTTCGGAAAACCAGCGCGAGCCGGAGAAACTTTCCATCAGCTCGCGGCTCTCGGCGCTCTGGTCCTGATCGAACACTGCGTAGGGCAGGTCCTGAACATCGAAGGAAATGCCATATCCGAAGGTCAGCATCAGGATAAGCGGGCCGAAAAACGCGAAGCTCAAGCGGATCTTGTCGCGCAGCAGTTCGAGGCTTTCGCGCCGCGTAAAGGCCCATAGCCGGGCAGGGTCGAAGATGCGATTGCGCGGCGCGGCGCTTTGGGTGTCGGCATGGAAGGCGGGGGGCTGGGGCGCGTGATCTGAGCTCGTATCGGCCTCGCGCAGATAGCTGACGAAGGCGTCTTCCAGATTGTCCGTGCCCTTGCTCCGCGCCAGATCCTTCGGGGAGCCCACCGCCAGAACCCGCCCCGCATGCATCAGCGAGATCCGGTCACAGCGTTCCGCCTCATTCATGAAATGCGTCGAGACAAAGATCGTGACGCCGTGATTGCGCGACAGGTCGATCAGGTATTGCCAGAAACTGTCGCGTGCCACCGGATCGACGCCCGATGTCGGCTCGTCGAGGATGAGCACCTCTGGCGAATGGATCAGCGCCACGGCGAGTTGAAGGCGTTGGCGCATGCCCAGCGGCAGACCATCGGGGCTCTTCTCGGCCTCTTCCGAGAGGTCGAAAGTCTCGAGCATGTCGCGAACCCGCTGGGCGCGGGTTTCCACGGGCAGCTGGTAAAGCTCGGCGTGAAGTTCGAGGTTCCTGCGGACACTGAGCTCTGTGTAGAGCGAGAAGGATTGCGACATGTAACCAACACGTCGCCGTGTCGCCATGTCGCCGGTATTCAGCTCTTCGCCAAAGAGCAGCGCCTTGCCTTCGCTGCTCGGCTGAAGGCCGGTGAGCATCTTCATGGTCGTGGTCTTGCCGCATCCATTCGAACCAAGGAAGCCGAAGATCTCGCCGCGCTCGATCTTGAAATCCACATGATCGACGGCGGTGAAGTCTCCGAAGCGGCATGTGAGGCCCTGCGCCTCGATTGCGGGCGGGCCGTCGGTGAGCGTGCGTGGGGGCACGATCACCTCGTGATGGCCTGCGCGTTCGGCTTCGGGCAGAAGCTTGATGAAAGCCTGCTCCAGCGTAGCTTCGCCAGCCTGTGCGCGGATCTCTGCGGGTGCTCCGGTGGCGATAACCTGACCGTTCGACATCGCCGCGAGCCAGTCGAAACGCTCTGCCTCGTCCATGTAGGCTGTGGCGACGATCACGCTCATCGTGGGGCGCACGCTGCGGATGCGTTCGATGAGTTCCCAGAATTGCTGGCGTGAGAGAGGATCGACGCCAGTGGTCGGCTCGTCGAGGATCATCAGGTCGGGATCGTGGATCAGTGCAGAGCAAAGCGAAAGCTTTTGCTTCATCCCGCCCGAGAGCTTACCCGCGGCCCGGTCGGGAAACGGGTCGAGGCCCGTCGACCGCAACAGATCGTCGATGCGTGCGCGCCGTTCGTCTTCGGGTTGCCCGAAGAGGCGGCCAAAGAAATCGAGGTTCTCGCGCACGCTCAGCGTCGGGTAGAGATTGCGCCCCAGACCTTGTGGCATGTAGGCGATGCGGTGATTGCAGCTCCGCAAATGGGCGTGGTCGCGAATATCGCCGCCCAGCACCGTTGCCTCGCCTGTCTGCAGCTTGCGGACCCCGGCGACCAGTGCCAGCAGCGAGGATTTACCCACCCCGTCCGGCCCGATCAGCCCAGCCATGCAACCCGCCGGAATATCAAGGCTTACATTGTCCAGCGCGCAAGTGGTGCCGTAGCGGTGGGTGATGCCCGACAGGCTTGCGACCAGAGCGCGCGTCATTGTGGCAGCTTCACCTGAAGCGTCTCGGGCCACTGCGCGCTGTCATTCACACGCACATAGCCGATCCCGGCCACGCCCGCCTTCGCCTGTTGCTGATATTTTGCCAGCAGCTCGGGGGAGATCGACAGTTTTACGCGGAACATCAGCTGTTCGCGTTCATCCGAAGTCTCGACCGATTTCGGTGTGAATTGCGCTGTGCTGGCGACGAAAGTCACCGTTGCGGGGATGACGTATTCGGGGATCGGATCGAGGATCAGCCGTGCTTGCGCCCCGATCGACAGCCGCCCGGCATCGGCCGCGGGCAAAAAGATCGTCATGTAGATATCGGTCAGATCGGTGAGCGTCACGACAGTGCCACCCGCGGCGACGATCTCGCCGCTCTTGATCAGGATATATTGCACGCGCCCGTCATGGGGTGCCTTGAGCTCCATGTCGGACTGGACGCTCTTGAGTTGCTCGACCGAGGCATTCGCAGCTGCGATCGTTGCGCTGGCGAGATCGATTCCCGCAGCAGCCGAGGCGACCGCAGCCTGCGCGGTGGTCAGGGAGTTGCGCACGGTATCGAGCTGCTCCTGTGTCGCGTGGCCGTTCGCGGCCAGCTTCGCCGTGCGGTCGAATTCGCTCTGGACATACTGCTCTTCGGAGAGGCGCTGCCTCGACAGGGCCTCTGCCTGGATCTTCTGTTGTTGGGCCTGAAGCACGGCGGCCTCGGCGGCGCGGAGCTGGGCATCGATCTCCGCGGAATCCATCCGGGCGACTGTCTCTCCCGCCTTCACCCAATCCCCTTCAGAGACGAGAACTTCGGAAATCCGGCCCGCCATCTTGGCGGAAACATCGATACGCTCGGCCTCGATGCGCCCATTGCTCATCGCAAAGCCTGCGGGCAGGGCAGGGGTCTTCGTTTCCAGCCAGTAGTAATATCCGCCCCCTGCGATCACCAGTATGGCCGCGAGGATGAGATATACAGGTTTCCATCGCATGGGCTCTGTCTCCAGTTCTCGCGGGGCGCAACCGGGCGAAGGGTCGCCGGGCGGTCATCCTGCAGGGCAGCGCTTTTCTGCGCTGCGGCGAAGCATATGCCTTTGGCATAGCAGTAGCGAATTATTGAAGTCAACGAGAGCGAGACGGCATAACGGCCATGCGCAGGCATCACGATCGTCCATGTTTGCCGGAGCGTTTCTGATGCGCCACCATATCTTTACAGTGCAAAGAGGGTAAATGCAGATTTCCGCCTTTGCAGTTCCCGGTTTTCGACCTTTTGCCTATAGTCGGCACTTCGCAGAAAATACGATAAATCCCTCACACATCACAAAAACCTGTTGATCGAAGTCAAAGTGCGAAGCAAGCTTGTGAACGATATGGTTCACTTTGGGGCACGGAAGAGATTGCCCCCGCATAAGGAGATGACACATGAAAAAAACGATCACGAACAAGGCAATGCTGGCGCTGTTCGTATCCTTCGCGCTGGGCGCGCTGGCGGCATGCGACCAGACGCAAGAAGCTGCGGCGGTTGCTGGTGCGGACAACGTGCCCAACATGACTGCCCATATCGAAAACCCGATGTAAGGGCCTCCGCGTCCCGAAATCAGAATTTGGCCTCGTACTCTTGCGCCCGATGGTAAGTCAGGGTGCAAGGGCGGGGCAGGCGCTCCCGTCAACTCGGCGGGAGCTTCGCCTTTCGCGCATGGTGAGGCAGTCCCTCTTTCACTGCGGGGGCGTCCTCCCGGGGTATTCGTAAGCGACCCCCCTGAATGCGGTAAAGCGGGTCACGATTGCTCTGCAATCTCGGGTTTCGCCAAGGTCGCTGTCGAAGCGGCCTGCCAGCGGCCATTAGCCTTGCGGCGTCACGCGACGCGGCTTGATCTCGACGCAGCGCTAGCGCTGGTGTCCACCCGGTCCCCGTCATTGGACGCGTTCTGGATATTTCAACGCACGAATGGCTTCGTTTCGTGTACTATCCGGAAACTGCGGCTCGGTTGCTGGCGGGCCGCAGTCAAGATTGTCAATTGTGCAAGAGTGGAGTTAGGCCCGATTGAGTTGGATGGAAAAGTCGTGCCGGATGTCTCGCTGCGAAAGCGTGCTCACGATCTATCCAACAGCGGTGCTATTCTTGTCCAAAAGAAGACACAACATTGCCATCAGCCCGTGTGATCCACCCTATTCCACGAGCGATCACGCCCGGATGCCGGGCGGCGCGAACTTGAAGGAGCTCTCGATCATGAATGTTTGCCGCGTTAGCCTTGATTTGTTTGTCGTGATTGATGATTTCCGAACCGCGGTGAAAACCAAATACAAGCTTTGCTTTTCCGACAGCCTTCCGGCGCAGGCGAAACTGGCGCCGATGGTCCTGAGCGGCTCCACAGATCCGAGCCAGCCGGAAAATGTTTTCACCTCTGCCCTGCGTCAGGAATTGTTCGGCCAGCGTGCCGTCTTCGACGCCTCGAACTTCTCGGTCGACGTCAAGGTTCGTTCCGGCGCTTCAATGGATTTGGAGGTCGAGGTCGAAAGACGCTGGCGCAGAGCCCTCGTCTCGTTTCTCGAAAGCTACATCACCAAGACGCAGCCGAAGCTCTCGTCTGAGCGCGCGCAGGGCTGGTTCACGGAGCCGATGCTCGTACCCGAGGCGCCCCGTCACTGACAGCCCCGCCCGCGGCCCGTTTCAGAGCGCAGATCGCTCTTGAGGCGTTGCGTTCTGGGCAGACAGTCGCGGAATGTGCTCAGGTTTCGATGCAACCTGGATCATCCCCCGAGCCGGCCGATGATCCGGGCCTGTTTCATCTGGTGGCGAATTTGCGATCGTAGACCCCCCGCACGAGGAGCGCCATCGCGCCTTCAAGCGGAAGCCACGCAAGGCAATAGAGCCAGACCAGCAAGGCGGCGCTCCAGCCGATCGGGGTCACGAACAGCCCGTAGACCGCGATCAGCGTGCCCAGAAGTTGCGTTGCCTCGGTCGTCGCAAAAAGCCGCAGCGCCGGGAAGGGCCTGCGCCAGAACCAGCTTTGGTGGCGCGTGACGAACAGCGTCATGTGCCCCGAGACGAGAAGCTTCAGGAAGATGATCGTCTGGATCTGGTCGCGGGGCAGGCCGAGATGGGCATCGACGAACCAGAACAGCAAGAAGGTCTCGATTACCCCTGTCACGCCGAGGGTGGCCGCGACGGTGAGCACGCGCCGCATGTCCCATCGCACCGGGCGCGGCGAGACCGAGACATTATCATAGGCGATCATCATGATCGGGAAGTCGTTGAGCACCGCCAGAAGGACGATCATGATCGCGGTGACCGGGTAGAAATCGAAGACGAGAATGGTGAGCGTCATGAACAGCAGGACCCGGATCGTCTCGGCCACGCGGAAGGTGGCGTAGCTTGTCATCCGGGCGAAGATCCTGCGCGATTCCTCGATCGCGGTGGTGATGATCGACAGGCCCTTGTCGGTCAGCACGAGATCGGCGGCAGCACGGGCGGCATCGGTCGCCCCGCTCACGGCGATGCCTGCATCGGCCTTGCGCAGGGCAGGGGCGTCATTCACCCCGTCCCCCGTCATCGCGACGATCGAGTGTCCGGCCTGTAGCGCTTCGACGATGCGGAATTTGTGCTCGGGCAGAACGCGGGCGAACCCGTCCGCGGCGCGGACATTGGCCTCGACCGTCGCGGGGTCTCCGTCAAGCAACTCGCCGGCGGGATAGATCTTTTGCCCGAGGTCGAGCTTGCCCGCGATCTGGCGCGCGATCGCCTCATGATCGCCAGTGATGATCTTGACGTCGATCCCCATCTCGCGCGCCTCTGCGATGGTGCTTGCCGCATCTGGGCGCGGCGGGTCGATGATCGGCAGCAGGCCAAGAAACTCCCAGTCCGCGTCCGCAAGCTTTCTTGCGGCCCCGAGCGCTCGGTAACCCTGCTGTGCCAGCGCCTCGACGTCGCCTTCCACCGCTTCGCGCAAGTGGGCGTCCATCGCGGCGAGCTCGACGATGACCTGAGGCGCGCCTTTGGCGACCCGCCATCGCTTTCCATCGAGTGCCACCTCGGCCTCGCTGCGCTTGCTGACGGGATCGAAGGGTGTGAAATCGAGGGTTTCGATCGCTGTCAGGGCAATCTTGTCGGCCGCGGCAAGCACCGCCGTGTCGATCGCATCGGGGGCATCGCGGTCACAGGCGAGCGCGGCCGCACTCAGCAAATCCTCGACCGCGACACCCTCTGCCGGACGCGGGTTCTCGACGGTCAATTCATTGAGCGTCAGCGTGCCTGTCTTGTCCGAACACAGCACATCCACCCCGGCCAGTTCTTCGATCGACACGAGCCGCGAAACGATTGCCTTCATCCGCGCCAGACGTTCCGCGCCCACCGCCATCGTCACCGACAAGACGGTCGGCAAGGCCACAGGGATTGCAGCGACCGTCAGGATCAGGGCGAACTGGATCACCTCGAGCGGCGGATTGTGCCGCTGGAAGGAGACGATGACGATCATCGCCACAAGAACCAGCGCAGCCGCGATCAGGAAATTGCCGATCTGCATCACGGCCTTCTGGAAATGCGACTTGCCGGTCGTGGTCTGCACAAGCGACGCGGTATGCCCGAAATAGGTCTCCATTCCGGTCGCGGTCACTTCGCCCGTCATCTCGCCCAGCTTGATCACCGAACCCGAGAAGGCTTTGTCGCCGACCGACTTGTCGACGGGCAGGGACTCGCCGGTCAGCGCCGCTTCGTCGACCGAGAGATACTGGCCCTCGAAAAGGTCCAGGTCCGCCGGAACGATCTGGCCGATCGACAGGCGCACGATATCGCCGGGCACGAGTTCGCGCGCGGCGATTTCCTGCCATTGCCGGTCCCGTTTCACGCGGGCATTCGGCGCGAGCTGCGCCTTGAGCGCCGCGATGGCCGAACTTGCCTTGCTCTCTTCTTTGAACCCCACGGCGGCGTTGATCAGCAGCATCACGAAGATCACGCCGAAATCGGACCAGTCGCGCAGCACGAGCGACAGGCCTGCGGCAAGCTCGATCAACCAGGGGATGGGGCCCCAGAAATACCCCGCGATGCGTTGTAGCAGGGTCTTTTCTTCACTCTTGAGCGCATTGGGACCGTATCGCTCGAACCGCTTCGTTGCCTCCGCCGTGCTCAGACCGGTCTTGCGGTCCGTTTTCGGCAGGTCCTTCCGGGTCTGCGGCTCAGTGACGGTCTGGTCCATTTTGCGTGTCTCCAGCTTTGGCCCCGAGAGATCCGAGCCACTGGCCGATTTCCGGCCAGACATTCGCAAGGGTATGGCTGCCCATGAAAAGTCCGATATGCCCGCCCTCGACCAGCCGGGAGACGATCTCGTCGCGCTTGGTGCCGAGGAGCGTCTCGGCTGCGAAAACCTGCTCGCGCGTGGTGATGTCGTCGCTCTTTCCCGCGAGCAGGAAGGTCGGGCTGGTGATCACGCCGAGATCGAGCTTTTGCCCCAGGCCGACGAACTTGCCCTTGGCGAAGAGGTTCTGTTTGAACAAGAGGTCGATGGCTTGCAGGTAATAGCGCCCGGGCAGATCGATCGGGTTCTCGTACCAACTCTCGAAGTGCTCGGTGCGCTTCATGAAATTCCGATCGTCAATATGCTGATAAAGGTCGACGAACTTGCCGAAATATTGCTGATCGGCATGCATGTTCTTCCAACCCGTGAGCATGAAGCGCCCCGGCATCCGGCCCTCTCCCGCCTCGACCATCTCCTGATAGGCCGAAAGCGGCATCTGATGGGCGAGCTTACGGATCGGCCCGTGCCCGGCATCGGTGTCGATGGGCGCGCCGGCCAGAACGAGGCCTGCGACCTTTTCGGGGAAACGCGCGGCATACATCGCCGACATCCACCCCCCCTGACATAGGCCCACCAACATCACGCGCCCTCCGAGATCGTCGACCGCGACATTGATCTCGGCGAGATACTTGTCGATGTCGAAATCACGCATCTCAGGCGTCGCGCTTTTCCAGTCGGTGCAGAGCACGTGCCCCAGCCCGGCGGCCAGCAGCGTCTCGATCAGGCTTTGGCCTTTCGCATAATCCGCGATGGTCGAGGAGTGACCGGCATAAGGCGCATCGACCAGCACCGGGATGCCGCCGCCGGTGCCGCCGAAATCGCGCAGCCGCATCGTGTCGAGGTCGAGGAGCACGTGGTTCTTCGTGGCCCATTGCGGCTCGGGCGGGGTCGTGATCTTCGCGGCCTCGTCGAGATAGGTCAGCCCTTTCTCGACCGCATCGAGCCCGATCTTCTGCCACTCCATCGCGGCGGCCATCGGCCAGAAGAAGGGAACGCTATGCTCATACGTCTTTTCTGCATCACTCATGATCGACACTCGCAAGAAGTTTCTGCACTGCAGTATCTTCTTGAAACGCCACCGAGGCTGAAATTGCAAGCAAAGCCGAAGGTGCGCGCGGCAACGTGAAGGTTTCGTGCGAAGGGGTGAGAGGATTGCGACGAGAGCAAACTAGGGGTTTCTCGCGTGTGCTCAATCCCTTCGGTGCAATGTGACGGGAGCTCGCGCCAAGGGGGCTCATCCTTCGATGGCGACAAGGTCGGCGGAGCGGGCGATGGGGCGCATCTGCCCCATTGCCCTCAATCTGCGCTCAGAAGATCTCGAACAGCCCCGCCGCGCCCTGACCGCCGCCGATGCACATCGACACCACGCCGTAGCGCGCGCAGCGCCGTTTGCCTTCCAGCAGGATATGCCCCGCCATCCGCGCGCCCGACATGCCATAGGGATGCCCGATAGAGATCGCGCCACCATTGACGTTGAGCTTCTCATCGGGAATGCCGAGCTTGTCGCGGCAATAGAGAAGCTGCGCCGCAAAGGCCTCGTTGATCTCCCACAGGTCGATGTCTTCGATGGTCAGTCCTGTGCGCTCCAGCAGGCGCGGGATCGCGAAGACCGGGCCGATCCCCATCTCGTCCGGCGCACAACCCGCCACCGCGAAACCCCGGAAGGCGCCCAGCGGCGAGAGCCCGCGCCTTGTCGCTTCCTCACCCGACATCACCACGCAGGCCGAAGCGCCATCGGAGAGCTGCGAGGCATTCCCGGCGGTCACGCATTTCTCGGGGCCCAGAACGGGTTTGAGGCTCTCCAACCCGTCCAGTGTCGTGCCGGCGCGATTGCACTCGTCGAGCTCCAGCCGCACCACCTCTTCATGCGTCTCGCCCGTGGCCTTGTCTTTCACGAGCTTCACCGCCTCGACCGGCACAATCTCCGCATCGAACCTCCCCGCCTCCTGCGCCGCAGCCGTGCGGTTCTGGCTTTGCAGCGCATAGGCATCCTGCATCGCGCGCGTGACGCCGTAACGTTCGGCCACGACCTCGGCCGTCTCGATCATCGACATGTAATAGGCGTCCGGCACGCCGGGGCTGCGGTAGCGATAGCCGTTCCAATGGCTGTTCTGTACCAGCGAGATCGAGTCGAGCCCGCCCGCCAGTGCCACCTCGACACCCTCGGCCATCACCATATGCGCGGCCGAGGCGATCGCGTTGAGCCCCGAGGCGCATTGCCGATCCACCGTAACCCCCGCCACCGTATCCGGCAGACCGGCGGCCAGCGCGATATGGCGCGCGACATTGACCCCGGTGGGGCCCTGGGTGAGCGCCGAACCGAAGATAGCCTCTTCGATCTCGCCGCCCTCGAGCCCTGCTCGCGCCACAGCAGCCTTCACCGCATGGGCAGCCAGCGCCGGACCTTCGAGATTGTTGAACGCGCCGCGATAGGCTTTGCCGATCGGTGTGCGGGCGGTGGAGACGATGACGGCGTCGCGCATGGGGAACCTCAGATGGTTTCGAGACCGCACCAGTCCGCGATGAACAGGGCGGTGGATTGGGTGATGCGCCGGATGCTTTCCAGCTCGACGCGCTCGTTGAAGCCGTGGATCGCCTCGGCGCGCGGGCCGTAGACCAGAGCGGGGGTGTCGGCATAAAGCCCGAAGAACCGCGCATCGGTGGTCGCGGTGATCGCCATGCGATCGAGCATCGAGCCGTTGACCGCCGCGTGCGCCGCGTCCAACGAGCCGATGGCGGCCGTGGCAGTTTCCGAACGGTCGTCCGCCAGCGCATAGCCCTCGGCCATGAAACCATGCCAGACGATCTCGGGCAGCGAGTTCTTGAGGAAGGCGTTGGAGCGCGCGGCTTCCATGATCGTGTCCACGATCTCGGCTTTTGCGGCCTCGATATCCTGACCGGGATAGATCGCGATCCGCATGTCGAACACGCACCAGGCGGGCACGGAACTCGCCCAGTCGCCGCCCTTGATCTTGCCGATGTTGAGATTGATCGGGTGATGGGTGTGACCGTATTCGGAATGCCGACAGCCGGGCGCGTTCCAACGCTCTTCCAGCCCGTGCAGCGCGGAAATCAGCGGGATCGCCGCCTCGATCGCATTCGCGCCGGAGCCCGCATAGGCAACGTGCGTCGGCAGCCCCTTGAGATGCACCTGCGCCCAGATCACGCCAAGCTGCGCAGTGACCAGTTTTTCCTCGAACGGCTCGGGGATCAGCGCGGCGTCAGCCTTGTAGCCGCGTTCAAGGCAGGCCAGCGCGCCGTTGCCGGTGCATTCCTCCTCGACGACCGATTGGAAAAACACATCCGCTGCTGGCGCCAAGCCAAGCGACCGCAGTGCATCAAGCGCGAACAGGTTTGACACCAGCCCGGCCTTCATGTCACCCGCGCCACGACCGTAAAGCCAGCCGTCATCGACATGCGGCTCGAACGGCGGACGGTCCCACATGTCCAAGGGCCCCGCAGGCACCACGTCGATATGACCGTTGAGGATCAGCGAGCGCCCCTTCTGAGTCGTGCTGCGATGGCTGCCCACCACGTTCACCGCATCCTCGTAATCGCCGATCACCGGCGAGAAGCCCGGCAGGTTCCGGATCTTGTCCACCTCGATCTGCCAGCGGTCGACCTCGTAACCGCGCTCATTGAGCGCCCCGGCCATGCAATCCTGTGCGCCTTGCTCCTGCCCACGGGTGGACGGGTACGCGGTCAGTTCGGACAGAAAGGCGATCTCGTCGTCGAACGCGTCATCGACCGCCGAGAGGATGCGGGTTTGAAGCTCTTGATCCATGTCTCACCTCAGAATGTCGGAATGTCGCCAGCGGGGATCGCGATCGGCGCGCCGGTGGCCTCGCGCAGCTCGGGCAGCGAGACACCTTCGGCCAGCTCAACCAGCGCGAAGCCCTCGGGCGTCACATCGACCACCGCCATGTCGGAATAGATCCGCGCGACGCGGCCCTTGGCGGTCAGCGGCAGGGTGCAGGCCTCCAGCAGTTTCGGATTGCCCTTGCGGTCGCAATGGGTGGTCATCACCACCACGCGCCGCGCCTTTTGCGCGAGTTCAATCGCGCCGCCCGCGCCGGGAGAGAACTTGCCCGGGATCTTCCAGTTCGCCAGATCGCCGTTCTGCGCGATCTCGAAGGCGCCGAGCAGGGTCAGGTCGAGCCGCCCCGAGCGCACCAACGCGAAGCTCACCGCACTGTCGAAAAACGCCGAGCCGGGGATCGTCGAGACATAGGCCCCGCCCGCATCGATCAGGTTCCGGTCCGCCTTGTCGTGAGGCAGGGTCGGACCGATCCCGGTCAACCCATTTTCCGAATGGAGGCAGACAGGAAAATCGGCGGGCAGGTAGTTCACCACCTTGGTCGGCAGGCCGATACCAAGGTTCACGACCATACCGGGCGCGATCTCGCGCGCGGCACGGGCCACCATGCGGGATCTAGCGTCGGACAATGCCATACTCCTGAGAAAGTTCGGACAGCTCCACGACCTGATCGACGAAAGCGCCGGGGGTCTCGACCGCGTCGGCGGCGAGGCCTCCAAGCGGAACAAGGGTCTCGGTCTCGGCGATCACCTGTTTCGCGGCCATCGCCATGAGCGGGTTGAAATTGCGCGCGGTGGCGGCATAGGCGAGGTTGCCGAACGGATCGGCGGTGGTTGCGTGGACCAGTGCCACATCGGCCCGCAAAGCGGGCTCGACCAGCATCGGGCGGCCCTCCATCTCGACGACCTGCTTGCCCTTAGCCAGTTCGGTGTCGATGCCGATATCGGTGAGGATCGCGCCCAGCCCCGCGCCGCCTGCACGGATGCGCTCGGCGAGGATGCCCTGGGCGCAAAACTCGACCTCGATCTTGCCCTCGTTCATCGCGGCGATGGCGTTGGCGTTGAGGCCGAGATGGGTGACGATCAGCTTGCGCACCTGACCCGCGGCGATCAGGTGGTCGATCCCCATGCCCGCCTCGTTCGCGTCGTTCTTCACCAGCACGAGTTCGCGCTGGTCCTGACGGGCGAGTTCGCGCAGCAGCGTGAAGGGCGTGCCGGGCACGCCGAACCCGCCGACGAGCACCGTCGCCCCTTGCGGGATCGCGGCCACGGCCTCTTCGAGCGTGGTGGATTTGTTGGGCAGCTTCATGCGCTGACCTCCTCGATCACCGGCAGGTCGTGCCTGGCGGCGAAGGCGTCGAGCGCGTCGGTCAGGATCTCCATGATCTCACCGATCTGCGGCTCGGTGATGATCAGCGGAGGACAGACGAGGAAGTGATCGCCCTCGTAACCGCCACGCGTGCGGCGCGCATAGATGATCAGCCCGCGCTCGTAAGCCAGTTCGACCAGCTCGGAATGGGCGTTCCACTCCTTGGGCAGGACCTTCATCGTCTCGCGATCCGAGACCAGCTCGAACGCCAGCAAAAGCCCCTTGCCACGCACATCGCCGATGAACGGATAGCGATCCATCAGCCCGGTCAGGCGGGTCTTCAGAACCTCGCCCATTCGCGCGGCATTGCCGACGATGTCGTGCTCTTCCATCTCTTCCAGCACGGCGAGACCGGCGGCACAGGCCAGCGGGTTGCCCGCATAGGTGAAGCCATGCAGGAAACCGCCCGCATCGAGCAGCGCCTCGACCATATCGCCCCGCGCAACCACCGCGCCCAGTGGCGCATAGCCCGCGCCGAACCCCTTGGACATGGCGATGATGTCCGGCGTGATCCCCCAATGCTCGGCTGCGAGGAACTTGCCGGTGCGGCCCGCCCCGGTCATCACCTCGTCGAAGATCAGCAGGATGCCGTATTCGCGGCAGATCTCGGCGATGCGGGTGTAATAGCTGTCGGGCGCGACCAGCGCCCCGGTCGAGGCGCCGCCCACCGGCTCCATCAGGAAGGCTAGGACGGTGTCGGGGCCTTCCGCCTCGATCTGCTCGCGCAGTTTCTCGGCATATTTGAGGCCGCGCTCTTCTTCGGTGAGGTTGTCGCGGTCGAGATAGCAGGTTGGCGCCGCGATCTTCGGCATCTCTTCGAACATCGGCGCGAACGGGCCGGTGAACAGCGGGCTTCCGGTCACGCCGAGTGAGCCCATCGTCGCCCCGTGATAGGAGGGCAGGCGCGAGATCACCTTCCAGCGGCTCGTCTGGCCCTGCGTCACCGCATATTGCCGCGCGAGTTTCATCGCGGTTTCGACCGCCTCGGAGCCGCCCGAAACGAAGAACACCCGATTGAGCCCTTCGGGCACCAGCGAGGCCACCTTGGCGGCCAGATCCTCGGAGGGACGCGTGCGGAAATGCAGGCGGTAGCCGAAGGTCGCCTTGTCCATCTGCGCCTTCATCTTGGCGAGCACGCGCGGATTGGAATGGCCGATATTGGACACCATCGCGCCCGACGATCCGTCGATATAGCGCTTGCCGGATTCGTCGTAGAGATAGATCCCCTCGCCATGGTCCAGGAACGGACGGGGCTGACGGGACTGATAGAACAGGTGGGACTGTTCGTCGCTCATTTCGCACCTTCGAGATGTTTGCGCAGGAAATTCCGGGTTCGCTCTTGCGTCGGGTTGCGGAAGACTTGCTCGGGCGGGCCTTCCTCGACCACGACGCCCTGATCCATGAACAGCACGCGGTCGCAGACCGAGGCCGCGAAATCCATCTCGTGGGTCACGATGATCATCGTCATGTGCTCTTGCGCGAGCTTCTTCATCACGAGGTTCACCTCCTCGACCAGCTCGGGATCGAGCGCCGAGGTCGCCTCGTCGAAGAGCATCAGCTTGGGTTTCATCGCGAGCGCACGCGCAATCGCCACGCGCTGCTTCTGACCGCCCGAAAGCTGCGCGGGGTAATAGTCGATCCGCTCGAGCATCCCGACGTGATCGAGCTGTTCCTCGGCGAGCTTGTCCGCCTCCTTGTCCGAGATCTTCTTGAGAAGCTTCGGCGCCATGGTGACATTCTCGCGCACGGTGAGATGCGGGAAGAGGTTGAAGTGCTGGAACACCATCCCGATTTCCTGGCGCATCTGGTTGATGTGCTTTTCATACTGGCGATGCGGCAGGGCCTTGTTCACCTGAACACCGTCGAGCCAGATTTCACCACCCGTGAGCGGATCGAGATCGTTGATCGCGCGCAGCAGCGTGGATTTGCCCGAGCCCGAGGGGCCGATGATCGCGACGATCTGGCCGCGCTCGACATTGAGCGAGATATCCTTGAGCACTTCGAGCGTGCCATAGGATTTCTGCGCGTGACGGATCTCGACGAAGGAATGGGGCGCGGTCATGTCGATATCTCCCGGTTCAGCGATAGAGGCGGTTGCGGTTCTCGAACCAGCGAAGCACCGCTTCCATGCCGAGATTGATGATGTAGTAAAGGACGGCGGCGGCCGCATAGAATTCGAAGGCGCGGTAGGTCTGGCCGATGGCACGCTGCGCCGAGAGGGTCAGTTCCGACACCCCGATCACCGAGACGAGCGCGGAGTCTTTCAGCAGCGCGATCATGTTGTTCCCGATCGGCGGGATCACGTCGCGCACCGCTTGCGGTACCACCACCTTGATCAGCGCCTGGCGACGCGACAGGCCAAGCGTGCGCGCGGCCTCCATCTGGCCCTTGTCCACCGCGATCATCGCGGTCTGGATCAGCTCGGAGTTATAGACCGCGAAGTGAAAGCCCAGACCGATCACGCCCGCCACGAAGGCCGGAAGGTCGATCCCGATCTGCACGAGCCCGAAATAGATCAGGAAGAGTTGCAGCAGCAACGGCGTGCCCATGAAGAGCCACGCGAGGAAGCGGAACGGCAACCGGATCGCCATCGGAGCATAGAGCGCGATCACCGCCAGAAGGATGCCGCCGAAGAAGCTCAGAACAGCCGAGGCCGCAGTGATCGCAACGGTCCAGAGTACGCCGAGAGCAAGCGTGCCGTAGAAAGGCGGGAGGACGGAGAAATCGAGTCCCATGTCTTACTCCTGTGCCGCTTGGGTGTGGGGGAAGGTCAGGCTCATGCGGGCAGCCTCACCTTGCGGTCGAGATAGGCCACGCCCTTGCCCGTGATCGTGATGATCACGAGGTAGAGGACACCGGCAAGGAAGAACATCTCGAAGGGTTTGTAGGTCGAGCCGATATAGCGCTGCGCGGTATAGGTCAGTTCGACCACCGAGATCGCAGAGACCAGCGCCGTGCCCTTGATCTGCGCGTTGATATTGACGCCCAGCGGACGGATCATCAGACGCAGCGCCTGCGGCAGCACGACCTTCCGGAAGGCTTGCGAGCGCGACAGGCCCAGGGTGCGGGCGGCTTCGCCCTGTCCCTTGTCGATCGCGATGATGGCGCCGCGCATCGTCTCGGTCATGTAGGCGCCGATATTGACGCCCAAGCCGATCACGCCGGCCTCGAACGCATCAAGTTGGATGCCGATCTGCGGGCCGCCGAAATAGAGCAGGAACAGCTGGATCAGCGCGGGCGTGCCGCGAAAGAAGCTGACATAGGCCGCACCCAAGAAGCGCAGTGACTTGAAGCGCGAGAGCCGGGCGGTCGCGCCGAGCGCGCCGCAGATCAGCCCGAGCGCGATGGTCAGGACCGAGAGCTCGATCGTGATCAGGGCGGCTTCGAGGAAATATGGATAGACCTTGAGGATCAGTTCCGTATCCATGCGTTCGCGGGTCCCGGCGTCTTGAGAAAAGTTTTCCGCGCCCGCCGCCGCAATCAGCGGCGGGCGCGGTTCGTATCAGCCATAAGCCGAGCGTCAGCGAATGTCGCCGCCGACCCACTTGTTGGCGATCTCGAGATAGGTGCCGTCTTCCTGCATCGCGTTGAGCGCGTCCTGCATGGCTTTCTTTAGTTCGGGATTGTCCTTGCGGATCGCGATGCCCGCCTGATCGGCCACGCCGCCCAGATCGACATCAAGCTCCTTGATCGGCGCGTCGTTCTTCGAAATCGCGAGCAGGACCGGGATATCGTCGTTCACGATCGCATCGACGCGGCCGTTCTCGAGTTCCAGCATCAGCTCGGGGAGGCCCTTGTAGGTGCGCACGTTGTAGCCCTGATCGCGGGCCCATTGCTCGTGCGTCTCGCCCAGCGTCACGCCCAGCGTCGCGGATTTCAGGTCGTCGAGGGTCTGGATCTTGCTGTCCTTGGTGACGAAGATCCCGCGGCTCATGCGATAGTAGGGGCCGACGAAATCGACGACCTTCTCGCGCTCGGGCGTGATCGACATCGAGCCGACGATGGCGTCATACTTGTTGGCCAGAAGACCGCCGATGATGCCGTCCCAGGCGGTCGTGATGATCTCGACCTTGAGGCCCATGCGCTTGGCGATTTCCTCGCCGATGGCCGGGTCGAAGCCGACGACTTCGTTCTGTTCGTTGATGAAGTTGAAGGGCGGGTAGGCGCCCGACATGGCGATGCGGATCACGCCCTTTTCCTTGAGGCTCTCCAGCTCGTCCGCCATCGCGAGCGAGGGCAGCGAAATCCCGGTCGCGGCGAGCGCGCCAGCGCCGAGCAGGGTTTTGAGAAGCGTTCTGCGGTTAGTCATGTGTCTCTCCTGATGGATTGCATAACGGGCGCCCTGTTCCCGGTGCGTCCCGCTCTGGAAAGGCCTGCTGGCCCCCTCGAAGGAAACGCTTGCATGCGGCAAGATATCGCGCAAATAAATAATCAAAATCTTCAATATAGATAAGATTGATGGTCAAGCCCTACGAACAGCGCTTCCCCTGGCACCTCGACTGGAACCTTCTGCGCACTTTCATGGTGGTGGTGGAGCAGCAGGGCATCTCGCGGGCAGCCTATTTCCTCGGGCTCAAGCAACCGACGATCTCCGCGGCGCTCAAGCGCCTTGAGGACACCACCGGGCATGAGCTTATCATCAGAAAACCAAATGAATTCAAGGTTACGCGCGCTGGAAGCCTGCTTTATCAGGAATGCGCGCAGATCTTCGGATCGGTGTCTCAGCTCCCCTCGTTGCTGCAAAGCGGGGCCGAGGAATTGCGCGGTCACATCTCGATCGCCACGACCTCTCACGTGATCTCGGACCATTACGACGCGGTGCTGCACGACTTCGCGGTCGCCCATCCCAAGGTGACTTTCTCGATCGCGGTGGCCGAAAGCGAAGAGGTCGTCAGCCGCGTGCAGCAGAACCGCGCGAGCCTCGGAATATGTCTGCTGCACAAAATTCCCGCAAACTTGAAGGCGTCGATCCTCTATCGCGAATATTTCGGCTTGTTCTGCGGCGCGCGCCATCCGCTGTTCGGACAGGAGCGAATCGAGCTTTCCGAGATCGAGGGGGAAACCTCGGTCTCGTTCCAGACCGAAACCGAGGAGGGGCCGCTCTTTCCGGTGGCGCAACTGCGCGCACGGGCGAAGCTTGCCCCGGGCTGGAGGGGCGTATCGTCGAACCTGCACGAACTGCGCCGGATGATCGTGGCCGGGGTCGGGATCGGCGCGCTGCCGCTGCATGTCGCCAAGCGCGACGTGGAAAGCGGGCGGTTGCGTCAGCTCCCGCCCTACACGGAACTGCCGATGGTCAATATCTACCTGCTGACCAATCCGCTGCGAAAGCAATCGGATGCCGAGATCGCCTTCCTTGCTCTTTGTCAGGCGGCGATCACCGGGACCGATCTTGCGGAGCGAACTTACGAATAATGCGGGGTCGGTGTCGGAACCCGGGCCGGGGGCTGATCTGCCCCGGCCCGGGTTTTGGGCAAATGCGCTCCCATCTCAGCGCGCGCGGTAGCTGCCCTGACGCTCCAGCATCCAGCCGGGATATTCGGCGGGCAGCGCGCTGACCTTGTCGAGGGTCGCCAGCTCTTCGGGATCAAGCGTGATCTGCGTCGCGCCGATATTGTCGCTCAGCTGATCGATCCGTTTCGCACCGACGATCACGCTGGTGACGACGTCTTGATGCAGCAGCCAGGCAAGCGCCACCTGTGACACGCTCACCCCCTTCGCCTCGGCAATCGGGCGCATCGCGTCGATCACGTCGAAGGCGCGATCCTTCTCGACCGGCGGGAAATCGAAGGTTGCGCGGCGACCGTCCGCCCCCTTGCCGTCGCGATCATATTTGCCCGAGAGCAATCCGCCCGCGAGGGGGCTCCAGACCATCAGGCCGATCCCGGTGTCGCGCAGCATCGGCACGATGTCGCGCTCCAGATCGCGTCCGGCAATGGTGTAATAGGATTGTAGCGAGAGGATCGGGGCGAGCTTGCGCGCCTCGGTGATGCCTACCGCCTTCATTACCTGCCAGGCCGCCCAGTTCGACAGCCCGACATATCGGATGTGGCCGTGCCGTACGAGCGTATCGAGCGCCTCGAGCGTCTCGGTGATCGGCGTCATCGGGTCGAAGCCGTGAATCTGGTAAAGGTCGACGTGGTCGAGTTGCAGCCGCGAGAGGCTCGCCTTGCATTGCTCCATGATGTGATAGCGCGAAGCGCCGCGTTGGTTGATGCCTTCGCCCATGGGGCCGAGCACCTTGGTCGCGATCACTACCTCGTCGCGTGCCACGCCGAGATTGCGCAGGCTTTGCCCGAGGATCCGCTCGCTCTCGCCCCCGGCATAGATGTTGGCGGTGTCGATGAAGTTGATGCCGGCGTCGAGCGCGGTGCGTACCAGCGCGTCGGCTTCGTCCTGGCGCAGCTGGCCGATCTGGCCCCACATGCCCTCGGAGCCGCCGAAAGTCATCGTGCCAAGGCAAAGTTCAGAGACCAGAAGGCCGCTCGGGCCGAGAGGTTTGTAACGCATGGGTCTGTCCTTTCCGGTTGAAAGGGCGCGGCATGGCCGGGCCCGATGCATCCCAAGATGGGGCAGGGGTGCGGAGCGGGCGAGAGCGATCCTCTCGAATGATTGCACGATCCTGTCATCTGGCGCTCTTGGCGCTTTGGATTGCCGGGGCAGGGGTCTAGTGTGGAAGCCATGGACAATGCAGGTTTGGACAGGCTTACGGATTGCGCGGAACGGCTGTGGCGCGTTCACGGCGCGCAATTGCCGATCGAAGGTTTGACGCTGGCGCGGCGAACGACACCGAGCGGACCCTTTCACGGTGTCTACAAACCCTCCCTTTGCGTCGTGCTGCGGGGGGCGAAGATCAGCAGGCTGGGCTCCCAGGCTTTTCGCTACGATGCCGGGAAATGCCTGATCGCCTCACTCGATGTCCCGATCCGCGCCGAGGTGGTCGAGGCCAGCCCCACCGCCCCCTATCTTGCTTTCGCGCTCAATCTCGACACGACGCTCGTGGCCGAGATGCTGATCGGTGCGCGCGGCGGCGATGCGGGAGAGGGGCCGACGCTACCCGCGCTTGCGGTGCATGAGATGGACGAGGCGCTGATCGACCCGCTCACGCGTCTCCTAGCGCTGGCCGAGACGCCGGGCGACATCCCCGTTCTTGCGCCGATGCTGCATCGCGAGATCGTCTGGCGTCTGCTCAACGGGCCGCAAGGTGCGGCGCTGCGTCAGGTGGGGCTTGCCGGAAATCGCCTCTCGCAGATCGGTCAGGCGATCGGCTGGATCCGTCAGAACTTCACGCAAACGCTCAGCGTGGCGCATCTCGCCGCTCTCGCGGGAATGAGCGCCGCGACCTTCCATCGCCATTTCAAGGCGGCCACGGGGATGACCCCGGTGCAGTACCAAAAGAGCCTGCGCTTGCAGGAGGCGCGACGGCTTCTGCTGTCGGAAGGGCGCGACGTGGCCCGGATCGGCTTTGCGATCGGCTATGACAGCCCCTCGCAATTCAGCCGCGAATACCGCCGGATGTTCGGCACGCCTCCCGGGCGTGACCTCGCCCAGATGCGCCGCGAGGTGGCGATGGTCCCCAGCCGCTGACGCCTCAGCCCGCCAGAGCCCGGAGATGCGCCTCGACGCCTTCGGCGAGCGCGGGCAGGTGATAACCGCCCTCGAGACAGGAAACGATGCGCCCGTTGCAATGCTGGGCGGCCACGGCGCAGATCGCCTCGGTCAACCAGGTGTAATCCGCGCCGGTCCAGAGCAGGCCCGAGATATCGTCATCGCGATGCGCATCGAAACCGGCCGATAGGATAATCAGATCGGGCGCGAATGCGTCCAGACGCGCAAGCGCGATCTCCCAGGCCGCACGCATTTCCTGCGTCCCCGTTCCGCTCGCAAGCGGCAGGTTCAGCACATTGTCATGCGCGCCGGTCTCCGAGGCCTCGCCCGTCCCCGGCCAGAGGGTCTCGGGCTCCTGATGGGACGAGACGAAGAAGCTGCGCGCCTCATGCCACAAGATGTCCTGCGTGCCATTGCCGTGATGAACGTCGAAATCGAGCACCCCGACGCGCGACAATCCGTGACGCTCAAGCGCATGGAGCGCGGCGAGGGCCGCGTTGCCATAGATGCAAAAGCCCATAGCGCGTGTGCGCGTCGCGTGATGTCCGGGCGGGCGGGTCGCGACAAAGGCGTGACGGCTCTCGCCCGAGAGCACCAGATCGACACCCTGCAACGCTCCCCCGGCACCGAGCAGACTTGCGCGGCGCGAGCCGGGCGAAACATGGGTGTCCTCGTCAAGATCGACATGCGCCTCGCGCGCGAAGACCTCATCGAGGGCCACGAGATAGCGCGGATCGTGGCCCAGAAGCAGATCCGCCTCGTCGGCTTCGCGCGCCTCGACGATCGGCAGGCCCATCCGGTCGATCACCGCTCGGACGGTTTCGAGACGCGCGGGGCGCTCGCGGTGACAGGGCCCGGTGTCATGGCCAAGGCAATCCTCATGGGTGATCGTGATCAGCTCGCGCATACCGCTCTCCAGCAACCGGTGGGGTGTCCATCTCTCATGTTTCGCGGCGACGCTGCGCGATGCCCGGCCAAATGACAAGCGCGACGCGGGGAACCGGCGCCATATCCGCGCCGGCGGCGACTGTCTTCGTCCTCGGCGCGAAGCGCAGCCGCAACCGGCCGCTCGCCACACAACAAGATTGACCTGCTCCCAATTGGCAATATCCTTTTGGCCCGGATGAGCTGCGGTTCATCCCGGCAATCGGATCTAAGGGAGGAGATACGATATGTGCCATGTTTTCGCCGGTCAGGACCCGGAACGCTATTCCAGCGAAACGCGCCGGCTGCGGCTCAATGGCCACAGCACGAGCATCAGGCTCGAGAATGCGTTCTGGGATATTCTCGATGAAATCGCCGCCCGCGACGGGGTGTCCACGCCGACCTTCATCTCGACATTGCATGCCGAGGTGCTGGAGCTGCGCGGCGAGCCGTCGAACTTCACGTCTCTGCTGCGCTGCGCCTGTCTGAAATTCATGGAAATCTCGACCGATCGTGCGCCGCTCGCCGTCGCCGCCGAGTGATCGAAAGCCTGACGCCAAAGTTTCTTCAAGGGTAGTATAGACCTACTACCCGGACCGCATCGGTCCGCTGCTACGCTCTCAGAACCAATGACAGCAAAGCAGCGGGAGCAACCGGTGGCAAAATCCATTCATTCCATGATCCGGGTCCTCGACGAGGATCGTTCGGTGGCGTTCTACGACAAGGCCTTCGGGCTGAAGGTCGCGGACCGTCTCGACTTTCCGGATTTCACGCTTGTCTATCTGAGCAATCCCGAGACCGAGTTCGAGCTGGAACTCACCATCAACAAGGGCCGCAGCGAGCCCTACGACCTTGGCGATGGCTACGGCCATTTCGCGGTTTCGGTCGATGATCTCGACGCTGAACACAAACGCTTTGAGGCGGAGGGGCTCGCGCCCCGCAAACTCGTGGAATTCGCGCCGGCAGGGGAGGTCGTCGCGAAGTTCTTTTTCGTGGCCGATCCGGACGGATACCAGATCGAGGTGATCCAGCGAGGCGGCCGCTTCAAGTGAGATTTTCCTAAGGGAGACATCAGGGAGGAGACGACAATGGCAACCAAGGTAGGCTCGAAAGGGCTCACCCGACGGCAGCTTTTGGCGCGGGCGACCGCGGCGGGGGCGAGTTTCGTCGTGGGCTCGGGGTTCATGGCGGCGCGCAACGCGGCCTGGGCGACCGAGCTCTCGGCGCTCCAGCCGACGACATTCGCGACGCTGGTGCAGATGGCGCGCGACATCTATCCGCACGACAGGATCGACGACCAGTATTACGTGCTCGCGGTCAAGGGCTACGACACCGCAGACGCGGCGCCCGAGATCGAGGCGGGGATCGCGGCTCTCGATGCGGCGGCGCGCGGCAAGGGGTTCGCGAATTACCTCGAAACGGGCTGGGAAAAGGATCGCGTCGCGATCTTGCGGGGCATGGAGGAGAGCCCCTTCTTCCAGAAGATCCGGGGCGGTCTCGTGACCGGTCTCTACAACCAGAAAGCGGTCTGGCCGATCTTCGGCTACGAGGGCGAGTCCTATTCCAAGGGCGGCTACATCAACCGCGGTTTTGATGACATCGACTGGCTGTAAGGGAGGCGGACATGGTTGCTAAATTTGATCTGAGCGACGACAGCGTCGTCGTCATCATCGGTACCGGCGCCGGCGGCGGGGTGCTTGCGAACGAACTGGCGCAAAAGGGCGTCAAGGTGGTCGCGCTCGAGGCAGGCGGTCGCTATCTGCCCGACGATTACATCAACGACGAGTGGGAAAGCTTCGGCCAGCTCGCCTGGACCGAGCCGCGCACCACGAGCGGCGACTGGCGCGTGGCCAAGGATTTCTCGGGGCTGCCCGCATGGATCGTGAAAGCGGTCGGCGGCACCTCGATCCACTGGGCCGGCGCGAGCCTTCGCTTTCAGGACCACGAGTTCAAGACGAAGACCCATTACGGTAATGTCGACGGGGCGAACCTGCTCGACTGGCCGATCGATCCGGCCGAGCTGGCACCCTATTACGACAAGGCCGAGGCCAAGCTGGGTGTCACGCGCACCGGCGACCGCCCGGGCCTGCCGGGCAACAACAACTTCAAGGTGCTGGAGAAAGGCGCGAAGGCGCTTGGCTATCAGGAAGTGAATACCGGCCATATGGCGATCAACTCGATCGAATATGACGACCGGATGTCGTGCCAGCAGACGGGCTTCTGTTTCCAGGGCTGCAAATGGGGAGCGAAATGGTCTTCGGCCTATACCGACATCCCGCGCGGCGAGGCGACCGGCAATCTCGAGGTGCGCGATCACTGCCACGTCGCGCGCATCCTGCATGACGACAAGGGCATGGCCTCGGGGGTCGAGTATTTCGACAAGGACGGCAATCTGCAGATGCAGAAGGCGAAGATCGTCTGCCTCGCGGGCAACTCGATCGAGAGCCCGCGCGTGCTGCTGAACTCGCATTCGGCGATGTTCCCGGACGGGCTTGCGAACTCCTCGGGTCAGGTCGGGCGCAACTACATGCGTCACACCACGGGCTCGGTCTATGGCGTGTTCGACAAGCCGGTGAAGATGTGGCGCGGCACGACGATGGCGGGCATCGTCCGCGACGAGGCGCGTCACGATCCCTCGCGCGGATTCGTCGGTGGCTATGAGCTGGAAACGCTCAGCCTCGGCCTGCCGTTCATGGCGGCCTTTCTCGATCCGGGCGGCTGGGGGCGCGAGTTCACCTCGGCGCTCGACAGCTACGAGAACATGGCCGGAATGTGGATCGTCGGCGAGGACATGCCGCAGGAGACCAACCGCATCACCCTCAATCACGGGGTCACCGATGCCTATGGGCTGCCGGTCGCGAATGTGAACTACACCGATCACCCCAATGACCGGGCGATGCGCGATCATGCCTATGCCCGAGGCGCCGCGATCTATGATGCGGTGGGTGCGACCCGGACCTTCCCGACGCCGCCTTATCCGTCGACGCATAATCTCGGCACCAACCGGATGTCGGAGAAGCCGCGCGACGGGGTGGTGAACAAGCACGGGCAGGCGCATGACGTGCCCAACCTGTTCATCTCGGATGGCTCGCAGTTCACCACCGGTGCGGCAGAAAACCCGACGCTGACCATTGTGGCGCTCGCGATCCGTCAGGCGGATTTCATCGCTGCGGAAATGTCCAAGGGCAATATCTGAGACCCGTTGCGGTCATCAGTGAAAAAGGGACCGGGCCGCCTGCGGGTGGCCCGGTTCGTTTTGGATGAGGCGAGGCACTCCCGCCGAACGTAGCTGATACGCTTTGCGGGCAATTTCGCGGCTTTCCCGAAGCTGCCCGCCTCAGGGCCTGACACGCGGACAGGCATCGGCGGGGCTCAGAGGCCGAAGGGAAAGGTCTCGCCCTCACCTTTGCCGAAGGCGGCTGGAGCGGCCGTTACCGCTTTCGTCTCGTCGAACCAGACGAAACCGTCATACTGATCGGGCAGCGTGGCGTGCGAATAGTGGCTCCAGCGCTCGGTTTCGGGACGGTAGATCACGCCGATGTAACGCTCCAGACGTGGCTCGGAGAGCGCATGACGCAGGCCCGGGGGCAACCTCTCCCCGAGATCGAGCAGGAAACGGGGCTCGCCCGTCGCATGGCACAAGGCCTCGTAGCTGTCGGGCCGCGAGGGGCGGACCTCTTTCACTTCCATCGGCGCGCCCCATTCTGAGGCTGCAGCGACCGTGCCGCCATGCGTGCCGAACCCGATCAGCGCGGCCTTTGCGCCATAGGCCTCGCGGCAGAGCTGGCCGATATTCCACTCGTTGCGCGTGCGGCCCATATCGGTGAAGCGTGCGTCTCCGATGTGAGAGTTATGGGCCCAGACGACCGCCTTGGCCTCGGGACCGCCGCGTTCAAGAATGCGCTGGAGGGTTTCGAACATGTGCCGGTCGCGCAGGTTCCATGTCTCGTTCGAGGCGTAATACATCACGCGGTAATAGCGTTCTGCATTCGCGACGAGCCGGGCGTTCTGCACCGCGTCGAAGAAGTCGTCACCGTCGCGCGCGGAATAGTCGAGTTCACCTTCGAGAAGGTCGAGCAAGGTGCGCGTCACCGAGTCTTCGCAGAGCGCATAGCCGTGGCTGAGCGAGGCGCGTCCGTAGGCGGCAAGCTGATGCGACCAGGGATCGAAACAGGCATAGCGTTGCCGCGCTTCTTTGGCGGCCACGGGATCCACGTTGTCGAGATAATCCAGCACCGCCGAGATCGAGGCGGACAAGCTGTAGAGATCGAGCCCCGAGAAACGCACCTGCTGATCCGGCGCGCGCTGCGCATTGAGTGCCTGCAGCGCTTTGACGAATTCATCGACTTCGCGGTTGCGCCACATCCAGGTCGGAAAGCGCGTGAAGGGTCGTTCGCGATCCTTATGCGCAGGCAAGTTTCGGATATGTCGGTCGATCGCGCTGGCATCGGGCCAGTCGGCTTCGACGCAGATATGGGTGAAGCCGTGTTTCTCGATCAGCCGTTGCGTGATCGCAGCGCGGGCACGGTAGAATTCCGAGCTGCCATGCGAGGCCTCGCCCAGCAGCACGATGCGTGCATCCGCATAGCGGTCGAAGGCCTCGGCGAAGGTCGGGTCGTCGATCTCGGGCAAGGGCTGGATGGCCTTGCGCAGCGCGGTCGCGATCTCCTCGGGTGTTTTGGGGTGCGTCTCGAGCTGTGGGTGAACCGCCGAGGCGGGCAGGCGGAGATTCTTTTCGAACCACTCGCCCGCCATTGCGCAGACCATCTCGAGAGTGCCGGGCTCTTCGAAGAGATGCGTCGCTCCCGGTACGATCCTGAGCGCCTTTTGGCAGCTCAATTCCGCCAGAGCGGCACGGTTAAGCGCTATCACCTGATCGTCATCGCCGCCCACAATGAGAAGGCTGGGCGCGGTGACCGACCCGAGATGCGACCCGGCGAGATCGGGGCGACCGCCCCGTGAAACCACCGCCGCGACCCGGTCCCCCAGTTCGGCCGCTGCGACGAGGGCGGCCCCGGCCCCCGTGCTCGCGCCGAAAAGTCCCACGGGAAGATCTGCAATGTCGGGCTCGCCACTGACATAGAGCACGGTTTCGACGATCCGCGCGGCGAGAAGCGGGATATCGAAGACATTGTGCCTGTCCTCCGCTTCCTCCGGGGTGAGCAGATCGAAGAGCAGCGTGGCGAAACCGCGCGCGTTGAGCGTGTCGGCTACCGCCTTGTTGCGGGGGCTGAGCCGGCTCGACCCGCTCCCGTGAGCGAAGATCACGAGCCCTTTGGGATCGGCGGGCACCGTCAGATCGCCGTCCAGATGGTGCGGAGAAATCTTCACGACGCGGCGCATCGTGCTGGCCGTCTCGGTCGCGGCCGGATCCTCATCCGCCGCCCAGCCTTGCTGCAAAAGCCCGACCGTCTCTTCATCCGTGAGCTGGTGGAAATCGTCATAAAAGGCACCGACGCCATAAAACCGCTCCGTCGGATTCAGGCAGACAACGAGATCGGCAAGTTCTTCGAATTCGGGTATGGCGGAGGCAGGCGCGACGGGAACGGCTATCCAGATCTGCGCCGCCCCTTGCTGGCGCAAGCCCAGAAGCGCCGCTTTCATCGTGGCGCCCGTTGCCAGCCCGTCATCGACGAGGATCGCGGTACGGCCCTCGGGCGAGATTTGCTTGTGGTCGCCCAGATAGCGTTTCCGGCGCCGTTCGAGTTCCACCAGCTCGCGGGCGCGCTCGCCTTCGAGATAGTCCGCATCGGCGTGAGAATGGCGTCGTACCGCCTCGTTGATCACCATTTGCGGATTGGCGCCGTCCACGATGGCCCCGAGTGCAACCTCGGGCGAGCCCGGCGCGCTGATCTTGCGCACGAACACCAGATCGAGCGGCGCCTTGAGAGCGCGTGCCACTTCCAGCGCGACCGGAACACCACCGCGCGGTAATCCGAAAACGACGGGCCGATCCGGTTTCAGATCCGTCAAGCGGCCGCCGAGCATCCGGCCGGCCTCTGCGCGATTTGCGAAACGCAATTCCCTGTCAGCCATCGCGACGCCTCCCCTCCGGGCCCGACCCGACCTAGTTACGCTGCGGTCGAAGTCAGCCTGTTCTGGTGATCTAAAATTCAGCCTAACACCAAACAGAGCCCTCGAAATTGATCTTGCGCATCACAGCGCTGGGGTTGGGCTTGTTCTTCGCTCATCGGGATCGCGGTCAGAAGGGACCGGGGAGGGCTGTCTGGACGTGATCCAAGTCTTCGCAGCAGGCGCTCAGTCGAAGCTTGCCCTGAACGAGGTCGCCGTCAACGACACATGCGCGTCGAGCGGCGGACGGAGTTCGAAGGCGCGGGGGCCGCGCGAGAACTGATAGAGGCGAAACAACACCCAGTCCTCGCGGCGATCATCCGCCACGGCCAGTTCGTTGCGCGAGATATGGAAGGGCGTGCGCTCCCAGCCGTTGGTGGTCTTCACCTCGATCAGGCGGGGCTGACCTTCCGGCGTGAAGCTTCGGATGTCGTATCCAGCCCCGTCGCCCTCTTGCTGGCTCACCCATACGATCTCGCGGGCGAGGTCGTCGCGACCGGCGGCGCGGAGCACGCTTTGCTCATGATGGAGCACACGTTCTTCGCCCATCTTGCCGAGCGCACGGTTGCGTTCATCCCGGCCCGCCACGTCGAACTTTCTCGCCACCGAAAGCATCTGTTCAAGTTCGCCTGGAGGCGGCGTGTTTCGCTGCGTCGGCGGCGGCTCGGGCCAAAGCGGTGTCGCATCCTGGAAGTCGCGTGACCCCGGATGAGTTGGCGGCACGATCCAACCACCTTGCTTCTGAAGCTGGCGGCTCACGACGTCTTCGAGCGACGCCTGGAAGTTGAACGCGGGTTTGTAGCCGGAAATCCAGGTCTCCCCCAAGCTCTTCAGAACTGCCGAGATGTTCTGGTGCTTGAACGCGATCGACCCGCGCGATCTATCGATCTGTGACTGGAGGTCGCGATTGTGTGCTGCCTTGTTGTAGCGCTTTCCCGAGAGATCGTCTGCGAGCATGGCGAAGTATTCCGCTACGATCGCGGCGTTTTCCGCCTCACTCCAATCCTCGCCTGCCATGGCGCCAGGCTACGATTGGGTATCTGATATGTCAGTAGAAAAGCAGACTGTCGGGTCGGTTCCGTAAAGCGACCGGTCACCCGGAGTCCCGATTTTCGGCTAAGTAGGTGGAGGCGAGTACCGGAATCGAACCGGTGTACACGGATTTGCAATCCGCTGCGTCACCACTCCGCCAACTCGCCATCCGTGGTGTTGGCGTCAGATACGGTATCGGGGGCGGGCGCGCAAGAGGGGAGTTGTGCGCCGATCGGCATGAGATTTCCGTCTGTGCGTTCGCGAAGAGGGGGCTGAGCGGGGTGTGAAGCCGGGAAGTTGCAGGGTGTTCTTGCCCCCTAGGGGCAGTTGTGGCAAAACCTCGCGCAAGGGTTTCACACCGAAGAGTTCACGACATGCAAGATTTCGCCACGCGCCGCACCATGATGGTCGACACGCAGGTCCGCCCCAACGACGTGACCAAATTCCCCATCATCGCCGCGATGCTGCATGTACCGCGCGAGGAGTTCGTGCCGGCCACGAAGCGCGAAGCTGCCTATATCGGCGAGAATGTCGAACTGGCCCGGGGCCGTGTCGTGCTCGAGCCGCGCAACTTCGCGAAGATGCTCGACGGGCTCGACATCCAGCCCCATGACCTCGTGCTTGATATCGGCGTGGGGCTCGGCTACTCGGCCGCGGTGATCGCGCAGATGGCCGAGGCGGTTGTGGCGCTCGAGGAGGAAGATCTCGCCGCGCAGGCAGAGGCCGCGCTGGCACAGGCCGGCGCCGACAATGTCGCCGTCGTCGCGGGTAAGCTCGCCGAGGGATCTGCCAAGCACGGACCTTACGACGCGATCATCCTCGAGGGCGGGGTCGAGACCGTGCCGCAGGCGATCGCCGATCAGCTCAAGGAAGGTGGCCGGATCGCGGCGATCTTCATGGAGGGCGTGCTGGGCACCGCGCGGATCGGCTACAAGATCGATGGCGTGATCAACTGGCGCGACATGTTCAATGGCGCTGCGCCGCTTCTGCCGGGCTTTGCCTTGCAGCGCGAATTCGTGCTCTGAAGGGCACATCCAAACGGCTACACATAATGCCGCAATTGAAACTGCAGGCATTGACTGTAACAATCGAAAAATCCCGGGCCCGGCGCCGGTCTGCTTTGGCGTGCGTGGCGATAAAGGAATGAGGGCAGAGGCATGTTGCGCAAGACTTTGAGACTGACCGTTCTGGCCGCGGTGACGGCGATGGCGCCCTATGCGGTGAGTGCCGAGACGCTGGCCGATGCACTGGTTTCGGCCTACAAGAACTCGAACCTTCTCGAACAGAACCGCGCCACGCTGCGGGCCGCCGATGAAGATGTCGCCCAGGCGGTCGCCAAGCTGCGCCCGGTCCTGCAATGGACCACCGATTACACCGTCCAGCACACCAACAAGTCGAGCGTCACCGGCAACCCGGTGACGACCCGCGCCGCCACCGCGACGCTGGGCGCCTCGATGACGCTGTTCGATTTCGGCCGCACCAAGCTCAATGTCGAGATGAAGAAAGAGACCGTTCTGGCCACCCGAGAGGCGCTGCGCTCGGTCGAACAAAGCGTGCTGCTTTCCGCGATCCAGGCATATTCGGACGTGAAATCGGCCTCCGAGCAGGTCGCGATCAACCAGAACTCGGTGCGCGTTCTGGGCGAGGAACTCAAAGCCTCGAACGACCGCTTCGAAGTGGGTGAAGTGACCAAGACCGACGTGTCGCTTGCGCAGGCGCAACTAGCTTCGGCCCGGGCGTCGCTCGCGGCGGCCCAAGGCAGCCTGCGTACCGCGCGCGAGGCTTACAAGGCGGCGACGGGTCATTACCCGGGAGCGCTCGCAGCCTTCCCGAAAACTCCGGCCCTTCCGAAATCGCTCGATGCGGCGCGCGACATCGCGCTGCGCAACCATCCGAGCGTGAAGCAGCTTCAGCACACGGTTGCTGTTTATGATATCGCGGTGTCCTACGCCAAGGCGAATCGTTTGCCGACGATTTCGGGCTCGGTCGGGCTCGTCCAGGGCGAGATGGGGACCACCTCGCGCTCGGCCTCGATCGAAATGAACCAGACCCTCTACTCGGGTGGCGCATTGCTTTCCGCACAACGTCAGGCGATCGCGAATGATCAGTCGGCGCGTGCCCAGCTCAGCCAGGCAGGGGTGACGATCTCGCAAGGCGTCGCGAACGCCTGGGCCGCGATCGATATCGCGAAGGCGCAGATTTCGGCTTATGACCAGCAGATCCAAGCCGCGCGCACCGCCTATCAGGGTGTGAAGGAAGAGGCGCTTCTGGGGGCCCGCACCACGCTTGACGTGCTCTCGGCCGAGCAGGATCTGCTCGACGCGCAGGCGGGGCGGATCGATGCTGCGGCCACGCTTCAGGTAGCATATTATCAACTGCTCTCCGCTATGGGTCTTCTGACGGTGGACAACCTGAAGCTCGGGATCCCGACCTATGATCCGGCTGCCTATTACAATTCGGTGCGGAACGCGCCCCTTACGCTCAGCCCGCAGGGCAAGCGGCTCGACCGCGTGCTCAAGGCGATGGGTGAGAACTGATCGCATCGCGCGATCGGGGCGGGCGTTCGAGCCTGCCCCGGCGCCGTTCATGTTCGGCGCGCAAGTTACCTCTCAAATCAACGCGATCCCGAGGGATCAGATGACTGGACAGGCGGGCGAGCTCGCATCAGGATGGGGGCACCATGGCTGAAACCGGAACCCGACCTGAGATTGAAGATGTGCTGGCATCGATCCGGCGACTTGTGTCGCAGGACAGCCCGCGTCAGGCGGAGAACTATCCCGCCCCGCGCCGTCCCGCACCGCCCGAACCGCTGGTGCTGACCCCAGCGCAGCTCGTCTCTGAAGATACCGAGGTGGAAGAGGTCGAGATTGCCCCCGACCTCCCCGAGCCCGCGGAGATTTCGGCAGCCCGGCGCGCACCTCAGAATTTCGAACCTGATTTCGATGACAGCGCGGTCGAAGCCTGGCCCGCCGAAGAAGATTTGCCGCATCAGTCACTCGGGGAGGAGCTGGCGCGTCTGGAGGATACGCTGGCCCACCTCGAGGCAGAGGTCGCGCGCGACGGTATCGACTATGAGCCCGAGCAGGGCGACCGTTTCGAGCTGGTGGGCGTGCCGCCGCTGACCGATCTGCCCGAAGATTTTGATGTCGAGGCGCTTGGCGGGCTGGAGGATGCTCTGATCGAAGGCGCCGTTTCGGCCACGTTGGTCGGAGGGGCTTCCAACCCCGATGTTGGGGGAGAGGAGTTCCCCAACTCGGTGGCCGTGGACCTGCCGCCGCTCATTCTGGCCTCGGAGGACGCGCAAAGCGCGAGCATGCGTGACGTGGAAGAGGTTGTTCCGGTCGATCTTGGGACTGAGATCGACCCGGACCTGATGGATGCCGACTGGGCGCGGATGCCCGAGGAGATGGAGGAAGAGGCGCAGTCCGAACCCGTTCCCGAAGAGGAAAACGCCCCGGGCCCGGAGTGGGAGGGGCACTGGCCGGTCGAGCCTGCGCAGCCGCGCCGCCTGCATCTGAGCGATGCCGAGGCGCGCGCGCCTGAGCCGGAGCCGCGTGCTTCGAGCTACGAGGATCTGCGCGACGCGCTGGCGAAGGAAGAGGTCGGGCCCGATCTCGAAGCGCTCGAGGCCGAACTGGCGGGGATAGCGGATGAGCCTCAGGCACCGCTGCATCCCGCGGCGCTGTCGCTTGATGAAGGTCAGTTGCGCCAGATCGTTTCGGCGATGCTGCGCGAGGAATTGCAGGGGGCACTCGGCACCCGGATCACACGCAACCTGCGCAAGCTCATCCGACGCGAGGTGCAGCGTGCCCTCATGAGCCGCGATCTCGACTGATCGTCACAACGGGAGCGCACGTTGCACGCCCGCGCAGCGTCTGCCAGACATTGAAAACGGCGCGGCCCTTTCGGGACGCGCCGTTTTTCATACCGGGCTCCGGAGTGATCCGGAGCCACCGGCTCAGGCTGCTTCGGCCTCGTGTTCGTCCGCCGCAGCCAGACGACGTTCGCTCTCTTCGCGCGACAGCGCGACAGAGGTCCGCACGCCCTTGGCGACGAATTCCATCAGGCCTTTCACCACGCGCTCGTTCGGGTCAATCCCGGCGCAGGACAGCACTTCGCGTCCGTCACGCGACCGCGCCCAACGCGCGATCTGTTCGGGGCCGTTGCCGTATTTCTTGTCGTCGGCAATGGCGTCGTCCAGCGCAGCGAGCACCACCGCGGCGAAGAGTTTGCGGGCGCGTTGACCCTGTTCGTAATTGAAGGCCGAGCCGTCAACGAAATCGCGCATTCTTCCGTCCTTTTTATTGCTCTTGCGTTTCCTGGCGTGGGGGCCATCTAGAGCGGATAAGCTCCGATTCGATATGGCTCTCAGCACATGGCAGGCATGCGCATGACGCATATCACCCCTGCGATTAACTGCATATCTCTGAGCAGCCCCCGATGAAGTCTTGGGCAGATAGGCAGGATACGCTGGTTTTCAAGGGGCCGAGATCGCCCTTCCATCAGGGCGTGGCGTGGTGGTTGGTTAACAAGTATTTGAAAATTATAGATAGTTTCTCAAGTCAGCGCGTGGGGCGAATTTTTCGTCATGAGGCGCCGCGAGAGCGCGGCAAAACCGTTTCCCCGCAAACACGCTTCGAAAACATCCGTTTTCCCGCCACTTGAACTTTCCGAAATTCTTTTTCGGACCTTCGCGGGCGGGGTCATAAATAAGTGATCTCGGCCTCGTCCGCCCGTAGCGTTCCCTCGGCCCGGTCGAGGCGCAGATAGGCGATCGCGCGGTTGCCCGCCCGGGTAAAGAGCTGGCCAACGCGACGCCCCTCCGCGGTGATCTCCGCACCGGGCTCCGCAGAGCCCGAAATGCCCACGCTGACGAAGCCCTTGCGCAGCTCGGTCTTGTGTTTCATCCGCGCGGTGACCTCCTGTCCGACATAGCAGCCCTTGCGGAAATCGACCCCGTTCAGCCGCTCAAACCCGGCTTCGAGGATATAGGTGTCCGGGGTCAACTCGATCCCGGTCTCGGGGATGCAGTGGGCGACGCGGATGTCATCCCAGTCGCTCCCATCATCCCCCGAGCGCTTGCCGTAAAGCCGCCAGCCCAGATCGGGATGACGCGGATCGGGCAGGGCGCCTTCGGGCGCGGGGCCAGTGCCGCGATACACCTTGAGGGCCGAGGGTGCGATCTGCACATCGGCGCGCAGCTTATACATCGACAGGCGTTTGATCGTCGGCTCGGCGATGCTCTCGTCGAGGTCGATCACGATCGCCTCGCTCCGGTCCAGCAGGAAGAAATCGGCCAGATACTTGCCCTGCGGCGTGAGCAGCGCGGCATAGACGAGACCGTCTTTCAGTTTGCGGACATCATTGCTGATCAGCCCTTGCAGGAAATGCTCCCGGTCGCTGCCGGTGATCTCGTAGAGGATACGCTCGCTCATGAGTAACTCCTTTCAAGGGGCATGTAGGGCGCGCGGGCGCCGATGTCAGCCTCAGTCGAGTAGTTGCATCCGGCAGAGCCCCGCATAGACGCCGCCCTTTGCGACCAGATCGTCATGCGTGCCTTGCTCGACGACCTGACCTTCCACCACGACGACGATTTTGTCCGCATTGCGCACGGTCGAGAGGCGATGTGCGATCACCAGCGTCGTGCGGCCCTGGCTGAGTTCGGCCAGGGCCTCGGCCACCTTCGCCTCGGAAACGGTGTCGAGGGCGGAGGTGGCTTCGTCGAGCAGCAGGATCGGCGCGTTGCGCAGCACCGCACGGGCGATGGCGACGCGCTGGCGCTGGCCGCCAGAGAGGGCCGAGCCGCGCGGTCCCGAGGCGGTTTCGATCCCGTCGCTCATCAGATCGGTGAATTCGGTCACATGTGCCGCTTCGAGCGCTTCGCGCAACGCCTCGGCGGCGACATCCGCCCGCCCGAGCAGGACGTTTTCGCGGATCGTCTCGTCGAAAAGGGCGGCATCTTGCGAGACGGTCGAGAATTGGCGGCGCAGTTGCGTCAGGTCGAGATCGGCGAGCGATGTGCCCCCCAGCGTCACACGCCCGCTATCGGGATCGACCATCCGGGTCAGCAGGTTGAAAACGGTGGTCTTGCCCGCGCCTGAAGGCCCAACGAGTGCGGTCGTTTGGCCCGGCTCGGCAGTGAAGCTGAGCCCGCGCAGAACCTCCTTGTCGCCATAGCGCAGATGCACGTCCTCAAGTGCGATCCGGGTCGAGGCGGGCAGGAGCGCGGGCTGTGCGGGCGAGGCGATCGTGGGCTGCGTGTCGAAGAGCCGATAAAGCCGCTCGAGGCTCGCCGCCGCCGTCTGCCATGAACCTGCCGTGTTGGCGAGGCGGCGCACCGGCTGGAAGGTCAGCGCCATCGCGGTGAAGAAGGACATGAAATCGCCCACCGAGCGTTCGCCCGCCATGATCTGCTGTCCGCCCAGCACCAGCACGACGAAGAAGCCCAGACCGGTGATGATGTCGATCATCGCGGGCACGAGACCCGAGATCACCGTGGTCTTGATCTGCGCGTTGCGGACTTCGTCCACGAGGCGCTCGAACCGGCCAGCCTGATAATCTTCGATCCCGTTGAGTTTGACCGCCGCGATCCCGTGGAAAACCTCGTCAAGCCGGGTCGCGCGGTCGGAGGAATGCTCACGCATCTTCCGGGTCTTGCGCCGGATGTAGCGCTGCGCCATCCCGACGGGCAGGATCAGCAGCGGTGCACCGATCAGCGCACCAAGCGTCCAGACCGGGTCGATCGAAACCGCCACGGCAAAAAGCGAAACGAGCGCCATCAGGTCGCGGCCGGTCCCGGTGATGAAGATCTTCCAGACATTCTGCACGGCTGCGGTGTCGCCCTGGACCCGTTCTATCAGCGCGCCGGGCGGGTTGTTCTGGTAGAAATGCTGGTCGAGCCGCAGCATGTGCCGGAAAAGGTCCACCTGCATGTCGCTCGAGGTGCGCAGCGCGACATTGGTCATCACCGCGCGCGAGCCGACCGAGGTCACCGCGCGGATCACGAAGAGCAGGAAGATCCCGAGCCCGACCCACCAGATCAGATCGCTCTCGCCCTGCACGAAGACCTTGTCGAAGAGCGGCTTGAGCATCCAACTCAGCGCGCCCAGCGTCGAGCCCTCAATGAGCAGCAGCACCGCTGCCACGATGACCCAGACCCAGTGCTTGCGCAGGTAGTCGCGCCACATCCGGCCGAAAAGGCGCTTCGAGCTGTAGGGATCGGAGGTTTTGGCCACTTGGAACCGTCACATTGAGCGCATTTCGCGCGGATTGCCCCGTGGATTACCGCGAGAGGGGGGCAGCGCGCAAGCTCGGGCGCGATTGACGCCGCGCCGCAGCGGCATTACCGATGGTCCGTTCTGCGTGATGGAGAAGACAGATGAGCCTCGCCCAGGGTCGCCCCTACCTCGCCATTCCCGGCCCCTCGACCATGCCCGACCGCGTTCTTGCGGCGATGCACAAGCCTGCGCCGAACATCTATGAGGGCGAAATCGAGGAAATCGCCGCGCGCGTGGCCGCGAACCTGCGCCGGGTGGCGATGTCGTCGTCGCATGTCGCGATCTACATCGCCAACGGGCATGGCGCCTGGGAGGCTTCGATCGCCAATGTCTTCTCGAGGGGCGACAAGGCGCTGAGCCTCGTGACGGGCCGCTTCGGCGATATCTGGGCAAAGAGCGCGACCACAATGGGCGTCGAGGTCGAACGGCTGGAATTCGGTCTGAAATCCCCCGCCGATCCCGCGCGTGTCGAAGAGGCGCTGCGCGCCGATACCGGCCACGAGCTCAAGGCCGTGCTGATGACCCATGTCGATACCGCGACCTCGGTGCGCAACGACGTGGCTGCGATCCGCGCCGCGATCGACGCGGCGAACCATCCCGCACTTTTGATGGTGGATTGCATCGCCTCGCTCGGCTGCGACGAATTCCGTATGGATGACTGGGGTGTCGACGTGATGGTCGCAGCCAGCCAGAAGGGGCTGATGGTGCCGCCGGGGCTGGGCTTCGTGTGGTTCTCCGACAAGGCGCTCGAGGCCAGCCGCAGCTCGAACATGGTCACGCCCTATTGGAACTGGCACCCTCGGGCCTTCCCCGAGATGGTCTATCAGTATTTCGGGGGCACCTCGCCGACGCATCACCTCTTCGGGCTCGATGAATCGCTCAAGATGATCCTCGATGAGGAAGGACTGCCGCATATCTGGAAACGTCATGCGGCGCTGGCCCGCGCGGTCTGGGCGGCTTTCGAGACCTGGGGGCAGGGCGGTGACCTGGCGCTCAATATCGCCGAGCCCGCCCACCGCGCCCATTCGGTGACCGCGGCGCGGATCGGAAATGGAGGCGCGGAGCGGCTGCGCAAATGGCTCGAGGCCGAGGCGGGCGTGACGCTCGGGATCGGTCTTGGCATGGCCGAGCCGGGCACGCCCGAGGCCGACGACTTCCTGCGCGTCGCGCATATGGGCCATGTGAACGCCCATATGACGCTCGGCGCGCTCGCCACGATGGAGGCGGGGATGCAGGCGCTCGATATCCCGCACGGGCGCGGTGGGATTGCCGCGGCGGCGGGCGAGATCGCGAAAGGTGTGGCTCAGGCCTGACCGTGGCGCTCCAGCCAGTCGGTCAGCCAGCCCAACTCCTCGGCCTCGTCGGTTCCGACCTGCGCGATCTCCTCGTCGGGGATCGAAAGGCGTGTCTCGCGTCCGATCTGGGTGCTGCCGGCATAGGCACCGAAGGCCAGAGCAAAGGCCAGCGGGCTCAGCATCGCGATATGGCGGTTACGGGTCTTGCGGCTCATGGTTTCTGCTCCTGTTGGTTGGGCAGAAGATGGGCGCGCCAGTGAGTCGGGGCAACTCACCTTGAAGCGAGAAAGGACCGCACCGGCCCTTTCCCGCTGATCTCATGGGCGGATTTGTGCGCTCGTCGTATGGGGCGGGTTGGGCCGGTCTTGAAATCGGCCCATCCGAAACCCAACGGCAGGAGCCTCAGGCCTTGTCGGCCAGCGCCTTGCACCAGGCTTCCATTTCCTTCGTGGCCACTTCCATCGGCGGTTCGAGGAAGGTCAGGTGGAAGCTGTCGCCCATATCCGCCACGCCGATTGCGCGCGGACGCACGGCCAGCACATGCGGGTTGGGGAGAGCCACGCCGAAACAGAACACGATGTTCTTCGCGTCCGAGATGTTCTCGGCCACGGTGCCTTCGATCGACTTTGTGTGGGTGTAGTGATCGAAGGTGGCGATATAGGCGACCTTCGGATGGGCGTCGATCTTCTCGCGCAGCTTGGCGATGATCTCATCAACGCTCGCGCAGGAGGTTTCGGCCTTCGGCAGGGTCATGTCGAAAACCGGGTATTTTTCCATCAGCAGCGACTGTCTCATCTCGCAATCCTTCATCTGGGAGGCATGTTTCGCCTTCCCGGATGCCCGCAAACTGCGCGTGGATCAACGCGACAGCTTGGCGCGGGCGGCTGCGAGGGCGTCGGGGAGTGCCGCGGCGAAAGCGTCAAGCTCGGCATCGGGGCCGACCGAAACACGGATGCAGCGATCCTGTGGCGCGACGAAGGGCATGCGCACGAAGATGCCCCGCGCGCCCAGTTCCGCCAGCACCGCACGGGCAAAATCGCCATCCTGCCCGCAGTCGATCGCGACGAAATTCGTAGCCGAGGGTAGGGCGCTAAGCCCGTTCTCTTCCGCAATCGCCGTGATCCGGTCGCGCGCGCCCGCGACGAGCAGTCGCATGTAGGCCTGCCACGTCTTGTCCTGAAGCGCGGCCAGTGCGCCCTCCTGCGAGATCCGACACATGCCGAAATGATTGCGGATCTTGTCGAAGGCCGCGATCAGCCCTGGCGCCGCCAAGGCATAGCCCACCCGCGCACCCGCCATCCCATGCGCCTTTGAGAAAGTGCGCATCCGGATCACGCGCGGATCAGCGGCGGCGATGCGCGCTTCGGTGCCTTCCGGGGCGAACTCCACATAGGCTTCGTCGAGCGCCATCAGTGTCCCTTCGGGCAGCGCTTCGATCATCTCCTCGATCGTCTCGCGCGCGTGCCAGGTACCCATCGGATTGTCGGGGTTCGCGATATAGACGAGTTTCGCCTGCGTCTCGGCGGCTTTGGCGATCAGCGCTTGCGGGTCTTCGCGATCCGTTGCGTAAGGTACCTTGTGCAGCACGCCGCCAAAACCCGCGACATGGTAATTGAAGGTCGGATAGGCACCATCGGACGTCACCACCGCATCGCCCGACTCGATCACCAGACGGCACAGATAGCCCAGAAGCCCGTCGATCCCTTCGCCCACCAGAACGTTCTCGACCGCGACGCCGTGATGGGCGGCGATCTCGGCGCGCAGCTCGAAACTCGTCGAGTCGCCGTATTTCCACACATCTCCTGCCGCAGCTGCCATTGCGGCAATCGCGCGCGGCGAGGGTCCGAAGCCGTTTTCATTGGCACCGAGCCGCGCTGCGAAGGGGCGGCCAGCGCGGCGCTCCTGTTCCTCGGGCCCGACGAAAGGCACGGTGGCGGGAAGGCTCTCGATCAGTTTGGTGTAACGCGGTCCGGTCATGGCAACAGGCGTAAGCGCAAAGCCGGGATGCGGCAAGGGGCCGCGTGGAACCCCGGGCTGGGCGAGACACTTAATTTTACGTAACCTGCGATCGAGCACCGACCCGGAGAGCCAGCCGATGAGCGCCAGCGACACCTCCCTTGCGAACAGCCTCTTCCAGACCCTGACCGGGGCGGACGGGGGCAAGCCGAGGGAACTGAGTGCGGATGCGGCGTGCCACGAACCCGCCAATTTCCTGCGCCATGTCGCGTCGCTATCTATGACCAAGCTCGCCGATGGGCTGATCGACCCGAAGCTGGTGTTGAGCTGGTTGATGCAGGCAGTGGGCGCGCCGGCGGCGCTGGTCAGCTGGCTGGTGCCGGTGCGTGAGGCGGGTTCGCTCCTACCGCAGTTGTTCACCGCGCCGCATATCCGCAAGATGCCCGAGCGCAAATGGGCCTGGGCGGCGGGCAGTCTGTTTCAGGGGGTCGCAGCGGCCATGATCGTCTTCGTCGCCCTGACCATGCAGGGGGTAATGGCGGGGCTTGCGATCCTCGGCGCGCTCGCGGTGTTGGCGGTGGCGCGCTCGATCTCTTCGGTGAGCTACAAGGATGTGCTGGGCAAGACGGTGGACCGCACCCGGCGCGGAACCTCCACGGGAATCGCGACGACCGTGTCGGCGGCGGGAGTGATCCTGTTCGCGCTTGTCATGATGAGCGGAACGATCGAGCGGATGGCGCTCGTGATCGGGGCGATCTCGCTCGCGGCGGTGCTCTGGATCGCGTCGGCTGTGACCTTCTCGACCCTGCGTGAGGAAGACCAGCCCGGGGAGGCGGAGGACAAGGTCGGCCTGCGTGAATTGCGCCTTCTTTGGGAAGATCGCGATCTCGGCAAGTTCGTGATCGCGCGCACCTTGCTGCTGCCGACAGCACTTGCCCCGCCCTATATCGTGCTGCTCGCGGCGCAGGCGGGAGATAACCGGTTCGGGGCGCTGGGTGCGATGGTGCTGGCCTCGGCGCTGGCCTCGCTGGTGAGCTCCTATATCTGGGGGCGGCTCGCGGACCGGTCGTCTCGCAAGGTGCTGATCTTCACCGGGCTGGTCGCGGCGGTGTTTCTGGTGTTGGCGGTGATCCTGAGCTGGTCGGGGTTGATGGGCACGATCTGGGCCTCGCCGCTGGCGCTGTTCGGGCTGATGATCGGCTATCAGGGCGTGCGGCTGGGGCGCTCGACCTATCTTGTGGACATGGCGCCCGCAGACAATCGTGCAGCCTATACGGCGGTGTCGAACACGACGGTCGGGGTGATGTTGCTCGCCTTCGGTGCGGCCAGTTCGGCGCTTGCGCTGGCGGGACCCACAACCGTGCTCGCCATCTATGCCGCGATCTGCGTCGCGGCGTCCGGTGTCGCTTTCACGATGAAGGAAGCCGACGACTAACCTTTGAGGAATTTGCGCCGGGCCTCTTCCGCGATCGACTGCTTCATCATCAGTTCAGAGAGCGCGGCCATCGCGGATTTGCGCTCCGCCTCGGTGGTGGCCGCGGCGAGGATTTCCTTCGCCGCCGCGACTTTCTTCTTCAACTCGATCTCTTCGGGCAGGACACCCGCGGCGGCCATCATGCGGAAGGCGACCTGCTCTCCCGCATCGAGATGCGCTTCACCCGAGCGGTCGGGCAGGGGTTTGCCCTCGCCCTCGAGCCCGGCCATCTTCCCTTCGGCCCGCGCCTTGAGCATTCGACGTTCCGCGATCCGCTCAAGCCAGCTTGCCATTGGAGCCTCCGTTATCCCAGCTCTGCCAGACGCGCCACGGCCTGGCGGACCTTCTCGGCCTCTTCCTCGGCGCGGGCGAGGTTGTCGCGGGTTTCCTCGACCACCTCGGGATCGGCATTGGCGATGAATTTGGGGTTGTTCAGACGGCCCTTCATGCCGCTGATATCCTTCTCCATCTTGCCCAGAGCCTTTTCCAGACGCGCCTTTTCCTTGCCGATGTCGATCACCCCTTCGAGCGGCAGCCCGAAGAGCGCGCCCTGTGCCGGGATCGAGATCGCCCCTTTCGGGATCGGCGCTTCGGTGATGCTGTCGACACGGGCGAGACGGAAGATCAGCGCCTCGTTATTGGCGAGTGCTGCGCGGGCCGCCTCATCCGCTTCGGCGAGAACCATCGGCAGTTTCAGACCCACCGGCACGCCCATTTGTGTGCGCGACGACCGGATCGCCTCGATCAGCTCGATCACCCAGTTCATTTCGCGGTCGGCGGCCTCGTCCACCAGATCGGCCGCCGCGTAGCTCGGCCAGTCGGAATGGACGAGCATCTTCGCGCGGTCGCTCTGCGGTGCGGTCAGCTCCCAGAGCTCTTCGGTGATGAAGGGCATGATCGGGTGCAGCAGCGTATAGCACTGGTCGAGCACCCAACGCATGGTCGCCCGCGTCTCGTCCGCGTGTTCGCCATCGAAGAGAGGCTTGGCGAATTCCACATACCAGTCGCAGACCTTGCCCCAGACGAAGCCGTAAAGCCCGAGTGCTGCGTCATTGAAGCGGTAGGCGGCGAAGGCCTCGTCCACCAGTTCGCGCACCTTCGCGGTCTCGCCGATGATCCAGCGGTTCACGGTGTGAGTGGGCTGCGGGATCTCGGTCACCACCGGGCCTTCGAAGACGCCGTTCATCTCGGCGAAACGCGTGGCGTTCCAGATCTTCGTGCCGAAGTTGCGGTAGCCCTTGATGCGCTCTTCCGAGAGTTTCAGCACGCCGCCAAGGGCCGCCATCGCCGCATTGGTGAAGCGCAGCGCATCCGCGCCGTATTCGTCGATGATCGTCAGCGGATCGATCACGTTGCCCGCGGTCTTGGACATCTTCTTGCCCTTCTCGTCGCGCACGAGCTGGTGCAGGTAGACGGTGTGGAAGGGCACCTGATCCATCACGGCCAGCTGCATCATCATCATCCGCGCCACCCAGAAGAACAGGATGTCGAAGCCGGTCACGAGGACATCGGTCGGGAAATACTTGCGCATCTCGTCGGTATCTTCGGGCCAGCCGAGCGTGCCGATCGGCCAGAGCCCGGACGAGAACCAAGTGTCGAGCACATCCGCATCGCGCCAGACCGGGTAGATCAGCTGCGTCGGGTCTTCGGTCATCTCGTATTGCGCGAGGCTTGCGGCCAGCGCCTCGATGGCGGCATGGCGGTCTTCCACCTCGACGATCCGCGCCGCGTTGAGCGGCGTCGGCAGATCAGCATTCGCCGCCTTGAAATAGCCGGTCACGCCTTCGAAATCGGGCGCGCAGTGATAGCGGTCGTCAAGGTGCACCATCTTCGTCTCGACGAGCAGACGTCCCATCTCGACAAGGTCGATCGCGCCATCGTTTTCGTCGTCGCGGTAATCCGAGGCCTCGAGGTCCAGACCATACCAGACCGGGATCTGGTGGCCCCACCAGAGCTGGCGCGAGATGCACCAGGGCTCGATATTCTCGAGCCAGTGGTAATAGGTCTTCTCGCCCGCCTCGGGCAGGATCACCGTGTCGCCATTGCGCACCGCGTCGAGCGCCTTGCCCACGATCTTCTCGGCATTGACGAACCACTGATCGGTCAGCATCGGCTCGATCACCACTTTCGAGCGGTCGCCGAAGGGCTGCATGATCGGCTTGGCCTCGACGTAGGGCACCAGCGTTTCGGTCTCGTTGCCGTCTTCGTCGGTGACCGTTTGGGTGGTCATCACCGCCAGACCTTCCTCGGTGATCTGGTCGATGACAGCTTTGCGCGCCTCGAACCGGTCGAGCCCGCGCAGTTCTTCCGGCACGAGGTTCAGCGCGTCGATCTCGGCCTCGGTGAACTGGGCGCCGCGCGAGATTTCCATCGCACGGGTCGCGCACTCCTCATAGGACAGCCCGTCGGCGCGCATCGCGCCCTTGGTGTCCATCAGGCGATACATCGGGATGCCGTTCCGCTTCGCGACCATGTAGTCGTTGAAGTCATGCGCGCCGGTGATCTTCACCGCGCCCGAGCCGAAGGTCGGATCAGGATACATGTCGGTGATGATCGGGATCAGGCGGCGATGCTCTTTCGGGCCCACCGGGATTTCGCAGAGCTTGCCGACGATCGGCGCGTAACGCGCGTCGGAGGGATGCACCGCCACCGCACCATCGCCGAGCATTGTCTCGGGGCGGGTGGTGGCGATCGAGATGTAGTCGCGCTCCTCCTCGAGGATCACGTTCCCGTCCTCGTCCTTCTCGACGTAGGTGTAGGTCTCGCCGCCCGCCAGCGGGTATTTGAAGTGCCACATATGGCCGGCGACCTCGATATTCTCCACCTCGAGGTCCGAGATCGCGGTCTCAAAATGGGGATCCCAGTTCACCAGACGCTTGCCGCGATAGATCAGGCCCTTTTCGTACATGTCGACGAAGACCTTGATCACCGCGTCATGGAAATTGCCCTCGTTACCCTCAGGCGCTCCGGGTGCGCCGGACATGGTGAAGGCGTTGCGCGACCAGTCGCAGGACGACCCCAGACGCTTGAGCTGGTTGATGATGGTCGAGCCATACTGACCCTTCCATTCCCAGACCTTCTCGAGGAATTTCTCGCGGCCGAGTTCCGTGCGCTTGGGCTGCTGGGTCTTGGCCAGTTCCTTTTCCACCATCAACTGGGTCGCGATGCCCGCATGGTCCTGGCCCGGCTGCCAGAGCGTGTCGAACCCGCGCATCCGGTGCCAGCGCACGAGGATATCTTGCACGGTGTTGTTGAAGGCGTGGCCGACATGCAGCGCGCCCGTGACGTTGGGCGGCGGGATCATCACGCAGAAGGTCTCATCGCGCGAGGCGTTGGCCCCGGCTTTGAAAGCCCCGGCTTCTTCCCATTTCGCGTAGATCCGCGGCTCGGCGCTCGCGGCATCGAAAGTCTTGTCCATCGTCATGTCAGGCATCCTTGGCTCGGCTTGAGCGCTGTTTAGCCCGGAGCGTGCGCGAGGAAAACCCTTCGCGAAAGAGAGTGGCGGGTCGGAAGGGCCGGTTCGAGCGGCCGGTCCGGCTGGATGGACGTTCAGGCGCCTTTGCTCGGGATATGGGGGCGTTCCATCTTGGGGCGGCGATTGTGACAGCGCATCCCCCCTACACGTCGTCAAAAAGAGGCGCGTACGAAGAAGTTTGCCCTATTCCCGTCTGGTCGGATCTGCCGACCCGCTTTCGCAGCGGATGGGTCGAAAGGCCGTCATGGGCGAACGACCGGGGGCACCCGATCGCGGCAGAGGTCTTTCGGTGTATCGATATCACGGGCTTCTTCGGCCGTCAGGGGCACAAGCGAGTTGTGGGGCAGGGAGCGCAGCAGCGCGCGCGCGCCTTGGTCTCCTTCCTCTGCGCGTAATCCCCGCATGTCGTCTGCCGTCAAGAGTGCCGGTGGCATCGGGATCCCATCGAAGACGCAGGCGCGGCTGCCGCCGTCGTCAGCCATCAGCGTTCGGATTGTTCCGGCGGAAACCGAGGGCATGTCGCCCAGCATGAACAGGGCGCGTTCCGCTTGCAGCTGTTGCGCGTGGTCACGCGCCGCTCGCCAAGTATGAGAAAGCGGCAGGCCTGGCGCCACCCGGATTGCCCGGAACGGTGCGGGGAGTACGGCTTCGACCGCATCGGAAGAGACGAGCGCAAGGAGCGCGTCACAGCCCGCCGCTTCAAGCGCACGCGCCGCCGCCACAACCAGAGGCGCGCCCTCCCAATCGGCGAGGAGCTTGTCTTGAGCCCCGAACCGACGGGAGGCGCCAGCGGCGAGCAGAATGCCGAGCGTGCGCATGGAACGCCCCCGGCTCAGTCCAGTGGAGAGAAAGCGGCGGGTTGCAGGAAGATGCTTTCCTGATGGACGAGATAGGGAAGGATCTTGGGAACGAACTCCTGCCACTGCGGGTCTGCGCCGAGTTTGGCTCTTTGTGCGCTGCGGTGGGCGTAATCCTGATAGGCCCAAAGAAACGTGACGGCGTTCAACACGCCACTGTCACTGACCCAGCATCCGGCGAGCTTCGCGTACTGGCTGATGATATGGAGCCCCTCGGCTTCGTAGAGCTTGAGGAACTCAGGCGCTTTCCCGGGCGTGATGCGATAGGTTCTTTGTTCGTAGATCATGATGCGCTCCGGCATGATTGGTGTGGACTCTCGGACGCTGGCGCGCCGTTTCGATCCGAGGCTAAGGCAAGAGTTCAGGTTTTCGCAACGTTTAAGTCGTCAATTGACGAAAAGATGCTTTGCCGATGCGCACAATGGGCTAATGTGTAATCCTGAGGGCGTGGCGTCCGGCGTCAGTGTTGAGAGAATGAGTGCGAAGGAGGTAACGTGCAGGCCAGATCGATGACGAAAGAGGGCTCATCCAAGGTGGGGGGGGCGGGAAGCAAGCCGGGCTCGCCGCAGGGGGCGGTCCGCATGCCGTTCAATGAGCGTCGCGCGCAGATTCTGGATGTCGCTTCCGACTTCTTTGCCGAGAACGGTCTTGCGGGGCAGACGCGTCAACTGGCAGAGAAATGCGGCATTTCTCAGCGTCTCCTCTATCGCTTCTTTCCGACCAAGGAGGACCTTCTCCGGGAGGTCTATAACCAGGAGATCCTCGGGGCATTCAAGGCGGTTTGGTTCGTGGAGCTCCAGGATCGCTCGCAGCCGGTTTCGGTGCGGCTCGAGGCCTTTTATCGCGACTATCTCCAGTCCACCCTGACCCGCAAATGGCTGCGTTTGTTCCTTTATGCCTCCTTGGCCGAGGCGAATATGGCGCCCGATTACATCGCTGCGATCATCACCCAGCTGCTGGAAGTTGTGATGCGCGAGGTGGCGCACGAGAAAGGGGTCGTCCTGCCGGCTGATCCGGCATTGCTCCGTGAAATGGCATGGACGCTGCATGGCGCGATCTCTCACTACGCAATTCGGCGCCATATCTATCAAAGCAGCCTGTCCCTGTCCGAGGATCAGGTGGTTTCGATGCATGTTCGCCTGTTCGTCGCGGGATTTGCCGACATGATCGACGCGTGTCGCGGCGACTGACCGCAACAATCGGTTCTCTTTTCTTGGATTTCCCCCTGCGGTGACGGCTGTGGGTGGTGAAAATTTGTGCAATTTCCTTAGGGGAAGTTGAATCATCACTTTTCGTTTTGTCGTCAGTTGACGAATTAATAAATCGCCAATAGCGTCGATTCTTATAAGAAAGTTCAACAGGGACGGTTTGCTGCGGCGGGGCTCGGATGGGGCCCGCGGCGGGCGGCCACGCAAAAGGAATCGAATAATGCTAAAGGACAAGACGCGCCACCTCGGGCGCCGGGATTTCCTCCGCTATTCGGCGGCGGGCGCAGGGGCGCTGATGGCGCCGGGTCTGGTTCGTCAGGCACGTGCTGAAACGGCCACGCTGACGATGCATACCTGGTCGGCCGCGGTCGACACCGTGCAGAGCCACCTCAGCGCGTTTACGAAGGAAACGGGGATCCCCGTGAATTACGGAAACTCTCCTTGGGCGCAGTACCGCGAGGGGATGGTCGCGAAATTCGTCGGGGGCGCGCCGCTTGATGCGATGTGGGTATCGGACGCCTGGCTGCCTGAATGGGCCGAGGCCGGCTGGATCGCACCGGTCGACGAATTCGACAGCCTGATGAAATACAACGCCGAAGCCGAGGATTTCTGCACCCAGTCGATGACCTATGACGGTCGGCAATACGGCCTGACCTATTACACAGATTACATGGCCTTCCTCTATGACGAGGCGAAGCTCAAGGAAGCCGGCTTCGATGCGCCGCCGACGAGCTGGGACGAGCTGGTGGAGCAGTCTCTGGTCATGAAGGAAAAGGGCATTTCCGACTATCCGATGATGCTCGCGATGGCGCAGGAAAGCTGGCTGATCGAGTTCATCTCGACGCTCGTCTATTCGCATGGCGGACGGTTGGTCGACGACAGCGGCTCGGCCGTGATGCAAGACGAGAAGGAAGGGGCCGTCGAGGCGCTGCAATGGGTCGTCGATGCGGTCAACAAGCACAAGATCGTCTCGCCCGCCTGTGTCGAGACCGGTGAGTTGGCGGGGTTGAAGTCCTTCGCTGCGGGCAACCATGCCTTCGCGATGGTCGCGAAATATCGTCTGCGGATGCTGAACGATCCCGCACAATCGCAGATCGCGGGCAACGTGAAGCAGGCGATGATGCCGCAAGGGCCCAACGGATCTCATGCGACGGTGGGGTGGATGCGCTTCCATGGCATGTCGGCACAAGCGGCGCAGGACAAGGCGCGCGCCGAAAGCACCGCAAAGCTGATTGAATGGTTCGGCGGTAAGTCCGATGGGGCCTACACGTTCCAGAAGCTCCTGTTCCTCGATATCGGCGCCGGGTTCGGCGTAAAGCCGCTATTCGAGGATCAGGAGGTCCGCGCCGCCTACGACTCCTACGGCGATGTCGACATGATCCAGGCCCAGCAGGCGCTTGCCCTCAAGAAGGACACGGTCACGCCGTGGTTCGGGGAGTGGAACGACACCAATGGCTCGGCCTGGCAATCGGCGATCTTGGGTAATGTCGATGCCGCAGGGGCGGTCAAGAAATCCGCAGATCTGTGGAATGAGCTGAAGGACAGCTACTGATCCCGGTGCGGCGGGCCTTTGCGAAGGCCCGCCGACTGACGGGCTGGGCAACGGGAGAGCATGACGTGGCGGATGCAATGATTGGGGCGACGCGCCCGAGATGGCGGCTGGGATACGAAGAGCGCAGCGCCATGCTGTTCCTTGCTCCGGTAATGGTTGTGCTGGGTGCGGTTGCCGTCTTCCCGATCCTCTATTCGCTCTACATCAGCTTTTTCAGCGTCAAGCTCACGCGGCCGAACCGGACGCCCTTCGTCGGCCTCAAGAACTATACCGATCTGCTGGGGGACGCGGCTTTCTGGAGCGCGGTCTGGCGCACGGTGAGTTTCTCGCTCGTCTCTGTCAGTGCGATCGCGGTGATCGCATTGCTTGTTTCGCTGCTGCTGAACCAGGAGTTCCGCGGTCGCCGCATCCTCTCCACGATCCTGCTGGTGCCTTGGGCAATCCCCTACGTGGCGAATGCGCTGATGTGGAAATGGATCTACGATTCCAGTTATGGCGCCCTGAACGGTCTGCTCTACCAGCTTGACTTCATTGACAAATACATGGTCTGGCTCGGTGATCAGGACAAGACGCTGTTCCTGATCGCGAACGCTTTCGTGTGGAAGGAAGTCCCGCTCGCGACGATCCTTCTTCTGGTCTCGCTCAAGTCGATCCCTGCGGATCTGTATTCGGCCGCCCGCGTCGATGGCGCGACGGTCTGGCAGCGCTTCGTCCATGTCACCCTGCCTGCGATGAAGCCCGGTTTCATGCTGGTGATGATCTACGAGACGATGATGGCAATCCGCCATTTCGATCTGTTCTTCGTGCTGACCGAGGGCGGTCCCGGCAGCGCCTCGCATGTCTTGTCCTGGCACATCTATGTCGAGACCTTCCGCAACCTCTCCTTCGGGAGTGGGGCCGCGATGTCCTACCTGCTCGCGATCGCGACCTTCGCGCTTTCCTATCTCTTCATCCGAACGCTGGGGCGCAAACTCTGATATGACCGATATGCCCAACACCCCTCCCGCCGACGCGATCGACTACCGCCGCCGCCAGAAAATTGCGCGCATCGTGCAGCGGCTCGTGATCGTCGTCTCCGCGATCGTCCTGGCGATCTATGTGCTCGCCCCGGTTTCCTGGCTTGTCTCGTCGGCCTTCCAGACCGAGGCCGAGATCGTCTCGATCCCGCCGCACTGGATCCCCGACGAGCCGACATTGCGCAATTTCGAGGCGATCTTCACCGCCGGAGACAGCGAGCCGGTCACCTACGAGACGCGCTCGGGCACTGATCCGGCCGCAGGTGATTTCATCCCCTCGACCGCGAAGAACCTTCTGCCTTCGATGCTCAACAGCCTCATCGTTGCGACGCTTGTTGTGATCCTCAATCTTCTCGTCGGGGTGCCCGCCGCCTATGCGATCGCGAAGATCCGGTTTTGGGGGCGTAATGCTTCCGTCTATTTCATCCTGATCACGCGGGTGATCCCCGATATTGCGTTGGTCGTGCCGTTCTTCCTCGTGATCCGCAAACTCGGGATGCTCGATACGCTGGGCTCGCTCGTGATCACTTACCTTGCGATCACGGTTCCGTTCACGGTCTTCATCATGATCCAGTACTTCGAGGGACTTCCCGACGAACTGGACAAGGCCGCACGAGTTGATGGCTGTTCCCGATTGCAGGCGCTGATCAAGGTGTTCCTGCCGCTCTCGCTGCCCTCCCTCGTCGCCGTGGTGCTGTTCACCTTCCTCGCCAGCTGGAACGAGTTCCTGCTCGCCCTGATGTTCACTCAGACCTCGGCGTCGCAGACCCTCCCCATCCTACTGGCCTCGTTCACCTCCGATTTCACGGTGAGCTTCTCCTTCCTCAACGCCGCGGGCGTTCTGGCAGTCGTGCCGCCTGTCATCGTCGCAATCGTCTTCGAACGCTACATCGTTTCCGGTCTGACCGCCGGGGCTGTCAAAGGTTAGAAAGGACAAAGTCTTGGCCCGGATCCGCTTCACCAACGTCAACAAGAAATACGCCAACGGCTTCCACGCCGTTCGCGATCTCAACCTCGATATCGAGGATCGCGAGTTCATCGTCCTGCTTGGCCCGTCGGGCTGCGGCAAATCCACGACCCTCAACATGATCGCGGGGCTCGAGGAGGTCTCGGACGGCAATCTGATCTTCGACGAGCAGGTTGTGAATTACGTCCCCCCGCACAAGCGCGACGTCGCGATGGTCTTCCAGAGCTACGCGCTCTATCCGCACAAGACGGTCTACGACAATATCGGCTTCGGTTTACGGATGCGGAACGTGTCGAAGGAAGAGATCGACAGGCGCGTGCGCGACGCGGCGCAAAAACTCGAGATTTCCCATTTGCTCGACCGACGCCCGTCGCAGCTCTCGGGCGGCCAGCGTCAGCGTGTGGCGCTGGGGCGCGCGATGGTTCGCGAGCCTGCGGTATTCCTGATGGACGAACCTCTCTCGAACCTCGATGCGGCGTTGCGGATTTCGATGCGTGCGGAGATCAAGGAACTCCATCGCGCGATGCAGACGACTTTCGTCTATGTGACCCACGATCAGGCCGAGGCGCTTACCCTCGCGGATCGTATCGTGGTGATGAATGACGGTGTTGTGCAGCAGATCGGCACGCCGGATGATATCTACGAGCGTCCGGCGAACACCTTCGTCGCTTCCTTCCTCGGGAGCCCGCCGATCAACTATTTCGACGGGGTGCTCGAAGTCGGGCCGGATGACCGGATGAGCTTCATCCGTGACGGGTTGCGTCTCGCTTTGCCGGCGGCTCATGCGGCGCGACTCAAAGGGCAGGACGGCCGCGCGGTGCGGCTAGGTATCCGGGCCGAGGATGTCGCCGAAGGCCCTGCGGAGCTTGAGGTCAACGCGCTGAGCGGCACCGTGAATTCGGTGCTTCCGGTCGGCTCGGACCAGTACCTGGGAATGGATTTCGGCGGCGAAGAGCTGTTCTTCCGCGTCGGCAAGGATCTACGCCACGCCTTCGGTGAGGAGATCACCCTCGCCGTTGACCTCAACCGCCTGCACATCTTCGATCGTGAAACCGGTCAGTCGCTGATCTGGAACGCAGTCTGAAGCGATGAAACCGGCCCAATTCACCTACCACCGGCCCGCGAGTCTTGCAGAGGCTTTGGCGCTTTTGCGCACGCACGGGTCTTCCGCGAAGTCGCTCGCCGGGGGGCAAAGCCTCGGTCCGATGCTGAACATGCGGCTGGCGCGGCCGGACCATCTCGTCGATCTCAACGACTTGATCGAGCTCGACAGCGTCCGGGTGAGCGATGACATGGTCGAGATCGGCGCACTGACGCGCCATCACCGCGTGGCGAATGCGCCGGAATTGCGCCGCAGCCTTCCTCTTCTGAGTGCCGCCGCCGCATCCATCGGGCACTACGCCATCCGGCAGCGCGGAACGATCGGCGGCAGTCTCGCCCATGCGGACCCGGCGGCCCAATTGCCGCTGATTGCGGTGACCCTCGGCGCGTCGCTGGTGATCGCGGGTCTGCAGGGCACTCGAAACGTCGTTGCGGCCGATTTCCTGCAATCGATCATGACAGTCGATCTGCGCGATGGCGAACTCATCACCGCCCTTCGCTTTCCGCTGCCTGTTGGCGGTTTTTGGGCCTTCGAACATTTCTCGCGCCGCCATGGGGATTTCGCGATCGTGAGCGTTGCGTTGAACTTCGCGCAGGATGCGGACGGCAAGATCGATGCGCTGAGGCTCGGTCTCGGTGGCGTCGATACCGTCCCGCTGCGCTTGCCCGAGATCGAGGCGCGCGCGCAGGGCAGGCCGGCAGATGAAGACACCATTCGCGAGCTCGCTGCGGCAACTGCCTCGGCGATTGCGCCAGAGGACAGCGCGCAGGTGCCCGCAAGCTATCGCCGGAGGCTGGCCGAAACGCTTGTCATTCGGGCGTTCCAGTCCGCTCTGAACCGGGAGGAGGGCGCATGAACGCTCACAAACCTGAGCCCCTGACCCTGTCGCTGAGCGTGAATGGCCAGACCTATGATTTGCAGGTGCCCGCGCGCAAGCTGCTGTCGGATGTTCTGCGCGAGGATCTCGGCCTGACGGGCACCCATGTTGGTTGCGAGCACGGCGTCTGCGGTGCGTGTACCGTGCTGATCGACGGGCGTCCGGCACGCGCCTGCCTGACCTTCGCAGCCCAGATGGAAGGTCACGATATTACCACGATCGAGGCTGTAGGGCGGCCCGATGCTCTCTCGGTCCTGCAGCAGGCTCTGCATGAGGAACACGGGCTGCAATGCGGTTTTTGCACACCCGGCATCGTGATGACCTTCGAACACTACCTGCGCGAGAACCCGGCCCCGACCGCAGATGAAGTGCGTGACGTATTGTCGGGGAATCTGTGCCGCTGCACGGGCTATCAGAATATCGTGGCTGCAGTGCTGAAGGCTGCCGCGCGGATGCGGGGAGAGGCGGCATGAGCGACGCCTTCACCGAGATCGGTCGCGCCCTGCCGCGCAAGGAAGACCGCCGTCTCGTCACTGGCCGCGGCCGCTATCTCGACGACCTCGCCTTTCCTGGCGCGCTGCATGTGAGCTTTGTGCGTTCGCCGCATGCCCATGCTCGCATCCTCGGGATCGACAGCGTTGAAGCCGCTGCAATGCCGGGCGTCATGGGTGTATTCACCGGACGCGATCTCGATCAGTGGACGACGCGGCTGCGCCTCGCTCCGCCGATCGAGGGGTTGCAGCCGACCGAGCTCACGACGCTGCCGATCGACAAGGTGCGGTTTCATGGCGATCCCGTGGCCTGTGTGGTCGCGACAGATCGCTACCTCGCCGAGGATGCGGCCGAATGTGTCGTTGTCGACTATGAACAAATCCCGGCCGTGACCTCGATCGAAGAGGCCTTTGCGCCCGATGCCGTGCTGGTCGATGAAACCTTGTCCAGCAACATGGTCTCGCACCAAAGTCTGTGTGTCGGCGATCCCGCAGCACGGCGGGCAGAGGCCCATCGCGTGGTCTCGGCGCGTTTCGCCCTCCACCGCCACACGCATGCCCCCCTCGAGACGCGCGGCTGCGTTGCCGATTGGGACGACGGCCGAGCGCATCTGAATATGCATATCGGCAATCAGGTTCCGCACCCGCTGCGCAGCCAGCTCGCCGCGCGGCTGGGCCTCTCCGAAAGCCAGGTCACGGTGATGAGCCCCGATGTCGGCGGCGCGTTCGGTCAGAAGATCGCGCTTTACCGCGAGGAACTCGCTGTGGCGGCTCTCTCGCGTCATCTCCGCCACCCGCTGCGTTGGCGCGAGGATCGGATGGAAAACCTGATGGCCGCCGCCCATGCGCGCGAATACGAGTGTCGCACACGCGCCGCGGTCAGCGAAACGGGTAAGATCCTCGGGCTGGAACTCGAGATCGACGAGGATTTCGGAGGCTATTGCTTCTACCCGGCCAATTACATGGCGCGGGTCATCGCGCTCATCATGACCGGCCCGTACCGCATCCAGGATTATGCCTATGAGGTTCGCGTCGCCCTGACGAACAAATGCGGCGCCGGTCCTATGCGTGCGCCGATGGCGGTCACGAGCTGGGTGATGGAAGGCACGATCGACGCGATTGCCCGCGAGCTCGGCCTCGACCCGGTTGAAGTGCGCCGTATCAACGCGCTTGGCCCGGGGGACCTGCCCTACACGATGCCGACGGGCGAAGTCCTTGAAGATGTCACCCCGAAGGAAACGCTTGAAACCGCCGTTGCCGCAATCGATGTCGCGGCGTTCCGTGAGCGGCAAGCGCGGGCGCGGTCCGAGGGGAGGTATCTGGGGCTCGGGCTGTGCACCGTGATCGAAAGCACGACCTATGGATCGGAATTCTACAAATCCGCCGGCATCCCGGGATCGGGGCACGAGGCTGCGTGGGTGCGGATCGAACCCAGCGGGGCGGTCAATGCCTCCGTCGGGCTGATGGGCACGGGGCAGGGCTACGAGAGTCCGCTTGCGCAGGCCGTGGCCGAAGGACTCGGAGTGCGCTCGGAAGACGTCACGGTCCACATGGGCAACACGGACATCGCGCCCTACGGCATGGGCAGCCGCGGCGGTCGCGGCGCCACTGCCGGGGGCGGGACGCTCTATCTGTGCGCGCTCAAGGCGCGCGAGCGGGTGCTCGCGATCGCGGCTTCGATGCTTGATCTCAACGATGCTGGCGGGCTGCGGATGCGCGCGGGGCACATCGAGCGAATGATCGGTGAGGATTGGCAGAAAACCGGGCTTGCTCTGACGGATATCGCGCGGCGTGCCTATCTCGACCCGCTGGCGCTGCCAGAGGGTGTCGCGCCGGGGCTCGATTTCTCGCATAGCTATGACCCGCCAGCGATGACCTATTCGAATTCGACCCATGCCTGCGAAGTGGAGGTCGATCCGCAAACGGGTGCGATCTCGATCGACCGCTATATCGTGGCCGAGGATTGCGGCACCGTTCTCAATCCGATCGTCGTGCGCGGCCAACAGCAGGGCGCGATCGCGATGGGGCTGAGCGGCGCGCTGCTCGAACAGGTGATCTATGACGGCGCCGGGCAGAACCTTTCGGCGACGCTCGCCGATTATCTCGTGGCCTCCCCGAATGAATTGCCCGAATTCGAGATCCTGCATCACCACACTCCGAACCAACGCACGCCTGCCGGGATCAAGGGCATGGCCGAAGGCGGAGTGATGGGCGCGATCGGTGTGATCGCCAATGCGGTGAGCGATGCGCTCGCCCCCCACGGAATGACGATCGAGCGTCTTCCGCTGACCCCTCAATCCATTTGTGCGCTCCTGCAAGAGGCAGCGACCAGCCCAGCGAAAAGGACCCAGCTGTGATGGAACAGAAACCCACTGTCGGCTTCATTGGCCTCGGAATCATGGGGCACCACATGGCGGGGCACATCCTCGCTGCGGGCTACCCGCTCAATATCTACAATCGCACCCGCGCCAAGGGCGACGATCTGGTGGCACGGGGCGCTCAGTGGTGTGACAGCCCCGGTGCGGTTGCCGCGGCCAGCGACATCACGATCACGATCGTGGGCTACCCTGCCGATGTCGAACAGGTCTATCTCGCGGATGGCGGGATCCTCGCCAGCGCGCGGCCGGGATCCGTGCTGATCGACATGACCACCTCGAGTCCGGCCCTCGCCGCGCGGATCGCGCAATCGGGTCTCTTGAGCGGTGTTGCGGCCCTAGATGCCCCGGTTTCGGGTGGCGATGTCGGCGCGAAAGCGGGAAAGCTCGCGATCATGGTGGGGGGCGACAAACGCACCTTCGATCGTGTGTTGCCGGTGCTGGAAGTGATGGGGGCGAATATCGCGCTGATGGGCAAGGCAGGTGCAGGCCAGCACACCAAGATGGCGAACCAGATCGCGATCGCCTCGACCATGCTCGCGGTGGCCGAAAGCGTCAGCTACGCCCGTGCCGCCGGTTTGGATCCTGCGCAGGTTCTGAAGGTTATCGGAACCGGGGCGGCATCGAGCTTTCTGCTCAACGGGCTCGGGCCGAAAATGGTAGAAGAGGATTTCGCTCCCGGTTTCTTCATTCACCACTTCGTCAAGGACATGACCATCGCGCTGGATGAGACCGAAAGACTTGGTCTCGATCTGCCGGGCCTCGCTCTCGCGCGGAGCCTGTATCTCAAGCTCAAGGACGATGGGTTCGGTGAAGAGGGCACGCAAGCGCTCTACCGTGCATATAACGCGATCCACTCGGAGGCGGGTTGATGCAGTTCGAGGGCGATCACCTGATCCCGGCGGATCCTGAAACGGTATGGCGCGGGCTCAACGATCCGGAGGTCTTGCGCCGCGCGATACCGGGCTGCGAGGCGATGGAGCAGACAGGTGAGGCCGAATATACCGCGACAGTCGTCGCACGGGTTGGGCCGGTTGCGGCAAGCTTTCGCGGCAAGGTCGAGCTGTCCGATCTGGTCCCGCCCGTGTCCTACCGGATCACCGGACGCGGGCAGGGCGGGCCTGCGGGCTTTGCCAAAGGGGGCGCGGAAATCAGGCTCTCTCCCGAGGGCGACGGCACGCGGTTGTCCTACATCGCCGATGTCGAGGTGGGCGGTAAGCTCGCGGCGGTTGGCGGACGGTTGATACAGGGCGTCGCACGCAAGAATGCTGAGGATTTCTTCAATGCCTTCTCGCGGGTCGTGACCGGAGAGGCCGAGTCAGAGACTCCTGCCCGTGAGGGCTCTGCTCGGCCGGGCGCGATGGCCGCTGCCGCAGCGGGGCATATCCCGCTGATCGACCGTGTCGCATGGCTTCTGGTCGGTCTCGGTCTTGGTCTCGGGATCTGCTGGCTCTTCGGTTGAAAGGACGCGCGATGAATATCTCCCCGGCGATCAAGGCGATGGAAAACCAGCTTGTCGAGTGGCGGCGCGCGCTGCATCGCCGTCCCGAGCTGGCGTTCGAGGAGCATGAGACCGCCGCCTTCATCGCCACCCACTTGCGGGCTTTCGGACTTGAGGTGCATGAGGGGTTGGCCGGCACCGGGGTAATAGGCATTCTGCGCAATGGCGAGGGGCCAAGTGTCGGTCTGCGCGCTGATATCGATGCGCTGCCGATAGCGGAATTGACCGGGGCCGACTATGCCTCGGAAACTCCCGGCAAAATGCATGCCTGTGGCCATGACGGGCATACAACGATGCTGCTCGGGGCCGCGCAGGTGATGGCGGCCGATCCGCCCGGGCCGGGGACAGTCGTATTCATCTTCCAGCCCGCCGAGGAAAACGAAGGCGGAGCGCGGGTGATGATCGAGGATGGCCTGCTCGAACAATTCCCTCTCGACAGCACGTATGCGCTGCATAACTGGCCGGGGCTGGAGGCGGGCAGGATCGCAATGCGTGCAGGCCCCGTCATGGCCGCTTTCGATACGTTCGAACTGAAGGTGATGGGCAGGGGATCGCATGGTGCGATGCCGCATGAGGGGATCGACCCGATCACGCTCGCGGCGCAATTGCAGATGGCCTGGCAGACCATCGTCAGCCGCGCCGTGGATCCGACCGACGCGGCGGTGATTTCGGTGACGCAAATCCATGCGGGCCACACGCTCAATGTCATCCCCGATGAGGTGATCCTGCGCGGCACCGTGCGCACGTTGCGGCCCGCGACGCGCGATTTCGTTCAGGCCGAGATGACGCGCCGTGCCGAAATGATCGCTGAGGCATTCCACGCCTCGGCCGAGCTAACCTATCAGCGGCGCTACCCGGCAACGATCAACTCCCCCGAGGCGGCCGAGACTGCGCGCCGCGCGGCGGAGGCGATTGTGGGGCGCGATGCGGTGCAAACCGATTACGCGCCGAGCATGGCGAGCGAGGATTTCGCTTTCCTTTTGGAAAAGGTTCCCGGTGCTTACGGCTGGATCGGGAATGGATCGGCCGAGGGCGGGCGCAACCTCCACAGCCCGCACTATGATTTCAACGACGAGATCCTTCCGCTTGGTGTGCAATTCTTCGTCGAGGTCGCGCGGCGTGCCCTGATCGGAGCGAACGAATGACGGGGCGTCCATGACCCATCCCGCCGCGCAAGATCCCTGGCAGGAGCTTTCACAGACGGAAGCGCCCGGCGCGATTGCGGTGATTTCGGGGATCGAAGGTCCGGCCTATCGAAATGCCGGAACTGCGATGGCGATCTTGCATGACGGTCGGCGCATCGGCGCGCTCAGTGCTGGCTGTATCGAGGAAGATGTGGCCGAACATGCGCGAGCGGCGCTCCTCGACGGGAAGGTTCGCAAGCTGCGCTACGGCGTGGGCTCGCCCTTTTTCGATCTGAAGCTGCCCTGCGGCGGAGCACTCGAGGTGACCGTGATCCCGGCACCTGACCGGGAGTTGCTGGGTGAACTCGCGGCACGTCGCGCCCGCCGCGAAGAGACAGCGCTATGGCTGAGCGCTTCCGGCGATCTGCGTTTTACGGAGGAGGGCGCGGCGTCCGGGAAACCCGACGGGTTTCGCATCGCGTTTCGCCCCGAGCCACGCTTCGTGATCTTCGGCGCAGGGGCCGAAGCGGTGTTTTTCGCGGATCTCGTGCGCGCCACCGGTGCGCCGCATCTTCTTTTCACGCCGGAAGATGCCACCTTCGTCAATGCCAAGGCTGCCGGCTGCACTGTACGTCAACTGAACCGTACAGGAGTTCCGCCAGAGGCTGCTATCGACGCGCGCACCGCCGTGATCTTGCTATTCCACGATCACGATTGGGAGCTGGGTATCCTCGAGGGGGTGCTCGCGACCCAGGCTTTCTACATCGGGGCGCAGGGGAGTGTGCGCACCCAGACCCGACGGCAGGAAGGTTTGCAGGCTCGTGGTCTAGCTGCCGCGACGCGCGCGCGGGTTCACGGACCGATCGGGTTGATCCGGTCTGCGCGAGAGCCGCGACTGCTGGCTGTATCGGTGCTTGCCGAGGTCTTGGCTCAGGCGGAGAGCCATCCCTGAATTTTACCTGAATAGAGCAAGCGGGCTTTAGGGGCGGTGCTCCTTATCCACGCGATGCTTTCTCGGCGATGCCCGACGTGCCTTCGCGGCGCTCCAGTTCGGCGAGAACCTCGGCAAGGGGAATGTCGCGCGCAGCCAGCATCACCAGCAGGTGATAGAGCACATCCGCCGCCTCGTAAGTCAGGTTCTCCCTGTCGTTCTTCGCGGCCGCGATGATCGCTTCCACCGCTTCCTCGCCGAATTTCTCGGCGCATTTCTCCGGCCCCTTGGCAAGAAGCTTGGCCGTCCAGGAGGTTTCCGGGTCGGCACCCTTACGGGCTTCGATGGTCGCCGCGAGTTGCTCCAGAATGCTCATTGCAGCCTCATCGGGATGCCCGCGGCGGCCATGTATTCCTTGGCTTCGCGGATCGTGAATTCGCCGAAATGGAAGATCGAGGCCGCGAGCACGGCTGACGCCCCGCCCTTGGTCACGCCTTCCACCAGATGTTCGAGATTGCCAACGCCCCCGCTCGCGATCACGGGCACGTCTACCGCGTCCGAAATCGCTTTCGTCAGTTCGAGGTTGAAACCTGCCCGCGTGCCGTCGCGATCCATCGAGGTCAGAAGGATCTCGCCCGCGCCTTTCGCGGTCACCGTGCGGGCGAATTCGACCGCGTCGATGCCGGTGGATTTGCGCCCGCCATGGGTGAAGATCTCCCAGCGGCCCGGCTCCACGGTCTTGGCGTCGATCGCGCAGACGATGCATTGCGACCCGAAACGATCTGCGGCCTCGGCGATCACGTTGGGATCCGCCACGGCGGCCGAGTTGAACGACACCTTGTCGGCCCCGGCCAGCAGCAGCGCGCGCACATCCTCGTGGCTGCGGACGCCGCCGCCAACGGTGAGGGGCATGAAGCATTGCTCGGCGGTGCGGGTCACCAGATCGAACATCGTGCCGCGGTTTTCATGCGTTGCGTGAATGTCGAGGAAGCACAACTCGTCGGCGCCCGCCGCGTCATAGGCTTTCGCGGCCTCGACCGGGTCGCCCGCGTCGATCAGGTTGACGAAGTTCACGCCCTTGACCACGCGGCCATCGGCCACGTCAAGGCAGGGGATGATGCGGGTCTTCAGCATGGGCGGGCTCCTTTGGCGCCTTCATAGCGCGCAGCCGGCCGAAGGCAAAGAGGGAACGCACAGCACTCAGAGTGCCTCGACAGGGCATTGGGGCAGCAGTTTGCGCACCATCGCCGAAGAGCAGAGATCCGTCGCGGGCGTGGTGACTGCGGCCGACGCGCCAGCGGCTCCATGACGCAGCGCCTCGGGGAGCGATTTGCCGCGTGCGAGCGCGAGCGTGAACGCGGCCACGAAACTGTCCCCCGCACCAACTTTCGAGACGACCTTGACCGGGGCGGCCTTGGCAAACCAGCGCCCCTCGCGGGTGGCCAGAACGTTACCATCCGCGCCGCGCGCCAGGATCACTGCATGGGCGAGGCCGCGCGTCACCAGTTCCTGCGCGAAATCCGCGCTGTCGGTGCGCTCGGGCAAGGTGCGCCCGGCCAGTTCCTCGGCCTCCAGTTCGTCCATGCGCAGCACGTCGGCGGGCTTGGCCTCGGCGCTCAACAGGTTGTGCAGCGCCTTGCCGGAGGTATCGAGAAAGAGCTGTGCGCGGGTGCGCGAGATCCGCGTCGCAAGTCTTGCGGGGAAGTCGTCGGGCACGCCGGGTGGCTGGCTGCCCGAGAGAACCACGATCCCGCCTTCGGGCGCGGCCCTTGCGATGCGGCTGAGGGCTTTGTTGACGTCAGCCGGGCCCCAGTCCGGCCCCGGCATCACGAACCGGTATTGCTCGCCCGTGGTTTGATCGGTTGCGGTGAGGCTCATCCGGGTCTCGCCCGGTGCGGGGAAGGGAAAGAGACCGATCCCAGCTTCGGCCAGTAGCCGCATCACCTTGTCACCGGTCGTTCCGCCGAGCGCGACGAAGGCGGTGGAGTTGCCCCCGAGCGAAGAGATCGCTCGGCTGACATTGAGGCCACCACCTCCCGGATCCGTCAGCGGCCGGGTGCAGCGCAGCTTGCGCTCCGGCGTCACCGTGTCTGCCTCGATCGAGAGATCGACGGTCGGGTTCAGCGTGATCGTCAGGATCGAGGTCATCGCGCGCTCCGCAGCTTTGTTGCACCCGGATCATCGCAGCTGTGCGCCTGCGATCAAGGGTACAGATGCGGTTGCGAATGGAGAGGCGCGCCGCGCGAATGCCGCACGGCGCGCCTACCCGGGGCGTATGCGCCCCGCTCAGAGATTGAGCTGATAGGTCATCGGGTGGAAATGGAACCCGTCGCCCGTGGCCTCGAGATGGCCGACGCCGGGGAAGGGCATGTGGTAGCCGATGAAGGCCAGCCGATCCGCCGCCACCATGCCCAGAAGCGATTTGCGGGTGGCGGCCGCCGCTTCCTTGTCCATGTCGTATTTCACTTCCCAATCGGGTTTCTGGAGCGACCAGACATAGTGGTTGGTGGTGTCGGCAGCGAGCATCAGACCCTTGCCGCCAGACTCGAGCCGGAACGCCATATGACCCGGCGTATGACCGAAGGCGTCGACAGCGGAAATGCCCGACACGACCGAATCGCCGCCCTTGAGGAAGGTGATCTTCTCGGCCAGCGGGCGCACCTTGGCCTCGAAAGTCTCGTTGCCCGCGTTCGACCAGTGATCGAATTCGACCTGGCCGGTCACATATTTGGCATTGGCGAAGGTCTCGCCACCGTCGCCCATCAGCCCGCCGATATGGTCGCCATGCATGTGGGTGATGACGACGGTCGTGATCTCGTCGGGCGAATGGCCCGCAGCGGCGAGCGCGGCGGTGATACCGGCAGGCATGAGGCCGGTGTCGAAGAGGATCTTTTCCGAGCCGGTCTCGACCAGCGTGGGGGTGAAGAAATTCAGCGATTTGTCATGCGGGATGAAGGCATTCTGCGAGACTTCCGCAAAATCTTCGGGGCTTGCGTTCATGCCGAAGATGGTCTGCGGGTTCTCGAGTTCGCGGGTGCCGGCAAGCAGGGTCGTGACGGTCATGTCGCCAAGCTGCATCCGACGATAAAGCGGGATCGCGGGCGGGGACTCGGTGCTCTGGGCGGCAGCGCGCGTGCCGGTCAGGATCGCGGGGGCTGCGGGCAGGATCGCTGCGGTCTTGAGCGCGGCACGGCGGGTCATCAAACTCCTCGTCATCTCAATTCTCCCTGTCATGGTGGATAAACTCCCAGTTCCGAAGTCTAGCGCAAAGCGCTGCTTCTACCGATATGTGAACGTGCGTGAGCGTGAGATGGTTCACTCCCACCAGCGGTCGATCGAAGAAATGTCGTCATCCGACCAGCCGAGGTGATGGGCGAGTTCGTGCACGAAGATGTGGGTGACCAACGTGCCGAGGCTCTCATTGCCCCGCGAAACCCATTCGTCGAGGATCGGGCGGCGGAAGAGCCAGATCACATCCGCATGTCCGCCCGGGTCCATCACGGATTTCTCGGTCAGGGGCACGCCGTCATAAAGACCGGTCAACTCGAAAGGATCTTCGATCCCGAGTTCGGCGAGCATCTCTTCGGAGGCGAAATCCTCCACACGGATCGCGACGCCCTCGGCGGCCTTCGCAAACGCTTCGGGAAGGGCGGCGCGCGCAGCCTCGGCCAGAGCCTCGATTTCCTCGATGCCCGGGGCCATCACATCACGCCAGTCGTCGGTCTCGCTCATCGCTTTCTCCAAGCCGTCCTGCACCTCTCGCATAGCCCCTCATATGGACAAACGGGCCGCTGTGTGAAAGAGCAGGCCCAACAGGAGTTTGCCCAGATGACCACCGTTACCCGTTTCGCCCCGTCGCCCACCGGCTATATCCATGTCGGCAACCTGCGCACCGCGCTGATGAACTACCTGATCGCCCGCAAGACCGGCGGCACATTCATCCTGCGCCTCGACGATACCGACCAGGAACGCTCGAAGCAGGAGTATATCGACGCGCTGAAGCAGGATCTCGAATGGCTCGGCATCGAGTGGGATCGCGAGGAACGCCAGTCGTTGCGTCTCGAGCGTTACGCCGAGGTAGCCGAGCAGTTGAAAGCGGACGGCAAGCTCTACGAATGCTTCGAGAGCCCGACCGAATTGGACCTCAAGCGCAAGAAGCAGCTCAACATGGGCAAACCGCCGGTCTATGACCGCGCGTCGATGCATCTGAGCGAGGCCGAGAAAGAGGCGCTGCGCGCCGAGGGCAAGGAAGGCTACTGGCGCTTCAAGCTCGAACTCGAGCGGATCGAGTGGACCGACGGCATCCTCGGCGATCTGTCGATCGACGCGGCCTCGGTGTCCGACCCGGTGCTGATCAAGGCCTCTGGGCAGGTGCTCTACACTTTCGCCTCTCCGGTGGACGATGCGGATATGGGCATCACCCATATCGTGCGCGGCGGCGATCACGTCACCAACACCGCAACCCAGATCCAGATCATCGAGGCGATCGGCGGTAAGGTCCCGGCCTTCGCGCACCATTCGCTGTTGACCGGCCCGCATGGCGAGGAGCTGTCGAAACGCCTCGGCGCGCTCTCGATCCGCGATCTGCGCGCCGAAGGGATCGCGCCCGAGGCACTTTTGTCGATGATGGCGCGTCTGGGTTCGAGCCAGCCGATCGAGCTGAAGATGTCGATCGACGAGCTGGCCGACGGGTTCGAGTTGAGCCAGTTCGGCTCGGCGCCGACCAAGTTCGATCGCAACGACCTGATCCCGCTGACCCGCGCGCGCAACCAGCACCTGCCGTTCTCGGCAGTGGCCGACCGGATTGCGGCGCTGGGCATCCCCGAGGATCAGCGCGAACGCTTCTGGGCCGTGGCCTCGCAGAACATCGACAAGCTCGACGATCTGGCAGGCTGGGCCGATCTGTGCCTGAACGGGGCCGAGCCCGCGATTGCGGATGAGGATCGCGAGTTCATTGCGCAGGCCATGACGATGCTGCCCGACGCGCCTTACACCGAGACCACCTGGAAGGATTGGACTTCGGCGGTGAAGGAGGCGACGGGGCGCAAGGGCAAGGGGCTTTTCATGCCGCTGCGCAAGGCCGTGACGGGCATGGATCACGGCCCTGACATGGGCGAGCTGATGCCGCTTTTGCACAAGGTGCGCGCGAAGGGCTGAGGCGGGCGCAGATGGCCTGCACCCCTCGGGGTGGGCGGCGCGATCCGATCAGGATTGAAAAAAGGGCGGTCTCCCAGCGGAGCCGCCCTTTTCAATTCATCCCGCGCTTCAGCCCTGATGGATCAACGTCGCGAACAGCTTCGGATCGAGGCTGGCGCTTGCGAAGGTCGGGCCTTCGGTCAGCACCGCCACTGCGTCATGGCTATGCAGGCTCTCCTGATGGCTGGCGACGATGCGGAAGTCACCGATACGCGGTTCGGCCAGAAGGCGCTCGGCGAAGGCGCGCACCGCATCCTCGACGAAAATCGGGTTCGCGGCGTTGAGCTCGGCAAAGGCCTGCTCGTCCTCGCGCTTGACCATCACTTGCGTTTCAGTGGGCACGGCGGCGCGGGCGAGGTCGATGAGATCCTCGAACCAGAGACATTTGCCCGGCTCCACCACCGCCGAGATCCGCGCGACGGAACGCTGCGAATGGGGCGTCGCAAGCTGGCCGCGCATGGAACGCGCATGCTCGGACAGCTCAAGCGAACACGGGCAGGTCGAGGAATAGACGTAATCGAGATGGATCACCTTGCAGCGCTCTCCCGCGACCTCGATCAGTTCCAGCGCGATGTCGTAATATTGCCAACCCTCAAGCCCGGAGCGCAGCGAAGGCCGCTTCACCGGGAAGGAGACGCGCATCATCAGTCGCGCATCGAAGCTGTCAAGATCGTCCTTGTAGTCGTCGAGGGCGGCTTCCATCACCTCGAAGGAAAAGCTCTTTTCGGCATGGGCATAGAAGCTGCGCATCACGCGGCTCATGTTGATGCCCTTCTTGTCTGCCTCGAGGCTGACCGTGCCGGTGACCGAGGTTTCCAGCGTCAGATCGCCATTGTCGCGGGTCTTGAACCGCACCGGAAGGCGGAAATTCGAGATCCCGACATGCTCGATCCGGGTGTTCGCGCCCACGATCAGCGAGGCGGGGCCGTTTTGCAGATCGGGCAGCGAAGCCTTGTAGCTGTCGTCGACGGAGAATTGCGCGTCATAGACGCGGCTCAGATCGGGATAGTTCGACAATGCGTGCCCCGGCAGCAACCGCGCGATCGCCGGATCGAGCTGCGCCACCTCGACCGGATCGGCCTTGGCGGCCCATGCGCGCAAGGTTTCGAGCGCCGCGCGGGCCTCGTCATTATCCGGGGTCTCGATCCTGCCTTGCACGTTCATATCCTGTCCTCCGGTCTGCCCGGTCCCGCCAGATATGGGCGTTATAGGGGCGTTGTCCAAGGAAATACGTGCAAATGCGGTAATCGGTTCACCGGATCAGACCGCCTCGAGCGCCTGTTTGATATCTGCGACGAGGTCCGAACCATCCTCGATTCCCATCGAGATCCGCACCAGACCGGGCGTGATCTTGATCGCGGCGCGGTCCTCGTCCGAGAGGTTCTTGTGCGTCGTCGTCGCCGGATGGGTGGCGATGGATTTCGCGTCGCCGAGGTTGTTCGAGATCGACACGATCTGTAGCGCGTTGAGGAACCGGAACGCCGCCTCCTTGCCGTCCGCCAGATCCAGCGCGATCATCGTGCCGCCCGAGCCCATCTGATCCATGGCGAGCCCGTGCTGCGGGTGATCCATCAGTCCTGGATAGACGGTGCGCGCGAGTTTCTCATGGCCCGCGACCGCCGCCGCGACCGCCGCCGCGTTTCCTGCCTGCGCGCGCACGCGCAGGTCGAGCGTCTGCAAGCCGTTCAGCAGCACCCAGGCGTGAAACGGGCTCATCGCGCCGCCGGTGTGTTTCACATACATTTCCAGCGGTCCGCGGATGAACTCCTTGGTGCCGCAGACCACGCCGCCCAGCACACGCCCGCCGCCGTCGATATGCTTGGTCGCGGAATAGACAATGACATCGGCGCCGAGTTCGACCGCGCGCGAGAAGATCGGCGAGGCGAAGGCGTTGTCCACCACGACGCTGGCGCCGCCCTCATGGGCGATCTTGGCCACGCCCGCGATGTCGATCACTTCCAGCCCGGGGTTCGAGACGCTCTCGAAGAAGCAGATCTTCGTCTCGGGGAGCATGGCGGCGCGCCATTCGTCGAGCTGGGTGCCGTCGACCAGCGTGACATCCACGCCGAATCCTTCCAGCACCTTGAGCACATGCAGGCACGAGCCGAACATCTGCCGCGCGGCCACGATGTGATCGCCGGCTTTCACCAGACAGGTCAGTGCGCCGTTGATCGCGGCCATGCCGGAGGCGCAGGCAAACGCGTCCTCGGTGCCTTCGATGGCGGCCATGCGGTCTTCGAACATCCGGGTCGTGGGGTTGCCGTAGCGCGCATAGATGAATTCGTCATCGCCCGACGAGAGGAAACGCGCCTCGGCGGCCTCTGCCGAAGGGTAGACGAACCCCTGCGTCAGAAACAGCGCCTCGGCCATCTCGCCATACTGGCTGCGGCGAATGCCGTCATGGACAAGTTTCGTGCGGATCTTGCGCTCGGTCATGGATGCCTCCTGCGGCTCTCTGTCGCGGCTTGCCGTTGCGATAACGCGGGTGCGAGACAGGGTCAACGCATAGCGGATCCGTTTATCGCGCAGGGTGGTCGCTTCGATGCCCGTTCGCACAGATCCCTGTGCGTTCGGGGGGTTAAGGCCGTGGGAACCCGGAGAAAGAAAACTGCGTTGGCTATTCAGTTCTCCCAAGCGCATCCGCGCAAACCCGAAATCCGAGTTCTGTCATGCCGCTCATCGAGGTCCAAGCCAGCACCGAACTCCCCGCCGAGGTGATCGCGCGGGCCGCGGCCCTGCCCGAAGACGCGCCGATCGTGATCATGATCCACGGCTACGGCTATGCGGCCGGGGTCGAGGGGCGCGATCCGCATGACCATATCCTCTCGCTCGATCCCAACTATCACCTGCACACCGCGGTCAGCTGGCCGCGCGCGCTCGGCTTTGCGGGTTCCAACCCCGGCGAGGGGCTGGGTGTCGCATTTTCGTGGCAGTCGACCGGCCGGCTGACCCGGATCTACGACATGGCCGAGATCGCCGCACAGCGTCTGGCCCGGCTGATCGGAGCACTTCATGCGGCGTCCGGGCGACCCGTCGGGATCATCGCCCACTCCATGGGCTGCCGGGTGGCTCTGCGGGCCTTGCGTCATGCCCATGCCGGGCAGGTCGCGCGAATGGTGCTGCTCGCCGCAGCCGAGTTCCAGCGCCGCGCTGAGGAGGCTATGGACAGTCCCGCCGGGCGCAGTTGCGAGGTGCTCAACGTCACCAGCCGCGAGAACGACCTGTTCGATTTTCTTTTCGAACTGGGGGTGGCGCGCGGGCGCGAGAAAAGCCTTGGCAATGGTCTGTCCTCACCGCGCCGCAACTGGCTCGATCTCCAGATCGACGCGCCCGAGGTGATGGCGGTGCTGGAGGATCTGGGCTACCCCGTCGCAGCGCCGGAGAAACGCATCTGCCATTTCTCCTGCTACATGCGTGCGGGGCTGTTCGACCTCTATCGGCAGGTGCTGCGCCAGCCAGAGCGGCTACCGCTGCCTTTCCTCGCCGAGGCGCTGCCCAAGGCTCAGGCCCCGCGCTGGTCACGGCTTTTCGCGCGCAGACGCACAGCGCGCTTCGCCTTGCCTTCGCTCCAGCGCGGTGCAGATTGATCCCCGACACGCAACTGCGGAGGGACCATGATCGATCTTTACTATTGGCCGACGCCGAATGGCTGGAAAATCTCGATCGCGCTGGAAGAGATGGGGCTGGCTTATCAGACCCATCTGATCGACATCGGCGCGGGCGACCAGTTCAAACCCGAGTTTCTCAAGATCTCGCCCAATAACCGAATGCCCGCGATCGTGGACCCGGAGGGGCCAGACGGCGCGCCGATCTCGATCTTCGAGAGCGGCGCGATCCTGCAATATCTCGCGCGCAAGACGGGCCAGTTCTACGGCGAGACCGAACGCGAACGGATCGCGGTCGAGGAATGGCTGTTCTGGCAGGTGGGCGGGCTTGGTCCGATGGCGGGGCAGGCGCATCACTTCCTGAAATACGCTCCCAATCTCGATCCGCCGCAGGATCTGCCTTACGCCAAGGATCGCTACCGCACCGAGACCGGCCGCCTCTACGGTGTGATGGACCGGAAGCTGGCCGAGACCCGTTACCTGGCCGGTGATTTCTATTCGATCGCGGACATGGCGGCCTGGGGCTGGGCCTCGCTCTGGGAAGGCCAGGAGCAGACGCTGGAGGACAAACCGAACCTGAAGCGCTGGCTCGATGAATTGTCCGCGCGTCCCGCGGTGCAGAAGGGCCGGGCGCTGGCCGCGGATCGTCGTGGCGGGACGCAATCGAAAGAGGCGCAGAAGGTGCTCTTCAAGCGCTGAGCGACGAGCCCTTTCAGGGGCGGTCAGGAGAGGGTGGGGCGGGTGGCTACTCCACCCCGTCCTCTTCGGCCTTGTCGATCCCGTATTTCTCGAAGAGCTTCGCCTGCGCCATGATGAAGCCGATCAGGATGATCGGCAGGCCGAAGGTCTTGAAATCGACCCAGATCTCGTCCGACATCGTGCGCCAGACGATCTCGTTGGCCACCGCGAGCGCGAGGAATAGCCCGACGAAGCGCTTGGTCAGGATCATCCAGCCCTCATGCTCCATCGGGAGCGCCTGTTCCATTACCAGCTGCAACCAGGCCTTGCCTCGCAATAGCCCGGCCCCGAGGATGCCGGCAAAAAGCAGGTAGATGATCGTGGGCTTCATCTTGAAGAAGGTCGGATCGTTGAGCCAGACCGAGAGCCCGCCGAAGACCAGAACGAGCACCAGCGTCGCGATCTGCATCGCCGAGAGCTTGCCCGTCAGTCGCCACAGCACCAGCGTGGAAAACGCGATGAGCGGGATGAACAAGGCGGTCGCAACGACGAAGCCGGAATAATCCCGCCCGAGGATCTCGTAGCTGCCATCCTTGAGCCGGTTGAAGGCGATGAAAAACACGATCAGCGGCCCCCAGTCGAGGCCTGCCTTCACCCAGGGGGAAATCTTCTTCTCTGCCATCTGCCCTATTGTCCTGCCATTTCCACGATCACCGCACCCACGGCGATCAATCCCATCAACGCGGTACGCCGCGGCCCTACCTTCTCGCCCAGAACGAGCCAGGCGATGAGGGCGGCGAAGACCGTCGAGGTCTCGCGCAGCACCGCGGCTTCGCCCACCTTGTCGAGCCGCGTCGCCAGCATGATCGCACCGAAGGAGAAATAGGCGACGATTGCGCCAATAACACCCCTTTTCATCAAGGGCACGATCTCCGAACTGGGCAATTTCGTCCAGCGCCGGGCGGTTAGGATCGGCATGAACCAGCCATCAATGAAGAAGAACCACGCAAGGAAGGTGAACGGATCGGCGGTCGCGCGGATCCCGTAGGCGTCATAGGTGGTATAGAGCGCCACGAAAGCCCCGGTCGCCACAGCCAGCATCAAGGCGGGCACCATCGTCTCGCGATCGACGGTGATGGTGCGCAGGTTGTAAAGTGCCAGCCCGTAGATCCCCGCGAGCAACACCGCAACGCCCGCCCATTGCCCCAGCGTGAAATGCTCGCCGAAAATGATCCCGGCGCCGATCACCGCAAAGAGCGGCCCCGTGCCGCGCACCACCGGATAGACGACGGTGTAGGCTCCACGCGAATAGCTCATCGCCTGCAACAGCTTGTAGCCGACATGGATGAAGAACACGCCCACGAAGATCGGCCACATGAAAGGCTCGGGCCATGGCACGACGAAGAGCGCAAAGGGTGCCGCGATGATGCCGTAACTCGCGTCGATCGCAGCCCGGCTGAGCCAGGGATCGTGCCGACCCTTCTGCAAGGCGCCAAAGAGCGCGTGCAGGAAGGCCGCGAGAAGCGCGAGGCCGAGCGCGAGATTTTTGCCGGTCTCGGTCCCGGCAACGGAAATGATCCAGTCGCTCAAAGTGCAATCCTTCTGGTGGCGGGGCAGGGGGTACTGCCTCCGCCGTCGCCGGCTGGCGACAATCATTGCGCGAAGAGAGGGCGTCGCCCCCCTCTGGCCTCACGGCCATTCACCCCCGGGATATTTGGGGCGGTTGGAAGGTGAGACCACGTATTTTTTTCCAACTGCCCGAAATATCCCGGGGGAGCCGCGCTTGCGCGGCGGGGGCGGCGCCCCCTTACTGATCGAGGAGTTTCGCCACGGCACGCAGCTCGAATTTCTGGATCTTGCCGGTCGAGGTCTTGGGCAGATCCGAGAAGATCACGCGCTTGGGCGTCTTGAAGCCCGCGAGCCGCTCGCGGCAGAACTTGATGATCTCGTCTTCGGTCGCCTCCGCGCCTTCTTTCAGCTCGACGAAGGCGCAGGGCACTTCGCCCCATTTCTCGTCGGGTTTCGCGACCACCGAGGCCAGCGAGACGCTGGGATGCGCCGCGATCACGCCCTCGACCTCGACCGAGGAGACGTTCTCGCCGCCCGAGATGATGATGTCCTTCGCGCGGTCGGTGATCTTGATGTAGCCGTCGGGATGCATGAAGGCGATGTCGCCGGAGTGGAACACGCCGCCCTCGAAGGCCTCGCGGGTCGCCTGCGGGTTCTTGTAATAGCCTTTCATCACCATGTTGCCGCGGAAGACGATCTCGCCGAGATGCTGGGCATCGCGGGCGACCTCCTTGCCGTGGTCATGCACGGTGACCTTCTCGAGCATCGGCATCGACACCCCGGTGCGGGCCTTGAGATCGGCACGCTCCTCGCCCTTGCTGTCCTGCCAGGACGGTTTCCAGGTGCATTCGACCGCGGGCCCGTAGGTCTCGGTCAGGCCGTAGACCTGTGTCACGTTGAAGCCCAGCGGTTCGATCGCGGCGAGCGTCGAGGCGGGAGGGGGCGCGCCGGCGGTGAAGACTTCGACGATATGGTCGAAGGGGCGGCGGTGTTCTTCCTTGGCGTTGATGATCGTGTTGAGCACGATCGGAGCGCCGCCGAAATGGGTGACGCCATGATCGGCGATGGCGTCATAGATCGCCTTCGCCGTCACATCGCGGCAGCAAACGACCGTGCCGCCCATCATCGGGATCATCCAGCCATGGGTCCAGCTGTTGCAATGGAAGAGCGGCACGATGGTCAGCAGCACCGGATAGAGCTGCATCCGCCACGAGATCGCATTCGCCTGCGTCGACAGATAGGCCCCGCGATGGTGATAGACGACGCCCTTGGGCCGCCCCGTGGTCCCGGAGGTGTAGTTGAGCGCGATGCTCTCCCATTCGTCCTCGGGCATGATCCAGGAAAACATCGGATCGCCTTCGGCCACGAGCTCTTCATATTCGAGATAATGCCCGGTCGGGTCGAACCCGTGCTGCGGATCGGCCACTTCGACGATCTGCGGGGCAGCGCCCTTCATCTTCTTCACCGCCTCTTCGGCGAGCGGCAGGAAAGCGGTGTCGCACAGCACGATCTTCGCGCCGCCATGCTCGAAGATATAGGCGATGGTGTCGACATCGAGGCGGGTGTTGATCGCGTTCAGGATCGCGCCGCAGGCGGGCACGCCGAAATGCGCCTCCACCTGGGGCTGGGTGTTGGGCAGGATGGTGGCGACCACGTCACCGGGATTGACGCCGCGTGCCTTGAGGGCAGAGGCGAGCTGGCTCACGCGGGCGTGGTAGTCGACATAGCTCAGCTGGGTCTTGCCGTAGACGAGCGCGGTGCGCTCGGGGAAGACTTCCAGCGCGCGGTTGAGATGCGACAGTGGCGTGAGCGGCACGAAATTCGCCGCGCATTTTTCCAGACCCGTTTCGTCGGCCAGCCAACCCATGAAAACCTCCTCCGTCTCAATTCGAGGCGCATATTCGTGGGATGCGTGGGGAAAGGGAAGAGGGATTGCGCAAACTTTCGCGGGCGCTAGTCTCCCGCGCATGATCCTTTCGCGCGGCCGTCGCTTCATCTTCGTCCATATCCCGAAAACCGGTGGCACGGCGCTGGCGCTGGCGCTCGAAAAGCGGGCGATGGCAGAGGATATGCTCGTGGGCGATACCCCCAAGGCGCGCCGACGCAAGCGGCGGCTTGAAGGGGTCGAGACGGCGGGACGGCTGTGGAAGCATTCGACACTGGCCGACGGGCTGGGGCTCTATTCCGAGCAGGAGGCGCGGGCGTTCTTTACCTTCACGCTTGTGCGCAACCCCTGGGACCGGGTGGTGAGTTATTACCACTGGCTGCGCGAGCAGAGGTTCGATCACCCTGCGGTCGGGATGGCGAAGGCGCATGACTTCTCGGGTTTTCTGGGGCAGCCGCTGACGCAGGCTTCGCTCGCGAACTCGCCTTATGCGGGTTACGTGACTCTCCCTGGGGGCGAGGAGTGCTGTGACCTGTTCATCCGCGTCGAGAATCAGGTCGAAGACGCCGCCCTTTTGGAGACACATTTGGGATTTGCGGTGACCCCCTTCGCGCGCTGCAACGTCTCCCGGCGTGATCGCGACTGGCGAATTTACTACTCTGATTCTGATGCAGAGCTGATTTTTCGTCTGTGCAAAGGCGATATCGCCCGATTTGGCTATACTTTCTCACTTTCGTAATCGCGTTTTGCGAATTGCGATGGCCTCACGTTCCGATCACGGGCTCGTGAGGTCGAATACTGTCTAAAAGTTAGGTTTGCCACTTTTGCGCCACTTTTTGGCCCCCGAAATTGCGCGAGAATCATTTCGAGTAGTGATTACGGAGAAACGTGGCCCCGCAGGCCTTTCAGAAGGAAGACGCACATGTTTCGCAAAACCGCCAAGGCTTGGGAGGAGAAAATCGCCCATGGGTTGCGCATGGCGGAGATTCTCGATGCTGAGCTTTCCGAGTTCGGACCGGCGGAAGGGATCGTGGCGGGAACGCAGATCGCGACCCAGATGGGATGGCGTCCGGTCGAGGCGATCGCAGCTGGCGACATGGTGATGACCTTCGATCACGGTCTGCTCCCGGTCGCAGCGGTGAAGCGCTCGCAGCTCTGGATCAGCGGCCGCGCCTGCCCGTCGCAGCTCAAGCCGCTCGCGGTGCCGGTCGGTGCTCTGGGAAACAAGACGCCGATGCTGCTGCTGCCCGAACAGCCCGTGCTGGTCGAAAGCGACATGGCCGAGGCGCTCTTTGGCGACCCCTTCGCGCTGATCCCGGCAGCCGCGCTTGAGGGCTATCGTGGCATCGACCGCATCACGCCGCATCAGCGCGTCGAAGTGGTCGTGCTGGAGTTCGAGCACGATCAGGTGATCTACGCCAACGGCGCGGGCATGGTCCATTGCGCCTCCGTCCATACGGGCGGGATTGCCACTCTCTTCGACGAGGAAATGCCGAGCTACGAGACGCTGCCGCTCGAGATGGCGCGTTCGATCGTGGCGGGACTCATCGACGAAGATCAAACCGCCCACGCCTACGCCTGCGCGGCCGAGTGAGCGCGCGAGGCGTCTGAAGTCCCAGGACAGTCAGAGATACAGCGCGCCGTGACCTTCTGGTCGCGGTGTTTCTCTTTGACGCGGCGGGCCAGCCATTTCACCGATGTCCGAAAACGAGAACGCCGGGGTCTTGCGACCCCGGCGCCTCGATTAGACCCGCACGGCGGTAGGGAACCGTCTCCCCGCGCGGACCATCATGTATTGGGCTCAGGCGGCTTGCGCGGCCTGACCCTCGCCGAAGCGTGCGTAGAAGCTGTCGCCCTTGGCCGCGATGTCGCGCAGCAGCGCCGGGGTCTCGAAGCGCGCGCCATATTGGGCGGTGAGAGCTTCGCAGATCTCGACGGCCTTGCCCGCGCCGATGATGTCGAGCCAGGCGAACGGGCCGCCGGACCAGGGCGCAAAGCCCCAGCCGAGGATCGCCCCCACGTCACCCTCGCGAATGTCTTCCAACACGCCTTGCTCGAAGGCGCGCACGGCTTCCAGCACCTGCGCCATCAGCAAACGATGCTGGACGTGATGCACGTCCGGCTGCTCGTCGGCGCGCGGGTATTGCGCGTTGAGACCTTCCCAGAGGCCCTGACGCTTGCCCTTGTCATCATAGTCGTAGAAGCCCGCGTTCGACTTGCGGCCCATCCGGCCCTTGTCGGCCATCCAGAACAGCACGTCATCGACCGCGCCATCGGGATAGGCATCGCCCATCGCCGCCTTCGTGGCCTTGGCGATCTTCACGCCCAGATCGATCGAGGTCTCGTCGACCAGTTGCAGGGGCCCCAGCGGCATGCCGACCATCGTCGCGGCATGCTCCACCAGCGTCGGGTTCACCCCTTCGGCGACCATGCGGATGCCTTCGTTGATATAGGGGATGATGCAGCGGTTGGCGTAGAAGAAGCGCGCGTCGTTCACCACGATCGGCGTCTTGCGGATCTGGCGCACGAAATCGAGCGCTTTCGCCACGGCGACCGGACCGGTCTGCGCGCCCTTGATGATCTCGACCAGCATCATCTTGTCGACGGGCGAGAAGAAGTGGATGCCGATGAACTGCTCGGGGCGCGCGCTGGCCTTGGCCAGTTCGGTGATCGGCAGGGTCGAGGTGTTGGTGGCGAAGATCGCCGTATCGGGAATGATCGCCTCGGCCTTCTTGGTGACCTCGGCCTTCACACCCGGATCTTCGAACACCGCTTCCACGATCAGGTCGCAGCCCTCAAGGGCGGCGTAATCGGTGGTCGCGTTGATCAGGCCCAGCACCTTCGCCTTGCCTTCCTCGGTGACCTTCTTGCGCGAGATGCCCTTGTCGAGGATGCCCTCGGAATAGGACTTCCCGCGATCGGCCGCCTCTTGCGTGTTGTCGATCAGGACGACCTCGATGCCAGCCTTGGCCGAGACATAGGCAATGCCCGCGCCCATCATGCCCGCGCCGAGGATGCCGACCTTCTTCACCCGCTGATCGGGCACCTCGGGGCGGTTCGCGCCTTTCTCCAGCGCGCCCTTGTTGATGAAGAGCGAACGGATCATCGCGGTCGAGGAGGGGTTCATCAGAACGTTGGTGAACCAGCGCGCCTCGATCTTGATCGCCTGATCGAAGGGTACGAGCGCGCCTTCATAGACCGCCGACAGCAGCGCCTTGGCCGCCGGATAGACGCCATTGGTCTTGCCATGCACCATTGCGGAAGCGCCCACGAAGGTCATGAAGCCTGCCGGGTGATAGGGCGCGCCGCCGGGCATCTTGTAGCCCTTGGCATCCCACGGTTTCACCAGATCGGCATCCTTGGCGTTCAGCACCCACTCTTTCGCGGCCGCGAGCGGGTCTTCGACGACCTCGTCGATCAGGCCCGCGGCTTTCGCCTTCTTCGGATCCGAGAGCTTGCCTTCGAGCAGGAAGGGCGCCGCGACCATCGCGCCGAGCTTGCGCGCAAGGCGCGTCGTGCCACCGCCGCCGGGGAAGATGCCGACCATGATCTCGGGGAGGCCTATCTTCGCCTTGGGGTTGTCAGCGGCAAAGATTCGGTGCGTGGACAGCGGCAGTTCCAGACCGATGCCAAGCGCGGTGCCGGGGATCGCCGTCGCGATCGGCTTGCCACCCTTGTTGGTCTTGGGGTCCATGCCGGCGCGTTCGATCTTGCGCAGGACATGGTGCATCTGCATCACGCCGTCGAAGATCGCCTGCGCGCCGCCTTTGCGCATCTCGGCAATGACGTTGAGGTCCATGCCGCCCGCGAAATCGGGCTTTCCGCTGGTGATGACCACGCCCTTGACGGCGTCATCTGCCAGCGCCTTGTCGATGAAGCTATCGAGGAGCGCGAAGCCCTCCATGCTCATCACGTTCATCGACTTTTCGGGAACGTCCCAAGTGATGACGGCGACGCCATCGGCGCCAAGTTCATAAGTGAAATCAGCCATTTTCTCTCCTCCGCGTGCCTGCCGCGGAGGCGAGGCACATCAGGCTATTGCGTAAGCAGATTCGGTTTCCGACGGTCGCGGGACCATGATCGGCCAGCGTCTGTTGTCGATTTGCAGGTCGATGCTGGAGGTCTTCCAGCTCAGATCCTCTTGCAGTTCGAGCGTGATATCGGCCGTGTAGAGCGGAACGATTTCGTCGCGATCCTTCATGCAGCTCGAAGCGTAGCGACCGAAGATCCGACGGTTCGTGATCCCCGTGACGGTAATCGCACGTCGCGCGATGCAATTCACATTGAGCGAAAGCATCATGTCGGAGAAGGCGTCGAAACCCTCTTCGAGCATGTCTTCGGTTTCGATCCAGAAGGTCGAACTGTTGGTTGTCACTTTGAGCGGAAGCGCGACGCAGGAGAGGTATCTCTCGAAATCCCCGTCCAGAATCGCGTCCGACATCGTCGTCAGGTGATTTTTCAGGATGCCGATTGCCACAACCTATACTCCATTTCGCGCCGCGCGGACTGCTGTCAGAGCAGGATCCCGCCACGATGAGACTATGGTTGTTAAGATTGCAGTAATCTTTTTCTGAGTCAACCAGAGGTTGCATGCCCTTTCCCGGCGTTCGAGCAGGGGAGCCGGAGGCCCCCGCTGCTCGGGAAAAGAGTATGCACAGGTCGAACATCACACGCGCTCGATGATCGTTGCGGCACCCATGCCGGATGCGACGCAGAGCGTCGCGAGGCCGGTCGACAGGTCGCGCCGTTCCAATTCATCGAGCAGCGTCCCGATGATGATCGCGCCGGTCGCGCCGAGCGGGTGGCCAAGTGCGATCGCGCCGCCATTGACGTTGACCTTGTCGGCATCGACCTGGAAGGCCTGCATGAAGCGCAGCACCACTGCGGCGAAAGCCTCGTTCACCTCGAAGAGGTCGATGTCCGAGATCGACATGCCCGAGTCGGCGAGGATCTTCTCGGTCACCGGAACCGGGCCGGTCAGCATGATCGTCGGATCGGTGCCGATCTTCGCGGTGGCGCGGATGCGCGCGCGCGGCTTGAGGCCATGCGCTTCACCGAATTCCTTGTTGCCGATCAGGATCGCCGCCGCACCATCCACGATGCCGGATGAGTTGCCCGCGTGGTGGACGTGGTTGATGTGGTCGAGATGGGGGTATTTCAGCATCGCGACCTTGTCGAAGCCCGGCATTACCTCGCCCATCTCCTTGAACGAGGGCTTGAGCGCGGCGAGGTTTTCCATCGTGGTGCCCGGACGCACGAATTCGTCATGGTCGAGGATCACGAGCCCGTTCTGGTCCTTCACCGGCACGATGGATTTCGCAAAGCGGTTATCCTTGATCGCTTCCACCGCACGGCGCTGCGATTCCACGCCAAGCGCGTCCACGTCTTCGCGGCTGAACCCGTATTCGGTGGCGATGATATCGGCCGAGATCCCCTGCGGGACGAAATAGGTCTTCATCGCCAGTGTCGGGTCGACGGCGATCGCCGCCCCGTCCGAGCCCATTGCGACACGACCCATCATCTCGACGCCGCCCGCGATATAGGCCTGACCTGCGCCACCCTTCACCTGGTTCGCGGCGAGGTTCACCGCTTCCATGCCCGACGCACAAAAGCGGTTGATCGACAGGCCCGGGATCCGCTCGTCGAGATCCGAAAGCAGCACCGCCGAGCGCGCCAGACAGCCGCCCTGTTCCATCACCTGGGTCGCGTTGCCCCAGATCACGTCCTCGACCGCGTGACCCTCGAGGCCGTTGCGCTCCTTGACCGCGCTCAAAAGCCGTGCCGACAGCGCGACCGAGCTGACTTCGTGCAGCGAGCCGTCCTTGCGGCCCTTGCCCCGCGGGGTGCGGGCTGCATCATAGATATAGGCTTCCGTCATGGTTCCTCCTCACGCCCGGTCGGAAGGGTTGCCGGGCATCAAATCATAGGGGTGTTTCCAACCGGGCAGGGCGGCAATGCCATCCAGCCAACGGTCGAGATTGGGAAATTCGGTGCGGTCGAACCCGAAGGGCTCGGGGTAGTAGAGGTAGCCGCAGCAAGCGAAGTCGGCCAAGCTGGGCCGATCGCCCACGATCCACTCGCGGCCTTCCATGTGACGCTCCAGCGTCTTCAATGCGGTCAGGACGCGGCCCTTGAGCCAGGCGATCGCTTCTTGCGGGCGCTTCGCCTCGGGCAGGAAATTCATCAAGAAGCGCAAGGAACCTTGCTGGCCCGAGCCCTTCTGCGCATCCCAGAACAGCCAGCGCATCATTTCCTGCCGGTCATCGGCCAGAAACTTGCCCGTCTTTTCCGCGATATGAAGCTGGATCACGCAGCTCTGCGAGAGAGTCAGATCGCCTTCGACGAAAACCGGCGCCTCGGCCATCTCGTTGAGCGCCTGATATTCGGCGCTGCGCGCCTCGCCATTGAAGAAATCGACGTAAACGGGCTCCCAGTCGTAGCCCGCAAGCTCCATCGTGAGCGCTGCCTTGTAGGCATTGCCGGACTCGCCGAAGCAATAAAGCTTTGCCGTCATGGTCTCAGACCTCCCTGATCCTGGGCCCAATCTGGCCCCTAAGTGACGCGAACGTAAGCCCCTTGCGGGCGTTTCGCCGCAACGTCATTCGATCACGACGTTGCGTCCGAAGCGAGGGCCGATCCGGCGTTTCGTCGCGGGAGGTGACGGGAGAGTGAACGGCGCGCGGGCCGGGGCAGGGCGGCTTACTTCACTGCTTCCATCGTGCCCGAGGGGAAGGTGATGCCTTCGAAATCAGGATAGACCTTGCGCAGAATGGCGAGCTGCGCGGGGCTGTCGATACGCACGAGATACCATTCCTCGCCATCCTTCAGCGCCAGCGTGGTGTTCGTCGCGCGGATCTTTCCGAGATTGGGCGCTTCCATGACCGACTCGGTCGGGATCTTGGCATAGGCGCGCCCCGAGGCGGTCTCGCCCGTCTCCATCGCGGCGGTATCCATTTTGAAGCTGTCCATCTTCACCGATGCCATGGCTTGCGTGATCTGCTTGGCCATCGCCGCTTCGAGCGCCTCGACCGGCATCCCGGCCTGATCTGCGATGGTCTGCATCATTTTCGGCGGCACGGTGTCGAAGAAAACGGCGTATTCCTTCTCCTCGACCGCCTTTTCAAACCCCGCGACCTCCTGCGTGACTGCATTGCGATCCGCGGCATCAAAGGCTGCGGCGGGAAAGGCAGAGGCGAGGATCAGGGCGAGGGAGAGCGACAAGCGGGGCATGGTCAAGCCTCTCATCAGGATTTGCGTGCGTCGAGCTCGGCCTTGAAGAGGCGCAGCCGGTGATTGAGGTTGTCGTGATCGGTGACCGAGTTGAAATGCTCGAAAAGGAAAGTCAGCGCCTCGTCGGACGTGATCCCGGCGTCCTGCGCGAAGCGGTTGAGCTGGCGGTAAGCGTCATTCGTCATCGCGACCGGAAAGCGTCGCGTCAGGCGCAGGCGTTTGGGCATCAGTCTTCCTTGGATTGGTGCGAGACCACGACGGCGAGCAATTCGGGCCGGGTGGTATGGGCGGGCAGGGAGGGCAGGGCGTCCAGCCAGCTCTTTCGGGCCTCCATCCCACCCTGATCTTGCGGGAGGAACGGGACGTCGGGGCTGAGGCAGCCAGCCATGAATTCGAACGTGTCGTCGGTGCGCAGATAGAGCGGCGTGCCGCAAGTGGGGCAGAAGCCGCGCTGCGATATGTTCGAGCTGGCCCATTCGCTCGGGGCTACACCTTCCCAAGACACGCGGGCTGCCGGAACCTCGAGGAGAGGTGCGAAGGCGTTGCCGGTTGCGCGTTGGCACATCCGGCAATGACAGAGCCCGGCCTTGGCGGGGCCGGCCGCGATGAAAAACCGGATCGCGCCGCATTGGCAACCGCCGCGGGCGTCGGGATAATCTTGCGGGGCGTTGGTCAAGGCAGGCTCCTGGGCACGATTTGGTGCAGGGTATCGGGAGGCGATGGGGCTGACCAGTGTGAAGAATTCACAATCTCTCCCCCTTGAACCCCACGGTCCCGAAGTTCTATTTCGAATGAAGCAAATGCAACGGACGGCCCGTCCGGGGAGGCAGCGATATGCGCAACGCGGCACTGATGCTCGGGATCATCGGCGGGATCATCGCCATGCTCGTGGGGTTTTTCGGCTACGGCTATACCGAGGTGGTGCAGCGTCATTCCGAGGTGGGCGAGATGTTCGGCAACTTCGACAAGCCCGAGCTGATCCGATTCGCGAGCTTCTTCGCGCCGCTTCTGGCGATTGCCGGGGGGGCGATGGCGAAGATCCGGGCGCTTTGGGGCGGGGTCTTGATGCTGATCGCGGGCGGTCTTGTCTATTACGCCTTCGGCTTTGGTGTCTTCACCATGTTCCCGATCGGCTTCCTGCTGCTGGGCGGCGTTCTGGCACTGGCCGCGGGCAAGCCGGATGAGCCGAAAGCGCATTTCTGAGCAACGATTGAGTTTGGCTCGGGCGACCAGCCCGGGCCGCGCCCGTCCGGCCTTCGCGAAGCTCAGGCGTTCGCCGGGGCGTCCTTGCACTGGAAGGCCGCTTCGTCCCGGCTCACCCCTCCCCCCGGGAGGGCGCATTGGCGATGGCTCGCGGGTTCACGCGACCTGCGGGCTTTTGAGATAAAGCGCCCACCCAAGGGTCGGGCGAGGCCCTTAGTGACGACCTCTCCCCAAACCAAAAGGGCGCGGAAAACCGCGCCCTTTCTCGTCTCTTGCCTGATTTATCAGAACTGATCGTCGGCCAGCGCCATGACCGGATCGGCGCCGGTCTCGATCCGCGCGAGGTGCATCGCGCAGGCCGGAAGCTGGCGGGCCATGTAGTAGCGGCCCGTGGCGATCTTGCCCTCGTAGAACGCGGTGTCCGACGCCCCGTTGTCGAGCGCGGCAAAGGCGGCTTTCGCCATCCGCGTCCACATCAGGCCGAGGCAGACATGGCCCATCAGGTGCATGAAGTCATACGAGCCCGAAAGCGCCGCATTGGGGTTCTTCATGCCGTTTTGCATGAAAAACATGCCCGCCGCCTGAAGCTGCTTCGAGGCGTTCTTCAGCGCATCGGTGAAGGGCTTCATGCGCTCGTCATCGTCATGCGCCTTGCACTCGGCCTTGACCATCTCGAAGAAGGCCATGACATGCTTGCCGCCATCCTGCGCGAGCTTGCGGCCCACCAGATCGAGCGCCTGAATGCCGTTCGCACCCTCATAGATCATCGCGATACGTGCGTCGCGCACATGCTGCGACATCGGCCAGTCTTCGGTATAGCCGTGGCCACCGAAGACCTGCTGCGCCGAAACGGCGGTCTCGAAGCCCTTGTCGGTCAGGAAACCCTTGATGACCGGGGTCATCAGCGAGATCAGCCCGTCGGCCGCCTTGTCGTCGAGCTTGTGCGCCCGGTCGATCAGATGCGCCCCCCAGAAGGTGAAGGCACGCGCGCCCTCGACGAAGCTCTTCTGGTCCATGAGCATCCGGCGCACGTCGGGGTGCACGATGATCGGGTCGGCGGCCTTCTCGGGCGCCTTCGCGCCGGTCACATCGCGGCCCTGGATACGGTCCTTCGCGTAGGCGACGGCTTCCTGATAGGCGGCCTCGGCCACGGCATAGCCTTGCAGGCCCACGCCAAGACGTGCCTCGTTCATCATCGTGAACATCGCGCGCATGCCCTTGTGCAGGTCGCCCAGCAGCCAGCCTTGCGCGCTGTCATAGTTCATGACGCAGGTCGCGTTGCCGTGGATGCCCATCTTCTCTTCGAGCTTGCCCACCGAGACGCTGTTGCGCTCACCGAGCGAGCCATCCTCGTTCACCAGGAACTTCGGCACGATGAAGAGCGAGATGCCCTTGGTGCCTTCACCGCCGCCCGGCGCCTTGGCCAGAACGAGGTGGATCACGTTCTCCGACAGGTCGTGGTCGCCCGCCGAGATGAAGATCTTGGTGCCGGTGATCAGGTAGGAGCCATCGTCCTGCGGATCGGCCTTGGTGCGCATCATCCCCAGATCGGTGCCGCAATGCGGCTCGGTCAGGTTCATCGTGCCGGTCCACTCGCAGGTGACCATCTTCGGCAGATAGGTCGCTTTCTGCTCATCCGTGCCATGGGCGTGGATTGCGGAATAGGCGCCGTGGGTCAGGCCCTGATACATGTTGAAGGCCATGTTGGCCGAGACGAACATCTCGCCCACGGCGCAGTTCAACAGGTAGGGCATGCCCTGGCCGCCGAAGTCCGGGTCGCAATCGAGCGCGGTCCAGCCACCCTCTTTCATTGCCTCGAACGCAGCATCGAAGCCCTTGGGCGTGCGCACCACGCCGTTCTCGAGCACGCAGCCTTCCTTGTCGCCCACTTCATTGAGCGGAGCCAGCACCTCGGAGGAGACCTTTCCTGCGGCATCCAGCACGGCCTCGGTGAAGTCGCGGTCCAGCTCTTCGTAGCCCGGCACGCCGGCTTCCGAGATCTTCAGGACCTCATGCAGCACGAACTGCATATCCTTGGTGTTGGCGGTGTAGCTCGACATGGTTCGCTCCCTTTAGTCGTCGTCGCGGATCAGGCCGCGTCGTCGTGGCGAGCCTTATCCAGTTCCTGTTCCGCCCAGTCGATTTGCCCGGCCAGTTCCTCGATCGCCTGACCCAGCTCGTCGCGCTGGCGTTTCATTTCCTCCAGACGTTGCTGCGCGAGCTTGATCGTCTCGCTCAGCTGCGTCTTCTGCTTGTCGCCCATCTCGTAGAGGTCCAGCAGCTGGCGGATGTCCTCCAGGCTGAAGCCAAAACGCTTGCCGCGCAGGATCAGTTTCAGCCGGGCGCGATCACGTCGCGTGAACAGCCGCTTCTGCCCCTCGCGGATGGGAAACAGCAACTCCTTGCTCTCGTAGAACCGCAGGGTGCGCGGGGTCACGTCAAACGCGTCGCACATCTCACGGATCGTCATAACAGTCTCGGTCATACTCTCGGCCTCGTCGCTTCCTTTAGGTAATGCGAAGGGGCAGATCGTTTGATCGCCTCCACATTACAAGAGATCTTTACGTGCACGTCACCGTAACGTGGCGTCACGAATTCAGTGACGTAATGTCAGGGATTTTTTACCACTCGGTAAAGCAAGTTTCTTTCGTTGAAACCGGCAATAATCGTCAAGCCCGCCTACCCTTATGAGGGTTACGTTGACGTTAAGGAATGCATTTTGCAATCAGGAATCAAGTGTCTCCTGCACCTGATCACGCAATTGTCGGAGATCTTCGATCGCGGCTTCGAGCTCTTCGCGCTGCTGGGCAAGGACGCCCAGCTGGCGATCGGCCATCTCGATCCAGACCTTGTTTTGCTCTTCGGTGCCCTTCTGGTCGTAGATGAGAAGCCACTGGCGCACCTCCTCGAGCGAGAAGCCAAAGCGGCGGCCGCGCAGGATCAGCGTCATCCGGGCCACCTCGCGCGGACCATAGAAGCGCGAGCGGCCTTCCTTCTGGGGATTCAGGAGCTCGATATATTCGTAATAGCGCAGCGTGCGCGCGGTCACGTCGAACCGCTCGCACATTTCCTTGAATGACAGCAACTCTGACATGATCGGCCTCCCGTTGGGGCGTGAAGCTAGCGTGCCGGACGGGAAGCTGCAAGCGATGCAACGCGCCGCCCGGCAGGCCGTGCTCAGATCTCGATCGCCTTGAGGATCTCGGGCTCGATCACGTCGACGCCCGGCAGCGCGTCGGCCAGCGGCTGGGCCGACTGTTCGAGCAGCGGGAAGGTCTTGTAGTGGCAGGGGATGATGGTCTTGAAGTTGAAATACTTCTTCGCCGCCCATGCCGCGCGCTTCATGTCCATCGTGTAATGGCCTCCCGCGGCGATGATCCCGATATCGGGATTGTGAAGCTCACCCATCCATTCCATGTCCGCCATGACGTCGGTGTCGCCGGTGACGTAGATGGTGTGACCCTCGGCCTCGATCATGAAGCCCGCAGGCTGGCCCGCATAGATCGGATCACCGCCCTTGTAGTCGATCGAGGCGGAGTGGGTCGCGTTCACCATCGTCACCTTGACCCCGTTCAGATCGACCGTGCCGCCCTTGCCGAAGCCCACGGTTTCGGCGCCGTCCTTGCCAAGGATGATCGACATCTCGTGGATGCAGTAGACGGGAATGCCGAGTTCCCTGGAGATGGGGGCGGCGTCGCTGGCGTGATCGCCATGGCCGTGGGTCAGCAGCACATGGGTCGCCCCCTTGATCGCCTCGTCGCGCTTGGCGTGGGGAAAGACCGGCGAGCCGGTGAGGAACGGGTCGAGCAGGATCACCGCGTCGCCGGATTCGATGCGAAAGCCGGAATGGCCGAGCCAGATCAGTTTCATGTGTCAGTCCTCCTTTGCTGGCCCACAGTGTAGGGCGCAAATCCGCGCGCGAAAGGGGAGGGGAGGCTCACGAATGGGCGGGGCGCTTGAAAGCCCCACTGGGTCGGGCTAAACCGCCTCCCAAGACAAGCGGAGAAGCATATGTCCATTGATATCGACACCGCCCGCAAGGTGGCGCATCTGGCCCGGATCCGGGTGCCCGAAGAGCACCTGCCGGAACTCGCGCAGGAACTGTCCAACATCCTGACCTTCATGGAGCAGCTCAACGAGGTTGATGTGGAGGGCGTCGAGCCGATGACCTCGGTCACGCCGATGCGCCTCAAGCGCCGCGTCGACGAGGTGACCGATGGCGGTTACCAGGACAAGATCCTCAAGAACGCCCCCGATGCCCGCGAGGGCTTCTTTGCCGTGCCGAAGGTGGTCGAATGAGCCTGAACAAACTGACGATTGCCGAAGCGCGCGACGCGCTGAAGAAGGGCGATGTGACCTCGGTCGAGCTGACCGAAGCCTGCCTGTCCGAGATCGAGGGCGCGGGGGCGCTGAACGCTTTCGTGCACAAGACCCCCGAGATCGCTCTGGAACAGGCGAAGGCCGCTGATACGCGCATCAAGTCGGGCGACGCGCCCGCAATGTGCGGCATCCCGCTGGGGATCAAGGATCTCTTCGCGACCAAGGGCGTGGCCACGCAGGCGGCGTCGAACATCCTCGAAGGGTTCAAGCCGGAATACGAATCCACCGTCACGCAGAACCTGTGGGATGCGGGTGCGGTGATGCTCGGCAAGCTCTCTATGGACGAGTTCGCGATGGGCTCGTCGAACGAGACGGCGTGCTACGGCCCCGTGGTGAACCCGTGGAAGGTCGATGAGCGCCAGCTGACCCCGGGCGGCTCCTCGGGTGGCTCGGCTGCCGCCGTGGCCGCGGATCTGTGCCTTGCCGCGACCGGCACCGATACGGGCGGCTCGATCCGCCAGCCCGCCGCCTTCACCGGCATCGTGGGCATCAAGCCGACCTATGGCCGTGTCTCGCGCTGGGGCGTGGTGGCCTTTGCGTCGTCTCTCGATCAGGCGGGACCGATGACCAAATCGGTGCGCGATGCGGCGATCATGCTTGGCACGATGTGCTCGCATGACCCGAAGGATTCGACCTCGGCCGATATCCCGGTGCCGGATTTCGAAGCGGCTCTGACCGGCGACATTCGCGGCAAGAAGATCGGCATCCCGAAGGAATACCGTCTCGAGGGCATGCCCGCCGAGATCGGCAAGCTCTGGGATGACGGCATCGCGATGCTGAAGGATGCGGGCGCCGAGATCGTCGACATTTCGCTGCCGCATACGAAATACGCGCTGCCCGCCTATTACGTCGTGGCGCCTGCGGAAGCCTCCTCGAACCTCGCGCGCTATGACGGCGTGCGCTATGGCCACCGTGCCAAGCTCGCCGCGGGCGAGGGTATCGTGGACATGTATGAAAAGACCCGCGCCGAGGGCTTCGGCCCCGAGGTGCAGCGCCGCGTGATGATCGGCACCTATGTGCTGTCGGCGGGTTTCTACGACGCTTATTACAATCGCGCCCGCAAGGTCCGCGCGCTGATCAAGCGCGACTTCGAGCAGGTCTTCGCGCAAGGCATCGACGCGATCCTGACGCCCGCCACGCCCTCGTCGGCGTTCGGGCTGGGCGAGATGGCCGATGCCGATCCGGTCGCGATGTATCTCAATGATGTGTTCACCGTGACGGTGAACCTCGCGGGCCTGCCGGGCATTTCCGTGCCGTGCGGTCTCGACTCGAAAGGTCTGCCGCTCGGGTTGCAACTGATCGGGCGTCCCTGGGAAGAGGGCGATCTCCTCAACCATGCCCATGTGCTCGAACAGGCTGCGGGCTTCGCGGCCAAGCCGGAGAAATGGTGGTAAGATGAAACAGGCGCTCGCGATCCTCGGTGGTGTTCTCGCCCTGTCGGGCTGTATCTCCACGGTCCCCGACAGCGGTCCCGCTGCCCGTCGCGAGGCCGAATTGCGCGGCCAGCCCATTTTGCCGCCCGCGGCGCAAAACGTGATGCCCGCAGCGCCGGGTGCACTGCCCGATCCCTCGCCGCCCGGCGCACCGCTCAATGCGACCGGCACGGCACTGCCCGGCACGACCGATGCGCTCTCGGCGCCCACGATCAATGCCGATGGCACGGTGGGTTCGAACCCTGCGGTTCCCGCCCCGCCAATGCCGGGCGACACGAATTCCGGCGCGACGATCGGCGCCGAAGCGATGCAGGCGCTGCAACAGACCGCGCCTGCGGGCACGCCGCCCGCACCCGTCGCACCCGCGCCCGTCGTCCAGCAACCGATCGCGACGCAGGACAGCTCCGGGCCGAACCTCGCGGCCTATGCGCTGTCGGTGAATAACCGTCCCGGCCAGTCCGTCTACAAGCGCGGCGGGATGCATCTGACCTCGACCGAGAAGGCCTGCGCCAAATATGTCTCGGCCGATCAGGCGCAGCTTGCCTTCCTCGCGGCAGGCGGTCCCGAGCGCGATAAGCTCAATCTCGATCCCGATGGAGACGGATTCGCCTGCGACTGGGATCCGACGCCCTTCCAAGCCGCGCGTCAGTGAGCGCCGGCTGGCCCTCGCCCAATTTCGGCCCGCGCCGTGATGGCGCGGTCCCCGAACTGATCGTGATCCATTACACCGCTATGTCGAGCTGCGCCGCCGCTCGCACGCGCCTCTGCCTGCCCGAGGCCGAGGTCTCTGCTCATTGGCTGATCGGAGAGGACGGCCAGACCGAGCAGCTCGTCCCCGAAGAGATGCGCGCCTGGCATGCGGGCCTGGGTAGCTGGCGGGGGCAGGATGACGTGAATTCGCGGTCGATCGGGATCGAGCTCGACAATATGGGCGACCGGCCGTTCACCGAGCCGCAGATGGCCGCGCTGGAGCGCCTCTTGCCGCAGATCATGGCACGCTGGGCGATCCCGCCGGAAAACGTGCTGGGACATTCCGATTTCGCCCCGGGCCGCAAGATCGACCCGGGCCCGCGCTTCGACTGGCTGCGACTGGCGCGCCAGGGGTTTGCGATCTGGCCCGAGCCCCGCAACGCCCCGGCACCCGACACCGAGACTTTCTGCGCCCTCGCCCAGAGCTTCGGCTATCCCGAGGCCCCGATCTCGGTGCTCCTGCCCGCTTTCCGCCTGCGGTTCCGCTCCTCTTATGACGGCCCGCTCGACGCACGCGACATGGCACTCGTGGCCGATCTCGCGCTGCGTTTCGGCGATGACGGAGGGGTGTGGCGCGCGAGCTAGGGGGCGCTGCCCCCTCTTTGCTGCGCAAATTCACCCCCGAGATATTTTCGTCAAGAAGAAGGGCCGATCCTGTTCGCTCTTCGAATTGGTTCAAATATCCCGGGGGTGAGCGCGTAAGCGCGAGGGGGCGGCGCCCCCTGCCTGCCTCAGGGTTTGATGTAGCTGTAGCCCTGTTTTTGCAGCTCGACGAGATAGGCCGCGCCCGAGGGGACCACCTCGGCCTCTTCGAGCATGGGCGGGGCGACCCCCTGTTTCTTGGTCATTCCCGCGATCGTGTTGGCGCAGGCACGGAAATGAATCGGCTGTTCGGTCATCGCGATGTCCTCGATCCGGGCTTTCACCGGCGAGGTGTCCGAGCGTAGCATGTTGAGGCCGGGCCCGTAGGTCACGAGCTCGATATTCACCTCCTCGCCCTGTTCCTTGTAGTACTCGATGAGGTTCAGCGCGTTGTTGAGCGCCATGTTCATCACCTGCGGATCGCTGCTGTTGACCTGGATCGCGATATTCTCGGTCGCGAGGGCCGGCATCGCCCAAACGGCCGCCGCGAGCGCCAGCCCGAGGCGGGTTCCTCCCTTGTGCATGTGATCTCCCTTTCACATTATGGATTTCCAGCCTCGGCCCGACTCGGGCGAAAATCAAGAAAAAGCGCGCTCTCACCCATTGGTCCTTCACGCAGTCGTGAATTGGCGGTCCGCATCTGCGCGGCAATTGGTCATGGCCGGGTCGGGCCGCGTCGAGCCGGGTCGCGTATCGATGCAACGACGACAGGAGAGAGATGATGGCCGAGATGACGTCCCCCCGCCGCCTGCTGGGGCTTGCCGGGGCGGTCTTCGCCTTTCTGACGGTGATGCTGGGCACGACGATGCCCACGGTGCTCTATCCGCTCTACCGGCAGGAATTCGGCTTCTCCGAGGTGATCATCACGGTGATCTTCGCGGTCTATGCGGGCGGCGTGATCACCGCGCTTCTGGCGATGGGGCGATGGTCGGACCAGATCGGGCGGCGGCCGATGCTGCTCCTGGGGCTGATCTGCGCGGGCGCGAGCGATCTGATCTTCTGGCAGGCGCAGGGATTGGGATGGCTACTGGCGGGGCGGTTCGTGTCGGGGCTCTCGGCCGGGATCTATACCGGGGCGGCAACGGTCGCGGTGATCGAGCTGGCCGGGCCGCGGCTGCGCGAGGCGGGCACGTTTGCGGCCATTGCCGCCAATCTGGGCGGGCTGGGGGTCGGGCCGCTTTTCGCCGCCTCGATGGTGGCTCTCCTGCCCGGGCCGCTTGCTGCGCCCTATCTTTCCCATCTCGCGCTGGCGGGAACCGCGGTGCTGTTGATCCTCGCGGCCCCCGAAACCGTGCACATTCCTTCGCGACCGCGCCTGCAATTCCAGCGCCTGAGCCTGCCGCGCGAGGTCGTGCCGGTCTTCGTTCCCGCTGCGATCGCCGCCTTCGCGGGCTTCATGGTGGCGGGATTCTTCACCGCCGTCTCGCCCGCTTATCTGGGAGAGATTCTGGGCCGACACAGCCCCTTTCTGATCGGGCTCGACGTGGCCTCCTTGCTGATCTCCTCGGTTGTGGGGCAGCTGGCGCTGGGGCTTTTGCCCTCGGGACGCCGGTTGCCGATCGGAGTTTCGATCCTGTTTTGCGGGGTCGTGATCCTTGCTGCGGGGCTTGGGCTGGCGCTTTTGTGGCTGATCTTTCTGGGTGCCATGGTGGCGGGCTTCGGTCATGGGATCGGGCTGCGCGCGGGGCTGGGAAATGTCGCGCAGGCGGCCCCGGAGACCGAGCGCGCGGGCGTCACCTCGACCTTCTTCACCGTGGCCTATGTCGCGATCTCGCTGCCGGTGGTGGGGGTGGGGCTGGCGAGCGCCGAGTTCGGGCTGCGCGCGACCAGTCTCGGCTTTGCGGGGATCGTGGCGACGCTTTGCCTGATCGCGATCGCGCTTCTCCTGCGCGGCACCGGACGGGGAACGGCGCAGGCGGCCGAATAAGAGCGCGATTGACGCCTCGCGCGCGATTGCCTATCTGCTGACCCGCGCGGATGGCCGGATGACCGCGAGCGCCCGTAACCCCGCGTCCAGCGGGTAGTCGGGGGCCCGAGGAAAGTCCGGACTCCATGAAGCGACGGTGCCGGGTAACGCCCGGGCGGGGGAACCCGACGGAAAGCGCCACAGAAATGAAACCGCCCTGCTCCGGCAGGGTAAGGGTGAAACGGTGGGGTAAGAGCCCACCGCGGGACTGGCAACAGGACCGGCACGGCAAGCCCCACCGGGAGCAACGCCGAATAGGGATCGCGCGCCGCGCCCGGCAACGGGGGACGGCAGGGGAGCTTCGCCCCGAGCGGTCCGGGTTGGCGGCTGGACCCTGTGAGCAATCGCAGGGCGAGAGGAATGGTCATCCATGGGGCGCAAGCCCCGGGACAGAATCCGGCTTACAGGCCATCCGCGCAAATTTCGCTTAGTGACATGAACCCGGCTTAGCCGGGCGCGCGCCGCGACGGCAGGAACCTCGGCTGGGCCATAGCTTCGACGCGCCGCGCACAATCCGCCGGCGTCATCGTGACTTGCCTTTTGCGATGGCGCACCCACTCTTCGGTGCACGAGGTGTGAAGACAGGAGAGGAGTTTTGGCTATGGGCTACACGATCGACAAAACGATGAACGGCGATTTCGACGCGGTGGAGGCGAAGGTTCGCGAAGCGCTGGCCGCCAAGGGCTTCGGCGTGCTCACCGAGGTCAATGTCTCGGCGACGATGAAGGCCAAGCTCGACAAGGATATGCCGCGCTACAAGATCCTCGGGGCCTGCAATCCCAAGCTCGCATTCGAGGCGATCAGCCATGTGCCGAAGATCGGCGTGATGCTGCCGTGCAACGTGATCTTGCGCGAGACGGATGCGGGCGTCGAGGTTTCGGCGGTCGATCCGGTCGCCTCGATGCTGGCGATCGAGAACGAAGATCTCACCGACGTTGCGAGCCATGTGCGCCAGATGCTTGCCGAGGTGATCGAGGGGCTTTGATATTCCCCCCAAATTTCTCTGGTCAAAGCGGACGAGTCGCGCAAAGCTGACCCGGACGTAACTTAACACGGGGGAATGCAATGAGCTTCGTGAAGACCTTGGCCACTCTTGCGGTCGGCTTTGCCGCCGCGAAGGGCGTGGAGAAATTCAACAAGATGGGCGGCCTCGACGGGATGAAGGACGCGCTCGGCAAGGCGGGCGAACCCGGCGGCGTGGCCGACCAGATGGGCGACTGGGCCGAGAAGATGGGCATGCCCGGCGGCAAGGAGACCGTCCGCGGCATGTTCACACAGTTCGGCAACCAGGCGGCTTCGGCGACCGACGCGACCCAGGCGGGCCTCGGCGCCCTGATCGGGGCGATGACGGGGGCTGCAAAGACCGGTGCGAGCGGGATCTCGGACATGCTGAGCGCGGTGACCGCGGGCACTCCAGTCAATACGATGATGGAGGATCAGGCCAAGCTGATGATCCGCGCGATGATCCAGGCGGCCAAGGCCGACGGCGAAATCGACGAAAGCGAGCGCCAGACCATTCTCGATCATCTCAACGATGCCTCCGATGAGGAAATCGCCTTCGTCAAATCCGAGCTTGAGGCCGATGTCGATGTGACCGCGCTGGCCGCCGCCACCGCCGATCACATGAAGGCGCAGGTCTACTCGGCGGCGCTCATGCCGATCACCGTCGATACCGAGGCCGAGAAGCAATATCTCGCGAACCTCGCCGCCGCGCTGGGGCTCGAGACCGCCAAGGTCGCGCAAATCCACGAGGCGATGGGCAAGCCGCTCGTCTGAGCGCGGCGGTTCGGGCCATTCCGGCAGGGCGGGAAATAAATTTCAACGCCCTGTCCGGTTTCGCGGTTGACTCCGCATGGCGCATCGCTAAAAGGCGGGCTTCAAGGATTCCGCGGGTGCGCGCAACGGTGCCCGGAGCTAGGAGATAGACAATGGCGAAGCCGACGACGATCAAGATCCGTCTGAACTCGACGGCGGGCACCGGGCACTTCTACGTGACCAAGAAGAATGCCCGCACCATGACCGAAAAAATGACCGTGAACAAATACGATCCGGTCGTTCGCAAGCACGTCGAATACAAGGAAGGCAAGATCAAGTAAGATCGCCTGACTTGACGGGATAAGGGCCGTGCCTTCGGGCGCGGCCTTTTCTTTTGTGTTGCTGGGATCCGCCTCCTTGGCATGGGAGGCATGCCGGGAACAGCCGTGAAGCGGCCCGGGTGGCGCCCGACCGCCCCCTCGGTCTGGCGCTGCGGCCACGCCAGCGCGTGGGTCGAGGCTGTGCGGATGTGGCTGGAGCAACTGGACGCCCCAGAATGCGATGCGCCCACCCGGCGATCGGGCGCTGCCCCCGGTGGACGCCAAGTCTCTAAGGTTTTCTTTCAGTTGAACCGCGCGGCGAAACGCTTGCGCAATCCGCGTTCGCCGTTTCGGTGGCGCCACAGGAATCGCCGCTCCACGCTTTCAGCGCAGAGCGCGGCTCACCCCACCAGCCAGAGCGACAGGTAGAGCGCGCCGAGCCCGCCCAAGATCGCCCAGAGCGTGTTGCGCGTGATGATGCCCACGCCGAGGGCCGCGAACGCCGCGATCAGGCGTGCCGGGTCAGGCTCGCCGCCGGTGCCCGACGGCCAGAGCACGAGCGGGGCCACAAGCCCCGGCAACACGGCTACGGGCGTGTAGCGCAGGTAGCGCAGCGCCCATTCGGGCAGTTGGCGGTCGCCCAGGAACCCAAGGAACGAGAATCGCAGGTAGAAGGTGCCCACGCCAAGCGCCGCGATAATCCCCCAGACGAGCGCATCCGAATAACCGTTCATCCTTGCACCGCCTTTCTGCGCGCCACCCAAAGCTCCACTTGTGCGCCCGTCACCATCGCCGCAAGCGCCGCGATCATGAGGCCCACGCCCGAGGGGAGGAAGCTCAGTGCGAGCGCCCCCACCACCGAGACCAGCGCCGCCGCGACATGGGCCAGCGTGCGCAGCGCGGGGCCGATCATCGCGAGGAAGGTGATCGGCACGGCGAAATCGAGCGCGAATTCCGGCGGGATCTGTGCGCCTACCAGCGCGCCGACAAGCGTTGCGACATACCAGTTCGGACAGACCGGGGTGCACACGCCCGCGTAATAGGCCAGCTTCTCGGCGCGGCTCATCTCGCGATGGCTCTCGTATTCATTGGCCGCCAGCGCATAGGCCTGATCGACCATGAAATAGGCCACCAGCGCCTTCTGCCAGGTCTTCGCCTTGCCCAGATGCGGGGTCAGCGCCGCCGAATACATCGCCATGCGCAGGTTGACCGCGAGAGAGGCCGCCAGCACCAGCACCACCGGGGCATGATCGCCCATCAGCTGAAGCGCGGTGAATTGCGCGGCCCCCGCGATCACCATGATCGAAAAGCCCATCACCTGCGCAAGATCGAGCCCCGCATTGGTCGCGGCCACGCCGAACAACAGCCCGAATGGCACGATCACGAGCAGGAAGGGCAGCCCGTGGCGAACTCCGCGCCAATAAGCGTCCCTGATTGCGGTGCTGTCGGACATGATACTTGCCTCCCGATCCCAGTTGCGGGACAGATAGGCGGGGCGGCGCGGAAAGGCAAAGCGCGAGATTGTAACGGAGGCAATCGCAAGGGTGGATCGTCAGGTGGTCGCAGTGATCCTCGCCGGAGGGCAGGGGCGTCGGATGGGCGGGGTCGACAAGGCGATGGTGTCGCTTGCGGGTCGGCCGCTCTTCGCCCATGTCGCGGCGCGGATCGGGCCGCAGGTGGCTCAACTCGCGATCTCCGCCAATGGCGACCCGCTGCGCTTTGCTCCGTTCCCCGTCCTGCCCGACGCGCCCGCACGGCGCGGCGAGGGGCCGCTCGCAGGTGTCCTGAGCGCACTCTACTGGGCCGAGGCGCAGGGCGCGAGGGCCGTGCTGAGCGTGCCGGTCGATACGCCCTTCCTGCCGGGCGATCTGGTGTCACGGCTTTCGGGCGCGGGCCATGCCATTGCCTGCTCGCAAGGCCGTGCCCATCCCAGCGTGGCGCTCTGGCCGGTGCGCCTGCGTCCCCGGATCGAAAGCCTCTTCGCCCAGGGCGAACGCCGCCTGCGCATGGCCTGCGAGGGCGCGCGCGAGATCGACTTCGATGCCACCCCCGATCCCTTCACCAATCTCAATACCCCCGAGGATCTGAGCGCGGCCGAGCTCATCCTCGCAAGAGGCATGCCGTGAGCATCGCCCTGCGCCACGGCCTTGCTGGCGAGCATCGCGCCGAGGCTGCCCGCCTTTACTGGCAAGCCTTCGGCAGCAAGCTTGGCCGCGTGATGGGGCCCGAACCAAAGGCGCTGCGCTTCATCGCGCGCGTGATCGAGGTAAGCCATGTGATCAGTGCGATTGACGAGAGCGGCGAGCTGATCGGGGTGGTGGGGTTTCGCACGCCGCGTGGCTCTTTCGTGGGGGGCTGCTGGGACGATCTCGTCGCGATCTATGGCTGGTCTGGCGCGCTCTGGCGCGCGGCCTGCCTGCATCTTCTGGCCCATGACCTCGCCCCGAAGGTGATGATGGTCGACGGCATCGCGGTGCGGCCGGATCGCCGCGGGACAGGCGTGGGCGCGGCGCTGATCGAGAGCCTCGTCGCCGAGGCGCGCGAGCGCGGCTATGACGCGCTTTGCCTCGACGTGATCGACGAGAACCTGCGCGCCCGCGCGCTCTACCAGAGGCTCGGCTTCGAGGTGACGGGACGGCGCAGCTCCGCCCTGACCCGGATCGTCTTCGATTTCCGCTCGGTGCAGGTGATGCGCCGCAGGCTCTAGAAAAGGGGCTCTGCCCCCGCGCTGACGCGCTCCCCCGAGATATTTCTTTCAAGAAGAAGCCATGCGCGATCTCGTCGCCCTTCTTCTTGATCGAAATATCTCGGGGGAGGCTCCGCAAGGAGCCGGGGGCAGCGCCCCTAGTCGAAACTGCCGGTTACGCGGCCCAGCAGCATGAAGGCGCGGGCGGTACGGGTTTCGGCAAGCTCCGCGATTTCCTGATCGCTTGCGTTCTTCTCGAACTCGGCGAAGGTGCGGTCGAACTGGCGCAGGAAATGGTGGGCCGCGTCGCGAAAGATCGTGTCGCCGCGCATCCGGCCCGCCGTGAGCGCGAGCGAGGAGCGGTCGCGGATGCCGCCGAGCGAGGCGATCTCGCGGCCGCGCTCGCCTTGGGCGAAGCGCCGCCAGAGCTCGGGTCGGGCGCGATCGGGCTTGAGGTCGTCCATGTAGATGCCGTCCTGCGCGAGCAGGTTGAGCACGTCCTGGGCCGAGCGCAGCAGTTTTGCCGTGGCGCGATCCTCGAGCGCGCGACGCAGCGCGCGGAAGCCGTCGGCATCATCGGGCGAATCGGGAAAGTTCAAGGCGCGGACGAAATCGGCGACCGAGATCGGGGAGCGCAATTCCTCGGCCGGGGTGCCGAGGGCCAGCATCGGCTCGCTGTCATCGGCACGCGCGGGCGGAGGTGCGACCAGCGCCGCCTTGCGATCGGCGGAGGGTTGGCTTGCCTGCGTGTCGCGGCGCGAGGCGAAGGTCGCGATCGTCGTCTCGGCCTGGCGGGTGACGGCGGCAATCTCCTCGAGTTTCTTCTCGACATTCTGATCGTTGCGCAGCGCCTGCTGGTTCAACCAGGCCATGCGCATCGCCTCGACCGATTGTTTGAGCGCTGCGGCCTCGGCGCGCATCTCGCGGCTGGCACGGGCGGTGACGGCGGCGATCCAGATCATCGCGATCGGCAGGGCCATGCCTACGAGCAGGCTTACGGTGTTGAACAAAGAGGCTGTCGAGGCCACGCCGGGGGCGAAGAACCAGAACCCCGCCACCATGGCGATCCAGAGCAGGGTCACGCCGAGTGCGATCCATTCGATACGACCGGGGCCGCGGACCAGGGGTTCGGCGGGGGCGGGCGCAGAGGGTTTCTGCGCGCCGAGAACGGAGATTTTCTCCTTGAGCCGATCCGCGGGTCTTCCCATAGCCCCCTTCCGTGCCGTGGCGTCGTGCCGAGACGGGTCTCAGACGAATTCGATCTTGAGGATCTCGTAGGCCTTGTCACCCCCCGGCGTGCGCACTTCGACCGAGTCGCCCTCATCCTTGCCGATCAGTGCCCGCGCAAGCGGCGATTTCATGTTCAGCTTGCCTTTTTCGAGGTCGGCCTCGGGCTCGCCCACGATCTGGTAGGTCTTTTCCTCGTCGGTATCCTCGTCGACGATGGTCACGGTCGCGCCGAATTTCACCGCACCCGACATTTTCGTCGGGTCGATCACTTCCGAGCGGCCCAGAAGACTCTCGATCTCCTTGATCCGGCCCTCGATGAAGCCCTGCTTCTCGCGTGCCGAATGGTATTCGGCATTCTCCGACAGGTCGCCCAATTCACGCGCTTCCGCGATCGCCGCGATGATCGCCGGACGTTCCTCGGACTTGAGTTTTTTCAATTCTTGACTGAGCGCGTCATACCCCGCGCGCGTCATCGGCACTTTTTCCATGGAAGGCTCCCGAATTCGGAACTGTCCCTAATTCAGGGCATCTAAATCTGGTCTGCCCACCCGAAGTCAAGTGGACAGCGCGATTTTCGCCGGGAAACGCCCGGGATGCAGGCGTAATATTGTTGCGCGGCATCGCAGCGTAACAATTGCCTCATTACGCAAGGTAGGCTAGTCAGTCGGCAAAGCTGGAACGGCAAGCCAAGGGGTTTGGGACATGACCGAAGTGACGCGCGAGTCGATGGAATATGATGTGGTGATCGTGGGCGCGGGGCCGGCAGGCCTCTCGGCGGCGATCCGTCTCAAGCAGATCGACCCGGAGCTGGAGGTCGTGGTGCTCGAGAAAGGCTCGGAAGTGGGCGCGCATATCCTGTCGGGCGCGGTGCTCGATACGAGCGGTCTCGACCAGCTCATCCCCGACTGGAAAGACAAGGGCGCGCCGATCACCGTGCCGGTGAAGAAGGACAACTTCTACATGCTGGGCGAGGCCGGTGCGATGCGCATCCCGAACTGGCCGATGCCGCCCCTGATGTCGAACCACGGCAAATACATCGTTTCGATGGGCAATGTCTGCCGCTGGATGGCCGAGCAGGCCGAGGGCCTTGGCGTCGAGATCTTCCCGGGCATGGCCGCCTCGGAAATCGTCTGGGATGGCGATCGCGTCGCCGGTGTCGTCGCGGGCGAGTTCGGCAAGGAAGCCGATGGCTCGGAAGGCCCGGGCTACGAGCCGGGGATGGAACTGCGCGGCAAATACGTGATGATCGCGGAAGGCGTGCGTGGCTCGCTCGCCAAGGTGGTGATGGAGAAGCACAACCTCTCGGACGGTCACTGCCCGCAGAAATTCGGCCTCGGCATGAAGGAGATCTGGGAGATCGACCCGGCCAAGCACCGCGAGGGCACCGTGACCCACACGATGGGCTGGCCGTTGAACGGCAATGCGGGCGGCGGGTCGTTCATCTACCATCTCGAGAACAACCAGGTTTACGTGGGCTTCGTCGTCCACCTGAACTACGAGAACCCCTATCTTTACCCCTACATGGAGTTCCAGCGCTTCAAGCACCACCCGATGGTCGCGGAGCTTCTGGAGGGCGGCAAGCGCGTGGCTTATGGCGCGCGCGCGATCTCGGAAGGCGGCTGGCAGTCGATCCCGAAGCTGACCGTGCCGGGCGCGGTTCTGCTGGGCTGCTCGGCGGGGCTCGTGAACGTGCCGCGCATCAAGGGCAACCATAACGCGATGCTCTCGGGGATCGCGGCGGCGGAAGCCGCGGCGGCGGCGATCAAGGGCGGGCGTTCGGGCGATGAGCTCACTGAATACGAGGCCGATCTGCGTTCGGGCCCGATCGCGAAAGACCTCAAGAAGGTGCGCAACGTGAAGCCGATGTGGTCGAAATGGGGGATGATCCCCTCGCTCGTCTTCGGCGGGTTCGACATGTGGACGAACGACCTTTTCGGCTTCTCGCTCTTCGGCACGCTCAAGCATGGCAAGTCGGATGCGAAGGCGACCGGCGAGGCGAAGAATTTCAAGGAAATCGAGTATCCAAAGCCCGATGGCAAGCTGAGCTTCGACCGCCTGACCAATGTCAGCTTCTCCTTCACCAACCATGAAGAGAGCCAACCCTGCCACCTGAAGCTGAAGGACCCGTCGGTTCCGATCTCGGTGAACCTGCCGAAATATGCCGAGCCCGCGCAGCGTTACTGCCCGGCTGGCGTCTACGAGGTTCTGGAGAGTGCCGAGGGGCCGGAATTCCGGATCAACTTCCAGAACTGCGTCCACTGCAAGACCTGCGACATCAAGGATCCGAGCCAGAATATCAACTGGACGACCCCGCAGGGCGGCGACGGGCCGAACTACCCGAACATGTAAGAGGCGCGCCCGACTGTCGGTCGGGTGCTGCAAAGGCAAGGAAGGGCGCGATCTCGGAACGTGCCCTTTTGCTTTGCAGGGTTAGCGCGCGGCCCGCGTCGCTTGGCGCAGTCCGGCCTCGAACCGCGCGAGCTCGCCGGCGCTCGGGCTGCGGCCCGTGTAGATCTCGACGTAATGGGAAATGCGCGACAGCCGGGTTTCCAGCGTTTCCTCGGTGCGCATCGAGATATAGCCGATCTGCACGAGGTAGATCGTGCGGGCGCGCACATCGGCGTCCTCCGCGTCGTGGCCGTGGGTGATCAGCATCGCGCGCAAGGCCTCCAGCCGCGCCGCATCCGCCTGCGCCAGCCGCGCGGCCATCGCCGGATCGCTCAGCCCCCAGGCGCGCGCCGCATATTCCAGCCCCGCATCGAACCCGCCTGAAAGGAAACAGCCCAGAACGTTGAGCATCGCCTCGGCTTCGGTCTCGGCATAGGCGCGGGTGGCCGCCAGAAGCGGCGCGGTGGTCGCCTCGTCCCAGGCGGCCGCGAGCGCGTCGAGCAGCGCCTCGCGGTCCTTGAAGAACCAGTAGAATGAAGTGCGCGACAGTCCGAGCCCCTTGGCCAGAGGCTGGATCTTCACCGCATCGACCCCGCCTTCGATCAGCGCGGCTTTCGCGGCCTCCAGCCAGCCCTCGCGCGAGCCGCGCCAGCCGGTGTCTTTTTCGGTCTCGGAGGTGGTGTCCATGGTCCCAGGTTAGCCTTTCCGCACGGCGCTCTCAAGAAAATGTTCACATATGAACCTAAACTTGACACATATGAACATTTTGTCAGACTGGCCGCGCAATCAGGAGATTCCCCCATGTCCAGCGATCCGCTCCTTCAGCCCTATCAGCTCAAGCACCTGACGCTTCGCAACCGCTTCATGATCACCTCGCATGAACCCGCCTACCCGGAAGACGGGATGCCGAAAGCTCGCTACCGCGCCTATCACGCGGAGCGCGCAAAGGCGGGGGTGGCGCTGACGATGACGGCCGGATCGGCAAGCGTGGCGCGCGACAGCCCGCCGGTGTTCAACAACATCCTCGCGTGGAAAGACGAGGTCGTCGGCTGGATGAAGGATCTGACCGACGAGTGCCACGATCACGGCTGCGCGGTGATGATCCAGCTCACGCATCTGGGCCGCCGCACGCGCTGGGACAAGGCCGACTGGCTGCCCGTCGTCTCGCCGGGGCACGAACGCGAGGCCGCGCACCGGGCCTTTCCGAAGAAGGCAGAGGATTGGGACATCGCGCGGATCATCGAGGATTACGCCGATGCGGCCGAGCGGATGCAAGCGGCGGGCCTCGACGGGATCGAGTTGCAGGCCTACGGGCACCTGATGGATCAGTTCTGGTCACCGCTGACCAATGATCTCGACGCACCCTATGGCGGCTCGCTCGACAACCGGCTGCGCTTCACCTTCGACGTGCTCGACGCGGTGCGCAAACGGGTGGGGTCGGAGTTCATCGTGGGCGTCCGCTATACCGGCGATGAAGACCTCGAGGGCGGGCTGACCAAGGCCGACGGGCTGGAGATTTCGCGGCGCTTGCGCGATAGCGGCATGGTCGATTTCCTCAACGTCGTGAAGGGCCATATCGACACCGATCCGGGCCTGACCGACACGATCCCGATCCAGGGCATGCGCAACGCACCGCATCTCGATTTCGCGGGCGAGATCCGGGCGGCGACGCAATTCCCGACCTTCCACGCGGCGAAGATCCCCGATGTCGCCACCGCGCGCCATGCGATCGCGAGCGGAAAGCTCGACATGGTCGGAATGACCCGCGCGCATATGGCCGACCCGCATCTGGTGGCCAAGGTGATCGCCGGGCGTGAAGACGATATCCGGCCCTGCGTGGGGGCGAATTACTGCCTCGACCGGATCTATCAGGGTGGCATGGCGCTGTGCTTGCACAACCCCGCGACGGGGCGGGAACTGGAGGTCGGGCATGACATCGCACCCGCGACTGAGCGCAAACGCATCACCGTGATCGGCGCGGGGCCGGGCGGGCTCGAGGCCGCCCGCGTCGCCGCCGAGCGCGGACATGCGGTCACCGTCTTCGAGGCCGCCGATCAGCCCGGCGGGCAGATCCGGCTGACCGCGCTGGACGAACGCCGCCGCGAGATGATCTCGATCACCCAGTGGCGTTACGACCAATGCGTGAAGCTCGGCGTCAGCTTCCGCTTCAACGAATTTTCAGAAGCGGCGGATGTGCTCGCGACCGCGCCCGATGAGGTGATCGTCGCGACCGGGGGGCTGCCGCATACGGAAGTGCTGGTTGAGGGCAATGATCTGGTGGTTTCGGCCTGGGATATCCTCTCGGGCGACGTGAAGCCGGGGCAGGACGTGCTGATTTTTGACGACGCGGGCGACAATCCGGGGCTGATGGCCGCCGACAAAATCTCGGCGACCGGGGCGAAGGTCGAGATCGTGACGCCCGACCGGGCCTTTGCGCCTGAGGTGATGGCGATGAACCTGGTGCCCTATATGCGCAACCTGCAAGGGCGCGACACGACCTTCACCATCACTTGGCGGCTCATCTCGGTGGCGCGCGAGGGCAACCGGCTGCGCGCGCGCCTTGGCAGCGATTACGGGGATTTCATCCGCGAGCGGCTGGTCGATCAGGTCGTGGTCAATCACGGCACGCGACCGCTCGATGAGCTGTATTTCGACCTCAAGCCACTGTCGTCGAACCTCGGCGAGGTGGATTACGACGCGCTCTCGACCGGCGGCGTGCAGGCTCTGAAGCCCAATCCCGAGGGTGCGTTCCGCCTGTTCCGGATCGGCGATGCGGTGGCCGCGCGCAACACCCATGCGGCGATCTATGACGCATTGCGGCTGGTGAGGGGGCTCTGAGCGCAGTCCGAGGGGAGGGCGGTGCTGCCCGGGTCGCTTCGTAGCCGATCCGGGTCGATGTCGGGCCCAGGTATCAGACCTCGACCTCCACCTCCCCGATCGGCTTGGAGCAGCAGGCAAGAATGTAGCCCGCAGCCACATCGTCCTCGGAAATCCCGCCATTATGGACCATGTGCACGTTGCCCTTGAGCTTGCGCGTCTTGCAGGTGCCACAGACACCGAAGGTGCAGCCAGAGGGGATGACGATGCCGGCCCGACGCGCGACGCCCAGAACCGTGTCCGCTTCGGAGCATTGCGCCGTCACGCCGGAGCGCTTGAAATGCAGCTGTGCGCTCGCGGTCATGTCGGGTACCAGATCATCCGTTTCCGGCACTTCGTCGGCGGTCTCGGCAGGCGCCGCGAAACTCTCCTGATGGTAGCGATCCATGTCATAGCCAAGCCCGATCAGCATCTCGCGCACCGATGTCATGAAGCTCTCGGGGCCGCAGCAATAGATCTCGCGCTCGAGGTAATCGCTCGCCATCAACCCGATCATGATCTGGTTGAGCCGCCCGCGATAGCCGGTCCAGACATGATAGGGATCGTCCTCGGAGACGAGAAAATGCAGTTTCAGCCCCGGCACGCGGGCCGCCATGTTCTCCAGCCTCTGACGCGCGATGATTTCGGAGGGACGGCGCGCGCAGGTCACGAAACACACGTCGATATCGGTGCCGCGATCGTAGAGATAGGTGGTCATCGACAAGGTGGGGGTGATCCCCGACCCGGCCGAGATGAAGAGGTATTTCTTGCGCTCCTTCGGCGGCAAGGTGAACACCCCCGCCGGTCCCATCGCCTTGATCTTCACGCCCGGATTCAGGTTGTCGAGCATCCAGCGCGTGCCGAGGCTGCCTTCCTGCGCCTTCACCGTGATCGATATGCCGAGCGGGCGCGAGGGCGAGGACGAGATCGTGTAGGTCCGCCAGAGCGGGCCGCCCGGAACCGGCAGCTCCAGCGTGAGGAACTGACCCGGCAGGTAGCGAAACATCGCTCCCGAGGGGGCGACGAAGCTGAAGGTGACGGTATTGGGCGCCTCGGGCACCACCGCGCAGCATTCGAGCGGTTCGGAATCGGTCCAGATCCCTGCGTCGTCCGCGGCGCTCATTTCGACATGTCCGGTCATTGGCTCACTCCGCTGCGAGGGTCGAGCGACCCATGTCCCGCCCGGTCATCGCGCGGATCATCGAGTCCGCATACCAGTTCGAGAACTGGATCAGCCCGTCTTCGTGGCTTTGCGAATAGGGGCCGGGTTCGTAGGCGGGCGAGAGAATGCCGCGCTGGTTGTTCTCGACGACTTCGCGATCCTCGTCATTGGTGTGGAGCCAGACCTCGGTCAGACGATCAAGGTCATAATCCACCCCTTCGACGGCATCCTTGTTCACCAGCCAGGTGGTCTGCACCTCGGTCTGCATCGGGCCGATCGGGATGACGCGGAAGGTGATCGAGTGGTCGGCAAGGAAATGGTTCCAGGTCGAGGGATAATGGAACTTCACCAGCGTCCCCGCCTCGCGCTCGGCAATCCGGCCAAGGCGTTTCGTGACCGCAGGCTTGCCGTCCATCGTGTAGCTCTCGGCCCCTTCAAGGAGAGGCATCCGCGCCAGACGATACTGGCCCGCCGGATCGAGCCGGAAGCGCGAGGGAGCGCCGGCCGCCTCGAGGCGCTGGAAATGTTTCTCGATCATCGGGGGGAAGTTGCCATCCGCACTGACGCCGCTGATCGTGGGGTCCTCCGGGTAGGTGCGGCACAGCGAGGGGTGGTTGCCCGCACAGTGATAGCACTCGCGGTTGTTCTCCCAGACCAGCTTCCAGTTGCCTTCCTCGATGATCGTCGATTGATAGGCGACCTTGGCATTGGCCAGATCGTGGGGCGCGAGATAGGGCTCTGCGATGGCTGCGAACGTATCGAAATCCGGGGCGTCCTTGGCCACGCAGATATAGACGAGCCCGGCCAGCACCCGGCAATGCACGGGTTTGAGCCCATGTTTCGAGGCGTCGAAATCGGGGCCCATATCGCGTGCCCAAAGCAACTTGCCGTCGAGCTCGTAGGTCCATTGGTGATAGGGGCAGACGAGCTTGGGGTTGGTCCCCTTGCGGGTCTTGCACAGCACCGAGCCACGATGGCGGCACGAATTGTGGAACGCGCGGATCACGCCGTCCGAGCCGCGCACGATCACCACCGAATAGGCGCCGAGCTCGTAGACGACGTAATCGCCGGTCTTCGGGATCTCGCAGGCGGGCATCGCGAAGAGCCATTCGCGATACCAGAGGTTTTCGAGATCCGACTGAAACACGCCCGGGTCGCAATAGAGCGCCTGGGGCAGGGAATGGGCCGGTTTCCGGCGCATCAGCAACGAAAGGACATCCGGGTCGCGCAGCATGGGAGGTCTCCGTGGGAACCGGCGGGGAGGGCCGGGGCAGGTTGCGACAAGCGGGCGGGGTGAGGGGAACCCTGCGCCATGATCCCAAGAAGCCGCGCGCGCGCAAATTTGTCGGCGTCCGAAACGACATCCGGTGCGCCTCTCGCGACTTGAGGGGGGCGCAAGGGGAGGGTCGGGCGGAACAAAAGAGGGCGCTGCCCCCTCTTGGCTTACGCCAATTCACCCCCGGGATATTTTCACCAACTCGAAGGATGGATCGGCCGCGTGATTGCCGCCCGCGCGCGCGGTCCTCATCGGGTTGATCGCGAGACAGGGCGGCATTGCGCGCAGCGATTGATGCAGGTCAAGGCCGCTTTCCCGGCTGCGTGGCACTTGCTCTGACAAAGGAAACGCAAGGAGACCTCCCATGAGCTACAAGGCCAAGATCGACGAGATGCGCAACGAGCTGCGCGCGATGTACCGGGCGATCCCCGACACCACCGCGGGCTTTGGTACGCTGTCGAAAGCGGTGAAGGAAAACGGGCCGCTCGATGTGAAGACGAAAGAGCTCCTGGCGGTCGGCATGGCGATCGTGCTGCGCTGCGAGCCCTGCATCAACTTCCATGTCGAGGCGCTGATGAAGGCCGGGGCGACCCGCGAGGAGCTGGGCGATGTGCTCGGCATGGCGATCCAGATGGGCGGCGGTCCGGCCGTCATGTATGCCGGTCACGCGCTGGGCTGCTGGGACGAGCTGGCCGCGGCCTGAGGCCTGCCCGCGCCTTGAGTGCGACAAGTTGTCTGGCCCGCGGCGGAAGCTGCGGGCCGTGACGTTTCAAGGCCAGAATGAGTTTTCGCAAAGGACAGGACCGATGAAATATCTAGCTCCACTCGCCGCCGCCATGGCTCTCGCGGCAGGCCCGATTTTCGCTCAGAACGTTCCCGTTCCCGGCGTGGAATTCATGGCGCAATGGGATCTGAACGGAGATGGAAAGGTCACGCTCGACGAGGCGCGGGAGCGTCGCGGCGACATTTTCACCATGTTCGATCAGAACGAGGACGGGACATATTCCGCCGACGAGATCGCGATGATCGACGAACACCGAGAGATGGAGCGCGAGGCCGGCATGGGCCCGGGCCACCAGCTTCCCGAAGGCATGCAGCCGGGGCAGGGGCTGGGCATGGGGCAGGGGCTGGGCATGGGGCAGGGACCCGGCAACGGGATGGGGCCGGGGCAGGGCCCCGGCAAGGGCGGCATGGCGCCCGGCAGGGGGATGGGCCCCGGCCAAGGTCTGGGCCAAGGTCCCGGTCAGGGCCGCGGTCTTGGGCCGGGCGGAAATGCGGCCGCCGTTGCGGGCTTTGACACGCCCGCGGGGGAAGGGCTGATGATTTTCGACCGGAATGGCGACAGGGTGATCTCGCGCACGGAATTCGTGGCGGGCACCGATCTTTGGTTCCGCATGCGCGACCGCAACGGCGACGGGATGATCACCGGGGCCGATTTCGGCCCCGGAAACTGACGCCAGCACATTGATGCCGGCAAATTCATGCTGGCGGACTGATCCCGGCAAGGCTTTGCCGATAGCCCTGATTGGCCCGGTTGTCACAGGTGACAGCCGGGCCTTTGCATGAGAGGCTGGTACAAAATCACGAGGAGGTGAGCATGGGACTCTCGCGCAGGCTGTTCGTGACCGGGGCGGCGCTGAGCCTTACGGGATGCGGCGCGCCGCGCGGCCAGCAGGCGGAGTTGATGCGGCCCGCGATGCTCGCGGCTTCGAACTACCGCGCCGACGGGATCCCCGCGCGCTTCGGCGATACCGACCCGCATGGCTGGGAAGGGCTGACGCCCGCGAGCCTGCCGGTGCACGGCATCGACGCGGCGCGTTATCAGGGCGAGATCGACTGGCACCGGGCGCGCGGCGCGGGGGTTTCGTTCGCCTGGCTCAAGGCGACGGAAGGGGGCGATCACTCCGACCCGGGCTTTCGCGTGAATGCCGCGCTGGCGCGCGGTGCGGGGGTGCCGGTCGGGGCCTATCACTTCTACTATTTCTGCCGCTCTCCCGAGGAGCAGGCGCGCTGGTATATCCGGAATGTCCCCAGGCGTGCGGGGGATTTGCCGCCGGTGCTCGATATCGAGTGGAACCATACCTCGCCGAGCTGTCGTCGCCGCCCCGCCGCCCGCGAGGTCCGCGCCGAGATGCGCCGCTTCCTCGCCATCGTGAACGAGCATTACGGCACGCGGCCCGTGATCTACACCACGGTCGATTTCTGGCGTGACAACGGGTTGGAGCAGTTCCCGGGCTACGAGTTCTGGCTGCGCTCGGTCGCGGGACACCCGATGGAGCGTTATCCGGGCGCGCAGTGGAGCTTCTGGCAGTATAGCGGCACCGGCGTGGTGCCCGGCGTGCCCGGCACGGTGGATATGAACGCCTTTGCGGGCTCTCCCGGCGCCTGGGAGGGCTGGCTCGCGCGGCGAGCGCAGCGGGGTTGAAAAAGGGCGGCCACGGGGCCGCCCTTGTCATTCTGAAACCTGTGTTGCGCGATCAGGCCGCGAAACCGCCCAGACCCGGCAAGTAGTTCAGCAGATCGCGCTGCTTGAAGGTCGCGCGCTTGTTCGGGCCGAAGGTGAATGTCGCGCCCACCGAGATGAAGTCCGACGGGCCTGCATAGCCCTGGTCGAAATGGCCGATCGTGCCGCTCAGGGTGAGGGCGTCCGTCACGCTGTAATCGACGCCGATCGAGGCGCGGTTCGTGTTCATGTAGGAGACATTGAAGACGTCGAGGGCTGCATTGAACGAGACGCGATCGTTGAGCGTGTAGCGCCCCGAGACACCGTAGAGATCACCCGTCGTGTTCCTCTGGTCGACGCGGGTGAAATAGGCTTCCCCCCAGAAGGCGCCGACGCTGTGGCCCACTTCGATCCCGTAATAGTTCGAGCCACTCCCGTTGATCGTGTCGCGGCCCCAGAAGGCGCCGAGCGCGGTGGCGCTCGCCGGACGATAGATCGCGTGGAGCCCGACGTTATTGGAGTCGAGTTCGAAATTATGCCCGCCGTTGAAATTCACATAGGCGAGGTCGCCCTGCACCGAGAAGGCCGGGCCGAAGCTGACTTCGGCCGAGCCGGAAACCGCGCGTTTGGCCAGCGCCGAGTAGTAGTCGTTATTGACCAGATCCGAATAGCTCAGCGTGACCGAGCCGCCCACCAGTTCGGCGGCGCTGGAGGCGTGAGGGGCGAGTGCGACGAGTGCCGCGGCAAAAAGAGACGTTTTCATCTGTCCTGCTCGTTTGTGGTGTTCTTGGTTCCCTGACTGTCACGCCGGACGTGATCGCCACTCAATCGAAGTTTGCGTGAGAATGAAAAGGCCCCCGGAACCTGTGTTCCGGGGGCCACAAAATGACGATCTGTCAGGTGTTTACTGCAACGACCGTACGTGAACCTCGCCGTCCCGGGCGCTCTTGATCGCCGCCACGGCCGCGATCGAGGCGGCGGCGGTGGTGAAGTAGGGGATCTTGTCGTAGAGCGCGACGGCGCGGATGTCGCGACTGTCCGAGATCGCCTGGCTGCCATCGGTGGTGTTGAAGACCAGCGCGATCTCGTCGTTCTTCAGACGGTCCACGATGTTCGGGCGGCCCTCATAGACCTTGAGCACCTTCTCGGCTTTCACGCCATGCCCGTCCAGCCAGGCGCTGGTGCCACCGGTGGCGATGATCGAGAAGCCCATCTCGATCAGGTCGCGCGCGGCCTGTGCCAGCTCGTCGGACTTGTCGGAATCCTTGATCGAGAAGAAGACGCGACCGCTCTCGGGCAGCACCGTGCCTGCGCCGAGCTGTGCCTTCCAGAAGGCGGAGGGGAAGTCGCGATCCCAGCCCATGACCTCGCCGGTCGAGCGCATTTCCGGCCCGAGCAGCGTGTCGACGCCCGGGAAGCGGGCGAAGGGCAGCACCGCTTCCTTGACCGAGAACCACGGCGTTTGCGGATCGGCCAGCGTGAGCGGATCTGCGAAGGGCAGCGGAGTGTCGGGGCCGACGCCTTCGGGATAGGGCGGACGGGCCGGGAAGGCCGAGAGCTTCTCGCCCGCCATCACGCGCGCGGCGATCGAGGCGATGGCCGAGTCGGTGGCTTTCGCCACGAAGGGCACGGTGCGCGAGGCGCGCGGGTTGACCTCGAGGACGTAGATCTCGCCATCCTTGATCGCGAATTGCACGTTCATCAAGCCGACCACGTTGAGGCCGCGCGCGAGCTTTTCGGTCTGCACCTTCAGCTCGGCCACGATCTCCGGGGACAGCGAATAGGGCGGCAGCGAACAGGCCGAGTCGCCCGAGTGGACGCCCGCTTCCTCGATATGCTGCATGATGCCCGCGACATGGACGCTCTCGCCATCGCAGAGCGCATCCACATCGACCTCGATCGCGCCTGCAAGGTAGCTGTCGAGCAGGACGGGGCTGTCACCCGACACCACGACCGCGTCGCGGATGTAGCGCTTGAGCTGGTCGAGGTCGCGCACGATTTCCATCGCGCGGCCGCCCAGCACATAGGAGGGGCGGATCACCAGCGGATAGCCGACGCGGCCCGCGATCTCGAAGGCTTCGGCGTCGGAATGCGCGATCCCGTTGACCGGTTGCTTGAGTTCGAGCTGGTTCAGCAGCGACTGGAACCGCTCGCGGTCTTCGGCAAGGTCAATCGCGTCGGGCGTGGTGCCGAGGATCGGGATGCCTTCGGCCTCAAGCGCGTTGGCGAGCTTCAGGGGCGTCTGGCCGCCGAATTGCACGATCACACCATGCAGCGTGCCGTTGTCGCGCTCGACGCGCAGGATTTCCAGCACATGCTCGAGCGTCAGCGGCTCGAAGTAGAGGCGGTCCGAGGTGTCGTAATCGGTCGACACGGTCTCGGGGTTGCAGTTGACCATGATCGTCTCATAGCCCGCATCGGTCAGCGCGAAACAGGCGTGACAGCAGCAATAGTCGAACTCGATCCCCTGACCGATCCGGTTCGGGCCGCCACCGAGGATCACGACCTTCTTGCGGTCGGAGGGACGCGCCTCGCATTCCACGTCGCCCATCGCGGGGGCTTCGTAGGTCGAATACATGTAGGGCGTCTGCGCCTCGAATTCGGCCGCGCAGGTGTCGATACGCTTGAACACGGCGGTGACGCCGAGGTTGCGGCGTGCGCGGCGGACCTGCGCCTCGTCGCGGCCGGTCAGCTTGGCCAGACGCGCATCCGAGAAGCCCATCATCTTGAGTTTGCGCAGACCCTTCTCGTCGAGCGGCAGGCCGTGCTTGCGCACCTCGGCCTCGGTCTCGACGATCTCGCGGATGCGCGCGAGGAACCACGGATCGAAAGCGGTCGCGTGCTGGATTTCGACATCGGTCAGACCGTGGCGCATCGCCTGCGCGATGAGACGGATGCGGTCCGGGGTCTGGGACGAGATCGCCTTGATCACGGCGGCCTTCTCGGGCGCGCCCTCGATCTCGATCTCGTCGAAGCCGGTCAGGCCGGTTTCCATCGAGGCCAGCGCCTTTTGCACGGATTCGTGGAAGGTACGGCCGATTGCCATCGCTTCGCCCACCGATTTCATCGCGGTGGTCAGTTCCGGCTTGGAACCTGCGAATTTCTCGAAGGCGAAACGGGGGATCTTGGTGACGACATAGTCGATGGTCGGCTCGAAGCTCGCGGGCGTGACCTTGGTGATGTCGTTGTCCAGCTCGTCGAGCGTGTAGCCCACGGCCAGCTTCGCCGCGATCTTCGCGATCGGGAAGCCGGTGGCCTTCGACGCCAGCGCCGAGGAACGCGACACGCGCGGGTTCATCTCGATCACGACCATGCGCCCGTCTTCGGGGTTGATCGCCCATTGCACGTTCGAGCCGCCCGTTTCCACGCCGATCTCGCGCAGCACGGCGATCGAGCCGTTGCGCATGATCTGGTATTCCTTGTCGGTCAGCGTCAGCGCGGGCGCCACGGTGATCGAGTCGCCCGTGTGCACGCCCATCGGGTCGACGTTCTCGATGGAACACACGATGATCGCGTTGTCCGCTTTGTCGCGGACGACTTCCATCTCGTATTCCTTCCAGCCCAGCAAGCTTTCATCGACGAGGATCTGCGCCATCGGCGAGGCATCGAGGCCCGAACGGCAGATCCGCTCGTAATCCTCGCGGTTATAGGCGACGCCGCCGCCGGTGCCGCCCAGCGTGAAGGCAGGACGGATGATCGCGGGCAGGCCGATATGCTCCAACTCGACCAGTGCCTGACGCACGCCCTCATTGATGTCGAAACGTCCGTCTTCGCGTTTCGGCGCGGTGATGATCGTGGCTTTCGGGTTCTCGATGCCCAGCCGGTCCATCGCCTCGCGGAACAGTTTGCGGTCTTCGGCCATCTCGATGGCGTCGCGGTTCGCGCCGATCAGTTCGACGCCGAATTTCTCCAGCACGCCCATGTCGGCCAGCGCCAGCGCGGTGTTGAGGCCGGTCTGGCCACCCATCGTCGGCAGCACCGCGTCGGGGCGTTCTTTCTCGATGATCTTGGCGACGACCTCGGGAGTGATCGGCTCGATATAGGTGGCGTCCGCCAGCCCCGGATCGGTCATGATCGTCGCGGGGTTGGAGTTCACGAGGATGACGCGGTAGCCCTCTTCGCGCAGCGCCTTGCAGGCCTGGGCCCCCGAATAGTCGAATTCGCAGGCCTGTCCGATCACGATAGGTCCGGCGCCGATAATGAGGATGGACGAGATGTCTGTTCTCTTCGGCATGGGAATCCCCTCTGATCGCTGCGCAAATTGAGGCGCTTTATACGCAACGACGCCCCGGTCGCAAGAGGGGTGAGCCGCGTTCAGTGCCTTTGCATGGATCGGGGGGGGGGGCGGTGGCGCTACCAAAGCGGCGAACGCGAACGGCGAGCCCCGGACGCCGGATCGCAGTCCCCTGCCTTGAGCCTTGGCGCGGATCGGGCATCTGGCGAGCCGTCAGCGTCGCCCCGGGGACACTCCTCCATCCCCGATGTTGGGCAAAGCGCCCCTGCGTCGCCCCTTGATCCCCTGCCGTCCCTCGTCGATAGTCTGCCCGACCCAAACCAGCGGACAGGTCCATGAGCACCTCCGACGACCCAATTCTCGAACAGGCCCGCCAATTCATCGAGGCGATCCCCCATGCACGCGCTCTTGGCATGCGGATGGATTCGATAGGGCCGGGCACGGCCTCCCTTTCGATGGCCTATGATACCCGCTTCGTGGGCGATCCGCGCACCGGCGTCATCCACGGAGGCGCGGTCTCGGCGCTGATGGATACCTGCGCGGGCGCGGCCGTGATGAGCCATCCCGACGCAGGGGCGATCACCGCGACGCTTGACCTGCGCATCGATTACATGCGTCCCGCCAAGCCCGGCCAGCGCATCACCGCGCGCGCCGAGTGCTATCATGTCACGCGCTCGGTCGCCTTCGTGCGCGCCACCGCCCATGACGAGGAAGAGGGGCTGCCCGTTGCCGCCGCCACCGGCGCCTTCACCGTCACCCGCCGGGAGGGGAGCAAATGAGCCGTCCGAAGCCCGAACCCGTCCAGACCGTAAAGCAACGTCGCGACGCCGCCCTGCGGATGCTCGTCGAGGGCGTGCCCTACTCGCAGTTTCTCGGCATCCATTTCGACCGCCGCGGCGATGAGTTGACCGCGATCCTGCCGTTCGATGAGAAGTTGATCGGCAACCCGATGCTTCCCGCGCTCCACGGAGGCGTGACGGCGGCCTTTCTCGAGGTCGCCGCGATCATCGAGCTGAGCTGGTCCTATCTGTGGGAAGATATCGAGGCGGGGCGGATCGACCCCGGAAAGCTCAATCCCGAAACGATGCCGCGCCTGCCCAAGACGATCGACTTCACCGTCGATTACCTGCGCTCGGGCCTGCCGCGCGACGCCTATGCGCGTGCGCGAGTCAATCGCTCGGGGCGGCGCTATGCCTCCGTCCATGTCGAAGCCTGGCAGGACAATCGCACGCGGCTCTTCGCGCAGGCGACGGGGCATTTCCTGATGCCCGCGCGCGACGCCATGCCCTCGGATGGCTGAGATCACCCATGCCCGCGTTCTGAAGATCGCGGGCCCGATCGTCCTGTCGAACGCCACGATTCCGATTCTCGGCGCGGTCGATACCGGGGTGGTGGGCCAGCTTGGCCTGCCCGCGCCGATCGGGGCGGTGGGGATCGGTGCGGTCATCCTGTCCTCGATCTACTGGGTCTTCGGCTTCTTGCGCATGGGCACGACCGGGCTCGTCAGCCAGGCGCACGGGACGGGCGACAGCGCCGAGGTCTCGGCGGGGCTGATGCGCGCGCTGATCATCGCGGGCCTCGCGGGGCTTGGCCTGATCTTGCTGCAAATCCCGCTTTTCTGGGCCGCCTTCCGCATCGCTCCCGCCAGCGACGAGGTCGAGAGCCTCGCGCGGACCTATCTCGGGATCCGGATCTGGGGCGCGCCGCTGACGATCTCGCTTTATGCCTTCACCGGCTGGCTGATCGCGCTCGAGCGCACCCGCGGCGTGCTGGTGCTTCAGGTGACGATGAATGCGCTCAATGTGGGGCTCGACCTGCTTTTCGTGCTCAGCTTCGGCTGGGGCGTCGCGGGGGTGGCAGGTGCGACGCTGATCTCTGAGGTGGCCGGGGTCACACTCGCGATCTGGCTGTGCCGCGCGGCCTTCGCGAACGGGCTGTGGCGGGCGCGCGCGATCTTCGACCGGGTGAAACTCGCCACGATGGCGCGGGTGAACACCGATATCATGCTGCGCTCGATCCTGCTGCAAGCAAGCTTCACCGCCTTTCTCTTCCTCGGCGCGGGGCAGGGGGACGTGACGCTTGCGGCCAATCAGGTGCTGGTCCAGTTTCTCAACATCACCGCCTATGCGCTCGACGGTTTTGCCTTCGCGGCGGAAAGCCTCGTGGGCCAGGCGGTGGGGGCGCATTCGGTGCTGCGGCTGCGCCGCGCGGCGGTTGTCTCCTCGCAGTGGGGTGTGGGAGGCGCGGCGCTTCTGGGCGCAGCGTTCTTCCTTGCTGGCCCCTGGATCATCGACCTGATGACCACCGCCCCGCATGTGCGCGAAGAGGCCCGCGCCTACCTGCCCTGGATCGCGGCAGCTCCTCTGATCGGCATCGCGAGCTGGATGCTCGACGGCATCTTCATCGGCGCCACGCTCACCCGCGAGATGCGCAACGCGATGCTCCTGTCGGTCGCGGTCTATGCCGGCGCGCTTGCCCTCTTGATCCCCGCGTTGGGCAATCACGGGCTCTGGGCGGGGCTGATGGTGCTCAATGCCACGCGCGGGATCACCATGGCGCGGCTTTATCCCCGCGCCGAGCTCAAGGCGCGCGGGGCGAACTGAGGCCCCATTCGCCGCTTTCGCGCAAGGCCGAGGTTGCAAAGGCGGCGCAGCGCGGCTAACCCGTGAGCCAAGAAATTCCCGGGGGAAGACATGCAAGAGCTTCGCGATAAATACCTGAGCGCCGTGGCCGATGTGACCGACGAGGCCGCGCTGGAAGAGATCCGTCTGGCCGCCTTGGGCAAGAAGGGCGAGATCAGCCTGAAGATGCGCGAGCTGGGCAAGATGACCCCGGAGGAGCGTCAGACCACCGGCAAGGCGCTCAACGTGCTGCGCGACGAGATCGACGCGGCGCTCCGCGCGAAGAAGGTGGCGCTGGCCGATGCGGCCCTCGATGCGCGCCTGCGCGAGGAATGGCTCGACGTGACGCTGCCGGGCCGTCCGCGCCGCGCTGGCACCATTCACCCCGTCAGCCAAGTGATGGACGAGGTCACCGCGATCTTCGCCGATATGGGCTTTGCCGTGGCCGAAGGCCCGCAGATCGAGGATGACTGGCACAATTTCGACGCGCTCAACATCGCGCCCGAACACCCCGCGCGGCAGGAGCATGACACGTTCTTCATGCATCGCGACGAAGGCGACACCCGCCCGCCGCATGTGCTACGCACCCATACCTCGCCGGTGCAGATCCGCGCGATGCTGGAGCAGGGCGCTCCGATCCGCGTGATCGCGCCGGGCCGCGTCTACCGCATGGACATGGACCAGACCCACACGCCGATGTTCCATCAGGTCGAAGGCCTCGCGATCGGCAAGGACATCTCGATGGCGAACCTGAAATGGGTGCTCGAAGAGTTCTGCAAGGCCTTCTTTGAGGTGGACGGCGTCGAGCTGCGCTTCCGCGCCTCGCATTTCCCCTTCACCGAGCCCTCGGCCGAGGTCGATATCCGCTGCTCGTGGGAGGGCGGCTCGCTCAAGATCGGCGAGGGCGACGACTGGATGGAGATCCTCGGCTCGGGGATGGTGCATCCGAAAGTGCTCGAGTCCGCCGGGATCGACCCGAGCGAATGGCAGGGCTTCGCCTTCGGCATCGGCATCGACCGCCTCGCGATGCTGAAATACGGCATCCCCGACCTGCGCGCGTTCTTCGAGAGCGACCTGCGCTGGCTGAAGCATTACGGGTTCAGCGCGCTGGATCTGCCGACGGTGGCTGGTGGGTTGAGCCGGTGATCTCCGCCGATTGGGCATCACTTTACGCGGCACTGGTTGCCGTGATTGGTGGGGCAGCTGCGTACTGGAATCAGAAGCGCATTGATCACAGATTGGAACTAGCTAGAGAGAAACGAGACGCATACCGAGAGTTTTTGGCTAGTATCAGGGTTTACGAGCGCCGTGCGATTCGAGCGGGAATGCCTGAAGCGGTAGAGCCAAGAAGGGCTGCAGTCGAACAGTATCTTGGGGCGCTTTCCACACTTCAAGTTTTTGCTCCGGCTTCTGTATTTGAGGCGAGCGAGAAGGCCGACAGAAGCTTCAAGAAATACGTTGAGCTGTTACGAAAACACTATGAAGAGAAGACGGCGTCGGACGCCGACGTGAAATCAGCAGAGAAAGAATTTTCCGCAGATTTTCGAGCTCTGATTTCGGTGATGCGCAACGACATCAAGAGCGGTTAAGCCCGATTTTTAGGAGTTGGATGCTAAATTCGTGTTTCGCTCTAGTTTGCCTGCCCTTGGTGAAATCGAAGCTCCAAACTCGTTTAAAGGAATCGTGAGCTTCCACCCCGCTTCCCCAACCGCAAAGGAAGCCCCCATGCCCGACCCCATCACCTTCACTTTCATCACCTTCACTTTCGGCGATAGCCGCGCGCTCTGCGACCAGCTCCTCGCCCTGATCCGCGAAGGCAAGAAGACCGCCACCTGCGGCGCGCTCACTTATTTCACCGAAGGGGGCGAGGATATGCCGGTGGTGGGGCGGCGCGATATCGCGCTCGACTGGGACGGCAAGCCCGCGATCATGATCGAGACCGTCGAAGTCACGATCCGGCGCTTTTGCGATGTCGATGAGGATTTCGCGCTGGCCGAGGGGGAGGATGAGACGCTGATCGGCTGGCGGCAGGGCCATCAGGCCTATTTCGAGCGTAACGGCGGTTTTCACCCGGAAATGGAACTCGTCTGCGAGCGGTTTCGCTTGGTCGAAGACCTGCAAGGAGCCAGACCATGACCGCCCGCCTCTTCGACACCCCGCGCCACGAACACACCCCCGAGCAGCGCCGCTTCTACGCGCTCACCGAGATCGCCTACACGATCGTCGATTTCGGCGCGGCCTTCTGTTTCGTCATCGGCTCGATCTTCTTCTTCTATGACAGCCTCGCCTTCGCCGCGACCTGGCTTTTCCTCATCGGCTCGGTGCTTTTCGCCGCAAAACCCTCGATCCGGCTCTGGCGGGAGTTGAAACTCCTCAAGATGGGGGATTACAAGGACCTCGCGCAGCGCAAGACATCCTGAGGGAAGACCGATGAAATTCACCCTGTCCTGGCTCAAGGACCATCTCGAGACCGACGCCACCGTCGATCAGATCGCCGAGGCGCTCACCGATCTCGGCCTTGAGGTCGAGGAGGTCGTGAACCCCGCGTCGAAGCTGGAGACGTTTACGCTCGCCAAGGTGCAATCGGCCGAGCAGCACCCCGACGCCGATCGTCTGCGCGTCTGCATGGTCGAGACGGATGAAGGCGTGAAGCAGATCGTCTGCGGGGCGCCCAATGCGCGCGCCGGGATCACGGTCGTTCTGGCCAAGCCGGGCGACTATGTGCCCGGCATCGACGTGACCCTGTCGGTCGGCAATATCCGCGGTGTGGAAAGCCACGGCATGATGGCCTCCGAGCGCGAGCTGGAGCTGTCGGACGAGCATAACGGCATCATCGAACTGCCCTCGGGTGAGGTCGGGCAGAAGTTCACCGATTGGCTGGCGGCAAACCGTCCCGAGGCGGTCGATCCGGTGATCGAGATTGCGATTACGCCGAACCGCCCCGATGCGCTGGGTGTGCGCGGCGTCGCCCGCGATCTGGCCGCGCGGGGCCTCGGCAAGCTCAAGCCGCTGGAGATCCCGGCGGTGGAAGGGGCGTTCGATGCGCCCGTTTCCGTCACCATCGACCCCGCGCTGAAGGAGAAGGGCTGCCCGCTCTTTGCAGGCCGCGTGATCCGCGGCGTGAAGAACGGCCCCAGCCCCGAGTGGCTGCAAAAACGGCTCAAGGCGATCGGTCTGCGCCCGATCTCGACGCTGGTCGATATCACCAACTATTTCACCTATGACCTGAACCGGCCGCTCCATGTCTTCGACATGAAGAAAGTGGCGGGCAATCTGGTGATCAAGCCGGCCGAGGGTGGCGAGGAGTTCCTCGCGCTCGACGAGAAGACCTACACGATGCGCCCGGGCGACATGGTGATCTGCGATGACAATGGCGTCGAAAGCCTCGCCGGGATCATGGGTGGCGAGGCCTCAGGCGCGGATGAGGACACGGTCGATGTGTTCCTTGAGAGCGCCTATTGGGACCCGATCACCATCGCGGCAACCGGCCGTGCGCTGAAAATCAACTCGGATGCGCGCTACCGGTTCGAGCGCGGCGTCGATCCGGCCTTCACCCTGCCGGGGCTCGATCTGGCGGCGCAGATGGTCGTCGATCTCTGCGGCGGCGAGGTGTCGAATGTCGTGATGGACGGCGCTGTGCCCGATGTCAGCCGCGCCTATCGGCTGGACCCGGCCCGCGTGATTTCGCTCGTCGGGATGGATATCCCCGAGGCCACGCAGCGCGAGACGCTGGAAGCCCTGGGTTTCACGCTGAACGGCGACATGGCGGTGCCGCCCAGCTGGCGCCCCGACGTTCTGGGGGAGGCCGATCTGGTCGAGGAAGTGGCGCGCATCGCCTCGCTGACGAAGCTGGAGGGCAAGCCGCTCGCGCGCGAGACCACCGGCGTTCCCGGCGCGATACTGACCCCGATGCAGCAGCGCGAGCGCATGGCGCGGCGCACCACGGCGGCGCTGGGTTACAACGAATGCGTGACCTACAGCTTCATCGACGAGGCCTCGGCCAAGCTCTTTGGCGGCGGCGCGGATGCGACGAAGCTGGAAAACCCGATCAGCTCGGAAATGACCCATATGCGCCCCGACCTGCTGCCGGGTCTGCTGCAGGCAGCAAGCCGCAATCAGGCGCGCGGTTTTGCCGATCTGGCGCTCTTCGAGGTCGGCCCCGCCTTCGCGGGCGGCGAGCCGGGCGAGCAGGTCTTGCAGGCAACCGGGCTTCTGGTCGGACAGTCGGCCCCGCGCGATCCCTTCGGCTCGCGCCGTCCGGTGGACCTTTATGATGCGAAGGCCGATGCCGAGGCCGTGCTGGCGGCGATCGGGGCGCCTGCGCGCGCGCAGATCAACCGCAAGCTCGATGCGTGGTGGCACCCCGGTCGCGCGGGCAACATGGCGCTTGGCCCGAATGTGCTGGCCACGTTCGGCGAGGTCCATCCCAAGGTGCTGCGCGAGATGGGCGTGAAGGGTCCGGCGGTCGCCTTCACGATCCGGCTGGAAAACATCCCCTTCCCGAAGAAGAAGGGCGCGACCCGTCCGGCGCTGGAAATCTCGGATCTGCAGGCGGTCGAACGCGATTTCGCCTTCGTCGTGGATGCATCTGTCGAGGCTTTGACGGCGGTGAACGCGGCGATGGGCGCGGACAAGAAGCTGATCGAGAGCGTCAATGTATTCGACCAGTTCACCGGCCCGAAGGCCGAGGAGCAGATGGGCGCGGGTAAGAAGTCGATCGCGCTGACGGTGCGGATGCAGCCCGCCGACAAGACGCTCACCGATGCCGAGATCGAGGCGGTGAGCAAGAAGATCGTCGAGAAGGTGAGCAAGGCCACAGGCGGCACTTTGCGCGGCTAAGGCTTCTCGCGAGAGAGTTCGGAGCGCTCGGTTCGCAAGGACCGGGCGTTTTCCTTTGCGTACACGGGAGGGCAGGGGCTGACCGCTGGACGGGCGCACGGACCTCTGACGTCGCCGCTCTATCCCTGCCACATCCGCGCGATCTCGCTCCGCGCGCTTCTGTCACCCAAGTGCCCGCCCGAAGGGGTGGTTGGGCGCTGTCCGGGCTGCTTTGCGGCGGTTCCGGGCAAAGCCCCCCAAGGCTCGGGCGCGCCCCTTTCCATTCCGACCCCGCGTCACGCTTCCCAAACCCCGCAAACCCGTTAGGCTTCCCGCGAACAGGGGAAGGAGGAGCCCTTGCGGTTCGACTATCTCATTCTGGGCGGCGGCTCGGCGGGCGCGGTTCTGGCGGCGCGGCTGTCGGAAGATCCATCCGTCTCCGTCTGCCTGATCGAGGCCGGGCGCAAAGCGCGGGATATCTTCGTGCGCGCGCCTGCGCTGGTGGCCGCGATGGTCGCGGGGCGGCCGCCGATCCATAACTGGGCCTATCACACCACACCGCAGCCGGGGCTGAACGGGCGGCGCGGGTTCCAGCCGCGCGGGCGCGGGCTGGGCGGGTCGTCGGCGATCAACGCGATGCTCTATGTGCGCGGCCAGCCCGAGGATTACGACGGATGGGCCGAGGCGGGGGGCGAGGGCTGGGATTGGGACAGCGTGCGCCCATGGTTCCTCGCCTCCGAGCGCAATATGCGTGGCGGCTCGGATTGGCACGGGGCAGAGGGCCCGTTGCAGGTCGGCGATCAGCGCCGTCCGCGTGCGATCAGCCGCGCCTTCGTCGAGGCCTGCGCGGCGGTGCAATGCCCGCCGAACGCGGATTTCAACGCAGGCGAACAGGAAGGCGCGGGGCTCTATCAGGTCACCCAGTTCTGGGATGGTCCGCGCAAGGGCGAGCGCTGCTCGGCCGCCGCCGCCTATCTGCATCCGGTCATGGGGCGCGCGAACTTGACCGTTCTGACCCGCGCGCGGGCCGAGAAGATCGAGATCACGGAGGGCCGCGCGACCGGCGCGGTGATCGTGCAGGGGCGCAAGCGGATGCGGATCGAGGCCGCGCGCGAGGTGATCCTCTCGGCGGGCGCGTTCGGCTCGCCGCAATTGCTGATGCTCTCGGGCATCGGCCCGGCCGATCACCTGCGCGAGCACGGGATCGAACCGCGCCTTGAACTGCCCGGGGTCGGTGCGAACCTGCACGACCATCTCGACTATATTCTCAGCTATACCTCCCCCCGGCGCGATGTCGTAGGACTGAACCCGCGCGGGCTCATGCGGCTTGCACGCGCGGCGGGGGGATGGCGCAAACATGGCGAGGGGCTCTTTGCTTCTCCGATGGCCGAGGGCGGGGCATTCCTGCGGTCGGATCCAAGCCTCACCCGGCCCGATCTGCAGATCCATTTCGTCGTGGGCATCGTCGATCAGCATATGCGCAAGCCGCATCTGGCCGATGGGTGGTCCGCGCATATCTGCCCGCTACGGCCCCATTCGCGCGGCACGCTGCGGCTGGCCTCGCCCGATCCGGATGCGGCGCCGCTGATCGACCCGGGATTCCTCTCCGACCCGCGCGACGCGGCGCTGATGCTGAAGGCCGCGCGGCTCTTGGAGCGGATCACCGAGGCCGAACCGCTCAAGCCATGGCGCGGGCGCAGGCTCTATCCCCATGACGGGACGGACGACGCCCTGATGACCGATATCCGGGCGCGGGCGGATACGATCTATCACCCGGTCGGCACCTGCGCGATGGGGCAGGGCGATCTGGCGGTGGTCGATCCCGAACTGAGGGTGCGCGGGATTGACGGCCTGCGCGTCGTCGATGCCTCGGTCATGCCGCAGCTTGTGTCCGGCAATACCAACGCGCCGACGATCATGATCGCCGAACGCGCGGCCGATTTCATCCGACGCGATCGGTCGGGTGATTGACGCCGTCGCTCCACGGCACCGGATCGAGATCGCGCGGGTTCACTCCTTCCAGGCAAGCCGCATTCACCCCGTACTGGTTCGGGTTCGAGCGGCGCTGGTGATGGGTGTAGATGCCGCAAGTTTTGCAGAAGTAATGCTTCGCCGTCATCGTGCCGAACTGGTAGAGGCTCAGGTTCTCCTCGCCCTTCACGATGCGGATGCCGGTCAGCGGGGCCGAGACCGCCACCGCCCCGCGCCGCCGACAGAAGGAACAGTCGCAGCGCCGCTTCGTGCTCAGCCCGTCCGAGAGCGTCACCTCCATTTCCACGGCGCCGCAATGGCAGGTCAGGCGATGGGGCGTCTGGATCTCGGGAAACATCAGCGTCTCCTCGGAACTTGGGGAATGTTGGTGGTGGCAAACCGCGCCTCGGGGAAGGGGGGATGGCCATGGGTCAGGCGCCAGAAGAGCGGCCCCCCAAGGCGATGCCAGAGCGGCACGATCAGGATCAGCCCGGCCACGAAGCCCCCGATATGAGCCATATGCGCAACCCCCGCCCCGGTGCCGGTCGAGATCTCGTTGAGGATCTGCATCGCGAACCACAGCCCCAGAACCAGCCAGGCGGGCACGGGCCAGATCTTGAAGAAGACGATGAAGAAGAACAGCACGTCGATCCTTGCCTTGGGATAGAGCAGCAGATAGCCCCCCATCACCCCCGCGATCGCCCCCGAGGCGCCGACCATCGGCACCATCGCATCGGGCTCGCTCGCGACCTGCGCCAGCGCCGCCGCCAGACCACAGGTAAAGTAGAAGGCGAGGAAGAACCACGGACCGAGTCGGTCTTCGAGATTGTCTCCAAAAACCCATAAAAACAGCATGTTGCCCGCGAGATGCAGGATGCCGCCATGCAGGAACATGTGGGTGATGAGCCCGTGCCAGGCGAGGCCCTGAGTGATCGCTGCGGGCCACAGCGCATTCTCCATGAAGAAGTCGCGCATGTCGAAGCCCCAAGGCGCGATCATCACGTAGACGATGCAGTTGACCGCGATCAGGATCCAGGTGACCCAGGGCGTGTTGTAGGAAGGATTGTGATCGCGAAACGGGAACATGGCGCGAGTGGGCCATGCCCGCGCGCGCCGGTCAAGCGCCCTATTGCGTCGCCACGATGACGCTTTTCCCGTCCGAGACCAGCTCGAGCCGGTCAGCCGCGATTTTCACCGCATCCACGCGGGCGATGTTCGAGCGAAAATCTTCTTCGACCTGCATCATCGCCTCGGGACACATCATCCTGGTCCCCGCAAGCTCGCCGATGCGAACGCGCCCCTCATGCTCCGAGATGCGCCCGTTATACCGGTTGCAGCCCGAGGCGCCCGCGATCAACCCTTTCTCGGGATGGGTCAGCGTCACCTCGATCCCGGCGGGGACCGGCTTGCCGCCGATCTTGACCACTTCCCAGATCACATTGGGTGCCACCGCCTCGAGCGGATCGCGCGGCTCTTCCTTGCAGCCTGCCAGCAGCCCCGCGCCCAGAACGGCTCCGATCAAGATCGCACGCATTGTCTGTCCCCGTATTTCTTTCCCCGGCACAAGCCCGGAGCGGGCCGGTCCGGCCCTCGCCAGGACAATTTACTGCCCCGGTTTGCGTCCCCTTACCCCGTCGATGCGCCCGCGACCATTCACGCCCACGTGAGGGGCGGTGAATTGTTGCGACATCGCCCCGCATCCTCCTTGGCCTGCCCGGCGGTTATCTCTATGATCGCGAGCCGCGACAGGAGGAGTCCCATGATCAACGAACTCGGGCATTTTGCCCTGATTCTCGCTTTTGCCGTTGCCATCGTGCAGGCGGTAGTGCCGCTGGTGGGTGCGCATAAAGGCTGGCGCGGCTGGATGGCCGTGGGCGAACCGGCCGCCATCGCGCAGTTCCTGCTCATCGCGGTGAGCTTTGCCGCGATCACCTATGCTTTCGTGGTCTCGGATTTCTCGGTGAAGCTGGTCTGGGCAAACTCGCATACCGACAAGCCGATGCTCTACAAGGTCACCGGCGTCTGGGGCAACCACGAGGGCTCGATGCTCCTGTGGGTGCTGATCCTCGCGCTCTTCGGCGCGGCTGCCGCGTGGTTCGGTGGCGCCCTGCCGCCGCGCCTGCGCGCCCGCGTGCTGTCGGTTCAGGCCTGGATCGGCGTCGCCTTCCTCGGTTTCATCATCTTCACCTCCAACCCGTTCCTGCGTCTCGCCGAGCCGCCCTTCAACGGCGAGGGGATGAACCCGCTCCTGCAAGACCCCGGTCTCGCCTTCCACCCGCCCTTCCTCTATCTCGGCTATGTCGGCCTCTCGATGGCCTTCTCCTTCGCGGTGGCCGCGCTGATCGAAGGCCGCGTGGACGCCGCCTGGGCGCGCTGGGTGCGCCCGTGGACGCTGGCCGCGTGGATCTTCCTGACCATCGGCATCGCGCTTGGCTCCTGGTGGGCCTATTACGAGCTCGGCTGGGGTGGCTTCTGGTTCTGGGACCCGGTCGAGAACGCGTCGTTCATGCCGTGGCTTCTGGCGGCGGCGCTGCTGCACTCGGCCATCGTCGTCGAGAAGCGCGAAGCGCTGAAGTCGTGGACCATCCTGCTCGCGATCATGGCCTTCGGTTTCTCGCTGATCGGCACCTTCATCGTGCGTTCGGGCGTGATCACCTCGGTGCACTCCTTCGCCTCCGATCCGCAGCGCGGCATCTTCATTCTCGCCATTCTCGCGATCTTCGTGGGCGGCGCGCTGACGATGTATGCCTTCCGCGCGACCTCGATGCAGGCCAAGGGCGTGTTCTCGATGGTCTCGCGCGAGACTGCGCTGGTCATCAACAACATCCTTCTGGCCGTCGCGGCGCTGGTGGTTTTCGTCGGCACCGTCTGGCCGCTGGTCGCGGAGATGTTCTTCGGCCGCAAGCTCTCGGTCGGGGCGCCCTTCTTCGATCAGGCCTTCACGCCGTTCATGGTGATCCTCGCGCTGATCCTGCCGGTCGGCGCGATGATGCCGTGGAAGCGCGCGCGCCTTGGCCGCGTGGCGAAGCCCCTGATCCCGGCTTTCGTGTTGGCGCTCGCGATGGGCGGGCTCGCCTGGTCGGTCGAGAGCGGCAATTCGATGCTCGCTCTGATCGCCGTCTTCCTTGGCTCGTGGCTCGTCTTCGGCGCCGCGACCGAACTGTGGCAGCGGGCGGCTCGCAATTTCGGCCGCCTCAAGCGCCTGCCGCGCGCCGATTGGGGCAAGGCCACCGCCCATGCGGGGCTCGGCATCACCTTCATCGGGATCGGCCTTCTGACCGCCGGCCAGATCGAGGATATTCGCGTCGCCAAGCTCAACGAGCCCTTTACCGTGGACGGCTACCAGATCACCCTGACCAAGGTCGAAGAGGTGAAGGGGCCGAACTACATGTCTTCGACCGGCACGATGACGGTCGAGAAGGACGGCAAGCTGATCGGCACGATGCATCCCGAGAAACGCGTCTACCCGGTGCAGCGCATGCCCACGACCGAAGCCGCGATCCACACCACGCCGCTGGGTGACATCTACCTCGTGATCGGCGATCCGCAGCAAGATGGTGGCTACGCGGTGCGCACCTATATCAAGCCCTTCGCGGACTGGATCTGGGCGGGCGCGATCATCATGTCGCTCGGGGGCTTGCTGAGCCTTTCGGATCGTCGCTACCGGGTGGCGGCGGGTGCCCGCAAATCGCGCGCGGTCCCGGCTCAGGCGACGCCGGCGGAATAAGAGATGCTTATGAAACTCCTCCGTGTATTCGCGCTGCTTATCGCGGCGAGCCTCTCGGCCGGACCGGTCCTCGCGGTCCAGCCCGACGAGATCCTGAAAGACCCGGCACTCGAAGCGCGTGCCCGCGAGATTTCCAGGGTCCTGCGCTGCCCGGTCTGCCAGGGCGAGAATATCGACGACTCGAACGCCGTTGTGTCGCGCGACCTGCGGCTTCTGGTGCGCGAGCGGCTCATTGCGGGCGATACCGACAGCCAGGTGATCGACTATGTCACCGACCGCTACGGTGAATATGTGCTCTTCGAGCCCGAGAAGAGCGGGGCGAACCTGCTGCTGTGGTATCTTGGACCCGGCGCACTGATCCTCGCGCTGATCGGCGGGTTCTTCTATGTGCGCTCGCGCCGCAACGCCTCGGAAGGCCCGGCCGCGCCCGCGCTCTCGGAAGACGAACAGAAGCGCCTGAACGAGCTGATGGGAGAGTGAGGGGCGCTGCCCCTCTTTGCTGCGCAAATTCACCCCGGGATATTTGAACCAATTCGAAGGCGGAATTGCTTTCGAGTTGGAAAAAATATCCCCGCCGGAGGCATCCGACCCCGTCCTCGGCACCACGAGGCGGCATTGTGACGCACCGTTCCGCTTTTCGATTTTCCGTGCTTCGCTATCGTGGCGGCGAAGCGAGGTTAGGGAGGCGCGCGATGTTTCAGGCAATTGAGTATTCCTGCGAGGGCGGGGTTGCGGTGATCACACTCAACCGGCCCGATGTGATGAACGCGCTCAACACGCAGATGCGCGCGGAGATTCTCGAGGCGATGAAGCAGGCCGAGACGGAGGCGCGGGTGATCGTGCTGACCGGGGCGGGCAGGGCTTTCTGCTCGGGTCAGGATCTGGGCGACGGGGTGGCGGCGGCCGGGCTCGATCTGGAGCGGGTGCTGCGCGACGAATACGAGCCGATGCTCAAGGCGATCTACGACAGCCCCCTGCCGGTGATCTCGGCGGTGAACGGGCCTGCGGCGGGGGCGGGGGCGAACCTTGCGCTGGCTGCCGATGTCGTGATCGCCTCGGAAGCCGCGAGTTTCATTCAGGCTTTCACGCGGATCGGTCTGATGCCGGATGCGGGCGGGACCTATTGGCTGCCGCGTCAGGTGGGCTTTGCTCGTGCGATGGGACTGGCGCTGTTCGCCGACAAGGTCTCGGCTCGGCAGGCGGCGGACTGGGGCATGATCTGGGAGGCCGTGGCGGAGGTCGATTTCGATCACCACTGGCGCGCACGGGCCGCCCATCTGGCGAATGGCCCGACGGCGGCCTACCGGGCGGTGAAACGCTCGCTGCGCGAGGGCTATGCGAATGACCTCTCGCAGCAGCTGGAGTTGGAGGCCGAGTTGCAGGGCGGCCTTGGAGAGAGCCACGATTTCCGCGAGGGCGTCCTGGCCTTCCTCGAAAAGCGCGCCCCGAAATTCGAGGGCCGCTGAGCGCGCCGCGATCTTGCCAAGCCCGCCCGCCCGCGCTAGCCAGAGCGCGCTGCGGGCGTGGCGAAATGGTAGACGCACGGGACTTAAAATCCCTTGGGCTTAGCCCGTGCCGGTTCGAGTCCGGCCGCCCGTAGCGGATTTTCCAAAATGTGAGCCGTCGTGATCTCTCGCCTATGCGGGCACGAGGGGCGGCGGGCCAATCGAGGCTTGTCTGGCGCGCCTGTGCCCCCTAAACCCGGGGGCAAGCAAGGGGGGATTCATGGCTCGCAGACCGACCGGCCCGGCCGACGACCGGCCCAAGACGAAGAAAATCGGTGCGCTCAGGGGGCTTGGGCCCTTCATCGCGCCGTATCGGGGGCTCGCCTTCGGGGCGCTCCTGGCGCTGATCGCCACCGCTTCGATCTCGCTGATCCTGCCGCTGGCGGTGCGCCGTGTGGTCGACGGGTTCCAGCAAGGTGCGGCGCTGCTCGATCAGTATTTCTTCGCCGCTCTGGTGATCGCGGGTCTGCTCGCGCTGGGGACGGGGCTGCGCTACTACCTTGTCACGCGTTTCGGCGAGCGGGTTGTCGCGGACATCCGCAAGGCGGTGTTCGATCGGGTGATCTCGATGAGCCCGGCGTTTTTCGAACGCATCCTGACCGGCGAGATCATCTCTCGGATCACCACCGACACGACGCTGATCCTTTCGGTGATCGGCTCGTCGGTTTCGGTCGCGCTGCGCAACGTGCTGATCTTGATCGGCGGTCTGGTGATGCTGCTCTTCACCTCGGCCAAGTTGACGGGTCTGGTGTTGCTGGTCGTGCCGGTGGTCGTGGTGCCGATCGTGGTGCTGGGGCGGCGGTTGCGCGTCTTGGGACGCGAGAACCAGGACTGGATCGCGAATTCGTCGGGCTCGGCTTCGGAGGCGCTGCTGGCGGCGCAGACCGTGCAGGCTTTCACCCATGAGGCGCTTACGCGCGAGCAGTTCTCGGGCGTGACCGAGAAGGCTTATCTCTCGGCCAAGAAGCGGATCGGGACGCGCGCGGTGATGACCGTGATCGTGATCTTCCTCGTATTCGCGGGCGTGGTGGGGGTGCTCTGGATCGGCGCGCGCGACGTGCGCGGTGGCCTGATGAGCGTGGGCGAGCTGGTGCAGTTCGTGATCTACGCGGTGATGGTGGCGGGCTCGGTGGGCGCGCTGTCGGAAATCTGGTCGGAGCTGCAGCGCGCGGCGGGCGCGACCGAGCGTCTGGTGGAGCTTTTGCAGAGCGAAGACCAGGTGAAGGACCCCGAGCATCCCGTGCCGCTGCCGATGCCCGCAAAGGGCGCGATCCGCTTCGAGGATGTGAGCTTCCATTACCCGTCGCGGCCTCAGGCCTCTGCGCTCGATCATGTCGATCTCGAGATCGCTCCGGGCGAGACCGTGGCGCTGGTCGGGCCCTCTGGCGCAGGCAAGACCACGGTGATCCAGCTGATCCAGCGGTTCTGGGATCCGGAAACCGGCAAGGTCACCATCGACGGCTATGACCTGCGCGACATGGCGCGGCATGATTTCCGTCAGGCGATTGCGCTGGTGCCGCAGGATCCGGTCGTCTTCGCGGCCTCGGCGCGTGAGAATATCCGCTTTGGCCGTCCAGATGCGTCCGATCGCGAGGTCGAGGAGGCGGCGCGCGCGGCCCATGCCTATGACTTCCTCGAAGCGCTGCCCGATGGGTTCGACACCTATGTGGGCGAGCGCGGTGTGATGCTTTCGGGCGGGCAGAAACAGCGCATCGCGATTGCACGGGCCATTCTGCGCGACGCGCCGATCCTGCTGCTGGATGAGGCGACCTCGGCGCTCGATGCGGCGTCCGAACGCGAAGTTCAGGCGGCGGTGGATCAACTGGCCAAGACGCGCACCACGGTGATCGTGGCGCACCGTCTGGCCACCGTGAAGAAGGCCGACCGGATCGTGGTCTTCGACGAGGGTCGGATCGTGGCGCAGGGCACGCATGACAGCCTCGTGGCCGAGGGCGGCCTTTATGCCGAGCTGGCGAAGCTGCAATTCACCGACGGGGTGTAATACGCAGCAGTCGCGTGGCGCGGGGCAATGAGCCCTGTGGCCGCGTGCGCCCCGCTGGCCCTTTCCTCATGTGGAATTCCTCAGCCGTTTTCCCCCTGTCCTCCATCGCCTGCTTGCGCCATCCTGTCGGCAGGTCCGGGGATGGTCCGGCATATCCAAGAGGAGAGTGACATGGGTCTTTGGAGTTTCATGAAGGGTGCGGGCAAGTCGCTGTTCGGCGGTGAGGCCCATGCGGGCGAAGCGCCGAAGGAAGAGGCGCTCAAGGCGGAGCTGAAAGAGCTCGGACTTGACGATAGCGGCGTCGATCTCGCGGTCGAGGGCGACAAGGTGATTGTCAAGGGCAAGGCGGTCGACGCCGAGACCAAGGAAAAGATCATCCTCGCGGTGGGCAATGTCGATGGCGTGGCCAGCGTCGAGACCGAGGACGATGCCGACACGTCCGACGCGACCTTCCACACCGTCGAGAAGGGCGACACGCTTTGGGCGATCGCCGAGAAGACGCTGGGCAACGGTTCGAAATATCAGGCGATCTTCGAAGCCAACAAGCCGATGCTCAAACATCCCGACAAGATCTATCCCGGTCAGGTGCTGCGCATCCCCAAAGCGTGAGCCGGGCAGGGCAAATCATGCAGGAGGGCGCCTTTCGGGGCGCCCTTTCTCTTGACGCGATAGTCTTGTTTCCCCACGTCAAAATTTCCATGACGTGACGTTTCGCAAGGGCACGCCCCTTGCCGCCCGTGGCGTTTTTGCCGCATCCTGCTTTACGGGTCGTACACGGAGGAGCGGGCGACCCTCGGGAGGATGAGAATGCAGAGATTTGCGACAGTAGCCGACCGTGATGCGGTCGAGGCCGAGAAACCCTGGGAGGCGCGCAACCGCCCCGCCACGATCTACGGTTTCCTGAGCGAGGCAAAGGCGGCCCATGCCAATCGCCCGGCATTGTCGTTCCAGATCCTGTCTGGTCCCCAGGACAAGGCTGAAACGCTGAACTGGACGCAGCTTCATGCCAAGGTCACGCAGGCCGCGAACCTTCTCCATCACCTCGGCGTCGGCCCGACCGATACGGTGGCCTATCTTCTCCCCAATTCGCTCGAGACGGCGATCACGCTGCTTGCGGGGGCAACCGCCGGGATCGTGAACCCGATCAACCCGCTGCTCGACGCCGAGCAGATCGCGGGCATCCTGCGTGAGACCAAGGCGAAGGTGCTGGTCACGCTCAAGGCCTTCCCCAAGACCGATGTCGCGCAGAAGGCGGCCGAGGCCGTCCGCCTCGCCCCCAATGTCGAGGCTGTGCTTGAGGTCGATCTGAACCGTTATCTCACCCCACCAAAGAGCTGGATCGTGCCGTTCGTGCGGCCCAAGGTCGAGACGAAGCACCATGCCAAGGTGATGAATTTCAACACCGAGGCGGCGAAACTCCCGGGCGACCGGCTGATGTTCGAGGATGTGCAGGAAGACCGTGTTGCGGCCTATTTCCATACCGGCGGAACCACCGGCATGCCCAAGGTCGCGCAGCACAAGTATTCCGGCATGATCTACAATGGCTGGCTTGGCGGGCGGCTGCTGTTCGATGAGACCGACGTGATGATCTGCCCGCTGCCGTTGTTCCACGTCTTCGCCGCCTATCCGATCCTGATGTCGGCGATCGCGAGCGGGGCGCATGTCGTCTTCCCGACCCCTGCGGGGTATCGCGGCGACGGGGTGTTCGACAATTTCTGGAAGCTGGTCGAGCGCTGGCAGGTCACTTTCCTGATCTCGGTGCCGACCGCGATCTCGGCGCTGATGCAACGCCCGGTCGATGCCGATATCTCGTCGCTGCGCACCGCGATCTCGGGCTCGGCGCCGCTGCCGATCGAGCTTTACAACCGCTTCAAGGCGGCCACGGGCGTCGAGATCTGCGAGGGCTATGGCCTGACCGAAGCGACCTGCCTGGTGTCGGTGAACCCGGTCGATGGCGAGAAGAAAGTGGGCTCTGTCGGCATCCCGCTGCCTTACACCCATGTCCGTATCCTCAAGAAGCGCAATGGCAGCTTCGACGAATGCGCGCGCGACGAGGTGGGCGAGATCTGCGTTGCCAATCCCGGTGTGTTCGAAGGCTCGACCTATACGGAAGCCGACAAGAACCACGACCTCTTCGCCGAGAACCGCTTCCTGCGCACCGGCGATTTGGGGCGCATCGACCCGGATGGCTATCTCTGGATCACCGGTCGCGCGAAGGATCTGATCATCCGCGGCGGGCACAATCTCGACCCGGCCGAGATCGAGGACGCGCTGTTGTCGCATCCTTCGGTCGCTTTTGCCGGGGCGATCGGCCAGCCCGACAGTTTCGCTGGCGAACTGCCCTGCGCTTATGTGGAGCTTGTGGCCGGGGCATCGGTCACGACCGAGGAATTGCTCGAACACGCCAAGAAGAACATCCACGAGCGTGCCGCCGTTCCGAAGCATCTCGAGATCATGGACGAGCTGCCGAAAACGGCCGTCGGCAAGATTTTCAAGCCCGACCTGCGCAAGATGGCGATCATGCGGGTTCTCAACGCCGAGCTGGAGCTGGCCGGGATCGCGGCGCATGTGATCTCGGTCACCGAGGACAAGAAACGCGGCCTCGTGGCCCATCTCGCGACAAAGGGCGCGTGTGACGAGGATGCGTTGATGCACAAGCTGGGCGAATTCACCGTCCCGTGGGACTGGGCGCGCTGACCTCTGCGTTTCCTGAAGCTGACCAATCAAGCGTCGCCTTCTGGGCGGCGTTTTGATTTGGGAAACATTGTGGCACCGGCTCGCCCCCGCGCCGCCATATTGTCCCGCTGCAGTCCAAATCTCTCCCGATTCGTAGCGTTTACTCTCCCTCAATCAGATCCCGCACCCGGCAAGGAAACGGGGCGATTCGATCAGAGGCAGAGCAGAAGGCACTGGGACGATGGCATTGGGGCGTCTTTGGAAAGCGATGATCGCGCTTGCTACGGCAAGTGTGCTGTCTGCTGGGGCGGCCCAGGCGCTGAGCGTCGATCTGATCACCAACGGCACCTTCGAGAGCGGTTCGCTGTCGGGCTGGTCCACCACCGGCAATGCCGCAGGAGAGACCTTCGTCGTCAATGATGGCACGCCGGTCAACAATTCTCGGGGCTTGCCGTTCCAGCTGCCGTCCGGGCTTGCAAGCAAACTCGGCACGATCGGGAAGTCCCCGGAGGCGCGGGGCGGCAGGATCGAACCGATTTCCGGCCTCTATGATACGATTTTCAGACCGGTCTATTCGGGCGTCGCGACGCTGACCCAATACTTTACCGTGCCCGACGAGGTGATCTCCGCAACCTTCGATTTCACCGCGCGGGTGGGGCTCTTTGGTCTCTATTCGGATCCCAATCATCAATTCCGCGTTTCCGTGGTCGATCAGCTCGGCGATGTGATTCAGGAAGTCTACGCGACCGCGACGGGCGGGATACAGCTGGGCAACGGCACTGCGACCACGCTCACCTTCGATCTGACGACGCTGTTGCAGGCCAATCAGGGGCAGACCCTGGGCGTGCAGTTCGCGCTCGAGGCGCAGACCTGGCAGATGAATGTCTCGCTCGACGATATCGCGATGATGGTCGAGACGCCCGCCACCGTGCCGCTGCCCGCGAGCGCGTGGATGATGCTGGCGGGGCTTGGATTGTTCGGTGCGCTCGGCTGGAAACAGCGCCGCAGGGCCGGAGAGGGCGGTGCGCCGAGCTGATCCTCGCACGCCAGATTTAGCGACCCGACAAACGAAAGCGACGCGCAGCCTCAAGGCTTGCGCGTCGTCTTCGTTTCATCTTTCGAGGAAGATTGGTGGACCTGACGGGAGAGGAATCGAACCACCTCTTCCAGGTTCTCGAAGACTGGGAACGCCATCTCGCACAACTTGACCTAGACGGTCTGGGGGTGCGTGATGAAAATCTCCACCCATAATTTCAATAGGTTAGCGCCGCCCTCGACGGCTAAGAAGCCGAAAGCGAGCAAGCCGACGCCGTTCTCGTTGCGCCTAACGTTCGCAGAACGGGCGCAGCTCGAACAGGACGCGGCGGATATGTCCCTTGGGGCATATATCCGAGAACGGCTGTTCGGTGAGGATGCTGCGCCGCGAAAAACGCGCGGCAAAGCTCCCGTGAAGGACTATGAGGCTTTGGGGCGCGTTCTGGGTGCGCTCGGCTCGTCGCGCCTGTCGTCCAACCTCAACCAACTTGCCAAGGCCGTGAACACGGGATCACTGCCCGTCACGCCCGAAACCGAGGCGGAACTGCGCGAAGCTTGCGCGGCGGTGCTGGTGATGCGCGAAGAGCTTCTTATGGCACTCGGGCGCGGTGTTTATCGCGACGAGCCTGGGAGCGAGCCATGATCCTCAAGGCCAAAGAACGCGGCGGCGGGGCGCAACTTGCCCGCTATCTGCTCTCGATGCGCGAGAACGATCATGTCGAGCTGCATGAGGTTCGCGGCTTTGTCAGTGATGATCTGCTAGATGCGTTTCGGGAACTCGATGCCATCGCCGCTGGAACGCGCTGCAAGAACTACATGTTTTCGGCGAGCCTGAACCCGCCTGGTGGTGCCGATCCCACCGTCGAGGACTTCGGCAAGGCTGCCGATGCGGTCGAGCGCAAGCTCGGCCTCGAAAACCAACCCCGCGCTATCGTCTTCCATGAAAAGGACGGGCGGCGACATGCGCATGTCGTCTGGTCGCGGATCGATGCAGAACGGATGCGGGCGATCAACATCTCGCACTACAAGCTGCGCCTGCGGGACGTATCCCGTGAGCTGTTCCGCGAACATGGTTGGGAGATGCCGAAAGGCTTGCTCGATTGGCGCGAGCGCGATCCGCTCCGCTACACGCTGCAAGAATGGCAACAAGCGCGGCGCGTCGGCCTCAACCCCAAACAGATCAAGACGCTCTTCAAGGAATGCTGGGAGCATTCGGATTCGGCTTCCGCCTTCGCCCAAGCCCTCAAAGAACGTGGGTTCACTCTTGCGCGCGGTGATCGGCGCGGTTTCGTCGCTGTCGATTATCGCGGCGAGGTCTATTCCGTGGCGCGTCAGGCAGGCGTGAAGACGAAGGATGTCGCGGAACGCCTCGGCGATCCCGAGAACGTGCCTTTGGTCGATGAGGCGCGGCAGGCAATCGCTGCGCGGATGTCCGAACGCCTCAAGGGCTTTGTCAGACAGTCCGAACTCGAAGCTGCGCGGGGCCAGAAGGCGCTGGAATTCGAGCGAAGCGAAATGGCTGGGCGGCATCGGCAGGAACGGCAGATGCTCCACGATGCTCTGGAGAAGCGCTGGATCGCGGAAACCAACGCGCGGGCGGCGCGGCTGCCGCGCGGGTTTTCGGGCGTCTGGAAAAGGATCACGGGCGGTTACGCCAAGATCAGGGAACAGAATGAGCGTGAGGCGTGGAATGCCCTTCTGCGGGATCGGGCCGAACGCGACAAGCTGGTTGCCAGTCAACTCGATGAACGCCGCGATCTGCAAAGGCACATCCGAGAACAGCGGGAACGGCAGCAAGCCGATCTGCTCCTGCTACGCGAAGATATCGCCCGTTACCAGGAAATGAACCTGCCTGAACGCTCCAGCCCGCACCGCGAGAAGGAGCGCGAAGGGCGAAAGCGCGGACGCGGGCCTGATTTCGGATTCGAACGATGATAGATAAGGAGAAGAACATGGAACAATTCGAATGTATCGCCTATGTGCCGCGCCGCATCTTCGATCTCTACGAAGCGGCCTATGCGGGCACGTCGGAAACCCGTGAATGGGGAGAGGAATCTCAGCGGATAGCCCGCGAGGCAAGCGATGCCGATCACTTCTACGCGGAACGCTTTATGCTCTTGTATGAAAATCAGGACCTGCACGGACCCGTGAAGGTTGTCGTTGTAGACGATCCGTCGCTGGACCGCGTGTATGAGGTCCTACCGCACAAGATGCATTGAGGGACGTGCCCAGGCGGCGCAAGCGCCGCCAGCGTATCAGTCGAACTCGACCGCAACAGGGACAAACGTGCAGACATCTTCGGCCCACTCTTCATGGTCCTCGGGAAGCTCATCGGCGTTGCGGCAGGCGGCTTCGGCGTTCTCGGCATCGATGATGATCGTGCGTTCGATATAGATGGTTTTTGAAACTAGGTAGGCAGGCATCTTCTTGTCCTTTCTTGTTTTGGTGGAGGGCGCGCTCATGCGCGCCCGCTTTCGTTTTGCCCGTCGCCGCCGTTCGGCTCGTCGAGGGGCTGACGCAGGACGATGCGGCCATTGATCGGGACGACTTCAAGTTGGAGCGTATAGCCTTTCCCGTCCCTGTGCCGCCATGCGGCGCCGACCTTGTTCCAGAAAGACTTTTCGCCCTTGTCGGTGACGTGCCAGGCGAGGAACTCGGGCGCGTTGGGCTGCTGGTTGTCGGGTTTCGTGTTTGTCCGTGCCATGATGGGGCTCCTTTGGTTTGTGGTTTGGCTCGTTACGCCATTCCGCAAGACCGCAGGGAGAAGGTCGGGCGTCATATCCCACACGGTTCGGCCCCGCCGAAGTGGTGCGGGCAGGATATTGACGGCTGACCGCGTGCGGTCAGGAATTCAGGCGTGTCAGGACGAGGCAGGTCCACTTAACCAAGGGTTTGATCCGTCGCGCGCATCACGAGGCAGGCAATCAGCTTCGAGCCCGCGATCCCCCCTTCCGTCTGCACCCGTCCAAGGGCTCTTCCGAAAATCATGAATGGCAGAAAGGGCTGCGTATGCGGCCAAGGCGTGAAAGCCTGCTTCACTGCGTTGCGTCCGAAGGTGGCCGATAGCAGCCGCGTCCTGCGCCTTCCGATCCCCGAGAAGGCCCGAATTGGTCGGGTCGAAACGAAACGGAGGATCACATGATCGCAACCATCACCATGCAAGAGCTGCAATGCTTAACGGCCCAACAACTTGGCGAACTGCACCAGTTCTTTTCCTCGCTGCTGACTGAACCTACCCTTGATGAAGCCGAGCGCCGCAACATCCTTGCCACCCTCGAAAATCTCGAGCGCGCGATGGGCTATCCCGCCAGACCGACGCCGCGAGGCTTCACGATGCAGCCATGAGCCACATGTCGAGAAGGGCGCCGCATAGGTGGCCTCTCAGTTGGCCGACAGAACGTTACTAATGAAAGGCCACCCAGCCATCAAAGGTGCATCCCTGAAACGCATCAAAAGACGAGTTGTACATTATCTCGCCTGTCTGACCGGACGGGTTGGAACACCCGCCACCGCCCGATCCGGCCGCATGAAGCGCAATCCAGTTAAAAAGCGCGCACCCCTGAAAGACCCGTTCGCTGCTATTATAGATGATCTCACCCGAATTTCCTGTCGGGTTACTGCATTGGGTTTGAGGGTTTACGAAACAGGCAAACTGATCCGTCGTGCCGCAGGATTGCGTTGTATCATTCCAGCGCGTGGAGCTGTTTGAACTTGTATCCCCGCGTCTCCCACTTCCACCTGTACCTAGCGTCCAGTTGTTACAGGTATTCCCAATGTCAGCGGAGAAATCCGCGGCGCGCCCTGTCCAGTAATACGTCCATCGCGCAAAATATTGATCAGTGTCCCAACTATCCGTGTCGGCGGAAGGATATAGACCATTTGCATCGGCGGCGAATGCCATACCGCCAGTCGTCTCTTCGCCAGCTTCGGTCTTACCGAACGCATACTGGGTGTTCGGATTGAAGTTCTGGCATTCACTATCATCGCAGAGCCAGGCTTTGACATTGGATTCCGTCAACATATTAGTCCTGTTCGCAATGCTGCTGCCAAGCCAGTCATACGTCGTGAGCCAGCTCAGACATGTGCTGTTGGCACCGGAAAGCCCCCCCAAATTACCGGTGAACTCATTACCTTCAACATTTGTCGGCTGGTTCCCGATCAACACGAAATAGCCAATCTCCGGGGCTGCACTAAGGTAAACATTTTCCACCTCGTTTCCGCTCAACGCTCGGTCATAGACATAAACCTCATCGATAAGACCATTAAATTCATTGTCTACCGTTGATATGTCCCGCATCTCCGCACCAATAGACGTGCCGCGAACGTTTTGGGTGGTTGACTCCCACAGGGCAAGTCCCGGCGCCGATGTCGAAACAATTGTGCCGTTCTTGTATAAAATGAAACTTGTTCCATCCCATGTAACCGTGAAGTGGGTCCATTGGTCTACGCGCTGAGAATCGATTTCAGTGGTGTCATACATGATATGTTGTGACGTTCCATCGCTGATATTCGTTGTCCACTTATTTGCCGCTCTCGTAAAGAGCGCATAAGTTGTGCCGTCGGATGCAGTATTTACGCCTCCGCGTGTGAATACTGTGGTATTCGCCTGCAAGGCGGCCAGTTTCGTCCAAGCGGAAATCGTAAATGCATTCGCGCTCGCAAAACTAAAAGCACCTTGGTAGGTGTTTTCGAGAAAAATCCCGTCACCGAGGCCGTCGAAGCTTGCCGCATTTCCTATCATGCCTGGTGCGGTTTTCACCAATGCAGGGCTATCGTCGCTGACCCAGCTTCCGTCATTGCCATTCCCACTGCCATCCACCACTGTAGTGCCCGAAATGTCATCCATGCTCCAATAGCCGACCAAACCGTTTGTCGGGGGCGCACCTGGCCCGTTGCCATGAAGTGCTTGCCATGTGTCATCTGCCTTGCAGCCTTGAAAAAATCCTGCACTGGAATTGTAGATAATTTCCCCTTGCATGCCCGTCGGGTTGGCGCAGGCGGCATAGGCGGGCGACGCACTTGAGATGCCAAACGCCGCACAAACGAACGCGACGAGGAAAAGCCAGTATGCGCATTTCTCCCATTGGATCATAGGTCTTCGGGGTTGCTAGCGGTTACGGGCCCGTCACGGGCTTCCAGTTCGTCGATCCTGGCTCTTAGCACCTCGATTTGTGCTTGCTGCTCCTTGATCGCCTCGATCATCGGGGCGATCAGACCATCATAGCTAACCCCAAGGGAACCATCTTCGTCGATCTGATGCACAAGCTCAGGAAAAACCTTTTGCACGTCTTGTGCCGACACGCCATATTCTGTCGTGTGCTTCTCATCACCTCTCATTTGAAATGAAAAACCATTCAGCGAGGTGAGCTTTCGAAGCGGTTCCTTCAACGGGTGAATGTTTTCCTTGAGGCGAATATCGGACACATCCACGATCACGCCTGTGTAATTAATGTCACCGACAACATCGAGAGCGGCAGAGGGGGCAATATCGCCTATCCCGACATTGCCGTTTTCCCCCAAAATGCGCACTCTTTCAGCGTTGTTTGTTTCAAATACGATGTCCCTATCGCCATAGCTCCTTAAATACAAGGAGTGCGGGTGTTCGGAATCCGAACCGATTGTGCCGATCCCTGCGTTATTTGAAGTTCCCCAACTGTGCCCAAAGTGTATCATGTTTTCGCCCGCCACTGAGCTACTATTTTTTATATACATAGCCGTAATATTGCCGCCCGCCGAACCGGGTGGAATAATATGAACACCTGGCCCAACATAGGCACCGGGCAGGACCTGTGAGTGAACATAAAAGGACGTGCCCGCGCCGCCGGCGTTAAAACGAATAAGGTCATTATCAACATCAGAGTCATCTTCAGTGCGGATCGACGTATCACCATCTGCATCAATGACTTTGTTGCCGCCACCACCGCCTGCGCCATTGTACCAATTTCCGGCACTATATAGAATGACATCGCCATTGGCCGCGCTGCTCAAAACAACGTCGCCAAGATCGGAAAGGTTGGCTGTGGCGGCAGGAGCGTTGCCGGATTTGCTTACCGCGACAAGCCCTTCTTGCTCCCAGGTGGTTCCATTGCAGACTAGAGTGACCTGTAAACCGTTGCCGTCAGAATCGGCTGTCATGCGGGTCGCTCCGGTCGGGAATCCCGCGCAACTGTCGCCAGCGGATGTGTCGGTTCCCGCAAGCTGCGCCTGCGCCAATTGCGGCGCGGCGATCATGAGAAATAGCAATACTGTCCCCAAAAACCTCATAAGACCATTGTATATTGATTAACCTTATCAGAATACTAAGAATTTCTGTTTTCCTCAGTTAAATGAGTCTGGGGTTACCATTGTTTAGAATTCGTCAATTCAATGCCGCATGAAGTTGGCGTTTTCGGTTTATTAGCATGGTGTGTATTATATGTATTAAGTCCCCGTTCCCTTGGGGTAATGCGGAATAACTTTCTCTCTTCCGAGAAAGGTGCGGCTGGCCATTTGGCCAGCCGCGATTTTTTGCCACGGTGATGGCCCCGCCGCTTACGCGGCGGCGCTCTCCTTCTGCTCGGGTTGCTGTTGGAAATTATTCAGGAAGTCAGCAGCGCGCTGTGCATGGGCGGCGGCAGTGAAGATCGCGCGCTTGTCGTTCTTCAAGACCTTGAGCCAGCTCTGGATATAGGCCGCGTGATCGGTGCCAGGCTCGGGCGTCAGGGCCAGATCGGCACAAACGAACGCCGCGCCAAGCTCCGCGACCAGTTCCTCGCGGGCATAGCCCTCATCACCCCACTTCTTGCGCCCGAATTCGCGGTCGAGGCGTTTGGGGTGCTTCGTCCAGTGGGTCAGCTCGTGGGCAAGCGTGGCATAGTAGGCTTCGGGGCTGCGAAAGCTCTCGAAATGCGGCATCTGCACATGATCCGTTCCGCCGCTATAGTGGGCAGAATTCCCGCCGTGGCGGATGTCTGCGCCCGTGGCCGCAAAGAATTCCTCGGCATGGTCGATCCGCTGCGCGGGGTCGATGATCGGCTCGGGCTTGGCATAGAAATGCTCGGGCAGCCCTTCGATCTGCTCGACGTTGAACACGCTGTAGCCTTTCATAAACGGGATTTTGCGCTCTTCCTCGCTGCCGTCGTCCTGCTCTTCGGTCTTGGTGATGGTGTTCGCATAGACAACGAGGTTGCCGCGCTCGCCCTTGCGGACATGTGCGCCGTATTCCTTGGCTTGGCGGTAGGTCATCCAGAAGGGCGAAAGATAACCGCCCTCGATGGCCGCGCCCCAAAGCATCAGCACGTTGATCCCGCTGTAGGCCATGCCGTTATGGCGCAGCGGCTTTATTATCCGCCCGTCCATGTTTCCTGCTGACCACGGCTTGAGCCAAGTCAGCTCGCCTTGCTCCAAGTCGGCAATAATCTTGCCGGTCACTTTCTGATAAACGTCTTGTTTCATTGGTCTTTTCTCCTTTTCAAAGTCGGTTGCGCATGCAACCGGACTAGGCCCGCGCCAATGAGCGGGGGGAGACCGTCAGGACCGCAGACAGCGGAGGGGGATCACCCGTCCTGCACAAACGAAGAGCGGAAGGACGGGGAGACCGCTGACTGCGCCCGCAGCACATGCGGAGGGCTTGGTCTTGACGGAGGACGGGGCCGCAGGCCCCAAACAAAAGAAGGAACGTCAGCCCTTCAGGGCTGGCCAATGATGCGCAAGGGATGGAAGCCGCATGGCCGAGACCGCCAAAGGCGGGCTCGGTTCACGACAGCCCGACCTGAAAGGGTGCGCCCCTACTCCTGCGATGCCAGTACCAAACCCACTCTCTAACAACGTTTGAGGCTCGATAGACGCCTACACCAAGATGTCTTGGAAGTGGCGTCTGCCTCGCCGCAAAATCGCATCTCGCCCCAAATTTGTCCATATTTGTCATAATGTTAGAGCGACTCGCAAAGGTTGCATTTTTTTCTCTGGTCTGCAATTCTTTCGGCTAGGGGCAGGAAGGTAAGACAAATGACAAGTGAAGCAGAAATGCCGGACAGCAAGAACGATCCGATCATCCGCGAGATCATCGAGTTGGAGCGGAGCTACTTCTTTGAAAAGCGTAACGTGAAGACAGAACGCCAACGGAAGCTGCGTGAGATCATTGAGCGGCACACAAAACCTGGGAGTGTTGCGGATGATACTTGAAGAAATTCGCCTTACCGATTTCAGATGTTTTTTTGGTGAGACATTCATTCGGTTCTCCGAAGACCCCGAGCGCAATGTAACGATTATTTATGCCGAGAATGGGGTCGGCAAGACGACGCTGCTAAACGCCCTTCTTTGGTGCTTCTACGGCGAGACAACTGCACGCTTTGAGAAGCGTGAGGAGATACTGAACTACGACGCCAAGAAAATGGGTCGAAAGGTTGCCTCGGTCGAAGTTCTCTTCGAGCACAATGGCAGCCGCTACATAGCTAAGCGCTTCTCTAATATCGCAAATCCTGGCGGACGTGATTTCGTTATCGCTCGCATCGACGATGGCAGTCAGATCACACTCGACTCGCCCGATACGTTTATCAACACGGTGATCCCGCGTGACATGGCCTCTCATTTCCTTTTCGATGGGGAGCATGCGGAGGTCTTCCTAGGAGAGACCAACAAAGGGTCTATCAAAAGCGCCGTACGCGACATCTTGGGGTGCTCGCTAATCGAAACCGCGATAGATGATCTGCAAGCGGTCTCCAGCCAGTTCCGCAGGCAGATACCATCGACGGCGGCAACCAAGAAAATCGAGGACCTGAGCAGTCGCTTGGACGCGCTGACAACCCAAGTCGAGACCGCCAAAGCCAGCATCACGACGATGAAGGCAAAGCGCGATCAGACGGACCAGCAAATTAACGATATTGAAGCAAAACTTCGAAATACTGCTGCTGCCAAAGAGCTTCAGCAAAGCCGTGATCGTCTGAATGCCCAGCTTCAGCGCGCGTCGAAGCGTCAGAAGGAATACGCCGATGAGGTATACAAGTGGCTCGGCGAGAATGGGCGCTTCATCGTTTCCAAGCGCATTACCGAAGAAACCTTTTCGTTCCTAGATGAGAAGGAACATCGGGGCCGTATTCCCTCGCCGTACAATGAAGAATTCGTCAAAGACGTCCTTGAAGCTCAAGAGTGCATCTGTGGCGCAAAGCTCGAACCAGGCAGCCCCGAGGCCAAGAAAGTTGCGAGCCTGCTCCAGAAGGCCGCGAACCAAGTGATGCGAGACCGCGTGTCGAAAGTGCGCGGGAGATTAACATCACTGAAGACGGAGCGCGCCAAAGCTCCGGGCCGCCTTACAAGAGCCAAGGCACAACTTACAGAGGCAAATGAAGACTTCGCAACTGCCGAGGCTCAACTCGCGGAAATCAGTGAGAAGCTAAAGGGTATCAATTTTGAAGACATCGCGGAACGGGAACGCCGACGCAGCGAACTGCGCGATGAACTGCGGGAAATTGACCGAAAGATCGGTGCGTTCGAGACAAACATAAAGAGTTCCGAGCGTGAAAAGGGTGAAATCGACCGAGAGATCACTGAACTCGCGAAGCAAGACAAGCAAACGGCGATTTATGGTCGCAGACGCAATCTTTGCGAAACTATCAAGGGCAAGCTAGAGGTGGAGCTCAAGGCTGAGGAAGATGCTGCACGCAAAGTCCTCCGCGCGGGGATCAGGCGGATTTTGGAAGCTACGACCCGTAAGGCTTTAAACCTTCGCATGACTGATGACTACATGATTAGTCTCGTGAATTCAGACGGAACGGCTTTGCCAAAATCAAGTGGTGAAAACCAGCTCCTTGGCCTAGCTTTTACGGCGGCGCTCGTCGAGTTCGCCAACATCAGGCAGAACGCCAAGGACTACCGGCTGTTGCCTGGCACAATTGCACCACTTGTTCTCGACTCCCCCTTTGGTCAGCTCGATGATGCCTATCGTGCCACGACCGCAGAATTCATCCCGAAAATGGCCCGTCAAGTTGTGCTCCTTGTCTCAAAATCTCAAGGCTCGGATGAAGTTTTGGAGGTTTTGAAAGGGCATCTCGGTGCGGAGTATCTGCTTGTGCGTCACAACACTGAAACGCAGGGGGAGCGCAAGCCAGAGAGCCGCTATTTCAAAGGTAAAGAGTTCAAGACTGCCATCTTTGAATCAGACTTTGATGGCACAGAGATTGTGGAGATTAGAGAGCCATGAGTTCACGCGCACCAAATATCAATAGAAGTCGCATACACGAAGAGATGGTGCAGCGTCTTGCTATGCAGAAACTTCCGGACACGGATCGCACTCTCTTCCCTACGATCCGTGAGCTGCTCTGCTTTGCCGCCCTGCTTGGATATTCTGAGAAGAGACGCATTCCGCTGGATAGGGAAAAAGGTGTTGAAGATATCTCCTATCAACAATTCGAACGGGGCGACGCCGAGGACCTCATTTACCTTATCGCTTTGGCAGAGACCAAAGATCCTGAGATTCTAAAGGACGGAGAGGAAAGCCGCTGTGCTGAGATTTTCGAAGAGTACGCAAACGGCGGCCTTCAAATCCTGCGTGAAGCAATGCTTCGAGGCGGCGGAGAATATCCGGACCGGGATATCCTGGAGCTGTTGAAAGAGCGTGGGTATTTGGACACAGAAGACAAAGAGCCTGACCTTTCGGGGATCAAATTCTAGATGCTGAGAGACCTGAGCTACAAGGGAGTCTATAAGTCTGACCTCGACAACATACTGGAAGATTTCTATTTTCCCACGTTGTCTGTAGCGAACCGTTATGATCGGGCAGTCGGTTTCTTTTCGGCATCCACAATCAGCTACGCAGCGCAAGCGCTATCGGTCTTCGTCAAGCATGGCGGCCAGATTAGACTGATCCTGGGTGCGTTTTCTGACCAAGAAGACCTAGAAGCCGTCAAGCAAGGCTACCAGGAAAAAGAGATTTCCGAAAAGATCGGGAATGAACTCTTGTCGATGATATCAAACGTCAGCGACGAACTCTTCCAGAACCGCTTTGACACGCTCTCATGGCTCGTCGCGCATGGGCGTCTCGACGTCAAAATCGCCCTTCGTGAGCGCGGCATGTACCATGACAAGGTCGGCATCATCACTGACGAAGCTGGTGATCGCGTGGTCTTTGCGGGCTCAGCCAACGAGAGCACCCACGCGCTTCTTCCCACGCACAACTACGAGTCGATCAACGTTTTCCGTACCTGGATTCCGGAACAGGCGGAGTTCTACGACCCTCACATCGAGAGCTTTGAGCGCCTGTGGCGGAACGAAAGCCAGTCAACGGCCGTAATCGACATACCGACTGCGGTGAAAGAAAAGCTGATAGCAACAGCTCGCGCCCTCGACTACACGCCGGACCCCGAGATTGAAGCGGCGATTGCAGCGCGAATTCTTGGAAAGACGGGCTCTGCTCACAGTACAACATCAGGGAAGCCGCGCGAACCAGCCACGATCAATGGCCAACCGTTCAAAATGCGCGATCATCAAATCGCTGCGCTCGAAGCCTGGCGGGCCAAAGGCGACTTCCAAGGGACTTTCGATCTCGCGACTGGCGCTGGCAAGACCATCACAGCCATTCATGCCATTGTCAGGCTTTCTGAAGCAATCGACGGGCTAGCCTGTGTGATCGCGGCCCCCTACCAGAACCTCGCCGACCAATGGGTCGATATCCTGGCGACGTTCAACATCTATCCCGTGAAGTGCTATGTCTCCCGCGCCCAATGGGAGGAGAAACTCCGCAACATGGTCCATGAGCTGACAATGGGCAGCCGCAAGTTTGGCGCCATCGTTGTTGTAAACAGAACGCTGAAGAGCCCTGAGTTCCAGGATAAACTTTCGAAGATCAAGGGAAGCCATCTGCTTTGGATCGGCGATGAGTGCCACCATCATACTTCGAAGGCATATGAGGGCTTTCTCCCGGAACATGCACGTTATCGGATTGGTCTCTCCGCCACACCAGAGCACTATCTCGATGAAGAGCGCAACGAACGCCTCAACGAGTTCTATGGGGATATCGTCTACAGCTACACTCTCAAGCAGGCGATCAAAGACAAGGTTCTGACTCCGTACGTCTACTACCCACACCTCGTCGAATTCACAGAAAGCGAAGCCGAGGAATTCGTGGAACTGTCTGAGCAAATCGGGCGCATCATGGCGAGGCAAAATGGCAAGGCAAGCGAGATGACGCCCCAGCTCACAGGTTTGCTGATGCGTCGAGCTCGACTTGTGGGCTCTGCGGCCAACAAGCTTCCAGCCCTACAAGCTGTGTTAGCGGGAAAGAAGCCGACCCAGCACACCCTCTTCTATTGCGGGGATGGATCAGTCGAAACAGACGAAGGCGAGACGGGTTCTGAAGAAAGCATCAATCAGAGCAAGCGACAGGTGGAAGCCGTCAGTGCCATGCTTCACGGTATGTCCTGGGACGTGTCGCGTTTCACCTCGCGGGAGTCACGCAAGGACCGTGACAACATCCTTGAGAACTTTCGCCTAGGCATCATCGACGCAATGGTCGCGATCCGTTGCCTCGATGAAGGCATAGACGTGCCCGCGTGCAGCACAGCCTACATCTTGGCAAGCTCTCGGGACCCAAGACAATTTGTGCAGCGGCGCGGACGTATCTTGCGACGTTCGCCGGGCAAGCAACAGGCACTCATCCATGACTTCATCGTTGTTCTACCCGACGGCTACGAGGGTAGCTCGGACTACGCCAAGCGCCTCATCAAATCTGAGCTTGGTAGAGTAGCAGAGTTTTCGTCTCTGTCAGAGAACAGGTCGGAAGCCTATGAGACGCTCGCTCCTGTGCTAAAAGCCTACGATCTGGAGCACATGATCTAAGCACAAGACTCAGCAAAGTGAGAATTTCCAAATTCGCAGCAGCCAACAGATACAGAGTGCGCCGAGATACAAAAAAGCTATTCAGCATCCACTTCTTTGAGGAAGTTTAGAAATCGGTTTAGGTCTTCATAGTTGTTGTCAGAAGATATTGGAATAATCCGCATATTGTAGTCCTTTTTCCAACGGCCACGCTCCGTATCACCGATTTGGTCGGTCGTCATGAGCGCATAGTGCGGGATTCCGCCTTCGGGGAACGCGGCGTTAATGTAGTTAAGAAGAAGGCGAAGCTCTGGGTCTTGAAGTGATGATCCAAGAAAAATCACCGAGTACATCGTGAAAATTGACTGAAGAGCGCTTTGATACCCAGGCTCTTTATACAGTATTCTCCTATAATCCTTGTCGGTCAGAATAATGTGCTCGGGTGCTGTTTTGGCATCGCCGTGAGCTTTTAGAAGAAAAAACGACCTCTTATACAAATCCCGCTGAAGTGCATGTGCCTCATAGTACTTATAGCCCTGCCTGAACTCACCGCTAGCCGCGAACGCCTGTTCGATTAGCATGTCGTAATTGGTCGTAATTATAAACCTATTATTCTTGAGAGATATTAGTAGCTCATGAGCAGGGGTCGGCTTGAGATTGGGGTTTCCAAAAACGTCCTCAATGACGGTCTTAAACTCAACGCCCAATATTTCCTTCATTTCCTGAGCAAGCATTAAGAATTTGTTTGAGTCCGCTGCAAGCTCTCTGCAATCCTCGGCCTTATCACCCGAAATCGAGTGATCGGTCTCAGCCTTTTCAATAAGGCTTCCCAGAAGGCCACCCCAATCCGGAAGTCCAGCCCCCATAGAAAGTCCAGCCCCTACAAAGACACCGCACTTTCCCTCTCGATACGCTTGTAAGAGTTCCGTTGGAATATCCTTCTTTTCAAGTGCCATCACGAAACCCCCAAAGCTTTCTTGAATCTACGATCAATTACATCTGCTCTCTGCATTAAGTTAGAGCGCTCACCGCCTCCGATTTTAAATGAAATAATATACGCATACAGATCTTTCTCATCCTTAGAGGCTTTGCCACCAAGCAAGTTCTCGGGCTCCGCGTTGTGCTTCATCCTATCTGCCTCAAAAGCCAGATAGACTTTTGCGAAAGTTGGAGCATCGAACTTACCCATCTGCGACCTGTGTCGGTAGAGAAAGTAGAATAAATCGACGAATATCCACTTTTGAGTGAGCTTCTTCGCGGCAAGCTCATTCACATCCTTCAGAAAATCGAGGATGTTGTTCGCTTCGGCAACCAGCGGAGCGTAGACAGCGCTGTCAGTTATGTAAGTATAGTCGTCATGTAACTGAGGTGCCTTCACTTCGCGCTTTCCGTCATGATGGCAAACAGAAAGGGCGTGGGCGAGGTAATCTTGGTGCTTAAATCGTGCAGCAGATATTTTGGATTCTGCAAAAAAGGTGTGCGTACGAGCTACGGTATCAACAGCCTGGCGGTAACCTGTTTGTATCGCATTTCGCAGTTCCGCAGGATTTAGGCGAACTCCCATCTGCATACGCGAGAAGACCACTGAGATTTCTGGTTGCTGAGCGTTCTCAATGTAGGCGATTACGACTTCGAATTCGTCGAACTTGTCGCGGAAGGATTTCGGTAGTTTTTCATACTCTTTCCCAGCAATCGGTTGAGCGCCAATGTTCGGCGCATCGCTGTTCAAGCTAAAGTCACCATCCAGGAACTCCCATATTGCCCTGAGCCGCTGCTGACCGTCCACAACCTCATAACGAAACGGTTGGGCGGCGGCTCCTCGATCCCATAGATAGATCATTGGAATGTCGTAGCCCCGAAGAATCGAGTCAATTAGCAAAGCCTGTTTCGGCGCAGGCCAAACCGGGCCACGCTGCCAAGACGGGTCTAACCGTACTTTGTCACGTATTGCGACGAGGTCTTTTAGCTTTTTGGTTCTGTGCTTAATGTCCATTCGTTTCTCAGTTCAGTCCTGATCTCATCACTTGTGACATGCGAGGCATCCCTTTGATTGACCGAAAAGTTCATCGATATCGATGTCACCTATGTCACTACGAAGGGGGTTTATTTGACGTTTGGCCTTTGCCCTCTCGACACGCTTCTCATAGTCTCCTTTGATTTGGGCGACTCTATCAGGTTGGGTCAATTCATCTAGGGACTCGCCCTGTGACCATGTAAAAGGTGAGCCATTTTCGACGGCATCCTTCTCGTAGGATTTGGCCTCTTCAAACGCCTCAGGATGTTGTTCCTTTAGTCGAACCCACTCAATCTTTTGCTGATAGAAGCAGAACGTGCAACCGCTCCGAGAGCGCCAATCATAGTATTTCGGAAGCCCTAGCCCGGACGCGTCAAGAATATCGATGACACCTGGTTTATCAATGCCCGCCTCCTTGAAGGGTAACAACACCTTCAGTCGGTCGTGTTTCGAGCTGTAGCCCTCTCGGTATTCTTCATCTGCGCGAATGGCCACATAACTGTAGACCGTATTTCCCTCTTCCAGGATAGGACGAAGCCAGTGCTCAAATGGACGAAGTTTGAGCTGCCTAGTGCACCAGCGCGTTTGTGGTGACGGAAGGAAATTGTTGTACTGTTTGAGCCAGAAATCGAAGTCTCGGTCGGGGTTCAGTCGGAGGATCGATTTCCCGAGAAACCCTTCAAGGCGTCCAAGGAATTCGTAGACTTCGGGTAGTTCCTTCCCGGTGTCGGTGAAGAAGTACTCGATATCTAGCTCTGGATGATGCTGACGCATGTAGACCGCGAGGGCCGCGCTATCCCGCCCTCCTGAAAGCCCCAGTACGTGCTTCTCTGGTGCATTGGTCACGATACAGCTCTCTCCGTTTCTTTGTCCTTGCTTTCCTGAACTTCGACCATGTAGCGCGAGCTTAGTTCTGCAAGCGCAGCAAGTACCATCCGACGCTTTGTGTCGTCACCAGCATCGATGACGCTTTCAAGTTGCGAAATGATTTTGTCGATCCCTGCTCGTTCTCCTTCAGTCACTTCAAATTCAGCATGAAGGGGAGCAGGACGACCATTCACACCAACAACAACGGCCATTGCGTGGCGCTTGTCTACACGTCCTTTCACGCGAGCGAAGTTCTCAGAGCGAATAAACTTCTGAGCAAGGTCGGCGAGCTCAACAGACGCCCTGTCAAGGTCGGGGTCAGTCCAGTCTCTTGGGGGTTTGTTTGCGGCGAGGCTAGCGATGCCTTCCACGTCAGAGACGCTTCCTTCAAATTTGGCAAGTCGACCAATGAAGGCATTGAGGCGGAAGTCACCACTAATTTGCATGATGTTTTCAGCGCGTTCACGGAGTTCGGCGAGTGCTTGTGGCGACATGTTGGGCACTTGCAGTTCAGCAAGCATTAGGTCTGTCAAACGTCGGAGCATCGACGGATATGACTCGACCAGTTCTTCAAGGCCTTCGCGGACATCGTTCACAACCGCTTGTATCGCCTTATCGTTGTCGAGAGCGCCGCGCTCACCGAAAGCCGCCGGAATATCATCAAACAGGAACTTGTTTGGGTCGTTTGCTAGTTTGAATAGATCGCGAACACGAATTGCGTTGGCAGAAAGCTGAGTTGTGCGTTTGGTCCAAGAGTGCAGACGATCAAAGATTGCGATTAGACCACGAGCGACGTCGATTGGAGCGAGATGGGTAAGGCTATTGTTTGTATCAAGTTCTCGCACGACTTCTGCCATGCTTGAAAGCAAACGCCTGGACAAAGCAGACAAATCCATCCAGCGAAGCTGGATTTCACGTGGGTCTTTTGCGAGGATTTCGACATCAATGTCCTTGAAGCGCGCTTGGAAGACACCTTCCCTATAGAGTGCAACCTGTTCACGTCGCGAGAGAATGAACGCGACAACAAGCACGGGCATGAGGCCATCTTTGACCCCAAACGGCGGCTCCGACCAAAGCCTATAAATTTCCGCAACGCTTACAGTTCGGTCGTCAGCTTCCTTCAGAAGCCTAACCGTTGCGTTCCAGAGTGGGTAAAGATCGTAGTCGTCGTTTTCCGAAGGTTGGCAGAAGCGCAATCCTTCGCCTTTGTCTGCATAGAGGCCTGTAGCTTCTAGGAGGGAAGCGTACAAGCCACCTTCCGCAGGAAACCCTTCGATGCCGAGGCGCGGCGTTCCTTCGTTTGAGACCATTGCGCGCAGCAATGCGTTTTGTGCTGCAACCGCGTTACTCGATGGCTTGATGCGGTTGAGCAGCTCGTTGTTGAGAAGCGGTGAACTGGGATATCGCGCTGATGCGAGCTCCGAAGCAACATTGTTAAGTTCCGCATGCAGCCACTGCTGCGGTTTTCGATTTTTTAGATACCAAGTCGCATTGTCGAAGGCGCGGCGGATTTCTTCTTCAAGCTGCCCTTGCAACACAGCTTGCCGCGCCTGAACTTCACGTTGTGCCACAGCGTCTCCCGCGAGGTCAGGATGCTCCTCTTGCACTTCTGAGAGCGCGATCAGTTCGCGAGCAAGGTCGGTAATCGCCCAGGCCCGTTGCGATAACCCAGTTGCAACTTCCCAGTCCTTCGACTCACGTGCCGCCTCACGACAGATCTTCTGGGCCTGTTCGCTTGTTTCGCCCTCTGTCGGAATCGCAAGTAGGAATTCGCCGATTGTACCTGCATGAGGTTGGTAGGCCTGGACACGTTCTCTGAGGCTGTTCAGTGGCGCAACTTCCACATCGAACCAACGTAGAGCGCCCGTCTCATGGTAATGTCGCTTTGCCAGTATAGGTTGCAGGCCCGCAAGCCTTTGCAGTGATGCAAAATCCACTTCCCGCACGTGCTCCAATGTGTCTTGCACAGCGCGGTCAATGTCAAAGTCACTCCCTGCGTAGATCGCATAAGCGTCTACAAACTTTCTGTAGATAATCAGTGACCAAGTTTTGAGTTGGTTGAGCGCGGCGGTAATCTGGCCCTTTGGTGCTCCACCTACGCAAGCACCAAGGAGCTCGTCCGTTGGCATGAGGCCGGACCGTTCCTTGAATAGGTCAATCAACGCAATTGCCTTGAGTAGCCTAATGTGGAGCGCGTCGCCGCCGAGCGCCTCGCAGCGCTCGATTGCTTCTGCCGCCATCGCCCATCGGTGGCCATCTGGCGAAGCAAGAATTGAGGGCTCCAAGTTAACTCGCAGATAGTCCCAAAGGCGGTCAGGCTCATAGAGACTGTCTTCAGTATTGTGACGAATAAAATCCTGGAAACCCGAAGGCTCTGCGGAATTTAGGAAGCCGAAAATGCTGCGTTGGTTTTGGCCGAAACGTCGGCGTGATATGGGGCCCAACAAACAGGCTACGACTGGGTGAAGCGGCCAGCATCCTTCGAGTGTCTCAGATAGGTAGGCTGACGCAGCCGGACGCTGACGCTTAATTTCGTTCGCAATTAGGTTGGCGAGCTTGCCTGGCTTAGTCAGAGAACGTCCATTTTCGATAGCGCGCGATATTAGCTCGATCTGCTCTTCACCAGCGGCATTCACTGAAAGGTCTATGAAGCGCCCCTGGATTTTGGACCACTCGTCGCGCATTTCGCGGGATAGTCGGTTAGCATACTCTTCGAAAGCTTGGTGAAGAATGCCAACCACAACCAAGCGGCCATTGCTGCGCGATGCGGCTTCCGCAAGAAGTTGGAACAGATAGACGTCCGCACCTTCTTGCGCAGCAGCCTCAAGGAATTTTCCCATCTCGTCGATGAAGAGGATGAGGCCGCCTTGGTTGCGTGGATGTCTGTTTGCAAGTTCGGTCAAGGCTGAAACAACTGCATCGTCGGTCCAACGCTTTCGACGGGAGGGGCCAAGGAGACCACGCTCTTCCAAAGCTTCGCCGATAATTTTGGCTGCGTCATCGCGGCGGCCAACGACAGGAATTGTGAGCCATCCCTTCGTTTTTGGCGGCAAAGCAGCAAGGATTTGTTTTGCTGCGGCCTTGCCAATCGATGTTTCGGCCTTCTGCTTCAGTGCGCTGTCGCCGCCCAATAGTCCGCTAAGCGCAACAACAAGGCTCGATTTCCCACTCCCGTACGGCCCCGTCCACGTAAAGGCACCATGGCCAGTTTCCCTGACGTGATGTCCGATGGACAACAAAACGTCTGTCGAAGATTTGGGGCAAACGTAGCCCTCCAACGCAGCAGCGTCGTTGTAGTCGGCGTCGATGCGTATGGAACGCTGAAAGCGGCGGGCAATATGTACGCTGTCTGAGAGAGCCATCACGCCGCCTCTTTCGTTTTCTTGGGTTTATAGTCGAAGGCGGCGTATTTGAGCGCGAAATCACCATCCAGAGGAACATCGCGCAACACTTGTTTGAGGCCAGCGGTCTCGGACCAACGGAAAGCGCCCTCAGTGAATTCCTCAAGGTCAAGCAATCGATCGGCGATGTCATTTTCATCGAGGAGGAACACGCGCCCAGGCGACCCCGGTTCGTGCGCAATGGCCTCAAAAGACAAGGTTTTCGCAGTTGTGTAGTACTTCCAGAAATCGATCAGGGCATAAAGAAATACCCCCCTTCCCAAAGTGGATTTTGGCCCACGAACAAATCGGAATCCATCTCGCTTGCCCAGAGCCTTGATTAGGCCCAACTCCGATAGGGGAGACTCTAACGTGTCCTCAGGTGAAGCGTTCGCAGATGGGCGTTTAGCCACATAGGTGCGGAGGAAACACTCCACATCGCGCCTAATCGTAGTCGCAGAAACCCGCGGCCAAGCACGATCTTTGGCAACCTTTTCAAGAGCTCGAACAAGCCTTTCCCGCTCAAATGTTACTCCAGGAAAATTGTTGAAACTCCAATACCATGTTGTTTTCTCGGGATGCCCCGCGAGATGCCAATGAACAAGCCAAAGGCTTGTGGGGTGCTCCATGTAGGGGTCGAATCCAGACCGCCCAAAGATGCGGTCGCCTAGCTCTGTTGTGGCGAGTTCGTTCGCGCCCTCTCCGTCCGCGATGACCCCACAGCAAGTGGCCCAATGACGCATCGAAGACACCATATTTTTGCCCACCCCGAATCGGGCGATTGCATCGTCGCGAGTGAATGCTGCCTTACTGTCAGGGTCACCTGCACGTTCCGAGACGGCATCGTAGGCCTTCTTCAGCCATCCGTAGCGCAGCGGAAAGGTCTCGTGTCCGGAAAATTGGGGCTTGTATGTGTCTTGAAAAATAGGTCCTCGTGGCATCGCGTCTCGTCCTGGATAATTGATCCAGCTCGACTTTACCCCACAAAATATGGTAGGGTCAAACTCATTCCTGGAGATATCCTCCAGAAAGCCCGCGAGCCGCGCTGAGCGCTAGTTTGCGAGGTTAATAACTGGCTAAGAGATTGGCATTTAAGTGAAAAAATCGAAGACCATATATCTGGATCACCAGGCGACGACACCGCTCGATTCGCAGGTTTTTGAGGCTATGCGCCCATATTTCGGCGAAAGCTTTGGGAACCCACATTCTTCCGATCACGCAGCAGGCTGGCGAGCTGCCAAAGCCGTCGAGGGCGCAGCCGAAGATGTGGCCGCGATGATTGGTGCGGACGCCGATGAGATTGTCTTCACATCAGGCGCAACCGAGGCCAACAACTTGGCGTTGTTGGGTGTCGCTAGGCGTGCGGTCGGCGGCGCGCGAAAGCGCATTCTCATGAGCTCGACGGAACACAAATGCGTCTTGGAAGTTGGTCGCGTACTTGAACGGCAACTGGGCTTCACAGTGACCCATTTGTCTGTCGATTCTGAAGGGCGGCTTGATCTGGACATGTTGCGTTCCGAGCTCAATGAGGATGTGCTTCTCATTTCGGTCATGGCAGCCAACAATGAGATCGGAACACTACAGGACATTACCGAAATTGCGCGAATGGTCTCCCAGTCTGGCAGCCTACTACATTGTGACGCAGCACAAGCGCCCTGCGCCATGGACATGTCAAGATTTGCCGACGTCGTGGACCTATTGAGTCTGTCAGCTCACAAAATGTACGGGCCAATGGGTGTCGGCGCTCTATTCGCAAAGCGCGAGCTACAGGGTAGGATCGAGCCGCTCGTGTATGGAGGAGGACAGCAAAATGGGCTTCGGTCCGGCACGCTGCCCACAGCTCTGTGTGTTGGGTTGGGATGTGCTGCGAGGCTCGCCTCTGGTGAGCATGCCATGGGCGAAAGGGAGGCGTTGGCACAACGCAGGGACTTCCTCCTTGAGCGGCTGAGGGAGCTGCCCTATCCCTCTTGGATAAATGGTCCGAAGAACCCTGAACACCGACATCCAGGCAACATCAATATCGGATTTCGTGGCATTGTCGCAGCCGACCTCTTGGGCCGCATCCAACCAAATCTCGCAGCTTCTACAGGATCGGCGTGCACAAGCGGTATTCCCGAGCCGTCGCACGTTCTTCGGGCCATCGGTCTAACTGATGAAGAGGCGGGTGCGTCGATCAGGTTGAGCGTGGGCAGAAGTTCGACTGAAGAAGAATTGGTGAAAGCTGTCGATATCATTCGAGCTGCACTGGAACAGGTATCCAGCGAACGCGATTCCATGTTTGCTTAGACCAAACTCATCCTGAAGCGGCGGCAAGCCGCGCGCGTCCAAACTGAGCGAGATTGGTCCCGATGAGGTCGTCTCGATGACATGGCCTACATGGCGTGGCGAGGATCGAACGGGCGTCAGTTTGTGCATGGTTCGGTGTTGGTGGAGATTGACTTCTCCGAGCCTGACGAGCCGGGTTCAAGGGGGCCGCGATTGGCCTCCTGATCGTGATCCATCTTCGACAAGATGGCGGCATCCAATCCGCGCAGGGTTGGTCAGGGATGCAAGGGGCACGAAGGCTCCTGCTCGATGGGATGGTTCCAAGGAAAGGGTAGCGCGAAAGCTCCCTTCCTGGTCTCGATGAAGTCGTCTCCATGAAATGGTCATGGGGGTATCGGTGGGAGCAGGAACGCTCCCCTGATTGGTGATCGGACGGCCAGACGTTCGTGCATGGTTCGGTGCAGGTGGAGAGGCACTTCTCCAATCCCTGCGAGTGGTTGATCGGCGATACGATCTTCTGGCTCTGGAACGGGTTCAATGCCCTGGAAGAGCCACGGCCTGGGGGATGCAACGGGGGCGCGCAGCGAGCCCCCTTGCCAAGATGGTGTTGTAGTACAACACACATCTTGCAGGCAGTCTTAACCCCGATTTGCGTGTCCTGTCAGGTATTTCGGAGCGCACACCTAAGAGGAGCCCTTCGAACACCTTAGGCGAAGACCATCTCTACGATCAAGCTACAGCCAGATTACCGCTCGTGACCAAGGCCGCCTCGTCGGTGATGCCTGTGACGCCGAGGATGGTCGCCACGGCGGAGAAGCTGTCCCCGCCACCATTGGCATCGACGGAAAGTGTGCTGTCGGTTCCGTTGTCGGTGATCTGAACAAAATCGGTCAGCACGTCGGTCATGGGATCGTAGGCCGAGAGCAAATCGGAAATGTCGATGACATCGCCTTCGCTCGCGCTGAAGTCGGCAATCTGGTCGGTGTTGTTGTAGGCGGTCGTTGCGTCGAAACTGAACGTATCGCTACCGCTGCCGCCCCAGAGCACATCGAGGCCGTCATCGCCATAGATCGTATCGTCACCAACGCCACCGTGCAGGAAGTCATTTCCGTCATCGCCGTGGATGGTATCGGTTCCCGCACCACCATGAACATCATCCGCACCGGCGCCAGCGTCGATAGTGTCGTTTCCGGCATCGCCGATGATCACGTTGTCGCTGCTATTGCCGGACGTGCTGTCATTGCCAGTCGTTCCCCACATCCAGCCATTGTAGCTCTCAAGCTGGTCGGTTTCGAACCCATCGTCGAAGCGCAGGTTTTCGATATGGTCGTAGGATGTCGTCGTGTAGCGCTGGTGATAAAGGAAGACTTCATCCGTACCGGAGTTGACCGTGATGGTCGCGTTGTACGTCCCTGTGTTGGCAATGCTGATCTCATCGACCACAACACCGCCCGTAATCCAGAGTGTATCGTTGCTGGTGTAGTTGCCGTCGCGCAACTCATCGAGGCCACCATCATAGATGTAGAGGTCGTCGCCACCCTGGCCCTTCAGAACATCATTGCCGTCACCGCCAATGAGCGTGTCCGCTCCACCCTGGCCGCTCAGCGTATCGTTTCCGGCAAGCCCGTAGAGCGTGTCGCTGACAGTCCCGCCACTGATATTGCTGTTGGTGATCCCGCCAAACGTGTCGTTCCCTGACGTTCCATAGGTTACGTAGTCCATCGAGGTCAGATCAATCGTTGTGTTCCCGTCATCGAGGCTCACCGTTTCGATCTGCCTGTTCCCGTAGAACATGTTGTCGATGGTGATCGAGTTCACGCCCGTCGTGCCGACCGTAATCACGAGATCGTTCGTTGCTGTGCTGTAGCGGGCGAAAGAAAGATCATCGACGGTCCAGCTATTGTCGATCTCAAGTACATCCGTTCCCGTGCTGTATTCGTTGATCGTATCGTGGCCGCTGACATAAACGTAGTGATCGTTGCCATAGCTACCGTTCATGATGTCGTCACCGGCGCCACCATCCAGATAGTCATTATCCTGACCGCCATGGAGCGTGTCATTGCCAGCTCCGCCATAAAGCGTGTCATCGCCGTAGTTGTTACCGCTGCTCGAACCGAGCGTATCATTGCCTTCATAGCCATAGAGAAGGTCATCCCCGCCCGTACCGCTCAGGGTATCGTTACCGCTCGTGCCCTGCTGGACGTAAGTAACAGCACTCAAATCGACCGTCGTCGTGTTGTCATAGACCAGAGCGGTGATCTGGCTGCCGTTGAACATATTAACAACCGTCAGCGTGTTTGCCGCCGTGAAGTAGATTTGAAGGTCATTGCCGATGCGGTAGTAATCCGGCGTCACCCCGTCATAGGCCGCATCGAGATAGATCGTGCTGCTGGCATTGCCGCTGACCGTCGTGTGGCCGCTCTGATAGTGGAAGTCATCGACTCCACCGCCGCCAATCAGAGTATCATCACCTGCGCCGTCATAGAGCACATCATCATCACCACCGCCGTGCAGATAGTCGTCGCCATCGCCGCCGTAGAGCACATCATCGCCATACTCGCCGTAGATGGTGTCGTTGCCTGCCTCGCCGTAGAGCGTGTCAGCGGTTGAGTCGTTCGTGTTGATCGCGGCCCCGTTGATATAGTCATTGCCTGCACCGCCATAGATCGTGTCGATACCCGTACCGCCCGAACCGATGTGAACACCGTAGATCGTGTCATTGCCCGTCGTGCCGTAGGTCGTCCAGTCCTGGCTATCGAGATCGATGGTGCTGTTGTCGGAAAAGCGGATCGTTTCGACATGGCCATTGCCCTTGAACTGGTCCTCGATGAAAATCTGCCCCGTCTGCGTGCCTGTATCGATATCGATGACCAGCCCGTTGCTGTTGTAGCGCGTCAGGGTCAGATCGCCGCTGTCGATCCCGCTACCGAACACAATCTCGTCGGCATCGTTGCCTGTGCCTATGCCGCTTTCCTTGATGATGTCCCATCCTGTGCTGAGATCGTAGTGGTAGGTGTCATTGCCGCCACCACCAAGCAGGTAATCACTGCCGTTTCCGCCATAGAGCGCATCATCACCGCCATTGCCGTTCAGGGTATCGTTCCCGTCATTGCCATAGAGGGTATCGTTGCCGGTATCGCCGTTCAGCGTGTCATAGCCCGTACCGCCCGTCAGCGTATCATCACCGCTCGTGCCGTTATAGGTCGAGCCAGCGGGCGCGACAAAATCCAGATTCCCGACTATCGTAGAAAGATCGAGGCTGGCATCGCTGTTCGTAATCGCATCATCGAGCGCGGTTTGATCGCCTGTTGAAAGGTTGCTCGTCCCGATGGCGAATTCCACCATGCGGATCACATTGCCCCAGAAGATCGTTTTCTCGCCTGTCGTAGAAAGCGCCGTCGCTTCGGTCTCAAGGCTCGAAAGCGCCGTGCTGTCGATGCCCGTAATCCCGCTGAAACTGTCGCTCGCCACATCGTAGTGGAAGTCGCCGTCAAAAAGCTGTCCACCCGCAACCTGCGTCACGAGGCGGGCATAGATGTTGTTATAGGCGATCTCGAACGCTTCATCGATGAGTGTCGCCGCATACGGACCAGGGTTTGTCGCGCCGCCCGCGTGGACTTGTACGAAATCCTGCCCCATCATCTTCTCCAGGAACTCCAGTTCCTGCGCATCGACATTCACCCCGCGCGAGGTCGGCGGCACGCCGTCAACGCCCGCCCAACGGAACATGATGTCCCGAATGTCTGTGCGGATGTCGTTGGTTTCGTCAAACAGATTGGCGAAGGATGTGTCGTTCAAGTCCGAGACAAGGTCAAGAAGGTTCCCCGTACCAGTGTTGTCGAGTGACATAGCGACTTGCATAACTGAAATAATTCCATATCCTCTCAGATTACTTAGCCCGATAGTGTCCGGATTTAATTCGAAACTCTGATCATACACAGAGTTCAGATCACTATATTTAAAGTATGCATCCACAACATCATTAACATTTCCATTGATTGTGAACGTACTTTCCTGCAACACATCGTTGCCCGCGATAGTAGTGGCTACATTGCTGTATCCCAAATCAATACTGGTGATTAAAAGATCGCTCATCGAGTGAAGCTCTGTGTCCTCCGAATAACCGTTTGAGTTCGCATCTCTCCAGACTATGAGGTTATCCCAGGCCGAGTCAGATAAATCTATGACGCCATCATCGTTTGAGTCATAAGCAGAAAGAGCTAGAAATCCGTTTTCATACCCTGTCTGGTTTCCAAACAACTCGGCGGAGTCATTGATGATCCCATCGTTATTTAGGTCTATGGCCAAGAGGCCGTCATCTGAGCCAACCCACCCAGAAGCCTCCGCAAAACCATCAACATCAATGTCCCAATATACCGCTCCGGCGCTTTGTAGCGATACGAGTTCCACGCCATCTCCATCAAGATCGAGAACAAGCGGGCTGGAACTATTGCTGCCATCGTCGAAATTCGATTTCACATCGTCCGCATAGCCACCAGTGCTAGAACCATCGTCGTCGCCACCTCCAGCGTCCAAATGTGATAGACCGTCTTGAATATCGTCATCATCGTCGCTATCACCACCATCTCCGTTCGCATCTTCGTCTCCAGACTGAGGCTTAACACCTTGGACGGGCGGTTCATCGTACAAATCCCAATCGAACGGGGAATTTACCTCAACATTTTCTAGGCTGTTTAGGTAATTGAGATACGCAAGCAAACCCGGATGTTCGCTCGCGAATGTTGAATCAAAGTCTGGGACATTAATAGATAGGGTGTCTGTAGACGGGTCCACCGCACCGGAGCTACTATTAGGATCATCGCCATTTGACCAACGCTTGTGAACGGCTTCGAGAATATCCATATATTCATGATCAGAAGGCATTACGGACGTATCACCCGCTAAGATCGCGCCTTCTTTCAGTCTTCTATTCGCGACGCCCGCAACGGCGGCCTTAGGGTCTCCGGCACTGTAGAGAGCATTTGATTCCTCAAGCACCTCAGTTAGCGCTCCATTTGCATCATTATTGAGGAAGGCCGTTCTCAGATTTTGTCCGAGAAGGTCAGGAAGATTATAATAAAGACTTAAACTTGTGAGCAACTCGTTGGGGCTAAGGTAGGTACCGGACAGGTCAGGCGCCCCCTGAAAGACAAGTTCCATATCGGCAAGCCTTGATGTGATAGCCAAGTCCGTAAGCGCATCGCTCTGGCTCTGAGAGATTGAAAGGTTTCCGAGATAAACATCTTCCTGATTGGCAAGTGAGATGCCAGCATTTGCCAGAACAGAAGAAAGGCTCGGATTGTTGGTCTGGAAATCGGTTGGCGTGCCACCAGTAATAACTTCACCATACTGATCCATATTATAGCCGACACCTATTGTACGTAACCCATTCGTGTCATCATACGCAGTAAGCCTAACTCCCTCAACATCGCCAAGAAGTGCGCGAGCTGCACTCATAAAGGTTGAGTCGCTAGCAGCACTGCTGACATCATCGCCTTGATAGCTGCTAACAGTCGCTAGATCGTCAATAATATCCTGAATATTGCTTTCTGCCGTTCCGTCTAGCTCAAGATCCAATGTAACACTAGTCATTTCTATTTTTCTCCCGTAAATTGCTTTGGATTAAATCTAAGGCTTTCACATTTCCGTCGCGCGAAACCTGTGCAGGCGTGGATATAATGAAATCCATTAAAATACTGGTATGCCATAATATGTGGAGCGTAGGCCTCCTTGAAAGCATCAAACCCAGCCATAGGCACTACATTCTGGTTTCCGAATTCCTCAAATGTATGAGCTGTGTTTCCGTTAATCTTCACGTTCACGGTGTACCACCGGCTGTTAAGGCACGGACTTTCCTGGCAGTTAAATTGGATCAACTCGAATTCGACTTTGACATCATATTGCGGGAATGAGCATGTTGGATTGTCGTGACCAGTCCATAGACCATATATGTCCGCTTGCTCTTTCTTGACTTTGCCATAAGATCTTGTCGTTGTTAGTTCCGCATAGCCGATTTCGGGTATGCACGAGAACTTCAGGTACTCGTGAATTTCATCGGCCTTGCCCTGCGCCGGCCACAGCAAAACTGCGGAAATAAAAGCAACTATTCTAAGAAAAGTCATGTTCGCCCCACAAAAAACAAAATTCAGCGTACACATAATATTTCTCATTTCATATCTTGAAAATTGAATTTGTTTTTGGCCTAATGATCGATGGCTCGATAGACTAAAGTATTATGACAACGCTGAGTTTTTCCGACGATACTTGGCTACCCACAACGTCCGCCCTTTTCACAGCGCTCGCGAATCTTGGCAGAGCTATTTTAACGTCGCCAAGGACGTGCATACGGGCGTATGCGTGGCATGCTCTCTGGGCTCCGAATCTTTCGCATGGCACGCCGCATCTAGTGGGTGTGGCTTTGAACGGGGCTCGGGTGGAAAAATCGCTTCGGCCAGGTTCATCTTCGATTGGTCGAACGTGGCTCTCTTCATTGACTGATGGCGGCGCTCTCTAGAAGGCCGCGAAGGAAGGGTAATAACGCCCTTCCTGCGGCCTGGACTGTCCAACCCGTCCCACACGCGAGTTCACGGGTCCGTGATTACTCTGGATATTTTCAAAAAATGTGGCATAGGCTTGAGATGCGACATCAATCAAAGCCAACTCCAAACCCCCTAGGCAAGCTGCTGAGCGGCGGGTCGATTATTGCACTTTCGTCAGCCCTCGGGCGGGCAACGGGCGCGTCGAGCGATCCCGTCTCCGCTGCCTATTCGGGCTTCATGCTGCTGGCGGGCATCTGGCTCGTCGCCAGTGGCGGCCTCGATCTCATCCGCAAGGTCGCCCTGCGGACCGCTCGCAAGCGGGCCGAGAAGCCGACAGGCGTCTATGGCGAGGCCAAGCTGGCCACGCCGCAGGATTGCGCCGATGCGGGCCTGACCAAGCCGAACGGCCTGTTCCTTGGGCTGCTGCGTGGCATACCACTTTTCTTCAACGGCAAGGCACACCTCATCACCGTGGCCCCCGCTCGTCAGGGCAAAGGCGTCACGGTCGTCATTCCGAACCTGCTGCACTATTCGGGCTCGGTGTTCGTCACCGATCCGAAGGGTGAACTCGCCGCCGTGACGGCACGGCATCGGAAAGAGACGTTCGGGCAGCAGGTCGTCTACCTGAATCCGTGGGGGCTGCATGGCTTGCCGCGCCATCGGTACAATCCGCTTCAACCTCTCATCGACATGGCAGCCGATCCGCGCCGCCACCACGAACTCGGCGACACCGTGCGCTCCAACGCGTTCATGCTCATCCCCGAACCTGCGGGCGGGGATAGGAACCAGCATTTCAGGGACGGCTCGCGCAACCAACTCGAAGGTCTGCAATTGCAGTTTGCGACGTGTGGAAGGCCGGAGCGCTGCACGCTGCCCAACCTCTGGAAGACCATCAAGAACCCTGAACTTCTGGAAATGACCTTTATCGCCATGTCGGAGTCCGATGCGCTCGACGGTGTGGTGTCAGCCTATGGGCGGGAATTGCTGCACCAGATGGAGGAAGGGTCGCGCCAATTCGAGGACTTCCGGACGGGCGCATCGAATGCGCTTCAGGTGTTCCGGCCTGGCGGGCCGCTGGCCGATGCCGTGTCCAGCTCCGATGTCAGCCTTGAAACCCTCAAGACCGAAAGCACGACGGTCTATGTCATGATCCCCGCCGAGCGGATCAGCGACTATGGCATGTGGCTGGGGCTGGTCAGCAAGCACGCCATCAATGCGGTCGCGACACAGCGCACCAATCAGCGCGTCCTGTTCCTGCTCGACGAGTTCGCGAACATGGGCAAGATCGCGGGGCTCGCCGAAGCCCTGACGCTGCTGCCTGGCTATGGCGTCCGCGTCTGGGCCATCGTGCAGGACCTCCAGCATCTACGGCAGGTCTACGGGCGCGAGACCGCCGACATCATCCTGAGCCAATCCGAGGTAAAGCAATTCTTCTCGGTGCAGGACGTGGACCTCGCGCAACGGCTCTCGCGGCAGATGGGAGAGCAATCCATCGTCACGCGGAACTACAACCTCGGCCAGACCGAGGATGACGAACTCGGTGTCAGCCTGTCCGAGCGCGGCGTCTCCCTCATGCTGCCGCAGGACATCATGGGCCTGCCAGACGATCACCAGCTTCTGTTCGTGAAATCCGCCCCGCCCATTCTGGCAGAGAAGGTTCCCTATTGGGACGTGTCGCCCTGGGTAGATTGGGCCGATCAGAACCCCATGGAAGGCGATCACCGGCGCGGGCGCAAGCCGCGCCTGCGCCTTCGCTACACCATCAAAGGAGGCAAGCATGACTGAGGTCAAAGTCGAAATCCTGAGCCGCAAACCGCCGCGTCCGCGCAAATTCAAGTGGGTGCGCGTGGATCGGGTCAAGAAGGCACAGCCCAGGACAAGCGCCGTCGCAAGCGCCGCCAAACTGGCTTGGTGGCTTGTGAAACCGCGCCGCGCAAGCTGGGCGCTCGCCTCGACTGTGGCCGTGGTGGTCATGTTCGGCACGCCGCACATGCTCGTCACCTATCGGTGCGGCGGGCAGCGCTGCGATGAGTGCCGCTACATCGGCGTTCAGGGGATGCGCAGCCATCTCGGCCCGAATTGGACCTGCCCCGTCATCACCATGCTGCCCGTCGATTGGGCCGCGCTGCAACGGCAGCTCTTCAACTGAGCCATGACCAAAGGAGATTGAAGATGAAATTCCTCGAAACCCTGAAAGATCAGATCAGCGGCACGCCGCGCGTCAGCGGTCACGCGGGAGATTTCCGCCTGACAGCCACCCATCGGCTGCCGTCCAGCGGCGATGAAATGATAACCGTGTTTCGGATCATCGGGTTCGGCGGCGCTGCCGCGATCCTCGTCGCGCAGTATCGCCCCGACACCCCGCCCGACCCGAACGCCAATATCTTCCTCGAATTCGGCAACATGGTCGTTGCGGGGCTCTCGAATGCGGTCGCCCGCCTGGGCGATGTGATTGAACAGGGTACGCTCGACGTGCCGCTGGAAAGCCTGCACGGCTGGGGATTGGCACTCGCCTTCCTCGGAGGCGTCACCGTGTTTCGCCATTCGGGGCTGTTCGACCTCTACACGTACCTGACCAATCGGGAACACGTCAGGATCGCTGTGGATCGAGAAACCCTGACGCTGCGGCGCGGGACGTATGGTCTACCCAAACGGTTCGCGCGAGACGGAATTCAGGACGTTCTGATCCTGCCGAACCACAAGACGGGCCATGACGTGATGCTCCAGCATGACGGCAAACTGACCCGCCTTGCCAGCATCTTCGGCGACCTGACCAGGCCGACGCTCTTCAAGCTGAAACTCGAAGAAGCGCTAGCTGGTGGCCAGCTCTCCCCGACCACAAGACCTGACACACTTTTGCAAGCACACAACTAAAGGTTGTATACTTAGAGATAGGGCATCGACTGCGCTGTCCAGAAAGGTAAGACGATGAAAGACGATATCAGAAACGGCAACGGCACTGGCCTCTCTGAGAAATTCGCCTCTTCGGCGCAGCGCATCGTGGAAATAGACGTCGCAAAGTATCAGGCGCACCTGGATGCCTCAGACCTGACGCCAGAGCAGAAAGAAAACGTTCTGCGGGGGCTCCTGTCTATCATCCTCGCAATCAGCGATCTTGGATTTGAGGTGCGTCCACTGGAAGAATTCAGTGGAAAAGACCTCAAAAAACGCACTCAGAGCCCCAAAGCGACCTTGGATCGGGTAAGATCGAAGGAGCAGCTCAATCTTGGAAGCAATAGAAATTCCGGCCCGATGGGCGGTCTGGAGGTAGAATGACGAACAAAAACATTGAACAAGGGGACACGCGCGCGGTGATCTACTGCCGCGTGTCCAGCACAAAGCAGAAGACCGAAGGCAGCGGTCTCGAAGGTCAGGAGCATCGTTGCCGCCAATATGCGGCTGCGCAAGGCTACGAGGTCGAAGCCGTGTTCCCCGACGATGCGTCGGGCGGCGGCGACTTCATGAAACGGCCTGGCATGGTCGCGCTACTGACCTACCTCGATGCGCAGCCTGACAAGAACTACGTGGTCATCTTCGATGATCTCAAGCGCTTCGCGCGGGATACCGAGTTTCACATCAAGCTGCGGCGCGAGTTTCTGCAACGCGACGCGCGGATCGAATGCCTAAACTTCAAGCTCGACGATACGCCCGAGGGCAAATTCGTCGAAACGATCTTCGCGGCCCAAGGCGAACTGGAACGCGAGCAGAACAGGCGGCAGGTGATCCAGAAGATGAAGGCGAGGGTCGAGAAAGGCTATTACGTCTTCCATCCGCCTGTGGGCTACCGCTACGCCAAGGATCGCATTCATGGCAAGTTGCTCGTCCGTGACGAGCCTGTGGCTTCGATCATCGCAGAGGCGCTCGAAAGCTATGCCAGCGGGCGGCTCGCGTCACAGAGCGAGGTGATGCGCTTCTTTGAGAGTAAGCCTGATTTCCCGAAATCCTCCGATGACGGCAGCGTCCGCATTACCAAGGTCAGGGAAATCTTGGAACGTCCAACCTACGCGGGATACGTCGAAGCCCCGAATTGGGGTGTCAGCTTGCGCAAAGGGCATCATGAGCCCCTTATCAGCTTTGCCACGCATGAGCGCGTCCAGGCGCGCCTCAAGGGCAATGCCAACGCTCCCGCGCGCAAGGACATCAACGAAGATTTCCCGCTACGTGGGTTCGTGCTGTGCGACGATTGCGGGGAGGCTATGACTTCTTGTTGGTCCAAGGGGCGCAACAAGCACTATCCCTACTACCTTTGCGACACGCCAGACTGCGCGTCTAAGCGCAAGTCTATCCCGCGTGCCGATATCGAAGAGGGAGCGGAAGCGATCCTTCGCTCTCTGCAACCCGCCACGCAGCTCTTCGATCTGGTCAGGGCCATGTTCATCGACGTTTGGGAAATGCGTCTCACCGAGGCGCGTAGCGCCAGAAAGACGCTAGAGTCCCAGATCAAGGATATCGACGGCCAGACCGAGGCGCTCCTTGATCGGATCGTCGAAGCGACGAGCCCCTCTGTCATTCAGGCGTATGAAGCGCGGATCGAAAAGCTGGAACGGCAGAAGATCAGGCTTTCCGAACAGGCGGCGCAAATAGTGCCGCCAAAAGGACGCCTGGAGGAATTTATCGAACACGCCCTGACATTTCTGGGAAACCCTTGGTTTCTTTACGAAAAGGGCGGATTCGCCTTCAAGAGAACTGTGCTGAAATTGGCTTTCGCAGAGCCTCTGCGGTACAGCCGTGATGGAGGTTATCGAACCGCTAAAATCACCTTTCCATTCAAGGTGTTAGCGGATTTCTCAACACAAAAGTGCGATTTGGTGGAGCCAAGGGGAGTCGAACCCCTGACCTCTTGAATGCCATTCAAGCGCTCTCCCAACTGAGCTATGGCCCCACCGGAGGTCCAGCGCGGGGCGTGCCCGGCTGCGTGGGGAGGCGTATAGGCAAAGCGCCGAGTGGGCGCAAGAGGAATTTTGCGCGTTCCGCGCGGATTTTCCGTGGCAACGGTTATTCCCTTGCGGCAGCGGAGGAAAACCGGCGCCGGACGCGATCGCCCGCACGGAATGAGGTGGGGCTGCAGGCGCGTGGCAGGCATGGAAAAAGGCGCGAAGGGATGCCCTCGCGCCTCGATCCGAACCCGTCCGGGGTAACCCGGTCAGCTGTCTTCCTTGTCCTCGGTGCTGACATCGGCGATGTCGTCGAGCGAGACGTTGTCGTCATCGTCATCCTCGAGCAGATCATCGTCGAGATCCACGTCGCCGGTGTCGGCGTCGAGATCGTCATCTTCGAGGTCGATGTCCTCTTCCTTCTGCGACGCGGTCTTGTCGGTGACCAGAGTGCGCGTGCTGCCGGCGTTCAACGCCTCCAGCGTGAAGGTGTTGTTGCAGACCGGGCAGGTCATCGGGTCGTTATTCAGGTCGTAGAAGCGGCTCGCGCAATGCGGGCAGAGACGCTTGACGCCCCATTCCTCTTTCGGCATGGAATTCTCCTGCACACTTATCCAGCAGAGTCGCAGCCAACTGCCACAGCACAGGCTGGGTGTCAAAGCCTTTTCGCGCGTTTTTTCAGGGCTGCGACTGCGCGGCCCGCCCAAGGGAGAGACATTGCCCCGCGAACCGCACATTCCCGAGCTGCCCCATCTGGAGCTGGTCCTGCGCCGCTCGGGCAAGGCGCGGCGCTTCTCGCTGCGGGTTTCGCGGGTCGACGGGCGCGTGGCGCTGACGATCCCGCGCGGCGCGAGCGAGCGCGCGGCGCTGGCATTCGCGCGGGCGCAGACCGATTGGTTGCGCAAGGTGCTCGACGAGGTCGCGCCGGTGCGACAGGTGCGATTCGGTGTCGAGATCCCCTTCGAAGGGCGGGCGCTGCGCATCGAGCCCGGGGCCTTGCGCGCGCCGCGCATCGAGGGAGAGCGGCTGATCGCGCCCGAGGATCCGGCGCGGCTGGGGGTGCGGCTCGAGACCTTTTTCAAACATGCCGCGAGGGTGCGGCTGCAAGCGGCAAGCGAGAGATATGCGGGCCAGCTTGGCCGGCCCTTCTCCTCGATTACCCTGCGCGACACCCGTTCGCGCTGGGGGTCGTGCAGCGCCTCGGGGGCGCTTTCCTACAGCTGGCGGCTGATCATGGGGCCGCCGGAGGTGCTCGATTACGTCGCGGCCCACGAGGTCGCGCATCTCGCGGAGATGAACCATTCGCCCGCTTTCTGGCGCGTCGTGGCAGAGCTGCGTCCGGGGTTCAAAGCCGAGCGCGCCTGGCTCAAGCGCGAGGGCTCTGCGCTCCATGCAATCCGGTTTCGCGATTGACGGACGCTGCAAACGTGATCACAAAAGCGCCATGACCACGATTACCACCCGTCCGATTGAAACGGCTGCGCATGACCGGCTTTACCGGAACCTGCGCCAGCAGATCATGGTAGGCGAGCTGTTGCCCGGCACGGCGCTGACGCTGCGGGGGCTGGGCAAGCAATACAATGTTTCGATGACGCCCGCGCGGGAGGCGCTGCGGCGGCTGGTGGCGGAAGGGGCGCTGACGCTGTCGAGCTCGGGGCGGGTGACAACGCCGGAGCTGTCGAACGAGCGCATCGAGGAGCTGGCCGCCTTGCGGGCGTTGATCGAACCGGAACTGTCGGCGCGGGCCTTGCCGCGTGCCCACCTCGCACTGATCGACCGCCTCAGCGCGGTCAATGTGGCCAATGCCGAAGCTGTCGCGAAACAGGATGCGGTGGGCTATATCCGCACCAACCTCGAATTTCACCGCACGCTCTACCTGCGTGCTCAGGCGCCCGCGATGCTGGCGGTGATCGAGACGGTCTGGTTGCAACTCGGCCCGACGATGCGCGCGCTCTACAACAAGGTGCAGCGCAACGAGCCGCCGCGCCATCACCGGATGATTCTCGCAGCTCTCAGGGCAGGGGACGAACCGGCGCTGAGGCTGGCCGTGCGCACCGATGTGACGCAGGGTTTGCGCCATCTGGCGCAGCGGGGCTGGTAAAACAGGGCGATCAAAGGTCCCCATACCTCCATAAAAACGGCTTGAGCGACTTGACGCGGAGCAGGTTTGGCCTTATTCCGCGCCAACGGATTTTCGGGCGCTGCCAGACGGCGCCCTTTGATGTTGGGGCCGGAGCGCGATTCGCGTGGGCTGGCCGGGAAAGAAACGAAGGAAGAATGCCATGTCGCGCGTTTGCGAACTGACCGGCAAGGGCCCGACCACGGGCAACAAAGTGAGCCACGCGAACAACAAGACGCGTCGCCGCTTCCTGCCGAACCTGAACGATGTCACCCTGATCTCGGACGTCCTGGGCCAGAGCTTCAAGCTGCGTATCTCCGCGGCCGGCCTGCGTTCGGTCGACCATCGCGGCGGTCTCGACGCGTTCCTCGCCAAGGCGAAGAACGAAGAGCTGTCGGCGAAGGCGCTGAAGATCAAGAAAGCGATCGAAAAGGCCCAGGCTGCCGCCTGATCCTCGTGATCCGACAAGATTGCGAAGGCCCCGCTGGTTGTCCCGGCGGGGCTTTTGCCATGCGCGGAGGATGCCAGGTCGGTCTTGGCTTTGCATCGCCTTGCGCGACGCGCTAGCTTGAGGGCCACGCGCGAACCGGCCACCTTCCGACAGAGGAGGGGCCATGAGGAGGACACCCCTATGATCCGCAAATTCCTGATGCTGGCGGCCGCCTGCACGATCGCCATGCCCGCCTTCGCCGACGAAATCGAAATCGTCGACGCCTATGTGCGCAGCTCCAGCCCGATCGCGAAATCGGCAGCGGCCTTCATGGATATCCGCAACACTACCGATCGCGACGACCGGCTCGTCTCGGCCAGTTCCGATCTCGCGGCGCGGGTCGAGCTGCACACCCATCAGGTCGGTCCCAATGGCGAGATGCAGATGCGTGAGGTCGAGGGCGGCTTTCCGATCCCCGCCCATGGGGGGCATCTGCTGGCCCGTGGCGGCGATCACGTGATGATGATGGGGCTTGGCCATCCGATCCATCAGGGCGATCTGGTGCGCCTTACGCTGGTCTTCGAGAAGGCGGGAACGATGGTGCTCGATGTGCCTGTGGATCTCGAACGCGGTCAGGACATGACGCAAGACGATCCGGTCACCCATGGTGAGGTCAGCCATGGCGGCATGACCCACGGCGAGATCACCCATGGCGATCCGCAGCTTGGCAAAACCGAAAGCGATATGTGAGGCTTGCGCGGCGGCCTAGCCGTGCAGCAACTCCAGCATCGTGGCCGCCGCCGCCGAAGGCGCGTTCTGCCCATCGGCCACTGCATCGCCGAGCTCGGTCATCTTCGCGCGGATCTGCGGGTCTTCGCGCAGCCGTGCCAGCAGCCCCTCGCGCACCTCGGCTTCGAACCAATGGCGCGCCTGCTCGGCCCGGCGGCGGTCGAAATGCCCGTTCGCGCGGCGCCATTCGGCGAGAGTCTGCATCTCTTCCCAGGCCTTTTCCAGCCCGTGTTCCTCGATCGCCGAGACGGGCAGCGCTTTGGGGAACCCCTCGGGATCCTGAGGGCGTTTGCGCAGCAGGCGCAGAGCGCCCGCGTAATCGGCCACCGTGCGCATTGCTGCCGGTTTCAGATCGCCATCGGCCTTGTTCACGAGGATCAGGTCGGCCATCTCCATGATGCCGCGTTTGACGCCCTGCAGCTCGTCGCCGCCCGCGGGCGCCATCAGCAGAACGAAGAGATCCACCATCTCAGCCACCAGCGTCTCGGACTGGCCGACGCCCACGGTCTCGATCAGCACCACGTCGAAGCCTGCGGCCTCGCACAGGCTCACCGCCTCGCGGGTGCGCCGCGCGACACCGCCGAGATGGGCTTGCGAGGGTGAGGGACGGATAAAAGCGTTGGGATCGCGCGAGAGGCGCTCCATCCGGGTCTTGTCGCCGAGGATCGAGCCGCCAGAGCGCGCCGAGGAGGGATCGACCGCCAGCACCGCGACGCGCAGCCCCTTGGCGGTCAGCATCATCCCGAACGCCTCGATGAAGGTCGATTTGCCGACGCCCGGCGTGCCCGAGAGCCCGATGCGCAGCGCCTGACGCCCTTCGCTGGCCAGTTCGTCCAGCAGCGCCGTGGCCTTCGCGCGGTGCTCGGCGCGCCCCGATTCCACCAGTGTGATCGCGCGGGCAAGGGCCCTGCGGTCGGCGGCGAGGATGCGGGTGGCGAGATCGGCGGGGCTTTGGTCACTCATCGGCGGGCTTTCGCTGATTTTTTGCTTTCGTGTCAAAACTGACATGAGACGTGAAGACTTATCGGTTACTTGCCTTCACCCTGCGACCTATGTCCAGAGCGAATGGAAAATTCCCGAGGTGAACAAAGCAATGACCTCTCTTCTGACCCGCATCTCCCGGCCGCTCGCCGGTGTCGTGGCCGCGGCCATGCTCGCAACGCCGATTGCCGCCGTGCCGGCGCGCGCCGATCAGAGCGACCGGATCGTTTTCGACGTGGAGCTCAAGGGTATCCGCGCGGGCGAACTTTCGATCAATGGCAAGATCACCGAGGGCGCCTATGGCGCGAACGGCGTGTTGCAGACAGCGGGGCTCGTGGGCTTCCTGCGCAAGATCAAGTTCACCGCAAGCGTTTCGGGCCTGTTCGCGGATGGCCGGTTTACCCCGCTCAAATATACCGAGGTGGATGACGCGCCGAACCGCGATTCCCGCCATGAGATCATCTACAACAACGGCACCCCGGTTTCGGTCAGCCGCGTGCCGCCGCGCAAGCCCAAGGACCGCGACGTCGATCCGGCGAAACAGGGCGGCACGGTCGACCCGCTGACCGCGCTTTATGCGGTGCTGCGCGACGTGCCGCGCGACGAGGCCTGCAAGCTTGACGTGAAGATGTATGACGGGGCGCGGCGGTCTCAGGTGCGCCTGTTCGATCCCAAGCCCGATGGCAAGGGGCTCGTCTGCTCGGGCGAGTATCGCAGGCTCGAGGGCTTCTCGGAGAAGGACATGAAGGAGAAGAGCCGCTTCGCCTTCACCCTCTATTACGATCCGAGCGCTAAGGGCGGTTTGCAGGTCGACCGGATCGAAACCGATACGATCTATGGAAAAGGCCGCCTCACTCGGCGATAAGGGCCGGGTGAGCAAGGACAACCTCTCCCTTCCGATTGATGCGGTGCTGCCCGAGCTGCGGGCGGCGCTGTTGGCGCATGGCCGCGCGGTGCTGATGGCGCCTCCCGGGGCGGGCAAGACGACGCGCGTGCCGCTGGCGCTGCTCGATCAGGTTGAAGGCCGGATCGTGATGCTCGAGCCGCGCCGGTTGGCCGCGCGCGCCGCCGCCGAACGGATGGCCGAGACCTTGGGCGAGAAGGTGGGCGAGACGGTCGGCTACCGGATCAGGGGCGAAGCGAAGGTCTCGAAAACCACCCGGATCGAGGTGGTGACCGAGGGCATCCTGACCCGCGTGCTGCAATCGGACCCGGAGCTGTCCGGCATCGGCTGCGTGATCTTCGATGAATTTCACGAACGCTCGCTCAATGCCGATCTCGGGCTGGCGCTGGCCTGGGAGGTGCGCGGCGCGCTGCGGCCCGATCTGGCGCTGGTGGTGATGTCGGCGACGCTCGATGCCGAGCCGGTGGCGGCGTTGCTGGACGATGCGCCGATCGTGGTATCCGAGGGGCGTGCCTATCCGGTCGAGACGCGCTGGCTGGATCGTCCGGTGGATAGCTCGATGCGCTTCGAGGCGGCGATGGCGGGGTTGATCGTGGAGGCCGCCGGGGCGACGAGCGGCAGCCTGCTGGCCTTCCTTCCGGGCGAGGGTGAGATCCGCCGCGTCGAGGGGCTACTGAAGGGGCGCTTGCCCGATGATATCGCGATCAGGCCTCTGTTCGGGGCGATGGAGTTCGCCGCCCAACGCGCCGCCATCGCGCCCGCACCCTCGGGGCGCAAACTGGTGCTGGCCACCGCCATCGCCGAGACCTCGCTGACGATCGAGGATATCCGCGTCGTGATCGACGGCGGCAAGGCGCGGCGCGCGCGGTTCGATCCGAGTTCCGGTATGGCGCGGCTGGTGACTGAGCCCGTGAGCCGTGCCGAGGCCGAGCAGCGCCGGGGCCGTGCGGGGCGCGTGGCCGAGGGGATCTGTTACCGGCTTTGGACCAAGGGCGCGGAAGGGGCACTGCCCGCCTTCGCCCCGCCCGAGATCGAGGTGGCGGACCTGACGGGGCTGGCGCTGGAACTCGCGGTCTGGGGCAGCGATGGCGAGGATCTGGCCTTCCTGACCCCGCCGCCTGCACATGCGATGGCCGAGGCGCGCGCGCTGCTGGAGGAATTGGGCGCGCTGAAATCCGGGCTGATCACCGAGCACGGGCGCAGGCTCGCGAAACTGCCGCTGCATCCGCGGCTTGGCCATATGCTGCTGACGGCGGGTGCGGAGGCCGCGCCCCTTGCCGCGCTGTTGGCCGAGCGTGATCCGCTGCGCGGCGCGCCCGCCGATCTGACCCTGCGCCTCAGTGCCGTTCGCGATCCCAAACGCTTCGAGGCGCGCCACCCCTACACGCCCCATCGCGGCACGATCGAACGTATCCGCTCCGAGGCGAAGCGTCTCGCCCGTCTCGCGCCCGACACGCGTGAGAGCTATTCCCCCGCCGAGCAGCTCGCGCTCGCATACCCTGATCGTGTGGGCCTGCGCCGCAAGGGCGATGCGCCGCGCTTTGTGCTTTCGGGTGGCAAGGGGGCGGTTGTGGCCGAGGGCGATCCGCTGGGGGCGCAAAGGCTGATCGTGGTGAGCGATCTCGACGGCGACCCGCGCGAGGCGAAAGTGCGGCAGGGCATCGCGATTTCCGAGGCCGAACTGCGTCGCCTCTATGCCGACCAGATCGCCTGGGAGGACGTCTGCGACTGGTCGAAACGCGAGGGCCGGGTGATCGCGCGCAGGCAGGAGCGCTTCGGGGCGCTTGTGCTCGACGATCGCGTCTGGAAGGACGCCCCGCGCGAGGCGCTGGCTCATGGCGCGCTGGCCGGGCTGCGCCAGATCGGGCTGCCGATGAGCGCGGCCGCGCGCCGCTTGCAGGCGCGGGTGGAGCTGTTGCGCGGGCAGGGGGCCGACCTGCCCGATTTCTCCGATGAGGGGCTGCTCGCCTCTGCCGAGGACTGGCTGCTGCCCTACCTTGGCAAGGCCCGGACCGAGGCCGATCTGCGCAAGCTGGACCTGACCGATGCGTTGCGCGCGGCGCTCGACTGGGAGCAGATGCAGCTGGTGGACCGCCTTGCACCGGCGCATTTCGAAACGCCGCTGGGCCGCCGCGTCCCCATCGACTACGCGGGCGAGGCGCCCGGCATCGAGATCCGCCTGCAGGAGATGTTCGGCGTCACGACCCATCCCACGGTCGGTCCGAAACGCCTGCCGCTGCGGATCACGCTGCTATCGCCCGGCCACAAGCCCATTCAGGTCACGATGGACCTGCCGGGGTTCTGGGCGGGATCTTATGCCGATGTGCGCAAGGATATGCGCGGGCGCTACCCCAAGCACCCCTGGCCCGAGGACCCGCGCGAGGCGGATCCGACCCTGCGCGCCAAGCCCCGAAAGTGAGTGCGCGCATTTGCCCTGATTGACCCTGTGCCCCGCTTTGGGCCAAATCGCGCGAAAATGACGAGGGACATCCATGACCGAAACGCTGAGCTTCGAGGACCGCAAGCGCCTCGTGATGACCGTGCTGATGACGCCAGATCAGGCGAATTTCTCCGGCAAGGTTCACGGGGGCGCGCTGCTGAACTGGCTCGACCGGGTCGCGTTCTCGCTCGCCTCGCGCTACTCGCAGCGCTACGCGGTGACGCTGAGCGTCGATCAGGTGACCTTCCAGCAACCGATCAATGTGGGCGAGCTGGTGACGTTTCGGGCCAGCGTGAATCATACCGGGCGCACCTCGATGGAGGTCGGTATTCGGGTCGAGGCCGAGAACATCACCGCCGGCACGCGGCGCCACACCAATAGCTGCTATTTCACGATGGTCGCGGTGGATGAAAACGGCAAACCCGCCGAAGTGCCCAAACTGGAGCCCGCGACGAAGGAAGAAAAGCACCGCTGGCACGCGGCCGAGCTGCGCCGGGCACTGCGCCGGGAATTCGCCGCTAAGATGGAAGCTGCGGCCGATCACGACGAGGATTGAGGCCGCCAGGCGCTTTGTCATCGTGCCTTCCGAACGACAAGGGGCGGCCTCCGTGCCGCCCCTTGTCTTGTGTGGCACTTGCCTCTCAAGCGGGCACGGCAGAGCCATGCAGCAGTGCGGTGCGACGCTCGGGCGAGATCTTGAAGGCCTTGGAGAGCTGCGAGATGAAGGCGATCTCGGCTTTCTCGAATTTCCCATCGGCCATCGCGACCAGCATCGCGGCACGCAGCACCAGCTCTTTCGCCTCGGTTTTCAGCCCCTTGCCGAGGGCTCGGAAATCCGCCGGTTGCAGATCGCTGCGCGACATCTCCGCGATTTCGGCGATCAGGCGCGGATCGCAGTCTTCTCCGGTCAGCCTTGTGACGATGCTTGCGATCGTGGCGACCTCGTGGGGGCTGACCGCGCCATCGGCCTTGGCCATCGCGCAGGTCACATCCGCGATGCGCTGCGCGACCGGGGGGAGCGCTCCGAGCGCAGCTTTGCGCGGCTTTGCGGCCCGACCCTGGCCCAGCCGCGCGCGCAGCAGCATCAGCAGGAGAAAACCGATCGCACCGAAGGTGATATAGCCGTTCATCTTCTGCGCCGTGCTGAGCTGAGGCTCGTCGGGCAGATCGGCCGGGAAGATCCCCGCCTGCTTGCCCGCTGCGAGCTTTTCGGCCGTGATGGGGTAATATTGCCCTGCGTCGCATTTGCCCGCGGCCATCGCGTAGCCATCGGGGCTGTAATAGATCGGAATGCCGAATACATGGTTTTTCGTCTTCAGCGCGCAGAGCGACAATGCGCCCTTGCCGTCCGGATCTGGGAGCGGGATGGCGGCGACGAATTCGAGAAACTCGCTATGACCGAGCCTGCCGCGGGCTTCGGCCTGTGTCGCCGTGGTCGCCAGCGCCGCAAGGAGAACGAGCGCCGGAATGGATCTGGGGTGCATGACAGGCTCCAACTCAAACTCAAATAGGCCCGGGCGAGACGCCACGGGCCTATCGAGAGTCGCTGTCATTTGCGGCCTGAATAGGGCTCTAACCCGGCAATTGTTTACCGGGCGACCCTCAATCAGGCGTGGATCGCACCGTCACCGCAAGCCAGTGCCGCCTCGCGCACTGCCTCCGAGAAGGTCGGGTGGGCATGGCAGGTCAGCGCCACGTCCTGCGCGGAGGCGCCGAATTCCATCGCCACGCAGATCTCGTGGATCAGGTCGCCGGCGCCGGGGCCGATGATGTGGCAGCCGAGGATGCGGTCGGTTTCCTTGTCCGCGATCAGCTTCACGAAGCCTTCCGACTGGAACACCGCCTTGGCGCGGCCATTGCCCATGAAGGAGAACTTGCCGACCTTGTAGGCGCGGCCCTCCTGCTTGAGCGCTTCTTCGGTCTTGCCGACCGAGGCGACCTCGGGGGTGGTGTAGATCACGCCGGGGATCACGTCGTAATTGACGTGGCCGTGCTTGCCGGCGATGACCTCGGCCACCGCCATGCCCTCGTCCTCGGCCTTGTGCGCGAGCATCGGGCCGACGATCGCGTCGCCGATCGCGTAGATGCCCTTCACATTGGTCGCCCAATGCGCGTCGGTCTTGATCTGACCGCGCGGCAGCATCTCGACGCCCGCGCCCTCAAGACCGAGGCCATCGGTGTAGGGCTTGCGGCCCGTCGCGACGAGCACGGTTTCGGCGTCGAGGGTGGCCTCGCTCTCGTCCTTGCGGAGCTGGTATTTGACGGTCGCCTTGCCGCCTTTGACCTCGACACCCTGCACGGCGGCGCCGAGCACGAATTTGAGGCCCTGCTTGGACAGGATCTTCTGGAAGTTGCGGGCAACCTCGCCATCCATGCCGGGGGTGATCGCGTCGAGATACTCGACCACGGTCACCTCGGCGCCGAGGCGGGCATAGACCGAGCCCATCTCAAGGCCGATGACGCCCGCGCCGATCACCACCATCGACTTCGGCACTTTCGGCAGCGAGAGCGCACCGGTCGAGGTCACGACGGTCTTCTCGTCGATCTCGATGCCGGGCAGCGAGGCGGGCTCGGAGCCGGTCGCGATAACGATGCTCTTCGCGTTGTGGACCTCGTCGCCGACCTTCACCTGACCGGCAGCCGGGATCGAGCCCCAGCCCTTGAGCCAGTCGATCTTGTTCTTCTTGAACAGGAACTCGATACCCTTGGTGTTGCCGTCGATCACGTCCTGCTTGTAGGCCTGCATCTGCTTCCAGTCGACCGAGGGAGCTTTGCCCTTCAGGCCCATCTTGGCGAAGTTGTGCTCGGCCTCGTGCAGCGAATGGGTGGCGTGCAGCAGCGCTTTCGAGGGGATGCAGCCCACGTTGAGGCAGGTGCCGCCCAGGGTCTCGCGGCCCTCGACACAGGCCGTCTTGAGGCCCAGCTGCGCGCAGCGGATGGCGCAGACATAGCCGCCCGGGCCGCCGCCGATCACGATCACATCATAGTCTGCCATTGGTCTTGCTCCTTAGAAGTCTTTGGCGCGCGGAGACCCGCGCGGGTGTTCAGATCAGCGCGGCCACGACCAGCGCCAGGATTGCGAAAAACGAAAAGCCCCAGACGAGCGAGCGCCAGGGCACGAGCCCCATCAGATAGGCCGGGATATAGAGGACGCGCGCGATCAGGAAGCAGACCGCCGCGCCCGCCGTCGTCTGATCGGCCTGGCCCGAGAGCACCACGATCAGCACCGCAGGGGTGAAGAGGATCAACCCCTCGAAGGAGTTGTTCACCGTGCGCTGCAACCGCCCCAGCAGGACCGATATCTCAGGTGCGGCCTTGTCGCGCGGGCTCAGCGGGTAGCGCGTGCCCAGCTCGGTATTGGCCTTGATCGAATAGGCGACCATCAGGCCGAGATGGAGAAGCAGCGCAAGGGCGAGGGTGGTGAGTTCGGGGGTCATGTGTCGCTCCCGGTGGAGAGGGCGGACCGGGGGGCTGCCTGCCCCCCCCGGACCCCCCGGGGATATTTGGACCAAGAGGAAGGGGCAGGGAGTGCCGCCTTCGTTCCTGTCTTTACAGATCCATCAGCAGGCGGCGCGGGTCTTCCAGCGCTTCCTTGACGCGCACGAGGAAGGTCACGGCGCCTTTGCCGTCGACGATGCGGTGGTCGTAGCTCAGCGCGAGATACATCATCGGTTTGATGACGATCTGGCCGTTTTCGACCATCGGGCGCTCCTGGATCTTGTGCATGCCGAGGATGCCCGATTGCGGCGGGTTGAGGATCGGCGAGGACATCAGAGAGCCGTAGACGCCACCGTTCGAGATGGTGAAGGAGCCGCCCTGCATCTCGGCCATCGACAGCTTCCCGTCGCGCGCACGCACGCCGTATTCGGCGATCTGCTTCTCGATCGAGGCGAAGCTCAGCTGGTCGGCGTCACGCACGACCGGCACGACGAGACCATTGGGCGTGCCCACCGCCACGCCCATATGGACATAGTTCTTGTAGACGATCTCGTTGCCGTCGATCTCTGCGTTGACTTCCGGCACTTCCTTGAGCGCGTGGCAGCAGGCCTTCACGAAGAAGGACATGAAGCCGAGTTTGACGCCGTGCTTCTTCTCGAAGAGGGTCTTGTACTCGTTGCGCAGGTTCATCACGCCCGACATGTCCACCTCGTTATAGGTGGTGAGCATCGCGGCGGTGTTCTGGCTGTCCTTGAGACGCTTGGCGATGGTCGCGCGCAAGCGGGTCATCTTCACGCGCTCTTCGCGGCTGGCATCGTCTGCATTGACCGGCCCGCGCGGAGCCTGCGCCGGGGCCGGGGCCACGGCGACGGTCGCCGGTTTCGGAGCGTCGGCCGCCTTGGCCACATCTTCCTTCATGATCCGGCCATCCTTGCCAGAGCCCTGAACCGAGGCCGGGTCGATGCCCTTCTCGGCCATCAGCTTCTTGGCCGAAGGCGCATCTTCGACGTCTTTCCCGCCAGCCGACGCCGGAGCGGCTTCGGCCGGAGCGGCGGCGGCGGGTGCAGCAGCCCCAGCCGAGGCGCCCTCGGAGATCACGGCGAGCTTGGCCGAGGCGTCGACGGTCGTGCCTTCCGCGGCGACGATCTCGGTCAGCACGCCCGCGGCGGGGGCGGGAACCTCGACCGAGACCTTGTCGGTCTCGAGTTCGCACAGCATCTCATCGGCCGCGACCGTGTCGCCGACCTTCTTGAACCACGTCGAAACCGTTGCCTCGGTGACCGATTCACCAAGGCTGGGCACCATCACATCGACCATCTTTCCCTCATTCGATTGGGGTTGGGCGGCTGCCGCCGCCGGTTTGTCTTCCTGCTTCGGAGCGGCGGCCGCAGCCCCCGCCTCTTCGATCGTGGCGAGAAGGGCTGCAACGCCCACCGTGTCGCCTTCGGCGGCGACGATCTCGCCAAGCGTGCCGGCGGCGGGCGAGGGAACCTCGACCGTCACCTTGTCGGTTTCGAGCTCGCAGAGCATCTCGTCGGCGGCGACCGCATCACCCGGTTTCTTGAACCAGGTGGCGACGGTGGCTTCCGTGACGCTCTCTCCGAGCGTGGGAACGCGGACTTCAGTGGACATCGGTTCAACCCTCCAGTGCATCGTTGACGAGCGCGTCCTGCTCGGCCTTGTGGCGGCTGGCCAGACCCGTTGCGGGCGAGGCCGAGGCCGCGCGACCAGCATAGCGCGCACGTCCGTGTTTCGCGTCGATCTTGGCCAGAACCCATTCGATATAGGGTTCGACGAAGGACCAGGCGCCCTGGTTCTTCGGCTCTTCCTGGCACCAGACGATCTCGGCATCCTTGAAGCGGGTGAGCTCTTTGGTCATCGCCTGGGCGGGGAACGGGTAGAACTGTTCCAGACGCAGCAGGTAGACATCGTCGAGGCCACGTTCGTCGCGCTGCGCGAGCAGGTCGTAATAGACCTTGCCCGAGGAGATCACGACGCGCTTGATCTTGTCGTCCGACTTCAGCTTGAGATCCGAATTGCCCATCTCGGCATCGTCCCACAGAACGCGGTGGAAGGTGGAGCCGGTGGTGAACTCCTCGGCCTTCGACACGCATTTGGGGTGACGCAGCAGCGATTTCGGCGTCATCAGGATCAGAGGCTTGCGGAAGTCGCGATGGATCTGGCGGCGCAGGATGTGGAAGTAGTTGGCCGGCGTCGAGCAGTTCGCGACGATCCAGTTGTCTTCCGCCGAGAGCTGAAGGTAGCGCTCGAGACGCGCTGAGGAGTGCTCGGGGCCCTGACCTTCGAAGCCGTGCGGCAGCAGGCAGACGAGGCCCGACATGCGCAGCCATTTGCGTTCGCCCGAGTTGATGAACTGGTCGAACATGATCTGCGCACCGTTGGCGAAATCGCCGAACTGGGCTTCCCAGAGCGTGAGCGCCTTCGGCTCGGCCAGCGAGTAGCCGTATTCGAACCCGAGCACCGCATATTCCGAGAGCATCGAGTCGATCACCTCGTAGCGCGCCTGCCCCTCACGGATATTGTTGAGCGGGTAGTAGCGGTCTTCGGTGTTCTGGTCGATGAAGGCGGAGTGACGCTGCGAGAAGGTGCCGCGCGTCGCGTCCTGACCCGACAGGCGCACCGGGTAGCCCTCGGTCACCAGCGAGCCGAAGGCGAGCGCCTCTGCGGTTGCCCAGTCGAAGCCGGTCCCGGTCTCGAACATCTGCTTTTTGTTTTCGAGCAGACGCGTGACGGTCTTGTGCATCGCGAAGCCATCGGGCGCGGTCACGAGCGCCTTGCCGACCTCCTGGAACGTGTCGGGCGCGATTGCGGTGCTGCCGGGCTCGTATTCGCCCTTCTCCTGCTCCATGCCCGACCAGCGGCCATCGAGCCAGTCGGCCTTGTTGGGCTTGAAGACCTTCCCGGCTTCGAACTCTTCGTTCAGGTGCGACTGGAAGGCGGCCTTCATGTCCTCGATCTCGCCTTCGGGGATCAGCCCGTCAGCCACGAGACGTTCGGTGTAGAGCTGCAGCGTCGTTTTGTGGGTCTTGATCGACTTGTACATCACCGGGTTGGTGAACATCGGCTCGTCGCCTTCGTTGTGACCGAAGCGGCGGTAGCAGAAGATGTCGAGGACAACGTCCTTGTGGAACTTCTGGCGGAACTCGATCGCGACGCGGGCAGCGTGCACGACGGCCTCCGGATCGTCGCCGTTCACGTGGAAGATCGGGGCTTCCACCATCAGGGCGATGTCGGTCGGATAGGGCGAGGAGCGCGAGAAGTGCGGCGCGGTGGTGAAGCCGATCTGGTTGTTCACGACGATATGGATCGTGCCGCCGGTGCGGTGGCCGCGGATGCCCGAGAGCTGGAAGCACTCGGCCACGACGCCCTGGCCCGCGAAAGCCGCATCGCCATGCAGCAGAACCGAGAGCACCTTGGTGCGATGCTCCTGATCGTTGAGCTGGTCCTGCTTGGCGCGCACCTTGCCGAGCGCGACGGGGTTCACCGCTTCGAGGTGCGAGGGGTTCGCCGTCAGCGACAGGTGGACCTTGTTGCCATCGAATTCACGGTCGGCCGACGCGCCGAGGTGATATTTCACGTCGCCCGAGCCGTCCACGTCCTCGGGTTTGAACGAGCCGCCCTGGAATTCGTGGAAGATCGCGCGGTAGGGCTTTTGCAGCACGTTCGCGAGTACCGAGAGGCGGCCGCGGTGCGGCATGCCGACCACGATCTCTTCGAGACCGAGCTGGCCGCCCCGCTTGATGATCTGCTCCATCGCCGGGATCAGCGCTTCGCCACCGTCGAGGCCGAACCGCTTGGTGCCCATGTATTTGACGTGCAGGAACTTCTCGAACCCTTCCGCCTCGACGAGCTTGTTGAGGATCGCCCGGCGGCCGGTCTTGGTGAAGGTGATTTCCTTGCCGTAGCCTTCGATGCGCTCTTTCAGCCAGGCCGATTGCTCGGGGTCGGAAATATGCATGTATTGCAGCGCGAAGGTGCCGCAATAGGTCCGCTTGAGCACGTCGATGATCTGGCGCATCGACGCAATCTCGAGGCCGAGCACGTTGTCGATGAAGATCGGACGATTCATGTCGGCATCGGTGAAGCCGTAGCTCTTGGGGTCGAGCTCGGGGTGATGCTCATGCTCGCGCATGCCCAGCGGATCAAGATCGGCGTTCAGATGGCCGCGGATCCGGTAGGCGCGGATGATCATCAGGGCACGGATCGAGTCGAGCACGGCGCGTTTGACCGCCGCTTCGTCCAGCGCGATACCCGCCTCGGCGGCCTTCTTCTTGATCTTCTCGCCAGCGGCCTTGCCCTCTGCCATCACCGGCCATTCGCCGGTCAGCGCGGCGGTGAGGTCATCGGCGGCGACCGGCGGCCAGTCCGTGCGTTCCCAGCTCGCGCCCGTGGCGGATTTCCTCACATCCTGATCGGGATCGCCGAGCGAGGCGAAGAACGCGGCCCAAGCGGTATCGACCGAGGAAGGATCCTCGACGAATTTCGCATAGAGCTGCTCCACGTACTCGGCATTCGCGCCTTGCAGGAACTGCGAGGCATTGAACTGGTCGTTGGGGGATTGGTCTGTCATTTTCCTCACCTCGGTGCGGTGAACATCAAACTGTGTGGCGGTCCGGTCAGGGATGGGCCGCGTGTGTGAGCGGGGGTGCGATATCGGGTGTCACGTGGTTGCCGCCCGGTGCGATCGCAAGGGGGCACGCAACGGCAAACGGGACAATGTGGATTTGAGCGGAGCAGGGCATGGCAGGGAACTCCGGCGTGCGGCACATCATGACAGGCACTCCACGACGAGCACCTGCACCCCCGGAGCATTGTCCTCCGGACGCGTGATGTAAGAGCTTTGCACCGGGCTGCCGCGCTTCGCGCAGATCCGCGTCGGGGCCTGATCAACCGTGCCGGGCTGGGCTGCGACGGGATCGAACCAGACATAGGCGGGTTTCGTGCCGAGCTGAACGGCCGCGACCGCGTCGCCATTGATGCCCGTCAGGGTCTGGAACATGCCGTGCGAACGCTCGTCGCGCGGCACGGCCGGGGCAGGGGCATGCGCAGTCAGATCAGAGGCCTGCGCGCCTGCGGGAGCGAGAGTGCCCCCCGGCCCGATCGAGGCGGACCGGCTCTCCACGCAACCTGCGAGCAGAGCGCAAGCAACCAGCCCCGTAAGCGGGCGGGTGGTGCGCCGTGCTCTGGCGAGTGGCATGGGTCCGGTCCTTTCCTCGTGAGACCGGAGCCGCGCGAACGCGGCCCCGCTTGTCTTCAGTTCGGGCTTATTCGCCCTTGATCGCCTTCATCACGGCTTCGCCGAGCGTGGCGGGGCTGTCAGCGACGACGATACCGGCCGATTTCATGGCTTCGATCTTCGACTCTGCATCGCCCTTGCCGCCCGAGACGATCGCGCCGGCATGGCCCATGCGGCGGCCCGGAGGTGCCGTGCGGCCCGCGATGAAGCCAGCGGTCGGCTTCCAGCGGCCCTTCTTGCGCTGCTCGGCGAGGAATTCCGCGGCTTCTTCTTCCGCCGAACCACCGATTTCACCGATCATGATGATCGACTGGGTTTCCGGATCGTCGAGGAACATGTCGAGCACGTCGATATGCTCGGTGCCCTTGATCGGGTCACCGCCGATGCCGACGGCCGACGACTGGCCGAGGCCCATGTCGGTGGTCTGCTTCACGGCCTCATAGGTGAGCGTGCCCGAGCGCGACACGACGCCGACCGAACCGCGCTTGTGGATGTGGCCGGGCATGATGCCGATCTTGCAGGCGTCGGGCGTGATGACACCGGGGCAGTTCGGGCCGATCAGGCGCGACTTGGAGTCGATCAGCGCGCGCTTGACCTTCATCATGTCGAGGACCGGGATCCCCTCGGTGATGCAGACGATCAGTTCCATTTCCGCGTCGATCGCCTCGAGGATCGAGTCGGCCGCGAAGGGCGGGGGGACGTAGATCACGGTCGCGTTCGCTTCGGTCACGGCCTTGGCTTCGTGCACCGAGTTGAAGACCGGCAGGTCGAGGTGCTTCTGACCGCCTTTGCCCGGGGTCACGCCGCCGACCATCTTGGTGCCGTAAGCGATCGCCTGCTCCGAGTGGAACGTGCCCTGCGAGCCGGTGAAGCCCTGACAGATGACTTTGGTGTTTTCGTTGACGAGAACTGCCATGATATTAGCCCTTCACCGCTTTGACGATTTTCTCTGCGCCATCCGACAGGTTGTCGGCGGCGATGACGTTGAGGCCGGAATTGGCGATGATTTCCTTGCCCTTCTCGACGTTGGTGCCTTCGAGGCGCACGACGAGCGGGACCTGCAGGCCGACTTCCTTGACCGCGGCGATAACGCCCTCGGCGATGATGTCGCAGCGCATGATGCCGCCGAAGATGTTCACGAGGATGCCTTTGACGTTCGGATCCGACGTGATGATCTTGAACGCCTCGGTCACTTTCTCTTTCGTGGCGCCGCCGCCGACGTCGAGGAAGTTCGCGGGCTCGGCGCCGTAGAGCTTGATGATGTCCATCGTGGCCATCGCGAGGCCCGCACCGTTCACCATGCAGCCGATCTCACCATCGAGCGCGATGTAGTTGAGGTCGTACTTGGAGGCTTCGAGTTCTTTCGGATCCTCTTCGGTCTCGTCGCGCAGCGCGGCGATGTCCGAGTGGCGGTAGACGGCGTTGCCGTCGAAGCCGAGCTTGGCGTCGAGAACCTTGAGATTGCCGTCGGTCATCACGATCAGCGGGTTGATCTCGAGCATCTCCATGTCCTTCTCGGTGAAGGCACGGTAGAGATTGCCGAGCAGCGCGACCATCTGCTTGACCTGCGGGCCTTCGAGGCCCAGCGAGAACGCGACGCGACGGCCGTGGAAGGCCTGGTAGCCCGTGGCCGGGTCGATCGAGAAGCTCAGGATCTTTTCGGGGGTCGAGGCCGCGACTTCCTCGATGTCCATGCCGCCTTCGGTCGAGGCGACGATCGAGATGCGCGAGGTGGCGCGGTCGACGAGCAGCGCGAGATACAGCTCGCGCGAGATGTCCGAGCCGTCTTCAATATAGATGCGGTTGACCTGCTTGCCGGCCGGACCGGTCTGGTGCGTCACCAGGGTCTTGCCGAGCATCTGCTTGGCCAGCGTCTCGGCCTCTTCGACCGACTTGGCGAGGCGAACGCCGCCCTTTTCACCCGCTTCGGGCTCCTTGAAGTGACCTTTGCCACGGCCGCCGGCGTGGATCTGAGCCTTCACGACCCAGAGCGGGCCGTCGAGCTCGCTCGCGGCGGTTTTGGCTTCTTCAGCCTTGAGAACGACGCGGCCATCCGAGACCGGAGCGCCGTAGCTCTTGAGGAGCTGTTTGGCCTGATATTCGTGGATATTCATCCTTGGATACCCCATGCTGGTGCGATTTGCAGGGGTTCTAGGCGCTTTGAGACTTCACTCAAACTGAAATCGCGACAATTCGCCTCGCTCGGCCTGAAAAAACGACATATGTGATCACAGGCTCAAAATGTGTGATCACAAATGCCAAAATGCTGCAGTGTGGCATGCGGGCACTGGCACGACTCGCGAAAATCGAGTCAGTTGCGGGAAAGGGACAGTCGAAGCATGACAGGCGTATGACGCAAAGTGAAGAGATGCCGCGCTGGGGCGTCGTGGCCACCGTGGATGAGCCCGCAGCGCTGGTCGCGGCCTATGTCGCGCATCACCGCGCGATCGGGGCGAGCGAGGTTCATGTGTTCTTCGACCGGCCCAACCCCGAGGCCGAGGCTCTGATCGGCGGGGTCGACGGCGTGTTCGTCCACCATTCGGGCGAAGATGGCTGGGCGCGGGGCTGGCGCAACAAGCGACCGGCGCGCCATCAGGGACGGCAGAAATACAATGCGACCCGGACCCTGGCCGAAACCGATCTGGATTGGCTCATCCATTGCGATGCGGACGAGTTCGTGAGCCTCGCGCGCCCGCTCGAATGGGAACTGGCCAAGACCGGGGAGCAGAAGGCGTGGCTGCGGCTCGAGGTGGACGAGCGCTGTTATCTGAGCAAGGCGCCCGGCGCCGATATCTTCGCGGGTGCCTTCCGCCGACGCTGGGATGGTTTCGCCGAGGAAGGGCTGCTGTTCTATGGTTTGCGCGCGCGCTACCTGCACAAGGGGCTTGCAGGCCATGTCGCGGGCAAGCCGGTGGTGCGCTCGGGGCGCGGCTATGCGATCGGGGTGCATTTCCCGCTCAGCCATTGGGACAGCACGGTCAACGATCTGCCCTATCGACCCAGCTACAACGCGCGGCTGATGCATTTCGACGGGCTTACGCCGCTGCATTTCCTGCTCAAGATGCTGCGTCGGGTGACGACCAAGGTGACGGGGCAGCCGGTGCCCTATGTCAATTCGCGCACCGCCCAGTTCAACGAGGCCGCCTTGCGCGCCGAAGATCCCGATGAGCTGATGCGGCTGTGGTGGGACGTCCAGGGCCTGCGCGATTACGAAGCCGAGGAACTGGCGGCGCATGAGCTGTTGATCCGCCCGCAGCTGGCCATCGCCGAGGAAACACACGCGCTCTTTGGAGATAAGGTCGATCTGAGCCCAGCAGGGTTCGATCGCGCGCTGATCCGTCACGAGGCGGATCTGATCGGCCGGCTGCACGACGCGTTTGGCTTTGACCCCGAGCCGCTCGTCAGTTCAGCGTGACCATCATCGCCCTGACGGACTCGCCGGCCAGAAAACGCAAAGAGCGCGCCCGAAGGCGCGCCCCAAATTCGGATCAGGCTTGATTTTCGATCAGGCGAGGGTGCTGTCGATGCCCTTGCAGGCTTCCACGAGGCCCTTCACCGCGTTGACCGAATTGTCGAACATCGCCTGCTCGTCCTTGTTGAGCTTGATGTCGATGACCTTCTCGATGCCGCCAGCGCCGATCACAGTCGGCACGCCGACATAGAGACCGTCGAGGCCGAGCGCGCCTTTGACGTAGGCTGCGCAGGGCAGGACGCGCTTCTGGTCTTTCAGGTAGGCTTCCGCCATCTCGATCGCCGAGGTCGCCGGGGCGTAGAAAGCCGAGCCGGTCTTCAGCAGGCCGACGATCTCGGCGCCGCCGTCGCGGGTGCGCTGGATGATCGCGTCGAGCTTCTCCTGGGTGGTCCAGCCCATTTCGACCAGGTCGGGCAGCGGGATGCCGCCAACGGTCGAGTAGCGGGCGAGCGGCACCATCGTGTCGCCGTGGCCGCCGAGCACGAAGGCGTTGACGTCGCGCATCGAGACGCCGAATTCGACCGACAGGAAGTGGCGGAAACGCGCGGAGTCGAGCACGCCGGCCATGCCGACGACTTTCTCGGCCGGCAGGCCCGAGAACTGCTGCAGAGCCCAGACCATCGCGTCGAGCGGGTTGGTGATGCAGATCACAAATGCGTTGGGCGCGTGCGCGGCAATGCCTTCGCCGACGGACTTCATGACCTTGAGGTTGATGCCCAGCAGGTCGTCGCGGCTCATGCCCGGCTTGCGCGGAACGCCGGCGGTGACGATGCAGACATCTGCGCCCGCGATGTCGGCGTAATCATTGGTACCCTTGAAGGTGCCGTCGAAGCCTTCGGAGGGGCCCGATTCCGCGATGTCGAGGGCTTTGCCTTGCGGCGTGCCTTCGGCGATGTCGAACAGCACGACGTCGCCGAGTTCCTTGATGGCGGCGAGATGAGCGAGCGTGCCGCCGATCTGACCGGCGCCGATAAGGGCGATCTTGGGTCTGGCCATTTGGTCCTCCGGGTGGGTGGATTGGGTAAATCTGACGCGGTTCAACTAGCTCTTTGGTTCCCAAAGGGCAAGGGTGCTGCGCTGCGGCGGGGCGCGGAAACGAAAAAATGTATGCAAATGTATGCCGAAGCGGTCCGCTTTCGGACTTTGCTTACATTCTCTTTTCGGGGTCGCGGTTCCCTTCGACCCGTCCCCATGCAACTCAGGGACAACGGTCGGGGAGGGCGATTCTCGATCGGGAGGAGAAAACGCGATGTTGGAACTGAGTGTGACGGGCTGGGCCCTGGCACTTCTTGCTGCGGTGATGGTCGGCCTGTCGAAGGGCGGTATCCCGATGGCGGCATCGATCTCGGTTCCGGTGTTGGCGATGGTGATGGATCCGGTCGCGGCCGCGGGGCTCTTGCTGCCGGTCTATATCGTCGCGGACATGTTCGGCCTCTGGGCCTATCGCAAGGCGTTCGACCGGCGTGTGCTCGCGATCATGATTCCCGCCACGACGATCGGGATCGGCATTGGCTGGGCCACCGCCGAGATCGTGTCCGAGCGTTGGGTGACGCTGATGGTGGGGACGATCGGTGCGGTGTTCGCGCTCAACGCGCTGTTCCGGCATCGGCCCGGCGCGCGCCAGGAGGCGAAGGTCGCGCCGGGGCTGTTCTGGGGCACGATTGCGGGCTTCACCAGCTTCGTCAGCCATTCCGGCGCGCCGCCCTTTCAGACCTACACGATCCCCCTCAACCTCCCCAAGCAGGTCTTCGCGGGCACAGCGACGGTGCTGTTTTCCTATGTGAATCTGGCGAAGCTCGGCCCCTACATCGCTTTGGGCGAGGTGAATTGGGATTCGTTGGGCACGGCGATGATCCTCGCCGTTCCGGCCTCGGGAGCGGTGTTTCTCGGGGTTTGGCTGGTGAAGCGGATGCCCACCGAGATCTTCTACAAGATCGTGATCTGGGCGCTGCTGCTGATTTCTCTAAAGCTGATCCACCAGGCGATTTTCGCCTAGAGCGCGGTGTCCTGAGCCGGCAGCGTTTCGGCAAGCGCTTCGAAGGCCTCTCCCGAGGCGATCAGGCAGCTTTGCCCGTTCGCGCGCGTAACGAGAATTGTCCAGCTCCCGCTTTCGGAGGCGAAGATCTCAAGCACCGCGTTGTTTTCCGCCAGCGCGATGGCGCGGCGGGTCTCGAGATAGCGGGTTTGGAGTTGGGACACGAGATCGGCGCGCTGGCCGCAAGAGGCGGTTTCGGCGGGCGCGCGCTGCGCAAGCGCAACCACCAAAGCGAAGCCGAGGGAGAGGCCGATCATCTTTTGCAGCATAACGCGCCCTTTCGTCACAGAAGTCCCGAACCTGCGCCGCGAGATGCGAAAATAGGGTTAACCTCCCACGCGAGCTCCGCGCAGCGTCCCGCAAAGAGGCGATTTTTCTGCGTTGCGGCAAATCGGGGCTTGCCGATTCTGTCTCGTTTGTGCGATCTGGCGAAAGAAAATTGCGAGATGGAGAATCAAATGGCCCGCCCCACCCGTTCCGTGCTCTACATTCCCGGCTCGAAAGAGCGTGCGCTGGAGAAAGCCACGGGGTTGGCCTGTGATGCGATCATCTTCGATCTCGAGGACGCCGTTGCCATTGACGAGAAGGTGAATGCCCGCGCGCTGCTGGCGAAGACGCTGGCCGAGGCCGATTACGGCCCGCGGATGCGGATTGTGCGGGTGAACGGGCTCGACACCGACTGGGGTCGCGAAGACATCCTCGCCTTTGCCGAGGCGATCCGCGCAGGCGCCAAGGTCGATGCGATCCTGATCCCGAAGGTCTCGACGACGGGGGATCTGGACGCGGTGGCCGATCTGATCCCGGGCGTGTCTCTCTGGGCGATGATGGAGACCGCGTTGGGGATGCTCAACGCAGGCGCCATCGCCGCGCATCCGCGGCTCGAGGGGATGGTGATGGGCACCAACGATCTCGCGAAGGAACTCGGGAGCCGCTTCCGCGCCGACCGTCTGCCGATGCAGGCGGGGTTGGGCCTGTGCCTGCTGGCGGCCAAGGCTCATGGCAAGATCATCGTCGATGGCGTCTACAACGCGTTCAAAGATGACGAGGGCCTGAAATTCGAATGCGATCAGGGCCGCGACATGGGCTTTGACGGCAAGACGCTGATCCACCCGGCGCAACTGACGGTCTGCAACGCCGCCTTCGCGCCTTCGGAAGCCGAGATCGATCTCGCCAAGCGTCAGATCGCGGCCTTCGAAGAGGCCGAGGCCGCGGGGCAGGGGGTTGCGGTCGTGGATGGTAAGATCGTGGAGAATCTGCATATCGTCACCGCGCGGCAGATCCTCGCCAAGGCGGAGGCGATTGCCGCGCTTGGCAGCTAAGAGGCAATCGCAATGGCACTTCTCATCCTCGGCGTCCTGATCTGGTCGCTGGCACATCTCGCGAAACGGATCTTCCCGGGCTTCCGGCGCGCGCTCAAGGGCGCGGAGCGTCCGATGGTGGCCGCACTCGTTCTGATCAGCGTCGTGCTGATGTTCATCGGCTGGCGCGCTGCCGATCCGGTTTTCTATCTCTGGACGCCGAACGCGGCGCTTAAAGGCGTCAACAACCTGCTGATGCTGTTCGCGGTCTATCTGTTCGCGGTCTCGGGCATGAAACTGTGGCTCAGCGGCAAGATCCGCCACCCGCAGCTGACCGGGGTAAAGACCTGGGCGCTCGCGCATCTTCTGGTCAATCCGACCCTGCCGGGGATCATCCTGTTCGGCGGTCTGCTGGCCTGGGCGGTGCTGGAGGTGATCCTGATCAACAAGCAGAGCAAGCCCGCCAAGCCCAACCCGCAGGTCAATATCGGTAAGGAAATCGGTGGCATCGTCGGCACGCTGATCCTTTATGGCGCGATCGCGGGCATCCACTACTGGTTCGGCTACGCGGTTTTCGGGGCGTAACATGGCACTGATCTATCGTTTGCTTACCGAAGACGACACCTCGGCCTTTTGCCACAAGGTCAGCCTCGCGCTCTCGAAGGGCTGGGCGCTGCATGGCGATCCGCAATACGCCTTCGATCAGGCGAAGGGCGTGATGCGTTGCGCGCAGGCCGTGACCAAGGAAATCGCGGGCGAATATCACCCCGACATGAAGCTGGGAGAGCAATGATGGGCAAGACCAATCCGGGCCGTTTCTTCGAGGATTACAAGATCGGCGACGTGATCCGCCACGCGGTGCCGCGCACCGTCGCGGAAGGGGAGCGCGCGCTCTATCACGCGCTCTATCCGGCACGTCACGCGCTCTATTCCTCGGACGAGTTCGCGGCTGCCTGCGGGCTCGAGGGCTCGCCGCTCGACGATCTGATCGCCTTCCACGTCGTCTTCGGCAAGACGGTGCCGGATGTCTCGCTCAATGCGGTGGCGAACCTTGGCTATGCGGAAGGTCGCTGGATCAAGCCGGTCTATCCGGGCGATACGCTGCGCTCCGAAAGCGAAGTGATCGGGGTTAAGCAGAACTCGAACGGCAAATCCGGGGTGGTCTATGTCCGCACCCGCGGCTTCAACCAGATGGATGAGGTCGTGCTGGAATATGTGCGCTGGGTAATGGTGCGCAAACGCGACTTCGAGGCCCCCGCACCCGAGACCGTGCTGCCCGAACTGGCCAAGGTCGTGGCCCCTGAGGATCTGGTTATCCCTGAGGGGCTGAGTTTCGAAGGCTACGATTTCGACCTCGCGGGCGAACCGCATCGCTGGGGCGATTACGAGATTGGCGAGAAGATCGACCATGTGGACGGCGTCACGATCGAGGAAGCCGAGCACATGATCGCCACCCGGCTGTGGCAGAACACCGCCAAGGTGCATTTCGACGCCACCTTCCGCGAGGATGGCCAGCGCCTGATCTATGGCGGGCATGTGATCTCGATGGCCCGCGCGCTCTCGTTCAACGGACTGGCCAACGCGCAGATGATCGTGGCGCTCAATGGCGGCGCACATGCCAATCCCTGCTTCTCGGGCGATACGGTGAAGGCCTGGTCGGAAGTGCTCGACCGCGCCGAGACCGACATTCCCGGCGTCGGCGCGATCCGGCTGCGGCTGGTCGCCACGAAACAGGGTGCGAGTGAGTTCGCCTATAAGGGCGAGGACGGGAAATACCTGCCCGAAGTGCTGCTCGATCTCGATTACTGGGCGCTGATGCCGACCTGATCGCGGCGGGAGACTCACTCGCGGGGGCTGCGGCCTCCGCGAGCGGTAACATGTGATCACGCTCAGAATTTATGTGATCACAAAGCGAATTTTTCACCCCTGTTTGAGCGCAAATCACAGTTTTTCATGCTCTGAGCGCGTGACTTGGGGGAAAATTGCGTTAGTAACAAACCCAATTCCGGCCAGCTCCGCGCAAGCCCGGACCCCGTTCATGGGGCGCTGCTTGTGTCGAGCCCAGCGAACAAAGGGACCGATCATGGCTGAAGTGAAACAGGTTGAGCGCCCGCTTTCCCCGCACCTTCAAATCTACCGCCCGCAGATGACGTCGTTCTCGTCGATCATGACGCGGATCACCGGCAACGGGATCATCGTCGGCGTGCTGCTGCTCGTCTGGTGGCTGCTCGCCGCGGCGACCAGCCCCGCCTATTTCGACTTCGTGAACGCGATCGCGACCTCTTGGTTCGGCGATCTGGTCTTCACCCTGTCGCTGCTGGGCGTCTGGTATCACTACCTTGCAGGGATCCGTCACCTGATCTGGGATACCGGCCGCTACATGGACATCAAGACCGCCGAAATGCTCGGCTGGGTCTGCATCATCGGCTCGGTCGTGCTGACCGCGCTGACCCTCATCATCATTCATCTGTAACGGAGGCCGAGATGCGTTACCTCACCGACCGCAAACGCGCCGTTGGCAAAGGTGCCTCGGGCACCGGTACCGAGCATCACTGGTGGATGTCGGCATCCGCCGTGGCGCTTGCCTTCATGATTCCGACCTGGCTCTTCATCGTCGGCACCACGCTGGGCGCTGACCAGCAGACCGTGATCTCCACCTTCGCGAGCCCCTTCCCGGCGATCCTGACCGCGCTGATCGTGATCGTCGGCATGCAGCACTTCGCGAAGGGCACCGAAGTCTGGATCGAAGACTACGTGCACGGCACCGCCGGCAAGGCGCTCAAGATCGCGATGCATTCGCTGGCTTACGTGATCATGGCGACCGCACTCTATGCACTCGGCAAGATGGTCTTCATCGGCCTTCTGCTGGGCAACTGATAACGGGACGAGGCAAATGGCTGCATACGAATACGAAACCCACAATTACGACGTGGTCGTGGTCGGCGCCGGTGGCTCGGGTCTGCGCGCCACGCTGGGCATGGCCGAACAGGGCCTGCGCACCGCCTGCGTGACCAAGGTCTTCCCGACCCGCTCGCACACCGTCGCCGCGCAGGGCGGTATCGCCGCGTCCCTGGGCAACATGGGCCCGGACAGCTGGCAGTGGCACATGTATGACACGATCAAGGGCTCGGACTGGCTCGGGGATAACGACGCGATGGAATACCTCGCGCGCGAAGCCCCCAAGGCCGTCTACGAGCTCGAGCATTACGGCGTGCCGTTCTCGCGCACCGAAGAGGGCAAGATCTACCAGCGCCCCTTCGGCGGCCACACCACCGAATACGGTGAAGGCCCGCCCGTGCAGCGCACCTGTGCCGCCGCTGACCGCACCGGCCACGCGATCCTGCACACGCTTTACGGTCAGTCGCTGAAGAACAACGCCGAGTTCTACATCGAGTATTTCGCGATCGACCTGATCATGTCCGATGACGGGCAGTGTCAGGGCGTCGTCTGCTGGAAACTCGACGACGGCACGATGCATGTCTTCAACGCGAAGATGGTGGTTCTGGCCACGGGTGGCTACGGCCGCGCCTATTTCTCGGCCACCTCGGCCCATACCTGCACCGGCGACGGTGGCGGCATGGTGGCGCGGGCTGGCCTCGCGCTTCAGGACATGGAATTCGTGCAGTTCCACCCGACCGGCATCTACGGCTCGGGCTGCCTCATCACCGAGGGCGCGCGCGGCGAGGGTGGTTACCTGACCAACTCCGAAGGCGAGCGCTTCATGGAGCGTTACGCTCCGACCTACAAGGATCTGGCCTCGCGTGATGTGGTGTCGCGCTGCATGACGCTAGAGATCCGCGAAGGCCGCGGCGTGGGCGAGCACAAGGACCACATCTTCCTCAACCTCAGCCACCTTCCGCCGGAAGCGCTGGCCGAGCGTCTGCCGGGGATCTCGGAATCGGCGAAGATCTTCGCCGGCGTCGACGTCACCAAAGAGCCGATCCCGGTTCTGCCGACCGTGCACTACAACATGGGCGGTATCCCGACGAACTATCATGGCGAGGTCATCAACCCGACCGCCGACAATCCCGATGCGATCGTGCCCGGCCTGATGGCCGTGGGCGAGGCGGGTTCGGCTTCGGTGCATGGTGCAAACCGTCTGGGTTCGAACTCGCTGATCGACCTCGTGGTCTTCGGTCGTGCCGCCGCGATCCGCGCCGGTCAGATCGTCGATCCGAACAGCGCCAACCCGATCATCCCGAAAGCCAAGATCGACGCGATCTTCGACCGCTTCGACAAGGTGCGTTACGCCGATGGCGGCACGCCCACGGCCGAACTGCGCCTCGAGATGCAGCGCACGATGCAGGCCGACGCGGCGGTGTTCCGCACCGACAAGACGTTGGCCGAAGGTGTCGAGAAGATGAAGGTCGTGGCTTCCAAGCTGGACGATCTGAAGGTCACCGACCGTTCGCTCATCTGGAACTCGGACCTGATGGAAACGCTGGAACTCGAGAACCTGATGCCGAACGCTCTGGCGACCATCGTCGGCGCCGAGGCCCGCAAGGAATCGCGCGGTGCGCATGCGCACGAGGATTACCCGGATCGCGACGACGCGAACTGGCGCAAGCACTCGATCATGCATGTCGATGGCAACGAGGTGAAACTCAGCTTCCGCGCGGTCCATCTCGATCCGCTGACGCCCGAGGCCGATGGCGGCATCGAGCTGAAGAAGATCGCGCCCAAGAAGCGGGTCTACTGATGCGCCTCGGACCGGCATATGGGCTGATGGCGGCGGGGCTCGGCCTCGCTGCCTGCGGTCCCATTCCGGTCGAACAGGCCGAACGCCAGTGCTACGCCCAATATGCTCCGAAAGCGCCGGTCACCGGCTCGGCGGGCATGGGCGTCACGAACGAGGGTTTCCACTCCGAAGTGGAACTCGACTTCAATCTCGGCGTCACGGTTCAGGGCGATCCCTCAGAGGCCTACAACGCCTGCGTTTACAGAAAATCCGGCCGGATGCCCACGCGGCCGCTCTATTCGTACTGACGGAAAGGGGACCAATCATGGTTCAGTTCACGCTTCCGAAGAATTCCAAGATCCGCGTCGGCAAGACCTGGCCGAAGCCGGATGCCAAGAACGTCCGCAAGTTCCAGATCTATCGCTGGGACCCGGACACCGGGGAGAACCCGCGGCTCGACACCTATTTCCTTGATATGGACAAGTGCGGGCCGATGGTTCTCGACGCGCTTCTCAAGATCAAGAACGAGATCGACCCGACGCTGACCTTCCGCCGCTCGTGCCGCGAAGGTATCTGCGGCTCCTGCGCGATGAATATCGACGGGATCAACACGCTGGCCTGTATCTATGGCCTCGACGAGATCAAGGGCGACGTGAAGATCTATCCGCTCCCGCATATGCCGGTGGTGAAGGACCTGATCCCGGACCTGACGCATTTCTATGCCCAGCACGCCTCGATCATGCCCTGGCTGGAAACCAAGACGAACCGCCCCGAGAAGGAATGGCGTCAGTCGATCGAGGATCGCAAGAAACTCGACGGTCTCTATGAGTGTGTGATGTGCGCCTCCTGCTCGACCTCGTGCCCGAGCTACTGGTGGAACGGCGACAAATATCTCGGCCCGGCGGCGCTTCTTCACGCCTATCGCTGGATCATCGACTCGCGCGATGAGGCGACCGGGGAGCGTCTCGATGCGCTGGAAGATCCCTTCAAGCTCTATCGTTGCCACACGATCATGAACTGCACCAAGACCTGCCCGAAAGGCCTGAACCCGGCCAAGGCGATCGCCGAGATCAAGCGGATGCAGGTCAACCGCGTGGTTTAAGCCACAGTGCATATAGCGGGTGGCCGAAGTGCTTACCCCAATGGATTGTAGAAGGGCGGCGCAAGTCGCCCTTTTTGCTGCGTTGCAGCGAGCGCATATCGCACATGCGGCATTTTCGGGTTTGATTTTCCGCGGATGAGCCTAAATGTCCTCGCAGGGAGGAACTCGCAACTGGAGAGAGTTCCATGGTGGAAATCGTCAAATTCCCGAAAGGGACGCAACCTGTTCAAGTCGCCGAAGAGCATCTGGCCTATTACACCCCCGAGAAATCCGCGCCTGTACTGATCGCGCCGGCAAAGCCGCGCAAGGAAACCGGCCTCGAGGCGGTTGAACTGATGTACGAATATTATAACGCCGCCTGAGCGTTGTAGCGAAAAGCGTTCTGTCGCGACTGCCCCGGTCCTGGACCGGGGTTTTTCTTTGCGTTCGGGAAGGGCAGAGTGGCGCAAAAGAGGAGCCTTTCATGCACCCGAGACCCGAACATGAGCCGCCCGAGGACTCAGAAGCGCGCAAGTCCCTCGCCCCGGTGATCTGCTACCCGGTTGAAGCCCTACCTGAGCCCGACCTCAGCGCCTATCGCTCTGCCCGGAACGGTTGGGAAAAGGTCGCGGACCTGCGCGTGCCGCCACGCGAAGCCCTGGCCTTCGAGGTTCCCGCCGGGCATTTCTTCCGCATCACCTCGGTCGAGGGGCCGCAAGTTGGCGATTTGAACCTGTTTTCCGCGGACCTGTCCGAGCGGTTCTATTCGGGCAAGACCCGCGCGCTGCATGGCACCCATCTCAGCCGGGGTGACCGGATGTGGTCGGGCTTTCCGACGCTTCGGCCCATGGCAACGATCACCGAAGATACGCTCGACTGGTATGGGATCGACCCGTTCGGTGGCTCGGTCCATGACGTGATCGGCACGCGCTGCGATCCCTATACGCATTGCCTGCTTTCCGATGGCGGGCAGTATCACCATTGCTGCCATTCGAACCTGACGCGCGCATTGGCCGAGGCGCGCAACCTTTCGCCGCGCGAGGCGGAGGCGCTGGTGCATGACGTGCTCAACGTCTTCATGTGCACCGGCTTCACCCGCGAAACCGGGCAGTATTTCATGAAGGCCAGCCCCGTTCGGCCCGGCGATTTCCTCGAATTCTTCGCCGAGATCGACCTGCTGGGGGGTCTCTCGGCCTGCCCGGGCGGGGATTGCTCTTCAGAGCACAGCTCGGACACGGCGGCCTGCTACCCTCTGGGCGTGGAGATTTACCGCCCCGCGCACGCGCCCGAGGGCTGGGTCCAACCGGCGGCCAACCGATACGACCGCAGCCACGGGTTGTAAGCGGGCAGGCTCAGCGCGACGAGGTCAGCGAGACGAAGACCTCTTCCAGCCCCGGCTGTTCGCTTGCGATATCGCGGATCTGGATGCCGGCGGCGCGCAGCGCGTCGAGGATATCCTCGGCCGAGGTCTCGTTGCGCGAATAGGAAAATGCCATCTCCCCACCCGCGCGGGTCTCCATGCTCACCCCGTCCGGCAAGCGGATTTCCTGGCTGACAGCGTTGCGCGGCTCGACGACCAGCGCCTTGCGGTCCATGCGCTTGAGAAGGTTCGGCGTGGTGTCGCGGATGATCAATTCGCCGTGGTTGATGATCGCAATCTCGTCGCACATTTCCTCGGCCTCTTCGAGGTAATGCGTGGTCAGGATGATCGTCATTCCCTGCTCGTTGAGCTTGCGCACATTGCGCCAGAGCATCGCGCGCAGCTCGATATCGACGCCTGCGGTGGGCTCGTCCAGCACGAGGATCTGCGGCCGGTGCACCAGCGCCTTGGCCAGCAGGAGCCGCCGCTTCATCCCGCCCGAGAGGTTGCGCGCATAGGCCTCGGCCTTGTCCGTGAGCCCCACCAGTTCAAGGATCTCATCGGTCCAGCGCTCGGATTTCGGCACGCCATAGAGCCCCGCCTGCATCTCCAGCGCGGCACGCGGGGTGAAGAACGGGTCCATGTTGAGCTCTTGCGGCATCACGCCGATCGCCGCGCGCGACTGGCGCGGGTTCACGTCCTGATCGAAGCCCCAGATCACCACGCGGCCCTCGGTTTTCTTCACCAGCCCCGCGAGAATGTTGATCAGCGTCGATTTTCCGGCCCCGTTTGGCCCCAGAAGCCCGAAGATCGAGCCCGCCGGGATCGACAGATCGAGCCCCTTCAGCGCCTCTTTCGGTTCCTGTTTCTTGCCGCCCGCATAGGTCTTGCGCAGCCCGGAGACCTCGATTGCCTGCTGTTCCAACTTGCCCCGCCTTTCGCGATTGCTAGAATGCGCCTGAATGACAGGCGCGGGTTCTCGTGCCTTATATAGACGGAGCTTCCATGACTGCCACCCATTCGCCCAATGCCCCCGAGGCGCCGGAAACCGAGATCGTCACCACCTGGAAAGTCGCCTGCGATGGCGGCGAGGGTGCTTTGGGCCATCCGCGCGTCTGGCTGTCGATCCCGCGCGATACCGGCTTCGTCGAATGCGGCTATTGCGACAAGAAATACGTGATCGACCGCGACCACGCGCATGACGATCACTGAGCCACTCTTGCCGCCCGAGCGGGCGGCTCGGGTGCGTGCGAGTGCCGAACATCTCGACTTCGAAGACCCGGCGCTGTTTCGCGACACTTTCGCGCGGCTTTACGCGGTCCATCCCGAACTTGATCAGCTGCTGCCCAACAGCGAGGGCGGGCAGCAGCTGAAATATGCCGCGATGATGGAGGTGATCCTTGCGACCCTCGATCCGCCCGAGGAGCAGGAACTGGAACTGCCGGGCCTCGGCCAGATGCATGTGCTCTTCGGGGCCGAGCCGGACTATTATGCCTGGCTGTCAGAGGCCGTGATCGCAGGGATCTCGGCCAAGCTGGGAGATCTCTGGACGTCCGAGCTGGAGGCCGACTGGGCCGAGCTTCTGAGCGGGGTGTCGGCAAAGATGATTGCCGGCGCCGAGGCGCTGGAGGCGGACCTCTGAACGCGGGCCCTCACTTGCCCTTCTTCGCCGCCGCCTTCATCCGTGCCAGCAGTTCGGCCTTGGGGTCTTTCTTGCCGTAAGGCGTCTTGTCGGTGCCATAGGCATTGTGCTCGGCGTGCTTGGGCGTGTTCTTGGGCTGTTTCGCCCCGCCCATCTTGGAATAATCCATCGGTTCGATCCTTTGTCGTTGTGGTTGAGATGGGGGATTTCGGGGCGTCTGGCAAGGGCTGTGCGTTCATCCCTTCGCCCGGGCGACCAGCCCCTGGCCGCGCCCGACCCTCACACCGGGAGGGCGCGTTGGCGAAGTTTCGCGGGTTCAAGCGACCTGCGGGCGTTTGAGATAAAGCGCCAAGCCACGCGCGGAACACAGCGCCCACCCGAGGCTATGGCGCGCCCCTTTACGCCCAGCCGCCCCCGATCCTCTTTCCCTCCGCACCCCCCTGTGGCACAACCGGGCCCAACGCGTGAAGGAGGGCCTCGCAATGGCATTCGGCAAAGGTTGTCACCTGCATCTGATCGACGGCTCGGCCTTCATCTTCCGCGCCTATCACGCGCTGCCGCCGCTGACGCGCAAATCCGACGGGCTGCCGATCGGGGCGGTCTCGGGCTTTTGCAACATGCTCTGGAAATATATCGAGGACGCCAAGGGTTCGGACGCGCCCACCCATGCTGCGGTGATCTTCGACAAGGGCAGTCATACCTTCCGCAACGACCTTTACGATCTCTACAAGGCCAATCGCGAAGCGATGCCAGAGGAGCTGCGCCCGCAGATCCCGCTGACCCGGGAGGCAACCAAGGCGTTCAATATCGCCTGCGAGGAACTTGCGGGCTACGAAGCCGATGACATCATCGCGACTCTCTCGCGTCAGGCGCGCGAGGCGGGCGGGCGCGTGACGATCATCTCGTCCGACAAGGATCTGATGCAGCTCGTGGGCGGCGGCGTCCAGATGTTCGACGCGATGAAGAACCGGGCGATCGGGGTCGAGGAGGTCGAGGCGAAGTTCGGCGTCGGCCCGGAGCGCGTGATCGACGTTCAGGCGCTTGCGGGCGACTCGGTCGACAACATCCCCGGCGCGCCCGGGATCGGCGTGAAAACGGCGGCGCTGCTGATCAACGAATTCGGCGATCTGGAAACGCTTCTCGCCCGCGCGGAAGAGATCAAGCAGCCCAAGCGGCGCGAGACGCTGATCGAGAAGGCCGATCAGATCCGGTTGTCGAAGCGGCTCGTGACGCTCGACGAGCAGACCCCGATCGAGTTCACCCTCGACGATCTGGAACTGCGTGAGCCAGATCCCGACCAGTTGATGGATTTTCTCAACCGGATGGAGTTCCGCACGCTGACCCGGCGTGTGGCCGAGAAATTCGGCACCGAGCCGCCACCCGTGCCCGAGGTTTCGGCAGTGCCTGCGAGCCACGACGAACCGGCGCAGGAGATCGAGCAGCCTGCCTTCGAGCCTGACAGCTACACCTGCATCCGCGATGCAGGTGAGCTTGCGAAATGGCTCGACGAGGCGCGCGCGAAAGGCTGGGTTGCGGTCGATACCGAGACCACCTCGCTCGACGAGATGCAGGCCGAACTGGTGGGCGTCTCGCTTTGCATCGAGGCGGGCAGGGCCGCCTATATCCCGCTGGGGCACAGCTCGGGCGGCGACGACCTTTTCGGCGGCTCCGAGCGTGTCGCGGGCCAGATGGATTTCGATGAGGCGTTGACGCTCCTGAAACCCGTGCTCGAAGATCCGGCGATCCTGAAGATCGGGCAGAACATGAAGTATGACTTCAAGATCTTCGCCCGCCACGGCATCCGCGTGGCCCCGATCGACGACACGATGCTGATGAGCTACGCGATGTTCTCGGGGCTGCACGGCCACGGGATGGATGCGCTTTCGGATCGCTATCTCAACCACCAGCCGATCCCGATCAAGGAGCTGATCGGGACAGGGAAAAGCCAGGTCACCTTCGACAAGGTCGAGATCGAAAAGGCCACCCGCTACGCCGCCGAGGATGCCGATATCACCCTGCGCCTGTGGCAGCTGTTCAAGCCGCGCCTGCATCGCGAGCACGTCACCACCGTCTACGAGACGCTCGAGCGTCCGCTCGTGCCGGTGCTGGCCGATATGGAGATGGCGGGGGTGAAGGTCGACGCTTCCGTTCTGGCCCGCATGTCCAATGCGTTCGCGCAGAAAATGGCGCAGCTCGAAGACGAGATCGGCCAGATCGCAGGCCAGCCCTTCAATGTCGGCTCGCCCAAACAGTTGGGCGAGATCCTCTTCGACACGATGGGCGTCGAGGGCGGCAAGAAGGGCAAGACCGGTGCTTACGGCACGGGCGCCGATGTGCTCGAGGACGTGACCACGATGGAGGACACCAACCCGCAAGCTGCGAAACTCGCTGCCCGCGTGCTCGACTGGCGCCAGATCTCGAAGCTGAAATCGACCTATACGGATGCGCTCCAGACCCATGTGAACCCCGAGACGGGCCGCGTGCATACGTCCTATGTGATCTCGGGGGCCAATACCGGGCGCCTCGCGTCGACCGATCCGAACCTGCAGAATATCCCCGTGCGTTCGGAAGAGGGGCGCCGCATCCGCGAGGCTTTCGTGGCGCGCGAGGGCTGCAAGATCGTCTCGCTCGACTATTCCCAGATCGAGCTGCGCATCCTCGCCCATGTCGCAGACCTGCCGGAGATGCGCGAAGCCTTCAAGGAGGGCCTCGACATTCACGCGGCCACCGCCTCCGAGATGTTCGATGTCCCGCTCGATAAGATGACGCCCGAGATCCGCCGTCAGGCGAAGGCGATCAATTTCGGGGTGATCTACGGCATTTCCGGCTTCGGTCTGGCGCGTAACCTGCGCATCCCCCGCGCCGAGGCCCAAGGCTTCATCGACCGCTATTTCGAGCGCTTCCCCGGTATCCGCAAATACATGGACGACACCGTGGCCTTCGCGAAGGAACACAAATTCGTCCAGACGCTGTTCGGCCGCAAGATCCACACGCCGGACATCATCGCCAAGGGCCCCTCAGCAGGTTTCGCCAAACGCGCCGCGATCAACGCGCCCATCCAGGGCGCGGCCGCCGATATCATCCGCCGCGCGATGGTGCGCATGCCCGAGGCGATCGAGGGGCTTCCGGCGAAAATGCTGCTCCAGGTTCATGACGAACTGATCTTCGAGGTCGAGGACACGGCCGTGGAGGACCTGATCACCGCCGCCCGCGCCACGATGGAAGGGGCGGCAGAACCTATGGTGAAGCTCTCGGTGCCGCTGGTCGTCGATGCGGGGCAGGGGGCGAGCTGGGCCGAGGCTCACTGAGCCGCGGTCTGGCGCACGAGCCTGTTGGTCACGCGCCGCGCGATCGGCGCGACGATCAGCACCGCCGGATAGGCCAAAGCCCAACTCGAAAGCCAGCTCGATGCCCAAAGCGCGGCGAAATTCTCGACCAGCCCCGCCGCGCGCAAGGTCGCAATGCCCGAGACCAGCAGTGACATGATCCCCGAGAGGATCAGGCTGAAGATGAAATGTGCATAGCGGGCGGGGATCATCGGGTCACCTCTTGAGCGCTCGGAGCGGGAAGCTCTCATTTTGGTGAAGGCGGCGTGAGGGGCAACGCACAAACCCGTGTGAGGATCCGCGCAGAACGCCGCGAACGCATTGACCTCGCGGGCGTGCAATGTTGAGACTGCGGGAGCCTTCGGCGGGGATATTTTGGCCAACTCGAATGAAGCGCCTATGCTTCGCCTTGGCTCAAATATCCCCCGCGGAGCGTCCCACCGCGCCACAGGCGCAGAGGATAGAGAAAGACGTAGATGCCCCACGATCACTCCCACCATCATCTCGACGAAACTGCGAGTGACAATCGCGTGCTTTGGGCCGTGGTCGTCAATGTGGTGCTCACATTCGCGCAGGTCGCGGGGGGCGCGATCGCGGGCTCGATGGCGCTGATCGCGGATGGGGTGCATAATTTCTCCGATGCTGCGGCGCTGGTGCTGGCTTTCGGGGCGCGCAAGCTCGCGCGGCGCGGCGCGGATGCGGCGATGAGCTTCGGCTGGTCGCGTGCCGAGGTCGTGGCCGCTTTCGTCAATTACATCGCGCTGATCCTGATCTCGATCTGGCTGATCGTGGAAGCCGTGGGCCGGATGATCCACCCGCCGCAGGTCGATGGCTGGATCGTGGTCTGGCTGGCGACGCTCGCGCTGGTGATCGACCTTGCGACCGCCGCGCTGACCTATGCGCTCTCGAAGCACAGCCTCAATATTCGTGCCGCCTTCCTGCACAACCTCGCCGATGCGGGGGCCTCGGTCGCGGTCATCATCGGTGGCGTGGTGATCCTGCTCTATGACTGGCGGCTGGTCGATCCGATCCTGACGATCGGGATTTCGGTGTTCATCCTCTGGCATGTGTTCACCGATCTCAAACCGGTGCTGCGCATCCTGATGCTTGGCGCGCCGCCCGAGAAGGATTGCACCGAGGTGCGCGTCGCGCTGGGCGCGGTCGAGGGCGTCGAGAGTGTCCATCACGTCCATCTGTGGCAGATCGACGAGCGCCGGATCTCGGTCGAGGCGCATCTGGTGCTGGCGGAGGGGCAGGATTATGCGCCTGTGATCGCGCGGGCGAAGGGGATGCTGGCGCATCGCTTCGATATCCACCACGCGACGCTGGAGCCCGAAAGCGCGGTCTTGGGCTGCGCCGATCATCCGGCGCATTGAGGGCTCAGGGTCTCGGCAACCAAGCCAGCGTTTCACGCGTGTCCGACTGCGGTGTATATTCGGCCGAGGCATGGCCCGCATAGCCCTCGGCATCGAGGGTCGCGAAAAAGACGGCAAGATCGATCTCGCCCGACCCCGGCCCGCCGCGTCCTGGCGCATCGGCGAATTGCACATGCACCGCGCGGTGCCCGTGCTCGGCCCAGGTTCCCGCCACGTCCTCGGTCAGCATCTGCGCGTGATAGGCGTCGAATTGCAGATGCAGGTTGGGCGCGCCGACCTCCTCCAGAACCTCGGCCGCCAGATCGAAGCTGTTCAGGAAGTAGTCTGGCATGTCGATCGGGTTGATCGGTTCGATGGTGAGAGAGCGCTTGGGCGCACGCGCGGCGGCCCATTTCAGGTTCTCGACATAAGTCTTGCGCGCGACCATCCCCTCGGCCTTGCCTGACATGATGTGGATATGGCGCGGCTTGAGCACATCGGCGAAGCGAATCGCCCGGTCGAAATCGCGCCGGAAGCGCTCCTCGCAACCGGGCACGGCGGCAAAGCCGCGATCGCCGCCCGTCCAGTTCGGCGGCGGCACGTTCATCAGCACGAAGGTCAGATCGTTGCGGATCAGCTCGTGGCGCATTTCCTGCGCCGAGAACTCGTAGGGAAACAGCACCTCGACCGCGTCGAATCCGGCCTGTTTGGCCGCCGCGAACCGCTCGAAGAACGGCAGTTCCGTAAAGAGGAACGTCAGGTTGGCGGCGAATTTCGGCACGTTACAGCTCCGCTTCGGGCAGGATCGGGAAGAAGCTGCCGCAAGAGATCACGCCGAGCCATTCCTGCCCCTCATGTTTGCGGGTGACCGCCAGATCGACGAGCCGGTAGAAGCTCTTGCGGTCGATCAGTGCGTCCAGCCCACGGCGCACATGCAGGTAGGGGCGGGGCTCGCCATCCTCGCTATGTTCGACCCGGATCGCATGGTCTGCATCGGCGAGAACCGCGTCGCCCACATTCGTGGTGAAACGAATCGTCTGGGTGTCGCCGTCACCCTCCACTGTGAAATCGACGGCGATGAAGGGCGCGTCCTCGACCTGGATGCCGACCTTCTCGACCGGGGTCACGAGGAAGTATTTCCCGTCTTCGAGTTTCAGAATCGATGAAAATAATCGCACCAGCGCCTCGCGCCCGATCGGGGTTCCCAGATAGAACCAGGTGCCATCGCGGCGGATCTCCATATCGAGATCGCCGCAGAAGGGCGGATCCCACAGATGCACTGGCGGCGGGCCTTTTTTGCTGGCCTTTTTCGCGGCGGAGGCGAGCCCGTCTGCCGTGGGGGAATGGGCGGAAACTGTCTGTTTGTGATCCGTCATGCGAGTTTTGCCGTTGGTCGGAGCGTGGATATCTGCTTTGCTGGCAAAGATAGGCATCAACGGGGAGATTGTCATGGCCGAGCCCGAAAAGCTGATGGAAGATATCGAGCGCCTTGGCGGCAAGCTCGCGCAGGCGCGGGCCTCGATCGACCGGCGCTTCATCGGGCAGGACCGGGTGGTCGAGCTGGTTCTCGCCGCGATGCTCTCGGGCGGACATGCGCTTCTGGTGGGCCTGCCGGGGCTCGGCAAGACGCTTCTGGTCGAGACGCTCTCGACGGTGATGGGGCTGAACTCGAACCGGATCCAGTTCACGCCGGACCTGATGCCCGCCGATATTCTGGGCTCCGAAGTGCTGGAAACCGCACCCGATGGCAGCCGCGCTTTCCGCTTTCTCGAAGGGCCGGTTTTCTGTCAGCTCCTGATGGCCGACGAGATCAACCGGGCCTCGCCCCGCACGCAATCCGCGCTGTTGCAGGCGATGCAGGAGCGCGAGGTGACCATCGCCGGCCAACATCGCCCGCTTGGCCCGCCTTTCCATGTCCTCGCCACCCAGAACCCGATCGAGCAGGAGGGCACCTATCCGCTGCCCGAAGCCCAGCTCGACCGCTTCCTCGTGCAAGTCGACGTGGATTACCCGGACCGCGAGACCGAACGCTCGATCCTGCTGGCGACCACCGGCGTCGTGGCCGAGGGGGCGCATGCCGTCTTCACCCCCGCCGAGCTGATCGAGGCGCAGGGGATCGTGCGGCAGATGCCGGTGGGCGAGAAGGTCGTCGATGCGATCCTCGATCTGGTGCGCGCCTGCCGTCCACGCGAGGCCGAAGCGCCCGAGTTCATCCGCGGTGCGCTGGCGTGGGGGCCGGGGCCGCGAGCCGCGCAGGCATTGATGCTGACGGTGCGGGCACGCGCGCTGATCAACGGTCGCCTTGCGCCGACGATCGAGGATGTGCAGGCGATGGCGCGCCCGGTGCTGATCCACCGCATGGCGCTGAGCTTCGCGGCGCGCGCCCGTGGCGAGACGCTGGGCGATCTGATCGACCGTGCCGTTGCCGAGATCACCGGGCCGAGCGCTGCCGGGGCTGCCGCTTGAGCGTAACGCCCGATACGGAGGCGCCGGGGGTGATCCCGGCGCTGCGTCTGCGCCGCGAGGCGGAAGGGGCAGCCTCTGCGCTGCCGCCTTTGCTGGTCGCGGCCGAGCATCTGGCGGCCACCGTCCAGATGGGCGCGCATGGCCGCAGGCGGGCGGGCTCAGGTGAGGAATTCTGGCAATACCGTCCCGCCCATGCGGGCGACGAGTTGCGCTTTGTCGATTGGCGGCGTTCGGCGCGGTCGGACAATCAATATGTGCGTGAACGCGAATGGCAGCTCGCGCAATCGGTGCATCTGTGGATCGATGACGCGGCCTCGATGGGGTTCACCGGGGCCGAGACAGGCCGCAAAGCGCGGGTCACGAAATCCGAGCGCGCGCGGGTTCTGGGCCTTGCGCTCGCGGTGCTGATGATCCGGGGCGGCGAGCGGGTCGGGCTGACCGGCCCGCTTGCCCCGCCGCGCCCGGGCCGGGCGCAGCTGATGGAGCTTGCAGGGCTCTTGTCGCGCGCAGGCAGCACGCAGGATTACGGCGCGCCCGAGATCGCGGGCGTCACACCGCAATCGCGTGTCGTGCTGCTGTCGGATTTCTTCGGCGATCTCGGTCCGATCGAGGGGGCTCTGGGCCAGCTTGCCGACCGGGGCGTGTCGGGCGTGATGATGCAGGTGCTCGATCCCGACGAGGAAGCGTTCCCCTATGACGGACGCACGATCTTTCAGTCGATGTCGGGCGCGTTGGTGCACGAGACCCGCAAGGCGGGTGATCTGCGCGCGCGTTACCTCGACCGGTTGGCGGCGCGGCGCGATCAACTGGCGGGGCTTGCGCGCAACGCGGGCTGGCAATTCTCGACCCATCACACGGGCGACCCTGCGCAAGGCGCACTCCTGTGGCTTTACTCCGCGCTTGAGAGGGGGCGGTGATGTGGATGCTCGGCCCCATCGGCTTTACCGCACCCTGGCTGTTGCTGGGGCTGATGGCCTTGCCGGTGATCTGGCTGATCCTGCGTGCGGTGCCCCCCGCGCCGATCCGCCGGAGGTTCCCGGGGGTCGCGCTGCTTCTGGGGCTCAAGGATGAAGAAGTCGAGGCGGCGCGCACACCGTGGTGGCTGCTGGTGCTGCGCCTGCTCGCGCTCGCCGCCGCGATCATCGGTTTTGCCGGACCAATCCTGAACCCACAACGTGCGGTGCCGGGGCAGGGACCGCTGCTGATCGTGGTCGATGGCAGCTGGGCTTCGGCGCGCGACTGGCCGCGCCGGATCGAACGGATGACGACGGCACTTCAGGATGCCCAGCAGGCGGGCCGCCCTGCGGCGGTGATCTCCCTTGCCGATCCGCCGCCCGCGCAGGTTACTTTCTCGGATGCCGGGGCTGTTCTGCAATCGCTGCCAGGGACCAAGCCCGAGCCATGGGCGCCGCAGGCGTTCGACACGGCCAACCTGCCCGAAGGCGGGTTCGAAACGCTCTGGCTCTCGGACGGGCTTGCGCGCGACAGCCGCGCGCCGCTGCTGCAAACCCTTGAAAGCCATGGTCCGGTCAAGGTGTGGCAGCCGCAATTTCCGGTTCTGGCACTTGGCGCGGCCCGGATCGAGGATGGAGCGCTTGTCGTGCCTGCCTATGCCTCCGCCGCCCTGCCAAGCCCGCGCGAGGTGGCTGCGATCGGGCGTGACCCGGCGGGGATCGAGCGCGAACTGGCGCGTGAGCCGCTCGATTTCGCGGACAAGACCGCGACCGAGCTGCGCTTCGATCTGCCGCCCGAACTGCGCAACCGGATCAGCCGCATCGAGATTACCGGGGCGCGCTCGGCCGGGGCGGTCAGCCTGACCGACGACGCGGTGAAGCGGCGCAAGGTGGCGATCCTCTCGGCCGCGCGCGACCGCGAAGGCCTCGAGCTTCTCTCGCCCACCCATTACCTGCATCAGGCGCTTGGGCCCACGGCCGACCTGATCGAAGCCACGCTGGCCGATGTGCTGACGGCCGACCCGGATGTGATCATCCTCGCCGATATGGCCGATCTGCCCGAGCAGTCGAAGTTGCAAGACTGGGTCGAGAAGGGCGGGCTCTTGATCCGCTTCGCAGGACCGCGCATGGCCAATTCCGATCTCGATGCCGATACGCTTCTGCCGGTACAACTGCGCGCCGGGGGGCGCTCGCTGGGCGGCACGATGAGCTGGGGCGATCCGCGCGCGCTGGCGCCCTTCCCGGAGGGCTCGCCTTTCGCGGGGCTTGTGATCCCCGAGGACGTGACGGTCAAGGCGCAGGTCATGGCCGAACCCGCGCCGGACCTGTCAGAGCACACGATCGCCGCGCTGACCGATGGTACGCCGTTGGTGACGCGCGCGAAGATGGGGCAGGGGGCGGTAGTTTTGTTCCATGTGACGGCCAATGCCGAATGGTCGAGCCTGCCGCTGTCGCTTCTCTTCCCGCAGATGCTGGAGCGGCTTGCGGTCTCGGCGCGTCCGGCCGCACCCGAAGAGGCTGATCTGGCGGGGCAAACCTGGGTGCCGCAGAAGCTGCTCGACGGGTTCGGGCGGTTGCAGGATGCCGGCGATGCGCCGGGGGTACCGGGTGAGGATCTGGCCCAGGCGGTTCCGGGGCCGAAGCTGCGCCCCGGCATCTACACAGCCGATGATCGTTCCGTGGCGCTCAATGCCTTGCCGCGCGACGCTGTGCTGTCGCCCGCGACATGGCCCGCGAGCGTCCCCGTCGAAGGGGCGGCGGAACAGCGCGAGATGCCGCTCAAGGGCTGGCTGCTCGCGGCGGCGCTCGCGGCGCTTCTGATCGATATCCTCGCGACGCTCGCGCTCTCGGGCAAGCTTTGGGGGCCGCGCGCAATGAAAGCCGCCGCGATGATCGGTGCAATGATCTTCGTGGGTCTCGCGCCCCCTCAGGCGCGCGCGGAAATGGACCCGGCCCGGGCGATCGAGGCTGCCTCCAATGTGGTTCTTGCCGCTATGCCCACCGGCGATCCCGAGATCGACCGGGTCTCGATGGCGGGGCTAACGGGGCTTTCGGGAGTGCTCAATCGTCGCACCACGGTCGAGCCTTCCGAGCCTATGATGGTCGATCTCAAGAATGACGACCTCGCGGTCTACACCTTCATCTACTGGCCGATCACCGCAGATCAGCCCGCGCCCAGCCCGATGGAATATGCCAAGCTCAACCGTTACCTGCGCGGCGGCGGAATGATCCTGTTCGACACCCGCGACGCCGATATCGCGGGCTTCGGCGAGGCGACCCCCGCCGGTAAGCGCTTGCAGGCGCTGGCCGCACCGCTCGATATCCCGCCGCTTGCGCCGATCCCGGACGATCATGTGCTCACCCGCACGTTCTACCTGCTTCAGGATTTCCCGGGCCGCTATGATGGCACGATCTGGGTTGAAGCCCCGCCCGCCGATGCCGAGCGCGCCGAGGGCATGCCGTTTCGCAATCTCAATGACGGAGTGACGCCGGTGGTGATCGGCGGCAATGACTGGGCAGGCGCCTGGGCGATCGACGCGCGCGGCATGCCGATGTTCCCGGTCGGGCGCGGCCGTACGGGAGAGCGCCAGCGCGAGATCGCGGATCGCTTCGGGGTGAACCTGGTCATGCATGTGCTGACCGGTAATTATAAATCCGATCAGGTCCATGTGCCCGCGCTTCTCGAAAGGCTCGGGCAATGAACGGGTTGTCGGTGATTTTCGCGCCGCTGCTGCCTTGGCCCGTGATCTGGGTCGGGGGCGGGGTGGCGCTGGTGCTGCTGGCGCTGGCATTGTGGCGGGGGCTGCGCGGCTGGGCATTGCGGGCTCTGGCCGCGCTTGTGCTGCTCGCGGCGATTACGCAGCCCTCCCTGCAACGCGAAGAGACCGCGCCCCTTTCCGATATCGTTCTGTTGATCGACGACCGGTCGGCGTCGCAGCGGCTCTCGGACCGGGCGGATCAAACCGATGCGGCGGTCAACGCGCTTCAGGCGCAGCTGGCCGCGATGCCCAATATCGAGACCCGCCGCGTCAGCGTGCATGATGGCGCCGACAATGCGGGGACGGAACTTGGTGCCGCGCTGGCCGAGGCGCTTGCCTCCGAGCCGCGCGCCCGGGTGGCGGGTGCGCTGATGGTCACCGACGGGCAGGCACATGATGCAGCTCTTGCACCCGTGCTTCCCGCGCCGTTGCAGGTGCTTTTGACGGGCAAGCGGTCCGACTGGGATCGCCGCATCCTGATCGAGACCGCGCCTGCTTTCGGTATCATCGGCGAGGAGACCGCGATCCGGCTCAAGATCGAGGATATGGGCGATGTGCCTGCGTCGACCGGCGGCACGGCCCAGATCACCATCTCGATCGATGGCAAGGACCCCAAGAGCTACACCGTGCGCACCGGGCGTGATCTGGAACTGCCGTTGACGCTCGATCACGGGGGGCAGAACGTGGTGCAATTCTCGCTCGCGCCCGTCGAAGGCGAGTTGACGGATCGCAACAATGTCGCCACCGTGCAGATCAACGGCGTGCGCGACCGGCTGCGGGTGCTGCTGGTTTCCGGCCAGCCCCATGCGGGCGAGCGCACCTGGCGCAACCTGCTGAAATCCGATGCGGGCGTGGACCTCGTGCACTTCACCATCCTTCGCCCGCCGGAAAAACAGGACGGTGTGCCGGTCTCGGAGCTGTCGCTCATCGCCTTCCCGACGCAGGAGCTGTTTGTCGACAAGATCGACGAGTTCGACCTGATCATTTTCGACCGCTACGGCGCGCGCGGCATCCTGCCCTCGGCTTATTTCGAGAATATCAAGGATTACGTTGAACGCGGTGGCGCGATCCTCGTGGCCGCCGGGCCGGAATTCGCGACTGTCGAGAGCCTGTTCCAGACCAGCCTCGGGGATATCATGCCCGCCCGGCCGACCGGCCGGGTGATCTCCGAAAGCTTCCTGCCGCGCCCGACCGATATTGGTCTGCGCCATCCTGTGACCGCGGGGCTCAAGGGTGCGCCCAAACCAGAAGGCGAAGGCGACGATACAGGTCCCCATTGGGGCCACTGGCTGCGCCAGATCGAGCTCGCCAATCCGACGGGCGAGGTCGTGATGTCCGGGGCGGAGGGCAAGCCGCTTCTGGTGCTCTCGCGGGAGGGCAAGGGGCGGGTCGCGCTTCTGGCGTCGGATCACGCCTGGTTGTGGGACCGTGGTTACGACGGTGGCGGGCCGCAGCTCGAATTGCTGCGCCGGATCGCGCATTGGGAAATGAAGGAACCCGAGCTTGAGGAAGAGGCCCTTTTCGCCGAGATCGAGCCCGGGTCCCTCTCGATGCAGATCGTCCGCCGCTCGATGGAAGAGAGCGTGCCGCCGGTGACGATCACGCTGCCCGATGGCTCGACGCAGGAGATCACGCTGAACGAGACCGCGCCGGGACGTTTCACCGCTCGTTGGAGCGCGCCCGAGGCTGGGCTCTACCGCCTCAAGGATGGCGATCTGGAGCGCGTCGTCGCGATGGGTCCGGCCTCGCCTCGCGAATTCGAACAGACCATCGCCAGCGCTGACCCGCTCGCCGCTGCGATCGCGGGCTCGGGCGGTGGCGTGACGCGGCTCGAAGATGGCATCCCGCGTATTCGCGAGATCCGTGCGGGACGTCCCTCGGCAGGGCGCGGCTGGATCGGCATCACCCCGCGCGGGGCGACAGCGACAACCGATATTCGCGTCCAGCCCTTGCTGCCGGCTTGGGCGTGGCTGCTGCTCGCAGCGCTTCTGACCGTCAGCGCCTGGCTTGTCGAGGGCCGCAATCGGCGCGGGGAGGGCGGGGCCGCCGCTTGATCCGCGGCGGCTGCAGCAGATGAGGGGATTGCCCGACAAGTCCTTCGCGTGTAGCAGATGTTAGCGGTATCGGCCCAAAGATAAGACGGAGGAGACCCCGATGATCCTGAGCTGCGGCGAGGCACTGATCGACATGCTCCCGCGCGAAAGCGCCCAAGGCGAGGCGGCCTTCGCGCCCTATCCGGGCGGGGCCGTATTCAACACCGCGATCGCATTGGGACGGCTGGGCGCGCGTTCGGGCTTTCTCTCCGGCCTCTCCGAGGACCTTTTCGGCCAGATGCTGATCCGTTCGCTCTCGGATAGCGGCGTCGATGCGGGGCTTGCGGTGCGCTCGGACCGGCCCACGACGCTGGCTTTCGTGACGCTCACCGACGGCCATGCGAGCTACGCGTTCTATGACGAGAACACCGCGGGCCGGATGTTGAAGATCGAGGATATGCCCGGGATCCCGGCCGATGTGACGGCGATGTTCTTCGGGGGGATTTCCCTGCCGGTCGAGCCATGCGGGGCGGCTTACGAGGCACTGATGCTGCGTGAGGCCAAGACCCGCGTGACGATGATCGACCCGAATATCCGTCCCGGTTTCATCCGCGACGAGGCCGCCTATCGCGCGCGGCTCGACCGGATGATCGCTGCGGCCGATATCGTGAAGGTCTCGGACGAGGATCTGCGCTGGCTGGAAGGGCCGGGCGCGATTGCGGATCTGGCGCGGGGGCTGCTGCGCAAAGGGCCGAAGCTTGTCTTCATCACCGAAGGCGCAACCGGCGCGCATGGATTTTCCGCCGAGTGCGAGATCTTCGTGCCTGCGCGCAAGGTCGAGGTCGTCGATACCGTTGGTGCGGGCGATACGTTCAACGCGGGCGTTCTCGCCGCGCTGGATCGGGCCGGGGCGCTCGACAAGGGCCGGATCGCGCGGGCGGATGAGGGGCTGATCTCTGACTGTCTTGAGCTTGGCGTCAGGGCGGCCGCCGTCGTGGTCAGCCGCGCAGGCGCGAACCCGCCCTGGGCGGAGGAACTCGCATGAGGGCTTTGATACAGCGCGTCTCGGAAGCCTCTGTCACCGTCGACGGAAACCGCATCGCCGAGATCGGGCCGGGCCTTCTGATCCTCGCCTGCGCGATGCAAGGCGACGACGAGAAAACCGCCGAAAAGCTGGCCGAGCGCATCTCGAAGCTGCGCATCTTCAAGGATGACGCCGACAAGATGAACCGCGCGGTGGGCGATATCGGAGGGGCCTGTCTGGTGGTCAGCCAGTTCACGCTGGCCGCCGATACCTCGCGCGGCAATCGCCCCGGCTTTTCCAGCGCAGCGCCGCCCGAGATCGGCAATCGTCTCTATGAGCATTTCGCGGCCCATCTCGCGGGCCTTGGCCTGCCGGTTCAGACCGGAGAATTCGGGGCGGATATGAAGGTGGCCCTGCTCAATGACGGGCCCGTCACGATCTGGATGGACAGCGCTGACCGGCCATAGGCCTCAGATCAGCGTCCCTTCCTCGAGCTTCAGCTTTACTTCGAGCAGCACTTCCTGAAGCGCCTGCGCCTCTTTGAGCATGCGTTTGGCCTCGTTGAGGCTGATCGTGCCGTCGGCGATCGAAGCGTGATATTCGGCCATCAGCATCGCGAAACGCTGGCTGAGCGCGACGACGTCGGAATTGATATTGCCCTCGGAGGAGTTACGCTTGGATTCCTTCCAGCTCACGGTGATGCCCGACAGATCGGCCAGCGCCACCGTCACATGCGGGAATTCGGCTTCGGCCTCGAGCCGGGCGACCACGTCGATCGGCATGAAGCGATCGCCGTTTTCGGGATCGTTCGAATAATAGCGCCCGAGAGTGGCCTTCGACTTGCCACAGAGCGCCGCGGCCTTCTCGATGCCGATGTCCTTCACCAGCGCTTCGCTGTGCTTCTTGAGATAGCTGCCGATGTGATCGCCCATAGCGCGCCTCCAGGGGGGAAAGCCGTTTGCGCTTTCCCCTTAGCCCCCGCGACGAAATTTGTCACATCATAAGTGTTAGGAAATGCGGGATTTCCCGCCTGTAGAGTACGAGTTCGCCCTGGAACCCCCTAACTTCCCGGGGCGGCGGGCTTCGCCGACGGAGCACAGGCCGTCTGGCGAAGCCTTGCCGTACTTTACGGCTTTGGCTAAGCCAAGGCATGGCCAAGCTCTATTTCCATTACTCCACCATGAATGCGGGCAAGAGCACGATCCTCTTGCAGGCGTCCTACAACTACATCGAGCGCGGGATGCAGACCTTGCTCGTCACGGCGAAGCTCGATGACCGGGCTGGGGATGGTCAGATCGCGAGCCGAATCGGGATCGGGGCAAAGGCCTCTTGCTTCACCGGCGAGACCGACATGTTCGAAATGATCAAGTCTCGGCTCGATCGCGGGCCTTGCGCTTGCGTATTTGTGGATGAAGCACAATTTCTGAGCGAGACACAGGTCTGGCAACTGGCCCGTGCGGTCGACGATCTGCGCGTGCCGGTGATGTGCTACGGGCTAAGGGTGGATTTCCAGGGCAAGCTCTTCCCCGGCTCGGCGGCGCTTCTCGCGCTGGCCGACGAGATGCGCGAGGTGCGCACGATCTGCCATTGCGGCAAGAAGGCCACGATGGTCGTGCGCATGGGGGAAGGCGGCCAGGCGTTGCGCGACGGCGATCAGGTTCAGATCGGTGGCAACGAGACCTATGTGAGCCTCTGCCGCCGCCACTGGCGCGAGGCGATGGGCCGCGACTGACCGCCTATTCGGTCGCTATCGGGACGAAGTCCGGGGCGATCACTCCCGACAACGTGTCGAGATATATAGTGCTGCCCGTAATTTCGCGCACGATCGCCTCCACGGCGGGCTCGCCTGTCGCGCCGTCCGCCTTGATCTGGGCGATGGCCTTGTCGAACTGGGTCTTGAAGGCGCGGGTGTCGTAGATCTCGGGCTCACTCTCATAGACCGCGACCATGCCGTAGCGCCGCACGCAGACCTCGCCGATGTCGCAAGGGGTGCCCTGAAGGCGGACGATCCATTTCTTCGAGCCGATCAGGACGGCGGCGTAGAGGATCGCGGCCAGTTCCGGCTCGACATGTGAGTCGAGCAGGACGTCATGGAACATGCGCTGCGTCTGGAGCCAGCCATAGACCGGCCGCACCGATTTCGAATAGTGGTCATGCAGCACCGCCGCAGGCAGGTATCGCAGCGTCATCGGACCACCCACGAAGGGCTGCGCCCATTGCGGGATCGAGGCGCCGTCGGTGCAATCGCCCTTCACGGTCAGCCAGCCGGTGCCGCTTTCATCGATATAGCCGAAGCGCTCCTGCACCTGCCACGGGCCGGGGAAGGTGCATTCCGCGTCTTTCTTCAGCTTGAGCTGACCCACGAACTTGCCCGAGAGCACAAGGGGTTCCGCACAAGAGGACTGCGCGGTAAGAAAGGGCAGGATCAGGATCGTTCGGACAAAGCGAAGCATCATGGGCACTCCCCCCGCCATCCATTCTGCGGGCGGCGTCATGGGAGTGTAGCACGATGCAGCCGCTTTCGGCGCTTAGATCCGTTCGACGACGACCGAGCCCACCGAATAGCCCGCCCCGAAGGAACAGATCAGCCCGATCTCGCCCGGCTGGAAATCGTCCGAGTATTTCGCGAAGGCGATGATCGACCCGGCCGAGGACGTGTTCGCGTAATCCTGCAGGATGTTGGGTTGCTCATCCGGTTCAGGGTCGCGGCCCAGCACCTTCTTGCCCAGGAAATCGTTCATCGTCTTGTTGGCCTGATGCAGCCAGAGGCGGTGCAGATCGTCCGGCTTCACGCCGGTCTCCGACAGGTGTTCGTGGATGTGTTTGGCCACCATCGGCATCACTTCCTTGAAGACCTTCCGGCCCTCCTGCATGAACTGCATGTCGCGCCGGTCGGCCACGCCATCGGGGCGGGTGCGGCGCAGGAAGCCGTTGTTGTTGCGGATATTGTTAGAGAATTCGGTGGCGCAACGGGTGGAACGGATGAGGAAGCCGTGCGGCGCATCCTCGCGCCGTTCGATCAGCGTCGCGGTCGCGACATCGCCGAAGATGAAATGGCAATCGCGGTCGCGCCATTCCAGGTGCCCGGAGGTGATCTCGGGGTTCACCACCAGCGCGCGGCGAACCGAGCCCGTCCGGATCATGTCGGCGGCGGCCTGAATGCCGAACGTGGCGGAAGAACAGGCCACGTTCATGTCGAAGGCAAAGCCACCCGCACCGAGCAGTTTCTGGATCTCGATCGCGATGGCGGGGTAGGCGCGCTCCATGTTCGAGGCCGCGCAGATCACCAGATCCACCTCTTCGCCGGTGCGGCCCGCCATCGCCAGCGCCTTGTGGCAGGCGTCGAGTGCGATCTCGGCCATGATGCCCGGCTCGTCATCCGAGCGCTGGCGCAGGCGTGGATACATCCGGGTCGGGTCCAGCACGCCGTCCTTGTCCATCACGAAGCGCTGCTCGATGCCAGAGGCTTTCAGGATGAACTCGACCGAGCTGTGATCCTTCGCCTGCACCTCGCCCGCGGCGATGGCCTCGGCATTCTCGGCGTTGAACAGATCGGCATAGGCGTTGAACGCCTCGACCAGTTCGGCATTGGTGATGACATTCTGCGGAGTGAAGACCCCGGTTCCGGTAATGACAGGTTGATGCATCGGCTCCTCCTTGGCAGACCCTCCCGCCAAGGAGGCAAAAGATCAAGCCGTGACGCGGTTCGGAGGTTCCTTGCCGTCGCGAAAGGCGATCAGGTTATCGACCGCCATATGCCCCATCGCGTCGCGCACCTCAAGCGCGGCGGTGCCCAGATGCGGGAGCAGCGTGACATTGTCCATCTCGCGTAGCGCTTCGGGCACGAAGGGCTCGCGCTCGTAGACATCGAGGCCAGCCCCCGCGATCGCGTTCGATTGCAGCGCCGCGATCAGCGCGGCCTCGTCGACGATATCACCGCGTGCAATATTGATCAGATGCGCATGGGGCTGCATTTTCGCGATTTCTGCCGCACCGATCAGATGGTGGGTGGCGGGGCTTGCAGGCACCGCGATCACCACGAAATCGGCTGTTTGCAGCAGTTCGTCCTGGCTGACATGTTGCGCGGGGAAGCCCGGATCGGTGGGCGTGCGCTTGGTGTAAAGCACCTCCATTCCGAAGCCGAAATGGCAGCGCCGCGCGATGGCTGTGCCGATCCGGCCCATGCCGATGATCCCCACCTTCTTGCCCGACACGTGATGGCCGAGGAATTGCGTGGGAGTCCAGCCGGTCCAATCGCCGCGCCGCACGTAACGCTCGCCGGCGCTGGCGCGCCGCGCGCTCATCAGGATCAGCATCATCGCGATATCGGCGGTCGCATCGGTCACGGCGCCCGGCGTGTTGGTCACGGTGACCCCATGCGCTTCGGCTGCGGCCACGTCGATATGGTTATAGCCCACCCCGAAATTCGCGACGATCTGGGCGCGGGGAATATCGGCGAAGGCGCGGGCCGAAAGCTTGTCGCCCAGCGTCACCAGAAGCGCGTCGTAATCGGCAAGCGCCTGATGCGCCTCCTCTTCGGTCATCGGGGCCGAGCCGTTGCGGAAGGTCGCATCGAATTCCTTCGCCACACGGGCTTCGACCTCTTCGGTCAGCTTGCGGGTCACGAGCAGTTTCATCAGAACATCCTCCCGCCGATTGGCACATCCTTGTCGGGCGTCAGCAGCACCACCTCGCCCGCCTCGTCGGGCACGCCGAGCACCAGCGCCTCGGACATGAAGGGACCTATCTGGCGCGGCGGGAAATTGATCACGCCGAAGACGAGTTTGCCAATCAGCTCCTCGGGGGCGTAATGCACGGTGATCTGCGCCGAGCTCTTTTTCACGCCGATCTCGGGGCCGTAATCGACCCAGAGCTTGATCGCGGGTTTGCGCGCCTCGGGGAAGGGCTGGGCGTCGGTGATCCGGCCGCAGCGGATATCCACCTTCATGAAGTCATCAAAGGAGATCGTCATTTCCCGAGCTCCCGGTTGCGCGCGATATTCGCGGCGACGGCGCGGCGCATCAGCGGCGGCATGCCGGTCTCCGGATCCATCAGCACCTCGAGCGCCGCAGCCGTAGTCCCGCCCGGAGAGGTCACGTTCTCACGCAGTTTAGACGGGGTTTCGTCGCTGTCCTCGGCCAGCTGACCCGCGCCGCCGACGGTCGCCTTGGCAAGTCGCATCGCAAGATCGGGGTCGAGCCCTTCGGCCACTCCCGCCGCCGCCATCACCTCGATCAGGTGGAAGACATAGGCGGGGCCGGAGCCCGAGACGCCGATCACCGCATCCATCTGGCCTTCATTGTCGAGCCGGACGACCTGACCCACCGCGCCCATCAGCGCCTCGGCCGTGTCGAGATCGGCCGGTGTCGCATTCGGATTGCCGACGATCGCCGTCACGCCGCGCCCGATTGCGGCGGGCGTGTTGGGCATCGCGCGCACCAGACGGGTCTGGCCGCCCAGCATTTTTTCGTATCCTGCGATGGTGATCCCGGCCGCGACGGTCACGAACAGCGTATTTCCCTGCGCCATTGCCGAGAGCTGCGGCAGCGCATCGGCCATCATCTGCGGCTTCACCGCAACGAGCACGACGGCAGGATTTTCAGGCAATTCGGCGTTCAGATGCACGCCCGCGCCGTTCAGCCAGTCGGACGGGTGTGGATCGACCACCCAGACAGAGTTGGCGGAAAGCCCGCCCTTCAACAGCCCCTGAAGGATCGCGCCGCCCATGCGTCCACACCCCAGAATGACGAGGCCACGGTCGGAAATGTTCTCAAAGCTCATGCTTCCCCCTTTGGTTCGGGGGGGAGATTAGGCGCGCCCGTAAGCCTCCGCAATGGCGACCTGCATCGCGTCTTCGGGATCGCGTTCGCCCCAGGTCGCGAGCTGGAAGGCGGGGTAGAAACGCTCGGAAGCGACAACCGCCGCGCCGATCAGCCGGTCGAGCTGTTCGGGGCCGGGCAACTGACCGCCCGAGAGCACCAGCCCGTGCCGCCACACCATCAGGCGTTGATCGGGCCAGAAGGTGAAGGCGCCGGTCCACACCCGGTCATTGACGCGATTGAGCAGGTCATAGAGCGCGCCTTCGCGGGCGCTCGGCGGGTCCATCTCGAAGGTGCAGATCAGGCGCAGCGTCTCGTCCATGTCCGACCAGGCGAGGGTGATCGAATAGGTTCGCCACTGGCCTTCGACCGCCATCGCGATCTGATCGTCGGTAACCCGGTCGAATTCCCATTGATGCGCCTCGGCCAGCGTCTCGACGATGTCGATCGGGTGGAGTTCCTCGGCGTTCAGATAGTCTTCGCTCAGCGCCATGCTCGTATCCCCCTGCCTGTTTTGGCGCCCTGGAGTACAGCTCACCTAGGGCTTGTCGGCTTTACAAGAAAAGGCGGTGGCAGCCGCCTGTCCCTACCAGATATCGTGTAGGCGGAGGGGCGATCTGTAAAGCAATTTCTGGTGGATAAAGTGGGGGTGGCCCACGAAATCTGGGGATAGATCATCCACATTGCAGAGGCGCGGCGCGCGGGTTTGTGGATAAGTCTTTGACAAGGCTTGGAAATGCAAAAAGCGCCCGAATATCGGGCGCTTTTTGGAAGACGGTTTGGTGGAGCCTAGGGGGATCGAACCCCTGACCTCGTCATTGCGAACGACGCGCTCTCCCAGCTGAGCTAAGGCCCCTCACCGTGGCCGGGTATTTCGCGCAAGGCGCCGGGCTTGTCAAGCGGCCCGCCCCGGCTTGCGCGAATTTTTTCGCCCCGGCCGGTGGTTAAGGATCAGGCGGGGATCGAAATCTTCGATTTCACGAAGGCCACGAGATCGGCCGCCGGTCTGGCCCCTGCCGCGCGGGCGGCCTCGCGCCCCTTGTGGAACAGGATGAAGGCGGGGATGCCCTGGATCCTGTAGCGCTGAGTCGCGGTCGGGTTGACCTGGGTGTTGATCTTGGCGAGGCGCACATGCGGCGCCAGAATGCCGGCGGCTTGCTGGAATTGCGGGGCCATCGCGCGGCAAGGCCCGCACCAGGGCGCCCAGAAATCCACCAACAGCGGCAGATCGTCTCTCTCGGCCTTCGCGAGCGTCGCGAAATCGACCTCGGCCACCTTACCGGAGATCAGCTTGTTCCCGCAGGTGCCGCATTTCGGTCCGGCCGAGAGCTTGTCGGCGGGAACCCGGTTCGCCTGCCCGCAATCGAGGCAGGTCACTCGGTAGGATTGGGTCATGTCACCGGTCCTTTGCATTCAACTTGCACAATATATCAGAATGGCTTGTCGCGAATACAAGGAGACGACATGACGCGCTGGACCGAGCTCACGCCCGAGCGGCAAATGGATCTGCGAGCCGCCTATGAGGTGGAAATGGCGAAGCAGGGCGCGACCTGCTCGCTCGACGAAAAGGTGGTGCGCTTTGCCAATTGGCTCGCGCCGCAGGGCATCGCCTTCGGGATGGAGGATCTGCCGGGGCGGCGTTGAGGCCGTCTCAGCGCTTCAGATAGGCAATCGCCCCGACCACGATCAGCGCCGCAATCACCGCGAAGGCGATCTTCCATGGCGACCAGGGGCGGTCGCCCTGCACGCGGCCCGTCTGGGCGTTGACGACGAACCGATAGGAGCGGCCGCGGAACTTATAGGCGGCGGTCCAGACCGGTAGCAGGACATGCTTGAAGGTCTCGGCCGAGAATAGCGGATCCATCGAGCCGATGCGCTGTTCGTCGCCGCCGATATCGCGGCGGATGTCGGACTGGATCACGCGGATCATCTCGGCTTGGGCGGCGTGATGACCCTCGTGAAGCTCGACCGTGTAGCCCTCGGCCGAAAAGCCCGCGAGATAGTCGCGCCGGTAGGGTTCGAGCGCGCCGAGATCCCAGGGTTGCAGCGCCTGAACGTAACCGGGCGGCAGCGAGCGCGCGGCATAGATCAGCACGTCGTCGAAGCTCCGCGAGACCTGCCCCGCCACGGGTGTCCAGCGGATCCGGCGCACCTCCTGCGAGTGATAGACCGTGCGGCCGTTTTCACGCACGGCAACCTGACGGGTCTCGAAATAGGCATCCCCACGCTGGCCGGTATAGCGCGTGCGGGTATCTGCATCGAAGGTCCAGAACGGCGCGTAGACCCCAGCCATCTTCCGCCCCTTGCGGGCATATTGCGACAACCCGTTGGGCGCGAACCACAGCGAACCCAGCCATTTCGAGAGCGCAGCCCGGGCCTGATCCTCGGTGATCTGGAATGGCAGAACGCCTTGCGGCTTGATCAGCCGTGTCGTGCCGGTATCGGTGACGACGGGAGTCGCGCAGAACGGACATTCGGTCGCGTGCTCGCCGTTTTGCAACTCGATCGTAGCGCCGCAATTGGGGCAGGAGACGGTGCGGTGCTCTTCCATTTCCTGCGCTGGCATCTCGCGCCCGAGCGCCTGTTCCAGAGGGATCTCGCGCAGATGCACTTCGCCGCGCCCGGTCGCGGCGGGAATGTCCTGGACGTGACCGCAGTGATCGCAGACGAGCCGCGTCTGGCCCGGTGCAAAGCGCAGGTCCGCGCCGCAGCTTTCACAGTGGTAGTGGCTTTCGCCGCGTGGGTCGGCGGGGACGGGAGACTTGCTCCGCCCCACTTTCGGGATCCCGGTCATGGGCTCAGCCCGCAGGCGGCGCGGCAGGCGGCGGAGGCGGGGGAGCGATGGTGAAGAGCTGCGCCAGTTCGGTCACGTCCTCGGCGCGCATCCAGCCGTTCTGGCCCGGAGTCCAGACGAGGCTGTCGCGGGTCAGCGAGCCCTCGGCGACCATCCGCCCCAGATGCCCACGCCCGTAAGGCCCCTGCGTCTGGCCGTTCACCGCGAGATGCCAGACCTTCTCGACCGGCGGGGGAGGCGGCGGTGCGGCGGCTGCGGGCTGTTGCGGCATCTGCCCCCACGGCCCCATCTGCTGGCCCATCGCCATGCCCATCCCGGCCCCCATGCCCGCGCCCATCGCGGCGCCCATTCCGGCCGAAGCACCCGAGCCAGGCTGGCCCATCGCTTCGGCGGCATTGAACTGCATGTATTTGTTCAGATCACCCACGATCCCCATCGAGGTGCGCTTGTCGAGTACGGCCTCGACCGCCTCGGGCAGCGAGACGTTCTCGATATAGAACTCGGGCAGCTCCAGACCGTAGGCGGCGATCGTCGGCGCGATCGCCTTGGTGATCAGCTTGCCCATATCGGCGGTGTTCGCGGCCATGTCCAAGACGGGGATGCCCGAGCTGGCAATGGCGCGCGAGAACTCTTGCACAATCACGTTGCGCAGCTGGTAGCTGATCTCGTCCGAGGTGAATTCGCCATCGGTGCCGACGATCTCGGTGAGGAACTTGCCCGGATCGGAGACGCGCATCGAATAGGTGCCGAAGGCGCGAATGCGCACCGGACCGAACTCGGGGTCGCGCGCCATCACGGGGTTCTTCGTGCCCCATTTGAGATCGTTGAACCGGGTCGTGTTGACGAAATAGATCTCGGACTGGAAGGGCGATTTGAACCCGTGATCCCAGTGCTGGAGCGTGGTCAGGATCGGCAGGTTGTTCGTTTCCAACATGTAGAGGCCGGGGCCGAACACATCGGCGAGCTGGCCTTCATGGACGAAGACCGCCGCCTGCCCCTCACGCACAGTGAGCTTTGCGCCATATTTGATCGCATGGCCCTCGCGCTCAAAGCGCCAGACCATCGTATCGCGCGTGTCGTCGGTCCAGCCGATGACATCGATGAATTCACCCGAGAGAAAATCGAGAATGCCCATGGTGCGTTATCCTTCCAGCGTTCAGCTCTCGCCGCCCATCAATTCGGTGGCAATGGTGGTCACGATCGGGCGCGCCTCGGCCTCGGTGATGCCGGGGCGCAGGCGCGGGTCATAGAGAATGCGCAGCAACAACTCGTCATGCCGGGTCAGCAGCGAGAATTCCTCGTCGTCATTGAAGATCGAGGGGCGCGCGCGCGGGTAGTCATTGGCAAGCCCGAGGCCTTGTGCGAGCTCTTCGTGGATGCAGCTCGTGCGCAGGCTCGGCGGATGCTCGCCACGGATCACGGCCACGGCCTGAGTGTAGACCGGGCTGTTGCCTTCGGAAAATGCGAAAACCACGCAATAGGTCGAAAGCGGCAGGTTGGTGATCGCCTCGACGCTGGTCTCGTCGATGCCGGGCACCAGCTCGCGCAGGCGCGGGCCGATGGCGCGGCGCTCGTCCTCGGTCAGGAACAGCACGTGGAAGTTACCACCCCCGCGAACAACGCTGACGGGGTGTTTCGACGCCCGCGCGAGTTTGCTGGCATAGGCCGTCACTTCGGAGCGATCCGAGGCGCGATCGGTTTTCGGAATCGCCGCGCCGAATTCGATATCCATGCGCACCGGTTGCTCCCAGCGGCGCAGGCGCGAGGGCGTCTGGCGCGCGACGAACCCACCGCCTTGCGGCGTGTATTCATCATAGAGCGCGATCTGCACGAAATCCTGCACCAGCTGGCGGGTCGTGAAGGGCGCGTCGCGCGGTTCGACATCGGTTCTCAACTGGCCGCGCGCCTCCATTTCAGCGGCGGTCCGGCTGTAATAGGCGTGCATCTCACGCGAGAGCGCGCTGGGCGCCGCGACCCCGGTGCGGTCGAGATCGGCGGGGGCTTCAGGCGGGCGCGCGGCCTGACGCGGGGCGAGCGGCGAACCGCCCATCCCCGGAATACAGCCCGAAAGCGCGAGGGACCCCGCAATCCCGAGCGACCAGCGCCAGACGCGCCCGCTTAGCATCATGCGGCCCCGCCGCCCTGTGCCGAGGATTTTGCCGCCGCCAGCGTGTCGCGCAGCTTGTGCTCCATCTCGACGAGATCCTTTTCTGCCTCGGCGCGCTTGCGCTTGCCTTCGTCCGCGATGCGCAAGGAGTCCTCGATCGTCGCGATCAGATCGGCATTGGCCGCCTTCACCGCCTCGATGTCGAAGACTCCGCGTTCCATCTCGGTGCGGATCTCGGCATTGGCCTCGCGCAGGTTCTTGGCATTGGCGCGCAGCAGGTCATTGGTCAGATCATTGGCTTCGCGTACTGCGCCCGCCGCCTCGCGCGAGCGCTGAATCGTCACCGCTTGCGCCAGTTGGGTCTCCCACAGCGGCACGGTGTTCACGAGCGTCGAGTTGATCTTCGTCACGAGGCTCTTGTCGTTTTCCTGCACCAGCCGGATCGAGGGCAGCGACTGCATCGTCACCTGACGGGTGAGTTTCAGGTCATGCACGCGGCGCTCCAGATCGTCACGCGCGGCGCGCAGGTCGCGCAATTCCTGCGCCTTGAGGACCTTCTCCTCTTCGGGCGCATCGGCCACGGCCTGTTCGAGCGCGGGGATGTCGACCGAGTCGATCTGGTGCAGCTTCTCGGTGCCCGCAGCAATATAAAGCGCGAGCTCGTCATAGAAGCGCAGCGTCTTGTCATAGAGCATATCAAGCGACTTGATGTCTTTCATCAGCTTGTGCTCGTGGCTCAGCAGCTCGTCGGTCACGCGGTCGATCTGGCCCTGAACTTCCTCGAAGCGGGCGACGAAATTCGCGAAGGGCGCGGCGCGGCCGAGCAGTTTTTCCCACCAGCTGCGGGTACGGCGCACGTCGAGTTCCGACACCGAGAAGCCGCGGATCGTGGTGACGATGCGGCGCAGACTGTCACCTGCGGGGCCCACATCCTTGTTCTTCACGCCCGAGAGCATCTCCTGGCTGATCGCCTGGAGGTCGGTCTGCGCACGCGAGCCGAACTGCACGATCGAGCCGGTATCGCTCATGTCGAGCTCGGCCATGCGCGAGCGGATCGCCTCGGCCGTCTCCGGCGGGGCCTGATCGAGCGGCACCACCGCCTCGGCAGGGCCCGGCTCGGGCAGGAGGGTGCCGGTCAGCCCCTCAACCTCGGTCATCAGCTCGGTCGCCTTCTGGCGGGTCGTCTCGGTCATCTCAGGCCTCCTTGCGGCATCGGGCAAATCACCCGCTCACACTCTTCAAATGTCACTCTCGCCCGTTGGCGGCGGCAACCCCTTCGCGCGCGAGTCGGTCGCGCAGCACCTCGATCTCGATCTCCAGCCCCTCGCGCCCGTCTTCGAGCATCTTCTTCGTTCGGGCGGTGAAATTGGCCTCGAGGTCGTCAAGCAGGGCCGCGTAATCGTCGCGGGCCTTCGTGTCGCGAGTATTGCGCCAAAGATCGGCGAATTTCACCGTCGCGTCGCGCGCGCCCTCGAGATAGATGGTCATGTAACGGCGTGCCTGGGCAAGGTCGCCGGGATCTTCCTCGACTGCGCGGAACAGATCGCGCGCGGTGGTGGCGAACTGGTCGACACGGGAGATCAACACACGCTCACCCGAAGGGGTAATGGCGCTGCGCATCTGGGTCAGGTAGGCCTCGCCTTCCTTGACGACACGGGCGACGCGCTCCTGCTGGAACGGGTCGATATCCTCCATGCCCTTGTCCTTCATCGGGTCGAATCCGAAGGCCACGAGCGAGACGATCGTGCCGATCACGCCGATCGCGCCAGCGCCGATCATGCCAAGCTCGGGGGCCTGGGCGCCGAGCGCGAGGCCGATGCCGTAAAGCACCGAGCCCACGATCTTGCGCGGAAAAGCAGGGCGGCGGGCGGCGGCACGGGCGACATAGGCGAACTCGGCGCGCAGCCCCTCGCGGATCGTCCAGGCGGCACCTGCGATCAGTGCAAAGGCGCCAAGCGCGCGGGCCAGCGCAAACGGGCCCTCGCCGAAGGCGCCCAGCAGGAAGGGCAGGGCGGCCGCCACGATCCAGAACGGGCGGCCCTCTTCGGGATGACGGGTGTCGGGACGACGATGGGCGGGAATGGTGCGCGCATCGCTCAGGTCGGGACCGGTGCGAGGCGTGCCTTGTGGGCTGTATTTTCCGCCGTAACGCTGGGCCATCACACGCTCCCCGTGAGCGCGACCGACAGCGTCAGCGCGATCATCAACCAGAAAGCGATTCTCTTTTGCGCGCTGCGCGACATCGCCAGCCCCCCGTGCCAGCCACACGAGAGCGCGGAATTTCCGCGCCCTACAGGAATTTATAGGCAGGCCAGCGGAGTTGTGCCAGAGGCGGGGTGTGAAATTCGCGCAAAACCGCCGAGGGAAAATGCGCGTGCTTTTCCCCCTCGGCGATTCCCTTTCAATCGATCACTCGCGCGATTTGCCGCGCGGGCCCCCCTTGGGGCCGCTGCCGAAGGGACGGCCACCGGGTTTGCGGTCGCCATCGCGGTGGGATTTGAAGCCCTCGGCGCGCGGTTTGCCGCCCGGTTTTCCACCATGCGACTTGAAACCTTCCGAGCGCGGCTTGCCTCCCGGTTTGCCGCCATGGGACTTGAACCCCTCCGAACGCGGCTTGCCGCCTTCGGGGCGGTCGCCGCGCGGTTTGCCGAAACGCGGCTTGTCTCCCTGCGGGCGGTCGTCGCGGTCCCGGTTGAAACGCGGCTTGTCGCCCCGGTCGCGGTCATCACGGTCCCGGTTGAAGCGCGGCTTGTCCCCCTGCGGACGGTCCTCGCGCTTGCGGTCGTAACGCGGCTTGTCGCCTTCGTCGCGATGGGATTTGAACCCGCCCGCCCGCGGTTTGCGCGGCCCGCCGTCGCGTCCGCCTTCACCCTTGCCTTCGAACCGGGGCTTGCCGAAGCGCGGCTTGTCCCCACGGTCGCGGTCGTCACGATCCCGATTGAAACGGGGGCGGTCACCCTGCGGACGGTCGTCCCGATCCTTGCGGAAACGCGGTTTGTCCTCGCCACGATCATCGCGATCACGGTTGAAGCGCGGCTTGTCACCGCGCGGACGGTCGTCGCGATCGCGATTGAAACGGGGCTTGTCACCGCCGTCACGGTCGGACTTGAACCCACCCGTGCGCGGCTTGCGCGGCCGATCCTCGCGACCGCCCTCGTCGCGATCCTTGCGGAAACGCGGTTTGTCATCTCCGCCACGGTCATCGCGGTCGCGGTTGAAGCGCGGTTTGTCGCCACGCGGACGATCATCGCGATCCCGTCCGAAGCGGGGTTTGCCATCGCGTGCGCCCCGCTCGGGGCGGTCGCCATCGCGGCGCGGCTTGCGCTCGGGGCGATCCTCGCCGCCTGCGGGCGCGTCCTCCAGCAGTCCGCCGAGCTGATCGCGCAGCATCCGGCGCTTCACTTCCATCACGTCGCCCGGTTGCATGTCCATCAGACGGAACGGGCCATAGCTGATGCGGATCAGGCGGTTCACCTGCAGGCCGATTTCGGTCATGGCGCGGCGGATCTCGCGGTTGCGGCCTTCGCGGATGCCCACGGTCAGCCAGGCATTCGCACCCTGCTGGCGGTCGAGCGAAACTTCCATCGGCAGGAATTCCTCGCCGTCGATGGTGATGCCCTGACGGAGCGGGTCGAACAGCTGCTCGGTCGGGCGACCGTTCACACGCACGCGGTATTTGCGCAGCCAGCCGGTCTCGGGCAGTTCCAGACGGCGCTTGAGGCCGCCATCGTTGGTCAGCAGCAGCAAGCCTTCGGAGTTGAGGTCAAGACGACCGACATTCAGCACGCGCGGCATGCCCTCGGGCATTTCGTCGAAGATCGTGCGGCGACCCTGCTCGTCCTTCTCGGTCGTGACCAGCCCCAGCGGCTTGTAATAGAGCCAGAGCCGCGTTTCCTGCGGCGCATCGATCGGCTTGCCGTCGATGGTGATCTTGTCGGTCGCCGCCACGTCGAGCGCGGGCGAGGTGATCTGCTTTCCGTTCACCGCGACCTTGCCGGCGAGGATCATCTTCTCGGCGTCGCGGCGCGAGGCCACGCCGGAGCGCGCGATCACCTTGGCGACGCGTTCGTTCGATGCGGATTTGCTGGGAGTATCGGTCATGTCTCTGGTCCTTCAAGGGGAGGGGGCGCCGGACTCACTCGGGCGCGAAGGCTCGGGCTCTACACCTTTCCATCTCGCTTGGGAAGCGTCTTGATAAGGGCTGGTTTGCAAGCGATGAAGGGGCATGAGTTTCCGGTCTTTCATGCAACAGGCGCTGGCGGAGGCGCGCGCAGCCGCAGAGCGCGGCGAGGTGCCCGTGGGCGCGGTCATCGTCTCGCCTGTGGGCGAGGTCGTGGCGGCAGCGGGCAACCGCACGCGCGAGCTGGCTGATCCCACAGCCCATGCCGAGATCCTCGCGATGCGCGAAGCCTGCAAGGCGGTAGGCTCCGAGCGGCTACCAGGATACGATCTCTATGTCACGCTGGAGCCTTGCCCGATGTGCGCCTCGGCCATTTCGCAGGCCCGGATCGCGCGGCTTTACTATGGCGCGGCCGATCCGAAATCGGGCGGGGTCGCGCATGGCCCTCGCGTCTTCACTCACCCGCAAAGCCATCACGTCCCCGAGGTCTATGACGGGATCGGCGCCGCCGAGGCCGAGGCTTTGCTCAAGCGCTTCTTCGCTGCAAAGCGGTAGCGATGCGGCGGGTTCACTCGGCGGCCAGCCGTCGCTCTTCCTCCTCTGTGGCACGGTAAAGATAGTCGCGTGTCAGCGGCACATCACCGACCTCGTGGGCGAGCTGATACTGGAACACGACTTGTCCGCCATGTCGGAAGGCCATCTCCGAGGCCACGAGATAGAACCGCCACATCCGGCAGAATCGTTCGTCGTAAAGCGCGCAGGCCTTCTCGATATTCGCCTCGAAGCGGTCGCACCAATGTTTGAGCGTTTCGGCATAATGAAGGCGCCAGACCTCGAGGTCGGTAGTGACGAGGCCTTCGTGTTCGATGGCGTTCGAGGCCTCCGACATCGCCGGACAATAGCCGCCCGGGAAGATGTATTTGGTGATGAAATCCGCCGTCGCGCCGGCCGGTCCCGAGCGACCGATGAAATGGATCAGTGCCACGCCCCCGGGGTTCAAAAGGGAGCGCACCTTCCCGAAATATTCGCGGTAATGGGGGACGCCGACATGTTCGAACATGCCGACCGAGACAATCCGGTCGAAGCTCTCCGCCACGTCGCGGTAATCCATCAGCCGGATGTCGATCTTGTCTTCCAGCCCGGCAGCCTTCACCCTCTCGCGCGCCATCGCGTGCTGTTCGGTCGACAGGGTGACGCCGACCACCTGCGCGCCGAAATCGCGCGCAAGCGTCAGCGCCATCCCGCCCCAGCCGCAGCCGATATCCAAAACGCGCATCCCGGGCTCGATCAAGAGCTTCTTCGCGATATGGCGCTTCTTCGCCTCCTGCGCCTCGTCCAGCGTCATCTCGGGGCGCTCGAAATAGGCGCAGCTATATTGCCGGTCCTTATCGAGAAAGAGATCGTAGAGCGCGCCCGAGAGATCGTAGTGATGCGCGACATTGGTGCGCGCCTTGTTGACCGGGTTGAACTGCGCGAAACGCCGTCCGAAGAAACGGCTCGCTTCGCGCGGCTTTTCGAACCAGGGCATCCCCGCCCCGGTCTGGTTGCGCACGGCGAGCGCCAGAAACCCCCGCAGGTCGTCATCCTCGATCGTGTAGTCGCCGTCGGTATAGCCCTCACCGACGCCCAGATCAGGCTTCAACACGATCTTGCGCACGACATCGGGGTTGCGGATCGTGATCCGGATCGGCGGGTCCGTCGCATCGCCATATCGTCGCCGGGTGCCATCAGGGTATGTCAGTTCCAGCGTGCCCTTGCGCATCAGGTGGCGCAGCATGCGGTCGAGTAACGCGTCCCAGGCTCTCATTGGCGTCTCCGGGTCTTGCGGGACGCGCCTGCGCCCCTCGGGTGGCCGACGATGGGGGGGAACCGGGAAAGCGGCTCGGGGTTCCCTTCACCGGTCACGTTAACTGAAAGTTTGCGTTTTTTCGACCCGGCGCACCGTGTCGTGACTAAGGGGAGGCTGTGAACTGCTGCACAGCTTGACTTTTGCCCGCTCAACAGGTGTATCGGCGCGACAATACGCAATTCTCGATCCGGGGAGCCTCCCATGCATGCCTTTCGCAGCCATACCTGCGCCGATCTGAGCGCCGCCAATGCCGGTGAGACCGTCCGCCTCGCGGGCTGGGTCCATCGCGTGCGCGACCATGGGGGCGTGCTGTTCATCGATCTGCGCGACCATTACGGCATGACGCAGGTGCTCTGCGACGGCGACTCGGCCGCCTTCAAGGCGATGGAGAAAGTGCGCTCGGAATGGGTGATCCGCATCGACGGCACGGTGAAGCTGCGCGACGCGAGCCTGATCAACCCGAAGATCCCGACCGGTGAGATCGAGGTCTATGTTCGCGACATCGAGATTCTCGGCGAGGCCGAAGAGTTGCCGCTGCCGGTCTTCGGCGAGCTCGACTATCCGGAAGAAACCCGTCTGGCCTATCGCTTCCTCGATCTGCGCCGCGAGAGCCTGCACGACAACATGATCCTGCGCTCGAACGTGGTAAAGTCGATGCGCAAGCGGATGTGGGAAGCGGAGTTCAACGAATTCCAGACCCCGATCATCACCGCGTCCTCGCCCGAAGGCGCGCGCGATTTCCTCGTACCCTCGCGCCTGCACCCGGGCAAGTTCTACGCGCTGCCCCAGGCGCCGCAGCAGTTCAAGCAGCTGATCATGGTCGGCGGCTTCGACAAGTATTTCCAGATCGCGCCGTGCTTCCGTGACGAAGACCCGCGCGCCGATCGCTCGCCCACCGATTTCTACCAGCTCGACGTGGAGATGAGCTTCGTCGAGCAGGAAGACATCTTCAACACGATGCAGCCGGTTCTTCAGGGCGTGTTCGAGGAATTCGCCGATGGCCGCACCGTCGATCCGGTCTGGCCGCGCATCCCTTACGCCGAGTCGATGCTGAAATACGGCTCCGACAAGCCCGATCTGCGCAACCCGATCGAGATGCAGGTGGTCTCCGATCACTTCCGCGACTCGGGCTTTGCGATCTTCGCGAAACTTCTCGAGCAAGAGGGCACCGAAATCCGCGCGATCCCGGCCCCCACGGGCGGCTCGCGCAAATTCTGCGACCGGATGAACAAATTCGCGCAGGAACAGGGCCTGCCGGGCATGGGCTATATCTTCTGGCGCAAGGCCGAAGACGGCTCGGGTCTCGAGGGCGCGGGCCCGCTGGCGAAGAATATCGGTCCCGAGCGGACCGAGGCGATCCGCCAGCAGCTGGGTCTGGGCGAGGGCGATGCGGCCTTCTTCCTTGGTGGCGCGCCTGCCAGCTTCGAAGCGGTTGCAGGCCGTGCGCGCAACGTGATCGGCGAGGAGCTTGGCCTGACCGACAAGAGCCAGTTCAAATTCGCCTGGGTCGTCGATTTCCCGATGTATGAGGCCGATGACGAGGGCAAGATCGACTTCAGCCACAACCCGTTCTCGATGCCCCAGGGTGGCACGGATGCGCTCGATGGCGACCCGCTGCAGGTCAAGGGCTACCAGTATGACCTCGCCTGCAACGGCTACGAAATCCTCTCGGGCGCGATCCGAAACCACAAGCTCGACATCATGTATCGCGCCTTCGAGATCGCCGGCTATGGCAAGGACGAGGTCGAAAAGCGCTTCGGCGGCATGGTCAAGGCGTTCAAATATGGCGCTCCGCCCCACGGCGGTTGCGCGGCCGGGATCGACCGGATCGTGATGATTCTCGCCGATACCGCGAATATCCGCGAAGTCATCATGTTCCCGATGAACCAGCGCGCCGAAGACCTGATGATGGGCGCGCCCTCCGAGCCGATGAACGAGCAGCTGCGCGAGCTGCGCCTGCGGGTGCTGCCCAAAGAGGACTGATCCGCGCGCCAGCGCCGCACATCAAGAAGGCCCCGCTCAGGATCGAGCGGGGCCTTCTTCATTCGACTTGGCGGAAATATCCCGGGGGGCTGGCGGCTCAGTCTTCGAGCGAGTCCTTTTTCTTCTCGTCGACCAGCGACATTTCCTTTTTCTTCCGGGCACGGAATTTCTCGCCGTAATTCTCGATCTCGCTGTTGTCGATCACCTCGCGGGCGCGGGTGAAGACTTCATCTTCTTCCTCGTCCATGTGGTGGTTGTAATCGTGTTCGAGCTTGTGGAACTTGTTGAGCCAGCCGGGGCTCGCCATGTCCATCTCGTTGAGCTCTTCGAGAAGATCGTCGAGCTCGGCATGTTCCTCGACCGAGTGGCGCGCAGAATCCTGACCCCAGGTCTTGCTCATCAGCTTCGAATAGAACGTCTCTTCCTCGGCAGCGGCGTGGGACTTGATGTCGTAATAGAATTCGTCCCAGGCTTTCTTGCGGGCCACGCTCGCGCCGGTCGTATCGGCGATGGTCTTGAGCAGCGCGCGGTGATGGTCGTGATCGGCCTTGATCGCATCATAGATCGAGGTCATCGGGGAATCCTCCGTCAAAATGGAATTTGACGGCTTAACGCGAGGCGGGTGCCGCAGGTTCCGGCCAGCCTGCGCGCGTAAGGCGCCTCAGAGTGCGCCCCCCGCCGCGATGCGTGCCTCGAGCAGCCCGCTCACCGCACGTATGTCGGCTTGTGACGGGCCACCCGTGCGCCCCAGTCGCCGCGCGGCCTGATCGAGCGCCGCGTCATGGGCCGAACGCGCGATGCTGGCGAGGAAATGTGCCGCGTAGGGGATCTGCGCACCGTCGCGCCCGGCCTTGAGCACCTCTGCGAGATGCTGGAGGTCGTCGCGCAGCGCGATCGGGTCCGGGATGATGACTGTGTCGCACAGGACGCGCAGCCCCGGCGGGCGCAATTCGGGCGGCAGGGCGGCAAGGATCGCTTCCTGAAAGACCGCGAGGCTCTCGACAGGTTTTTCAAGAAAACCGTCCGCGCCGGCGGCGAGCGCTTCCGCACGCAATGTCGTGTCGCCCGAAGTTCCCAGCACAACCGGCAGCGCGCTGCGCATGCCGCGGATCTCGGCGATCAGCTCGGCGCCCGATCCGTCGGGCAGGCCCATATCGACGATCACGACGCCTGGTCGATAGGTCCTAAGGTGGCGATGGGCCGAGCGCAGGCAATCCGCGCGCCGGATCCGCGCACCCGAGCGCAAGCATAACAGCCGCACCGCCTCAGAGGCGACGCGGCTGTCTTCGACCAGCAGCACAGTCAACCCGGTCAGCGGGCGCCCGGGCGTCGGCGGTTTGTTGGTGATGGTGTCGATCGTGTCACTCATGTCTGGCCCCCTGGCGAGATTCGCTTGTCTGCTTCAGTAGGGCGCAAACTGCCTAACGCGGCGTTAACGCGAACAGGGGTGACGAGGCTTGCGCGAACCTCTTCGCCCCGCTAGGCAAAGGGCGCACAGTCACGAAGGAGAGCCAGATGATCGGACGCCTGAACCATGTCGCCATTGCCGTGCCCGACCTAGAGGCCGCTTCGGCGCAATATCGCGACACGCTCGGCGCCACTGTCGGCGCGCCGCAGGACGAACCCGATCATGGCGTCACGGTCGTATTCATCGAGCTGCCCAACACCAAGATCGAACTGCTCTACCCGCTGGGCGAAGACAGCCCGATCAACGGGTTCCTCGAGAAGAACCCTTCGGGCGGCATCCATCACATGTGCTTCGAAGTCGATGACATCCTCGTCGCACGCGACAAACTCAAGGCCGAGGGCGCGCGCGTTCTGGGTGCCGGCGAACCGAAGATCGGCGCGCATGGCAAGCCCGTGCTGTTCCTGCATCCGAAGGACTTCAATGGCTGCCTGATCGAGCTGGAGCAGGTCTGATGAGCCTCACCGGCGGGATCATCCTCTTCGCGGTCATCTGGTTTCTCGTCTTCTTCATGGTCCTGCCGATCAAGCTGAAGACGCAAGGGGACGTGGACCAGATCGTGCCGGGCACCCATGCAGGCGCGCCGCACGAGGCGCATCTGGGCGCGAAGGTGAAGATCACGACGGCGGTGACGGTCGTGCTCTGGGCGATCATCGCCACGGTCCTCCTGTCGGGGATGATCACGCTGGAAGATATCGACTTCTTCGGCCGCCTGCGCCGCTGAGCGCTCGGAACAGAGACCGGCGCTGACGGGTTGGGGGGCTGGAAGAGAGGCCCCATGATCCCGCAATGGTTCACCCTGTTTAGCTGGCTTGCGCTCGCGACGGGCGTGCTGTCTTTTCTCTATCTGCTGCGCGAGATGCGCCGCGATCCGCCCCATATGGCGATCATGGCCTGGGTCTGGCCGATCTGCGGGCTGTTCGCCGGGCCGTTGGCGGTCTGGTTTCACCGGCGCTGGTCGGGCCACCGGAACGCGCCTTTTCCGGTTTCGGTCGCGAAGGGCACGCTGCATTGCGGCGCGGGGTGCACCCTGGGCGACATCGCCGCCGAGAGCCTTGCGCTGGTGATCCCGTCCATCTTGATCCCCTTCGGCTGGCCGGGGTTCTGGAGCGAGAGGATCTTCGCGCTCTGGGGGATCGACTATGTTTTCGCCCTCGCGATCGGGATCGTGTTTCAGTATTTCGCGATCGCGCCGATGCGTGGGCTGGGGCCGGTGGAGGGGCTTAAAGAAGCGGCCAAGGCGGATGTCGCCTCGCTCACCTTCTGGCAAATCGGGATGTATGGGATGATGGCGATCTTCCATTTCGCCGTCTTCAAGGGGCTTTGGGGCGCCGATGTCACGGCAGCCGATCCCGAGTTCTGGTTCGCGATGCAGATCGCGATGCTGGCGGGATTCGTGACCGCCTATCCGGTCAACTGGCTGCTGATCCGCGAGGGCATCAAGGAAGAAATGTGAGGCGCGCGGCGCGGGATTACCCGCGCCGGCCCATGATCGCGTGGAACAGGTGGGTGAAGCCCGCAGCGCCCAGAACCGGCACGAAGAGGTTCAGGAGCGGGATCGAGAGCGGCACCGCCATCAGCGCGCCGGCTGCCCAGACAGTCGCCTTGTTGCGCTCATAAAGCGCGAGCGCCTCGTCACGTTCCATCCGGCGCAGCGCAGCCATCTGGAAATATTCGCGCCCCAGAAGGTAACCGTTGAGCCCGAAGAACAGGAACGGCGCGAGCGGGATCACGAAGGGATAGATCGCCAGTGCGATCAGGTTCGCCACGATGATCACCCCGAAGAAGCGCAGCGTGTCCGAGAGGCTTTCGGAGAGGGTCAGTTTGCGCACCGGGGGCAGGGCGGGGTAATGCGCATCCTCGACCATCTCGGCCACATCCTCGAGGAAGAAACCGGTAAAGGCCGAGGCCACGGGCACCATCAGGAACATGCTCGCGATCAGCATCACGCCCGCCGAGACGATCGAGAGCGCGGTGTCGATATGGCCGATCTCTCCGATGAAGGGCAGCGAGAAGCTGTCGGGCACGAGCCAGCCGATCAGCCAGACCATTGCGACATAGATCGCGATCAGCAGGCCCAGCGACAGTGCAACGCCGATACCCACAACTTTCATCGCGCCGGGGCGCAACAGATCGCCCCAGGCTTTCACGTAACTTGCGAAGATCATTCGGTCATCCAGCTGGTGATCGCATCGAGATCGGGGCGGGGGCGGTCGACCGGGGTGACGGCCTCGGTGCCGAGATGGATGAAGCCCGCGACGCTCTCGCCCGGCTGCAACCCGAGCAGATCTCGCCCGAAGGCCGCGTCATGCGCAGCCCAACCGGTGAGCCAGTTCGCGCCCCAGCCCGCCGCCAGCGCGGCATTGAGAAGGGAGAGGCACACCGCGCCCGCGGAATAGACCTGCTCGATATGGGGCACCTTGTCGCTTTCCTTGGGCGAGAGGATCACCGCCACGCAAAGCTGGCTGTCGAGAAACTGCTTGCCCGCCTTCGCGACCTTGTCCGCCGGCAGGCCCTGAGCTTCGGCGCGGGCTTCGGCTTCGGCACCGAGGCGCAGCGCGGCGTCGCGGGTGATCACCAGAAACCGCCACGGCTCGAGCTTGCCATGATCGGGGCTGCGTGCGCCTGCCGTCAGGATTTCACGCAGCGCCTCGCTGTCCGGCGCGGGCGCCACGAGAGTCTTGGCCGGGCGCGAACGACGGGTGAGCAGAAACTCCACTGCCGCCTCGTTGCGTCGGGCCGGGTTCACGGGGGTCATTTCGGTCATCAGCGTCTCCGTTTCCTGCGCCAGATATCGGGCGAGCGCGGGCGGATTACAACCACATGATCCCGCAACGCCAGCGCGGGCGTCTTGTGCGCAAGATTGCAGCGCCTATGCTGCGCGTCGATGACAGATCTGAGCCACCTCGCCGTGTCCGGCACCGAAATTGCGCTGCGCGTGACGCCCAAGGCCTCGCGCAACGAGATTCGCATGGTCGAGGAGAGGTTGCGCGCCTATGTGACGGTGGTGCCCGAGGGCGGCAAGGCAAATGCGGCCGTGCAGAAATTGCTCGCGAAGGCGCTGGGGGTCGCGAAGACGCGGCTCACGCTGATCCGGGGCGAGACCGCCCGCGACAAGGTCTTCCGTCTCGACTGATCCTCAGCCGTCCTCGGTCGGGGCTTCGCTCTTCTTGAGGCGATAGACCCCCTCGGGCAGGTTGAGCGCCGCGGCCAGTTCGCGCAGCTGCGCATGGCTGAAGGTGATCGTTTGCACCTGATCGGTCTGCTCGTCGAGCTGTTCGACCACCACGCAATCCTCGAAAGAGGAAATCGTGATGTCTTCCTGAAGATAGTCGCGCGGATCGGCCCCCTCGTCGACGAGGGTGATCACGGTCGCGTCGAATTCGTGTTCGATGGTAAACATGAAATGATGCTAGCGCGGCGCTGGCGGCTGCGGAAGCGAAATCGCGCGCGTCGTGTAACAGTTGATCACCGTTGCGCTAGTCGAACGGGCGGGGGCGGGCTAAGCTGACGCAAGAGCGACGAAATTTCACGCTGTTTATGAACCGTTTGTCCGAGTCGATGCCGATCACACGCCCGCTTCGCCTGATCCTTCTGCCTTTTCTGGTCGCACTTGCAGGCTGCGTGGCGACGCCGGTCGCGCAGGTTCCGAACGCGCCACCCCCTTCGCCAGAGATCACCGCACGCGCCGAACAAGCGGTGGATCGACTCGTGGCGGTGGCACAGCGCATGGAGCCGCAGATCGAGGCGGAGTGTCGCGCGCGCACGACCGGGCGCAATTGCGATTATCTCCTCGTGGTCGATGACCGGCTCGACGAGCCACCCAATGCGTTCCAGACCACCGACCGCGCCGGTCGTCCGGTCATCGGGGTCACGCTCGCGCTGGTGGGCGAGGTGCGCAATGCCGATGAGCTGGCCTTCGTGATCGGCCACGAGGCCGCCCATCACATCGCCGACCATATCGCATCGCGCCAGCGCGACGCGGTGATCGGCGCGGTGTTCCTGGGGCGTGCGGCGCAGGCGCAGGGCGCGGATGCGCACACGATCCAGCAGGCGCGGCAACTGGGCGCGGAACTCGGGTCGCGGATCTATTCGAAGGATTACGAGCTCGAGGCGGATCGGCTCGGCACGATCATCACCTGGGATGCGGGCTATGATCCGCTCAAGGGCGCGGCCTTCTTCATGCGCCTGCCCGATCCCGGCGACCGGGTCCTGGGCACGCACCCGCCCAATGCCTTGCGCATCGACGTGGTTCGCGACACCGTGGCCGAACTGCGCCGGGGCGCAGGGGCAGGGAACCTTGCACGCCCTTGAGCGATTGAGGCTGAAACACAAGGGCGCCACGATGCGCCTGACACGGGGGACGGATGGCGATCTTTTCGCAACTGCGCTGGCGGTTGAAGAATGTCTTGCGCGAGATCTGGGTGCGGGTGAGCGCCTTCGGCCTGCTCGGCATCGTGACCGCGCTTGGCGCAGCGGGGTTTGGCTATATCGTGCCGCCCGAACTTGGCATGAAGATGGGGGCGGGCTCGGTCGAGCCGATCCTCCAGATCATCGCCACCGCGATGCTCACCGTCACGACCTTCTCGCTCCAGATTATGGTGACCGCCTTCGGTTCGGCCCAGACCGGCGCCACGCCGCGCGCGATCAAGCTGCTACAGACCGACCGCATCACCCAGAACGTGCTGGCGAGCTTCATCGGCGCCTTTGTCTTCTCGCTGGTGGGCATCATCGCGCTCGAGACCCAGATCTACGACGACTCCGGACGTTTCATCCTGCTGGTGGTGACGCTTTTCGTAGTCGCGATCGTGGTGTTGTCGCTGTTGCGATGGGTGCAGCATCTAAGTGAGTTCGGCCGCTTGGGCGACGTGATCTCGCGGGTGGAGAAGGCTGCGCGTGCGGCGCTTGTTACCCGCTGTGCCGAGCCCTGGCTGCGTGCGCAATTTTGGAAAGACCCGCCAACAGGTGTCTTCGGGGTGGCGTCGGACCGGACCGGCCATGTCCAGCATGTCGATATCGGTGCGCTCGAGAAGATCGCACGTGCTAATGAGTGCCGCATCTGGCTATGCGCGCCGCCCGGCGAGTTCGTTCATCGCGCCGTCGATCTGGTTCTGTGCGACGCGCTTCCCGTCGATGCCGAGGGGCGCGAGGCAATCGAAGAGGCCGTCCGCGACGCCTTCACCATCGACCACGCCCGCGATTTCGATCAGGACCCGCAATTCGGCCTGATCGCTCTGGCCGAGATCGCCTCGCGCGCGCTTTCTCCCGGGATCAACGACCCGGGCACAGGCATCGACATTCTCGGGCGGTTGATCCGCGTGCTGGCCGACTGGCACCCGCCGGGCACCCCGCATCGCGAGTTCGAGCGCGTTCTCGTGCGTCCCATCGCGCCGGGCCAACTGATCGAGGATGCCTTCTCGGCGATCGGTCGCGACGGGGCGGGGATGTTCGAGGTCGCGTTGCGGCTTCAGGAGGTGCTCTCGGCACTGGCGAAGATCCAGCCCGAGCATTTCGGGGAACCGGCGGCAATTCAGGCTTTGCGCGCGGCCGAGCTCTCGCAATCGGCGCTCGTCGTCGAGGCGGAGCGCACGCGCATCACTGCGCTTGCGCAGGAAACCGCCGCGCGATTCGGCGGGCCGGGAGAGACAACCGGAGCTTGATCTGAATCATGGCTGGCTCGCTGACGCCACGGCACAGTGGCCGTATCACACAGGGAGACCGGCCATGTGCGCAGCGAAGAATCTCAACCGTCACGCCGCCATGATGAACCGCATGGCGCAGCTCATGGGGGCCGATCTGAGCGCCGAGATGGCACAGGGCCGATTGAGCGCAGAGGGCTGGAAGGATGCCTTGGTCCGCTGCACCGAATGTCGCGACCCCGAAGCCTGCGTAGTCTGGCTTTCGGAGAACGATCCCGAGCAAACGCCTTTACACGCGCCACCCTCCTACTGTGAAAACCGCCTGATGATGTCCCGGTTGCGCGATGCAGCCCGGGCCCGGACCGAAGGAGTGGAATGATGGGTATGCAAAACAGTATCGACCTGAATTTCTGGCTGACCCGCGGCATGGCGCGGCGGATCGGAGTGAATATCTCCGAGGCAATGCATGACGGTTTTCTGACCCAGGCCGATTTCGCGCAGATGATCACGACATGCCGGACCTGCGGGCGTACCGAGCTGTGCTTGGCGATCCTCGCCGAGAAGGGCGCGGACCCCGAACCGATCCCCGAGGATTGCCCCAATTCCGCGATCCTCAACTCTCTGCGCGCGCTGCACTGAGCGCCGCGCAATCGGTGACGAGGCGATCCGGTCGCCTCTCACTTTTCGTTCGTGTGCTTTCTTCGCTTTTTTAACGACCGGTGCGGCCTGATCGGCTATGCTGATCGCTGCAAGCAGGGCCTTGTCGGATTGGGCACGCTCCGAGCCGTCGGCCGTTGGCAAGTGGTACTGCGCTGTGGCTGAAGATCCCCGAAATTATCCGAAAAAAAATCCCGCCGCGGCTTAGCTTCCCTAGAAAAGATGCAGCCCATAATTTTCATTCGTAGGCACGTTGACGGGTTGGTGACCCTGTGAGCCCCTTCGCCCCAATGTGCGGGGCGGAAAAACATACCAAACACAACGAAGCCGATACTCTCGTGAAGGCTTGAATTACCCGATGATGGCCCGAGCGCGAAGGCCATCCCTTTCCGACCGTCCCGAGGCGCTAAGGCAAGGCAACGTCCCGACCGGCAAGGGCGGGATTTTGGGGCTGACCAATGGCGCTGAAAGAAGACACCCGGGATTGTTCTCGATGATGAGCAGATTGTCGGCATTGCCGATCTCACGGTGCCCACGGACAAGGCGGATTACTCCCCCGGCTCCAGCGCGATCATCACCACCGAGGGCGTCGAGGTCGGGGGGCGGCGTGACTTTCGAGGTCGATCACGTTACCGATCCGGTCCCCTATGGCGTCTACGGGACCGCCGACGACATCACAGTCGATCTGGCGCGTGGCGGCCATGGCAGCGGGATGGTGATCGATAGAGACGAGGCCGATCTCAACGGTGAGGCCAAAGGCAACGTCGTTACCGAATGGCATGTGAACCCGGATGCCTCCCTGAATAAGACCTTCCTTTTGAACGCCGCCAGAGGAGGTGGTTCCACCAATGCGAGCCTTGCCGATGGGTTGGCTACACTCTCGGCCGGTGGAGGAACGGCCGCAGCGCAATTCCGACGCCGGGTGATGAGCCTGAGGTGAAGGTTGTAGGCCGCGATAGCGATGTCTCGTGCGTTTATGCGGCCAGGCCCTCAGCCTCTGATGGCGTCGGTAGCCAGATCTACATCCTCGACGGGGATTACTCCGGAAATGCGTGGCAATCCTTGACGGAAATTTGTCCCGGAACGTGATGAGCCATGGGCGCGGCTACGTTCCAGCAGCAAGCTTGCGGTGGTCTAAGGTATCAAGCCCCGAGGAGCCGCGAAGCGAGCCTGAACGCTATCTCGATGCGCGTGCCCGCAGGCAAGACGCTCGCTTTCATCTCAGGGATGCCTGCCGATGTGATGCTTCAGACCGGGGGGCGCTCACTCTTCTACTAAATTCTGCGTCCGTTCGCCGACAGCTTGCGTGGCAGCTTCCGGGAAAGCTGATCGCGCTCTTTCGCCCCGACCTTCAGATCCCCTGCGCCACGCGGGCTTTTCGGGTCGAGCTGAGCTTCATGCCCGGCGCGGTCAGCCGCTCTTCCGGGCCAACCCATGCATAGGCGAGCAGACAGGGGTCGATATCGGCTGTTGTGATGCGATGCTCATGATCGGGACGGTTAAGGATCAGCGATCCCGGCGCATGCACGGCCGTGTCCTTTTCCGACCACGGGCCGGACACGGAAATATAGCTTTCCTCGATCTCACTATGGCTGTGCTGCGGATAGGTCGTCTTCGGCGCAAAAAGCACGAAGCCGAGGATCAGCCGCTCCGAGCGAACCGGGCCGCGGGGGCCAAGCACCTCGCAATAGGCATATTTGCGCGCGAGCGCCTTTGGGGCTTTCTCGTAGCCATATTCCCAGGTCAGCGCCGGGGCCACGCGGCCCAGAGCGCGTGCGAGCCCGGCAACCGCGCCTCTCTCGCCCAAGTCGAGCGCGCGCGGCAGATGTGCGGTGACGGGCTTTGCCTCGGGGCGGCGCGGGGTGATCTCGGGATTGGCGTCGATGAGTTGCGAAAGCGTGTCGCGGACCCGTTTGCGATGCGAGCGGATCAGCCGACTGCCACCCGCAGAGCCGTGGCGGTAAAGCGTGTCGAACTCGCGCAGCAAATAAAGCCAGTCCGGCAGGTCGCACAGGTGCGGCGGGCTCTCGGGGGTGGTCTCGGACAGGGGCAGGGTCATCGACAAGATCCAAAGGGCGGGCGCAGGTTGACGGCGGGGTTGCGGGGCGTCTTTCAGGTTAGTGTGCCAGCGCGCGTCGCCAGATCAAGGGAGCGTCGCGTCAGCGCATGAAATCGACACGATGGAAAAAGGGGACCCGAAAGGGAAAGAGACCGGGTCTTGCCGCGTGATCCGGTATTCCGCAAATCGAATGCGGGCCGTGGCGATTTTCCGTAGCGATTTGATTTCGCGATGGTTTCAGGGGGAGACGATGGCAGCCCGTAGGGGAATCGAACCCCTCTTTCCAGGTTGAAAACCTGGCGTCCTAACCGATAGACGAACGGGCCACGCGTCGCTCTTGCAGGATGGGAAGTGGCAGTCCGTAGGGGAATCGAACCCCTCTTTCCAGGTTGAAAACCTGGCGTCCTAACCGATAGACGAACGGACCACGCGAAGCCTTCCGGCAGTACCTGCGTGAGGTGGAGCGGTGTTTAGGCCAGAGAACCGTGACTCGCAAGAGGGTTTTTGCGGATTTGCGGAAAGTTTTTCTTCTCCCGTGACGCCTGCCCGGAAAGCGTTGAAAAACATTGGTTTCGGTGCGGATGCCGAAGCTTCGTCTCAGGCGCGCGCGGCATCCTCGAGACGCAGCTGAACCTTGTTGCGCCCGCCCCAGGAGTTGATCTCGAGCCGCCCCGCGAGGTGGAAGCGCCCGGCCCCGGGCTGGCTCAGCACCGGGCCGAGCGGGCCATCGAACGCGCCAAAGCAAACCGCCTCGATCCGCGCGCCCATCCCGTCGCCAAAATGGAAGCGCAAGTGGCTTTCTCCGATGCGGCGCACGCCGGTGATCTCCATGCCCGCAAAGGCAAAACGTGGGGCAGGGGCGCCCTGTCCGAAGGGGCCGGCGCGCTCGAGGTCTTCGATCAGCTGCGCGCTCGCGGCGCCGGGCATCAGGAGCCCGTCGAGGCGCAGATCACGCGGGCCGATTTCACCCGCGCCCTGTTTGGCCAGCAACTCCGAGAGCCGCGCCATCGCGGCCTCGAGCTTGTCTTCCTCGACGGTCAGCCCCGCCGCCATCTTGTGCCCGCCGCCTTTCAAGAGCAGCCCTTCCGCCGCGACGCGCTGGATCGCCGCGCCGATATCGACGCCCGCGACCGAGCGGGCCGAGCCCTTGCCGATCCCGTCCTCCAGGCCGATCACGACCGAGGGGCGGTTCGTCGCCTCTTTCAGCCTTGCGGCCACGATCCCCACGACGCCCGGATGCCAACCGGGACCGGCGGCCCAGACGAGCGGAGCGTCGGCGCCACGCTCTTCGGCCTGGCTGAGCGCCGCCTCGCGCACGGCGTTTTCGACATCGCGACGCTCGGTGTTGAGTGCATCGAGGCGTTCCGCGATGGATTGCGCCTCATGCGGATCGTCGGTCGCCAGCAATCGCGCGCCCAGATCCGCCGCGCCGATCCGCCCGCCCGCGTTGATCCGGGGGCCCAGCACGAAGCCCAGATGATAGGCGGCAGGCGCCCGGTCGAGCCGCGCCACATCCGACAGCGCCACAAGACCGGGCCTTTCGCGCAACGCCATGATCTTGAGCCCTTGTCGCACGAGCGCGCGGTTGCAGCCTGTGAGTGGTGCCACATCGGCCACGGTCGCCAGTGCCACGAGATCCAAGAGCGCCATCAAGGGCGGGCCCTGCACACCTTCTTCGCGCAGCTGCCGGTTCGCCTCGACCAGCATCAGGAAGACAACCGACGCCGCACAAAGATGCCCCAGTTCGCCGGTTTCGTCCTGACGGTTGGGGTTCACCACGGCCAGCGCCGGGGGCAGGGTCTCGCCGCCAAGGTGGTGGTCGAGAATGACGACGTCGGCGGGTTTGGCGGCGGCGACGGGCTCGTGGCTCAGCGTACCGCAATCGACGCAGACGATCAGCGGATGCTCGGCGCCAAGGGCCTCCATCGCCGGGACGTTCGGCCCATAGCCCTCGTCGATCCGGTCGGGGATATAAAGCGTGGCCTCACGTCCCATAGCGCGCAGCCAATGGATCAGGAGTGCCGCCGACGAGCCGCCATCCACGTCGTAATCGGCAAAAACGGCGATCTTCTCGCCCGATTTCACCGCCTTGAGGAAACGGGTCGCCGCCGCCTCCATGTCGCGCAAGCTCCGCGGGTCGGGCAGCAGCTCGCGCAGGGTCGGCTCGAGGAACCCCTCGGCCTCTTCCGGGGCTACGCCGCGCGCCACGAGGATGCGCGCCAGCGGCAGGGGCAGGCGCGTCTGTTGCGCCATTGCCTCGGCCAGCCGGTCGGCCTCGGGCGAGGGCCCCACCCAGCGCCGGCCGGTCAGTGATTGGTCGACGGAAAGAAAACTGCTCATGAGCCGGGTTTAGCCAAATCCGATCCGGCCTTCCAGCGCCTAGTCGGGGCGATTTTCCAGCAGTGCCTGACGCGAGTCCGAGGCAAACTCGCGCCGCCAGAGCATGCCGGTGGTGAAGACCACGGCCCCGATCAGCGCGTAAGGCCCCAACAGCCAGGCCAGCGTCGCCAGCGCGAAATAGACCGAGCGCAGCCCGCGATTGAAACTTTTCGCGGCGTTGATGTTGATCTGCGCCGCCTGTGCCGCGCGCGGATAGGCGAGCGGATCCTGAGGATCGTTGGGCACCGCCGCCATCGCGATCGCGGCATAGGAAAAGAGCCGGTGCGACCAGACGAATTTCAAGAACGCGTTCGCCCCGAAGAGAACGGCGGTCAGGATGCGCGCTTCCCAGAGCAGATCCGGCCCGCGATCGAGGGCGAAATCGCTCGCGATATTCGCCAGGGGCTGCGGATTGGCGATCAGCGCAAGCCCCGCGCCGATGGCCAGAAGCGAGGTCGAGGCGAAGAAGGTCGTCGATTGCCGAAGCCCGTCCACCATCGCCGAATCGAAGATGCGCGGCTGGCGCGTCACCAGCTGTCGCATCCACTCGCGCCGGTAACCCGCCATCAACTTGCCCATGGATGGGCGCGACGGGCTCGAATGCTCGGTCATCCAGCCGATCACCATCCAGGAGACCACCAGAAGCGCCAATGCGGCAAGGTCGAGCGGCCCAAGTGGGCCGATTTGCAAGGACTCGGTCATGCTGATCAGTTAGCGTGATGCAGCTTGTCTTGTCACCGGGGCTTATTGGTTATATTTTCTGACCAACCGGGAGGAGTTGCTCATGGAAATGCCGAAGCCGAATGACGATCTGCTGGCGCGCAAGCCGCAGATTATCGCCCGTCTGCGCGAAGTGCTGCCCGCCGATGCGGTGATCGATGACCCGAACGAGACGCGGGCCTACGAATGCGATGCGCTCTCGGCCTACCGCTGCCAGCCTCTGGGCGTGGTGCTGCCGCGCTCGACGGCCGAAGTCGCGGCGGCCCTGAAAGCCTGTCACGAGATGGGCGTTCCTGTAGTGCCGCGCGGCGCGGGCACATCGCTTGCAGGGGGTTCGATGCCGCAGGCGGATTCGGTGGTGCTGGGGCTCGCGCGGATGAATTCCGTGCTCGAGACCGATTACGCGAACCGCTTCATCCGGGTCGAGGCGGGGCGCACGAACCTCTCCGTCACCGGCGCAGTGGAGAGCGACGGCTGGTTCTACGCGCCCGACCCCTCGTCGCAGCTGGCCTGCGCGATCTCGGGCAATATCGCGATGAATTCGGGAGGCGCGCATTGCCTGAAATACGGGGTGACGACGAATAACCTCCTTGGCGTGACGCTGGTCACGATGGAGGGCGAGGTGGTCGAGATCGGCGGGCCCTATCTGGATGCGGGCGGGCTCGATCTGCTGGGGCTCATCTGCGGCTCGGAGGGGCAGCTGGGCGTCGTGACCGAGGCCACGCTGAAGATCCTGCCCAAGCCCGAAGGCGCGCGCCCGGTGCTGATCGGGTTCAATTCGAACGAGGTCGCGGGCGCCTGCGTCGCCGATATCATCAAGGCGGGCATTCTGCCGGTCGCGATCGAGTTCATGGATCGCCCCTGCATCGTCGCGACCGAGGCCTTCTGCCATGCGGGCTACCCCGATTGCGAGGCGCTGCTGATCGTCGAATGCGAGGGCTCCGCGGCGGAGATCGACGAGCAGATCGGCATGATCCGCCAGATCGCGGGCCGTCACGATCCGGTCGAGTTCCGCGAAGCGCAATCGGCTGACGAGGCCGCGCGGATCTGGCTCGGCCGCAAATCCGCCTTCGGCGCGATGGGGCAGATCAACGATTACATGTGCCTCGACGGCACGATCCCGGTTTCGGAACTGCCTTTCGTGCTGCGCCGCATTGGCGAGCTGTCGAAGGAATACGGGCTCGATGTGGCGAACGTCTTCCATGCGGGTGACGGCAATATGCACCCGCTGATCCTCTATAACGCCAACAAGCCGGGCGATCAGGAGCTGTGCGAGAAGCTGGGTGCCGAGATCCTCAAGCTCTGCGTCGAGGCGGGCGGCTGCCTGACCGGCGAACATGGCGTGGGCATCGAGAAGCGCGACCTGATGGATGTGCAGTTCGCGCCCGCCGATCTGGAGGCGCAGATGCGGGTAAAGGATGTGTTCGATCCGAAATGGCTTTTGAACCCCGCGAAGGTGTTTCCGCTGGGCGCGAGTGCGAGCCGCCGTGTGAGCTGACGGGGCGCGGGTTGAGGGCGGGGAGGGGCGCTGCCCCGTTCGCTGTCGCGAGCCCCCGGGATATTTTTGCCAAGAGGAAGGCAGATTTCATGAGAGTTGAAAGCGAAGCGCAGCTGGCCGAGGCCGTCCGCGATGCGGGTGGCGCGCTGGCCGTGCGAGGAGGGGGCACGCGGCCGGTGGGGCGCTGTCTGGGCGAGCCTTTGGAAGTCGGGATCACGGGGATCACGCTTTACGAGCCGGGCGCGCTGACGCTGGTGGTCGGGGCCGGGACGCCTCTGGCCGAGGTCGAGGCGGCGATTGCGGCGGAGGGCCAGCGTCTGCCGTTTGAGCCCGCGAATTGGGGGCCGGTTCTGGGGGCTCCGGGCGTGAGCACGGTGGGCGGCGTCGTTGCGGCGAATGTCTCGGGCCCGCGCCGGGTGCAGGCCGGGGCCTGTCGCGACAGCCTCATCGGGGTGCGGTTCGTCGACGGGCGCGGTCAGGTGGTGAAGAACGGTGGACGGGTGATGAAGAACGTCACCGGATACGATCTGGTCAAGCTGATGGCCGGGAGCTGGGGCACGCTCGGCGTGATGAGCGAGGTGGCCTTCAAGCTGCTGCCCGCAGCGCCCGCGCAGGCGACCGTCGTGATCGACCTTCCGGCAGGGGCCGCGCCGGTGGCGCTGGCGGCGGCGCTGGGTTCGCCCTTCGATGTTTCTGGCGCGGGCTGGGTGCCGGATGTCGGCGCGGTGGTGCGGGTCGAGGGGCTGGCCGAGTCGGTCGCCTATCGCGCGGGTGAGCTTCGCAAGCTTCTGGAGAAATTCGGCCCGGTTCGGATCGAGGAAGAGGGATCGGCCGCGATCTGGGCCAGCCTGCGCGATCTGGAGCCGTTCGTCGGCAAACCGGGCGATCTGTGGCGCTTTTCGGTCAAACCCTCGGAGGCCTCGGAGATTGTGGCACGTCTGGGCGGGGAGGTGCTCCTTGATTGGGGCGGCGGGTTGATCTGGGCGCTATTGCCCGAGGGGGCCGAGGCGCGCGCTCTGGCAGCGCCCTATTCGGGCCATGCGACCTGCATGCGCGGAGCGGCGGGCGTCACCTTCGAGCCCGAACCCGCGCCGATCGCCACGCTCACGACCGCGCTTCGGGCGCAATTCGACCCGCGCGGTATTCTGAACCCCGGAAGGATGGGCTGACATGCAGACGAATTTCACGCCCGAACAGCTGGAAGATCCCGGCGTCGCGCGCGCCAACGAGATCCTGCGGGCCTGTGTGCATTGCGGATTTTGTACCGCGACCTGCCCCTCGTATCAGGTGCTGGGCGACGAGCTCGACAGCCCGCGCGGGCGGATCTACCTGATCAAGGACATGCTCGAAAGCGGGCGCCCGGCGGATGAGAAGACGGTCAAGCATATCGACCGCTGCCTGAGCTGTCTGGCCTGCATGACGACCTGCCCGTCGGGGGTACATTACATGCACCTGATCGACCATGCGCGTGCCCATGTCGAGAAGACTTACAAACGGCCGATGATGGATCGGTTGCTGCGCTGGACGCTGGCCAAGATCGTTCCCTATCCGGGGCGCTTCCGTCTGGCGATGGGCGGGGCGAAGCTGGCGAAGCCCTTTGCGGGTCTGCTGCCCGACAAGCGGCTGCGCGCGATGGTGTCGATGGCACCCAAGACCATCCCGCCGGTCAGCCGCAATGACGATCCGCAGGTTTTCGCGCCGATCGGAGAGAAGAAATACCGCGTCGCGCTGCAGATCGGCTGTGCGCAGCGCGCGCTCAACACCGATATCAACGATGCCACGATCCGGCTGTTGCGGCGGTTGGGTTGCGAGGTGGTGATCCCGAAGAACCTTGGGTGCTGCGGGGCGCTCTCGCACCACATGGGCCGCGAGGACGAGAGCCACTCGCAGGCGGCGCGCAATATCCGCGCTTACCTGGGCGAGGGCGATCTGGATGCGGTGATCATCAACACTTCGGGTTGCGGCACGACGGTGAAGGATTACGGGCATATGTTCCGTAACGATCCGCTGGCCGAGGAGGCCGCGAAGGTCGCGGGGCTGGCCTGCGATATCTCGGAATTCCTCGTGAAGATCGGCCTGCCCGAAGGCCAGGGCGGGATGCGCGTCGCCTATCACGCCGCCTGTTCGCTGCAGCATGGACAGCAGGTGAAATCTGCCCCGAAGGATCTGTTGAAGCGTGCGGGCTTCGAGGTGGTCGAGCCCGCCGACAGCCATCTGTGCTGTGGCTCGGCTGGTACCTACAACCTGCTGCAACCCGAGATCTCGGAAGAGCTGAAACGTCGCAAGGTGGCGACGCTCGAGGCCAAGCAACCAGAGGTGATCGCGGCGGGCAATATCGGCTGCATGGTCCAGATCGGGGGCGGCACCGGCGTGCCGGTCGTCCATACGGTCGAGTTGCTGGACTGGGCCACGGGCGGGCCGAAGCCGCCCGCTCTTGCACAAAGCTGATCTGCGCCACAATCTGGCCGTATCGGGGCGTTACGAAAACCGTGACGCCCCTTTTCTATCGGAGCCCTGATGCGCGCGCTTGCCCTGCTGATCTCGCTGCTTTTCGCCGTGCCGGCGCTGGCCGAAGATGTCGGCGCGCCGCTTACGCAGCTTGAGACCGGCGATCAGACGCGCGGCTGGGAAGCAGTCGGGCGACTCGATCTGGGGCAGGGCAGTTTCTGCACCGGTACGTTGATCGCTGCCGATCTCGTGCTGACGGCAGCGCATTGCCTGTTTGATCGGCGCACGGGCGCGATGATCGACGCGCGCGACATGGAGTTTCGTGCGGGCTGGCGCAATGGTCGGGCCGAAGCCTATCGCAAGGTCTCGCGCGCCATGGCGCATCCCTCCTATCGCTATGAGGGACCGCAGGGGATGAAGCGCTCTTCCTTCGATCTTGCGCTGGTCAAACTCGCCCAGCCGATCCGGTTGCCGCAGCTTCAGCCCTTCGCGCTCTCCGACGCAGCCCCCTATAGCGGCGAGCAGGTGGGAGTTCTTTCCTACGCCAAGGGGCGTTCCGAAGCGCCCTCGCTGCAAAAGGCCTGCGCGGTCATCGCGCGCGAGAACGCCACCGTCATCATGAGCTGCTCGGTCGATTACGGGGCGTCGGGCGCGCCGGTCTTCAGCTTTGCCGATGGCACGCCGCGCATCGTCTCGATCGTCTCGGCCAAGGCGGAACTGGGCAAGGAGCCGGTCTCCATCGGTTCGCTGGTGAGTGGCGTCGCCGATCTGCGTCAGGAGATCGAGGCGCGCGATACGCCGCGCGGCGCGCAGGAAATCCGCGCGGGCGGGGCAAAATTCGTGCGGCCGAACTGAGGAGGCGAGGATGCGGATCACGGGCCTCATCGCGGGTGTTCTTTTTGTCGGGCTTCTGGGCTCGGCGGCGCAGGCGGAAAGTTCGCTCGACCGGCTGTCGCAACGCGCCGATCTGTTCGGCTGGGAGGCCGTGGGCAAGGTCGCAATCGGAGAAGGCGGTTTTTGCACCGGCGTTCTGATCGCGCCCGATCTGGTTCTGACGGCGGGTCACTGCATCTTCGATCGCTCGCGCAAAGCCGCGCGCCCGCCCTCGGAAATCCGTTTCCTCGCCGGACAGACCGGCGATATGGAAATCGCCGCCCAGCCGGTCGCGCGCATGGTGGCCGATCCCGATTACGCGCCTTTCGTCCCGATTTCCGCCGAGACGGTGCGCCATGACGTGGCGCTGCTGCAACTCGCGCGCCCAATCCCCAGTTCGGTCGCCGCGCCCTTCCGGGTCGGCACGGTCGGGCCCAAAGGTACGCAGGTCTCGGTCGTCTCTTATGCGCGGGGTCGCGCGGATATGCTGTCCTGGCAGAAGAGTTGTTCCGTGTTCGGGCGCGGCGAGGGGCTGGTGGGCTTCGATTGCGACGTGAACCATGGCTCTTCGGGCGCGCCGGTCTTCGATCGCTCGGGCGTGGCTGCGGGAGAACGTGCGCGTGTTGTCTCGCTCGTTTCCGCGGGCTCGCGCAAGGATGGCGAGGTGAGGGCCTACGGGATGGAGCTGCCGGCCATCGTCGAGACGCTCAAATCGGCGCTGCGCTCCGGGCGCGGCGTGATCGAAGGGACAAGCCCGCAGGCGCAGGCCCCCGCCCCGAGCATCCGCAGTGTCGGGCAGACGGGCAGCGGCACGCGCGTACTGTCGGGCGGCAGCGCCAGCGGCGCGAAATTCCTGCGCCCCTGAACGGGTTTCACGCGCCAGCGCGCCCCTCTTGAAACGCCGTTTTTCCACACCCAAATTCTGTTGTGTCGGGATGCCTGATGAGGGTTCCGACGCTTCAACTGCCCGGCCCCGCGACAGGGGCGGGTTACCATAGACATCGCTCAAGAGAGGATGACACCATGCGAAGCTTTGATCTTTCGCCCCTTTACCGCGCCACTGTCGGTTTCGATCGCGTGGCTGACCTGATGGACCGCGCGCTCTCCACCGACCTCGCGCAGCCGACCTATCCGCCCTACAACATCGAGAAGACCGACGCGAATGCCTATCGCATCTCGATCGCCGTCGCCGGGTTCTGCTCGGATGAGCTGACCGTCGAACTCAAGGACGGCGCGCTGATCGTGACCGGTCGGAAGGCCGAGGACACGACCGACCGCACCTACCTCCATCGCGGCATCGCGACCCGCGCCTTCGAACGCCGCTTCGCGCTGGCCGACCATGTGAAGGTGACGGGCGCCACCCATGAAGATGGGATGCTCCACCTTGATCTCGTGCGCGAGGTTCCCGAGGCGCTCAAGCCCCGCCGGATCGAGATCGCCGGGCCGAGCAAGGCCGAGACCAAGCAGGTCGAGACCGTCGACGCCTGAGGCGCATCACGGTTCATGAGACGGGCGCGGGGGATTTCCCCCGCGCTTTTGTTTTGTGGGGGGAAGGTCGACCGTGGCCCCTGGCTAGTCGCCCTGCGCCAGCGTCATAATTGAGAACGGGTAAAACATCTCACAGCGGTCTGAGATCTTTGGTGCTCCGCCCGCGACCTCGGCCTCCGATCTGTCGAAACACATCCTACCAGCGCGCCATCCGCCTTGAAGAGCGGCGTCCCACGTGCGGGATAGCGTCAGCGAGGCTGAGGTCGAACGGACGCCGAGCTGGAAAAAGGGGTAGAGCATGATCCAGGTGCCGCACAGTGGATGGCCGCAGGTCGCGACGCGGGAATTGCCGTCGAAATAATAGCGTAGCGCTCGGGCTGATCGCACGGCATCGCGCGTTCCAGATGACGACCCCGCCGTGTGAAGATCCGGGCGGTGGAACTGGGAAAACGGGTGGATGTCTGGACGGCCTCTCTCAACTCAGCCACGTGGCAGGCCACAGGGTTGCCGGTTCGGAGGAAGCTCCATTTTTCTCGCGCAACTCGCGCCCGGGACAGCGCCTCACGGCGCGATCATGTCGCCGATCAGCTTGATTTCTTCCGCCCCTGCTGCACGGGTCTTTTCCTCGAGACGGCGATAGGCAGCCAGCACCGCCTCGCCCTCAGGGGTCAGTGACGCGCCGCCACCTTTGGCACCCCCGCGCGAGCTTTCCACCAGGGGGGCACGAAAATTCGCGTTCATCACCTCGACGAGGGACCAGGCGCGCTTGTAGCTCATTCCCATCGCGCGACCGGCCGCCGAGATCGAGCCCTCGCGGGCGATTTCTTCGAGCAGCCGCGCCTTGCCCGGGCCCAGCATCGCTTCTCCGAAGTAGAGGCGCAGCATCAGCCGGGTCAGTTCCATCTTGGCGCTCCTTAAGCCTTTCGCGTCCCCAAGCCAGAGTCTGATCCTATCCGCGTGCGAGTTCAAGAGGTCGTCCGGTCACGCGGCCGTGTCGCGATGGCCCATGGTGATTGACCGTCGCGATTGACCGTTACGAAGCGCCCACCCCCCTTGCACTCCCCGCGTGCTTCGGCGAGCGTGGCGCGCACTATTTCGGAGCCTTCATGTACGTCTCGATCGCCTGCCTCGTGGGGGCCTATCTTCTCAGCCAGTTCTACCGCACATGCCTCGCGGTGCTGACCCCGGTTCTGAACCACGAGATCGGGGTGACGGCGGGCGATCTCGCGGTGTCGCTGGGGCTCTGGTACGGGGCGTTTGCACTGATCCAGATCCCGATCGGCGAGGCGCTGGACCGGATCGGGCCGCGCCGGACGGTCGGCGTGCTTCTGGGTCTTGGCGGCGGCGGAGGGGCTGCCGTTTTCGCGATGGCGCAGGGGCCGATGGGCATCCATCTGGCGATGATCCTGATCGGGGCAGGCTGCGCGCCGGTGCTGGTGGGCAGCTATTTCATCTTCGCGCGCGCCTTTGCGCCAGTGCTCTTCGGCACGCTCGCGGCCTCGATGATCGGGGCGGGGAGCCTGGGTAACCTTGCTGGGGCCGCGCCGCTGGCCGCCGCGATCGAGGCATTTGGCTGGCGGCCCTCACTCTGGGCGCTGGCCGCGATCACGCTGGTGGTCGCAGCGCTCATCCTGATTTTCGCGCGCGATCCCGAGCGGGTCGAACAACCCGCAGGCCGCCGCGGCACCGCGCTTGACGTGCTGCGCCTGCCGGGCTTCTGGGTGCTGTTGCCGCTGACGGTCGCGAATTACACCGCCGCCGCCGGTATTCGCGGAGTCTGGGCAGGGCCCTATCTCGCGGATGTCTTCGGGGCGGACGCGCATCTGATCGGCAAGGTGACGCTGGTGATGGGGCTTGCGATGATCGCGGGCAATTTCGCCTATGGCCCGGCCGACAAGATCTTTGGCAGCCACAAGCGCGTGGCGCTTTACGGCAATGCGGTGCTGGCGCTGGCGCTGACGGGGCTGTGGCTGATGCCGGGGCAGTCGCTGTGGCTGGCGACCGCGTTTCTGGCGGCAATCGGGTTTTTCGGCGCCTCTTTCCCGGTGATCATGGCGCATGGGCGCACTTTTTACCCGCCGCATCTGACGGGGCGGGGCGTGACGCTGCACAACATGTTCTCGATCACGGGCGTGGCCGCGATGCAGTTTGCCTCGCGGCCCGTCTTTGACGCGGCCTCGGCAGGCCATACCGCGCCGGTGGCCTATGGGATGCTTTTTGCCTTCTTCCTCGCGCCGGTGGTGATCGGGCTGGCCTTCTACGTTTTCGCCCGCGACAGTGGGGACGGGTTGCGCTAGAACCGGCCCATGACCCGGCTCGGATTTTTCATCAATCGCACGCTGCGCCGTGAGGCGCCGTTGGCCGCGCTTTCGGTCTCGCAAGAGGCATTGCTGCGCGAGCTATCCGGCAAATCGGTCGCGCTGGTGGGCAATGCGCGCGCGCTGGCCGAGGGGAAGGCGGGGGCCGAAATCGACGCGCATGACGTGGTGATCCGGATCAACCGCGCGCCGATGCCCTCGGCGGCGAGCCACGGGACGCGCACCGATTGGCTGGCACTCGCGACCTCGCTGCCGCAGGCCGAACGTGCCCGCATCAATCCGGGCCGCATTCTCTGGATGAGCCACAAGCGCAAACGGCTCGATTGGGAGACCGCCTCCAGCCCCGGGTTCTACCTGCACCCGCTGAGCGAATACGAGGCGCTGAAGGCCCGGCTCGGCGCGCAGCCCACCACCGGCGCGATGCTGATCGACATGCTGGCGCGCTCGGGCCTTGCGCGGCTCGACCTCTACGGGTTCGATTTCTTCGCCTCGCTCTCGCTCTCGGGGCGGCGCACGGCCGACAAGGTCCCCCATGACTTCGCCGCCGAGGCCGAAATGGTCGCGCGGTTGACGGAACGTGATCCGCGCATCATTCGGAACTGATCTGCGTCGAATCCCTTTCATTTCTGCAAGCAAAGCGGTAGGAAGCCGCGTTCTTTTGGAGCAAGGAGGTCCTAGATGGGCTATAAAGTCGTCGTTGCGGGCGCCACGGGTAATGTGGGCCGCGAAATGCTGAACATTCTGGCTGAGCGCCAGTTCCCGGTCGATGAGATCGCCGCGCTCGCCTCGCGCCGGTCGCTCGGCACCGAGGTCAGCTTTGGCGACAAGACCCTGACTACCAAGGACATCGAGGGGTTCGACTTCTCGGGCTATGACATCGCGCTCTTCGCGATCGGTTCGGACGCCACGAAGAAATACGCCCCGATCGCGGCCGCGCAGGGCTGCGTGGTGATCGACAACTCGTCGCTCTACCGCTACGACCCGGAGATCCCGCTGGTCGTGCCGGAGGTGAACCCCGAGGCGGTCGACAACTACAAGAACAAGAACATCATCGCGAACCCGAACTGCTCGACCGCGCAGATGGTCGTGGCGCTCAAGCCGCTGCATGACCGCGCGAAGATCAAGCGCGTCGTGGTTTCGACCTACCAGTCGGTCTCCGGCTCGGGCAAGGAAGCGATCGACGAGCTCTGGAACCAGACCAAGGGCATGTATGTGCCGGGCCAGGAAGTGGAGCCGAAGGTCTACCCCAAGCAGATCGCCTTCAACGTGATCCCGCATATCGATGTCTTCCTCGACGATGGTTCGACCAAGGAAGAATGGAAGATGGTCGCCGAGACCAAGAAGATCGTCGACCCGGCGATCAAGCTGACCGCGACCTGCGTGCGCGTGCCGGTCTTCGTGGGCCACTCGGAAGCGATCAACATCGAGTTCGAGGAATTCCTCGACGAGGACGAAGCGCGCGACATCCTGCGCGAGGCGCCGGGCATCATGGTCGTCGACAAGCGCGAGCCGGGTGGCTACGTTACCCCGGTCGAATGCGTGGGTGAATTCGCGACCTATATCTCGCGGATCCGTCAGGACTCGACGATCGAGAACGGCATCAACCTGTGGTGCGTCTCCGACAACCTGCGCAAGGGCGCGGCGCTGAACGCGGTGCAGATCGCTGAGACGCTGGGCAAGCGCTGCCTGAAAAAAGGCTGAGCTTCGGCCTTGAGAGATTTGGAAACGCCCGGTCGGAAGGCCGGGCGTTTTTCGTTTGAGCGCGCACTGACATCACCAATGCGGCCTCCCGGGGGAGAGTCGGGCGCGGCCCGGGGCTGGTCGCCCCGTGCCAAGAGAGCCTACCGCGTCACCCGCTTCACCCCGAGATAGGCCCCGTCGCCCGCGGCCGCGATCCGGGCCTTGCCGGCCTCGATCCCCTCATAGGCCACGCTCATCGTGTGGCCGTTCGCATGGATCATCGTCTCGGCATCGCAGACGAGCGCGATGTGCCCTTTCCAGAATAGCAGATCGCCCCGTTGGACCGGCGTTCCCTCGGGCAAAACCTCTCCCAGCTCGGCCCATTGCATGTCGGTGTCTCCCGGCACGGATCGGCCGCAGAGCGCATATCCCATCTGCGCAAGCCCCGAGCAGTCGATGCCGGTGCGGCTGTTGCCGCCCCACAGGTAGGGCGTGCCCAGAAGCCTCTCGGCAACGGCGACGGGATCGCTCTCGGGGGCATCGAGCGGGCGCAGATGTTGGCGGGGCACATAGCCCTCGGGGGTCACAGCGAACATGCCCTCTTCGCCAGTGACCGCCAACCGCGCGCCCATCGAGAGCGCCATCACCTCGCCGCGCTTGATAGAGGCCTCGCGGTAGAGATGCGTTGCCGGCGCGCTGACCACATGGGTTGCGCCCACCGGCGCGCCAAGGGCTGCATCCGCGACCCAGCCGCAATAGCCGTCCCATGTGGCTTGCACGAAAGTATGCTCCCCGCGCCGGTCGATCATCGTGACCTCGGCACCGAACAAGACCTGCCGATCGCGCAAGCCGCCCGGATCGGGGCAGAGGTCGGTGACGGGGGCAATCACTCGCGCGGGTGCGCCATTGGTGAAACGCGCGGCCTTTAGCTGGCCGCGCAGGGTCTCCAGCGCGACCTCACCGGAAAAGGGCAGGCGGCGGCGATCGCTCATTTCAGCACCTCCGGCAGGGCGGCGAAGATCGCCCGCGCGCCCTGGCCGACCCCGCCTTTGGGTCGGGCTGGGGCATTTGCAGGCTGCCAGCCGTAGATGTCGAAATGGGCGAAACGCGGGGTCTCTGTCACGAAACGGCGCAGGAATAGCGCGGCGGTGATCGAACCGGCCATGCCGCCCGAAGGTGCGTTGTCGAGATCGGCGATGCCGGGCTCGATCTTCGCCTCGTAGGGTTCCCAGAACGGCATCCGCCAGAGCGGATCGGCCACCGTTCGCGAGGCCGTCGCCAGCGCCTCGGCCAGCGTGTCATCGTCGGTATAGAAGGGCGGGACATCCGGCCCCAGCGCCACCCGCGCCGCGCCGGTCAGCGTCGCCATGCAGATCATCAGATCGGCCGGGGTTTCATCGGCATAGGCCAGCGCGTCGGCCAGCACCAACCGCCCTTCGGCATCGGTGTTGTTGATCTCGACCGTCAGCCCCTTGCGGCTGGTCAGGATATCGCCGGGGCGGAAACTGTCGCCGCCGACCGAGTTCTCCACCGCCGGGATCAGCACGCGCAGCCGCAACGCCGCGCCCGTCGCCATGATCATATGCGCAAGCCCCAGCACCGTGGCCGAGCCACCCATGTCCTTTTTCATCAGCCCCATCGAGGCGCCGGGTTTGAGGTTCAGCCCGCCGGTGTCGAAACAGACCCCCTTGCCGACCAGCGTCAGCGCCGGGCCTTCGCTGCCCCAGTTCAACTCGATCAGACGCGCGGCGCGCGGCGAGGCGCGGCCAACCGCGTGGATCATCGGGAAGTTCTGGGCCAGAAGATCCTCGCCTTTGACCACCTTGACCGTTGCGCTATGCCGCTCGGCCAGCAGCCGTGCGGCCCCTTCGAGCTCATCAGGCCCCATGTCGGACGCGGGTGTGTTGATCAGATCGCGGGTGAAGGCCTCGCCCTCGGCGATCGCCTCGAGCCGCGCCGCGTCGAGTCCCTCCGGGCAGACAAGCCGCGCCTTCGGCGGCGCGCTTTCTGCATAGCGAGCAAAGCGATAGCCCGCGAACAGCCAGCCGAGCGCGGCTTCTTCCGCCATCTCCTTCGGCCAAGCGCCGGTGAATTCCCACGCGCCTTCGGGCAAGGCCTCTGTCGCGCGCGCAAGGGCGAAGCGCTCTCGAGCACGTTTGGCGGCTGCGCCAAGCCCCACAAGCGCCCCCTCGACCCCTTCCGCACCGGGCAACAAGATCACCTGACCGGCCCCCGCCTTGAAGCCCTGCGCCGTCACGAAAGCCGCCTGTGCCGGGGGCAGCTCGCCAAGCGCCGCCTCCAACCCGTCGGGCGCGACCGGGATGAGCGGGCGCGATTCCTCACCGCTTTGGGCGAAACGCATCGCGGGACGATCGGAGAGGAAGAAAAATTCGGCGGACATCGCGGCTCCTTGGGCTGTTCGCGCCCAAGCCTAACGCCCCCGCGCGCGCCCGCAAGGCCCGATCAGACAGGCCCGGTCACGAACTCAGATCGCCCAGATCCCAGACCTCGGTCAGCGACCGTTCGGCAATCCGGCCCAGACGCGCCATGACCGCCGATTGCGCGACCGGATCGTCCTGCTCGACGCATTGCGCGAGGTGGCGCGCTGCGCGGACCATCGAGGTCAGCCCGACCTGCTCTGCCAGTTCGCAGATCTCTGCGATGGTCGCGCGAAGCCGTGCGCGATGAGCGATCTTCGCGGTGTCCTCAAGTGTGGTGAGAAGGCCCGCGAGATCCTCCATCGCCGCTGATATCACCCGCTCTGCCCCGTCCTGTCCAAGCTCTGCGTAAAGCACGACGAGCCGCGCCGGATCGAGCGCCATTGCCTCGTCGCAGCGCAACCTTGAAACCTGTGCCATCCCCGCACCCCTTTCGTCTGATCACTCTCACCGAGGGGCACTCTCGCGTCGACGTCTCAAGATTCGGTTGAGCGATGCGGAAAATCTTCTCGAAACGTCTCGAAAATGCGCATGCTGCACGCTATGTGACGCTGCGGGAGCATGAAACGGAGATCCAAGAACCGATGAGAGACCATGTGAAACCGCTGCCGAGCTATCTGGTGAGCCGCTATCAGGGGTGGCATGCCACCTCCTATGCCGAGAACCGCGCCTGGTATCGCCGCCTTGCCGAGGAAGGGCAGCGCCCGCGCTCGATGATCATCGCCTGTTGTGACTCGCGCGTGCATGTCACCTCGATGTTCGGCGCGGATCAGGGAGAGTTCTTCATTCACCGCAACATCGCGAACCTCGTGCCGGAATTCACCCCCGATGGCGATCACCACGGCACCTCGGCCGCGGTTGAATACGCGGTGACGAGCCTCAAGGTCGCGCATCTGATCGTGCTTGGGCATTCGAATTGCGGTGGCGTTGCCGGCTGCCATGCGATGTGCTCGGGCCATGCGCCGGAGCTGGAAGAAAAGAGCTCTTTCGTCGGCACCTGGCTGAACCTTCTGCGCCCGGGCTATGAGCGCGTGACCGAGCTGCCCGCCGAGGAACAGGTTCTGGCAATGGAACGCGAGGCGGTGAAGATCAGCCTCGAGAACCTGATGACTTTCCCCTTCGTGCGCGAGGCGCTTGATTCCGACCGCATGACGCTGCACGGGCTGCGTCATGACATCGGGGAAGGCACGCTCGAGCAATATGACGCGGCGACCGATCGCTTTGAAGTGATCTGAACCCACCTGTCCTGAACGGGCCGGGATCGCGTTCACCGGGCATTAAGCCCGATGCGCGATGCTCGGCCCATGAAACAGCATCGACTCGTCTCCCTGCGCCTTCCGCTCGACCTGATTGACCAGCTCGGGCGGGAGGCCCGCGCCTTGGGCCTGTCTCCGGCGGAGATGGCGCGACAGGCATTGCGACAGGGGCTGACCTCCGACACGGCAGATGACGAAGAGGCATCGGCGATGCTGCCCGAAATGCGCGCGGTGCAGGAGGCGCTCGATCGCGCTTCCGATTGGTTTGAACTGCAACAGAGATTGCGGAATGCGGGCTTCGTATTGCGGGCAGGTGCGTGCGGGGCGATTGGCTTGCACGACTGGCCCGCGAACCGTTTTCTCATTCCGCTTGATGAGGTGGGCACAAGCCCCGCGGAACTTGTTCTGCGTTATCGCGCGCCCTTTCCGGGCAGAGCCGCCGCGCCCGAACTGTCCGTGCCGCCCGCGCAACGAATGCTGGGAATGAAAAGACCCGCAACCCCGGTTTCCACGGCGTTGCGGGCTTACCTGACCAAAGCCGCGCGCGACGCGGCCTGAGTGTGATTAGCGCAGGGTCTTGTCGGTGGGCCAGCGCAGCGTCGTTTCGGTGCGCAGCATCTTCTCGGCCCCGGTCGGCAGGTCGAACCGCCAGGCCAACACGCCGCGCTTGTGATCGTAATCGGTCTCGCTCGCGGGGGGCTCGACCTTCGTAGTGATCTTGAGGTCTTCCTGCTCCGAATAGGGCACGCGGTCGATCACCCGCATCGGCCAGTCCTGCCCGGTCAGGTTGTTCACCTCGATCTCCACCACCTCGCGGCGCTCGTTCGATTTCGTCAGGATCCCGTGATCCCCCTCCATCGTATCGGGCATGCGGCGGCTCACCCGGATCCCCTCGATGGGGCCGAACCCGAGGGTCATCTCGTCGCCGGCGGCCACCAGCGGAAGCCAGGTCTGTCCCACCACCGCGCCATCGGCAAAGAGCGTGGCGTTGCCCGGCAGCAGGATCTCCCCGGTCGCGTTGGTCCCTTCTGCGATGCGATAAGCGGTCTCGTCGGACAGCGGTGCGGCCTCGGCGAGCACCTCCATCGGCAGGGTCTTCTCGTCGAGGCTCAGCCGCAGGTCATCCACCCCGTCGCGGATATCGACGGAAGCGGGGTAGTGATAGGTGACCGTTTCGCCCTGCATCTCCATCTCGGCGCGATCGCTCAACATGGCTTCGGCAACCGGCTCGGGGGCGGCACCGGAGGTGCGCGCGAAGGTTTTGGGCGCGGGCGAGATTTCGATCGGATCGCCAATACGGGCAAGGCGCGGATAGACTTCGCCGGGTTCGGCCTGCCCGCCGGGGCGCGCCGTTGAAAGCGTGAGATCCACCCCGCGCCAATCCTCGCCGCTTGCCTGATGCACGGAGACGAAACGCTCCATCTGCACGGCGTCGGCCGCGCGATCTAGGCGCAGATCGTAAGAGGGCTGCCAGCCCGCATCGCCGGTAAACGTAGTGATCGTAAGCGTGCCCGCGCCTTGCACGGTGGCGCGCAGCACGTCGTGATCCTCGGCGGGGTTCAGAAGCGCATCAAGCGCCGCCTGTGCCTGTTTGACTGCCTCTTGCGCTGGCTCCAGCCCGGCCTCGGCCTTGCGGGCTTCGGCCTCGGCTGCGATCGCGGCCTCGCTCGCGGCGAGGATCTGCGTGCCGACCATCTCGGCAAGCGCCTGCAATTGCGCAGGGTCGACGACTTGGGGCTGGGCCCCCTTGAGGAAAGCGATCTGATCGCGCGCGGCCTGGGCCTTGGCGCGGATTGCGGCAAGCCCGTCCTCCTGTGCCGCCAGCGTCTCCTGTGCGGCCTTCAGCGCGGCGCGCGCGGCCTCCACCTGTGGAGAGCCCGCCGGATCGAGCGCGGGCGCGCGCCCCGAGATCAGACTGACTGCGCCCACGCGGACGCCCTCGCCCGCGATCCGGAGGCTCTGGATATCGGTATCCGCGGGCAGGCCTGGCACATAGAGCTCATGCGTGCCCTCAGGCGCTGTGAGCGTAACCTCCCGCACGACCTGCGCGCCGCGCGGGAACAGCGTGACGGCGGTGATTTTCGCGGGCGCTTCGATCGTATCGGCGAAAACGGGCAGTGCGGTCGCGGCCATGAGGGCTGCGGTCAGAGAAATGCGCATCGGGTCCTCCCTAATCGGTTATCGCGAGCCTGCGGCGTGGCGTGGCCTGATGCAAGCGATCTGGTAAGGGCTGGGCGGCATGTCGCTGGGACAGGGCGATATTTTCCCGTTCGGGCGGGGCCTCAGTCGACCGAGCGGATCAGCTTGCGTTCGAGCACGCGCAGAACGGTGCGCAGATCATGGCCGCGCCGCAGGATCTGACCCTGTTGGCCGATCACCGCGTATTGGCCTTGCTTGCTGCGCAGGGCAGGGCGTTTCTCGATGCGGAATACGGGCACCTCGGCGGTGCGGCGGAAGATCGAGAAGATTGCAACGTCGCGCAGAAAACTCATCCCGTAATCGCGCCATTCCCCCGCAGCGACCGCGCGTCCGTAGAGCGAGAGGATCACCGAAAGCTCGGCGCGGTCAAAGGCGACCTGCTGGGGCTGGCCGGAGGCGTTCGGGAAGGGGGTCGGCGTCTGAACCGTCATTTCGAAATGGTACATCGCGCGGGGCGCAAATCAAGCCTCGCAGCGCGCGCCGCATTCTTGCCGCAAAAAAATCCTGGAATCGCCCCACTCCGCGCGAGTTCCTGCCGATTTTCGGGGCGATAAAGAACTCAGCGGAAAACGCTAAACCCCCGGCGGTGTCGTTAACAGCCCCCACCCAGTTCGCACCGTCGGGGAGCTTTCCGCACTGGCAGCAAAAAGCCCTCGCTCAATTACCGGGACGAGGGCTTTTTCTTGCCCGCAGGCCATCGTCCTCAGTAGCACCTCACCTCGGTGATCACATCATGTGCGTCGAGCAGGACGTTCACGCGTTCGGCATTGTAATCCATCGTTACCGCCTCGTCCGGACGGATCACGCGCAGCGCGCCCTTGAAATAGATCGCGTCGAGCGCCGCCACATCACGCCCGACTAGCGCCGCGATCGCGGGCGGAGGGCATATGCCGGGATCGCCCGCCTCGCCGGGAGCCGGGCTCTCTCCGGATTTGCAGCCCGACAAGGCAAGCATCCCGGCACACAGGGTGAGCGCCGCCCGCATTCTCAGCCGCAGTCGATATTGTAGATATTGCCCGCCGCATCGAGGCGGAAGACCACGCGCTGCGGGTTGTAGATCTGGTCCTCGACGCCCCGCCACTCGACGACGCGATAGGGGCGGGTGATAGCCAGGGTCTGGATCTGCGATGCCGGCTGACCGAGTACCGAAACGTAATTTACCGCGCCGCAGGTGTCAGGCTCGCGCTCTTCCAGGCCGCCCGCTCCGAGCGTCACCGCCGGCGTCATGTGCGGCGCTGGCGAGGACATGGCCTGATCGGGCGTGTCCTCGAGCGCGGTATCGGGATTGCAGGCTGCCAGTGCCAGAACGGCAGCGATAGCGGAAAACGGTCTCAACATGTCGCACCCTTGATTGCAAACGCCGCGCCGATAGCGCAGTCTCCTGCCAATTCTATACAAGGAGGAAACGCCCATGAGAACCCGTGCCGCAGTCGCCCTGGAGGCGGGAAAGCCGCTCGAAATCATGGAAGTGGAGCTCGAAGGCCCGAAAGCGGGCGAGGTGCTTGTTGAGATCAAGGCCACGGGCATCTGCCACACTGACGAGTTTACCCGGTCGGGCGCGGATCCCGAAGGCATCTTCCCGACGATTCTCGGCCATGAGGGCGCGGGCGTCGTGCTGGAAGTGGGTGAAGGTGTCACCACGCTCAAGCCCGGCGATCACGTCATTCCGCTCTATACGCCCGAATGTCGCGAATGCCCGTCCTGCCTGTCGGGCAAGACGAACCTGTGCACCGCGATCCGCAACACCCAAGGTCAGGGCCTGATGCCGGACGGCACCACGCGCTTCAAGATGCTCGATGGCACGCCGATCTACCACTACATGGGGTGCTCGACCTTCGCCAATCACACGGTGATGCCCGAGATCGCACTGGCCAAGGTTCGTGACGACGCGCCTTTCGACAAGATCTGCTATATCGGCTGCGGCGTGACCACCGGGATCGGTGCGGTAATCAACACGGCCGGCGTCGAGATCGGATCGACCGCCGCTGTGTTCGGCCTCGGCGGGATCGGCCTGAACGTGATTCAGGGGCTGCGCATGGCAGGCGCGGACATGATCATCGGTGTTGATCTGAATGACGGCAAAGAGGAAATGGCGCGCAAATTCGGCATGACCCATTTCGTGAATCCCTCGAAATCGGACGTTCCGGTGGTGCAGCAGATCGTCAACCTCACCAAGACCGAGCGCGACCAGATCGGGGGAGTGGATTACTCCTTCGATGCCACGGGCAATGTGCAGGTGATGCGCGACGCGCTGGAATGCTCGCATCGCGGCTGGGGCGTTTCTGTCATCATCGGGGTGGCCCCGTCCGGTGCAGAGATCTCGACCCGTCCGTTCCAACTCGTCACTGGCCGCACCTGGAAAGGTACCGCGTTCGGCGGCGCGAAAGGTCGCACGGATGTGCCGAAATTCGTCGAGTGGTACATGAACGACAAGATCGAGATCGACTCGATGATCACTCACACCATGCCGCTCGAAGACATCAACAAGGCCTTCGATCTGATGCATGCGGGCGAGTCGATCCGCTCGGTCGTGATTTACTGATCCGACCCAGGAAGTTCCTGCGCGCGCCCGGCCTCACCGCCGGGCGTTTCGCATTTCCGGGTCAGGGAAGGATCGCGAGCCAGGCCCAGATCGTCAGGATCGAGAGCGCCGTGGCGATCAGAACCGCAGAGGCGGCCACCCGTCGTGCCACGCCGTAGATATTGGCGAAGAGGTAGGCGTTCACCCCTGGCGCCATTGCCGCAGTCAACGTGGCCGAGCGCAAGGCAGAACTGTCCACCTTGAAGGCGAAATGAGCCAGCCCGTAGGTGATTGCAGGGTGCAGCAGCAGCGACAGGCCCGTAATCATCGCGATTGCCTTCGCGTCGCCCTCGGGGCGGTAACGATAGAGAACGCCACCGAGCCCGAACAAAGCCGCCGGGAGGGCTGCGCGCGCCATCATGTCCATCGAGACCTGAATCGGATGGGGCAAAGGCAGCCCCGTCAGGCTGGTCACGATCTTGATCGCGAACCCCGTGAGGATGCCGATCACGAGCGGCGTGCGCAGCACCCCCACCAGCGCATTGAGGCCAACGCGCCCAAGGCTCGTGCCGGTGCCCGACGAGCGCACCATTTCCATAGCGAGGATGCCGATGGTGTAAAGGAAGGGCGAATGCACCGAGATGATCGCGAAATTGCCCGAAAGCGCAGCCTCGCCATAGGCACGCTCGGTGATCGGCACGCCCAGGAGCAGCGAGTTCGAGAACAGGCAGGCAAAACCGATCGCGACACTTTCGGGGCCATTGCGCCCCATCATGCGCGCGCCGCTGATCCCGATCGCGAAGGAGATCAGCGCCCCCGCATAGAACGCCGCCATCATCGGCCAGTTATAGCTTTGCGAGAGGTCGAGATTGGCGATCGAGCGCGCCAGCAGCACAGGCACCGCGAAGTTCTGCGCAAACCGCATCAGCCCGTCGACCGCGCTCTCCGAAAAGAGCCCCCGCCACGCCACGACATAGCCGAAACCGATCACGAGGAAGACCGGAAGAATGACGTCGATCAGCGCGCTCATTCGAGCGCGAAGTCCAGCACCATCCCGTCATGGGCCGGGCGCACGTGATCGGGCGTCTCGGCGGCCACGGCATCGTGGTCGAGGTCGATATGCATATTGGTCAGGATCGCGCTGGCAGGCTTGGCGCGCTCGATCCATTCCAGCGCGCGGGCCAGATGGGCGTGGGTCGGATGCGGCGTCCGGCGCAGCGCGTCGAGCACCCAGCAATCGAGCCCCTCCAAATGCGCCCAAGCGGTCTCGGGGATCGCGGAGACGTCAGGCAGATAGGCGAGCCCGCCAATGCGGAAGCCAAGCGCGTCGATATTGCCATGCTCGACTTCGAAAGGCTGGAAGCGGATCGACCCGCCCGCGCCGGTGATCTCGAAGGCGCGCTCGCGGTGAATCGCGTTCAGCTCGCAGATCGGTTTGTAATTGCTGTCGGCGGGCTGCACGAAGGCATAGGCGAAGCGATCGAGAAGGGCGGCTTCGGTATCGGCATCGGCCCAGACGGGCAGGCGGGTGCGCATGTTGAAGACGATCTGGCGCAGGTCGTCGATCCCGTGGACATGGTCGGCATGGCTATGTGTGAAGACCACGGCATCAAGCTCGCCCACGCCCGCATTCAGCAGCTGCTGGCGCATGTCTGGCGTGGTGTCGATCAGCACCCGGGTGGTGCCGGCGGGACTTACCCGCTCGACCAGCATCGAGCAGCGCAGCCGGCGGTTCTTCGGATTGGCCGGATCGCATTCGCCCCAGTGATTGCCGATCCGAGGCACGCCACCCGAGGAGCCGCAACCGAGGATGGTGAAACGCATCCGGTTCATGCGGCGAGGCTCCCCCGTTCGCCATGTTCGGCGGCTTTCCAGAACAGGCGATCGAAATTGGCCTGGGTCGCGGCGGCGAATTCTTCCAGGGGCAGGCCGAACACCTCGGCGCCGACCTCGGCGGTGTGGGCGGTATAGGCGGGCTCGTTGCGCTTGCCGCGATGGGGCGGCGGCGCGAGATAGGGGCTGTCGGTTTCCAAGAGGATCCGATCAAGCGGGGCGGCGGCGAAGATATCGCGGACTTCCTGCGATTTCGGGAAGGTCGCGATGCCTGACATCGACAGGTAGAAGCCCAGATCCACCGAGGCCTGCGCCAGACGCGGGCCCGAGGAATAGCAATGCATGACGCAGCTGTACGGCTTGGCCTTCATGCCCTCGGTCAGGATCGCCTCCATGTCCTCGTCGGCATCGCGCGAGTGGATGATGAGCGGCAGCCCGGTCTCCTGCGCAGCCTCGATATGAAGCCGCAGCGAGACCTTCTGCACCTCGGCGCTTTCGGCCGTGTAGTGATAGTCGAGCCCGGTCTCGCCGATGCCCACGAATTTCGGATGCTTGGCCAGCGTCACCAGTTGCTCGAGTGTCGCCATCGGCTCCTCGACCACGCTCATCGGGTGGGTGCCGGCGGCGTAGAAGACGCCGCGATGCGCTTCGGCGATCGCGCGCACGGAAGGCTCGTTTTTCAGCCGCGTGCAGATCGTCACCATCCGCGTCACCCCGGCCGCATTCGCGCGGGCCACGATCGCGTCGCGCTCGCCGTCGAAATCGGGGAAGTCGAGATGGCAATGGCTGTCTGTGATCTCGGGCGGGAGGGTCAAGTCTGGCTCCTTTCGCGCGGGCTCAGGACGCCGCGGCTGTGATCTCCAGAACGATATCCATCACGAGCGCGGCAGGGTCAAGGTTGACCGCCCGGCCATGGCGGGCGCGCGCTCCCATTGCATCATGGAGCGTCGCCCATTTCATCGCTGCCTGTTCATCGGGCGAAAGTCGGGCGAGCAGCTCGGCCTCGCCGGGCGCGGCTTCGGGCTGGGGCGGCCCCATCACGCCCGCGCGGGCGGCGCGCGACAGGAAGAGGTCGATCAGGTTCAGCACCAGTTCATAGCGGTTTTCATTGGCCTTGCCGGTGCAGCTTTCAGCCAGCGCCAGTGCGCCCAGCCGGTCGAGCCGGGGCAGGGTGGCCATCAGGCTCACCAGCTTGGCATAGGTCGCCAGCCCGTCCTGATTGATGAGACGGATCGCGGCCCCCACCGAACCGCCCGACAATGCGGCCAGCGCAAGGTGGTCGATCTCAGGGGGCTCGCCGTCATCCTCGGCGGCAGCGATCGCGGCCTCCATCTGCGCGGGCTCCAGCGTGCCCAGCCGCAATTCGCGGCAGCGCGAACGGATCGTCGGCAGCAACCGCGCGGGTTGATGCGCAATCAGCAGAAATGTGACGCGCGCGGGCGGCTCTTCGAGCAGCTTCAACAGCGCATTGGCCGCCTGCACGTTCATCTCGTCGGCGGCGTCGACGATTACCACGCGCCGCCCGCCCTCGGCTGCCGAGAGATGCAGGAAGGATTTCAGCTTGCGCACTTCATCGACGCGGATGTCTTGCGAGAGCGCGGATTCAGTGGCGTTGGGGCCGCGCCTGAGCACGAAAATACCCGGTTCGGACCCTGCATGGATCCGGCTGAGGGCAGGGTGGTTCGGGTCGGGCTCAAGGCTCGCGGGCTTTTCCGGCTCCCCGAAGAGGCCCGGTCCGTCATCCCCGGGCTGGGTCAGCAGAAAGCGCGTGATCCGCCACGCCAGCGTGGCCTTGCCCACGCCGCGCGGGCCGGTCAGCAGCCAGCCGTGATGCAGTCGCCCCATGTTGAACGCGTCGAGAAAATCCTCTTCCGCCCGCGTCTGACCGACCAGCCGCGCCGTGTCGCGCGGATGGCGCGCTCCGGGGGCTAGGGTCGGATCGGGAAGGTCGGCGAGGCTCATGGCGGCACTCTAGTTGCGGGCGCGGGCGGTTTCCAGCGTGGTTTTGGTAGTTCGAAGGCAATTCGGCACGGGCGCGCGGCTCTCAACTTTTCAGTTCGAGCTGCACGACACCCAGCACGTCGGCGGCAATCGCATCCGGCTCCCGCGCTCCATCGATGACGCGGAACCGGCTCGCGAATTCCTTGGCGAGCGACAGGAACCCTGCGCGCATCTTTTCCTGCAAACCGACGCCGAAATCCTCGAACCGTTCCTCGGTGCCTTGCCGACCCTTGGCGCGCGAAAGGCCGACTGAAGGGTCGATGTCGATCAGCACCGTCAGGTCCGGCTCGCGCCCGATCATCAGTGTGTGCAACTGATCCACCACGGCGCGCAGATCGCCGCGCGAGAGGCCCTGATACATTCGCGTCGAATCCGCGAAGCGGTCGCAGATCACCACCTTGCCAGCGGCAAGCGAGGGCTCGATCACGCGCTCCAGATGGTCGCGCCGTGCGGCGGTGAACAGCAGGATCTCCGTCTCCGCCGACCAGCGGTCGGGGTCGCCTTCAAGCACGAGCCTGCGGATTTCCTCGGCGCCCGGAGAGCCGCCCGGCTCGCGGGTCAGGACCACCTCGTGGCCCTCATTACGCAACGCCTCTGCCAGCATCCGCGCCTGCGTGGATTTACCTGACCCGTCGATACCTTCGAAGCTGATGAACATGTGGAACTTAGCTGTTGACGCGTTCCATCGCCGCGTCGAAGGCCTTGCCCGAGAGCCGCGCCAGCGCCGCTTTCACGCGCACCACGAAGCCGCCTTTTTTCACGTCTTCGGTGGCGATCAGCGGCACCTCGGTCGGCGCGTCGAGCCCGGGCACGGTGATCACGAGCTTGCCGATCTGCTGGCCTTGCTTGACGGGGGCTGCGATCGGGGCGTCGAAAACCGCCTCTGCCGTCACCTTGTCCTTGGCGCCTGCGGGTATCAGGAGCGAGAGATCCTTCTCCGGCGCAAGGCCCACGGCGGCCTTGTTGCCAAGCCAAACCGGCGCCTCGGCGAGCTTCGTGCCCGCCTTCGCCACATCCTTCATCACGAATTGCCGAAACGCCCAGTTCGCGACGGCCTCACCTTCCTGACGGCGCGCCTGCTCGGACGGCATCCCCGCGAGCACGAAGACGATGCGCCGATCACCCATCACGGCGGATCCGACGAGGCCATATCCGGCTTCCTCTGTGTGGCCGGTCTTCATCCCGTCCGCTTTCCAGTCGGCGGCCTTGATCTCGAGCAGCGGATTGCGGTTCTCGGCATTGGCCGGGGCACGATCCTTGTAATTGAAATGGGTCTCGCTGAAGAAGTGATAGTATTGCGGGAAATGGGTGATGATCCGGCTCGCGATGACGCCCAGATCATGCACCGACATGCGCTGACCGGGATCGGGCCAGCCGCTCGCATTGGCAAACATCGAGTCATTCATCCCGAGCTGATGCGCACGCTCGGTCATCAGTTCCGCGAAGGCGGATTCGGACCCCGCGAGCCCTTCGGCCACCGTCACGCAGGCATCGTTGCCCGAATTGATGATGATGCCCTGGATCAGGTCGCGCACCGCCGGACGGTCGGTGGTGTTGAGAAACATCGTCGAACCACCCATCGACTGCGCATGGGCGGAGACCGGGAAGGTCGTGTCCATCGTCACGCGCCCATCCTCGAGCGCCTCGAAGAGCATGTTGAGCGTCATCAGCTTCGACATCGAGGCGGGTGGGATCGGAATATCCGCGTTCTTGGCCAGAAGCACCGTCTGGGTCGTCAGGTCGTAGACCCAGGCGGCCCGTGCCTTGGTGTCGAAGGCGAGGGCGGGCAGCGCGGTCAGGCTCGCGATGAGCGTTGCGGCGATCAGTCGGAAGAAGGTCATGTCTTTCGCACCGGTCCTATTTCGAAACGGGATAGGCGTCGGGATAGCCGAGCCCGTGAATTGTTGTCTCAAGCGACTTGAGGTCGGCTTTCGTGGGTGCCGGTCCCGCGATCACGCGCCAGAAGGTCTTGTCGTGGCTCGTTTCCTTGGTGATCTGGGCGATCACACCGGCCTTGGACATCTGGTCCACGGCCCGCTTTGCATTGGCCTCGACCGAGAAGATCCCGATCTGGATATACATGTTGCCCGCAGGGGGCTTCGGCTTGGCAGGTTGGGCGCTGGCGACCGGTGGCGCGGGGGCGGGCGCCGGGCTGGGCGCGGCACCGATCGCGGGCTTGGCAGGCGTGGGCGCCTTGACCGGTGCAGCCGGTTTCGCGAGGTCCGCCGCAGCGGTGGCCTTGGCGGCTTTCTCGGTCGCTTTGCCCGTCTTGTCGGCCTCTGCCTTGGCGATGCCTGCCGAGGCGGCCGCTTTCACCTCGTCGAGCGATTTCTGCTCGACCGTCTCGGGCTTGGCGATCACCGGCTTGTCGACGAGCGGCTTGGGCTGTTCGACCGGGACCGTCTCGCGACGCAGCGCCACGACCGAAAGCTCGGTCGGCGCGCCTGCGAGCATGCCAAGCGCATCGGCTGCGTCCGAGCTCACCTGCAGCTTCGGCCCCGGATTATCGGTCTCACGCTTGAAGAGCGCGCCGATGACGAACTTGCCATTGGCGGTGTTGCGGATGATGACCCGCTCGGGGTCCTTCACAGTGGGATGCGCGACCCAGACGCCGCCGAGCGAGGGGCGCCCGTCCCACAGGCCCTTCTCGTCGGTCGAGAAGACCTGCGGAGCCTCGATGTCGCGTTCGACCATCTTCTGTTCGGTCTGAGGGGCGACCTCGCCAGCGGACGTCGCTGCCTCACCATCCGGTTTTGCCTTGAGGAACCCGAGACCGCCGCCGCTTTCCTGACAGCCGGCGAGTGCGAAGCCCGCCCCCAGCATCAGCGCGAGCCCGGCGATGCGCTTGCCCGTCTTCCCATCCTGCCCCGTCATTTCCGTGCCCCCTCTTCGCGCGGTTGTCCCGCCTCTTGATGCCCGCCTGACCCGCCTCCGCGGGTCTCTCATGCGCCTGCTTGCGCGCAAACTCGCGCGATCCTAGCGATTTGCACAGCCCATGAAAAGCAGGCCCGAGCCCCACGCGCGGAAATCGGCGCGAAACACTTTCAGAATCGCGTGAAGCGGTCTAATCGGGGCGCGTCGGAGGAGTGGCAGAGTGGTTTAATGCACCGGTCTTGAAAACCGACGTAGGTGAAAGCCTACCGTGGGTTCGAATCCCACCTCCTCCGCCAATAGTTGTTGTTTTTATTGAGAAAAACCACTTCTTTTACATCATACCCGCCAAAATGCCCGCCATTCGATTTTTGCTTGCTGGTGTGTCGTCGACTTCGTTTTCGCAGGCATCGAGAATCGGCTTTGCCAGAGCGCTTGTGTCCTATCTTGCGACGGTCGCAAGATGTGGCGCTTTGCGCGCAGTTCCTCTGATCGAGGAACGAAAAAAGACTATTTTCCGTTGCGTTCATCTTGCCTTTACCTGCTCAACCTACCAAATTGGTAGGCATGAGAGGAAAAGTCGTTCCATTACAAAAACCGAAGAGTCCTGCTTGGTTTCAAGATGAGGTCCGCAAGCGGGTCGCGAAGGGGTTCGATCACATGATGATCGTCACGCTCCACGCAGCCGAGCAGATGGAGGCTCGAGAGGTGACGCGCATAATGGCGCTCCGCGTGCTTCGGCGTGGCACCATCGTGACGCAGAAGTTTCGTTGGGATGACCAGAATTCTTCATGGGTGGCCCCCGTCAGAGGGGTTACTGCGGGTGTCGAAATTGATGTCGTCTGTGCGATCCGGGAAAGCGATCCGCACACCATCGTAGTTACGGTGATCAATAGAGGCGCGGAATAGGAGGTAAAAATGACCAATGGCTATCACTACCGCGAGAGCGGATTGCCGAATGTTTATCTGGAGGGGATCGAGCCAATCGATACACCCTACGGACCTGCTGTGTCTATTCCTGCTGTAGAGGAGCTTCATGAACTCATCGGAACGGCTATTGCCAAAGCAAACCGACAGATGACCGGTCCTGAAGTAAGATTTCTGCGAACTGAGCTTGACCTTTCACAACGTGTTTTGGCGGGTCTGCTCGATGTGCAGGAAAATACACTAAGGCGATGGGAGTTGGGTGAGACGAAGATTCCTGGGCCTGCGCAGCGAGCATTGGCCGGTTACTACCTCGAAAGTATTAATGGCGGAAATCTGCGCGACTTGATGCAAAAGCTGGCAGAAACAGACCGAAGAGTGACGGAGCTCACTTTGAAATTTGCGCACATGCCGGGCGGATGGGAAGATGCCGCAGCATAGTTTTCTGATGTAACGAATTTGGTTTTGGCGTTCGCGCGCTCAGCGCTTTCGCCAATCCCAAGGCATCATGAATTCACTTGCCCAGATGCCTGCGCTCTGCTTCCGCGCAGCATCTTCATCTCGCACGTAATCACGGCCATAGCGACGATAGGCCACCGCCCACCCGTTGCGCACGAGCCAGGCATTTAGGTCTTCGCCATTCTGGCGGCAAATTGCGACGTAGCGCCCATATCGATCGACATCTGTGACTTTGCAGGAAACCGGCGCGCGGCCAATCTTATCCGCGAGCGCGAATGCCGCATCCTTGCCGCAGTTCCACAGCTTCCCGTTTGGCAAACGACAGCGCTGGCGGCTTTCGATTGCATCGATGGCGTGAAGCCGAATCCGGTTTCCGTGAATGTCGATGGTGTCGCCATCAATTACGGAGGCGGTTCCGGTGATGGTCTGAGCATGCAGCGGCCCACAAAGAACCGCTGCAAGAAGAAGAGCCAGAAAGAATCTCAGTGGCAATGCACCTGCCCCGCTTTCTTGTCCATGTGGCAGCATTGCCCGGCAGGCGAGCTTTTCCGGCAGCCGCCGCCATGCGCGATTTCGTCTTGGCTTAGCCCAGCTGCGGTAGGCACTGCGTGCAGCGGCATCGAAAGAGCGAATACAGCACCCAGAAACGTAAGAACAACCTTCACTTGAATCCCTCCCTTACAAGTCAATGCATGGGATCGTAGCGGGCTGCTATCTACGATCAAGAATAATGATCGCGTTCTCGTGATGGGTTCCGAAGCGTCACTACAATCGATTGCAGGCCCTCACCGCCGCCCGGAGGCAACGATCAGTGGCGGCTCATTCGGAAACGAGCGAATATCAAACCATTTGAAACAGGTGCCGTCGGCATTGGCCTTGTCTCCACACCGGATGGGGAAGCCGTTTGCACTACGCCGGATAAGCGCCGCCCTGAATGCTCGTAGATCAATCAGCCACCAGAGATCCATCCCGCGACCATCCTCGCTGGCGTGTCCGTAGAAGAGCCAGTCTCCTTCACCGTTCACAATCTTCGCCAGCTCCGTCATTGCGCCGGACGCTACTTGCGAGCGGATCGTGAACTCGTAGGGGTAGTGGGAGGCATAGCCTGGGCGGCGCACGCGCGCTGCAATCCGCAGGTCGCGGCCATCAAGCATCAGCAAATCTGTGGCGTGGTGTCGATCGAGGTGGTCAGGTGCGACCTGCAGCAAGTGTGAGCCGACTATCCGCCGTATCTCGGGCAGGTATCGGTCGGACCACTGGCGATTGATGCTGTAGGGCGAATTCATTTTATCAGCCTATTTTACGTAAAGAGGCCCCGCATCGGCGGGGCACTCAGTCGCTCTGGTTTAGGCAGCAGCGCCTGTTTCAAGCGCGTCGATCCACGCTGAAGCACTCGCTTCGGTTCGGTCGGCCATGGCTTTCATGACGAAGATCAAATGATCACGCGTTTCAGCGCTGAGCGGCTCCCCTGCGCCATGTTCCGACAAGTCGCGCGCCAAAGCACGCAGGGCCTGCGCCCCACTCAGAAGCTCGAATGTGTTAGACGCGTCGTTCATTCGGCAGCCTCCATACGTTGATCACGCATGCTCTTCGCCGCTGCATACCCCAGCTTTCGTGCGGAATTCAGCTTGTCCTGCGTCAGCGAGATGCCAGCCGCAATCGCGTCCTGCATGGGTTTTCCAAGGTCATTCGCCGCCATGCTCAGCAGTTCGAGAAGGCTCGCCGTCTCATCCATTGCGTCCAGAGCATCATTCAGCTCGTTCAGGATATCTCTTTGGGTCTGCATGTTTCTCTCCGTTATTTTATTCGGTTGGTTGATGCGCCTGCGATCAGCGGGCGCAGAATTCATGGGTAACACCGTTCACCTTGATCTGGCTGACGGTCGCGAGGTTCACAGAGCGAGGCGCCTTCCTTTCGGCATCCCAAACCGGCAGAAGGTTGGGATGGCGCTGAGCGCGCGTCTCAGCGGCTCTACGGCCAGCATCGGAGGCATCGGCACCTTTGACATGCTGGCGCAGCGTAGCTGGCTGGACGCGCATCACACGGTGCGTGCCGTCTTTCTTAGTGAAGGTGATCGAGGCGAAGCGTCCCTTGGCGCTCGCTATCAGCTTGCGCTTTGCGGCGTAGTCAGCAGCCTCGCGCGCTTCTGCGTGGCGAAGAGCAGCTTGCAGATCCGAAAGACGATCACGCCCAGCGCCGCCCAGCGTATCGGTGTTTTCGAGCGCTACGATTGCGACTTTGAGATCCGCACTGGAGCGCTGGGCGAGCGTGTCCGCTTCGGCGCGCTTCGTTGCGACCGCCTTTGCCACCTGAGCCTCTTGCTTTGCATCCCACCATGCGAGCTTGAGCGCGCGCGACAGGATCTGAGCCAGCGTTTCGCGGGTGCGGCCGAGGAAGCGGCGAACGATCACCCAGGCGGCTTTCATGATGGCGGTGCGGTCGTAGGTCATGGCGGCAACTCCGTTTGCGTTTTCGCTTACCGTGTTATAGATATGATACAGGGTAGGCGCTTTGTCAATAACCCTGTTAGCGAAATATGTAACAAGGTATGCGGATGAGGCCGGAGCAGGTGAGAATGGCACGCGCAGCACTACAGCTTGGCGTGCGAGAATTGGCGGAAATTGCGGGGGTTTCGTTCACGACGATCAGCCGCTTTGAGACGGGCAAGAGCGGCTTGCAGCACTCAACCGCCGAGGCGATCAGGAAAACTCTCGAAGCGAGAGGTATTCAGTTCCTCGAAGACGGACAAATGTCCGCCGGAACGGGGGTAACCATCCGAAAGGATTAGAGATGAAAAAGCTTTGTTTAATGACTTTGATGGCCACTGCTTTCGCCATCCCATCGGCAGCTCAAAACCTTGGGCGAAATCTTACAGGGAACGAGATTTTATCTATCTGCGAAGCCTCTGACGACCTCGCAAGGGAAGGTTTTTGTATTGGCTACGTTGACGGACTTGTCGAAGGCATGCGCTGGGGGGCCGCAGCTCCTCTCGTCGTCTCTGGAGTCCCTGCCTCAGAAGTCAACCAAAGAGTGGACGCTCTTCTTTCCTTTTGCCTGCCGGACGGGATTACAGTTGGGCAATATCGCGACGTCTTTGTCCAATACCTAAGAAACAATCCCGAGACGCGGCACAATTCGGCGCGGGCGCTGATGCAGTCTGCGCTCTCAAAGGCGTTTCCGTGTTCTGAAAAGCGGAATGCGCCTTGATGCATCGAGGGTGGAGCGTCGCCGTCTCAACGATAGACTTGGCCGCGAAACCCCAATGTCGAAGAGAAAGGCATAAGTGACCGCTGAGCGATCCGCCCGACCTCTAAATACCGACTGCTTGGTTCCTTAAGGGCGCCGTGGTCTCTTCATGGCCGGAGGGCTTCGCGAGCAGCAATGATGCTCGCGAAGCCTGCCAGCGGCGCAGCTGCGCCTCGCGAATGCGCTCAATCCCTTCTGTTGTCTTTGGTCCAGTGGATCGCCCCCCGTGGAACTTGCACCTACGCTTCCCTGGTTCGCTCAAGCAGCGGCACGGAACGCCCTTCCTCGTTTTCGCTCCGCACCGAACTCGGCGTTTGGCCGCTCTGGCTGCTGCACGCTCAAATGCTGCCAATAGCTTGGCTTCGATCGATGCAGTGAATTCCTCATGCCCACTAACACCCCATCCCGTGCGCGTGCGTATTGGTGTGGCAAAATACGGCAGCGGTAGAATCTCGCCCATCTTCCGAACCGCCCACGAGTTCAGATCCACCTTCGCTTTGTTTTCCCAATAGCTCACAGCGTGACGCCCGATGCCCGCCTTGATAGCGAGGCCCGACTGCGAGAGACGAGAGGCTTTTCTGATCTTTGCAAGCTCCGCTCCGGTCATCGGCATTTCCCTTCATATCTCGCGAGTATGGTTGAAAGCACGGCCCGCGAATGGGCCGCACTTAGCTGTGTTGGATGGGGTCACTGTGCCATCGTGCCAGGAATGACCGTAGTCGCGGCGAGAGCATTGCGCGGAGCTGTCCTTGCCACACCGCTTGCGATGAAGTCTCTGGCCTGCTGAGCGCTCGCCTTCGTCATTGCGTTGGCTGCGGATTTCGCTGTCATCCCAACGAGGGGAATGGCAGCAGCCCCCAGACCTGCACCCCCAAACGCTGCGCCTCCCGTCAGAGCCGCCCCGCTGATCCCTGTGGGAGCCATGAGCTTTCCGAGGCCTCGGAGTGTATGCTCAAGCGGCGCTCCCTTTGCGACGGCAGCGATTGCTTTGAGCTCAGCACCTGAGAAGCCGCGAAGCCGCTTTGGATTGCGCAGGAGGGCCTTGAACTGAGTTCGTAGACCCCGCGCGAAGTCATCGGTCAGGCTCGCCTTCTCGATGGCTGTTTCAACGGTCTCCAGGCGCCGTATCTGCGCCCATACCTTGCGGGCCTCCGCCAGCCCTTCAGATCCGGACAAGCGCGCCACCGTGTTATCGATATGATCGATGACCTTGCCAGCAAGCCTCCGCTCGTCGGGTTGCAAGCTGGCAGCGGCATTGCTTGCGACCCTGCGCAGGATTTCCATATCCGCGAGAGACTTCGGGCCAGCTTCATTTTGAAGCCTGGTGAGCGTGGCCGCGATGCGTGGGTGCAGTTGAGGGTCGAAGCCTTCATTGCGCAGCGTCTGTGAGACTTGACCGACCAGAAGCTTCATACGTCCTTCGTTGACGACACCGCCGGATTCCTTGGCGGCTTCGTAGAGCTGCCCTGCCTTCTCCCGCATGGCTTCGAGCGTCGGCACAACGTTCTTCGCGCTGGGCGAATTAGCAATCTTGGGAATTGCTCTGGCAATGCCTTCTCCAAGGCCCGTTAGGAGGCCACCGCTGGCGGCTCCGATCACGCCACCCGTTAGCGCGGAGGATGCACGGGCAGTCGTCCCGCCTTCGCCTTCTCCAAAGCCGTATAGGCCGCCTGCAGCGCCGCCTGCGACGATACCACGGGCAATGCGCCCGCTTGTCTTCGTTGCACCGTTTACGAAGGCTCCAGCGCCCTTTCCGGGGCCGATCAGTGATCCCGCGATTTCAGCGCCCATCGAAGCGCCGGGGTGCGCCGCTTGGAATTGGCCCTGTTCTTTGCGGATCGCATCGAGAGCGGTGTTGTAGCGGTCTCCGATGGGCCGCGAGTAGTCGAACCAGTTCGCCCCACCGTTCCCGTCCGGTTGAACGCCAAGCGCCGCTGAAAGGCCTGCAAGGTATTCATCCCCGAAGCCGAACAAAGCCCCATCAGTGGCAGCGCCGCTCATGCCGCCGACCATGGAAGGGGACGCGCTACCTTTGGCCTGTGTTGCTGGCGATCCATCACGGATTGCCAAGGCCTGTTTGGCAAGCTCTCGCGCTTTGTTGGTATCACCATATTTATAAGCTTCCCGCGCCGCCGCCATGAGGCCAGCATAGCTGCTCGCAGAGCGCTTTCTCTGTTGTGCCTCTTGCGCAATTGCGTCGAGATTCACCGGGGGCGCTCCGCTCGCTTGCCCTGCTTCCGGCCCAGAAAACATCTTCTGCAGCGCAGCCAGCGCCCCGGCTTGATTTTCACCGGACACCTTGAACTGGCGCCCGTCTGGTGCCGTGATCAGCCAAGTCTTGGCGGCGGCGGAAGGCTGCGGGGAATTCGCCACGCTCTTTCCGCTTTCTGGCTGCGTGGGAAGCATCTTTCGCGCCATATCCACCAGAGCCTGCGCATCGGCAGTTCTCCCAGCTTCATCCGCTCGTTTGGCTATCGCCATGATTTCATCGAAGGTTGCCATCTGTATTATTCCTTTCGCTCGATAGCTTGATTTTCTCTTGATTGAACTTCGGCAGCAGATCCTGTGCTCGGAACTGCCCCACCTTCCGGAGCCGACCGATGACCGCTCCATATGCCCCACCACCTCACCACCCCTTTAGGGGTGGGGTAGTGGGGCAGTGGGGCAGGTCGGAAAAAGCGCCCCACTGCCACACCTTGCCTCACCTCGCATTTCAAGGTGGTGGGGGTTACACAGTTGCCCATTCTCCTACCTCCAGACATGGCCGTTTGTTGCGTTTCGCGTCTTCGTGCTGAACCTCGCGGAGCGCGCCGGTCCCGATCCATGTCTTCAGCATTCGCGATATTCTGGCTTTGTCGCGGTTGGCATCGAGGCCGAGAACGTCTGCGACGATCAGACCCGCCCAAGCCGACTTGGCCTGGTTACTTGCGCGCGGTGGGCTTCCGGCGCCCCACGCCGCTTGAATCGCGTTCTGGACCGAGAGGAGGTCTTTGACGCTGATGCCGTCGAAATCGTCAGGCCATTCCCAGGATTCCGTAACCCCCACACTATCGCCGTTAGCCAGGTTCACGGAGACCATGCGCCGCCACACGCGCTTTCCGGGGGGCGCGAGGTTTGCCTTGTCGCGCTCGACACTGAAATAGGTGAGAGGATCATCGGCAACGCCCGCATCCGCTTTCTGAGCATCATTCATTCGGTTCAGGACACGGGCCGAACGCGCCGCGCCCAGCAAGGCCACGGCGCCCCGGCTATTCTCCGAGGAAGCCTCTTCGCCGCCGAGTTTGCGGGTGTGATGGACGAGGTCGATTGCGCAGTTGCAACGCTCCGCGACCCGGCCCCACTCCTTCGCGACGAGGTCAATCGCGCCGTTGTCGTTTTCGTTCACGCGATGCGATGAGACGAACGGATCAACGATCAGCACGTCGATTTGTCGCGCTTCGATTTCCGCGACAAGCGCCTCAACCTCAGGCACATTGATATGAACGCCTTCGCGGCCTTGCGTGGCAGTGCAAAGACCTCTCTCTCGTCCACTGTCTACGAAGAGCCGACCTACGACAGCTTCCGGCGAAATCGAATGGTGCAGCATCGTCGCGGCGATCCGGCGCTCGAGTTCGTCGCGTGGGTCTTCGAGGTTGAGTATCCAGACTCGGAGCGGAGCTGGAATTTCGTCACCAAGCAGCTTCTTCCCTGAAACCATCGCGAGCGCTTCGCAGATTGTCAGTGACGATTTGCCGACCCCTCCCGGGGCGACCGTTACACTGGTGAAGCGTCGGATCAGGTGACGACCATACACCCACCGCCGAGCGGGTAGGGATGCAGGATCGCGCCATTCGAAAGGTGTTGCCCTCAATGGAAGCGGCGAATTCGCGGGCGCGAACTGGATCGGTTGCGGAATCGAGGCATTCATGCGGCGTTCCTTTTCCGCAGGACGTCATTCCAGTCCTGCCCTTGTGGCGCGGGAAGCAGTGATACATTCCATCCGCGCGCATGAGCGATTTCAGCCAACACCCGGCCAGCATCTGCGCCAGCTTCATCGCCATCAGTCGCCACAATCAGCTCGCTTGGGTCCTCAGGAAGCTGCAGGGCTTTCATCCCTGAGGTCGAGAGAGACGCCCAGACCTTCGCAGCGCCGTCGAGAAGTCCACTGAGGAGGCTCAGGCCGGTCTCGATGCCCTCACAGACTACGAGCGGCCCGGCGCCTTCGGAGAGTGCGACGGCGCCACCAGCGCACGGCCCCAGCATCATCTTTGCGGTGCCTGAAATGCGCGCGCCGCTTTTTTCGAAGTAGGTGCGATGCACCGCTCCGGTGCTGACCTCCGCCACCATTGCGGAATGCCAGCGTCCGCTGGGTCCATGATAAACATCAGCTGCCCAGCGCAGGGACGGCGGCAGATCACACTTGATGCCGCGATTGCGAAGGTAATCCTCACCTTTCGTGCCGTTGATCGGAAGCGAGCGACACCAGAGGGCTCGCGCTTTGTCGAGCTTCGCGCGCTCATATTCGACACGTTTGGTTTCGGCTTCGCGCTGGGCTACTGGATCCGGGATGAACTGTGCGGCATTCAAGCCGGACGCTCTGACGATGTCGCGGAATTCGCACCCGCCCTTGTGGCAAAAGGCAAGCAGCCGTCCGCCTTCATCGCGTAGGGAAAGAGCGCGCTGATCACTGCGGCGCTCGGGCTGACACACGGGGCAAGGCGCGCTCCCGTGGTTCCCATGCCAATCACCTTGGAAGGAAAGGGTGATTTCACGTGCGTTCGTCATTCGCGACCCTCCCCATAGGCGAGTTGAGCGAGAGCGCAGGCGATAGCCCCAGAGAGGCCATACAGACGACGGAGATATGCAAGCCGAAGCGAATTCATGCCGCCGCCTCCCCGCCATCGAGGCGGCGCACCCGGCTACGGAGGAAGTAAACCCCGAAATCTCCGGCACCGGTTGCTCGGTCCCCGGGATAGAACTCGGTTTCCACTTCCAACCCTATTTCGCGCTTGAGGACGAAGACGATATCGGAAATCCGAACAGGCGAGGCGCAGAAGACGGGGCCGATTGCCAGCAGTTCGAGGATCTGACGCCTGCGCTTGTCGAGGATGACAACACGGCTCTCACTGTTCGCGTTGATGATTTCGAATTGAGCCGGGTTGCGGTCTTTGGGGAGATCCGCCACGCGAAAAACGCGCTTTGCGTTCCGGGGCGGGAATTTCGATTTCTGTTTCATGCTCGATCCTTTTTCTTGAAGGACCGGGTTCGATTGGCTAATCTCGACTGTGCTGCAGATAAGATTTATCGCCCTCGCCCGGTCCATGACTGAGCGGGGGTTTCTTATGCTGCGACCTTCGGGCGTTGAGATTCCCAGCCTTCGATTTCGGCAAGCTTCCAGCGTGTGCAGCCGGGAGAAAGTTGGATCGGTGAAGGAAAATCAGTTTCGCGTGCCCAGCGCCAAATGGTGATACGGCTAACGCTAAATCGGGCCGCAGCTTGCTTGTCAGACAGATACATTTCGCATCCTTTCGTTTAGATGCGATAACGATTGGCCTGATCCTCAAAAAACGAAAAATGCGAACCGAAAAAAAATCAATTTGATTCCGTATGAGACATGTAAGCCCTTGTAGTAGAAGACCATTTTTCTGCGAATTTTTTGATCTCCTTCCCTGATGCAAAATGTTTCTGACGCAATTTCAGGGGTGGTTTTTCCGGAAAGTCAGATAATTTCAGGCATACGTTATCGCCTTCGAACTCGATCACGAGGCAAGGGTCTGGAGTGATATCGTCACCAGGTAATTTCGACGCTGCATTCTCAACCAGGCGAATGTGCCGACGCTCTATCTCCCGCGTTTTGTTCACCGCCTCCTCGGCTGGTCCACGCCAACTCGCCCTCACGCCAAATGCAGCAATTGCCACCTCGACTGTCCGACAAAATGCTCCCGAAGGGCTGCCATCATATTGCTGACCGAAGGTGATCTTTCTTTTCAAACGTCGAAAGAGGCGCCGAACCCCTTCCGCAATCTCGTATGCAGCTGGCTCGCGGCCCCCAGAGGCGCTCCGTCTGCCATGCCATTCGTTATAGAAGGTCTCGCCCCCCTGTAGCTCTGCAAGCAACTTTTCAATTTGCGGGACTGTTGCAGCGCCTGACCGCACAAGAGATTGGGTCTCATCGGGGGGGAGCTGTCGCAGCGCATACAGAAGGTCTGATGCGGACTTCACTGCTCGATTGAGTGCTTTAACATGATCGCCGACGAGCCTGCGGTGCTGTCGGTTGCTCCACTCCGGCGGCTCTATTCCAATGAGCGCGTAGTAGACGTCTTCTTCGTCACACTCGGCAAAGCGGGCGATTTCGCGATATGGCTCGAAGCCGTCTCCCTCGCTGGCAGGAAATATGTCTTGGGTTTCTGCCATTATGAACCTGTCATGAAAATGAGGTTTTCGGCTTGGCGCCCGTTCAGGAAGTCTCCCCAGGCCTTCATCATATTTCTGCGTTTTTCCACCATGTCGGACCGGCGATAGGCTCTTTCCACTTCGCTACCGACAGTGTGGGCCAGCGCAATTTCAGCCATTTCTCTCGGGAACCCAGTTCGTTCTGCGACCCAATCTCTGAAAGTCGAGCGGAGTCCGTGCGGCACGGCGATTTTTTTGCTCCGAGAGTCGATGTAACCAAATGCGTGCTCACTTTGCTCCTGAGTACGTTTGATGCGCTTCTCATGCAGTGTGACCATCACTTTCCGGATCGTGCCATCTGAGATGGGCCCGCGACTTCCAGTGAATATGAAATCACTACCACTTTGGCGCGGAATTCGGCTTAGAAGCTCCAGCATGTCTTCAGTCAGGGGCACACGGTGTTCTTCTCCACCAGTTCCGGTGGTGTCTTTCATGAATTCTGCAGGGACGACCCAGAGGCGCTTCTCAAAGTTGATGTGACTCCACTGAGCATTCCGGAGAGAGCCGGATCTGAGTGCGGAGAGGGCGAGAAGCTCCAGCGCGCGATATGAAATTCCTTTGCCTTCCCGAACGTCGCGAAACCATTCGGTTGCATCATCAAGCTGGATTGCCGGAAACTTTTGTTTCTTAGTTATTTTGGAGGGATTGGAGAGAAGTTTGTCCAGATTGTCTTTCCAAGCGGCTGGGTTTTCTCCTCCTCGATATCCGGCTGCCTTTGCCCAGCTTAGAACCGCTTCGACCCGGCCTCTGACTTTGGTCGCGGTGTCCGTTTTCGTCAGCCAAATCGGGCGAAGGCAATTCAGAACATCCGACGTCGTCACTTCCGAGACAGGAATGTCACCTATGAACGGCTTCACATAGGTTTCGAGCGTCGAGCGCCATTGCGCGGCATGCTTGGGGTTCGAAAGCTCCTCTTGTTTGATCGGAAGGAATTGTCCGGCTGCCTGCCAGAAAGTCATCGCCTTCGCTTGAGCTTGGGCGAGTGCCGCTCGTGCGGCGCGCTTTTGTTCAACCGGATCATTGCCGTTGGCAATCTCTTCCCTGACGGATCGCGCGCGCTCTCGAGCCTGCGCGAGAGTGACGTCTGGATACCCGCCTAAGCCAATCTCACGGCGCTTGGTTCCCACCATCGCTCGGAGGATCCAGGTCTTACCGTTGGCTGGCGTGATTTGCAGCTGCAGCCCGGATATACCGCCTACAGCTAACATTCGGTTCCCGCGGCAACCGTTGTGCTTGGCGCGCTTCACATCAAGCGCAGAAAGTTCCTTCGCCCGTTTCGGCATGGAATACCCGTCATAATACCCACCATAGGATATTAAATTGCGAGCTGCCGATTGCAACATGCTGATACACCTTCCTTTGCAATTGTTTGTGTACAAAGGGAGAATTTTTTACGATTGGATGCGACGTGATACGTTAGGTCGGCAGACACCTCCTCCGCCATATGCTGCAAGCGTTGAATGTGCGTAGACAGTTGTTTTCCTAGGAAAAATAATGAAATTGGCGCGAGTGGCGCCGGTCTTCTATGCCGATTTGCTGCACATTTTGCTGCACAAACTGCTGCACATTTTCGGTTGTTGAGGGTTGTGACGGGGGAGATCCGTGATGTCGATAATGGCTAGGGGCAAAGGGGAGAAGCTCTACCTCGTGAAGCGTGTTCCAACGAAATATGCGTCGGTCGAAAGCCGTAAGACGGTTTGGATTTCTCTTGATACGGACTCGAAGTCTGTTGCCGGGGAGAGGAGTGGAGCCGCGTGGAGACAGCAGGTCTCGGAGTGGGAAGCATTGCTTGCCTGCGGAGGTGCCAATTCGGAACTGAAGCTAGACGCAGCTCGAACGTTAGTGGGATCTAAAGGGTTCGACTATTTGTCCTCGAAAGATCTGCTCGCCGGACCCGTGTCTGATATCATCGCGCGTGTTGAAGCGATTTCAATGAAAGGGCGCAAGACGAGAGCGCAGGAAGGTCGCGCTCTATTGGGCACGTTGCCTGACCCAGGCCTAAAGGTTAGCCGCGCCCTGGAGCTTTTCTGGGAGCTCACGTCTGATGAGATGAGGGGGAAGAGCGAGGATCAAGTCCGTCGCGCTCGCAATCCGGTCATAAAGGCGGTGAAGAACTTCATTGAGGTTATAGGCGACAAGCCGATCCATGAGATTACTCGCGACGATATGCTCGACTTCCGTCAATGGTGGGCAGATAGGCTCGAGCGGGAAGGGTTAACCGCGAACTCCGCGAACAAGGATCTGACCTACCTTGGAAAGGTTCTCAAGCGTGTCAATGAACTCAAACGCTTGAAGCTTGATCTGCCGCTCGGTGGATTGAGTTTCAAAGAAGATGAGGCAGAGCTCAGGCCTCCATTTTCAAGTGATTGGATACGTAACAAGCTTCTCACGAATGGCGCCCTCGCAGGGCTCAATGTCGAAGCTCGTTGCGTCCTTATCGGGATGATCAACACAGGCTATCGCCCGAGCGAAGGAGCGGCGCTTCTACCTCAGCACATTCGTTTGGAAGGTGCCGTCCCCTATGTGATGATCCGTCCCGAGGGGCGTCAGCTCAAGACGCGAAACGCCAAGCGAGATATTCCACTCGCTGGAGTGAGCTTGGATGCGTTGCGCGAGTGTCGAAACGGATTTCCGCGATATCGAGACAAGCCAGGCCTGTCTGCGACGATCAACAAGTTCTTACGAGAAAACGGATTACGAGAAACCGAAGACCATGTTCTCTACAGCCTTCGACATTCCTTTGAAGATCGCCTCTTGGCGGCTGGGGTGGATGAGCGTGTCCGCAGAGATCTTATGGGACACGCTCTAGACCGGGAGCGCTATGGTGCCGGTGCGTCCCTCGAGATGGCGCACACGATCATTCAGCGCGTGGCCTTCTGAGCTTGCGCGAGCTGTCTCGCGCGTTCGAGCGCAGAGCAGTCAGAGTTCAAGCGCATGAGCTCGTTCTCAATGCGGATGAAGAAGGGCAGGAAGATGGTGTCTTCTGTGACAAGCGTTGCGAGCGTATCGCGCGCTTTTTCCAAACGGTCGCGCTCACACTCAAGTTTCTCAGGCGGCTGCATATTCGCAATGGCTCCATGGAGTTAACCTCGGAGTTGCCATTGCGGGACGACGGTCCGAACTGACCGGTCGAGCTTGTCCACCGCCTTCGACAGGATGACGGCTTGCTGCAAGCTGTCTGAGCGCTTGTCGGGATCTGTAAGGTCTTGTTTCTCGATTTCCAAAAGCCTGGTGGAAATTGCTTCACGCTTGTAGCGGTTGATCAGTTTCGCGAGGGTCTTTGCAGCTTCAAGCAGCAATTCCACTTCGAGCTCCGCCCTCCCCAAGGCTCCGATATAGCTTGGTGCGCCTTCAGGTGTTGTCGGGAACTCAAAGGCACCGGATGCGGAGACTGGATCAGTGTCTTGCGTAAAGTCCGGTGTCTGTCTGTTCATGCCATCGTAGCACATCACAAGGTGCTGCCAGAGCTCCTCTTGGGCATTGCTCTCTAACCACTCTCCGAAAGGCGGCTTAGATATCGGTTGAACAAGATCAACAGATTGGCGCGCGCGCGCACGCTGACGCTCGACTTGCAGGCGTTTACGCTCAGCAGCGCTCATGGCCATTCGAAATACCTCGTAATGTGATTGTGACGATAGAAATCACAGATGGATGCGAGGGTGGTATTTGCAAGGGCGCCGACAAGGAAAAATTAGGTATGCGGTTCAGTTTTCGACGTCGGTCTGCTTGCCAAGGAATGGGCGTGGGTTAGCCCCGCCCGCGGGGAACGGGAACGGGGCGAGGTTTCCAGAAAAATTTCTCGAGGGGAGTAGATCGAGACGATCCAACTTCTGCTCGCTAGAATGGGATCAGCCGTTGTTCCGCAACCTTGAGCAAGCGAGCTTGCACGCCTTCATTTCCCGAAAATTGCCTGCAGAGCATGGCGAGACTTCGCCGTGAGCCGAGGGTCGCTGTTCTCGGAGGCTTCGCGGAGTTCGTTGAGCCAACCGCGCTCATTCTCGGTCACGGCCGTCCCGAAAATCTCGTCGATCGCTAATGCCGCCGTCTTTCCTACGGCCTGTTCAAGAGACAGGCGCATGAGGAACGCAGGGTCGCATTCAAGTGCGCGGGCTAATGAAGGTATGCGATCGAGCGGGATTTTGGTTTTGCCAGCCTTGAGTAAAGACATCATGTTCGCGTTGACGAAGCCAGCTTCGATCGCAATCTCCGCTTGGGTCTTGCGGTGCCCAAGCGCCAGTATCCGATCACGCATGAATTTCGCAGCTTCGCTGTTTTGGAAGGGGTATTTCATTTCTTGATCTCTTTCGATGGTGCTGCAGAGACCGTAGCGCTTGAGTGTTTGACAAGCGGGTGGGGAGTGTATCGCTCAAAATGGGATGTCGAAGTCTTAGAGATAAGCGACCAGTCTGATGGGGAAGTGTCGGGTGCCCAGCAATCGAGGGCGAGCGAACCCTCCGGGTCGAACACGATAGTTTTGCGTTTTGGATTCGATAAAGCTACGCTCATTCGCTATTAGATAGAATGTCTTTGATGCCATTGATCTTAAAGGAAAGCATATCGAGCGAGCTTCGTTATCACGCCGATCGTTACGACTATTTCCGAAGCGTGGCGCGCCCGGGTGCTCGGCCCGAGACTTCCGTTTCGACATGGCTGCAAAGCGCCGGTTTGCCGGCGCTTGCCTCTGTGGCTGAAACGACCAGCATCGGGCGCCGGGAACTGAAAGAGATGGCAGAGAACCCGGACTGTCCAGATCGCGACGCGCTTTGGGCGATACTTGGATGGGGTAAAATGCGTAGGGACCACGCCCGGACCCTCGCGCGAAATGAGGACAAGTGGCTAGCAGTGGGCAATCGGTTGCGCAGCGGCGATTTGAGCCGTTCTGAGGGGTATGCGCTTTGCCACGCGGTGATGAACAGCATCACAAGACCAGGAATTGGTCCTGCCTATTTCACCAAATTGATCTTCTTTGCAGAGCCCAAGCACGACGGCTACATCATGGATCAATAGACTGCACGCTCTTGCAATTTCCTCACCAACGGTCCGCCCATTATTCGGATGCAGTCCCGTAGCTACGTTTCCCCCAAAAATGGTTCGGCGATATACGAGACCTATTGCCAGGTCGTGGAAGATCTCGCCTTGCGGCTCGAACTAACTCCCGAAGAAACAGAGCAGTGCTTGTTTTCTAGAGGAGGAAGAAAACCTGACCCTTGGCGTGAGCTCGTCAAGACAGAGTGATTGCAGCAAATGGAGAGCTAGGGTCAGGACCCATTAAATTTCTTGATTCCGTCCTGTCGGCGTGATTCACGCTCCCAAACAGGTGGGGGCTTCATGACCAATCTTTTCTGGCTGACGGACGAACAGATGAAGCGGCTGAAGCCGTTCTTCCCCAAGAGCCATGGTAAGCCGAGGGTCGATGACCGGCGCGTTCTGAGCGGCATAATATTCATCAATCGCAATGGGTTGCGGTGGTGCGACGCGCCCCGGGAGTATGGCCCGCCCAAGACGCTCTACAACCGGTGGAAGCGCTGGAGCGAGATGGGCGTGTTTGCCAGGATCTTCGAGGGACTGGCCTCGGAGGCGACAGATCAGAAGACTGTCATGATCGATGCGACATATCTGAAAGCCCATCGCACGGCGTCGAGCCTGCGGTTGAAAAAGGGGGGCGTGGACGCCTGATTGGCAGGACCAAGGGCGGTATGAACACCAAGTTGCATGCCGTCACGGATGCCACAGGCCGCCCACTCAAGTTCTTCATGACGGCCGGCCAAGTCAGCGATTACACCGGTGCGGCGGCGCTGCTGAGCAGCCTGCCTCGGGCGGACTGGCTGCTCGCCGACCGAGGCTATGATGCGGATTGGTTCCGCCACGCCCTGAAAGACAAGGGGATCACGCCCTGCATCCCGGGCCGGAAGTCCCGCGGCGAGCCCGTCAAATACGACAAGCGACGCTACAGACGCCGCAACCACATCGAGATCATGTTCGGCAGGCTCAAGGACTGGAGGCGCGTTGCCACCCGTTACGACAGGTGCCCAAAGGTCTTCCTCTCCGCCGTCGCCCTCGCTGCCACCGTCATGTTCTGGCTGTGAAACTCAATGAGTCCAGACCCTAAGTTGGCATATCATCCAAACCATATTACCCGGATACTCGCACGCGCAGCTATGAAGCGGGAAACGGTTACCTACTCTGAGCTCGGAACGAAGCTAGGAAAAACGGGCGCTATGCCGGGCCGGGGCCTCGGCAGCGATTTCTATAATTGCCAAGAGTGGCTTAAAGAGAAAAGTCTTCCGCCCCTTACTTTCCTCGTGCTCAAAAAGCAGTCTGGCCGCCCCTCCGACGAGGGGCGATACAATGGACGAAAATTTGGCGACATGAATGACGAAGAGATCCAAGTCATGCAAGAAAGCTGTTTTTCGTATGAATGGTCGTCGAAGGTGCTGAAGGCTCTCGGAATTGAAGGCCCTAGTCCGGAAGACTGATAGATTGACAGGCTTCTAAATTTTCTAAACGTCTTATGCGTTCGCTCTGGTTGGGCAGACCGGTTCGGGCGGAAAGCATGCGTAATTGGGCTGACCCTGCTCTAAGGTCGAGCTCCCGATAAGATCTCAGCATTGCTGTGAGAATAGGGAGACAGAAAATGGAATACTTCGTTGGTTTGGATGTGTCGCTTCGGTCTTGCGCGCTTTGCATTGTGGACGGTCGTGGCAAGGTTTGCATGGAGCGAGAGCTCCCGTGTGAGGTCGACGAAATCGCCAACTGCCTGAATGCGTTCGGCGCCCCAATCGTGCGGATCGGCTTTGAGGCTGGTGCGCTGGTCAGCACCTTTTCTTCGGCCTGCAAGACATGGGTTTCGAGATCGTGTGCATGGAAGCTCGCCAGGTCAGTGCTGCACTTTCAGCGATGCGGAACAAGACAGACAAGACGGACGCCAAGGGCATTGCCCAGATTTTGCGGACGGGTTGGTTCAGCCCGGTGCATATGAAGAGCCGGGAGACGCACGGGCTACGGGCCCTGCTGAGCACCAGAAAGGCCTTGCTGAAGAAAACAATGGACTTGGCAAACGAGGTGCGTGGATTGTTGAAGATATTCGGTGTTCGCCTTCCCCGGACCGTCAAGCACGGTAGCTTCGACGGTCTCGTGAGGCCCATGATGGAGATGGATGAAGTTCTCGCGCACGCGGTCATTCCGTTGCTCGATGCACGTGCCGTCCTGTTCCAGCATTATCTTGAACTGGATCGACGGGTGAAGCGTGCGGCGTCGCAAGACGAGGTCTGCATGCGGATGATGTCGGTGCCTGGTATAGGCCCGATCGCTGCTCTGACTTTCAAAGCAGCCGTCGATAACCCCAATCGGTTCAAACGTTCTCGCACAGTAGCCGCGCACTTTGGTCTCACGCCGAGGCGATACCAGTCCGGCGAACACGACAACCCAGGTCGCATCTCCAAAGCCGGTGATCAGAATGTCCGAGCGACGCTCTACGCTGCCGCAAATGCGTTGCTCATGCGAACGATGGGCGGATCGCAGATCAAGTCTTGGGGCATGCGCCTCACGCGCACCAAAGGCCGCCGCCGTGCCGTCGTCGCGGTTGCTCGCAAACTGGCCGTCCTTTTACATCGGATGTGGATCGACGGCACAGAGTTCCGTCAGGAAAAAAGTGGGAGGCCAGGCATGACCCAATAGCCCACCACCTAACCTGAACGGGATCGTCCATCCGGACGAGGTGTGTGGATGAAGCCGAAAATGTCTGCTGCGCAACTTGAAGCGCGCCGGAAAGCGGGGCTCTCCACTACCAATCCGACACATGCATGCAGCGGCGCCCTTCGAACGCCAAACCAGACTGCGAAGAGAAGCGTGACCCGGATACGCGATCCCTCATAAGAAGGAAAACGAGCTTGACCCAGACACCCAATCAGAGAAGCCGTCATTCGCTGCGCAAGCCACTAACGTCGGCAATGCGAAGATCGCGCACAGTCCGGTCTTGTCAGCAAAAGCGTCGCATCCGCTTTTGCTCCAGACTGCGCGATCAGGCTTTGTCGTCGCCTTCAGCCGATTTCGTTTCCGGCTTGGCGGCTGTCGGCAGCGTCGGCGGGCGCCGATATCCAAAGCCTTTCCGGGATTGCTTCTTCGCCGGCTGGCTCAGGAATTCGTTCAGGTCCAGTGGCTTCTTTTGAGGTGAATAGCCCAAGTTCGATCTCCGTTTCTACAGGTGACATGTGAACGCGCCGAAACATCCCGACACAGGGCGCGAGAACCCGTTTGTGGTCTCTCGAAGCATATGCGGCGCCCGGACCGCGTTCTTCGTTCTGGGCGGCGCGTCGCAGGCGCGCTTTCGCGGGCCGGAAGGAACTGGCCCGCGAAGGACTGTATCAGACGAGTTCGAGATCCTTGGCGGATTCCCGACCATCGCGGCCGGTCTCGATCTCGAAGGTCACTTTCTGACCGTCAGCGACATGCGAGATCCCCGAACGCTCGAGCGCGGAGATATGCAGGAACACGTCCTTGCTGCCCGTCTCGGGTTCGATGAAGCCGAAGCCTTTGCTGGAGTTGAACCATTTCACGGTGCCATTGGCCATCGTGCTGTTTCCTTCTTTTGAATTCTGCCCGCAGGATGCGGCAGGTCGGCCGGTCAGATCGAAAAGCAAACTGAGGCCGATGAAGGAGACAGGGTGCGGTCGGTATAACGAAGCTCTCTATATATGGGGTCTGACGGGCAGAAAACAAGGACGAACCGAAGATCGAGCCCCGTAAATCGCGATCCGTCGAGCGCTTGCGATCACGACGTGGCCGGGGCCAAGCGATCTTTCTCGACATTGAGAAGGGCCTCGACACGCGCAATCGCCTCGGCGGCCGGACGTCCCGGTGGGATCGCGGGGAAATAGGCCACCGTGATCGCGCCCTCGGTTTTGACACCCTTGCGCCAGACGTGACCGGCATTGTGCGCCACCGGCACGATCGGCAGGCCGAGTTTGCGGTAAAGCGCGATCAGGCCCGGCTGGAATGCGCATCTGTCGTCGACGCCGACACGCGTGCCTTCCGGGAAGATCAGGATCGAGCGCCCTTTCGCGGCCTCTTCGCGTGCCTGCGTGATCATTCCCGCCAGAGCACGCCCGCCACCGCTCCGGTCGATCAGGATCATCGGCGCATGTGCGAGGAACCACCCGAAAATCGGGATGGGCCGCAACTCGTGTTTCGCGATGATGCAGATATCGGGCACCAGCCGGTTGAAGGCCAGTGTCTCCCATGTGGACTGGTGGTTGCAGACATAGATGCAGGGGCTGTCGAGATGTTTGTTCTCGAGTCCCACTTCGCGCACGCGTTGCCGCAAGATCCCGCGTGACAGCAGGAAGAACCCGGCCGTCCAAAACCGAATGGCCGACCGGACCAGGCTTGGCCGGTGCGCCAGCGCAAGGCACGGGATCAGCGGCGCCTGCAGCAGCGTCCAGAAACCGAACAACCCGTCGAAAAGCTTCGAGCGGGCTGCTTGCGGCCTCGGCGCGGCAAAACCGCGTGCCTCCCGCAGTTGGGTAGCCTTTTGGGTGATGCGCTCAGGCCGCAAGGGTGCGAACCGTTGCGTCGAACGGCATGAAACCAGCGGTATTGGCGGCGCCGAGGAAAGCAGCGCGTGCGTCGCCGACGGTCCCCATGCAGTCCATGGCCGCCTCGACACGCTCGATGGCGTGATCCAGCGCCGCATCGGCGACGGGCCATTTCCGGCGTAGCCAGTAGTGCGCTTGTTCAATTGTGCTGAAGTTTTTCACGTCGCCTTCCGGCGACACGACGAGCGAGATGGGTTGGCCCCAGTAAATTTCTATCAAGGTTCTTGTCTTTCTTGGTGTCCGTGACGGCTCCGTTTTGAACGGTCGCGCGATCACGAAGGCACAGTAGGGGATTTCTCCGAAACCGTGCGGTTGATTGGTTGGCGCGCGATCACGCGCGCAGATATCTTTCCCGAACGGATAGGGACAGGCTCAGCGCCAAAGCGCGCAGCATGTCCGTCAATTTCTGGCTGACGAAGCTCGCCGGGACAGCGTGAGAGCAGAATTTGCGATCCCCGCCAGACGAAGCTCGGCTTGGATGCCATGATCGTTGCTCAGCTCAAACGGCTTCACGGCGCCAAAGGCCATCGTGAGGTTCCTTTTCCAAATGCCGCCTGCAAAGCGCAGCGGCCCGACAAAGCTCAAGATCGTCGCTGAGCCGGGAGGAACAGGGTCCGAGAATTAAGAGATGCAGGGAAGATGTAGGCGCTTTGTCCCGCGATTGCGAGAGAATTGAGCCATTCGAGCGAAGTTTCTACGCAAGGTGTTGATAGCGTGATAAATAAATCCGCCTCGATAGGGGGAACACGCCGTCACGCAGAGCTTTGACGGCGCGCAAAACCCGGCATCGGGACACATGAGCCTCGCATTCACACGCGACAAGCCCATATCGTGGTAATGGCCCTCCCGCGTTTTCGGCTGTCCTTTGGTGACGGTTCGCCTTGCCGGGACAGTCCTGCCGAAATCTTGCAGGGGCGCCATGCCACGCAGGAACGATCATTTCGATCACGCCGCGCCCTCGCGTGGCTATTGCATAGATATAAAGGACGCCGCCCGATGGCATTTCCGCCTCCTTCCGACATATCAGCCGCCGCAGGCGAGCGCGCCGATCTGCGCATCAAGATCGGCTGCCGGTTTGATCTCCGCCTGACGCAGCCGACGCCGATGATCGCGCTGCTCAATGTGCATTTCTCCCGCGCCGGAGATCTCGAATTCCCCGATCATCTGAAAACCACGCCGAATGTGCCGCTGAGCGCCTATCGCGACGGGTTCGGCAACTGGTGCACGCGCCTTGTCGCGCCCGAGGGCCTGTTCAGCATCGGCACAGAAGCGATCATCACCGATAGCGGCCAGCCTGACCCGCAGCCGCCCGAGGCCGGGTCCGACCGGGTGGAGGCATTGCCGGCCGAGGTTCTCGTCTACCTCCTTGGCAGTCGATATTGCGAGACCGACACCCTGTCCGAAACCGCCTGGCGCCTGTTCGAGCATACCCCGCCCGGGCGCGCCCGGGTGCAGGCGATCTGCGATTTCGTGCATGCGCATATCCAGTTCGACTATCTCGCCGCCCGGGCCACGCGCAGTGCCGCCCAGGCCTATGCCGAGGCGCAGGGCGTTTGCCGCGACTATGCCCATCTGGCGATCGCCTTCTGCCGATGCATGAACATCCCCGCCCGCTATTGCACAGGCTACCTTGGCGATATCGGTGAACCGCCGCCCTATCCGCCAGGGGACTTCGCGGCCTGGATCGAGGTCTGGCTGGAGGGGCGCTGGTGGGTCTTCGATCCGCGCAACAACACCCCGCGCATCGGGCGCATTCTCGTGGCTCAGGGCCGCGATGCGGCCGACGTTCCCCTGATCCATTCCTTCGGAACGAATGTCCTCGAGGGGTTCGAAGTCTGGTCGGATCAGATCCTCTGAACCCCCTCAGCCGAAATCGCGCAAAACCGGACGCTACTTATTTCCTTTGCTATTTTCGCCGAACCGGCGTAGTGAGAGCGGGCAACGTAATTCCCTTCTGCAACCTGTCTCCTTTGTCGGCTTCAGTCTGCCTTTTCGAATTGACTGAGCCGGGCTGTCGCGTTTTGCGGGCAGCATTTATCATAGGAGACATCACGATGGCCAATGGCACCGTGAAATGGTTCAACCAGACCAAAGGCTTCGGCTTCATCGAGGCGAAGACCGGCGGACGGGATATCTTCGTCCATATTTCGGCCCTTGAGCGCGCGGGCCTCTCGCAGCTCAATGACGGGCAGGCCGTGACTTACGAGATCGAGACCGGCCGCGACGGACGCGAGTCCGCCTGCGATCTGGCACTCGCCTGATCGGATCGGTTCCGGATCCGGTCCATCGGGCCGGATCCCGCGAACAGGGAGGGCACATGCCCCGCAAAGACAAGTTGAACGGCTTCTTCCGCGAACTTGCCCCGAAACCGGGGACGGCTCAGGACAAGACGGATGCCGCAGTGCGCATCATCCGAGAGGCGGAAGCTGAAAAAAGAGCGGATCTGACCGCGACTTTGCGCGCGGCGCGACTGGAGCGGGATGAGGGCGATCACGACCTGAAGCCACCGTCTCGCAGGACGAAACCGCGAAGTTGACCGGAAAATTCGGTCATCCAACAGAATTTCCCGGGCGTCTCCCGGGAATAACATGGAGGGCCGAAGATGGCTTTTGAAAAAGTGCCTTCGGGCAAAACGCCCCAGACGAATGACCTTGCGACGCATAAGGGCCATGCCGCCCTCGCTTGGCACCACTTCTTCCGCAGTCTGTCCGACGACAAGATATCGGACGAGCGTGGCCCCTTGGTGCGCGGCGTTCAGGAATAATCGTTCTCTAAAATCAGGGGTGTGGGGGTCCCGGCAAGAAGGCTGAGCGGCGCGAGGTTCCAAGCGAACCGGCTGACGCTCGCCACACGACTTGCCGGGAGGTGGAGCGGCAGGAGGAAACTCCTGCCGCTTCGCTTTTGAAAGGGCGGCCCTGCCCAATGATGGGACAGGCGACTATTTCCGTTCTCGGCAGCGATAATGTCATGTCCACGGAGCAGTGGTTTAGAGAACTCCGTCCCTTAGCCCGAGATGTCCGTCGTCAGATGGTTTGGGACACGAGGGGCTGATCTGGAACGGAGGGCTTGGCTCGTTTACTAGGGCACCGGGAAGGTAGGGGTTCTCGAACAGGGGGCGGTTCTTCAGGGTCAGCTTCCGGTGATCCAACCTTGGGGAGCGGTGCACTGTTGGGTCGGACTCTAGCATCAACTGGAGGAATTATCGGGGGTCACAGCAAATCAGAGCTCTTGTGTCTCGTGAGGGATGACGGAGCGAAATCGCTCTGTAGTTTGCGTTTCGATCGGCTCGCATGCGTAAAGTGCACTTAACCTGACAGCTTCAATCGGAAAGAAAACGTAAAGCTAGAGCCAAAAAACGTAAAGTTCAGCTGGCGAAAAGAAGGCAAAAACGCTCAATTCGCTTTACGTTTTGGAAGAGCTCGCGCTTCGATGGCGCCTCTATGTTAACCCTTAGTTGCCGAATTCGACCAATAATACCTAGACATTTCCTGATTGGGTTTACGTTAAGTTGACAAAAATGGGCTTGGAATTCGATTTTTCGCCTCCAACCATAGTGAAGCGGATCGAAATAGTCTGGTCGGCAATCGAACGGAGCGTTGCTCGCTGCTTGTGAAATTCGCATATTTCGAGCTCGAACGACTTGGATGGAGCAACCGACGCGGCCGAATTTCATGGGGAAGTGCCGCTCGATCCACGGCGTTCTCTCTGGCACATGCGTGTTGATGCTCGGGAAGTGTCACGGGTGGCTACAAGTTCGGGATGTCCTGGGTGATCTTCCAAGGCGTTACTTAGACGAAGTGAGTTCTGAGCAACAGACGGCTGACATGCGACGCAAGTCGAGGCGGTATCGTATACCCGGAGTATCTGCTGCGCCGGGCGTGCCTGTTCCGAAGCAACTAAACGGCCCGGTCCTCCGCCTTGATATGTTGACTGGGTCGTGAGCTAGATAGCCATCTAGCTTACGAGCTAGTTAGCTACCTCACGAAGGGGCATGCTCGGCCGGGGGGCTAACCTTTTTGAAGCCGGCTAGCGGCGGCGCAGTCCTATGTTGCCAGGTCGCGACTTCCATGCTGAACTCCTAAGCACACTGATCCTGATCAAGGAGCAAGGCCGGATGTCGATGGAAATCTACCAGTTTGTTGCCCCAGTGATCGCACTCGCGTTTTGCGGCGTCTTGATGCTGCAGGCCAAATACGTCTCGTGGCAGTTTGATCGAGACCACGGTGACGAGAGGGCGGTCAGGAACAACTTCGTCCAATGGCTTCTTCATCCCACAAAACGCGATTTGCTCGACGAAAATGTTCGGCTCCGCAGTGACCTCGCTAAAGCCAAAGACGAGTGCGAGAGGCTCAGAGCGATTGTCCGGACACGGAATTCTTCGGCCGATTGACGGATCGTGCATTTTTCCTATTGCGCCAGATGTCGGTTTTTGTGTAACCGTAACCTTGTTGGGTAGGAGAATCGTCATGGCCTTAACGAATGCTGAGAAGGTGCGGCTTCACCGCGAACGCCAGAAGGCGAAGAAACAGGAGGATCTGAAGAAGCCGTCATCGCCAAGCGACTTGTTTCAGAAGCCATTCTACGAGTTCTTTCCCGTGGATGAGCAGGTTGGTTCATCCTTTGCGCAATCGCTCGAGCTTTGTGGAATTTCGCCCCCACTGCTTGAAGATGACTCCGGTCCTGAAGCTGTGACGCTCGATACGCTTGAAAGTCCTTCAGAGGGGGGTGGCCACAGCAATCCCTTCGGCTCATCGAAGGGGACATCTCTCGGCCGTGCTGAAGTTACTGTCGGTTGCTTGATCGAGGCGGCCAGAGATTTGGCAATCCAAATTCGGGACTACAAGAAGTCGGAGATCGAAGCGCGGATTGGTGAGATTGAGGCTTCTGACCTTAGCGATCCAGATGCCCGCAAGCGCGCGTTTGAAGAAGCGGCCCGGTTGAGAAAGCTGCTCGATGAGTTCGACAAGCAACTGAGGCTGAGTTTTCCGACTTGGAAAGCTTGAGGCTGCTAATGGTCCGAGTTATTCGGTCCCACGGTCCCACGGTCCCACGGTCCCACGGTCCCACGGTCCCACGGTCCTACGGTCCCACGGTCCCACGGTCTAAGATGGCACTAGGGACGAAGGAGCCGCTGACCGAAAGCTCGGCCCACCAAACCCTAGGACAGAGCCAGCTTCCGACCTGATCGCATGCGCGACAGGGCGGGGAATAATGTCCATGCGCTTAATGCACGAAACCGCCTGAAGTCCCTTGCATTTATGGGGCTTCGTTGAGGGTGCCCAATCGTTGTCTAGTAGTAGCGTAGTAGCGACAGCGTATGGCGTGCTCATCGTTCTCAATCACTGTCAACCAAGCGACCGAAACTATCGGCTCCAACAACCCACACCCCAGACCATAGAGAAGACACATGCCACCGAAGCGTCACACAGCAGTTATCAGTTCTGTTCGTTCCCCAGTCCTACGCCCTTGGAAGAAGCTGAGTTCGGAAGAGCGTCGGAGGGAGATTTTCCGTTTCGCTCAGTTCAACAGAGGCTTAGCAATCACGCTGAACCTCGCGCCGGATTTCGAGGCTCTCTTGAAGCGAAAGCAGCAGCCGATGCGTGAAGTCAGCAAGAGGTTTAACGCACAGCTCAATTCAAAGGATCTCCGCCAGCTTCCGGCGACCTTCGTCCTGGAGGCTACTAGGGATACCGATCGGCTTCACCTCCATGGGATATACATCGATGGCAGCATCCCAAGAAAATCGGTTGCTGAAGCCATGCGTCGGGCAGTCGGCTATGTCGGTGGTCGTCGCGGTGCTCGCCAGTTCAAGTCAAAGCTCGTTTACGAAGGCAACGGTTGGAAAGGGTATCTCTCGAAAGATCTCGCCTTCACCGCCCGTTTGCTCGCCCTGATGAGCGAAAACCAACTTTGGTGGACGAGTAGAGCGATGACGCAACTGGTCCGCGCAGATTACGAGTCCAGGCGTCTCGGACAGCATCCGGCGAACCTTTCTACTGCTCCGGTCAACGCCGTTAGCTGATCCACCGGGCCACGGTGTCCGACCAGAATTCCCTCATTTTTGAACCGTCCGGCATGGCCTTCAGGCTGTGAACGACCCCGTCATGCTCTGAAGCGAGCAGTAAGGAAAAATATGAAAGACCACATCTCAGAAAACGCTATTCCCGGTGCCTCTATCTCAGCATTGCCTTTGGGCATTGAGTGCGAAGGGCAGGGGGCTCTGTTGCCCGAAACTGATGACCGCGCAAATTTGGATGAGCTCGCAGCGGAAGCAGATGTTCGGCCTCCCATCGAACTCCAACCTCGTCCGGTTGGCGTAGAGGAAGGTGCCAAGGAGGGGCCCCAGAAGGTCATCGAGCTTCACGCAGCAAAAGCGGGAGCAACTAAGCAGGTAACCAAAGCACCTTTCGATGTCGCAGGTGGAGATGTGGCTGCACCGGTCGCTTCGTCGAACGCTTCAATTCCGCCGGGCTTCAACCTTGAAGAGGATGGCCTTTTCTACATGGCCGAGAGCGATGCGGGCCCGATCTTCGTTTGCTCGCCGATCCGGGTCGAGGCTAGTTTTTCGAATGGAGAAGGCAGGGGGTGGGGTAAGGTCGTTGCAGTGAAAAATGCTGATGGCGACTGGCATAAGATTTCGGTTCTTAATTCCGATCTGCAATCGAAGCCTCAAATGGTGATCGCAACTCTGGTCGATAGTGGTCTCGAGCTGGGGCGCGAAAAGAAGGCCAAGGAGCAGGTCATTGAGCTGCTCAAGACCTGGAAGCCCGAAGAGCGGCTTCGGACGGTGACACGGGCGGGTTGGGTGGATGAAAACTATTCGGCATTCGCCATCGGCGACTCTGCCATAGGCAAAACTAGGATCCTCCCGGTGGGTTTGGACGGTTCCGCTACGATCACTGCAGGTTCGGTGGAAGGCTGGAAGCGCGACGTGGCTTCACTCTGCGCCGGCAACCATTTGATGATCTTGGCGGTCTCGCTCAGCTTCGCTGGTCCGTTTCTTGCGCTGCTTGGGCTCGGCGGTGGCGGTCTGCATTTTCGGGGGCAGTCCTCTTCAGGAAAGACGACTATGCTCAAGCTGGCTGCATCGGTCTGGGGTGGGGAGAGTCTCATTACCCAGTGGCACGCAACCAAGAACGGCCTTGAGGCGATTGCTGCGCGCCGCAACGACATGCTGTTGGCGCTCGATGAGCTTGCTGAGATCCCGGCCCGTAGCCTCTATGACGCGATTTACATGCTTGCAAACGGTGTGGGCAAAACCCGGATGTCCAAAGATGTTGAGCTGGCTCAGCAGGCTCGTTGGCGCTTGGCGTTAATCTCGTCGGGAGAAATCAGCATCGAGGAGAAGCTCGCAGAGGCGCGCCTCACAGCTATGGCAGGTCACGAAGTGCGTTTGGTCGATATCGAAGCTGATTGCTGTGCATATGGAGTATTTGATGTTCTCCACGGTGCAGATGATGGCGCGGAGTTTTCTGGGATCGTTCAGAAAGCGGTTCGCGAGCAATTCGGTTGCGCCGGTCGGGAGTTTGTTCGCCAGATCATTTCTCGTGGCGTCGGTCGCGATTGCGACAAGCTGGGCAGGCTGGTCAATTCAAATGCTGAGCGCATGGTATCGTCGCTTCCTTTAACGATCGATGGACAAGTGTCTCGCGTCGCTAAGAGGTTCGCGGCAATTGCTACCGCGGGTGAGCTTGCGACGCTCCTTCAACTCACCGGTTGGGCGCAAGGTGACGCGACTAGTGCGTGCACGCGCGCATTCCTCGACTGGTATGATCGGCGCTTTGTCGACGTGCTGGAAGATGGCGCTGACTACGTGAAGGCCTTGCAGAAATATTTGACGGCGAGTCTCGCAACCCTTCCGCTTGTCGATGGGCCGCAGTCAAACGTCGTTCCTGAGGGATGGCGCGACATGACAAAAGCCTATCTGACCTCGCAAACCTGGACACAGCTCTTCCCGGCCGAAGCAGGGGCGCTTGCGGCTAAGCGCATGGTCGAGCTTCATCTCTTGGTGCCCGGTGAAGAGGGGCGCCTCCAGCGTAAGGCTCCGCGCGCTATCCCCGGTCGGCCGCGCCTCTACACGGTCGACGTGAGCCGCGTGATGTCTTTTAAGGAAGTCTGAGGACACGATCTTCGCGAAAACGTGGGAGGGCTCTTTTGCCCTCCCCATTCGAAGCGAGGATTGCCCGTGGCGGGTGTTCAGCGTCCAATATGCTGACGCATCCTACTCATGATTTTCCCGGTCCAACCGTCTCCGGTCACATCGCCGCTGAAGCCAGTGTCTTTCGAACCTTCGACCTGCACGAGGACATGGATGCCAGCCGGTGTCGGTTTGTAGTAGATGCCAGCGATCACATTCCAGTCGTGGAGGGTGATGCCATGTTCACCGGTGACGCGTCGAGCCGACCTGTCTGCCGATCTGAGGGCAAAGCCAGTTTCACCTAGAGCCAACTTCGCAGCGTCATAGACGTGTTCTTCGCTCGCATTGCGGAAGAGCGCGGTTTCTCGATAGGAAGACCAGCCCACCTTCCCCTCAGGTGCTGAAAAATCCGCCTCTGAGCTGCTTGGGGGCAACATGCTCTGTGAGGCGCAACCTGACAATGCGACCGTTGTGGCAATCAAGAATACTTTTGAAATTCGCTTGAACATTACCCCTCCAAACTTGGCTGCTCGACGAATTAGCGCCAAGATCGCGAATTAAACAACCCGGCGACGGCATATCAGCCGCAATTTCTACGGATTGGCTGTGCGCATCTCCGCGTTTGATGATTTTGCCCCGGAGGCCTGAATGATCGGTTTTCTTGACCGAACACAGCCGCTGAGCCATTCTTATCTAGGATTGGTGGAGATATTCGATGCGCGCACTTTTAAGTGCTGGTCTTCTGATATTCTTAGGGGTCTGTTCGGCGAGTGCTTGGACGAGAAGCGAGCTCGTTGAACCTTTCCGCGCTAGTGATCTGACCTCCCAGGAAGTCCGGTTTCTTCAAGCGGCTCTCGCGCTAGACGGTTCTTACTTGGGCATGATCGATGGCAAATGGGGGGCTGGAAGTGCGAGCGCTCTCCAGGCCTACGCTCGCAAGAGTGGCATCGACTTTAACGCAGGCGAGTTGCCCAACCTCGCGCCGGTGGCTTTGGTGGTCGATGAGATCAAGACGATCTCGGATGGTGGCTGGTCACGCTACTACTTCGATTTTGCCGATTTATCGTTCCTGTCGCCACAGAAGACTATGTCTTCGCATGTCAGCGCGAACGGTCTCACTCTCGATTTTGACGACAGCGCTTCGACGTTGTCGATATCTTTGACGTCAGGCGATATCGGCCGAGCAGTTGCTATGCACCGCTACGCGCTCGATACCTCAGTTTCCAACCTCTACACAGTGCGCAAGGATCATCTGCTGATCACGTCAGCTCGCGTATCTGGAGGCAAAACACTCTACGTGCGCTCTGATCGCATACGTGTTGGAGAGTGGTCGACGATTCTTGTGTCCGCCCAAGATCGCGATGCCGGTCGTCTGGCGTTGGTTACGGCGTCAATTCTCCCCCATCGAGGCACTGAACTGGATCTTCCGGAGTATGGCGAGCTTTACACTGGGGTTATGGCGTTTCTCGATGAGGCCAAGGATCTCAGCCCCAAGCCGCGAGTTGGCGAGGGCACTGTTGGTGAAAAGCCTCCCGCTCCCCCTGGAGAAGACGAGGGCGGGACTGGCACGGGCTTTGCAGTCGCTCCCGACGGAAAGATTCTGACCAACAATCACGTCGCAGGGGATTGTCGTAAGATCACCGTTGACGGCTCGCCTGCAAAGTTGATTGGAAAGGATGAGGATTTCGATCTCGCATTGGTGCAGGTCGAGAACGTCAGCGGCCTGAAGAGTGTTACCTTCGCGGCCAAGCCTGCTAGCTTGAATGCAGATGTCACGATCGCAGGATATCCGCTCGCTGGCTTGCTGAGCGGCCTGAATGTCACGCGCGGCTCAGTTACGAGCATTAAAGGGCTTGGAGGTGACGGAAGTCGTATGCAGATCTCTGCGCCGGTTCAGCCAGGGAACTCGGGTGGTCCGGTCGTCGATGCACACGGCCATGTCGTCGGGGTCGTCGTGTCGAAGCTAGACGCGAAACTTGTGCAGGACGCGATCGGGGATATCCCGCAGAATGTGAACTTCGCCATCCGGGGAGAGATAGCGAAGCTGTTTCTCTACCAGAACGGCGTGACGCCTCAGACGAGCGACGCAGGCGAGCAGATAGCTCCAGAGCAGATGGGCAAGATGCTGACATCCGTTACCCACTTCGTCACATGCGAATAGGGGGCAACGCTTGGGGTGGACTGCAGTGTCTGCTCGTCCGAATTGTTCTTGCACCCTAGGATGCCTCCTCCCATCCTGTCCGCGAATTTCGAGGGATCCATGAGCAACAACGACATCAAGAGCTTAAGCAGTTTCGTCTGGTCAATTGCAGAACTTCTTCGCGGCGACTTCAAGCAATCCGAATATGGAAAGGTGGTGCTGCCCTTCGTGGTTCTGCGCCGTCTGGACTGCATTCTAGAGGCGAGCAAGCCTGATGTGCTCGCCATGGCCGAGAGCCTCCCTGCGGACATGGACGATGACGCGCGCGACACGCTTCTCTCCGGAGCGGTCGGCCAGAACATCCGGCTCTACAACCTGTCCCGCTTCACCTTCGCCTCGCTCAAGGGGCAGGACGCGAAGGACATCCACAAGAACCTGATCGATTACATCACCAAGTTCTCGGGCAATGTCCGGGACATCTTCCTCGACAAGTTCCTGTTCACCGATCAGCTCAAGCGTCTCAACGATGCGGGGCTGCTCTACCAGGTCTTCGATCGCTTCACGCAGATCGACCTGCATCCGGACGCCATCTCCAACATCGAGATGGGCTATCTCTTCGAAGACCTGATCCGTCGCTTCTCGGAGATCTCCAACGAAACCGCCGGTGAGCACTACACCCCGCGCGAGGTGATCCGCCTAATCGTCTCGCTTCTCCTGGTCAACGACAAAGAAGCCCTGACCGGCAGTGGCGTCATCCGGCAGGTCTATGATCCAGCGGCCGGCACCGGCGGGATGCTCTCGATCGCCGAAATGGAGATGAAGGATCTCAATGACCGCATCCGGGTCGAGCTGTTCGGCCAGGAGCTGAACCCGGAATCCTTCGCGATCTGTAAGTCCGACATGCTGGTGACCGGGCACAATCCCGAGAACATCGCTTTCGGCAACACGCTGACCCAGGACGCGCACCAGGGCAAACGCTTCCACTACATGCTCTCCAATCCGCCCTATGGGGTCGACTGGAAGAAATACGCAGACCCGATCAAGGACGAGGCGGCAGATCTCGGTATGGAAGGTCGCTTCGGCGCGGGCCTGCCCCGGATCTCGGACGGGCAGCTCCTGTTCCTTCAGCACATGATTTCCAAGATGCGCAATGACGAGCAGGGCTCGCGCATCGGGATCGTCATGAACGGTTCGCCCCTCTTTACCGGCGGGGCTGGCTCAGGTGAGAGCGAGATCCGGCGCTGGATGCTGGAAAACGACTGGGTCGAGGCGATCATCGCGCTGCCGACCGACCTCTTCTACAACACCGGGATCCAGACCTATGTCTGGCTGCTCACCAACCGCAAGGACAAGGACCGGCGCGGCAAGGTGCAGTTGATCGATGCGAGCGGCGAGCGGTTTTGGAAATCGATGCGCAAGTCGCTCGGCTCGAAACGGCGCGAGATCCCGCAGGAAGCCACCGAAGAGATCGCGCGGATCTACCACGACATGCTCAACGGCAATTCGGACTGGGCTGACGTGTCGAAGATCTTCGAGACCACCGATTTCGGCTATCGCGAAATCCGGGTCGAGCGGCCGCTCAAACTGGCCTTTTCGGTCACGCCGGAGGGGCTGGAGGCGCTGCGCGAGGCCAAGCCCTTCGCCAAGCTCGACGAGGATGAGCAGGCGCGGGTTCTGGAGGCGCTGGAGGGGCTTCCGGTCGGTGAGCGCTGGCTGTCCCGCAATAAGTTCGAGAAGGCGCTCAGCGGCGCTCTGAGGGCCGCTGGCGTGAAATTGGGCGCGCCGGTGAAGAAGGCGGTTTTGTCGGCGCTGTCCGAGCGTGACGAGGATGCCGAGGTCTGCACAGACAAGAACGGCAACCCCGAACCCGATACCGATCTGCGCGATCACGAACTCGTCCCGCTGAACGAGGACTGGCGCGCCTATGTGCAGCGCGAGGTTCTACCCTTTGTGCCGGATGCCTGGGTGGACGAGAGCTACACCGACGCGCAGGATGGCGGCGTCGGGCGCGTAGGGTATGAGATTAACTTCAATCGCTACTTCTACAAATACGTGCCGCCCCGCCCGCTCGAGGAAATCGACGCCGAGCTGAAGGCTCTGGAAGCAGAGATAGCAGGTCTGTTGCAGGAGGTGATTGAGTGATCACACTCCAAGAACGCGTTCACGCAGCACCCAAACCGGATGACTGGCAGTTGGACAAATTGCATCAGGTGTTCCGCGTTCGTCGCGGGCACAAGAATGCCGGGATGAAGGAAGACAACCTGCTGTCGCTCAGTTACGGGCGTATCATTCAGAAGGATATCGATACCGCTGACGGTCTCCTGCCTGAGAACTTCGAGGGGTATCAGATCGTCGAACCGGGCAATATCGTCCTGCGCCTGACTGATCTGCAAAACGACAAACGCAGTCTGCGGCAGGGTCTCGTGACACAACGAGGCATTATTACCTCGGCATATGACGCGGTTGAAGTTCAGCGCGACAACGATCCGCGCTTCTGGTTCTACTCGCTGCTCGCGCTTGATCTAGCAAAACATTACTACTCTCTTGGTGGCGGCGTTCGTCAGTCTGTGAAGTTTGCCGATTTCCCGAACGACTGGGTGTATCGCCCCGACCTTGCGACCCAACGCCAGATCGCCGACTTTCTAGACCATGAGACCGCAAGAATAGACCTGCTGATCGCGAAAAAGCAGCGCTTGGTGGCGTTGCTGGGGGAGAAACTCCAGTCCAAACTAGAGAAGTCAGTCTACATCGACGAAACGAAGGCAGTGCCGTTCCGCCGTGCATTGATCAATATCGAACAAGGGTGGAGTCCTGACTGCGAAACTCGCCCGAAAGAAGGCGATGAATGGGGAGTTCTCAAAGTAGGTTGCGTAAACGGTTGGTCATTCACTGCAGCCGAACATAAGACGCTCCCAAAAGACATGCCCCCCCGTCCTGAACTAGAAGTCGGTGATGGCGATCTCCTTATGTCGAGAGCAAACACTCCCGAATTAGTTGGCAGCGCGGCAATCGTCAAAAATGCCGAAAGTCGCTTGATGCTTTGCGACAAACTATATCGCCTGAGACTTGATGAAAGGTTGCTTTCACCTTCGTTTGCGCTGCTGGCACTAAGAAGCAAGAAAGCGCGACTTCATTATTCTTCGCGCGCCAACGGCGCAAGTTCATCCATGCAAAATATAAGTCAAGAAACGGTTCGCACCCTGCCTGTGCCCCTTCCATCACTGGAAAAGCAGGCGAAGGTCGTGGCAGAAATCGAATTGGAAAAGGTTCACGTTTCAGAAACGACCAACGCAGTCAACGCCTCCGTCGACCGTCTCAAAGAATACCGATCCGCCCTGATCACCGCTGCTGTCACGGGTCAGATCGACGTTCAGGCCTACGCCAAATCCGGCATCCCCGACCGCCAGCTCGAAGCCATTCAAGAGGAGATGCAAGCGTAATGGCACGAAAACTGACGACCAACCAGGAGATTGATGCCTTCATCGCTAAGGTTATCGGAGAGGCACGCCATCACGGCGGAAATGTCGAACACGTCATACAACCGCTCTCCGACGAGGTGCGGCAACGCCTGAATCTCAAATTCGACAAGGTCGAGGTCTACGAGCGAAACGGCAATCTTGCCCGGACGTGTTGGGTCACGCTTCAAGGATCGCGCTACGTCTTTACCTATAACTACAAGACCCAACAGATCGATCTGCGCTCCCACAGCATTCAAGGCGCATGGCGTTTCTCGTTCGACAACTCGACGCCGCTTCCTGACATTCAACGCGAGGTGGGGAACCTGTGACCGACACCCACACCACCGCCAACATCCACCAAGAGAAAGTCTTCGAGGCGCATATCGTCTCCTGCCTGACCTCCGAACAGGGGTATATCGAACGCAACTGCGCGTCCCATTATGATGTCGCCCATGCGCTTGATCCTTCGTTGCTGTTCCACTTCCTCAAGGCGACGCAACCCGACGCCTGGAAAGTGCTGGAGGATCACTACAGCGCGCAGGCCGAGGCAGAGGTTCTCAAGCGTCTCGACAAGGCGCTGAAGGAGCACCCGACCCATGTCGTGCTGCGCGAGGGCATCAAGCTGGTGCCGAACATCCGCTTCGCGCTGTGCTTCTTCAAGCCCGCCTCGAACCTGAACCCGGATCTGACGCGGCTCTTCGAGGCGAATATCCTCTCGGTGATGCGCCAGGTGACCTATTCGGCGAAGAACAAGAACGCCCTTGATCTGGTGACCTTCGTCAACGGCATCCCGGTCACGACGCTCGAAGTGAAGAACCTGCTGACCCGTCAAAACGTCAAACATGCCGAGAGACAATATCGCCAGGATCGGTCGCCTGCGGGTGAGCCGCTGCTGACCTTCAAGCGCGGTGCCATCGTTCATTTCGCGGTGGATCAGGACAATGTGTCGATGACGACGCGGCTGATGAACGGCAAGACACGGTTCCTGCCCTTCAATCGCGGGCGCAATGGCGGTGCCGGTAACCCTGACGTGCCGGGCGAGAACCGCGTCGCCTATCTCTACAAGGATCTGCCCGACGGTAAGGCCGTCTTCTCGCGCGAGGTGCTTCTCGATCTGATCGGCCGTTTCATCCACCTCGAACGGGGTGATGGCAAAGAGGTGCTGATCTTCCCGCGCTTCCAGCAGCTCGATGCGGTGCGCAAGGTGCTCTCAGACGCGAAGGCTCAAGGCCCAGGGAAGAACTACCTGATCCAGCACAGTGCAGGGTCGGGCAAGTCGAACACGATCGCCTGGACCGCGCATCAGATCATCAACCTGCATGACGGGAACGACCAGCCGCTCTTCGACACAGCGATCATCGTGACGGATCGCCTGGTGCTCGACCGTCAGTTGCAGAACACCATTGGCGGGTTCGCGCAGACTGAAGGCGTGGTGAAGAAGATCGACGGCACGTCCCGCGATCTGAAAGACGCGATCATCAAGGGCGCACGGATCATCATCACGACAATCCAGAAGTTCGGCACCGAGCATCTGGCGACGATTTCGGGACAGGCCGGCAAGAACTTCGCGGTGATCATCGACGAGGCGCACTCATCGCAATCCGGGAAAGCGGCACAAGCGATGACCGACGCGCTCACCCGCGATGACACCAGCCCCGAGGATATTGAGGACCTCGTTCTGGCATTCCAGAAAGCGCGCGGCCCGCAGAAGAACATCTCGTTCCTTGCCTTCACCGCGACCCCGCGCAACGTCACCTTGGAGCGCTTCGGCCGCATCGGATCTGACGGCAAGCCACATCCGTTCCACCTCTACTCAATGCGGCAGGCGATCGAGGAGGGGTTCATTCTGGACGTGCTCCAGAACTACATGACCTACAAGGCCTATTATCAGCTCGAGAAGACGATCGAGGACGATCCGGCCTTCAAGGGCCGCAAGGCGCAAGCGCGCGTCGCCCGCTATGCCTCGTTGCACCCGACCGCGATTGACCAGAAGGTCGAGGTCATCGTCGAGCATTTCCGCCGCCACGTCGCGCGGGAGCTTGAAGGTAAAGCGAAAGCGATGATCGTCACGCAGAGCCGCGAGCACGCGCTGCGCTATTGGCAGCGTCTGAACGACTATATAGCAAGCAAGGGCTATACCGATCTCAAGGCGCTCGTCGCGTTCTCCGGCGATCTGACGGTCGATGGGAATGAGTGGACCGAAGCGACTGCGAACGGCTTCGCCGAAACCGAGTTGCCGAAGAAGTTCGACACGGATGCCTACCAGGTCCTCGTGGTCGCCGAGAAATATCAGACTGGTTTCGACCAGCCGAAACTGGTCGCGATGTATGTCGACAAGAAGCTGGCGGGCCTTCAGGCCGTGCAGACCCTCGCGCGTTTGAACCGGACCTATCCCGGCAAGGACCGCACCTTCGTGCTCGATTTCCAGAACACGATGGAGGACATCAAGGAAGCCTTCGCTCCCTTCTTCGAAGCGACGGCCCTCGAAGAACGAACGGATCTCAATCAGGTCTACGATCTCGAACAGCGGATCTCCAATTCGACCTACATCAACAAGGAAGAGATCGAGCGTTTTGCCGATCAGTTCTTCAAGGGTGACCTGACCGAACAGGATCGTCTTGTTCTGGAGGGGACCGTGCGGCTCGCTGTCGAACGCTTTTTGCTCGACGAGGATGAGGCGCAGAAAGAGGAATTCCGGCAGCTCTTGAGGAGCTTTCAGCGCTTCTACGCCTTCGTCGCTCAGGTCGTGAACCTCAACGATGCCTGGCTAGAAAAGCTCTACGCCTACGGCTCCTGGCTCTCGCGCCTGCTCCCGTCGCGCAACGTGCCAGCCGATATCACGGTATCGGACGACATGCTCAACCTGGCAGCCTTCAAGCTTCAGAAAGACGAGGAGGGAAGCGCGTCCCTGACTGCGGGCGACACCACGACCCTGCAGCCGATCTCCGAGTTTGGTGCCAATCCTTACACGGAAGAAGAAGAGCGCTCTCTCTCGGAGATCATCGACGCGTTCAACGATCGACACGGGACCAAGTTCTCGCGGGAGGACTTTCTGCGCTTCGAACGTGTCACCCGCGACGTCATGGATGACGACATGACCGAGATGATGCGCAACAACCCAGCGGACGTAGTATACAACGCGTTTTCTCAAGCGTTCTTTCAGCAGATGGTGAAGATGTTCCAACAGGATAACGAGATGCGGAATATCGTCATGACCGACAAGGACGCGCGCGAGCAGGCGACACGTCACTTCTTCAAGCGGGCGCAGAGGCAAGCGCGAAACGGTTGACCTTGTCCAAACACTTTCTCCAATGCTCCGATCTGGGGAGAAATCTGCTGCACAATTTGCTGCACATTTTGCTGCACGCAATGCTGCGGGGCTTTCCTAAGTTGTTGTTTTTATTGCCGCATGCGTGACCCAATTTCCCGGTTGACCGGACACCTCCTCCGCCAACGGTTTCGCCGGGTTTGGTCGGTCAGCCCCGCCCCGAGGCCCCCCCCACCACAAGTGCACGAGAAGCTGTCGTTTCAGGGTCCGGGAAATCGATCCGTGCGGATTTCATGTCGCAGATTTGCGTATGCTGTGGTGGGGCGTCTCGTGACAGGTCGGCAAAAGATCAAGGGAATTGGAGTCGTGGACGTCTGGAACGCGCATCGCGAGGAAACGATCGGCGGGAGTTCGGTTGTGGTAAGAGCCTGTTTCGACGGGAGGGCAAGCCCGTACCGATTGCGGTGCGGAGCACCCACGCGAAGTAATCTTTGCCGATGCCCGCACCGCGATGCTTCCCCTTCCTGATCGGATGCCTGCGGGAGTTGAGGGTTCCCGCGCGGTTCTGTCGCGCCGCGCGGGAGAGGTGCTTTACTACTTGCGATCGAGGATCGCAGAGAGCACGCGCCGCAGGTCAGCCTGAAGCGCATCGGTCAGGCGATTGGCGCGCCAGACGACACGGTGGTCCGGGCGCACCAACAAGCAGCCGCTATCGGAAATCTCGCGCAGCCGCGCCCAATCCCCGGCATGATCGGCATGGGGCTGGCGTGGCCCGATGAGATGCGCTTCAATCGCGATCCCGAGCTCTTGAGCCAGCGCATGTGTCGCCTCGATCCAGGCCTTTCCGTCGAGCCCCGTCAGCACTGTGAAACGCCCGTGCCCGCAGAGATCAAGCGTGGAGACCCGTTGCCCGCCCGTGCGATAAAGCCATGCATGCGGCAGGGGCGCGCCGGGCCATGCGGTTGGCTGATAATGCAGCTCTGCATCGAGCTCAAAGCTCGGCTCGATCTGACCGTCGGTGACGATCGCCGCTGAGCGGTGGCGCTGGTTCATCTCGACCCCGTGCGCATCGAACTCGTATTTCTTGAATGCGATCGCCTTGCGGATGGCCTCGCGCTGTTTCTCGGCCGCCGGAGTCGTATTGCAGCGCGCTTCGAGATTCTTCTGCATCTGGACGGGATCGACGCCGCCATCCATCCCGAGCGCATCGAAGATCGGGCCGGTTTCGCCGATCGACTGGTTCGCGCGGGTTACGATCTGCTTGGCGACGGGCGCGCGCTCGGCGTCACAGCTTTCGAGAAGTTTTTCGCCCGCCTGGCCCTTCAGGACCATCGCAAGTTTCCAGGCGAGGTTGAAGGAGTCCTGAATGGAGGTGTTCGAGCCGAGGCCGTTTGACGGGGGTGGCGGTGAATCGCGTCGCCCATGCAGAAGACGCGGCCGTTTGAAACCTCTGTTGCATAGTAGTTGTTCACCGTCCAGGTGTTGGCGCTGAGCAGTTCGATCTCCAGCTCCGGGTCGCCGATCGACTGGTTCGCAACTCCTGTCGCGAATTCCTCGGTGACATCAGGTTCGGGTTCGTTGACGTCGTAGCCCCACACGACCAGCCATTCGTTCCACGGGCGCACCATCCGGATCAGCCCCATGCCAATTCCGCCGATATCGGTGCCGGGATGCATGGTTTCGTGAAAGGAGGTCGACTGAAATATCGTTTTCTCTCTGATGATTGCGGCGATTGTCGAGCATCTTGCGTGGGTGCAGCGCTGGGGGCGCATCGGGGCCTCACATGTCGGCCGGCGGGACCCGGGGCCGTCCGATACTGTCAGCACCCTCCCGGATCTGCCCGGAATTGGACGCTGCGTCATCCGCCTCCGCTATCTAGAGTGCCTACAGGGGAAATACGTGGGTGGATGACGATAGATCGTCCCCGGCGTTAAGTGTGGGGACGAAATGTCGAGCAGCGCGAAACGCGATTCCGCTGGCATCCGCCGGGAGCGGAAAGCCGCCATCATGGTCTTTGTGCTAGGCACCACGGTGGGCTTCGGCCCCGCCCTGGCCGATAGCGTGCTCGAGGTGACGGGGGCGACGGGCCAGCCCGGCACGGCGAGTTCGCCCGGCTCTGCAGGCGCCGATCTGGCGCCGGGGGCGTTTAGCTTCGATCTACCCGCAAGCGTCAGTGATTTCGGGTATCTCTTCATCGGCGGGAGCGGCGGGAATGGTTTCGCCGGGGCCGATGGGGCGAATGGCGGCAATGGCGCTCCGGTCTTCTCCTCGGGAACGGATGGGCGTGCCGGATCTCAAGGCGCAGCGGGTGTCGCGGCCACCGATGCGGGCCCTGCGGGGGCGGCCTCAGGGATCACGCTCGATCTCAATGCGGATCTGACGACCGGGATGAGCGGCGCCATGGTCGCCGGCGGCACGGGCGGGCTCGGGGCGAAAGGTGGGAATGGCGGCGCTGGGGGGAGCGGCAGCTATGGCGCGGATCAGGCGACGCCCGAACAATCGGGCGGGCTTGGTGGCCGCGGCGCAAATGGCGGTGTGGCTGGCGAGGGCTCGCGCGGGGCGACAGGCGGCGTGGCCAGCGCCAACAGCCTGAGCAATTTCGCGGCGCTGGATGCGGGCGCGGACGGGCTCTCGATCATGGGCGGAGCGGGGGGCGCGGGCGGTGCGGGTGGTCTGGGCGGCGCGGGCGGGTATGGCGGGCAACCCGGCCTGCCCGGACATCCAGGCGTCGCCGGGATCAACTATCTCTACAAGGCCCAGAATGGCGACGAGGTTTATTACGACGGGCTCGGCGCCAGCGCAGGGAGCGGCGGGGCCGGGCGCGGTGGTGGCTTGGGCGGCATCGGCGGCGACGTCACGGACAACACCGTCTACAACAGCGGAACGATCGCAGCCGGAGCCACCGCCATGCGGCTGAGCGCCGGTGAAGGCGGCGCGGGCGGAGATGGCGGGCGCGGCGGTGATGGTGGCGTTGGCGGCGACGGGGTGAACGTGCCCTTCTCGGCCGGAAATGGCGCCGCTGGCCCTGCAGGACCAGGGCTTGTCTACCCGGGCACGAACGATTGTTATGGCGACACTGCCTGCGGCGCGCCGGGGGGCGATGGCGGGCATGGCGGCGACGCGAGACTGCGTGGGGCGAGGAGCGGCTATTTCGGAGATAGTTACGGCACCGGCGGCGCGGGCGCGGCTGGGGGCAGTGGCGCGCGCGGCGCGGATGGGGGCGCGCTTGCGCGTAACACGGTGACCAATGACGGCGCGCTGAGCGCCTCAGGCGACGGGATCGCGCTCGCGAGCGGCGATGGCGGTGCGGGCGGCGCAGGCGGCGATGGCGGGAATGGCGGCAGCGGCGGCGACGGCGCCGACGGGGTGAAAGGGGGCGATGGCGGCCGGGGTGGCAATGGCTCTGGCGGGGACGATGGCATCATCGATTCGAGCCTGCATGCCTATCCGGGCGGCAACGGGGGCAATGGCGGCGATGGCGGCTTCGCGGGCCGTTCCTCATCTGGAGCGAATGGCGGACGCGGTGGCAATGGCGGACGCGGCGGCGATGGCGGGCGCGGTGGTGATGCGGGGGACCTGCAGGACAACACCATCACCAATCGCGGCACGATCGACGCAGGCGGTATCGGCATTTCTCTGGCTGGTGGTCAGGGTGGCGCTGGCGGCGCGGCAGGGGTTGGCGGTGTCGGCGGCGCGGGCGGCCTGGGCGGCGCAGCGGCGCCCGCGGCGCTGGCAGGGCCCGGCGGTTCGGGCGGTTCGGGCGGCGATGGGGCTTGCCTTGAGATCGGGGTGCCCCCGCTCGCGGTGACGCTGGTTTGCGCGGATGATGGGTATGATGGGATGGCCGGTTTTGCCGGGCGCCCGGGTGCGGCCACGAGCGCAGGCGCGACAGGGGCTACGGGCGCCACCGGGCAAAGCGGTTTCCTGGGCGATGGCGGCAGCGGCGGCAGCGTTGTCGGCAACACGATCACCAATGACGGCACGATCACCTCGGGCGGGGACGGGATCGCCCTGATCGGCGGTGACGGCGGTGCGAGCGGCAGCCGGATCGGCGATGGTGGCGCGGTCAGCGGCAACACCGTCGCCAATACCGGCGAAATCACGGCGGGCGGCTTCGGCATCCGCTTTCAGGGCGGCGCGGGCACGATCGCAGGCGAGGTGTCCGATAACAGCGTGACGAATGATGCGACCGGCGCGATCACGGGCACCACGGGCGTCTACTTCGGGGCGGGCACGAATAACAGCCTCGACACGACGGGGATCTTGCGCGGCATCGGCGGCACGGCGCTGGCTTTCACCTCGGGCAACAACATCGCGACCTTCGAGCACGGCTCGCAAACCTTCGGCGCGTTGCAAGGCGGCACCGGCGACGATCGCTTCGTGCTGAACAACAACGCGCTGATCACCGGCGATATCGCGGGAAATGGCGGCGCTGACACGCTCGAACTGAGCTTCCGCCGCGTTCTGCCCTCGGAATACACGATGCTGCAGGCGCTGCAGACCGACACGGACAGCTTCACCTTCCGTTTCGAGGATTACGCCTATTCCAGCATCGAGCAGATCGATATGGGCACGCTGCAACTGTCCGATTTCGGCCAGCGCGCCACCTATGCCAACCAGATCGCGGTAGGGCTCGCGCTCGACAATCTGGCGTTCATGACGCGCGACCTCGACACCGCCACCTATGGCATCGACGAACTTTCGCCCGATCTCGACTTGGCGCTGCGCCAGCTCACGCCCGAGCTCTATGATATCCCGCGCGCCACCACGCTCTCCGCGCTCTGGGCGCATCGCGGTGTGGCTTTCGACCGGCTGGATACGGCGCGTGATCAAAAGGGCAGCGCGTTCTGGGTACATCTGAGCGGTCGCCACGCCGTCACCCATCGCTCGAGCGACGTGCTTCTGAACAACACGACGGGGTCGTTCACCCGGACGATCGGGGCCGATCTCCTGGCCGGGGACGGTTACCGGATCGGCATGGCACTGGGCGACGATCATGACGCGTCCTCCGCGCGGGGCTACGGCGCGCCGGATTCCTCGCTCGATAGTGCGCGGCGTTTCGCGATGATCTACGGCGCGACGGATCTGGACACGGGCCTGCGCCTGACCGGCAATATCGAATTCGGCCGTGGCAGTTCCAAGGCCAAGCGCCGGATCGAGATCGCGGGCGCGGGCCGCACCGCCGATGCACGTTTCGACGATCACTACACGGGGGTGAACCTGCGCTTGCTGTGGCCCGAAACAGGATCGGCGGACAGCGGATTGCAATGGGATACCGGGCTGAGCTTTGCTCAGATCTGGCGCGATGCCTTCGAGGAGACCGGCGCGGATGATCTGTCGCTGGCCGTGGCCAAAAGGGTTTCGAATTCGCTCCAGATCTCGGCCGGGCTGATCAAGACCCGGATCCGCCAGCTTGGGAATGGCGGGACCCTGAACGTCAAACTGCGCGGCGGGCTACGGGCCGAACTGCTCAAGCAGGCCCCCATCAAGGCCGCGTTCCTGGCCGTGCCGGGTAGCGATTTCGAGACCGATGGGAACTATGCCGCCGTGCTCGCGAGCGTCGACATTTCCGTGAACCGGATCGATCTCGACGGTCGGCGCACGCTCTATTTCGGCGCGCATGGCGATTTCCAGCCCGATACCGGTTCGGCCAGCATCGACATCGCGGCTGGGCTTCGATTGCGCTTCTGAGCCCCTCGGGGGTAGGCTGATGAATTACGCCCGTGGCAGACTGGTTTCTTGCGGGCCGGTACCCAATGGCGGAGTGGCCCCGTGTGGCGCTGAATGCCAAGCGATGCCTTCAGTTTCGGACCGGCCATCCCCCTGCAAGCCGGTCAAACGCGACAAGCTCCGATACGAGTGCTGCAGCCGGACCCGGATCATGTTCGGCCAGCTGAATAGGGCTGGTGGAAAGCGGCGCCCCTTGGAGACATCGGCACGACGGTTTTGCGCGCCACCGTCACCTCGTCGCCACCGCGATAGTCCAGCGATGACAGCCGAGCTCGAGATCTCTAGTCATCTGGGAAGCATGAAATTCCCAGAGCCACCCAACGTAAGGAGGATCGCCAGGTCCCCCCTGTAGGCTTTCCCGCTCGCTTTCCCTTTGTCGGAGATGAAAACGCGCGCCGGGCAGGGCCGGGCGCGCGTCTCATGTCAGATGCGATCGGCTCTTATTCCAACTCGATCAGCAGGTCCTTCGCGTCGATCTGGGCACCGGCGGTGACGTGGACCGCTTTCACCACGGCCTCGCGATCGGCATGGATGCCGGTTTCCATCTTCATCGCTTCGATGGTCAGGAGCATGTCGCCCGGCTTGACCTTCTGCCCCACCGAGACCGAGATCGAGGCGACCGAGCCGGGCATCGGCGCGCCGATATGGTTCGGGTTGCCCGCTTCGGCCTTGGGTTTGGCGGCAGTCGTGGCCTTCACGGCGCGGTTGGGCACACGCACGGCGCGCGGCTGGCCGTTGAGCTCGAAATAGACCTTCACCTCGCCCTGATCGTCGGTCTCGCCGAAGGTCAGATAGCGGATTTCCAGAGTCTTGCCGGGGTCGATCTCGGCGGAGATCTCGTCCTGCGGTTCCATCCCGTAGAAGAAGACCGGGGTCGGCAGCGTACGCACGGGGCCGTAGGTCTCGTGGCGCGTGGCGTAATCGGTGTAGACCTTGGGATACATCAGGTACCCCGCGAGATCCTCGTCGTCGATCTCCATTCCGAGCTGTTCGGCGAGATCCTTGCGCGTCTTCTCCAGATCGACCGGAAGAAGGTGCTTGCCCGGTCGCTCGGTCGAGGGTGTCTCGCCCTTGAGAACCTTCGCCACGATCCCCTCGGGCCAGCCGCCGGGCGGTTGGCCGAGATTGCCGCGCATCATGTCGATCACCGAATCCGGGAAGGAGACATCCTTGGCCGGGTCGAGAACATCTTCCTTCGAAAGCCCCTGCGCGACCATCATCAGCGCCATGTCGCCCACGACCTTGGAGGACGGCGTCACCTTCACGATATCGCCGAAGATCTGGTTGGCATCGGCATAGGCCTGCGCCACCTCGTGCCAGCGCTCTTCAAGCCCCAGCGAGCGCGCCTGCGCCTTGAGGTTGGTGAACTGGCCGCCTGGCATCTCGTGCAGATAGACCTCGGAGGCCGGGGCCTCGAGACCGGATTCGAAGGCCGCATATTGATGACGCACGGCCTCCCAGTAGTTCGACATCCTGCGGATCGCGCCGATATCGAGGCCGGTATCGCGCTCGGTATGGGCCAGCGCCTCGACGATCGAGCCGAGACAGGGCTGCGAGGTGCCGCCCGAGAAGGCATCCATCGCCGCATCGACCGCATCGACGCCCGCATCGGCGGCGGCGAGGATCGTCGCGCCCGCGATGCCCGAGGTGTCGTGGGTGTGGAAGTGGATCGGGATGCCCACCTCCTCCTTGAGCGCCGCGATCAGCTGGCGGGCCGCGGCGGGTTTGAGCAGCCCCGCCATGTCCTTGAGGCCAAGCACATGCGCGCCCGCGGCCTCCAGTTCCTTCGCCATGCCGATATAGTATTTCAGGTCATATTTGGCGCGGTCGGGATCGAGGATATCGCCGGTGTAGCAGATCGTGCCTTCGCAGATCTTCCCGCTCTCGATCACCGCATCCATCGCGACGCGCATGTTCTCGACCCAGTTGAGCGAGTCGAAGACGCGGAACACGTCGACGCCGGTTTCGGCGGCCTGCTTGACGAAGAACTGCACCACGTTATCGGGATAGTTCGTATAACCCACGCCGTTGCTGGCACGCAGCAGCATCTGGGTCAGGATATTGGGCATCGCTTCGCGAATGTCGCGCAGACGCTGCCACGGGCATTCCTGCAAGAAGCGATAGGCCACGTCGAAGGTGGCCCCGCCCCAGCATTCGACCGAGAAGAGATCACCCAGATTCGCGGCATAGGCAGGCGCGGCCTTGATCATGTCGATCGAGCGCATCCGCGTCGCCAGCAGCGACTGGTGGCCGTCACGCATCGTGGTGTCGGTCAGCAGCAGCTTTGTCTGCGCCTTCATCCAGTCGGCGACGGCTTTCGCGCCTTCCTTCTCCAGCAAGTCGCGGGTGCCGGGCTTCACCTCGCCGGTGATCGCAGGCACGCGCGGCGGTTTCGCCTCGGCATGAGGCTTGGCGCGGCCAGCGGTCTCGGGGTGACCGTTCACCGTGATATCCGCGATATAGGTCAGGATCTTCGTGCCCCGGTCACGGCGTTGCTTGAAGTCGAACAGCTCCGGCGTCGTGTCGATGAACTTCGTCGTGTAGCTCATGTCGAGGAAGGTCGGATGCTTGAGCAGGTTGATCACGAAGTCGATATTCGTGCTCACGCCGCGGATACGGAATTCGCGCAGCGCCCGGTCCATCCGACGGATCGCCTGATCGGGGTCCTGCGCCCAGGCGGTGACCTTCACCAGAAGCGAGTCGTAATAGCGGGTGATGACGCCGCCCGCATAGGCCGTGCCGCCATCGAGGCGGATGCCGTTGCCGGTGGCCGAGCGGTAAGCGGTCAGGCGGCCGTAATCGGGGATGAAGTTGTTCTGCGGGTCCTCGGTCGTGACGCGGCATTGCAGCGCGTGGCCCGACAGCGAGATTTCATCTTGCGATTTGGCGCGGGTGGCCTCGGCGAGGGTCGCGCCCTCGGCGATCTTGATCTGGGCCTGCACGATGTCGATGCCGGTGACTTCCTCGGTCACGGTATGCTCGACCTGAACGCGCGGATTGACCTCGATGAAGTAGAACTTGTCCGAGTCCATATCCATCAGGAACTCGACCGTGCCCGCGTTCTGATAGCCCACGGCCTGACCGATCCTGAGCGCCAGTTCGCAGACCTCGGCGCGTTGTTCCTCGCTCAGGTAAGGGGCGGGGGCGCGCTCGACGACCTTCTGGTTGCGGCGCTGCACGGTGCAGTCGCGTTCATAGAGGTGATAGAGCCCACCATGCGTGTCACCGAGAAGCTGCACTTCGACATGGCGCGCGCGGGTGATCATCTTTTCCAGATAGCCCTCGCCATTGCCGAAGGCGGCTTCGGCCTCGCGACGACCCTCGCGGACCTTCTCGATCAGCTCGTCAGGCCCAAGGATCGGACGCATGCCGCGCCCGCCGCCGCCCCAGCTGGCCTTGAGCATCAGCGGGTAGCCGATCTCGGCGGCCTCGGCCTTGATCGCGTCGAAATCCTCGCCCAGCACTTCCGTCGCGGGGATGACCGGCACGCCCGCCTTGATCGCGACCTTGCGCGCCGAGGCCTTGTCGCCAAGCGCGCGCATGGTTTCGGCCTTCGGGCCGATGAAGGTGATCCCGGCCTTCGCGCAAGCCTCGACGAAATCGGGATTTTCCGACAGCAGACCATAGCCCGGATGGATCGCGTCCGCGCCCGATTCCTTGGCGACGCGGATGATTTCCTCGATGCTCAGGTAAGCGCCGACCGGGCTCAGCCCCTCGCCGATGCGGTAGGCTTCATCGGCCTTGAATCGATGCAGGCCCAGTTTGTCCTCTTCGGCATAGACGGCGACGGTCTTCTTGCCCAGCTCATTGGCCGCGCGCATCACCCGGATGGCGATTTCGCCACGGTTTGCCACGAGGATCTTGTTGAACATGCGTATCTCCCTGGATGTCGGAATGGCGCAAAACCTAGCGTTGCTGCGGCGCGGCGCAAGGAAAATTTGCGAAATTGAGCAAATTAACTGACCAATATCCCAGAGTTTGCAAAGTCTCTTCCGGGGATTGACTAGCCCCGCGCTCTGGGCAAGGTGGGGCGCATGATCGATCTGCGCCCGGTTGGATATATCATTGGAATGCTGACATCCGTGCTGGGGCTGACGATGCTGATCCCGGCGGCGGTTGATCTGGGTTATGGGGCAGGGCACTGGCTCGTCTTCGTCGAGAGCGCCGTGCTGACGATGACGGCGGGCGCGCTGCTCGCGCTGGCCTCGCGCGATGCGCTCAAGCGGACCCTCTCGATCCAGCAGAGCTTCGTTCTGACGACTGCGGTCTGGATCACCCTGCCGTTCTTCGGTGCGGTTCCCTTCATGCTCGGCGCACCGCATCTGAACCTGACGGATGCCTATTTCGAGGCGATGTCGGGCCTCACCACCACCGGCACCACCGCCATTCAAAAGCTCGACGACCTGCCGCCGGGGGTGAACCTGTGGCGTGGCTTGCTGCAATGGCTGGGCGGGCTGGGCATCATCATCGTCGCGATGATCTTCCTGCCGGTGATGAAGGTGGGGGGGATGCAGTTCTTCCGCTCGGAAGGGTTCGACACGCTGGGCAAGATCCTGCCGCGCGCGATGGATATCTCTTCGGCGCTGATCCGCATCTATGTCGGTCTGACGATCGCCTGTGCGCTGACCTATATGGGGCTCGGCATGACCGGGTTCGACGCGGTGATGCATGCGCTCACAACCATGTCGACGGGCGGGTTTTCCAATTACGATGCAAGCTTCGCCACCTACAAGGGCGCGCCGGAATATGCCGCCTCGGTCTTCATGGCGCTCGCCGCGATGCCCTTCATCCGTTTCGTCCAGGTCCTGCGCGGCGATGCGGTCCCGCTCTGGCGCGACCCGCAGGTGCGCGCCTTCATTCGCTGGATGGGCTATGCGATCGCGGTCATCGTGCTCTACCGGATGTTCCGCCACGAGGCCGATTTCTGGCCCACCCTGCGCGAAGTGACCTTCAACGTGGTCTCGACCTTCACCGGGACGGGCTACGCCTCGGAGGATATCACGCAATGGGGCCATCTGGCCTTTACCGTGCTGATCATCTCGGGGCTGATCGGGGGGTGCACTTCCTCGACGGCCTGTTCGGTCAAGGTTTTCCGCTACCTGATCCTGCTCGAGGCGATCAAGGCGCAGATCCAGCGGCTCTACTCACCGCATCGGCTGCTCCGTGTGCAATATGACGGGCGCCCGGTCGAGGACAGCGTCGTGAACTCGGTGATGGCCTTCTTCTCGCTCTTCATCCTCAGCTTCGGGGTGCTCATCATCGCGCTGACTTTCACCGGGCTCGAGACCGAGACTGCGATGACCGCCGCATGGACCTCGATCGCCAATATCGGCCCGGCCTGGGGGCCCGAGATCACCGGCAACGGCTCGGTCGCGGCCTTCCCCGAAACCGCGAAATGGCTGATGAGCGTTGCGATGTGCGTCGGGCGGCTCGAGCTGATGAGCGTGCTCGTGCTGATCCTGCCGCGCTTCTGGCGCAGCTGATCACTTCCAGCAGGAAATCTGCACCACCATCCCGTCGGCGAGCGTTTGCAGATCTTCGGGCGTGCGCTGGCCCGAGAAATCCGACGCTTCGGGCGCAAAGCCCCGCGCGGAAAGCCCGGGCGCCATCGCAGAGGCCTGAAGCGCCACTGTCAGCCCGTCGGGCAGTACACGCTGAGGATCCTTTGCGACCGGCAGCAGCATCCCCACCACCGCGCCCGAGCCGTCGAGCACCGGACCGCCCACATCGCCCGCGCGGGTCTTGGCCTCGATGCGGGCCTGGGTTTTCTCGCCTTCGAGCCCCTTCAGCGCCGAGAGCTTGCCGAAATTCAGCACCGGAGCGGGCAGGGCCTCGGGATAGGAAAAGCCCGCCACCGCGACCTGCGTCCCGGAGAAAGGCGCATCCGTGCGGAATTTCGCGACCGCTTTGGGCGCGAGCGTGTCTTTCGGCGTCAGCACCGCATAGCCTTCCGCGCCCGCGTCATAGCTCAGTTCCGCCGGGTGATCCTCGATGGTGATCCGGCCGCATTGCGCAAGCCCTTCTGCGGCGGTCAGCACATGGCCCTCCGCATCGATGAAAAAGCCCGAGCGCGAGAAGACCGGCGCACGTTTCTCGATCCCGGCCATCAGGGCGGCCCGGGTCACCGACATCGGCTGGCCGAGCGTGGTGTCAAGCGCCGCAGTGCCGACCGGCGCGAAGCTTTTCTTCATCGCGTCGAGCACTCGCGTCATGCGCTGATCGTCGGAGGCGGGCCAGACCAGCGTGAAGCCCTTGATCAGCCCTTTCGACAGGTCGGCCTGCGTGTAGGAGTGGATATTGTCGTTCTTGCCTTCGATGGTGAAACCGCTGGCACCCAGCTTGCGCGCACCGCGAACCGGCACGATCTCGAGCGTCTGCATCGCGTCGTAGAGCCCGCGCAGTCGCGCCGCATCGCCGGGCTGCGAAATCAGCAGAACCTGAACACCGCTGCCATCCTTGGGCGCGTAATTCACGAAGGGCGCATTGTAGCGCGCGAATTGCACCAGCCCGAGCGGCATGTCGATCTCGATCCCGGCCTCGGATTCGGTGACCTTTTCAAGCCCGAGGGCCGCGCGCTCGCTGGCCACCCGGTCGAGGAGGGCGATTTGTTGGGTCGAGGAGAGAACCCCGGTCGGCTCGTAGCCGTTCTTGAGCTGCCAGTCGGCAATGGACGCCCGCGTGCCGCGCCCGAACAGCCCGTCGAGCGCGCCCTGGTAATGGCCCGTCCATTCCAGCGCGGCCTGAATGTCGCGGCGCTCATCACGGGTGAGGGCGGCCTCCAGGCGGCGGCTCTCGGCCAATGTCTCGATCGGGGCGGGGACCTCGATGGGCGCAGCCTCTGTCAGCGGTTCAGGCTGGGTGTCTGCAACCGGTGGCGCCACCGGGTCTTCGGGCTGGGCCTCGGGCGCGGGTTGCGCCTCGGGCCGGGGCGTCATGCCCAGGCCAGCGCCCACCGGCCAGAACTGCTGGCCGAAATTGCCGCCATCAGCGACGAAACTGTCGCGCGGGATCAGCCCCTCTCCGCGCAGCAAAAGCCTGCGGTCGTCGGCGGTCTGATCGTCGGGGAAGGGGCCGAGCGCGATCGCATACCAGCCCGAATCCAGCCGGAAGCCCGAGACATCGGGGAACATTCCCGCCCACTCGCGCGCCCGCGCCTCGGCCTGCGCCAGAGAGTTCTTCGCCTCGATCTGCACCCATGCCTCCGCCCAGGCGCTTCCCGTCCAGACCATGCCGGTCAGGCTGGCCCCAACAACGATCGAAACTGTACGCGAAACGGCCCGCATTGCTCACCCCATAATAACTGCTTTTGCGGCGACCTTACCGAAACCACGCCGCGCGTCACCCCTTAAATGCCGCTTTTGCGGTCAGGTTTTCCCCCGCCATGCGGAGAACACTACGCAAGCCGCCGCGCAACGCTCTTCGAGGCGTTGACGCCCCCGCGCCCCTTGCCTAGAGAGGAGGCGCTTTTCAAGGAAGGTGCGAGACATGGCCAAAGCGGACGCCCCCAAGTCGTTTCAGGAAATCATCCTGCGACTGATGAGCTACTGGGCCTCGAAAGGCTGCGCGGTGCTGCAGCCCTATGACATGGAGGTCGGCGCGGGCACGTTCCACCCGGCGACCACGCTGCGCGCGCTCGGATCGAAGCCCTGGGCCGCGGCATATGTCCAGCCCTCGCGTCGCCCGACCGATGGCCGCTATGGCGAGAACCCGAACCGCCTTCAGCACTACTATCAATACCAGGTGCTCATCAAACCGAGCCCGCCGGACCTGCAGGACCTCTATCTCGGCTCGCTCCGCGCGATCGGCATCGACACCGAGCTGCACGACATCCGTTTCGTGGAAGACGACTGGGAAAGCCCCACGCTCGGCGCTTGGGGGCTGGGCTGGGAAGTCTGGTGCGACGGCATGGAAGTCAGCCAGTTCACCTATTTCCAGCAAGTCGGCGGCCATGACTGCAAGCCGGTCTCGGGCGAGCTGACCTACGGGCTCGAGCGTCTGGCAATGTATGTGCTGGGCATCGATCACGTCATGGACATGCCCTATAACGACCCCTCGGCCCCGATCGCGCTGAAATACGGCGACGTGTTCCGCCAGACCGAGCAGGAATACTCGCGCTGGAACTTCGACGTGGCCGATACCGACATGCTGCTCAAGCATTTCGAGGATGCCGAGGCCGAATGCGAACGCATCCTCGCCTCGCCGGATACCGACGATGCGGGCCGCAAGATCGTCATGGCGCACCCGGCCTACGACCAGTGCATCAAGGCTTCGCATCTCTTCAACCTGCTCGACGCGCGCGGCGTGATCTCGGTCACCGAACGCCAGGCCTATATCGGCCGCGTCCGGGCGCTGGCGAAGAAATGCGCCGATGCCTTCGTGCAGACCGAGGCGGGCGGGGCAGCGGCGGGGGATGCCGCCTGATGCACCCGGCCATGCGCCCCTCGCTGTCAGCCGAGCCCCGGCAACAGGGTTCTGAGCCCCGTCGCGATCATCTCGATCGCGATGGCCGCGAGGATCATGCCCATCAGGCGCGTCGTGATGGTGCGCAGGGTCTGGGACATGTGATGGCCGATATCGGCGGCGAACCACATCACCAGCGCAACCATCGCCAGAACCAGCACCAGCGCGGTGATCAGCGCGATATAGCCCGCGCTGTCCTGCGCGCGCCCGCTGAAGACGATCAGCGTCGTGATCGTGCCCGGTCCAACCAGCATCGGGAAGGCCAGCGGATAGAAGGCGATATCCTCCCTCTGGGCCTGATGTGCCTGCTCGGCGGGCGTGCCGCTATGGGCCGGACTTCCCGAGCCATTGAGCATTCCCAGCGCGATCGTCAGCAAGACGAGACCGCCCGCGACGCGGAAATCGTCGACCGAGATGCCGAACAGCTTCAGGATCGGCGTGCCCGCGGCCACGATCACGGCACTCAGTCCCGCGGAATAGAGCGTCACCTGAAGCGCGGTGCGCCGCTGGGCCGCGCGTTCCATGCCATCGGTGAGACCCAGAAAGACCGGCAGGTTGACGAAGGGATTCATGATCGCGAAGAGCGCGCCGAAGGCTTTGATGAACAGGGCGGTTTCCATGGGCCTCTTTCCGTGATGCGCGCCGATCATATCCGCTCGGCGGGCGCACGAAACCCCCGGAGGGGCTCGGCATGAACGGAAAGCTCATCGGAGGTGGCATCGTGGTGATCGCACTCGTCTTCGGCGCGGTGGTCTACTATTCGCAGGAATACGGCTATTACGATCAGGTCGCGCCCGGCTCCGAGGCGGCGAAGATCTCGCTCGCCGAACTCGACGGCACCACGCTCGACCCGCTTGACGCTCGCGGTTTCGAAGGGATCGACGCGGACAGCTCGCCCCTGCGTTACCGGGCCTGCTTCAACACCGATCTCTCGATCGCCACCGCGACCGAAACCTACGAGGTCTATGACAAGGCCGCCCCGCTGATCGGTCCGAACTGGTTCGACTGCTATGACGCGAAGACCATCGGCGCCGATCTCGAGGCCGGTCGCGCGGTGGCGTTCCTGTCGCAACACAACATCCGCCCCGGCGTCGATCGCGTCGTGGCTCTTTATCCCGATGGCCGGGCCTTTGTCTGGCACCAACTGAATGACGAAGCGGAGAAGTGAGATGCCCGATCTTCTGATTGAACTGTTCTCCGAAGAGATCCCGGCGCGGATGCAGCCCAAGGCCCGCGAGGACCTGAAGAAGCTGATCACCGATGGCGTGGTCGAGGCCGGTCTGACCTATGCCTCCGCCGGGGCGTTCTCGACCCCGCGCCGCCTGACGCTGACCGTCGAGGGGCTGACCGCGAACTCGCCCACCCTGCGCGAAGAGCGCAAGGGCCCGCGCACCGACGCGCCCGAAAAGGCGATCGAGGGCTTCCTGCGCTCGACCGGCCTCACGATGGATCAGCTCGAGACCCGTGACGACAAGAAGGGTCAGGTCTATTTCGCGGTGATCGAAAAGCCCGGCCGCCCCGCCACCGAGATCGTGGCCGAGGTGCTGGAGAAAACGATCCGCAACTTCCCCTGGCCGAAATCGATGCGCTGGGGCGAGGGCGCGCTGCGCTGGGTCCGCCCGCTGCACTCGATCCTCGCGATCCTCTCGGACGAGGCGGGCGCCACGATCGTCGCGCTCGACGTGGACGGGATCACCGCAGGTGACGCCACCCGCGGCCACCGCTTCATGGCCCCCGACACCATCCAGGTCGGCGGGTTCGAGAGCTACGCCAAGCAGCTCAAGGCCGCCAAGGTCATGCTCGACCCGGCCGAGCGCGAAGCCGCAATCTGGCACGATGCCGAGCAGATGGCCTTCGCCAAGGGCTGGGAAGTGGTGCCGGACAAGGGCCTTCTGGCCGAGGTCGCGGGCCTCGTCGAATGGCCTGTCACGCTGATGGGCGAGATCGACGCTCAATTCCTCGACCTGCCGCCCGAGGTGCTGCAGACCTCGATGAAGGAGCATCAGAAATTCTTCTCGGTGAAGAACCCCAAGACCGGCCGGATCGAGGGCTTCGTCACCGTCGCCAACCGCGAAACTGCCGATCACGGCGCGACCATCCTCGCGGGCAACCAGAAGGTGCTCTCGGCACGCCTTTCGGACGCCAAGTTCTTCTGGGAAAACGACCTGCGCACCGTGGCCGCCCACGGTCTCGAGGGCATGGGCGCGGGGCTCGACGCCGTGACCTTCCACAACAAGCTCGGCTCGCAGGGTGACCGCATCCGCCGCATCGAGGCGCTCGCGCGTGAAATTGCGCCCTTGGTCGGCGCCTCGCCCGATCTCGCCGCCGAAGCCGCCCGCGTCGCCAAATCCGACCTGCGCTCGGAAATGGTCTACGAATTCCCCGAGCTGCAAGGCGTAATGGGCCGCTACTACGCGCAAAAGGCAGGCCTGCGCGATGCCGTCGCCGATGCCTGCCGCGACCATTACGCGCCGCTGGGCCCCTCCGACGATGTGCCCTCCGAGCCCGTCTCGGTCGCCGTCGCGCTCGCCGACAAGATCGACACGCTGACCGGCTTCTGGGCGATCGACGAGAAGCCGACGGGCAGCAAGGACCCCTTCGCGCTGCGCCGCGCCGCGCTGGGGGTGATCCGGTTGGTGTTGGGGAATGATCTTCGTGTTTGTCTCTCTGATCTGATCGAAAATGGTTTTGAGCAACATCGCCAACCGGTGCTTGAGGCTGAGCGCAAACGTACGTTCATCGCAATTCTCAACGATTTCGAGCGCGGCCAAGAGGTTTCTTCAGAGATCGCTGAGTTCATCGGTTCGTCTGGCGAAGCCCACGTCGAAAATATCAATTCTGCGATTTCTCTACAGCCAGCAATTAAGGAGCGGCATATCCGAAATGCGGCCGAAGCCATTGCCGAGATCTATGTGTCGCAGCGAAGTGGAATTGAGTGGCGATCCGTCTTCGTGCCAGCCAGAGATAACCTCCTCTCCTTCTTCCACGACCGCCTCAAGGTCCACCTGCGCGACGCGGGCATCCGCCATGACGTGATCGACGCCGTGCTCGCCATGCCGGGCTCGGACGATCTCACCCTCGTCGTCAAACGCGCCGAGGCGCTGAGCGAGACCCTGAAAACCGACGATGGCGAGAACCTGATCCAGGGCTTCAAGCGCGCGAACAACATCCTTACGCAGGCGGAAGAAAAAGACGGGGTCGAATACAGCTTCGGCGCCGATCCCAAATTCGCCGAAACCGAGGAGGAAAAAGCCCTCTTCGCCGCCCTCGACGCCGCCGAAGCCAAAATCGCCCCGGCGATGGAAGCGGAAGATTTCGCCACCGCCATGTCCGCGATGGCGTCCCTGCGCGCCCCGATCGACGCCTTCTTCGAGGCCGTCCAGATCAATGCCGAGGCCGAGGTGATCCGCCGCAACCGGCTCAACCTGCTCTCCCGCATCCGCCAGATCTGCCTCGACGTGGCCGATCTCACCAAGATCGAAGGCTGATCCTTCCTCTTGGCCTAAATATCCCCGCCGGAGGCTCCCGCCGGCCCCGATTGTCCCGGGGCCGGGACCTGGCGTGGCGGTGACGCTGGGTTAATTGGCCAAATGACACACTTGCGGGGGCGGGGAATCGGCCTATTCTGCCACGGTAGAGAAGGCGCGCTGCAATGCAGAAACCCGTTGAAATCGCTGATTTTGTAACCCTGACGCCCACCGCCGAGGTGGATAAGGCGCGTCATGGCTGGCGCGCGAAATGCCTCCAGCGGCTGATCCGGCTCGACCTGCCGGTGCCCAGGACTGTCGCCTTGCCCGCCGATACGGTGCGCGCGATTGCCGCCGGGCAGGTCTTCGACGCGCAGGCGCTGGCCGCGGTTTTCGGCCCCGAGATGCTCGTTTCCGTGCGCCCGAGCCCCGAGAACCCCGAATGGGGCGGGCCGGGCACCGTGCTCAATGTGGGCATGAATGACGACATGCACGCGGTGCTCTCGAACACGCATGGCTCCGAGGCTGCCGACGCGCTCTATCTGCGTTTCGTGCAGCTCTATTCGATCCATGTCGCGCGCCTCGACCCGGACATGTTCCAGCAGGAGCCGGGACCGGGATCGCTCGAGGCCGCGCTCGACGCTTACGAGGAAGAGACCGACGAGCGGTTCCCGCAATCGGGCGCGCGGCAACTCGCCGAGGTGTTGCGTTCGATGGCGCGCGCCTGGGAGGGCACGACCGCGCGCCTGCTGCGTCAGGCCAAGGGCGCGCCGCCCGATGCGGTGCTCGGGCTTCTCGTGCAGGAGATGGCGCTCGGGATCGGGCCGGGGCTGTCGGGCTCGGGAACGATCCAGTTCGTCGATGGGGTGACCGGCGGGCCGCAGATCACCGGACGCTTCCGCGGCCAGAGCCAGGGACGCAAGGCCGCTGTCGAGACGCTTTACCTGACCCGCGATCCGCGCGGCGCCTCGCTTGAGGAGGCAGACGCCAAGGTCTTCGATACGCTCAAGGAATTCGGCGCGCGCTGCCGGGTGAAGCTGCGCGAGGAGATGCAGATCGAGTTCACCATCGAAAGCGGCGAGGTCCATGTGATCGACGCCGTGCGGGTGCCGCGTTCGTCGCGCGCCGCCGTGCGCATCGCGGTGGCGCTGGCGCAGGACGAGGTGATCTCGCGCGAGGATGCGCTCTTGCGGGTCGAGCCGCGCGCCATCACCGAACTTCTGCACTATCAGGTCGATCCGCGCGCGCCGCGCGACGTGTTGGCGCGTGGCATCGCGGCCTCTCCCGGGGCGGCCACCGGCAAGATCGTCTTTTCGGCCGCGGCCGCGCAGGCCTCGGCCGCGCGTGACGAGCCCTGCATCCTCGTGCGCCGCGAAACCTCCCCCGAGGATATCCGGGGCATGCATGCCGCCGTCGCCGTGCTGACCGAACGCGGCGGCATGACCAGCCACGCGGCGGTGATCGCGCGCGGTCTCGGGCTGCCCTGCATCGTGGGCGCCGAGATCGAGATCAACGGCCGCGAGCGCCAGTTCCGCGGGCCCAAGGGCCGGATCTTCCGCGAGGGCGACACGATCACCCTCGACGGCACCAATGGCGAGGTGCTGGTGGGGGCGGCCGAGATGCTCGAGCCCGCGCTCGATGACGGGTTCCGCACGCTGCTGCACTGGGCCGATCTGGTGCGCGATATCGGCGTGCGCGCCAATGCCGACACGCCCGATGACGCACGCACCGCGCTGATGTTCGAGGCCGACGGGATCGGGCTTGCGCGTACCGAACACATGTTCTTCGATGAAGATCGCCTGACGGTGATGCGCGAGATGATCTTCGCCGACAGCCCCGAGGACCGGCGCACCGCGCTCGACCGGCTACTGCCGATGCAGCGCGCCGACTTTCTGATGCTCTTCGAGTTGATGAAGGGCGAGCCGGTCTGCATTCGCCTCTTCGATCCGCCGCTGCACGAGTTCCTGCCCCATGACCGCGAGGGGATGCGCGAGCTGGCCGAGGCGCTCGACCGGCCGCTCTCGGAAGTGACGCGCCGCGTCGAGGCGCTTTCCGAATACAATCCCATGCTCGGGATGCGCGGCGTGCGTCTCGGCGTCACCGTGCCCGAGATCTACGACATGCAGGCACGTGCGATCTTCGAGGCGACCGTCGAGGCGATCCGCCGTGGCGCCGAGGTCGTACCCGAGATCATGATCCCGCTCGTCTCCGCCTCGCGCGAGGTCGAGATCGTGAAGACCCGGATCGACGCGGTGGCCGCCGCGGTCCGTACCGAGACCAAGGCCAATTTCACCTATCGCCTCGGCGTGATGGTCGAGACGCCGCGTGCGGCTCTGCGCGCAGGCGAGATCGCCGAGCACGCGGCCTTCCTGTCCTTCGGTACGAACGACCTCACGCAGATGACCTACGGGCTCTCGCGCGACGATGCGGGCCGTTTCATGTCCACTTACGTCAATCAGCAGGTCTATAGCGAAGATCCGTTCCACATCCTCGATGTCGAAGGGGTGGGGGAGCTCTTGCTGATCGGCGCGGGGCGCGGTCGGGGGGCACGTCCCGATATCACGATCTCGGTCTGCGGCGAGCATGGCGGCAACCCCGAATCAATCGCCTTTTGCCGGGCAGCGGGCTTCGATTACGTCTCCTGTTCGCCGTTCCGGGTGCCGGTGGCGCGTCTTGCAGCGGCACATTTCGCGCTTCTTGCTCCGCGCGGACGCGCGGTGCCGTAAAGGTAAACTCAGAGCGGCGAGAAATCGCGCATTTTTATCAAATACCGTTGGCAAATCACGTCCGCGCGCGCTATCCGATTCGAGAGGGATATCGCACGCGATCTTCCGCGTATTTGAGCAGGATTTCGCCGCAACTTTCATCAGGGTTGCGCGATCTTGTGGCATTTTCTGGACACATTCGCTCTCGTCGGGTAAGGGAGCGCGGTCGCGGCTCAATGGGGGGACGCGGCGATTGTCCTTATCGGAAGATAAACATGTCAGTGCTGAAAAGCTGGACGGGGGGCGCGATCGTCCTCCTGGCCCTGGCCGGAGGCTTGCGTGCCGAAGTAACGGTAAGCCAGTCGAACGACCCCGGAGAGGTCGCCGAACAGGGTCTGATGTCGGTTCTATGGCAGGAGCGCTCCGCGATGAGCGCGATCGACAAGCGTCGGGTCACCGCGCTTACCATGGCACCCGCCCGGTCCAAGAACGTTGCGAGTCAAAAGAACCTGCCGCCGGTCCTCTCGGCCGATTGGCTGGCCAAACAGCCCGCCGCCACCGGTGACGCGCAATTCCAATGTCTTTCCAAGGCCCTCTACTTCGAGGCCCGCGGCGAGGGCGTGAAGGGCCAGCAGGCCGTGGCCGAGGTCATCCTCAACCGCGTCGACGATCCCCGTTTCCCGGGGTCCATCTGCGGCGTGGTTCATCAGTCGAACCGCCGTGGTTGCCAGTTCAGCTGGTATTGCGACGGCAAGGCCGACCGGGTCAACAATTCCGCCGCCTATGCCAAAGTGGCGAAAGTCGCGCGCGCGATGATCGACGGCGCGCCGCGCTCGCTCACGGTCGGTGCGACGTATTTCCATACCCGTACCATCCGCCCGAGCTGGTCGCGCCGCTTCGACAAGACCGCCTCGATCGGCCATCACGTCTTCTACGCCGATCCGATCCGCACCGCCGAAAACTGAGCGGGTGGCCGTCGCGAGCGGGCGATGAAATGACGCTTGAGGGTGGGCTTCGGTCCGCCCTTTTTCTATGCTCGACATGACCCAAGAATTCCCGAGGCGCGCATGAGTTCCGACATTTCGCTGGCTTTCTCGCATCCCGAAGCGCGGGCCGAGGCCTCCGCGCCCGCCGATCCGCGCGACCGGATCAGCTTGCGCGACCATATCGTCGAGGCCGATATCGGTGCCTTCCAGCAGGAACGCGGCCACACGCAGCGGCTGCAATTCAACGTGGTCGTCGAGGTCCGTCCCGTCACCGAGCCGCTCGAAGACGACGTGGACCGCATTCTCAGCTATGACCGTATCACCGAGGCGATCGCGGCCGAACTGGCCGAAGAGCGCGTGAACCTGCTCGAAACCCTCGCCGCCAAGGTGGCCGAGCGCATCCTCGCCAGCCCTCAGGCGATGCGCGTCTTCGTCCGCATCGAGAAACTCGATCGCGGCCCCGGCGCGCTCGGCGTGGAAATCGTGCGCTCGCGCGCCTCGGTGCCGGTGAAAAACGTCGATGCGAGCGGTGCGGAGCAAACTCTCCACCCGGTCGTGGCCTATCTCTCGAACGCGGCGATCGACGCGCCCGACCTCGCGGCCCGGCTCGATGCTCTGCAAGGCGCGGGGCACCCGGTGATCCTCGCCGTGGGTCTGCCTGACGGCCCGGTCCCCGAAAGCGGCCAGAACCCCACCCAGCGCCGCATCGACCTGCTCGCCATCGAGCAGAATGCCTGGCGGCTCGCCGCGCGCGACAATCGCTGCGTCGTCGTCGCCACCCGGACCGAAATCGACTGGGCGATGCGCCACGGCGAGATGGTGGTCTGGGCACCCTCCAAGATCGTGCTCGACGCCACCGACGGGCCCAAAAGCCCCGCGCGCAACGCGGTGGCGCTGGCGCTTTGGCTGGCCGAGCAGATGGCCGCGACCCGGCTGGAACTTCACGGGGATGTTTCAGCCCCGGCAGGAAGCCGCGTGCCGATCGAGACGCACCCGCTCTGAGCGTCTTGAAAAGACCCGCGCAATCGGGTGAATGGGGCGCATGGAGAAGATCTATTACCGCCCGCTTCTGCGGACCGATGCCGCCCGTCCCGAAACCGCGCTGACCCTCGCAGGAGGCTGGTGCTGGTTCGACGAGGTCGAACTGATGCGCCGCGACGCCGAACCCGAGATCGTGCCCGCGTCGCACCTGCCCGAAGAGATGATCGAACGGCTGTGCGCCCCCCGCCCCCCTCTGGCCGGTCTCACGATGGACGCCCCGCGCATCATGGGCATTCTCAATGTCACGCCGGACAGTTTCTCCGATGGCGGCCGCTTCGACGTGGAGGATGCCGCGATCGAGCGCGCCTTCGCTCTGCGCCAGAGGGGCGCCGATATCCTCGACATCGGGGGCGAGTCGACGCGCCCCGGCGCGACCGAAGTCGATGAGGACGAGGAGATTGCCCGCACCGCCCCCGTGATCGCGGCGCTGCGCGATGCCGATTTCGACGCGCCGATCTCCATCGATACCCGCAAGTCGCTGGTTGCCGATCAGGCGCTTGAGGCCGGGGCCGCGATGCTCAACGATGTCTCCGCGATGGAGTTCGACCCGGCGATGGTCGAGGTCGCGCAGGTCTCCGGCGCGCCGATCTGCCTGATGCATGCGCAGGGCCTGCCAGAGACGATGCAGGACGACCCGCGCTACACCGATGTGCTGCTCGACGTTTATGACTACCTCGAGGACCGTATCGCGCTGGCCGAGGATTACGGCATCGCCCGTGAGGCGATCATCGCCGATCCCGGCATCGGCTTTGGCAAGACCGTTCAGCACAACCTCGCCCTGATCCGCGGCCTGAGCCTCTTTCACGGGCTCGGCTGCCCGCTCTTGCTGGGTGTGTCGCGCAAGCGCTTCATCGGCACGGTCGGCGGCGCGGAAGACACCGACTCCCGCATGCCCGGCACGCTTGCCGTGACGCTCGCGGGCCTCGATCAGGGCGTTCAGATTCACCGTGTCCACGACGTGGCCGAGATCGCCCAAGGCATCCGGCTCTGGGACGCGATCACGAGAGGATTTGAAGAATGAGCAGAAAGCTTTTCGGCACCGATGGCGTGCGTGGCGAGGCCAATTCCGGCAAGATGACCGCCGAGATGGCGCTGCGTCTGGGCGCCGCCGCCGGCCGCTATTTCCGTCAGGACGACTCGCGCGGCCACCGTGTGGTGATCGGCAAGGATACGCGGCTCTCGGGCTACATGTTCGAAAACGCGCTGACCGCGGGCCTGACCTCGACGGGGATGAACGTGCTGCTGCTCGGCCCCGTCCCGACGCCCGCGGTGGGTTACTTGACCCGCTCGATGCGCGCCGATCTGGGCATCATGATCTCGGCCAGCCACAACCCGGCCAAGGATAACGGCATCAAGTTCTTCGGCCCTGACGGGTTCAAGCTGTCGGACGAGGCCGAAGCCGAGATCGAGGCGATGCTGGATGCCGAGATCCGCCTCGCGCGGCCCGAGAATATCGGCCGCGCCAAGCGGATCGACGACGGTCTGGGCCGCTATGTCGAATATGCCAAGACCACCTTCCCGAAACTGCACAAGCCCGAGCTGAAAGTCGTGGTCGATTGCGCAAATGGCGCGGCCTACCGCGCGGCCCCCGACGTTCTGTGGGAGCTTGGCTTCGACGTGATCCCGGTCGGCGTCTCTCCCGACGGGCGCAATATCAACCTCAATTGCGGCTCGACCCATACCCAGACCTGCGCCGAGGCTGTGGTCGCCCATGGCGCGGATCTGGGTATCTCGCTCGATGGCGATGCGGACCGGGTGATGATCATCGACGAGACCGGCCATGTCGCCGATGGCGATCAGATCATGGCGCTCTTTGCGAAACGCTGGGCCGGTTCGGGCCAGCTCGCTGGTGGCGCGCTGGTCGCGACCGTGATGTCCAATCTCGGGCTCGAACGCTTCCTTCAGGCCAAAGGCCTGCGCCTCGAGCGCACGGCGGTCGGCGACCGTTACGTGGTAGAACGGATGCGCGAAGGCGGCTTCAACCTCGGCGGCGAACAGTCGGGCCACATCGTGATGACCGATTACGCGACGACCGGCGACGGGCTGATGGCGGGGCTGCAATTCCTCGCCGCGATGGTCGAGACCGGAAGCCGCGCCTCCGAATTGGTCCGCCAGTTCGAGACTGTGCCGCAAATGTTGAAAAACGTAAGGTATCAGGCGGGGCAAGAGCCCCTCAGCGCCCCGAATGTTGAAAAACTGATCGCCGCGACCGAGGCGAAACTGGCAGGCCAAGGGCGCTTGCTGATCCGTAAGTCGGGTACCGAGCCGTTGATCCGCGTGATGGCGGAATGCGAGGATGAGGCGCTTCTCATCGAAGCCGTCGACGGGATCGTTGCGGCGGTCGAGGCGGAAACCGCGTAAGGGGGCGCTGCCTCCTCTTTCCTGACGGAAATTCACCCCCGGGATATTTCGACCAATTCGAAACGGAAAACCCTGTCTTTTCGAGTTGGTGAAAATATCCCGGGGGAGGCCGCATCGCGGCCGGGGGCAGAGCCCCTTCTTGCGGGCCGTGACGCGGGGAGATCAGCCGCCGATGAGGCGCAACCCGAGCCAGATCAGGATCGCGGCTTCGAACACAGTCCAGAGCAATCCGAAGATCCGCCAGCCCTTCGGGCCGGGCGTGCGCGCGACGCTGCGAAACAGGCCGATCAGAACCGCTATCCGGTACAGCCCGGCGAGGATCGCGGTGCCCCCGAACAACGGGCCGAGATGACCGGGAGACGCCATGGCGGTAAAGAGCGCGATCAGCACCAGCGCCGGGACCACCACCATCGCGGGCCCGTAATTGCCGACCCAGAACGTATCGCCCGGGCTTAGCCGACCCGCGAAGAGGTCGCCGAACCAGCGTGGGGTGAAGAATTTCGCGCGCTCTGCCTGGATCGCGTCGAGCTCGCTTTGCGGCATGTCCTGCATGGGGCCTCCGATCTTTCGCGGGAGAGTGACAAGAAAAGGGGCGCCCCGCAAGGCGCCCCTCCTGATGCATCCGGTCGCAGATCAGTTGCGCGACTTGTCGACCATCTTGCCCTTGGAGATCCAGGGCATCATGGCGCGCAGCTTCTCGCCGACCTGTTCGATCTGGTGCTCGTCGTTGATGCGACGGGTCGCCTTGAAGAAAGGCTGACCGACGGCGTTTTCCTGCATGAAGTCACGCACGAACTTGCCAGTCTGGATGTCGGTCAGAACCGCTTTCATGCGCGCCTTGGTCTCTTCGTAAGGCAGGACGCGCGGGCCCGAGACATACTCGCCATATTCGGCGGTGTTCGAGATCGAGTAGTTCATGTTCGCGATGCCGCCTTCATAGATCAGGTCGACGATCAGCTTCACTTCGTGGAGGCACTCGAAATAGGCCATTTCCGGCTCGTAACCGGCTTCCACAAGGGTCTCGAAGCCCATGCGGATCAGTTCGACGAGGCCGCCACAGAGAACCGCTTGCTCGCCGAAGAGGTCGGTTTCGCATTCCTGGCGGAAGTTGGTCTCGATGATGCCCGAGCGGCCGCCACCGATGGCCGAGCAGTAGCTCAGCGCGATGTCCTGGGCCTTGCCGGTCGCGTCGTTTTCGACCGCGAAGAGGCAGGGCACGCCGCCGCCCTTGGTGTATTCGCCGCGCACGGTGTGACCCGGGCCTTTCGGCGCCATCATGATCACGTCGATGCCGGGCTTCGGCTCGATCAGGCCGAAATGCACATTCAGGCCGTGGGCAAACGCGATCGCCGAGCCTTCTTTCAGGTTGTCATGGACGTATTTCTTGTAGGTCTCGGCCTGAAGTTCGTCGGGCATGGTGAACATGATCACGTCACACCAGGCCGCCGCTTCGGCGATGCCCATCACCTGAAGGCCTTCGCCTTCGGCTTTCGCTTTCGAGGGCGAGCCGTCGCGCAGCGCAACGGCGACGTTCTTCGCACCCGAGTCGCGCAGGTTCAGCGCGTGGGCGTGGCCCTGCGAGCCATAGCCCAGAATGGCGACTTTCTTGTCCTTGATCAGGTTCACATCGCAATCGCGATCATAATACACGCGCATGGCGTTCCTCCTTCTTGTCTGATGGTGAGAATAGGGAGATCTGCGCGTGAATGGTTTCAGAAGTTGATAAATTTCCACCTATTGCGTAAAAATAATTCTCGATAAATTCATAATTCGGATAAATCATGCAACTTGACGATACCGACCGCCGGATCCTGCGCCAGATGATGGCCGAGCCGGGGCTGCCCACGGCCGAACTGGCCGAGCGCGCGGGCGTGACCTCGGCCACCTGCTGGCGGAGGATCGAGCGGTTGCGCGAAGGCGGCGTGATCCGGGGCGAGCAGGCTTTGATCGACTGGCACGCGCTTGGCTGGGAGGTCGAGGTCAGCCTGCGCTTCACCCTCGACAAGACCAACCCGCGCGCCTTTGACGAGTTCATCGCCGCCGCACGAGAGGTGCCGGAAGTACTTGAGATCCAAAGCTTCCTCGGGTCCACCGACATGCGTCTGCAGGTCATCGCCCGCGACATGGCGCATTACCAGGAGATCTATCGCAACCGCATTCTGACCCTGCCGCATATCTCCGAACTCGATGCGCTGATGCTGATCTCGACCATCAAATCCAGCGCGGAGCTGCCGGTATGAGCCTTGATCTTGACGATCTCGACCGCCGCATCCTGCGCGCGCTCAGCCGCGATTCGACGCAAAGCGCAGGTGCGCTCGGGCGCAAACTTGGTCTCTCGCAGCCCGCGACATGGCGCCGGATTCGGCGGTTGGAAGAGGCGGGCGTGATCGCAGGGCGGCGCGTGGTTGTCGAACCGGAGGCGCTCGGCTTCGGCGTGACCGTCTTTCTCGGCGTGAAGCTCGCCGCAAAAGGCCGCGTCAGCCTCGAGGATTTCGAGCGCGCGGTCACGGCGATCCCCGAGGTGCAGGTGGTACAGCACGTGCTTGGCCTTTTCGATTACCGCCTGCGCGTCACCGCCCGCGATCTCGCCGATTTCGAGCGCGTTTTACGCCGCCGGATCATGACCTTGCCCGGCGTGGGGCAGGTCGAGGCGAATGTCCTGCTGAGTGAGGAACGCCGCCCCGGCCCGCTGGGCTGATTTATTTACTGTTGAAACTTTAGGCGTGATGCGCCCCAAATGGGCGCAACGCTTGCGGCGCGCTTCTCAGGTGATCCGTCGGGGTCGGAAGGCATGGACCACCCTGCCGGAGAAGTCTTGGATCGGGATGGAGGGATTGATGCTCGACGCCACTGTTCAGACCAAAGCTGTGCCAAGGATGCAGCGCTCGCGCGGGGCCGCGCGGGCGGGCTTCGATGGCGCGCGGCTGATCGGGTTGCATCAGAGCGGGTCCGCGAAGGCGATCCTCCCGCGTGTTCCGGGCGCAGCCGAGGTCGTTTTCCTCAATACATCCGGCGGGTTGACGTCTGGCGACCGGCTTTCTTACGAAACCGATCTGGCCAATGGTGCGCGGCTCGTCGCTACCACGCAGGCCGCCGAGCGCGCCTATCGCGCCGAAGATGCGCGCGCCGAGGTCACAGTCCATCACCGCGTCGGGTCGGGCAGCCATCTGGATTGGCTGCCGCAGGAAACCATCCTGTTCGACCACTCGAAACTCGTGCGCGAGACGACGATCGAGCTGGCCGCCGACGCTTCTTGCCTGATGCTCGAAGCGGTGGTTCTGGGCCGGATCGCGATGGGCGAGCGGGTGCGTGAATTGCAGTTTTTCGACAGTCGCCGCATCGAAAGGGCGGGAAACCCGGTGTTTTTTGAGCCGTTCGCGCTCGATTCCAACATTCTCGCCAAAGGTGCGCGCGGGGCGATCCTTGGCGAGGCCCGCGCTTTCGCGACGATGGTGCTCTGCGCTCAGGGTGCCGAGGACGCGACCGAGGCTGCCCGGACGGTGCTGGATGAGCCCGGCGTCGAGGGCGCCGCCTCGGGTTTCGACGGGAAATGCGTGATCCGATTGCTGGCGCGGGAGGGCTGGCCGATGCGCCGCCAGATCCTGCGCCTGATGGAAACCTTGCGGCGCGGGCAATCGGCCCCGCGCGTCTGGCAGATCTGAGGAACGAAGATGAACCTGACACCGAGGGAAAAGGACAAGCTGCTCATCAGTCTCGCCGCGATGGTCGCGCGGGGGCGGCTGGAGCGCGGCGTGAAGCTTAACCATCCCGAAGCCATCGCGATCATCTCGGATTTCGTGGTCGAGGGCGCCCGCGAGGGCCGCTCGGTCGCCGATCTGATGGAGGCTGGCGCGGGCGTGATCTCGGCCGATCAATGCATGGAGGGCATCCCCGAGATGATCCATTCGATCCAGGTCGAGGCGACGTTCCCGGACGGGACCAAGCTCGTCACCGTCCACCATCCGATCCGCTGAGATAAGCGCAGCTTATGCAAGCGCTCCGAGAATAAGTTTTGCTAATGAAAGGCAGCCCGATGAAGAAACTCGCAGCTCTCGCCCTTCTCGCGCCGACTGCGGCGCTCGCTCATCCCGGTCACAGCGCGGGCACGACCTGGTTTTTCCATGACGGTCCGCTGATCGGTCTGCTGGCGTTGGCCGCCCTTGCCTATATCGGCCCGGAACTCGCCCGGGCGCTGCCCCGTAACAAGGATTGAGCCGATGATCCCCGGGGAAATCCTGCCCGCCGCGGGCGATATCACCCTCAACGAGGGCTGCGAGGCGATCACGCTGATGGTCGCCAATACCGGCGACCGTCCGGTGCAGGTCGGCTCGCATTACCATTTCGCGGAGACCAACCCGGGGCTGGAGTTCGACCGCGAGGCCGCGCGCGGCTACCGGCTCGATATCGCGGCAGGGACGGCGGTGCGCTTCGAGCCGGGGCAAAGCCGTGAAGTGCGGCTCGTGCCCTATCGCGGATCGCGCGAAGTCTATGGATTCAATCAGAAAGTTATGGGGGCGCTTTGATGCCGGCCACGATCTCGCGCAGCACCTATGCCGATATGTTCGGCCCCACGACCGGCGATCGGGTGCGGCTTGCCGATACCGATCTGATCATTGAGGTCGAGCGCGACCTGACCACCTACGGGGAGGAGGTCAAGTTCGGCGGCGGCAAGGTGATCCGCGACGGGATGGGCCAGAGCCAGATTTCCCGCGCGGGCGGAGCGGTCGATACGGTCATCACCAACGCGCTGATCGTGGACCACTCGGGTATCTACAAGGCGGATGTCGGCCTCAAGGGCGGGCAGATCGTCGCGATCGGCAAGGCGGGCAACCCGGACACCCAGCCGAATGTCGACATCATCATCGGACCGGGAACCGAAGCCATTGCGGGAGAAGGGAAAATCCTGACCGCGGGCGGGTTCGACGCGCATATTCATTTCATCTGCCCGCAGCAGATCGAAGACGCGCTGGCCTCGGGGATCACGACGATGCTGGGCGGCGGCACGGGCCCTGCCCATGGCACGCTGGCCACGACCTGCACGCCGGGGCCGTGGCATATCGCGCGGATGTTGCAGGCTTTCGACGCGCTGCCGGTGAACCTTGCGCTCTCCGGCAAGGGCAATGCCTCGAAGCCCGAGGCGCTGGTCGAGATGGTCGAGGGCGGTGCCTGCGCGCTGAAGCTGCACGAGGATTGGGGCACGACGCCGGGCGCGATTGATTGCTGCCTGAGCGTGGCCGAGGACATGGACGTGCAGGTGATGATCCACACCGACACACTCAACGAATCCGGCTTCGTCGAGAATACGCTGGCCGCGATCAAGGGTCGCACCATCCACGCGTTCCATACCGAAGGCGCGGGCGGCGGTCATGCGCCGGACATCCTGAAAGTGGTGAGCGCGCCGAACGTGATCCCGTCTTCGACCAACCCGACACGGCCCTACACCGCGAACACGGTCGAAGAGCATCTGGATATGCTGATGGTATGCCATCACCTCGACAACAAGGTGCCCGAGGATGTGGCCTTCGCCGAGAGCCGGATCCGCAAGGAGACGATCGCGGCCGAGGATATCCTGCATGACATGGGCGCGATGTCGATCATCTCCTCGGACAGTCAGGCGATGGGCAGGGTGGGCGAGGTCATCATCCGCTGCTGGCAGACCGCCGACAAGATGCGCAAGCAGCGCGGGCGTCTGCCGGAAGAGCAGGGCGACAATGACAACGTTCGCGTCAAACGTTTCATCGCGAAATACACGATCAACCCGGCGATCACGCATGGGATGAGCCAGCATATCGGCTCGGTCGAGGTGGGTAAGCGGGCCGATCTCGTGCTGTGGAGCCCGCCCTTCTTCGGCGCGAAACCGGAGATGGTGCTGATCGGTGGCATGATCGTCTCGTCCCAGATGGGCGATCCGAACGGCTCGATCCCGGCGCAGCCTTTCTACACGCGCAACATGTTCGGGGCCTTGGGCGGCGCGCGTCATGCCTCGTCGGTGACCTTCATCAGCCAAGCGGCACAGGCGAACGGGCTGGCGGGGAGCCTTGGCTTGCAGAAAACGACACTCGCGGTCGAGGGCACGCGCGGCATCGGCAAGGCGCAGATGATCCACAACGCGGCGACGCCGAAGATCGACGTGCATCCCGAGACCTACGAAGTGCGCGCAGATGGCGAGCTGCTAGTGTGCGAGCCGGCCGAGGTTCTGCCGTTGGCGCAGCGCTACTTCCTGTTCTGAGGGGTCAATGTGCGGCGAGTATCGACATCTCCCCTTGCGGGGCTGCGCTGATCTGCTCGGACGCCACGAGCGGCGGCAAGTGACGGCCCGCTCGGGCATGCGGCATTGTGCGCAGCAGCCGCGTCACCTTTTCGCGCTGGAAAGCCGGGTCGAGGCGGATATCCTCGGGCAGAAGGCGCGGTTCGAAGATCTGTCGGCTGTGGGTCACGATCTCGACCTTCGTCCAGCGGCCGAGCCGCGGCATGTCGGGCTGCGTCAGGTAAGCCTCGCGCAGCTGCGCCTCGCGGCGCTTGAGCCGCGCGATCTCGGCGCGGATATGGGCCAGTTCATCGGCGGGGGAGCGGTGGTCGAACATGCGAAATCTCCTCTGGTCCGCGTCTGACGATGCGGCCCCAAGTTTGAGAAAACGTTAAAGGAAGCAAGACAATGAGCGATTATCCGAAAGCCGGAAAAGTGGTGCCGAAGGGCGCGTGGCAGGCGGCGGCGGATTTCGTGGCGCTCGATTACGAAGGGCGGTTCCTGCGGCGCAAGCGTCTGGTGGCGGGCTCGGGCACGGGGTTTCTGGTCGACCTGCCGGAGGTGACGAATCTCTCGGGCGGCGAGGCCTTCGTGCTGGAGGATGGCCGCTTCATCGAGGTGCGCCCGGCGCTGGAGCCCGTGCTGGAGGTGAAGGGCAATCTGCCCAAGCTCGCCTGGCATATCGGCAACCGCCATACGCCCTGCCAGATCGAGGCCGAGCGGCTGGTGATCCGGGCCGATCATGTTCTCGAGGGGATGCTCAAGGGGCTTGGCGCGGAGGTGCGCCCCGGTGTCGAGACCTTCCAGCCCGAGGGCGGCGCCTACGGGATGGGCCGGACGATGGGCCACGACCACGGCCATTCGCATCACCACGGTCATTCCCATTCGCATGACCATGGTCACGGCCACGGCCACGGGCACGACCACCATCATCATCACGACCATGCCTGATCCGATCGCGTCTCTCTCTCTCATGCAATGGCTGTCCCCGGCTTTTCCGACCGGGGCCTTTGCCTATTCGCATGGGCTCGAGCAGGCGGTGGCGGCGGGCGAGGTGCGCGATGCGGAGAGTTTCGCGGCCTGGCTGGGCGACGTGCTCGAACTCGGGGCGGGCTGGGGCGATGCGGTGTTGCTGGGCTGCGGGCTGCGCGGCGAGGATCTGGCGAAGCTCGACGCACTCGGGCGCGCGATGGCCGGGTCGGCCGAGCGGCTGCGCGAGACGGTGGAGCAGGGCGCGGCCTTCACGCTGGCGCAGGCGGGGCTGCGCGGTCAGGAGCTGCCTGCGCGGATATTGCCGGTCGCCGTGGCCGAGGCGGGCCGAGATCTTGAAATGCCCGCCGCGCAGATAATTGCACTTTTTCAACATTCATTCGCGTCCAACCTGGTCTCTGCGGCGGTTCGACTTGTCCCTCTGGGACAAATCGCGGGTCAGAGGGTGTTGGCGGGCTTGCATGACAAGATCGCCGCCATCGCGGCCCGCGCGGTGGGGGCGCAGCTGACCGATCTGTCACTCAGCGCCTTTCGCGCGGAGGTGACGGCGATGAAACACGAGACGCTCGATGTGCGTCTTTTCAAGACGTGAGGTGAGGATATGGGCAACGGACCTTTGCGGGTTGGAATCGGCGGGCCGGTGGGCGTGGGCAAGACCACGCTGACCGAGCAACTGGCGCGGGTGCTCGCGGCGCGCGTGTCGATGGCGGTGGTGACGAACGACATTTACACCCGCGAGGATGCCGAGGCGCTGATGCGCGCGCAGGTTCTGCCGGGAGACCGGATTCGCGGTGTCGAGACAGGGGGGTGCCCGCACACGGCGATCCGCGAGGATGCGTCGATCAACCTCGCCGCCATCGCCGATCTGTGCGCCAAGATCCCGGATCTGGAGCTGGTGCTGATCGAGAGCGGGGGCGACAATCTGGCCGCAACCTTTTCGCCGGAACTGGCCGATCTGACGATCTATGTGATCGACACGGCTGCCGGTCAGGACATCCCGCGCAAGCGCGGGCCGGGGGTGGCGAAATCCGATCTGCTGGTGGTGAACAAGGTGGAGCTCGCGCCCTATGTGGGGGTTGATCGGGAGCTGCTCGAAGCCGATACGCGACGCGCCCGGGGTGAGCGGCCCTACGTGATGGCCAACTTGCGGCAGGGTGAGGGGGTCGACGAGATCGTGGCATTTCTCGTGCGCGAGGGCGGGCTCGTCCTGCATCCGATTCCCGCCTGATTACGACTGCCTGATTGTTTTTTGGGCATTCGGCCATTTCCTTTGCGCAAAACTCCGGCAAGCCCGCCTTTCGAGGCGGGTTTTGGCTGCGTGGACGCGGATTGTTTTGCCGCGACGCAGCGTCAAGGTTTGGATGTCGTGGGTAGCCGAAAACGGCGCGCCCGGGCCTTAGTGGGGAATGGTCCCGGCCCATCCAAAAGTGGAGGTTCAGCCGCCGAGAGAGCCCGAAAAACGGGCCCGTGTGCAGGCTGACGGAACGAGGGAAATGAAATGATCACACGGCGTAAACTGATGATGTCCGCGGCGCTTGCCGGTGCCATGTCGATGAGCGGGGGCATTGCCTTCGCCGAAGAGGACAAGATCAAGGTCGGCGTCCTGCACTCGCTGTCGGGCACGATGGCGATCTCGGAAACCACGCTCAAGGACACCGTCCTGATGCTGGTCGAGGAGCAGAACAAGAAGGGCGGCATCAACGGCAAGATGCTCGAGGCGGTCGTGGTCGACCCGGCTTCCGACTGGCCGCTGTTTGCCGAAAAGGCGCGCGAGCTGATCACCGTGGACAAGGTCGACGTGATCTTCGGCTGCTGGACGTCGGTGTCGCGCAAATCGGTTCTGCCGGTGCTCGAAGAGCTCAACGGGCTGCTGTTCTACCCGGTGCAATACGAGGGCGAGGAAAGCTCGCGCAACGTGTTCTACACCGGCGCCGCCCCGAACCAGCAGGCGATCCCGGCGGTGGATTACTTCCTCGAGGAGCTCGGCGTCGAGAAATTCGCCCTTCTGGGCACCGACTACGTCTACCCGCGCACCACGAACAACATCCTCGACGCCTATCTGAAATCGAAGGGCATCGCCGAGAGCGACATCTTCGTGAACTACACCCCCTTCGGTCAGTCGGACTGGTCGAAGATCGTGGCCGACGTGAAGGCGCTGGGGGCGGACGGCAAGAAGGTCGGCGTGATCTCGACGATCAATGGCGATGCGAATATCGGTTTCTACAAGGAGCTTGCGGCTTCCGGCATCACCGCTGACGACATCCCCGTCGTCGCCTTCTCGGTCGGCGAAGAGGAACTGTCGGGCCTTGGTGAAGCGGATCTGAAGAACCTCGTCGGTCAGCTCGCCGCCTGGAACTATTTCGAGAGCGCCGACACCCCCGAGAACGCAGCCTTCATCGAGCAGTGGCACGCCTTCACCGGCGACGATACCCGCGTGACGAACGATCCGATGGAAGCCACCTATATCGGCTTCAACATGTGGGTGCAGGCGGTGACGCAGGTCGGCTCCACCGATATCGACAAGGTGATCGAGGCGATGCCAGGGCAGGTATTCCCGAACCTCACCGGCTCGACCGCGAAGATGCTGCCGAACCACCACCTGACGAAGCCGGTGCTGATCGGCGAGATCATGGAAGACGGCCAGTTCGACATCATCTCGCAGACCGATCCGGTGCCGGGCGATGCCTGGACCGATTTCCTGCCGGAATCGGCGGTGCTGAAATCGGATTGGCCGGGCCTCGATTGTGGCATGTACAACACCGAGACGAAGACCTGCGTGCAGAAGAAGTCGAATTACTGATCGACCTTCGGGCGGGAGGGCACAGGCTCTCCCGCCTTTTTCCATCCATGGGGGCAGGATGCGCAAGTTTCTGATCGCGCTTGGGCTTTTGCTTGCGTTTGCCTTGCCGGGGCAGGCGCAGGAGACCGGCATCACCGCGCCGCAGGCCGAGGCCGCGCAGGCTCAGATTACGGGGCTGGCGGCGGTACTCGCCGAGTATTCCAAGGAAATCGCCAAGCCGTCGCGGCGCACCATCGGCCCGGTCATTGCGGCGATCGCCGCCTCGGGGGAGGGGGCGTCGCGGTTCCTCCAAGCCTATGCCGACAAGCGCGTGGGCCAACGCGAAAGCGATGGGGCGTTTTTCATCATCGAGAAAAAGGGTGGTGATTACGCTCTGTCCGATCCAGCGACGGGCGCACCCGCAGGCACCGCGCCGAAATCGGATATCAAGGAGATCAAACCCAATTCCGGCGTGCGCGCCGAGATCGGCGCGGCGCTGGTACGCTTTCTGCTGAGCGATCCCGACCCGAAGAAGCGCCGCGACGCCCTGACCGCGATCGAGCGGGACGGCGAGGCTTCGCATCTCGAACCGCTGCGCGCCTCGATCCCTGACGAAACCGATCCCGCGATCAAGGCAGAGAAGGTGCGTCTGGAGCGTCTGCTGACCATCCGCTTTGGCAAGGATGCCCCCGAGCGCGTGGCCGCGATCGAGAGCTTCGGCTCCGATCTGGGCCTCGATTTCCGCGCCACGCTGAACCCTCTGGTGGCCACGACCCGCACAGCCTTCGCCGGCGCGCCCGAGGGCAATGTCGCCGACGCGCTCAAGCCCGGTCGTGATATCTCCAAGGATGAAGCCTATGCGATGCTCGTCGCCGCCAAGATCGCACCCGCGCGGATCTCGGCCTCCGAGATGCAGCAGGCCCTGGCGGCGCATGTGGAGGGCGGTCAGGTGGGCGGGCTGCCGCTGGCCGCAATGGCCGATCCTGCCAAGCGCGAAGAGGCCTACGCGACGCTCGCCGCCGCGGGCATCGTCCCGCAGCGCCTGACCGATGCCGAGGCCGACAAGCTCGTCACCGATCACCAATATGCCGATATCTACGCCGAGCCCGACCCGGAGGTCACGACCGCCGCCGATGCCGCACTGACCCGCGTCGGGCGCACGGTGGCGGCGATGCAGACGGTCGATCTCGGCCTCGATGCGCTCTCGCTCGCCTCGATCTATTTCCTCGCGGCCATCGGTCTGGCCATCACCTTCGGGGTGATGGGGGTGATCAACATGGCGCATGGCGAGTTCATCACGATGGGCGCCTATACAGGCTATGTCGTGCAGCTCTTCGTGCCCGATTACACGGCATCCATCCTGATCGCGCTGCCCCTGGCCTTCGCGATCACCTTCGGGGCGGGCGTCGCGATGGAGCGGCTGGTGATCCGCTGGCTCTACAAACGCCCGCTCGAGACTTTGCTGGCGACCTTCGGGATCTCCATCGCGCTGCAACAGCTCTTCAAGAACATCTTCGGCACGCAGGCGCGCCCGCTGACCTCGCCGCCCTGGCTCGACGGGGCCTGGACGCTCAACGATGTGGTGTCGATCAGCTATATCCGGATCGCGATCTTCGTCCTCGCGCTGATCTTCCTCGCCCTCTACCTCTGGGTGATGCGCCGCACCCGTCTTGGCCTCGAGGTCCGCGCGGTGACGCAGAACCCCTCGATGGCGGCCTCGATGGGGATCAACCCGGACCGCATCAACATGCTCGCCTTCGGCTTCGGCTCGGGTATCGCGGGCATCGCGGGCGTCGCCATCGGGCTTTTCGCGAAAGTCACCTCCGAGATGGGGCAGGACTATATCGTGCAAAGCTTCATGACGGTCGTGGTAGGCGGCGTCGGCTCGATCTTCGGCACGCTCGCGGGCGCGGGCCTGATCGGCGTGCTGCAAAAGGGGATCGAATGGCTGAACCCGTCGAACACGCTCGCGGCCCAGACCTACATGATCCTCTTCATCATCATCTTCATCCAGTTCCGCCCGCGCGGCATCATCGCGCTCAAGGGCCGGGCCGCGGGGGATTGAGCATGAGACAGACCCTTATCCCTTCCTCTTGGTCCAAATATCCCGCGGGGGTGCGGGGGTGCGAAACCCCCTCTGCAACCTCGGAGGCCCGCGCATGAGATCTGGTTTTCTCGCCAAGAACCCCTCCGTCCTGTGGTTCCTGCTGATCCTCGCGGTCTTCACGCTGGGTGTCACTTTTCTCTCTCACGCCTACGGACCCGGGATGATCTCGACTTCGATGGTCAAGACGCTGGGCAAGACGCTGTGCCTGTGCCTGATCGCCATCGCGATGGATCTGGTCTGGGGCTATACGGGCATCCTGAGCCTCGGCCATTTCGCCTTCTTCGGACTGGGCGGCTACATGATCGGCATGTGGCTGATGTATGAGCGCACCCGCGACATCGTTCTCAGCTCTGCGGGCGAGTTCCCGATGACGCCGCAAGAAATCAATGACGCCATCGGCACGCAGATCTTCGGCGTGGTCGGCGGATCGGATCTGCCCGCGATCTGGCATTTCGCGGGCAACCTGCCGATGCAGCTTCTCTTCGTGGTGCTGGTGCCGGGACTGCTGGCGCTGATCTTCGGCTGGCTCGCGTTCCGCTCGCGGGTCACGGGCGTTTACCTGTCGATCCTGACGCAGGCGATGACGCTGGCGCTGTCGCTGTATCTCTTCCAGAACGAGAGCGGGCTGCGCGGCAATAACGGGCTGAGCGGCCTGCAGAACATCCCCGGCGTGAGCGCAAATCAGGATCACCTCTCGGTCTGGTTCCTCTGGGCCTCTGCCGTCGCACTCGGCCTTGGCTATATCGCGGCCGCCTTCATCGTCTCGGGCAAGTTCGGCTCGGTCATTCGCGGCATCCGCGATGATGAGGCGCGGGTGCGCTTTCTGGGCTACTCGGTCGAGGGCTACAAGCTTTTCGTCTTCACCCTCACTGCCATCATCGCGGCCATCGCGGGCGCGCTTTATTATCCGCAGGCCGGGATCATCAACCCCGGCGAGATGGCGCCCATCGCCTCGATCTATCTCGCGGTCTGGGTCGCGATCGGCGGGCGCGGGCGGCTTTACGGCGCGGTCATGGGCGCGGCTTTCGTCTCGATCGTCTCGAGCTGGTTCACCGGGGGGCGGGTGCCCGATATCCCGCTGGGTTTCTACACGATCCAATGGGTCGACTGGTGGCAGGTGCTCCTGGGGCTGGCCTTCGTGCTGGTGACGCTGCTTGCGCCGAAGGGGCTGTCGGGGATCGTCGATCTCCTCGAGGGGATCCGCAGCCCGAAGCGCCATGGTGCGCCGCTCGGGCCGGACAAGGGCGCCTTCCGCGAAGGGGAGGCGCAGGAATGAGCGATCGCGTCATTGGTGCTCAGCCGGGCAATGCGCAGCTCGAGGTTTCGGGGATCTCGGTCACCTTCGACGGCTTCCGCGCGATCAACAACCTGAGCTTTGCGATCGGTCCGGCGGAACTGCGCGCGGTGATCGGTCCGAACGGTGCTGGCAAGACGACTTTCATGGATATCGTTACCGGCAAGACCCGCCCCGACGAGGGCCGCGTTCTCTGGGGCGAGACGCACCAGAACCTGCTGAAGATGAACGAGGCGCAGATCGCCCGGGCGGGGATCGGGCGCAAGTTCCAGAAACCCACCGTTTTCGAGGATCAATCCGTCACCGAGAACCTGATGATGGCGCTCAAGGCCAATCGCAGCCCATTCTCGGTTCTGGTCTGGAAGGCCGGGGCGAAGGATCGTGCGCGGGTCGAGGAGATCGCCGCGCAGGTGGGGCTGGGCGATCACTTGCCGCGCAAGGCGGGCGAACTGAGCCACGGGCAGAAGCAATGGTTGGAAATAGGGATGCTGCTCGCGCAGGAGCCGCGCCTTCTGCTGGTGGATGAACCGGCGGCGGGCATGACGCTGGCCGAGCGCGAACAGACCACGGCCCTTCTGGTGGAACTGGCGAAGACCCGCGCGGTCGTGGTGGTCGAGCACGACATGGAATTCGTGCGCCGTCTGAACTGCAAGGTGACGGTGTTGCATGAAGGGTCGGTGCTGGCCGAAGGCACGCTCGACCATGTGACGGCGGACCAAAGAGTGATCGAGGTGTATCTTGGGCGCTGAGATGCTGAAAGTTTCGGGGCTGACGCTGCATTACGGCGGCTCGCAGATCCTGCACGGGATCGACATGGTGGCCCGCGCGGGCGAGGTGACCTGCATCATGGGCACGAACGGGGTGGGCAAGACTTCGCTTCTCAAGGCGATCTCGGGCACACATATCCGGTCGGGCGGCGAAGTGGTGCTCGATGGCGAGGCGATGGGGCGGGTGCCGCCGCAGGCGATGGCGAAGGCAGGGCTGGGCTACGTCCCGCAGGGCCGGATGATCTTTCCTCTGCTGACGGTGCGCGAGAATATGGAGACGGCTTTCGCCTGCCTGCCGAAATCCGAGCATTTCATTCCCGACGAGATTTACGAGCTCTTCCCGATACTCAAGGACTTCCTGCATCGCCGGGGCGGGGATCTCTCGGGCGGGCAACAGCAGCAGCTCGCGATCGCGCGGGCGATGCTGATGAAGCCCAAGCTCTTGCTTCTCGACGAACCGACCGAGGGCATCCAACCGAACATCATCCAGCAGATCGGGCGGGTGATCTCTTACCTGCGCGAGAAGGGGGATATGGCGATCGTGCTGGTCGAGCAGTATTTCGACTTCGCCCACGATCTCGGGGACCGCTTCTATGTCCTCAAGCGTGGCGAGGTCGCGATGGAGGGCACGAAAGAGACCCTCACGCGCGAGGCGCTACGCGAGGTGGTGAGCGTCTGATCCGCACAAGCCGGTGCGGGGCGAGCGCCCGTCAATCTTTTGGCTCACTTGCCCGACTCGGCCCCCTGGTCGCACACTTCCTCCGGATCCGGTCCCGAATGTGGCGGCGTGTGGAGGAACGGCCGGATCGCGGGGGTGGTCGCGTGAGGGTCGCGCCCGTTCATAGGGGAAGGGGAGAAACCCATGAGACATGTCTTTGTATTGGCCGCGCTTGGCGCGCTGGCCAGTTCTTCGGGCGTTGTGGCGCAGGAGATTTCCATCGCGCGTGGCGAGCTGATCTCGATCACCTCGGGATGCCATGACTGTCACACTGCGGGCTATAACGAATCCGGAGGCAAGATCGATCCGGAGGCGGCGCTGAGGGGCGTGCCGCTTGGCTGGCAGGGGCCATGGGGGACGACATACGCGGTCAATCTGCGAGACGAGATCAAGGAGATGGATGAGGAGGCCTTCGTCAAATATGCGAAGACCTTCATCGCCAAGCCGCCGATGCCGTTCTACAACATGCACGCGATGCCCGAGAGCGACTTGCGTTCACTCTATCGCTACATCAAGTCGCTCGGCGCGCCGGGCGATCCGATGCCCGAGGCGTTGCCGCCCGGAGAGACGCCCAGAACGCCCTATATCGTGATGGCGCCGCCGATCATGCCGCAGTGAGGAAGGGGCGAGGGAGGCCCGTGGCGGTTCGATCGAGAGCGATCCGTTAGGGGCGGTTTCCGCATGGGCGCGGACGCCTTGCGCCGGAGGACCGCTGTCGGATCGCCATCGCGGTTTGGTTTCTTGCCGTGGCATTTGCGGCCGCTTTTCTTTCGGCTGGCGGCTGGCGGCTAGGGGCGAGGTTCGGGGGCCATATGGCGCGGTCCCGTCGCTCGACGACAAACCTCTGCGTCAGCCGCCTGCGCCCAGCCTCTCGGCCTTCTTGCGCACGAGCACCGTGCGCAAGTCGTGCATCGTCAGCAAAAGCGTGTCGGTGATCTCTTCGAGCTGAGCATCGGTCGCCTTCGACTGCGCCCATTGCGTGACAAGGTTGAGATGGTCGACCGCGCGCAGAATGTCGTCGACATCTCGCTGGGCGAGCACCTCGCGGCGATGGGCGATCCAGGCCTCGATCTCGGCGCGGTCCGTGGCGGATAATTCCCGATCGCCTTGCGGCTTGATCTCGCCATTGCGGATGTTGACGTTGGCGAGGGGGTCCATCTCGATCCGGCGCTGCCGGTTCTCGGTGTCGACGCGGAACACCGTCGCGCCGTTTTCCTTCACCCGGAAATAGTACTCCGGCAGATCACCCATTCACCAACCTCCCGGGCCGTTCGCCCTCACGACAGCCCTTCGCAGAACGCCTTGATGCGCGCGCAGGCCTCGTTGAGCGCTGCGTCGGATGTAGCGTAGCTGATGCGGAAATTGGGCGAAAGGCCGAAGGCCGCGCCGAAAACCACGGCCACGTCGTTCTCTTCGAGAAGAGCTGTGGCGAAATCCTCATCCGTCTCGATCTTGCGCCCGCCAGCCGAGGTCTTGCCGATGCACCCGGCGATCGAGGGATAGACGTAGAACGCGCCTTCGGGGGTGGGGCAGGTGATGCCCGGGCAGGCATTGAGGCCCGCGACCACCAGATCGCGGCGGCGCTTGAAGGCCTCGCGCGAGGTGGTGACGTAATCCTGCGGGCCGTTCAGCGCCTCAACCGCCGCCCATTGCGAGATCGTGCAGGGGTTCGAGGTGGACTGGCTTTGCACCTTGCGCATCGCCGCGATCAGTTCTTTCGGGCCCGCCGCATAGCCGATCCGCCAGCCGGTCATCGCGTAAGCCTTCGACACGCCGTTCACGGTCAGCGTGCGGTCATAAAGGCCCGGCTCGACCTGCGCGGGGGTGGTGAATTCAAACCCGTCGAAGACGAGATGTTCATACATGTCGTCGGTCATCACCCAGACATGGGGGTGGCGCATCAGAACATCGGTCAGCGCGGTCAGCTCATCGCGCGAATAGGCGGCCCCCGAGGGGTTCGAGGGCGAGTTGAAGAGGAACCACTTGGTCTTGGGCGTGATCGCGGCTTCCAGCGCCTCGGGGCTGATCTTGTAGCCCGTCGCGGGATCGCCCTCGACGAAAACGGGCGTGCCGCCGCCGATCAGCACCATGTCGGGATAGCTCACCCAATAGGGCGTCGGGATGAGCACCTCGTCGCCGGGGTTGAGCGTCGCCATCAGCGCGTTGAAGAGCACCTGCTTGCCACCCGAGGAGACCGAAACCTGCGCGGGCTCGTAGGACAGACCGTTCTCGCGGGCGAACTTGTCGCAGATCGCCTGCTTCAGCTCCGCGATGCCGTCGACGGCGGTGTATTTCGTCTTGCCCGCGTCGATGGCGGCCTTTGCGGCGGCCTTGATATTGTCGGGCGTGTCGAAATCGGGCTCGCCCGCGGAGAGGCCGATCACGTCGCGACCCTGCGCTTTCAGTTCGCCCACCTTCCCGGTCATCGCCACGGTGGGCGAGGGTTTGACGCGGGCGAGAGTGTCGGAAAGAAATGCCATCGGGTCGCCTCCGATTTGTAACTTGGTCCCCGACCTCTTAGGCTTGGGCCAACCGGCATTCAAGCGAAAGCGGAGGAAACCATGGCCGAAGACTGGTATGGCGAGGCGAGCGCGACCTTCGGGGATCGTCTGGCGGGCGCACGCGAGGCGGCGGGGTTGAACCAGGAGGAATTGGCGAAGCGCCTGGGCGTGCGGCTGGAGACGCTGGCCGCCTGGGAGGACGACGTGGCCGAGCCGCGGGCGAACCGGCTCCAGATGCTCTCGGGCATGCTGAACGTGACGCTGATGTGGCTCATGACCGGCGAGGGCGAGGGGCTTGACGGGCCGCCCGATCAGGTGGCAGAGGCGCAGGAGGATCGCGCTCTGGTGCGCGAGATCCGCGAAGTGCGGGCCGGGCTCGAAGAGCTCGACGCGCGTTTGGGCCGGCTCGAGAAGCGGCTGATGGCAGGAGAAGACGCATGAGCGAGACGCGCGAGGCACGGCTGAAACGGATGCGGATGCGCAGCTGGCGGCGCGGGATCAAGGAAATGGACCTGATCCTCGGCCCCTATGCCGATGCGCGCCTGCCCGAACTCGATGCGCCGACGCTCGATCTCTACGATCAGCTTCTTGAGGAAAACGACCAGGATCTTTACCCCTGGGTCTCGGGCGCGCAGCCTTGCCCGCCGCACTATCTCGGCCTGCTCACCGAGATCGGACAGTTCGCGCGTGAGCGCCACATCACCAAGAGCTGAGGCCCGATCGCGTCGTTATGGCGTGGCTATCGCGACGAACTAGCGCAAAGCCCGGGTGGCTTAACGTTATATTTCCCATTTCCCGCCAAGGTCGCCTGTCAGGGGCAGCGAAACTGGCGGAGAATGAAATGACCGTGCAGAAATCTGCAAACGACATGATGCCCGCGCCGGCGACGCCGGGGCTGATGGCAGGATATCTGGACAGCCTTTCGCTGCTGGAACGGCTGCACCGGCTGCTTCTGGATGTGATCAAGGACGAGTTCGAGCGGCTGGGCATCCTCGAGATCAACCCGGTGCAGGCGCTTTTGCTCTTCAATGTGGGCGAGAACGAGGTGACCGCGGGGGAGCTGAAATCGCGCGGCTACTATCAGGGCTCGAACGTGTCCTACAATCTCAAGAAGCTGGTCGAGACGGGCTACATGCACCATCAGCGCTGTGAGGTCGACCGGCGTTCGGTGCGGGTGCGGCTGACCGTCAAGGGGCGCGAGCTGCGGGACAATGTTGCGGGCCTGTTCGAGCGGCACGCATCGGGCATGGAGACGCGCGGGGTCATCACCTTCGAAACTATGGAGGAGATGAACCACACCTTGCGCCGGATGGAGCGTTACTGGACCGACCAGATCCGCTATATCTACTAAGCCCCTTGCCCGCCGGGCCTTCTGCGAGGATTGCGCGGTGACGTGTCGTAGGCCTTGATAGGGCGCGGGCTGCATGCTTCCTTTTCGGAAACGAAAGGGAGGCACGGCATGAAGGGTCTTGCACGCTGGGCGATACGGGCAGGCATGGCGGCGGCACTGCCGGTCGCGGGGCTGGCCTGGTGGAAACGTGACGAGATCGCGCGGCTGCGCGAGGTGAACCGTCTGTTCGAGCCCGACCGGATCGTGTCGAATTTCTCCAACATGCCGGCGCTTTTCCATTCGCGGGTGATCGATCGCGGAAATGGCCCCGTCTCGGAGCTTGCGCGCGGTGACGATGACGGGTTGCCCGCCGGGGTCGGGGACTGGATCGAACGGCGCTCAGTGACGGCACTGGTCAAGCTGCGCCACGGCCAGATTACCCATGAGAGCTATTTTCTTGGCACGAAACCCGAGGATCTGCGGATTTCCTGGTCGATGGCGAAGAGCTTTCTCTCGGCGACCTTCGGTATCCTGCACCATCAGGGCGTGATCCCCGATCTCGACGCGCCGCTCACCCGTTTCGCGCCGGACCTGAAAGCCACGGCCTATGACGGCGTGTCGATCCGCGATGCGCTGATGATGTCCTCGGGCGTGGCCTTCAACGAGGACTATCTGGATTTCCATTCCGATATCAACAAGATGGGCCGGGTTCTGGCGATGGGGCGGTCGATGAACGCCTTCGCCGCCTCGCTCAAGACCCGCGAGGCCGATCCGGGCGCGCGGATGCTCTATGTCTCGATCGACACCCATGTTCTGGGCATGGTGATCGCGGGCGCGACCGGGGCGGATCCGGCCGAGGTGATGGGCGAGTTGCTGATCGAGCCGATGGGCCTGGAGGCCTCGCCGGTGATGCTCACCGATGGCAAGGGTGTCAGCTTCGTCCTTGGCGGGCTGAACCTGCGCACGCGCGATTACGCCCGCTTCGGCCAGATGTTCCTGCAAAAGGGCTTCTGGAACGGGCGCCAGATCGTGCCCGAAGCCTGGGTTGCCCAATCGACCGTTCTGCAGGCACCAAAGGGGGAAGGTTACGGCTATCAATGGTGGGTGCCCGTCGACACGGCCGAGCATGGCGGCGACTATTTCGCACGCGGCATCTACGGCCAGCATGTCTATATCAGCCCCGCCCATGACGTCGTCGTCGCGATCAATGCCGCCGACCGCCTTTTCAAACAGGAAGGCGTGGAAGAGGAAAACCTTGCCATGTTGCGCCGCATCGCCGAAATTTCCTGAAAGGGGAGGGGCGCGTATGCAGATGTACGAGGCGGTGAACGTCCTGGGGGGAACCTTGCAGCCCTGTTCGCTCCGGCCCCGCACCGGGTTCTTTCGCGATGGCAGCTGCAATACCTGCTGGGAGGATTCCGGCTCTCACACGGTCTGCGCGATCATGACGGCGGAATTCCTCGCCTGGTCGAAATATGTCGGAAACGACTTGTCGACCCCGCGTCCGTTCCATGATTTCCCCGGCCTCAAACCCGGAGATCGCTGGTGCCTGTGCGCGTCGCGCTTTCTCGAGGCGGTCGAAGAAGGCTGCGCGCCCAAGGTGATGCTTGCCTCGACCCACCGCGACGCGTTGGGTATCGTGCCGATGGCGGTTCTCGTGGCCAATGCGGCGGAGAGCAAGGAACGCTAGTGGTGCCGGGGGCTCAGGCCCGAGCTGCCCCTTTCAGACCGAACCGACCGGCACCCAGAGCACATCCTCGATCTTTGGCGCCCCTGTCGCCAGCATTACCAGCCGGTCGAAGCCAAGCGCGATGCCGGAGGCTTCGGGCATGATCTCGAGGGCGGTGAGGAAATCCTCGTCGATCGGGTAACGCTCGCCGTAGAGCCGCTCTTTCAGGTCCATATCCGCCTCGAAACGGCGGCGCTGTTCGGCGGCGTCGGTCAGCTCGCCGAAGCCATTGGCCAGCTCCACCCCGCAGGCATAAAGCTCGAACCGTTCCGCCACGCGGGCGTCGTCGGGGGCAGGGCGCGCGAGCGCCGCCTCGGCCAGCGGGTAGCGATCAAGGATCGTCGCGCGCCCGTGGCCCAGATGCGGCTCGACCTTGGCCACGAGCAGTTTCGAGACCATGTCCGACCAGCTGTCATCCTCGGCAACCGGAAACCCAGTCGCCGCGCATTGGGCGCGAAGTGCAGCCGCATCGGTTTCGGCCCCCTCGCAGGAGGCGAGCAGGTCGACACCGGCATGGCGCGCGAAGGCGTCTGCGACCGAGAGCCGCTCGGGCGTGGCGAAGGGATCGCATTCGGCCGCCCCATAGCGCAGCACTGATGTCCCGGCAGCCTCCGCCGCCATGTGCAGCATCGCCGCGCAATCTTCCATGAGCACGGTGTAATCCTCGCCCGCGCGATACCATTCCAGCATCGTGAACTCGGGCGAATGGCGCTTGCCCGCCTCGCGGTTGCGCCAGACATGGGCGAAGGACGCGATGCGCGGCTCGCCTGCCGCCAGCAGCTTCTTCATCGCGAATTCGGGCGAGGTGTGCAGATACATCCGCCGCGCCTGCCCGTCATTGCCGATCAGATCGGTTGCGAAGGCGTGCAGATGGGCTTCGTTGCCGGGCGAGACCTGAAGCGCACAAGGGTCGACCTCGACGAACTCCTGCGCGGCCAGCCAGCCCCGGATCGCCGCCTGAATACGGTTGCGCGCGAGAAGTGCTGGGCGGCGGTCGGCGTGGCGTTCGGGGCTCCAGAACGGGGGCATGGCAAGCCTTTCAGGCTGGAAATCGGGGCGCAAATGGTTTAGGCGACCTGCAACCCGGGCGCCAGAGCCCGTTTCGAAGATCCACAAGGAAACTCCATGGTCAAAGTCATCGCTTCCTCGGTCCGCAAGGGCAACGTTCTCGAAATCGACGAGAAGCTCTATGTCGTGCTCTCGGCGCAGAACATCCACCCCGGCAAGGGCACGCCTGTCACTCAGGTCGACATGCGCCGCATCTCGGATGGCACGAAGGTTTCGGAACGCTGGCGCACCACCGAGCAGGTCGAGCGCGCCCATGTCGAGGAAAGCGAATACGATTTCCTCTATGACGACGGCGAAGGCTACCACTTCATGGAGCCCAACACCTACGAGCAGATCGCCGTGCCGGAAGACGTGATCGGCGATGCGAAAGTGTTCCTGCGCGACGGGATCCGGGTTTACCTGAAGACCTTCCAGGGCGCCGCAATCGCGATCGAACTGCCGCAGAAAGTGACCGTCGAAGTCGAAGAGACCGAGCCGGTCGTGAAGGGCCAGACGGCCTCGTCGAGTTACAAGCCCTCGACCTGCACCGGCGGGATCCGCGTGATGGTGCCGCCGCATATCGGCGTGGGCACCCGCATCGTGATCAACACCGAAGACAGCACCTATGTGGAGCGCGCGAAGGACTGATCCTTTTCGCGGATTCGGAATTGGGAAAGGCGCCCTCGCGGGGCGCCTTTTTCTTTGTTGGTTTGGCGGCCGGTCAGTGCGCGCGCAGGAAAGCGGGCCCCTCGGCGATGACACCGATCCGGGCGGCACGGTAGCCAGCGGCTGTGAGCGCGGCCAGCAGGTCTTCCGCCTGAGCCTGAGGCACCGTGGCCAGCAGCCCGCCCGATGTCTGCGGGTCGTTAAGCAGATCGGTGCGCGGCCCGGGTGGGGCGGTCATCCGGCCTGCGCAATTGGCGATATTCTGGGGCAGGAGCGTCGAATGCTCTCCCGCCGCCGCCAGCGCTTCGGCACCCTCCAGCATCGGGATCGCGGCGAGATCGAGCTCGGCGGAAACGTGTGACGCCTCGCAAAGTCCCAGCAGATGCCCGGCCAGCCCGAACCCCGTGATATCGGTCATTGCACTTGCCACGGGGGCGAGGATCGCAGAGGCGGCGGCGGAGCTTTTCGACATGCTTTCGAGCGCGCTTGCCACGGCATGACCCGGGGCGTGTTTGGCCATCTCGGCGGCGAGGATCACGCCGGTGCCAAGCGGCTTGGTCAGGATCAGCGCCTCGCCCGGGCGGGCGCCGTCCTGCCCGAGCGGACGCTCTGTCAGCCCCGTCACCGTGAAGCCAAGCGTCAGTTCCGCCCCCATAGAGGTATGCCCGCCGACCAGATCGCATCCTGCCTCGCGGAAGGCTTTGGATGCCGCGTCCAGCATCTCGTGCAGCGCGCGCGCGCCGAGTTCCTCGGACTGGCGGGGCAGGGTGACCTGCGCTAGCGCAGCCTGTGGGGCGGCACCCATCGCCCAGGCATCGCTCATCGCATGCAGGGCGACGATCCGGCCCAGCATCCACGGGTCTTCGGTAAAGGCGCGGACGTGATCGGTGGTGAAGACCTGGCTTTGGGTGCCGCATGACAGCACCGCCGCATCGTCGCCCGGACCGCTCAGGACATCGGCCCGTGCGGGGGCGGGCAGATCAGCCAGAGCATCACGCAGCGCCTGGCCGCCGAGCTTCGCGCCACAGCCGCCGCACATCGGCTTGGTACCCAGAACCTCCTCAATCCCCTGCGCGCGTTCTGGCGGCAGCGCAGGCGTGGGCATCGCGGGCAGATCGTGGACCTTTTCCATGAATTTCAGGTCGATGCGGTTCTTCCAGCGCCAGAGCCATTTGCCGTCGAGCGGCAGCCCCCATTTGTCGGCGACGGCATGTTTGCCCCCGACAGAGATCAGTTTCAGGTAATCGCGCTGCGGCTGGTAATGCTGCATCGCCCGGCCTGTCACCGCGGCCCGCAGATTGGCGAAAAGCGGCTTGGCCTCGCGCACCGCATAGACGCCCGCCTTGGGGCGCGGCGCGTGGCTGAGATGGGCGATGTCTCCTGCGGCGAAGATCGACGGATCCGAGCTTTGCAGCGTCGGGCCGACGGTGACGAAGCCGTCGGTCAGATCGAGCCCGGTTTGCGCCAGCCAGTCGGCGGGTTTCGTGGCCCCCGTGCCGATGACGAAATCGGCCTCGGCCACGCGACCACCTTTGAGCAGCAGCCGCCCCGCCTCGGCTCCGGTCAGCGCCGCCCCGGTCTCGATCGCGACGCCGAGGCGCGCGCAGTGGCGCAGCATGGCGTTGCGCGCCCCTGTTCCGAGGGCGCGCAGCGCTTCGGGCGCGGCCTCGTAGACGGTGACGTTTGGCTGCGGCAGGCGATGCGCACAGGCTAGCGCCAATTCGACCCCGGCCACGCCCCCCCCCACGACGGCGACACGCGGGTTCTCGGGCGGGGCGCTCGCGAAAGCCTCCCAGGCGTCGGCGAAGGCATCAAGGGGCTTGGCGGGGGTGACATGGTCGAGAAAGCCCGGCAGTTGCGGCATCTCGGCGGTGATCCCGATATCGATCGAGGCCACGTCATAGGCGATCGGCGCGCGCCCCGGAATTTCGATCAGTTTGCGCGCCCGGTCGATGCCTGACGCCCGCCCAAGCACCAGCCGCGCGCCCGCGTGGCGTGCGAGCTTCACCAGATCGAGCTGCAACTCCGACCGCGCATAATGACCCGCGACATGGCCCGGCAGCATGCCCGAATAGGCGGCGGTCGGCAGCGGGTTGATGACCGTCAGCCGCACGCCCGGCAGCGGCTTCATCCCCCACATCCGCAGCACCAGAGCGTGCGAATGCCCGCCTCCGATCAGAACGATGTCGCGGGTGAGCGGCAGGGTGGGGGCGGCGTGCATGATCTCTCCTCTTCCCCTCATGCCTAGCCTTTGCGCGCCGCTTCGCCAATTCCCATTCTGTCGCAGTGGCGCGCTTGCGATTTTTCGACGAAAACGCCCTTGACGGGGACGGACAGTTTTCTTAGTTAGCCCCGCAGTGGCTAGGTAGCTCAGCTGGTTAGAGCACACGACTCATAATCGTGGGGTCGGGGGTTCAAGTCCCCCCCTCGCCACCAACTTCCCCCTCCTTGGGGAAAACGCGAAAAAGGGCGCCTTCACAGGCGCCCTTTTCCTTTTCGGTCTCGGGGAGGTTCGGGGCTTCAGTTCGAGGCCATGCGCAGCAGGTCGGTGATGCGACGCACCACGGCGCGACGGTTTTGCTCGGACGGGCCTTCGGTCGGCACCTTGAGATATTGCTCGCCGTAGCCCTGCACCACGAGGTTTTCGGCCGGGACGCCGAAATATTCGCTCAGCGCCAGCGCCACGGTTTCCGCGCGGCGGTCCGAGAGCGCGAGGTTATAGGCGGCATTGCCCACCGCATCGGTATGACCTTCGATCAGGAACAGCTCGCGCGGGTTTTCCGCGATACGCTGCTGAATCGCCTGACCGAGTGCGGAAAGCGCACGGGCCTGATCGGGCTGGATCGCGGCCGAGCCGGTCTCGAAGGTGATGTTCTCGACCGTGACGGCGGGGGCGAGATCGCGGACCTGCTCGATATTGCGGACCTGCGAGAGGGTGAAGGCGCGGTTGGTGTCGCTTTGACGCGAGAGCGCCTCACGCAAGGCCGCCTCGTTGCTCGAACTGATCGTGGCAACCGGCTTTGCCTTGGGCAGGGTGGTCACGTCGACCGGTTCTGCGCCGCGCGCATCGTCGATCAGCAGATATTGCGTGCCGTCGGGCTGAATCAGCGTGCGCTTGAGGATCCGGCGTTGCGCGTCATAGATCGTCACGATCTGCGAGCCGTCCTCTTTGGTCACGATGGTGCGCGAGGAGCCGTCCGCGAAATCCTGCGTGCGGATCGTCGAGCCCGGTTGGCGCAACAGGGCGTTGTCGTCCTTGACCAGCGCATAGGAGCCGTCGGGGTTCTGCACCACGACCCGGTCGCCCGAATTCACGGCGACTTTCGAGCCGTTATTGAGCAGCGCGCCAACAGCGAGCGCCCCGAGCCCAGCAAGCGCTGCGGTCTCAAGCGGGCTCACCCGGTCCTTTTTCTTCTTTTTCGTGTCGCTGGCAGTGAGCTCGCCGGTGGGCGTGGCCGTGACCTTGGTCGAGAAATCCTCGGAGGCGCTGCGCGCGGTCTCTTCGGTCACAGTCTCCTCGGTGCTGGCCGTCTCGTCGATTGGGGCATCGGCCGGGGCGGCGAGCGCCTGATTTTCCACCGGTGCACCTTCCGACGCGCTTTGCTGCGCCGCGATGGCCTGTTCGAGCACCTTCGCCTCTTCCGGGGCGATGAACTTGGCCGAGGTTTCGTTCGGATCGTTCTCGGTGGCCTGCGGCTGGGTCTGGGTTTCAGCTTGAGTCGCCGTCTGCGTTTCGGTCTGGGTTTCAGTCTGGGCATCGGTCTGGGGGACCGGCTGAACCTCGGTCTGCGCGGCCGCCTCCCCGGTGGCGTCTGCTTCGGGCGTGATCGTCTTCGCCTCGGTCGTCGGTTGCGGCGCAGGCGCCGTCCCGCCCTCGACGCTTGCCTTGGCATCGGCATCCGCCGAAGCCTCCGGGGTGACTACGGGCTCGGAGGCGGCGCTTTCGGCCGGGGTTTGTTTGGCCGGGGGCGTCGTGCCCTCGATCGCCGCCTTGGCTGCCTGATCGGCCTGCGGATCGGTCATCGGGGCGGGATCGGCCGGTGCCATCGTTTCAGGCGCGGGCTGCGCGCTCTCGGCGCCGGTGACTCCTTCCGCGGGCGGCACGATTTCGGCCGGGTCGACCGGGGCCGACCCGTCAACGGCGTCGGCCGCGTCGACAGGAGCGGATCCGTCGACCGGCGCGGCGCCTTCGACGGGCTGAGCGGTATCGGAAGCCGGCGCGGGTGTATCCTCGGCTGCCTTGGCTTGCTCCTCGCAGTTCTTGCGGGCTTGTTCCTCGGTTTGGCCCGCAGCGATTTCCTGCGCAATGCAGGCGGTGTCAGCGGTCGTCTCGGCGAGGGCCGCGACAGGCACGATCGCGGGGGTGAGGGCGGCAAGACCTGCAATCAGTGCGGTCGACGTTCTCAAGCGGTTCATGTTATCTCCCTTCGTCGCGGCATCAGGCCGCGTGTCGGGGGAGTGAACGTCTCACCAGGGCGTGTGTTCCCGTGCACCAGGCCGGTGAGCGAAAAACGGCAAAGGGGCGAACCCGCGGGCCCGCCCCTCGATCACTGTGAAAACCCTGGGTTTTCCATAGCTCAGTGGGTCTTCTTGACCGCCTTGAGCTTGTCGATGCCCAGCATCTTCATCGCCGTCTTTTCGTAGAAGGGCTCCGAGGTGCCCTTGCGCAGCTTGCGCATGAAGTATTTCTCGAAGCCGATCTTGGCGAGGTGGACCCATTTGCCTTGGCTCGACCAGTTCACGTTGCGCGGCGGGAGCTGCGGCTGAGCGACGAAAGCGATGCCCGAGTCGCCGAAATCGGCCAGACAGATCGCGTTCCAGGTGCCGGTTTCGTCGGGCTCCTTGTCGCGGAGGATATTGCCGATGTTATGCGCCGTCGCGGTGACCATCGATTCAATCATGAAACCGGTCTTCGGAACGCCGACCGGCACCGGGGTCGGACCCATGGGCGGAATGGCGATGCCGACACCGATGCCGAAGACATTCGGGTATTTCGGGTTGCGCTGGTGCTTGTCGACGATGACGAAGCCGCGCGGGTTCACGAGGCCCTCGATGCCCATCACGGCCGGGATGCCACGGAAGGGGGGCAGCATCATCGAGTATTTGAACGGCATCTCGTGGGTCGCCTTGACCGAACCGTCATCGGCGATTTCCTCGACATGCATCACGCCGTCCTCGACCTTCTTCACGCGGCTCGAGACCATCCACTTCATGTGCTTCTCGCGCATCGCGGATTCGAGCAGACCCTTGGTGTCGCCGACGCCGTCGAGGCCGAGATGGCCGACATAGGGTTCAGAGGTCACGAAGGTGATCGGAACCTGATCGCGGATCTTGGCGCGACGCAGCGCAGTGTCGAGGATGAAGGCGAACTCGTAGGCGGGGCCGAAGCAGGATGCGCCCTGCACGGCGCCCACGATGATCGGGCCGGGGTTTTCGCAGAAACGCTTGAACGCGGTGCCGGCATCTTCGGCGTGATCGACATGGCAGACCGAATGGGTGAACCCGTCCGGGCCCAGACCCTCGATCTCGTCGAAAGCCAGTTCCGGGCCGGTGGCGAGCACGATGTAATCGTAGGAAATCTCGCGGCCATCCTCGAGTTCGACCTTGTTGTCATCGGGATGAAGACGCTTTGCGGCGACGGGGACGAAGTTGATGTTCTTCTTCTTCATCGTCGGTTCGAGATCGACGGTGATGTCCTTGCGGTCACGCCAGCCGACGGCAACCCAAGGGTTCGAGGGCACGAAGTGATACTTCGGGTCCTTGGTGATGACGGTGATTTCGTCTTCCTTGCGGATCTGGTCACGCAATTCATAAGCCATGATGGCGCCACCAAGACCTGCGCCAAGCACCACGATATGTGCCATTTCTCTTCCTCCCGTTCCCCGGTTGTCAATTTCTATTGACTCATTCGTTAGATGCAAATGTTTGAATGTGTCAAGCGGACCGGCCCTGCAATTCTTGCGCCTAATTCTCCTTTGGGACAAGTCTGACGGTAACGTGAAGCGAACACCTTCGGCTGAAACAATGTGAAAAGGGCCGGCTCCGGGCCGGCCCTTCAGGGTTTTGTCTCCGTCTTGCGGATTATTTCGGCGGCTCGGCGGTGATGCCTTCGACGTAGAAGGTCATCGAGTGGAGCAGCTCGTCGGTCGCCATTTCGCCATCGGCGAGGAAGGCGGACCCGTCCTGCTTCTTGAGCGGGCCGGTGAAGGGGTGCACCTTGCCCGAGGCGATATCTTCCTTGAGCTGAAGGGCCTCGGCCTTGACCTCGGCGGGAACCGCGTCCGAGATCTCGCCGATCTCGACCATCCCGGTATCGATGCCGCCCCAGGTCGCCTGCGAGGCCCAGGCACCGTCCATCATCGCGCCCGCGCGCTTGACGTAATAGGGCGCCCAGTTGTCGATGGTCGAGGACACGCGCGGCATCGGCGCAAAGGAGGACATGTCGGAGGCCTGACCGAAGGTGATGACGTTGCCCGCTTCCTGAGCTTTCGCCTGCGGTGCGGTCGAGTCGGTATGCTGGAGCAGCACGTCCACGCCATCGGCGATGAGGGCTGCGGCCGCGTCGGCCTCTTTCGCCGGGTCGAACCAGGTGTAGGCCCAGACGACTTTCATCTCGACATCGGGGTTGACCTTCTTCGCGGCGAGATAGGCCGCGTTGATGCCCTGGTAGACCTCGGGGATCGGGAAGGAGGCGATGTAGCCGATCTTGTTGGTCTTGGTCATGCGACCGCCGATCGTGCCCTGAATGGCGCGGCCCTGGAAGAACTTCGCGTCATAGATCGCGACATTGTCGGAGAGCTTGTAGCCGGTGGCGTGCTCGAATTTCACATCCGGGAATTTCTTCGCCACGTTCATCACGGCGTCCATGAAGCCGAACGAGGTCGCGAAGATCAGCTTGTTGCCTTCCAGCGCGAGCTGGGTAAGGGCGCGCTCGGCGTCGGGGCCTTCGGGAACGTTCTCGATGAAGGAGGTCTGGACCTTGTCGCCATAGGCGGCTTCGATCGCCTGACGGCCCTGATCGTGCTGGTAGGACCAGCCCATGTCGCCCACGGGGCCGACATAGATGAAGCCGATCTTCAGCGGCTCGTCGGCGGCGAATGCGGGCAGGCTGCCCGCACCCGCGACGATGGCTGTCGCGGCGGTGGTTTTCAGAAAGGATCTGCGGTTCATCGCGTAACTCCCAGGTTGTTGCGCCCTCTTGCGGGGGCTTGGATGGATGCCTCAGCTCGAGGCATGGAAGGATTTGCCAAGGCTGGCAGGGGCTGCCTGCACGCCGTGGCGGTGAATGGCCGAGAGGATCACCAGAACGACGATGGTGATCACGTAGGGCGCCATGGAGAGGATGTGAACGGGGATCGCGTAACCCGCAGCCTGAAGCTGGAGCTGGAGCGCCGTGATGCCGCCGAAGAGATAGGCGCCGAGCAGCACCCGCCACGGCCGCCAGCTCGCGAAGACGACGATGGCGAGCGCGATCCAGCCCGCGCCAGCCGTCATGCCTTCGGTCCATTGCGGAACGCGCACGAGGCTGAGATAGGCGCCGCCCAGCCCCGCCAGCGCGCCTCCGAAAGCGAGCGCAGCGAAGCGCACCGCCACGACCCGGTAGCCGAGTGCGTGGGCGGCGTCGTGGCTTTCGCCGACCGCGCGCAGGATCAGGCCCGCGCGGGTCGAGCGCAGCACATACCAGACCACCGCCACGAGGATGAGCGAGAGATAGACCATCCAGTCATGCGAAAAGAGGATGCGCCCGAGCACGGGAATATCCGAGAGCGGACCGAAATCAATCTTTGCGGTCGGCGGCGGGCGCACGCCCTCGTAGCCCTTGCCGATCAGCGCGCTCAGCCCCAGTCCGAACAGCGTCAGTGCAAGACCGGTCGCGACCTGGTTCGAGAGCAGCTTCTGCGTGAGGAAGGCGAAAAGCGTCGCCATCAGCGCGCCCGCTACCGCACCCATCGCAAAGCCCAGCACCGGATTGCCGGTAGCGACGGCTGCGGCAAAACCCGCGACCGCGCCCATGATCATCATGCCCTCGACGCCAAGGTTGAGCACGCCCGATTTCTCGGCCACCAGCTCGCCCGTGGCGGCCAGAAGGACGGGGGTCGAGGCCCCCATCAGCGTCGCCGTCAGGCTGACGATGTCGATTCCACCGACGATCATGCGCCGCCTCCCTGTTGCCAGATCAGAACCGGTCCCCAGACCGCATAGCCGCAGCCGAGCCCCGCCACCAGCCCGCCGATTGCGGCATATCGTTCGCGCCCGCGTAGGCGGGGCAGGTGGGCCTCTTCCTCATCGGGACGTGCGCCCATCCGGTAGACCAGCGCCCGCGACGCCCGCAGCGCGGTTTCGAAGACCAGCAGCAGAACGATCCCCATCAGCACCACCGCCCAGATCACGTCGAGCAGCGCGAGCAGGTAATAAATCCCGAGCCCGAGCAGCAGCCCCGCAAGGGCGATCACCGGCAGATGGAGCGAAGGCAACCTCATGCGCCAGCCCTCCCGAAACGGATGTGGAAGTTGGTCAGCACATCGAAGGCCAGCAGGAAGAACAGCAACATCCCCTGGAAGACCTGGATCGCCGCCGAGGGCAAGCCAAGTACAAGCTGCGCCATGTCGCCCCCGATATAGGTCAGCGCCATCAAGAGCCCCGCAAGCAGGATGCCGATCGGGTGGAGGCGGCCGAGGAAGGCCACGATGATCGCGGTGAAACCGTATCCCACGTTGAAACTGTCGGTGATCTGGCCGGAGGGGCCGGAGACCTCGAACATCCCTGCCAGCCCCGCGAAAGCGCCGCCGAGGCCAAGACAGAAGATCACGAGCCGCGCCGGGATCACGCCCGCGAAGCGCGCCGCCCGCGGGGCCTCGCCTGCGACTCGGATCCGGAAGCCGGTGATGTGGCGATGCATCAAAATGTATGTTGCGATCACGGCAACAAGCGCGGTGACCACGCCCCAGTGAACGCCCGTGCCCGCGAAGAGCTCCGCGTTATAGGCCGAGGGGTAGTCCTGCAGGTTGCGCGAGCCGGGAAACCCGTAGCCTTCGGGGTTCTTGAGCGGGCCGAAAGACATGTAGGCCAGCAGGTTTTCTGCCACGTAAACCAGCATCAGCGACACGAGGATCTCGGAGGTGCCGAACACCACCTTCAAGAGCGCCGGGATCATCGCCCAGAGCAAACCACCGAGCGCGCCGAGCACGATCATGGCGGGGAAAAGCCAATGGCTTTCAGTGGGATACATCTTCAGCGCGAGCCATGCGGAGAAAAGCGCCCCCATGATATATTGCCCTTCGGCCCCGATGTTCCAGATCCCGGCCCGGAAACCGATCGCGAGACCGGCGGCGATCAGGATCAACGGTCCTGCCTTGACCAGCAACTGCCCCCTGAAATAGCCGGCGTTGGCACCAAAGAGCGGATCCCAGAAGATCACGCGGATCGCCTCGACCGGGTGTTTGCCCAGCACGGCAAAGAGAATACCCCCTGCAATCATTGTTGCGATGACGGCGACAATCGGGGTCGCGTAGGTCCAGAGTTTCGACGGGGTCGGGCGACGGACGAGGGTGATCATGCCGTGGCCTCCTGCATCCCGTGCGCGCCACCCAGCATCAGGCCGATCTCCTCGATGGTGAGACCTTGCGTCGGGCGCGGTGCGCTGAGTTTGCCCTCGTTGAGCGCGGCGAAATTGTCGGCGATCTCCATCAGTTCGTCGAGATCCTGACTGATCGCAATGACCGCCGCGCCCTTGGCCGCCAGATCGAGCAGGGCCTGCCGGATCGCGGCGGCAGCCGCCGCGTCGACACCCCAGGTCGGCTGGTTGACGATCAGGACGGCCGGATTTTGCAGAACTTCGCGGCCGATCACGTATTTTTGCAGGTTCCCGCCCGACAGCGCGCGGGCCGCGACATGGGAACCGGGCGTGCGCACGTCGAAGGCGGCAATGATCTCGTCGGCGAAACGCTTGGCGGCCGCCTGATCGACGAAACCGTTCTTCGTCAGCGGTTTGCGCATCGTGCCCGTCAGGATCGCATTCTCGATCAGGCTCATCGCCGGGACGGCGGCATGGCCAAGCCGTTCTTCGGGGGCCGCGAGCAGCCCCATCGCGCGGCGGCCATTGGGCCCAAGCGAGGAGATGTCCTTGCCCATCAGCGTCACCGTGCCGGGAATGGAGGGTTTCTCCCCCGACAGCGTGGCCAGCAATTCTTCCTGCCCGTTCCCGGCAACCCCGCCGATCCCGAGCACTTCGCCGGCATGCAGCTCGAAGCCGACATCCTTCAGCGCGGGACCGAATTGCGACATCGGCGGCAGCGAGAGACCGGTGGCCTTGAGTACGACCTCACCGAAACTGCGCTCGGCGCGATCGGTCACCTTCAGCTCGGCGCCGACCATCATCTCGGCCAGCTCGCGCGCGGTTTTCTCGCGCGGGTTGCACGAGCCCACGACCTTGCCGCCGCGCAGGATGGTGGCGCCTTCGCAAAGCGCCCGGATTTCCTCGAGCTTGTGCGAGATATAGAGGATCGCGGTGCCCTCGGAGGAGAGCTTGCGCAGGGTGTGGAAGAGGATATCGACCTCCTGCGGTGTCAACACCGAGGTCGGCTCGTCCATGATCAGGAGTTTCGGATCCTGCAACAGGCAGCGCACGATCTCGACGCGCTGACGCTCACCCGCGGAGAGATCGCCGACGAGGCGGGCCGGATCAAGCGGGAGGCCGTAAGCCTTGGAAATCTCGCGGATCTTTCCCGAAAGCTGGCGCATCGGTGGCGGATTCTCCATGCCGAGCGCGACATTTTCGGCCACGTTGAGCGCCTCGAAGAGAGAGAAATGCTGAAACACCATCGCCACACCGGCGGTGCGCGCCGCACGTGGATCCGTCGGGGCATAAGGGGCGCCTGCGAAATGCATCGTGCCGGCATCGGGCTTCACCAGCCCGTAGATCATCTTCACCAGCGTTGATTTGCCCGCGCCGTTCTCGCCCAGAAGCGCGTGAACCTCGCCGGGACGCACGGAAAAGCCGACACCGTCATTTGCCACGACACCGGGATAGGCCTTGGTCAGCCCTTCGATCTTCAACAGCTCGCTCACCCGGCGCGCGTCCCTCTTTCTGTGGCAGCTTGCGCTGCGGTCAGCTCTTTCACTAGCCCGGTCGCGACCCCGAGGGCAATGGCCTGGGGGTGCTTGCCAAGGGTCGGATCGCCTATCGGGCAGGCAATGCGTGAAATTTGTGCGGCGGTGTGGCCAAGCATGCCCAGCCGTTTGCGAAACCTCACCCATTTCGAGGCCGAACCGATCAGCCCGAGCCCGGTGAAACCGTGGGTCAGCAGGCGGTGACAGAGCTCGAGATCGAGCGCATGGGAATAGGTGAGAATGAAATGGCGGGCATTGCTTGGGGCGAGCGGCACCAGATCGGCGGGGTTTTCCGCGATCAATGGCGTGACGCCCTCTGGAGTCGTTTCAGGGAAGCGCTCGACCCCACTATCGGCCCAGCTGATCGCGAGGCCGGGCAGGGGGGCGAGCGTGCTGACGAACGCTCGCCCGACATGACCCGCGCCCCAGATCCAGATGGGTGTCGCAGGGGCCGTAACACGCTCGATCAGCCAGTCGCCGATCAGCATCGGAGGTGTTTCCCCACGATCGCGGGCCCGCGAGAGCGCGCGCGTGAGGGCGAGCGGCGGATTGGTGGTGCGCCCAAGCGGACGGGCGTGCCAGTCGCCTGCGATCCGCGCGACGGAACTCGCATCGAAGGTTTCATAGGCCAACGTCACCGCCCCGCCGCAGCATTGCGCCATCGCTGGGCCGAGTGGAATTTTCTCGATCCCGGTCAATCCCTTGCGGGCTTTTTCGACCGCGGCGTATTCCAATGCTCCGCCGCCGATCGTGCCTTCGATCCGGTCAGGCCAGACGAGCATCGCGGCCCCTTCCTCGCGCGGGACAGACCCTTGCGCACGCGCCACCACGACCCGTGTGAACGCGCCGCGTTGGGCCATGCGGGCCAGATATGCCAAGTCGAGGCTCATGCATCACCCCTTGCGCGATGCACCGCCGCAAGCACTGCCTCGGGCGTCGCGGGCGCTTGCAGATCCGGCCAGTTCGGGCCACAGGATTTGCACGCATCCTCGAGCGCGAGGAAGACCGAGATCGCCAGCATGAAGGGCGGCTCGCCCACGGCTTTCGAGCGATAGATCGTCTCTTCCCGGTTCGGTTCGTCCCACAGATCGACATTGAAGATGCGCGGCCGGTCCGAACAGGCGGGGATCTTGTAGGTCGAGGGCGCATGTGTGCGCAGACGTCCCTTGTCGTCCCAGACCAGCTCCTCGGTTGTGAGCCAGCCCGCGCCCTGAACGTAGCCGCCCTCGATCTGCCCGATATCGAGCGCCGGGTTCAGTGAGGCCCCCGCGTCATGCAGGATATCGGTGCGCAGGATGCGGTTCTCGCCGGTCAGCGTGTCGATCACCACCTCGGTCACCGCCGCGCCATAGGCGAAGTAGAAGAACGGGTGCCCCTGGCCCTTGATCCGGTCCCAGCTGATCTTGGGGGTGGCGTAGAAACCGGTGGAGGAGAGCGAAATGCGCGACTCATGGGCCAGTTTCGCGAGCTTGGCGAAGGGCAGGGATTGGGCGCCCGCGCGGACCTCACCATTGCTGAATTCCACGTCCTCGGGCGCGCAGCCCACGCTCTCGGCAAAAAACGCAGCCAGCCGCGCCTTGATCGTCTCGCAGGCGGCCTTCACCGCCATGCCGTTCAGATCCGCCCCCGACGAGGCTGCAGTGGCCGAGGTGTTGGGCACCTTGTCGGTCGCGGTCGCGGTGATGCGCACATCCTCGTCGCTCACACCGAAGACCGAGGCCGCGACCTGACAGACCTTGCGGTGCAGGCCCTGACCCATCTCGGTCCCGCCGTGATTGAGCTGGATCGAGCCGTCGGAATAGACATGCACGAGCGCGCCCGCCTGATTGAGTTGGGTCAGCGTAAACGAGATCCCGAACTTCACCGGCGTCAGCGAGATCCCCCGCTTCAAGGTTGCATTATTACTATTCCAGACCGCAACTTGCACCTTCCGTGCCGCGAATTCGGCAGATTTCTGCAATTCCGCTGTCATCTCGGGCAGGAGGAAATCCTCGACCGGCTGACCATAATGCGTGCTCTGCCTGCCTTCGGGGTCGTAGTAATTCCTCTTGCGCAGATCGAGCGGGTCGAGCCCCATCGCGTGGGCCAGATGATCCAGCGCGACCTCGGTTGCGATCATCCCCTGCGGGCCGCCGAAGCCCCGAAAAGCGGTGGCGCTTTGGGTGTTGGTGCGCAGGCGGTGGCTCTCGATCCGGATATTGGGCAGGAAATAGGAGCTGTCGGCATGGAGCATTGCACGGTCGCAGACCGGAAGGCTCAGGTCCGGCGACCAGCCGCAGCGCGCCAGATGGGTGAACTCAGCGGCGACGATCTTTCCCTCGGCATCCGCGCCAAGCCGGTATTTGATTTTGAACTCATGGCGTTTGCCCGTGATCATCATGTCGTCGTCACGGTCGTAGCGCATCTTGCAGGGTCGACCCGTGGCGCGCGCCATCACGGCGCAGGCGATGGCGAGATGGTTGCCTTGGCTCTCCTTGCCGCCGAAGCCGCCGCCCATCCGGCGCATCTCGACGCGCACGTCATGCATCGCGCAGCCCAAGGCGTCGGCCACCTTGTGCTGGATCTCGGACGGGTGTTGCGACGAGCAGCGGATCACCATGCCCTGATCGTCGGGCTGGGCCATCGCCGCCTGACCTTCGAGGTAGAAATGCTCCTGCCCGCCCATGTCGAAACTGCCTTCGACGATGTGCTCGGCTTTGGCAAAACCCTCCTCGGTATCGCCGCGCGCCCAGGTGACGGGGCCGCCCTCGAAATGGCTCTTTGCCTCCAGAGCGTCTTCGACAGTCAGGATCGCGGGACGCGGGGCATAGTCGATCTTGGCGAGACGCGCCGCCTTGCGCGCGGCAAGGTGGCTGGTCGCGGCGACCACGAAAATCGGCTGGCCGACAAACTTCACGACGCCCTCGGCCAGAACCGGTTCGGGCTCGGGCGCGGGGGAGGCATTGTTGGCGAAGGGCATGTCTTCGGCGGTCATCACCGCGATGACGCCAGGGGCTGTGCGCACGGCACTCAGATCGAGCGCGGTGATCTCGGCATGGGCCTCTGTCGAAAGCCCGAAGGCGAGGTGCAGCGTGGTCGCGGGGCAGGGGATGTCATCGACATAGCGCGCGGCACCGGTGACGTGAAGTTGTGCCGAATCATGGGGTTTTGGGGTTCCGACACTCATGGCTGAACCTCCAGGATCGAAAGCTCGCCTTGGGCCTCGCGGAGATACCGGAGCAGCAACGCTTTCGCGGCCTCCATCCGGTAGGCATCCGAGGCGCGCATATCGGTGAGCGGGGTGAAATCCTGTTCCAGCGCGGGCAGGGCGGCCATGATCGCCTCTTCGGTGAAGGGCTGGCCGTCAAGCGCGGCCTCAAGTGCCGCAGCGCGTTTCGGAGTGCCCGCCATGCCCCCGAAGGCGATACGCGGGGCCGTGATCGTCCCGCCATTGCGCGGGATGTTCAGCGCGCCACAGACGGCGGAGATGTCCTGATCGAAGCGTTTCGAGAGCTTGTAGCAGGCGAGATCGGGCGCGGATTTCGGGATCGTGACGCTTTCGACGAACTCGCTGGGCGTGCGGTCCTGTTTGCCGTAGTCGAGGAAGAAGGCCTCGAGCGGGATCGTGCGGCGGGTGTCGCCCTTGCGCAGGGTCAGCTCTGCCCCCATCGCGATCAGCGCGGGCGGGCTGTCGCCAATTGGCGAGCCGTTCGCGATATTCCCGCCGATGGTCGCGGCTTGCCGGACCTGTTCGGAGGCGAAGCGACGCAGGAGTTCCGCGAAGGCGGGATGGGGATCGGCCATGGCTTCGCGCAAGGCGGCAATGGTAACGCCAGCGCCGACGATATAGCTGTCCTCGGTTTCCTCGATCACCTGCAAGTCCTTGCAGTTGTTCAGGAAGGCGACCGTTTTGAGTTCGCGGAGCTGTTTCGTGACCCACAGGCCGACATCGGTGGCGCCTGCGATCAAGGTGGCCTCGGGATGGGCGAGATACCACTCGGCGAGTTCGTCCGAGCCGGTCGGCAGGAAGGGGGGCTGTCGGCCCCCCTCTGGTCCTGCGGACCATTCACCCCCCGAGGATATTTCATGCAGTTGGATGGGGGTGTCGCGCATCCAATTCGGCACGGGTGCGGCTTCGGCGGCTTTCGCGGCGCGGATGATCGGGGCGTAGCCGGTGCAGCGGCAGAGATTTCCGGCGAGCAGATCGTCGTGATCGGTGCGCCCGTTCAGATGGCCCGCGGCCATCGAGGCGATGAAGCCCGGCGTGCAGAAGCCGCATTGCGAGCCGTGATGGTCGATCATCGCCTGCTGGACGGGGTGGAGCGCGCCATCGGGGTCTCCGATCCCCTCAACGGTGCGCAGGGCGCGACCGTGCAGATGGGGCATCATCATCAGGCAGGCATTGAGCGGCTTGGCGCCGCTATCATCCGTCACGATCACCGAACAGGCGCCGCAATCGCCCTCGTTGCAGCCCTCTTTCGTGCCGGTCAGCCCCTCGGCGCGCAGCCAGTCGAGCACGGATTGCGTCGGGTCGCTCACCTCGACACGGCGGGTTTCTCCGTTGAGAAGAAACGTGATTTCCATACGAAAATTCCGCCGCGTTACCACCATTGTCCCTGTCGTCCCGCTCGATGCGGCGTAGAACGGGACCGGGCCAGCAAACCCGATGCGGATGGGGATTGGCAAGGGATTCGCAGAGGCACCCCGCCTGAAACTTGATCTGGTGATCAATTTTTGGGCGGGTGTCTGCCGGAACACGCGGGCGAGACGTCGCGAGAGGCTGGCGCGGACCTGCGCGCGGCGCTAGCTTGGCGCCATGACCAGCCCCCGATTCATTCATCTGCGCGTCCATACCGAGTATTCGCTCCTCGAAGGCGCCGTGCCCGCGAAGAAACTTGTGAAGATGTGCGAGGCGGCGGGGATGCCTGCCGTGGCCGTCACCGATACGAATAACATGTTCGCGGCGCTGGAATTTTCCGTCACCGCGATCGGGGCCGGGTTGCAGCCGATCATCGGCTGTCAGGTCTCGCTGGAATACGATCCCGCGAAACCGGGCGAGAAGCCGCGTCTGCCCGCGCCGGTCGTGCTGCTGGCGCAGACGGAGCGCGGATACGAGAACCTGATGAAGCTGAACTCGTGCCTCTATCTCGACAAGCACGGGGCGCAGGTGCAGGTGACGATCGAGGAGTTGGAGCGCTATTCCGAGGGGCTGATCTGTCTGTCGGGTGGGCCCGACGGGCCGGTCGGGCGGCTCATTCGCAACGGGGGGAAGGACCGCGCGAAGGCGCTGTTGCAGAAGCTCGCCGGGATCTATCCCAACCGGCTCTATGTCGAGTTGCAGCGCCACCCGGGCGAGGGCGGCGCACTGACCGAGGCGGAAGTGGCGACCGAGCGCCCCTTCGTCGAATGGGCCTACGAGATGGGTCTGCCGCTGGTCGCGACCAATGACGTCTATTTCCCGAAGACCGAGATGTATGAGGCCCATGACGCGATGATCTGTATCGCGGAAGGCGCCTATGTCGATCAGATCGAGCCTCGCCGCCGTCTGACCCCGCAGCATTATTTCAAGTCCGAAGGTGAGATGGTCGCGCTTTTCGCCGACCTGCCCGAGGCGATCGAGAACACGGTCGAGATCGCGAAACGCTGCGCCTTCGCCGCCTACAAGCGCGCGCCGATCCTGCCGAAATTCGCCGATGACGAGGTGGAGGAACTGCGCCGTCAGGCCTGGGACGGGTTGCGCGCGCGTCTCGACGTGATCCCGCATGCCGCCCCGGTTGAAGAGTATGAGAAACGCCTGCAATTCGAGCTCGACATCATCGAGCAGATGGGCTTCCCGGGCTACTTCCTGATTGTTGCGGACTTCATCAAATGGGCCAAGGATCACGATATTCCGGTCGGGCCGGGGCGGGGCTCGGGCGCGGGCTCGCTGGTCGCCTATGCGCTCACCATCACCGACCTTGATCCGCTGCGCTATTCGCTGCTGTTCGAACGTTTCCTCAACCCCGAACGTGTCTCGATGCCGGACTTCGACATCGACTTCTGCATGGATCGCCGCGAGGAGGTGATCCAATACGTTCAGAAGAAATACGGCCGCGAGAAGGTGGGGCAGATCATCACTTTCGGTGCGCTTCTGTCCAAGGCTGCCGTGCGCGATGTGGGCCGCGTGCTGCAGATGAGCTATGGCCATGTCGACAAGCTCTCGAAAATGATCCCGGTCGAGGGGGTGAAGCCCGTCTCGATCGAAAAGGCGCTGGCCGACGAGCCGCGCCTGCGCGAGGCCGCGAAGAACGAAGAAGTCGTGGCGCGGCTTCTCGATTATGCGAAGGCGATCGAGGGGCTCTTGCGCAATGCCTCGACCCACGCGGCGGGGGTGGTGATCGGCGACCGCCCGATCGACGAGTTGGTGCCGCTCTATCAGGATCCGCGCTCGGACATGCCTGCGACCCAGTTCAACATGAAATGGGTCGAGCAGGCCGGTCTGGTGAAATTCGACTTCCTCGGCCTGAAAACGCTGACGGTGATCCAGTCGGCGATGAACCTGATCTTCAAGTCGGGCCGCCCGCTGCATGTCGATGCGGCAGGCAACACGCTTTACGAACCGGCGGAGGGCGCGGAGAACCTCATCAACGCGATCCCGCTCGATGACGAGAAGACCTACAAGCTCTATGCCGATGCGAAGACGGTCGCCGTGTTCCAGGTGGAATCGGAGGGCATGAAATCGGCGCTGCGCCAGATGAAGCCCACCTGTATCGAGGATATCGTGGCACTCGTGGCGCTTTACCGTCCCGGACCGATGGAGAACATCCCGACCTATTGCGAGGTGAAGAACGGGCTGCGTGACATCACCTCGGTCCATCCGACCATCGACCATATCCTTGAAGAGACGCAGGGCATCATCGTCTATCAGGAGCAGGTGATGCAGATCGCGCAGGTCATGGCGGGCTACTCGCTTGGCGGCGCGGACCTTCTCCGTCGCGCGATGGGTAAGAAGATCAAGGAGGCGATGGACGCCGAGCGCCCGAAATTCGAGGAGGGCGCTGCCAAGAACGGGGTCGACAAGAAGAAGGCCTCGGAGGTCTTCGACCTTCTGGAGAAATTCGCGAACTACGGCTTCAACAAATCCCACGCCGCGGCCTATGCGGTGGTGTCCTATTACACCGGCTGGCTGAAGGCGAACCACGCGGTCGAGTTCATGGGCGGGGTGATGAATTGCGATATTCATCTCACGGACAAGCTCGCCGTCTATGCCGATGAGGTGCAGAAGAAGCTCGGGATCGAGATCATTCCGCCTTGCGTGAACCGCTCGCTCGCGATGTTCGATGTGGTCGATCAGAAGCTGGTCTACGCGCTGGGCGCGCTGAAAAACGTGGGCGTCGAGGCGATGCAGATGATCGTCGAGGCGCGCGGCGACGAGCCCTTTGCGGACCTGTTCGACTTTGCCCGTCGGGTGGACATGAAGCGGGTGGGCAAGCGCCCGCTGGAGATGCTTGCGCGCGCCGGGGCTTTCGATCTGCTCGATCCGAACCGCAAGCGGGTGTTCGAATCGCTGGAATCGCTGATGGCATGGTCGGGCGCCGTGATCGAGGCGCGCGAGTCGGCGCAGGTCTCGCTCTTCGGTGAGGCGGGCGACGATCTGCCCCCGCCGCGTCTGGCCGATACCGACGACTGGCTTCCGGGCGAGCGTCTGGCCGAGGAACACAAGGCGATCGGCTTCTACCTCTCGGGCCACCCGATCGAGGATTACCTGCCCGCGCTCAAGCGCAAGAACGTGCTGAGCTGGGAAGAGGTGCAGGCCAAGGCCGTCGGCGGGCCCTTCGTCACCAAGATCGCGGGTGAGGTGGCTTCCGTGCGCGAGAAGAAATCGGCCAAGGGCAATCGCTTTGCCTTCGTCGCGCTCTCGGATGCGTCCGGTCCCTACGAGGTCGCCTTCTGGTCTGAGGCTTTGGAGGCCTGCCGCGACGTGCTGGAAACCGGCAACCTGCTGGTGCTGACGGTGAAAGTCGAAGTCGATGGCGAATCGGTGCGCATGGTCGCCAATGCCGCGCAGACCGTGGACAAGGCGACGGCGGATGCGGGTTCGTCGGGGCTTCTCGTTCATATCGACGACACGCAGGCTGTGGCCTCGGTCGCGAGCCTGCTCGACCGGGTCGCGCGCGAAGGCAAGGTGCAATCGCGCGGGCCCGTGAGTTTTATGGTCTACGATACCGAGCGCCAGTGCCGCTATCAGATCACAGCGCTGCGCGAGGCTCCGGTCAATGCGCAGGTGAAGGGCGCTTTGCGCAGCCTGCGCGGGGTGAGCGAGGTGCAGGAGGTCTGACCCTCATAGCCTCCGCGCGCTCCAGCCCAGCCGCAGCACGATCGCGGCCATCATCGCCAGCGCGAATTCGCCCCAGCGCAGCAGTGCGAGCCCTCTCAGACGATCTTGCGCGTTGACTGACTCGCGGATCGCGCTTTCGATCTGGGAGAGTTCCAGCCATCCGCTCGCGGCCAGCAATGCGGTGCACAGAAAACAGAGCCCGACCAACACCTGAGCCTGCCGCTGCACCCGCATCCGCCAGATCAGCGCGCTCAACAGGGGTAGGGCGAAGAAAATCTGCAAGATCAGCATGCCGCTGTCCTGCCAGGTCTCGAACCGCGTCACCACCGCGCGCAGATCGACCCCGCCGGGCCAGATCAACAGCGCGGCATAGACTAGCGCCTGCACGCTCACGAAGACCCCGACCAGCCCCCAGAGCGCGCTGACCATCACCAGTGCGGTGGTTTCTGATCGGACAGCGGGATTGTCCCACCGCCCTCGTATTCGCGCTCGGCCTCGCGCTCCATAAGAAGGCCGAGCTGGCGTTCCAGACGTTCGATCCGGCGGCCCTGTTCGACCACCACATCCGACAGTTCCTCCACCGTCTTGGTGAGATAGGCGATCTGTTCTTCCGCCCGTTCGATGCGATCTTGCATGAATCGTCCCTATCGCTTGCCGGGGCCAGCCCCTTGGGCTACACCCTCGCGCGAGATCAGATCAGGTGCAAGCCGATGGCCAAAGAGAAAAAACAGCCCCGTCCCAAGGCCGAGACCCCGAAGGGTTTTCGCGACTATTTCGGCGCGGAGGTGACCGAGCGGGCCGATATGCTGGCCAAGATCGCCGAAGTCTATCGCGCGCATGGCTTCGAGGCGCTGGAAACCTCGGCCATCGAGACGGTCGAGGCACTGGGCAAGTTTCTCCCCGATGTGGACCGCCCGAATGCGGGCGTCTTCGCCTGGCAGGAGGAAGATGACGGCAAGTGGCTGGCGCTGCGCTATGACATGACGGCGCCTCTGGCCCGTGTCGCCGCGCAATATCGCAACGATCTGCCCACGCCTTACCGCCGCTTCACCATGGGCCCGGTCTGGCGTAACGAAAAGCCCGGTCCGGGCCGGTTCCGCCAGTTCTACCAATGCGATGCCGATACCGTGGGCGCGCCCTCGGTGGCGGCTGACGCCGAGATCTGCGGGATGCTCTCGGATGCGCTGGAAGCGGTCGGCATTCCGCGCGGCGATTATGTGGTGCGGGTGAACAACCGCAAGGTTCTGAACGGGGTGATGGAAGTCGCGGGCGTGCTCGACCCGTCCGACCCGTCGAAGTTCGAAGAGGAACGCGGGATCGTCCTGCGCGCGATCGACAAGTTCGACAAGTTCGGCGAGGAGGGCGTGCGTCTTCTGATGGGCGCGGGTCGGATGGACGAGTCGGGCGATTTCACCAAGGGCGCGGGGCTGTCCGAGGCTCAGGCCGATACGGTCATGGGTTTCATGGAGGCCAAGCGCGACGACAACGCCGCCACCGTCGCCCGCCTGCGCGAACTGGTCGCCGGCTCGGCGCTCGGAGCGGAGGGCGTGGACGAACTTGAACAGATCGCCTCGCTGCTCGACGCGCAGGGCTACGGCCCCGACCGCATCGTCATCGACCCCTCGGTCGTGCGGGGCCTGGGCTATTACACCGGCCCGGTCTTCGAAGCCGAGCTGACCTTCGAGATCACCGACGAAAAGGGCCGACCGCGCCAGTTCGGCTCGGTCGCAGGCGGCGGACGCTATGACGACCTCGTCAAGCGCTTCACCGGCCAGGTCGTCCCGGCCACCGGCGTCTCGATCGGCGTCGACCGCCTGCTCGCCGCGCTGCGCGCGAAGGGCCGCATCGGGGGAGCCGCGCAAGGTCCGGTCGTGGTGACCGTGATGGATCGCGACCGCATGGCCGATTACATGGCACTCGCCTCGACGCTCCGCACCGCTGGCATCCGCGCCGAGGTCTATCTCGGCAACCCGAAGAACTTCGGCAACCAGCTCAAATACGCGGATAAACGTGAAAGCCCGGTCGCAATCATCCAGGGCTCGGACGAGGCGCAACGCGGCGTCGTCCAGATCAAGGACCTGATCCTCGGTGCGAAGATCGCTCAGGACGCGACGGTTGAGGAATGGAAATCCCAACCCGCGCAGTTCGAGGTTCCGACCGGCGAAATGGTTGCAAAAGTGCAAGAGATCCTTGCGCGCTACGAGGCCGAATAATGGCGGACAAGGCGCAGTCGCGGGCGCAGTCGGGCCGTCTGCTGGCACAATTCCTCGCCGCTGGCGCGGTTGAGGTCACCCCCGACATCCTGCAACCCGCCGAGGCGCTTCTCGACCTTTACGGCGAGGATATCCGCGCCCGCGCCTATGTCACCGCCGACCCGCTGCGCGGCGAGATGATGCTGCGCCCGGACTTCACCGTGCCGGTCGTGCAAGAACACATGGCCAATGGCGCCGAACCCGCGCGTTACGCCTATGCTGGTGAGGTTTTTCGCCGTCAGGACCATCGCGGACCGGCACGCTCGAACGAGTATTTCCAGGCCGGTTTCGAGATCTTCGACCGCGCCGACCCGGAAGCCGCCGACGCCGAGGTTTTCGCGCTCTTCTCCGGGCTGCTGTCCAAGCTCAAGCTCTCCGCCACGATCGGCGATATGGGCCTGCTGCGCGCCGCCGTCGATGGGCTCGACACGCTGCCCGAACGCAAGGCCGCTCTCGCCCGTCACATCTGGCGGCCCAAGCGGTTCCAGCACCTGCTCGCCCGCTATTCCGGTCAGATCGAGGTGCCCAAGGCCCGCGCCGATCTGCTGACCGGACAACGCTCCGGCGCGCCCTGGATCGGGCTGCGCTCGCGCGAGGAAATGGAGGCGCGGATCGCAGCGCTCGAAGCCGATGCGAAGGCCCCGCCGCTCGCCTCCGACGCGGTCGCTGCGCTCAACGCTCTGGCCGAACTGCGCTGCCCGGCCGTGGCTGCGCCCGCCGCCTTGCGCACACTCGCGATCCCGGCGCTCGAACCCGCCATCGCGCGGCTCGAACGCCGCCTGTCGGCGCTCGCTGCGAAAGGCATCGACCTCGCCACCCTGCAATTCGACGCCAGCCACGGCCGCTCGACGATGGAATATTACGACGGCTTCGTCTTCACCTTCACCGCCGCCGATCCCGACCTGCCCCCCGTGGCTTCGGGCGGGCGCTACGACGCGCTGACCCGGCAACTGGGGCAAGGGCGCGAGATCCCGGCCGTGGGCGGGGTGATCCGCGCGGGGCTGATGGCCGATCTGGAGGGAAAGGCATGATCAAGCTCGGTGTGCCCTCCAAGGGCCGTCTGATGGAGAAGACCTTCGACTGGTTCGCGCAAGCTGGCATCACGCTCAAGCGCACCGGCTCGGAGCGCGAATATGCAGGCGCGGTCGAAGGGGCCGAGGGCGTGCAGCTGGTGCTGCTTTCGGCGGGAGAAATCCCGCGCGAGCTGGCCGCAGGGCGCATCCATCTTGGCGTCACCGGCTCCGATCTCGTGCGCGAAAAGCTCGCCGATTGGGAAAGCCAGGTCGTCGATCTCGCGCCGATGGGCTTCGGCCATGCCGATCTGATCATCGCTGTGCCGGCTTGCTGGTCGGATGTCGACAGCCTCGAAGATCTCGACGCCGCCGCCCACCGCTTCCGCGCGACGCATGGCTTTCGCCTGCGCATCGCCACGAAATATCACCGGCTGGTGCGCGAGTTCCTGACGCGGCAGGGCGTCGCCGACTGGCAACTGGTCGACAGTCAGGGCGCGACCGAGGGCACGATCGCCAACCTCACCGCCGAGGCCGTGGCCGATATCACCTCGAGCGGCGAGACGCTGCGCGCCAACCACCTGAAGATCCTCTCCGACGGGCTGATCCACCAATCGCAGGCAACCCTGTTCGCCTCGCGCGCCGCCGACTGGTCCGGCCAGGAAACGCGCCTCGCGGATCTCGCACGGCAACTCGGACTCGACGCGCCCGCGCTCTGATCTTCCTCTTGGCCTAAATATCCCGGGGGCTCGCGTCAGCGAGCGGGGCAGCGCCCCTCGGCGTTCAATAGCCGCGCGAACGGTCGACCAGGTATAGGAACGGCTCACCGGCCTCGCCGCGCCGGATATTCTCGGCGATCACTTCCGAGGCGGTCTCGGCCCGGCTTTCGGCGGCGATATGGGGCGTGACCGTCACGTTGGGATGCGCCCAATAAGGGTGCTCCGGGGGCAGGGGCTCTGTGCGAAACACATCGAGCGTCGCATGACCGACTTGCCCGACCCCGAGCGCGGTCAACAGCGCATCGTCGTCAATCAGCGTGCCGCGCCCGGGGTTGATGATCCGCGCGCCTTTCGGCAACAGCGTCAGCGTCCGGGAATTCAGCAGATCGGTCGTCTCGGGCGTATCGGGCAGGATCGAGACGAGGATTTCGGCGCGCGACAGTGCCTCGCGCAGACCCTCTTCGCCGCTCAGACAGGTGATCCCCGCAATCTCCTTTGGCGTCCGGCTCCAGCCTGTCACGGCGAAGCCCAGCCCCGCCAGCGCCTCGGCGCAGGCCTTGCCCAAGGCCCCGAGCCCCAGCATCACAACCGAGCGGTTGCGCGCCAACGGTGGCACGCCCCCGTCATGGCGCCAGACCCCGTCTTGCTGCGCCAGTGTCGCATCTATTCCGAGGTGATAGCGCAGCACATGGCCGGTCACGTATTCGACCATGCCGCGTTCCAGCCCCTGATCGACCATCCGGCAGAGCGGCTGCGTCAGGGTGGTGTTGCCCACCACACGCTCGACCCCGGCCCAGAGGTTCAGCACGGCTTTCGCCTTGGTATAGGCGGTGAAATCCTGCACCGGGCCTTGCGGCGAATAGACGATGTAATCGACGGTTGAGGGATCGGCCTCGCCGGGTTGGACGATCTCGGCTTCGAGGCCGGTTGCGGCGATGGCGTCGCTCAGCGGCCCCTCGTAACGCGGCCAGTTCGAGGGTTTGTCGGCGAAAAGAACCCGGATCATCTTTGCCTCGGTCGGTGAATATGGGCGCTTTGGACCAGCCCGAAGGCGGCCAGAAGGATCATCATCGCGGTGCCACCGTAAGAGACAAGCGGCAAGGGCACGCCCACCACCGGCATCAGTCCCATCACCATCGCCATGTTGATCGCGAAGAAGAAGAAGAATGTCCCAGCCACCCCGAAACTGAGAAGCGAGGCGAAGCGGTCCTTCGTGGCCATTGCAGTATAGAGGGCGAAGCCGATGATCCCGGCATAGAGCATCAGCAGCGAGAAGGCACCGACGAAGCCGAACTCTTCGGCGAGCGTGGTGAAGATGAAATCGGTATGCTTCTCGGGCAGGAAGTTCAGGCGGCTCTGCGTGCCCTGCATGAAGCCGCGCCCCGACCAGCCGCCCGAGCCGAGCGCAATCTGCGCCTGCATGATGTTGTAGCCCGCACCGAGAGGGTCCGAGCCGGGATCGAGGAAGGTGTCGATCCGCTTGTACTGGTAGTCATGGAGCAGCTGATACTCGGTCCCGCGGCTCTCCATCACGCCGAAGACCAGCGCCACGACCAATGCCAGAACGGTCCCGAAATACCAAAGGCTCACCCCGGCCGCGAACATCACGAAAGCGCCGCCGAGCACCAGCATTACGGCGGTGCCGAGGTCGGGCTGGGCCAGCACGAGGAAGGTGGGCGTGAGAATGATCACGGCAGGGATGAACACCCATAGCGGGCGCGAGACCTTCTCGACCGGCAGCCAGTCGTAATAGGCTGCAAGCAGCATCACGAGGGTGATCTTCATCAGTTCGGAGGGCTGGATTCGCAACGGGCCGATCTCCAGCCAGCGCTGAGCGCCCATGCCGATCGCGCCAAAGAACTCGACCGCGACCAGCAACAGCAGGGCCACGAAATAGGCGGCCGCCGAGACGTTGCGCCAGAACCAGATCGGGACGAAGGCCACGGTGAACATCGCCACCATGCCGAGCGCGAAGCGTTTCATCTGCGGTTCGGCCCAGGTCCTGAGATTGCCGCCCGCCACCGAATAGAGCATCAGGAAGCCCGCGCAGGCGACTGCCGTCAGCAAGATGACCAGCGGCCAGTTCATGTAGAGGATCTTGCGCCATCCCACGGGGACGGTCTTGAGATTGCTCTCGAGATAGCTCATGCGCGTGACCTCGCCTGCGGCTTTTGCACCGTTTCCGGGTCGACCAGATTGAGCGAGTTGTTGAGGTCCTTCGCCTTGGCGCGAGCAGAGGACGGGTAGGCGTCATCCGGGGGCAGTCCGCCAGCCAGCGCAAAAAGAAGTACGTCGCGTGCAATCGGGGCTGCGGCGGTCGAGCCGCCCGAGCCGTGCTCGACCACGACCGAGACCGCGTAGCGCGGATTGTCGACTGGAGCAAAGGCCACGAACAGCGCGTGGTCGCGGCGGTTCCAGGGCAGCTGCTCGTTGCGGATCACGCCGCGCGCCCGTTCGGCCTTGGTGATGTTGCGCACCTGCGAGGTGCCGGTCTTGCCCGCCATCTTCCATTCGGTCATCGCGATGCGCGAACCGCGCGCGGTGCCGCGCGCGGAGTTCACCACCGCCGTCATGCCGCGGCGCACATCGGCGAGATGCTCTTTCGCGATGCCCAGATCGTCGCTCACCCGCACCGGCTGTTCGACCCCGTCGCGCGCCCGGATCAGCCGTGGTTCGACCTTCTTGCCGCTCGCGATGCGCGCCGCCATGATCGCGAGATGCATCGGCGAGGCAAGAACATAGCCCTGACCGATCGCGGCGTTCGCCGTGTCGCCGATCAGCCAGTCCTTGCCGTAACGCTCCTGCTTCCATTCCTTCGTGGGCGCCACGCCTTCCTTGACCGCCGACATCGGCAGGTCGGGCTTCACGCCGACACCCAGTCGGCGCGCCATATCGCTCATCTTGTCGATGCCGACGCGTTGCGAGAGTTCGTAGTAATAGACGTCGCAGGACTGCTCGAGGCTCTTGGTCATGTTCACATGGCCATGACCCGCGCCTTTCCAGCAGTGGAAACGGCGCCCCGCGATCTCGACATAGCCCGGGCACCAGACGGTCTCCTCGGGTGTCACCAGCCCGGCTTCGAGAGCGGCTAGCGCGGTGACCATCTTGTAGGTCGAGCCGGGCGGGTAAAGGCCCTGCACGGTTTTATCGGCCAACGGGCGGTGATCGTCCTGCGTCAGTCGGCGGTAATCGGAGACCGAAATTCCACGCACGAAGAGGTTCGGGTCGAACGAGGGGGCGGAGGCGCAGGCCAGCACATCGCCATTGGTCACGTCGATCACGACGGTCGCCGCCGATTCCTCTTCGAGCCGCTGCAAAGCGTAATTCTGCAGCCGGTAATCGATGGTGAGCTGGATATTCTCGCCCGGCTTGCCCGGCTCGCGCGACAGCTCGCGCATCTCGCGACCGGCCGAGTTCACCTCGACCCGGCGCTGGCCCGCTTCGCCGCGCAACACGTCCTCTTCCTTCGCCTCGATGCCGGATTTTCCAAGCTGGAATTTCGGGATCAGCAAGAGCGGATCGGGATCTTCCATCTTCGAGAGATCGAAATCCGAAACCGGGCCGACATAGCCGATCACATGGGCGAAATCGTCCTGGCGCGGATAGAGGCGCGAGAGGCCCACATCGGGGTTCACACCCGGCAGGGACGGGCCGTTGACAGCAACGCGCGAGAACTCGTCCCAGGTCAGGCGGTCGGCCACGGTCACCGGCGTCGTCGGCGGGCGGCGGCGAATGTCGTGCAGGATATCGGCCGCATCCGCATCGGTGATCGGGATCAGGCGGCGCAGCTCGGTCAGTGTCGCGTCGACATCGTCGGTATCCTCGCGGGTGATGGTGACGCGGTAATTCTGTTCGTTGCCCGCAAGCAGCACGCCGTTGCGGTCGAAGATCAAACCGCGCGCGGGCGGGATCAGGCGGATCTTCACCGAGTTGCCCTCGGCCAGTAGTCGATACTGATCGGCATCCTCGAGCTGCATCTTGCGCATGCGGGCCGCGAGGACGGCCATCACCGCAACCTGTGCGCCGCCCAGCATCAAGCCGCGGCGCGTGATGCGGCGAGTGCTTTCTTCCGTGTCTTTCGGGGATCGTCTCATGGCACCCCTCTCACAACCTGTGCCCGAAGGCATCGACCTCGCCCGGCGCGGCACGCCGAAGTCCGAAAGCGATCCGCGAGACCACCACGACAACCGGATAGGCCGCGAGCGTCATCAACATGCGGAACAGCTCCAGACCGAGAGCGGGCTGCTCGACCATCACGATCATCAGCATGAACCGCTTGAGCGACATCATAACCACCAGCAGCACCGCAACCAACGCCCATTCCAGCGCGAATGGCAGATCGCGCAACGCGTTCTCCCGGGCACGCAGGAATTCGGTCGCGCCGAGCACGATCAGGGTCCAGAGCCCGATCGGCCGCCAGAACAGGATATCCTCGAGCAGGAAAACGACAACGATCAGCAGTGCGGGAACGTATTCAGGGCGGCGCAGCACCCAAGCGAGCGTCAGCGCCAGCATCAGATCGGGGCCGGGAAGGGCGCCGGGCGTATGGCTCAGTGGCAGCAGACGCACGAAGATCAGCGCGATCCCGATGCCGATGAAGAGCGTGCGATAGCCAAGCCGGCGGCGGGTGAGCGGGTCGATCATTGACCTGCCCCCGTCGCGCCGTCCGTCGCTTCGGGGCCGTCGCCGGTTTCGATCGAGCCCTCGGCGGCCTCGGCGCGCGCCTTCTCGGCGGCTTCCTGTTCGATCAGTTCCGGATCCGGGGCGATCAGCCCGCCCGAGCTGTCGATGCGGTCCACCGGATAGGAGCGAAGCACGCGCAGGAAATCCAGGCGCTCGTAATCGGCCGAAAGTCGCACCCGCAGGCGCTTGCTGCGATCTTCGAACACTTCGCCCACCAAGAGACCAGCCGGGAAGACGCCGCCATCGCCCGAGGAGATCACCCGGTCGCCCGGACGCACACGGTCGGAATGCTCAAGGAAGTCGATCACCGGGTAGGGGGAGTTGTCGCCCGCGAGGATCGCGTTCTGGCCAGAGGCGGGGATGCTCACCGGGATCCGGCTCGAGGCATCGGTCAGCAACAGCACGCGCGATGTCGAGGCCCCCACGCCCGAGATCCGTCCCACGAGGCCCAGCCCGTCCATCGTGGCCCAGCCATCCACGATCCCGTCGCGCTTGCCGACATTCAGCAGCACCGATTTGCGAAACGGCGAGCCGCTATCGGCCAGCACTCGTCCCGAAACGGAGGTGAGCTTCGGATCAAGCCGCACCTTGTTCAGCGCGAGCAGCTTGGCGTTTTGCTGATCAAGCTGACCGGCCGTCTCGCGCCAGGCCTTCATTTTCTGGAGCTCGCGGCGAAGTTCTTGGTTTTGTTCGTAGATCCGGGAGTAGGACTGAAAACCCTCGATCATGTCGGTGATCTTGGTCACCGGCGCCATCGCCCAGTCGAAGCTTGGCACGAAGCGGTCGACGAGGGCCGAGCGCACGCGCTCCATCCGCGGGCTGTCGATGCGCCAGATCAGGAAGAATGTCAGAAGCAGCAACGCGAGAACCGCCACACCCAGACGGCGCAGCGGTCCGATATAGTCCTGATCGTCGCGGTTTCTGGCCAATTCCGTCTCCGGTCAGCTCTCTGGCCGGGCGTTGTGCGTTCCCGGGCCCAACTCAGCTGTCGTAATCAATCACGTGGCGAAGCTGTTTTTCGTATTCAAGCGCCTTGCCGGTGCCGAGCGCAACACAGTTGAGCGATTGATCGGCAATCGAGATCGACAGGCCGGTCTGCTCGCGCAGCGCCAGGTCCAGCTCGCCCAGAAGGGCGCCGCCGCCGGTCAGCATCACGCCGCGATCAACGATGTCTGCGGCCAGATCCGGGGGCGTGGTCTCGAGCGCCTGCATCACCGCGTCGCAGATCGACTGCACCGGTTCGGACAGCGCCTCGGCGACCTGCGCCTGAGTGATCTCGGTCTCTTTCGGCACGCCGTTCAGCAGGTCACGGCCGCGCACGTGAAGGCTCATGCCGCGCCCATCATCGGGCATACGCGCGGTGCCGATCGTGGTCTTGATCCGCTCGGCGGTGGATTCGCCCACCAGAAGGTTCTGGTTGCGGCGCAGATAGGAGATGATCGCCTCGTCCATGCGGTCGCCGCCCACGCGCACCGAGCGCGCATAGACGATATCGCCCAGCGAGAGAACGGCCACCTCGGTCGTGCCGCCGCCGATATCGACCACCATCGAGCCCGTGGGATCGGTGATCGGCATGCCCGCGCCGATGGCCGCCGCGATCGGTTCCGCGATCAGGCCGGCGCGACGGGCGCCTGCCGAGAGGACCGACTGGCGGATCGCACGTTTCTCGACCGGGGTCGCGCCATGGGGGACGCAGACGATGATCTTCGGCTTCGAGAAGGTCGAGCGCTTGTGCACCTTGCGGATGAAATGCTTGATCATTTCCTCGGCGCTGTCGAAATCGGCGATGACGCCGTCGCGCATCGGACGGATTGCTTCGATCGAGCCGGGGGTGCGGCCGAGCATCAGCTTGGCGTCCTCACCGACCGCGAGGACCTGCTTCTTGCCGTCCTTGACGTGATAGGCGACCACCGAGGGTTCGTTCAGCACGATGCCCTTGCCCTTCACGTAGACCAGCGTGTTCGCCGTCCCGAGGTCGATCGCCATGTCGGAAGAGAAGATCCCAGCTACCATTTGTCCGCCTGTCCCGTCGCAAAAGTCGTGAAAACCCCGACTCGTGCCCGTCGTGGTCCGGGCTTCGTATAGTCAAAGCGGCGCTGGCGTGGAAGCGGATTTGCGCTGCGGCAACAGGTGGCCTGCGGTTATCCGCGCAAGGGCGATCAAGCGATTGACCTTTTTCAACATTTCTGACTGTCCAGGAGGCAAAAATCGACCTGAAAAATCCAGATTATCAACCTGTCACGAAATCGTGCTGATTTGCGGATTCCGCAGGTGCAGGAGGGGGTGGATGTTCAAAGGGCAGCCCGCGTGGGGCTGCCCGATTGTCGCCGACTCGCCAGTCGCGTATCAGAGTTTGTAGCTGACCTGTTTCACATCCGCATCCGGCGCGGTCTTCTGGCTGCGCACCCGCAGGCGGTTGAGCGCGCCGACATAGGCCTTCACCGAGGCGAGGATCGTGTCGGTATCGGCAGCCGAGCCGGTCACGATGCGCCCATCCTCCTCCAAACGTACGGACACGGTCGCCTGCGCGTCGGTGCCCTCGGTCACTGCATGGACCTGATAGAGCTTCAGCTTCGCCTTGGTCGGGTAGATCGACTTCACGCAGTTGAAGACTGCATCAACCGGGCCGTCGCCTTCGGATTTGCAGCTTTTCTCTTCGCCATCGACGAGCATCTTCAGCTCGGCTTCCTGGCCGTCCGAACCGCAGACCACGCGCAGCCAATTCACTTGCAGGTAGTCGTCCGCCGTGTTCGCGGCGGTGTCCGACATCAGCGCGATCAGGTCGTCGTCGTAGATCTCTTTCTTGCGATCGGCCAGCGCCTTGAAGCGCACAAAGACATCGTTGAGCTGGTTGTCGGCCAGATCATAGCCCAGATCGTTGAGCTTCGAGCGCAGCGCGGCGCGGCCCGAATGCTTGCCCATCGCGATATTGGTCTCGGTGATGCCGATATCGGAGGGTTTCATGATCTCGAAGGTCTCGACGTTCTTCAGAACGCCGTCCTGGTGGATGCCGCTTTCATGCAGGAAGGCGTTCTTGCCGACGATCGCCTTGTTGAACTGCACCGGGAAGCCCGAGACCTGCGCCACGCGGCGCGAGATGTTCATGATCTTGGTGGTGTCGATGCCGGTGTCGTAGGGCATGATGTCGTGGCGCACCTTCATCGCCATCACCACCTCTTCGAGCGCGGTATTGCCCGCGCGCTCGCCCAGACCGTTGATCGTGCATTCGATCTGACGTGCGCCGGCGTCGACTGCGGCCAGCGCGTTCGCCGTCGCCATGCCCAGATCGTTGTGGCAGTGAGTGGCGAAGATGATCTCATCGGCGCCCGGCACGCGCTCGAGCAGCATGCGGATCAGTGCAGCGGACTCGGCCGGTGCGGTGTAACCCACCGTGTCGGGGATGTTGATCGTCGTGGCCCCCGCCTTGATCGCGATCTCGACGACGCGGCAGAGGTAATCATGTTCGGTCCGGGTCGCATCCATCGGCGACCACTGCACGTTGTCGCACAGATTGCGCGCATGCGTCACCGTTTCGTGGATCACTTCTGCCATCTGGTCCATGTCGAGGTTCGGGATCGCACGGTGCAGCGGCGAGGTGCCGATGAAGGTGTGGATGCGCGGCGATTTGGCGTGCTTCACCGCTTCCCAGCAGCGGTCGATATCGGGCAGCTTCGCGCGTGCAAGGCCGCAGATCGTGGAGGTCTTCGCCCGTTTCGCGATATCGCTCACCGCCTCGAAGTCGCCGATCGAGGCGATCGGGAAACCGGCTTCGATGATGTCGACGCCCATCTCGTCGAGCAGGTCGGCGATCTCGAGCTTCTCGTCATGGGTCATCGTCGCACCCGGCGATTGCTCGCCGTCGCGCAGGGTGGTGTCGAAAATCAGAACGCGGGATTTGTCGGTCATGGTCTGGGCCATCTGCTGTCTCTTTCGTCTTGGCTCTTAGCGTCAGTTGGTCCCGAAGGCCAGCATTGCGCGGTGGCTTTCGGAAGTTGTCCGGGCGCTGGATACCCCTGAGCGTTCGCGCCCGAAGGCACGCTCAGAGGCTGCTAAGAAGAAGGAGACCACGGGAGATCGCGCCACGGGCGCTGGCCCCGGCGGTCTGGATCTGGATATGAAAGTCCCGTGTCATGGGGCGCACTATAAGCGCCGAGCCCCAAATGAAAAGCAAAAAAGAAACCGCGCGGGGGGAGGCTGCGTAGCCTTGAGCGAGCAAAAAGGGAGGTAGGCGTGACCCCTCAGGCAATCGTGATCGGAGATACGGGCGGGATCGGGGCTGCGATCCGTGCCGAGTTGGAGGCGCGCAGCTACCGGGTGCGCGGTCTGTCGCGGTCGCGCGACGGCTTCGACGTGACGGACGAGGCGTCGATCGAGGCGGGGCTCGCCGGGATTGAAAGTCCGGTCGATCTGGTATTCGTGGCCTCGGGCGCGCTTGGCACGCCGGAGAAATCGCTCTCGCAGCTCACGCCCGGGGAACTCGCCAGCCAGTTCGCGGTGAACGCTATCGGGCCGGCGCTGGTTCTGAAACACGCAGCCCGCCTGCTCCCCCGTGACCGGCCCGCGCGCTTCGCGGCGCTCTCGGCACGGGTGGGCTCGATCGGAGATAACCGGCTGGGCGGGTGGTATAGCTACCGCACCTCCAAGGCCGCACTGAACCAGCTTTTGCACGGGGCTGCGATCGAACTGGCCCGCAGTCACAAACATCTCGTGGTCGCGGCCCTCCATCCCGGCACGGTCGACACGCCCTTCACCGCCGATTACCCGCGCGACAAACTCGCCCCCGCCGAGGCCGCGCGGCGTCTGCTCGATGTGCTCGACGGCCTGAGCCCGGCGCAAACCGGTGGCTTCTTCGACCATGCGGGCAAGGAGATCCCCTGGTGAGCGACGGTAAACCCTGCCTGATCGCGGTGCTCGGCGATCAGCTCAGCCCTGAGGGCGCGGCTTTGCGCGCGGGGGACAAGGCGCGTGACGTGGTGGTCATGGCCGAGGTGCGCGAGGAGGCGACCTATACCGGCCATCACAAGCAGAAACTCGCCCTGACCTTCGCCGCGATGCGCCGCTTTGCCGATGAGCTGGAGCGCGACGGCTGGCGCGTTCTCTATACGAAGCTCACCGATGCTGAGAACGCGGGCTCTCTCGTCGGAGAATTCGCGAGGCGTGCCGAGGAGGTCGGGGCAGAGGAGGTCCTGACCCTCGCGCCCGGTGAATGGCGCCTGCGCGAGACGTTCGACAGCGTGCCCATTAAGATCCGCCAGTTGCCCGACGACCGCTTCATCTGCTCGGAGAAACGCTTTGCGGATTGGGCCAAGGGTCGCAAGGAGCTGCGCATGGAGTGGTTTTACCGCGAGATGCGCCGCGAGACCGGCCTACTGATGGAGGGTGACGATCCGGCGGGCGGCACCTGGAATTACGACAAGGAGAACCGCAAGCCCGCCCAGCCAGATCTCTTCCGCGAGCCCGCGCCCACATTCCGCAAGGATACGCTGGTGCAAGAGGTACTCGACATGGTCGCGGCGGAATTTCCCGACAATTTTGGCACGCTGGAGGAATTCAACTGGCCCGTCAGCCGCGCGCAGGCGGAACGCGCGCTGAAGCATTTCATCTCCCACAACCTTTGCGATTTCGGCCCCTATCAGGATGCGATGCTGGAGGATGATCGGCTCCTCTATCACTCGCTCCTGTCTTCGTGCCTCAATCTCGGCCTGCTTACCCCGCGCGAGGTGTGCGACGCGGCCGAAGCGGCCTACAGGGCGGGCAGGGCCCCGATCCAGTCTGTCGAGGGGTTCATCCGTCAGATCCTCGGCTGGCGCGAATATGTCCGCGGGATCTATTTCCTCGAAGGGCCCGATTACACGTCCCGCAACGCGCTGAACCACAAACGCGACCTGCCATGGTTCTACTGGTCGGCCGAAACCGACATGGCCTGCATGAAAGCCGCGATCGCCCAGACACGCGATCTCGCCTATGCCCATCACATCCAGCGGCTGATGGTGACAGGGAATTTCGCGCTGTTGGCGGGCATCGATCCGCGCCAGGTGCAGGATTGGTATCTCGCCGTCTATATCGACGCTTATGAATGGGTGGAGGCGCCCAATACGGCAGGGATGAGCCAGTTCGCCGATGGCGGGGTCATCGCCTCGAAAGCCTATATTTCCTCGGGCGCCTATATCGACAAGATGTCGGATTATTGCGGGGGCTGCGCCTATGCGGTGACGGCGAAGGATGGCGAAAACTCCTGCCCGTTCAACAGCCTCTACTGGCATTTCATCGACCGCCATCGCGCCCGGTTCGAAGGGAATGCCCGAATGAAACTCGTCTACCGCAACTGGGACAAACAGGACGAAGCGACGCGCGAAGCCAAGCTGAAGACGGCCGAAGCCATTCTCGCCAAGCTCGACGCCGGCGCGCGGATCTGATCCTCTGCTACCCCTTCGAGTTGGTAAAAATATCCCCGCCGGAGGCTCCCGCAGCTGTCACGAGTGCACGGGCCGGGAGCTGCGCGCTCAATTGCCCGCGGGCGTGTCCTGCGCGGGCGCGCTCTCGGCGGTGTCGGGGCTGGGCGGCGCGCTCGTCTCCGCGCCTGTCCCCCCCCCGGTCGCGAGCGCATCATTCGTCCACTGGCCCTCGGCGGTCTTGCCCGAAGCATAGGTCATCTTGCCTTGCCCCTCGCGCTTGCCATTGGTGAAATTGCCCTCGTAGACATCGCCATTGGCATAGATCGCCCGTCCTGCGCCGTCGATCGCACCATTGCGCCACTCACCCTCGTAGACGAACCCGTCGGGCATCGTCAGCTTGCCCGTTCCGTCGCGCTGGCCGCGCTTGAACCCGCCCTCATAGATCGTGCCGTCGGCATAGTGCGCGATACCCTGGCCGTCGCGCTGGCCATCGGCCCAGTCGCCTTCATAGGTATAGCCGTCGGGATAGGTCATCTTGCCGCGCCCGTCATTGCGCGCGTTCTTGAACTCGCCCTCATAGACGAGCCCGTTGGCGTAATGCGCGATGCCGGTGCCCTCGATCACTCCCGCGACCCAGCCGCCCTCGTAGCTCGAGCCGTCGGGATAGGTGATCTTGCCTTGGCCGTCGGGCTGGTCGTTGAGGAAATGGCCCTCGTAGATCGAGCCGTCCGGGTAGGTGGCGCGGCCTTCGCCTTCGATCCGGCCCTCGTTCCAGTCGCCGGCATAGACATAGCCATCGGTGCCGCGGAAGGTGCCGGTGCCGTGGCGTTTGTCGAGCAGGAACTCGCCGGTATAGACATCGCCATTGGCATAGGTCACGCGGCCCCTGCCGTGGCGCTTGCCGCCCGCCATCTCGCCTTCGTAGACATCGCCATTGGGTTGGGTCAGCGTTCCCATCCCGTTCATTTGCCCGTCTTTCCACTGACCGACATAGCTCAGCCCGTCGGTCATCGTCAGCGTACCCTCGCCATCGCGCTGGCCGTTTGCCATCTGGCCTTCATAGGTCGAGCCGTCAGGATAGGTGATCTTGCCCACCCCCTGCTTGATCCCGCCCAGCCAGTCGCCCTCGTAGCGATAGCCGTTCGCACTCTCGAGCGTGCCCTTGCCGTCATGCATCGCATCGCGGAACTGGCCGGTATAGGTTGAGCCGTTGGCGTAACGGGCGGTCCCGGTGCCGGTGATCTGGCCGTTGAGCCAGTCGCCCTCATAGGTGCCGCCGTCGGCAAAGGTGATCTTGCCCTTGCCATTGGGTTTGCCGCGGGCGAATTCGCCCTCGTAGACGGAGCCGTTGGGAAAGCGTGCGCGGCCCTGACCGCGGATCTCGCCCATCACCCATTCGCCCTCGTATTCATAGCCCGAGGGAAGCTTGTAGGTGCCGTAGCCGTCCTGCTTGCCGTCGGTGAACGTGCCCTCGTAGAGCCCGCCATCCTCGTATTGCTTGGTGATCACGTCCTTTGCGAGCGCGGCCTGAGTGCCGAGCCCGACGAGAAATGCCAATGCGACGGTGCGAAGCTGCGCCCCTGCCATGCCTGCCCTCGATCCTGCTGCCCTCGGCTGCGCGGCGGATTCGTCCCGCGCGGCCCTTTTACAAAGGTTAAATGCCGCGCCCGGGGGTGACAAGCGCGCAAGGTGCAGTCCGCTTGGCCAGGCGTTCGGCAGGCCGCTCACGCCAGGAGTAGCGGTGCGCCAAGCCAGTCGCGCAGCCCTTGGGTAATCTTCTCGGGCTGTTCGAGCGGACTCATGTGGCCAGCGCCCAGGATCAGCCGGTATTCCGCATGGGGCATCAGCTCGGCAAGGAATTCATGGCGGCGCGGCGGGCAGATGCGGTCATATTCGCCGCACATCAAAAGCGCCCGCGTCTTGGTGTTGCGCAGTGTGCGTTGCAGATCGGGGCGGCGCATCAGCGCGCGCGACTGGCGCTCGAACGCGTCGGGGCCGAGAGCGGCCGCCATTTCCAGCATCAGCGCCTGTACGGTGGCGCGGCCCGCGCCGGGGGCGAGCGAGTCGGAGGGGATCTCGTCGAGCATCATCTCGTCGAGCCGCCCCGTGCGCGCCCCCACGATCCGGGTCTCGCGGCTGGCGGCGACCTGCGGTGTCTCGGGCAGGGGCGAGACATCGATCAGCGCGAGCTGGCTGACGCGCTCGGGCGCGCGGCGCAGGATCTCGATTGCCACCACGCCGCCCAGCCAGTGTCCGGCGAGCGCAAAGCGTGTGGGGGCATCGGCTAGTACCGCCTGCGCCATCTCCTCGATGGTAGAGCCGCGCAACCGCGCGACCATCACGCTGCGTTCACTCGACAGGTCCTGCAACTGGTGCCAGAACAGGCGTGCATCGCACATGAATCCGGGCAGGAAGACCAGCGGGTCGTTGGGCATGGCTCGAAACCTCTTTCGCGGCGCTTTTGCGCTCTGTTGAGGCGGAGTGTGCCGCAAGCCCGCTGGGCTGGCAAATTGAAAACCGCTGGGCGGCGGATCACAGCCGCTCGATCACCTCGGCAAGCGCCGTCTCGATCAGTGCCAGACACTCGGGCGTCGAGAACCGGTGATCGGCGCCCTTCACCAGCGTCAGCCGCATGTCGTCGCCCTCGGCATGATCGAGAAGGCGGATCGCGGTTTCGGTGCTCACGGCATCGTCGGCCGTACCTTGCAGGAAGCGGGTCGGGAAGGGGAGCGACAGGGGCGTGCGCAGCACGAGCCGGGTGCGCCCCTCGTTGATCAGGCGCCGCGTGATCACATAGGGCTCGCCGTATTCCGATGGCACCGCGACCGAGCCTTCCGATTCGAGCTTGTGGCGCGTCTCCTTGTCGAAGCTCGCCCAATAGCCGTCTTCGGTAAAATCGGGCGCGGCGGCGATGGTCACGAGGCCGGCAACCCGCTCGGGATGCTCGCGCGCCATCAGCAGCGATATCCAGCCGCCCATCGACGAGCCCACGAGAATTTGCGGCCCCTCGGTCAGCGCCATGATCGTGTCGCGCGCGTCCTCGAACCAGTCACCGATCGCGCCGTCCTCGAACGCGCCGCCCGAGACGCCGTGGCCGGAATAGTCGAGGCGCAGGAAGGCGCGGCCCTCGCGCTTGGCCCACTCCTCGAGTGCGATCGCCTTCGTGCCTTCCATGTCCGATTTGAAACCACCCAGGAACACGACGCCCGGGCCTTTGCCCGGGGTGCGGTTATAGGCGATGCGGCGGCCCTCGGGCGTGTCGAGATAATCGGTCATGCGCTCCTCCGTGGCAAAGTCGCGCCCAGCCTAGCGCCGGGCGCGGGAGGCCTCAAGCCACGCTCCGCGATCCCCCCGATGGGCCGAGAGCCGCCCGCTACGACCAAGGTCTAATTGCCGCGACGGGCTTGTGTGGGTGCTAATGGTCGACATTCTTGAGTCACTAGGGAGGATATCATGGCCTGGGCGAAACCCGTTCTGCGCGCAATCGACTGCGGTATGGAAATCAACATGTACGGTCCGGATTCGGGCGACGAGGGCGGCGTCCTCTTCTGAGGCGTGCTTTCGGCGCGGGGAGGGCCGAATGACACTTCACGCGCGGATCCTGGGGGCGGCAGCCGGAGGCGGCCTTCCCCAGTGGAATTGCGGTTGCACGAATTGCAATCTTGCGCGGGCCGGGGAAATCCCGGCCCAGACGCAAAGCTCGGTCGCGGTCAGCGGCAACGGGCGGGACTGGGCGATCCTGAACGCCTCTCCAGATATTCGCGAACAGATGGCGCGCACCCCCGAGCTGCACCCGACGGGGCTGCGCGACCTGCCGCTTCGCTCGGTGCTGGTCACCAATGGCGATATCGACCATGTGGCGGGCCTGCTGGTGCTGCGCGAAAGCCAGAACTTCACGCTTTTCGCCACGCTCGAGATCCATGCTGTGCTCGGGGCGAACCCGATCTTCGATGCGCTGCGGCCCGATTGCGTGACCCGCGCGCCGGTCGCGCTCGATACGCCATTCGAGCTTGCGCCCGACCTGAGCGCGCAGCTCTTTGCTGTGCCGGGCAAGGTGCCGCTCTATCTCGAGGGCGCCGAGGTCGTGACCGATCTGGAGGGCGAGCAGACCGTGGGGGTGGAGTTGCGCGCAGGAAAAACCCGCGCGTTCTACATTCCGGGCTGCGCGAAACTGACCCCGGCGCTTGCGGCGCGGCTGAAGGGCGCCGATCTCGTGATGTTCGACGGCACGCTCTGGTCGGATGACGAGATGATCGCCGCGGGACTGAGCGCCAAGACCGGGCGGCGCATGGGGCATATCTCGATCTCGGGGCCCGAGGGCAGTCTCGCCGCTTTCGAAGGGCTCGGCATCGCCAAGCGCATCTTCGTGCACATGAACAACAGCAACCCCGTGCTGCGCCCGGATTCGCAGGAACGCGCCCGCGTCGAGGCGGCGGGCTGGATGATCGGGCAGGACGGGATGGAGGTAAGGCTATGACCCAGACACGCGAGGCCTTCGAGGCCCGCCTGCGCCAGATCGGTGCGGAGCGCTACCACGACAAGCACCCGTTCCACGATATGCTCCACTCGGGTCGTTGCACCCCCGATCAGGTGCGCGCCTGGGTGATCAACCGCTATTACTATCAGCATACGATCCCGATGAAGGATGCCGCCTTCATGTCGCGCGTCGAGGAGCCGGCGCTGCGAAGGGCATGGCGCTCGCGCATTGAGGATCACGATGGAACTGCCGAGAACGAGGGCGGGATCGAGCGCTGGTTGCGGCTGGCCGATGCGGTGGGACTCGACCGCGACTACGTGGCCTCGCGGCAGGGCGTGCTTCCCGCGACGCGGTTCGCCTGTGACGCCTATGTCCGGTTCGTGCGCGACAAGACGCTGCTCGAGGCCGTGGCCTCCTCGCTGACCGAACTTTTCGCGCCCGCGATCCATGCCAACCGGATCGAGGGGTTGCTCGCGCATTACGATTTCGCCGATGACCGGTCGCTGTCCTATTTCAAGCGTCGCCTGTCGGAGGCGCCCAAGGATGTGGCCTTCGGGCTGAAATGGGTGCTCGATCATGCCGATACGCAGGAAAAGCAGGATGCGGCGGCGGCGGCGCTCGAGTTCAAGACCGATGTGCTCTGGGCCCAGCTCGATGCGCTCCATTCGGCCTATGTCGCGCCTGCGCACATCCCGCCCGGGGGCTGGCAGCCCGGCACGCATCTGATCCGGGTCGCGGCATGATCGCCCAAGGCGCGATCCCGGTGATCCCGCGCGGGGTCCGGCTGCATCGCGATGCGGTGCGCGACCGCTGGGTGCTGCTTGCGCCGGAGAAGACCATCGCCCTCGACGAGATCGGCCACGCCATCCTCTCGCGCATCGACGGGCGGACGGATTTCACCACGCTGATCGACCGACTCGCAGCGGATTATGCCGCTCCGCGCGAACAGATCGCGCCGGATGTCTCGGGCTTCATCGAAGCGCTGGCCGAGCGTCGCATCCTGGAGGTCGCATGAGCCGCATTCCGCCCCCGATGGCCATGTTGGCCGAGCTGACCCACCGCTGCCCTCTGGCTTGTCCTTATTGTTCGAACCCGCTCGAACTCGAGGCGCAGGAGCGCGAATTGTCGACCGAGGACTGGACGCGGGTCTTTGCCGAGGCCGCAGAGCTGGGCGTGCTGCAACTCCACCTTTCGGGGGGCGAGCCCGCGACCCGGCGCGACCTGACCGATCTGGTGCGCGCCGCGCGCGAGGCGGGACTTTACACCAATCTCATCACGTCGGGGATCGGGCTGACGCGGCGCAGGCTCGAGGAACTCGACACGGCGGGGCTTGATCATGTCCAGCTGTCCTTGCAGGGGATGGATGCGGAACTGGCCGACAGGATCGGCGGCTACAAGGGCGGGTTCGCGCGCAAGATGCAGGTAGCGGGCTGGATCGGCGAGATCGGCTTTCCGCTTACGCTCAACGCGGTGCTGCATCGCCAGAACCTGCATCAGCTGCCGCGCGCGCTGGAGATGGCGCAGGAGATGGGCGCGCGTCGGATCGAGGTGGCGATCGTGCAATTCTACGGCTGGGCGATGAAGAACCGCGCCGCCCTGATGCCGACACGCGAACAGGCCCGCGAAGCCGAGGCGCTTGTGGCCGAGGCGCGCGAGTCGCTCAAGGGTAAGCTGGTGATCGATTTCGTCCCCGCCGACTACCATGGCGACTATCCCAAACGCTGCATGAATGGATGGGGGTCGGTCGGGCTCAACATTGCACCAGACGGCTTGGTCCTGCCCTGCCATGCGGCGCGCACCATTCCGCATCTGGAGTTCTGGACGGTGCGGGATCGTTCGCTGCGCGAGATCTGGTACGACAACCCCGCCTTCAACGCCTATCGCGGCGATGACTGGATGAAGGAGCCCTGCCGCAGTTGCGAGCGCAAGGCAATCGACCTTGGAGGCTGCCGCTGTCAGGCGCTGGCCATCGCGGGCGATCCCGCGGCGGCCGATCCGGTCTGCGTGAAATCGCCAGCTCATGCGAAGATGCGGGCGATGGCGGAGGCGTTCAACGCCGAGGGCGAGAGCGCCGAGCTGACCTATCGCCATTACGCCTGAGGTACGTTTCTCCTCGCGGCCCCGAGGGGATCGTTCCGGGGTTCGGAACTCAGCGAGCGCGCCTGCCGCACCCGCGCACCTGCGCGATTGCAAGGGGCGCGCGGTCAGGATAAACGAGCGCGCATGAGCAACCGTCCCGCCCTCCCGCCCGAAATCGCCCGTCGCCGCACCTTCGCGATCATCTCGCACCCGGATGCGGGCAAGACCACCCTGACCGAAAAGTTCCTGCTTTTCGGCGGCGCCATCCAGATGGCCGGACAGGTGCGCGCCAAGGGCGAGGCACGGCGCACGCGCTCGGACTTCATGAAGCTCGAACAGGATCGCGGGATCTCGGTCTCGGCCTCGGCGATGTCGTTCGAATACGGCACCTATCGCTACAACCTCGTCGACACGCCCGGCCACTCGGATTTCTCGGAAGATACCTACCGGACGCTGACCGCCGTGGACGCCGCGATCATGGTGATCGACGGGGCGAAGGGCGTGGAGAGCCAGACCCGCAAGCTCTTCGAGGTCTGCCGCCTGCGCGACCTGCCGATCCTGACCTTCTGTAACAAGATGGACCGCGAGAGCCGCGAGACCTTCGAGATCATCGACGAGATCCAGGAAAACCTCGCGATCGACGTGGCCCCGGCCTCCTGGCCGATCGGCGTGGGTCGTGAGTTTCTCGGCTGCTACGACATGCTGCATGACCGGCTGGAACTGATGGACCGGGCCGACCGCAACAAGGTGGCCGAGTCGATCAAGATCAGTGGTCTGGACGACCCGAAACTGGCCGAACATGTGCCTGCCGATCTGCTGGAAAAGCTGCGCGAAGAGGTCGAGATGGCCCGCGAGCTGCTGCCGACCTTTGACCGCCAGAGCTTCCTCGAAGGGCATATGACCCCGATCTGGTTCGGCTCTGCGATCAACAGCTTCGGTGTGAAGGAGCTGATGGACGGGATCGGCGAATTCGGCCCCGAGCCGGAGGTCTTCCACACCGCCGAGCGCGACGTGGCCCCCGAGGAGAAGAAGGTCGCGGGCTTTGTCTTCAAGGTTCAGGCCAATATGGACCCCAAGCACCGCGACCGCGTGGCCTTCGTGCGCCTCGTCTCGGGGCATTTCGAGCGTGGCCAGAAACTCTTCCATGTGCGTTCGAAAAAGCCGATGGCGGTGTCGAACCCGGTTCTGTTCCTTGCCGCCGACCGCGAGCTGGCCGAAGAGGCCTGGGGCGGCGACATCATCGGTATCCCGAACCACGGCCAGCTGCGCATCGGCGACGCGCTGACCGAGGGCGAGACGCTGCGCTTCACCGGCATCCCGAGCTTCGCGCCCGAACTGCTGCAATCGGTGCGCGCGACAGACCCGATGAAGGGCAAGCACCTCGAAAAGGCGCTGATGCAATTCGCCGAGGAGGGCGCGGCCAAGGTGTTCAAACCCGCGATCGGCTCGGGCTTTATCGTGGGTGTCGTCGGCGCGCTGCAATTCGACGTGCTGGCAAGCCGGATCGAGCTGGAATATGGCATCCCCGTGCGTTTCGAGCCCTCGCAATTCACCTCCGCGCGTTGGGTGCAGGGCGACAAGGTGGCGGTCGAGAAACTGGTGAACGCCAACAAGCAGCACATCTCCTACGACCATGACGGCGACATCGTCTTCCTGACACGCCTGCAATGGGACATCGACCGCGTGGTGCGCGACTATGAGGGTGTCACGCTGAGCGCGACCAAGGAGATGATGCAGTGACCACCACCCCGCTGCCCCCCGAGCTTGTGTCGATCCTGTGCAACGAGGCCAGCGCCCCAGATGATGTGCGCACGGTCGAGGCGTTGGTGGCGTTGTGGCTTGCCGACAACGAGGTCGAGCCGGAGGATGAGAGCTTCCCCTGGTCGGTGCTCTGCGTCTTCGAGCTGCGCGAACATCCCGAAGTGCTTTGGGGGTTCATCCGCAAGGCGCTGACGGATGCCACGACCGTCTGGCAGGTCGTGATGCTGGCCGCGGGGCCGCTCGAGGATCTGATCGCCGATCATGGCGCGGAGTTCATCGACCGGATCGAGCGCGAAGCCCGCCATTCCGCGCGGTTCCGTTTCGCGCTGACCGGCGTCTGGCCGCAGGGCGAGGGTGATCCCGAACTGTGGGCGCGGATCGAGAAAGCCCGTGCTCTGGCGATGGATACCGGCATCGACATGGGCGGCCCGCTGCCCGCGAAGTGATGCGCACCTGCTCGGGCGTCAGTTGGCGTAAATCACAGTTCCGCGCCTGACCTGTGCACCTGCGCGCCTCCGACCTAGCTCTGAAACAGGAGGAGGTCATGGCGCAAATCTCTCGTTTCTTGGGGAAAAGGATCGCGCGGTTTCTGCAAAAGCAGACGCGGTACTACAAACCGTTCGGTGTGATCCCGACCCGCGCGCTGCGCGCCACGCTGCGCCCCGGTGACGTGCTTCTGGTCGAGGGCGACCGGCGGATTTCGGCGGCGATCAAATATCTGACCCATTCCACCTGGTCGCACGCGGCCTTCTACACCGGAGGCCCGCCGGGGGGCGAGCTGATCGAGGCCGATCTGGAGGCGGGCGTGCGGATCACGGGCCTGTCCGAATATGCGCATCTCAACACCCGGATCTGCCGCCCCATCGGGTTGGAACATGCCCAGCTGGAAGCAGTCATCGACTACATGCAGGCCGCGGTCGGGCGCAGCTATGATCTGAAGAACGTGGTCGATCTCGCGCGATACCTGCTGCCGCGCCCGCCCGTGCCGCACCGGTTCCGGCGCCGGATGCTGGCGTTAGGCTCAGGCGATCCGACGCGGGCGATCTGCTCGACCGTGATCGCCGAGGCCTTCCATTCGGTCCACTACCCGATCCTGCCCGATATCGAGCAAAGCTCGGAAGATGCGCAGCGCGAGATCCTGCATATCCGGCATTACTCGCTTTTCACGCCGCGCGATTTCGACCTCTCACCCTATTTCGAGGTCATCAAGCCGACGCTGGAGGCGGGGTTTGATTTCCGCAAATTGCCCTTGGCGGAGTGAGGTGGAGGGTTCGGGAGCCTCCGGCGGGGATATTTGAAGCAGTTGGAAGATCTGTTTCCACACATTCCAACTGCTTCAAATATCCCCCGCGGAGCGTCCTGCCACCACCACGGGCGCAGGCTTACATCGAGAAGGAGATACCGCAGCCGCAGGAACTCGAGGCGTTCGGGTTCTCGATCACGAAACGCGCGCCGATCAGCTCGTCGGTGAAATCGATGGTGGCGTTTTCGAGGAAGGGCAGGGAGACCGGGTCGATCAGTACCTTCTGGCCCGCGCCTTCGAGCACGATATCGTCGCTGGCCGCACTCTCTTCGAGCTTGATGTCATATTGAAAGCCCGAACAGCCGCCACCCTCGACGGCCACACGCAGCGCTTGGGGTGCATCACGACCTTCGTTGATTTCCGCCAGCCGCGCGAAGGCGCGATCGGTCACTTTGGGGGGCAGTTGCATCGGAGTGGCCTTCCTGGCCCCGCAGGGCCTGTATTTCCGTCACATCCGAGATATAGGAGGGGCGAGGCGTGCCGACAAGACGAGGTTTTTCCAGTGCTCAAGCCCTATGCCTGCCAGCCCGGCGAGAGCCGCGGGCGGCTTCATCCCGAAAGCATGTCCACCTTCCGCTCGCCCTTCCAGCGCGATCGCGACCGGATCATCCATTCTTCGGCGTTTCGGCGGCTCAAGCACAAGACGCAGGTTTTCGTCGAGCATGAGGGCGATTATTACCGCACGCGACTGACACACACGATCGAGGTGGCGCAGGTGGCGCGCACCATCGCGGGGGCCTTGGGGCTCAATACCGATTTGGCCGAGGCGGTGGCGCTGGCGCATGATCTGGGGCACCCGCCCTTCGGGCATACGGGCGAGGACGCGCTGGCCGAGCTGATGGCGCCTTACGGCGGGTTCGATCACAACGCGCAGGCGCTGCGGATCGTGACCAAGCTCGAAAAGCACTATGCCGGGTTCGACGGGTTGAACCTGACCTGGGAAACGCTCGAGGGCATCGCCAAACACAACGGGCCCGCGATTTCCGACAAGGGCGGCTCGCACAGCTTTCCCTGCCGCGACCAGCTTCCCTACGCTTTGGCCGAGGTCGATGCGCAATGGGATCTGGAGCTGGAGACCAATGCGTCGGCCGAGGCGCAGGTGGCGGCGGTCGCCGATGACGTGGCCTATAACCACCACGACCTGCACGATGGCTTGCGCGCGGGGCTCTTCACCGAAGAGGACCTTTGCGAGTTGCCGATGATCGGCGAGTGTTTCGCGGAAGTGGATCGCCTGCATCCCGGGCTTGATCGCTCACGCCGCCAGCACGAGGCGCTGCGCCGGGTCTTCGGCGTCATGGTCGAGGATGTGATCCATGTGGCCGAGAACCGTCTGACCTCGCTCGGGCCGCAATCGGTCGACGATATCCGACACATGGACGGTCCGATCATCCGCTTCTCGAAGCCGCTCTATCAAAGCCTCAAGGTGCTCAAGCAGTTTCTGTTCCAGCGCATGTATCGCGCGCCCTCGGTGGTGGTGGAGCGCAAGCGCGTGACCGAAATGGTCAACGCGCTCTTCCCGCTGTTCATGGAGCGCCCCGAGCTTCTGCCCGAGGATTGGCAGGACGAGGTGGCGCTTGCCCGGATCGCGGGCGGGGATCGCACGCGCCCGGAGGCAAAGCAGGCGCTGGCGCGGGTGGTGCTCGATTACGTGGCCGGGATGACCGACCGTTTCGCGATTCAGGAATATGAACGGCTGATCGGACGCAATATCTGAGCGGAACAACTTTCCTGTGGTTTCTGTTAGTCTGGTGACGAACAGCAACAGGAGGGAACGCCATGATCCGCAAACACGCATCCGCCCATTGGGAAGGCACGATCAAGGGGGGCGGCGGCACCATCTCGACCGAGAGCGGTGCGCTCGACGCTCAGCCCTACGGGTTCAACACGCGGTTCGAGGACAAACCGGGCTCGAACCCCGAAGAGCTGATCGGGGCGGCGCACGCGGCGTGCTTCTCGATGGCGCTGTCGCTTGGGCTGGAAGAGGCCGGGGTAAGCGACGTTGTGATCGACACCAAGGCAGAAGTCTCGCTTGAGAAAAAGGACGATGGGTTCGCCGTGACGAAATCGGCCTTGAGCGCGACGGTGAAGGGCACAGGCGACGAGGCCGCGATCCGCAAGGCGGCGGAAGACGCGAAGGCCGGCTGTCCGATCTCCAAGCTGCTGAAGTGCGAGGTCACGCTGGATTTGACGATCGGCTGAGGCCGGTTCGTGTGAGAGGAGAGGGCGCCCCGCGGGGCGCTTTTTCGTTTTCCGGGGGGAGGGTCGGGCGCGGCCCGGGGCTGGTCGCTCCGCGCGATCAGAAATTCTGGGTGGGCTTCTTTAGTCTGCGGTTGATTGTATTGGCTCGGCCTGGATCAGTCCCGTCAGCGGTCCAGGCAGCGAACCCCGCCCTTGTCTCCCGGCCCGGCTTGACGCTACACCCGTGCCAGACCCAAGCCGGAGCTGCCGACCATGAAAATCGCCACGTTCAACATCAACGGCATCAAGGCCCGTCATCAGGCGCTGGTTGACTGGCTCAAGGAAGCCGAGCCCGACGTGGCGCTGCTCCAAGAGATCAAATCGGTCGACGAGGCCTTCCCGCGCGAGCTGTTCGAGGAGCTGGGCTACCAGGTCGAAACCCACGGCCAGAAGAGCTTCAACGGGGTGGCGATCCTGTCGAAGCTGCCGCTCGAGGATGTGACGCGCGGCCTGCCGGGCGATGACAGTGACGAGCAGGCGCGCTGGATCGAGGCGACGGTGGTGGGCGTGCGCGCGGTGCGGCTGTGCGGGCTTTATCTGCCCAACGGCAATCCGGTCGAGTTCGACGACACGGGCGCGCCGCTCGAAGGCGGTAAATACGCCTACAAGCTGAACTGGATGGCGCGGATGAAAGCGCGGGCCGAGGAATTGCTGGCCACTGAAGAGCCGGTCGTGATGGCGGGCGATTACAACATCATCCCGCAGGACGAGGATGCGGCGAAGCCCGAAGCCTGGCGCGGTGATGCGCTGGCGCTGCCGCAAAGCCGGGCGGCTTTTCGCGAGATCCTCAATCTCGGCTTCACAGAGGCTTTCCGTGCTCGCGTGCAGGGGCCGGGGCATTATTCGTTCTGGGATTATCAGGCGGGGGCCTGGCAGAAGAATAACGGCATCCGGATCGACCACCTCCTTTTGTCGCCGCAAGCGGCCGACCTGATGCGAGAGGTGGGCATCGACAAGGAAACCCGCGGCCGCGACAAGCCCTCCGATCATGTCCCGGTCTGGATCGAGCTCGACGCCTGATCCGAATTGCCGCAACGTCACTTCCTCGGCCTCGTCGCGACTGTGCATAGTGGCGGCGGGAGAGAGGAGACTCTGAATGCAAGACAAGATCAGTCGGCACCCGGTGCCGCAACTCGCCGATATGCCCGAGGATATCCGCACGCGGATCGAGGCGGTTCACGAGAAGGCCGGGTTCATCCCGAATATCTTCCTCGCGCTGGCGCACAGGCCCGATGAATTTCGTGCCTTCTTCGCCTATCACGACGCGCTGATGGAAAAGCCCGGCAACCTGACCATTGCCGAGCGCGAGATGATCGTGGTGACGACTTCGGCGGCCAACGAGTGCCAGTATTGCGTGATTGCCCATGGGGCGATCCTGCGGATCCGTGCCAAACACCCGCTGATCGCGGATCAGGTCGCGGTAAACTACCGCAAGTCCGAGATCACGCCCCGGCAGCGCGCGATGCTCGATTTCGCGATGAAGGTGAGCCTGCGGGCCCAAGAAGTCGAGGAGGCCGATTACGAGGCGCTGCGCGCGCATGGGTTCACCGACGACGATATCTGGGATATCGGCGCGATCACCGCGTTTTTCGGCCTGTCGAACCGCTTGGTGAACATGGCCGCGATCCCGCCGAACCCCGAGTTCTACGCGATGGGGCGCTGAGCCCCTCTGGTCTTTGCCCATCCGCGCGGTCTAGGCTCCGGCGAAACCAGCCAGAGGAAACGCGCGATGGGCGAGATCTTGATCCGGGGCGCCGAGGTGATCGTCACGATGGACGGCACCCGGCGCGAGCTGAAGGGCGCGGATCTGCTGATCCGAGACGGGAAGATCGTGGCGGTCGGTCCGGGGCTGCGAAGCGCGGGCGAAGTGGTTGAGGCCAAGGGGTGTGTCGTCACGCCGGGGCTCGTGAACACCCATCATCACCTCTACCAGACGCTGACCCGCGCGGTGCCGGGAGGGCAGGATGCGCTGCTCTTTGGCTGGCTCCAGACGCTCTATCCGATCTGGGCGAAGATGGGCCCCGAGGAGATCCGCGTCTCGGCACAGGTGGGCCTCGCGGAACTGGCTCTGACAGGCTGCACGACCAGCTCGGATCACCTCTACATGTATCCCGGGGGCGCGCGGCTGGAGGATACGATCGAGGCCGCCGCCGAACTGGGCCTGCGTTTTCACCCCACGCGCGGCGCGATGAGCATCGGCGAGAGCGACGGGGGCCTGCCGCCCGACAGTCTGGTGGAGCGCGAAGAAGCGATCCTGAACGACTGTATTCGCGTGATCGACGCTTTCCACGATGCCGGCGAGGGCTCGATGTGCCGGGTTGGGGTCGCGCCGTGCTCACCCTTCTCGGTTTCGCGCGAGCTGATGCGCGATGCGGCCCTGCTGGCGCGCGACAAGGGCGTGATGCTGCACACCCATCTGGCCGAGAATGACGAGGATATTTCCTATTCGCTGGAACAGTTTGGCTGCCGTCCGGGGCAATATGCCGAGGATCTGGGTTGGACGGGTGACGATGTCTGGCACGCGCATTGCGTGAAGCTGGATGGGGCCGAGATCGACCTCTTCGCGCGCTCGCGCACGGGTGTCGCCCATTGCCCGTGCTCGAATTGCCGTCTGGGTTCGGGGATCGCGCCGGTGCGCCAGATGCGCGATGCGGGGGTGAAGGTGGCGCTGGGCGTCGATGGCTCGGCCTCCAACGATGCCGGGAGCCTGATCGGCGAGGCGCGCATGGCGATGCTGTTGCAGCGGGTGCAGAACGGCGCCGATGCGATGGCCGCGCGCGAGGCGCTGGAGATCGCGACGCTGGGCGGCGCGCAGGTTCTCGGTCGGCCCGATTGCGGCGTGCTCGCGCCCGGCAAACGCGCGGATGTGGCGATCTGGGATGTCTCGGGGCTGGAGGCGGCAGGCGCATGGGACCCGGTCGCGGCACTGGTGCTGTGCGGGCCGCCCAAGGTGAAACATCTCCTCGTCGAGGGCCGTCAGATCGTGCGCGACGGACAGGTCACCACCATCGACCTGCCTCGGGTGATCGAGATGCAAAACCGCCTCGCCACGCGCCTCATGGGCTGAATTTCTCGCGCCTCACGCCACCTGCGGCGCTTGAAATCCGCAGCAGGCGACGGCGGTCACCGGCAAGGGCGGCCTCCATCATTCCCGACAGCCCTCCGCGCGCCTTCAGATGCGGGGCGAGTTCGGAATGGCCGAGTTCGGGAAAGATCAGGTGATCGATATGGTCCGCTTGCGGGAAGGGCAGGGCCTGCGCGAGATCATCGCGCGCGCCGTGACACAGGATCGTCCAGCAGCTCTCGGGCGGGACCGGCGCGGTGGGCCATCGGAAATGTGTGATCCTGCACGTCCAGCGCACCCAGCGTTTCTCTGGGGGTATGCCGTCGGGCGCCACGGAGTATTGCGGCCCCAGAGCGAGCACCGTGTCGATCTTGAGAACCTGCGTTGCCGCGAGCGCCGAGAAGGCTCCCATGGAAAGCCCCACCGCCGCGACGCGCCGAACCGGGCGGCGCGCGGTGACCTGCTCCAGCGCCGTCCGCAGGGCCGCGGCAAAGCCCGGATCATTCGCCCAGCTGCGGTGCGTATCCACCACGAACAGCGCCCGGCGCGGATGGGCTGGCGTGCCGCGCCCGGTGGCGGTCGCCACGAATTCGGGCGAGGGCGGGCGGGCCGCATCATGACCGATCGAGGAGAAGGCGATCACCAGATCCTCGCCAGTGCCATCGAGAAAATCGACGCTGTAGGGGGCGCTGTGATGGAGGCGCTCGAACTGCATCCGGCCTCAGCCCAGCACCGCAGGCAGAAGGAGCCGCACGCGCAGCCCCGGCGCGATGTTTTCCAGCTCCAGCGCGCCGCCCACGGCCTCGGCGATCTCCGCCGAGATCGAGAGACCCAGCCCATGTCCGCCCTGATCGGCCCGCGCTCCGCGCTTGCGCATCTCGTCGATCCGCGAAGGCTCGATCCCCGGCCCGTCATCCTCGACCGCAATCTCGATCTGCGCGCCCAGATCGCGGGCGCGGATCGTGACGTGGCTCTTGGCGTGGCGGCTCGCATTCTCGACGATCGCGCCAAGCGCCTCGGTCAGGTCGTCGGCGTCGATCGCGGCGAGAGGGGCGCCGTTCGCATCGATCTGCCAGCTCAGTTCCGCGCCTTGCGGAGTGCGGCTGACGACCGAGACGACGCGTTCGATCACCGGGCCCACCCGCGTTTTCGCCGCCCGGCTGCGTCCTGCAAGGCGCGTTCGGGTCAGCTCGCGGTCGACATGGCGGCTCATCGCGGCGGCGATTTCCTCGATCGAGCGGGCCGCGCCGTCCTGCCCGCTCTCGCGCAGCCGATCGGCCTCGCCCAGAAGCGCCTGAAGCGGCGTCTTGAACCCATGCGCGAGATCGGCAGCGCGGCGGCGGGCGCGGTCGAGCTCGTCTTCGCGCGCCGCGATCAGCGCATCGACCTCGGCCACGAGCGGGGCCACCTCCTTCGGGAAATCCTCGCCCATCCGGTTCTGTTTGCCCGAGCGCACCGCCGCGACGCGCTCGCCGATCGTCGCGAGCGGGCGCAGGCCGATGAACAGCTGGGCCCAGCCTGCCGCGATCAGCGCCGCCGCGAGGATCGCGTTATAGGGCAGAAGGTCGCGCAGGAAAGCGCGTCGGGCCTCTTCGAGATCGGCGGTGGTCAGCGCGGCCGCCACGCGGCTCACACCGCCGCCAAGGCGGTCGGGAAGTGTCACGATCCGCTCAAGCGTCAGCAACGCGCCGCCCGACGGGTCAGGCAGGATATGGGTGTGGATCTGCCCGTCGGGCAGCTCATCGGGGGGCAGCGGCAGCACGTAGTCCCACAGCGAGCGCGAGCGCAACACCGCCGTACCGGTATCGACCTGCCAGTAGAGGCCGCTTAACGGCTGCTCGAAACGCGGATCGGTGGGAGGTGTCTCAAGCCCAAGCGCGCCCTGCGCATCGCGCCCGAGCCCAGCCACGACCTGATCCAGCTGAACCGAGAGTTCCGCCTCGGAACGGCGCTGGACATGGGCCGCGAAAAGTGTGGTCAGCGCCGCCGAGGTGAAGGCCAGCGCCACGACCACCGCCACCGCCCCCGCAAGCGCAAGCCGCAGGTGCAGCGAGGGCCGCGTCACGCGCCGCTCCCTTCGAGGAAATAGCCAAATCCGCGCCGGGTGCCGATCACGCCGGGGCCGAGTTTGCGCCTGAGCCGCGCGATCACCGCTTCAAGCGCATTCGCCTCGCGCGCGTCATCGTCGCCATAGAGATGTTCGAGCAGCTCTGTCGGCGGCACCACCCGGTCGCGATGGAGCATCAGGTAAGACAGTAGCCGATATTCGAGTGCCGTGGCAGGCACGGGAACACCGTGGATCGAGACGCTCATGCGGTTTGCATCGAGCATCAGCTCGCCCGCGCTCTGCATCGCGGTGGCGCGACCGGCCGAGCGCCGGATCAGCGCGCGCGCCCGCGCGATCACCTCCTCCATGCGGAAGGGTTTGGGCAGGTAGTCGTCCGCGCCCGCGTCGATCCCCTCGACCCGCTCGGTCCAGGCGCCGCGTGCGGTCAGCACCAGCACCGGCATATCGCGACCATTGGCGCGCCATTTCTTGAGAACGCTCAGCCCGTCCATTCCGGGCAGGCCGAGATCGAGGATCACGAGGTCATAGGATTCGGTGTCGCCGAGGAACCACGCGTCCTCGCCATCGTCGCAGATCTCCACGAGGAAGCCCGCCGCCTCCAGCGCCGTTTTCAGATCTGCCGCGATCCGCTGGTCATCCTCGACCGCCAAGACGCGCATCAATTCCCCTCGTCGAGACCGCTTTTCCCTGCCTTAGCAATCGGCAAACCGGTGGCGGCGTCAACCTCGAGTTCAAGAAGACGGCCTTCGGGGGTGATTAGCTTGAGCGCGTAGATGTAGCGGTCCGCAATCTGTTCGAGATCGACCTTGATGACGCGCCCGCGCTGATATTCACGCAAGGTGGCGAGGATGCGGTTGAGCGGCAGGATCTCGTTGCGTTCCACCGCCGAGCGGGCGCGGTCATGATCCGCTGCGCTCGCACCGCCACCATTGCCCCCGCCATTGCCGCCTCCGCCATTGCCCGCGCCGCCGCCCGAACGCTGGGCGAGGGCCGGACTGGCCAGCAGCAATACAAGAAGGAAGGTGACGACGGATTTCATCCGGACTCCATAGCCAAACGGACCTGACAGGACGCTGACAGCGCGCGTCAGGATGGTGTCAGGGCGAGCATGGCAGGACGGGGTCATCGAGGCAAACACGCCTCACAGCGATTCGTAGGAGTACGACATGAAACGCACCATTCTCTTCACCACCGCGCTCACCGCGGCCCTCGGTCTGGCCTCGCTCTCGCCCGCTCTGGCGCAAGGGCCGAACGGATCGGGCGGCGGCAAGGGCGCTGGCGGCGGAGCCGGTGTCTCGGCGCAATCGGGCGATGTGCTGCAGCTCAAGACGCAGACCCGCACCCGCACCCAGACGCAGACGCAAAATCGCTACCAGATTCGCGATGGCGAACTGGGTCTGGGCACGGTGAGCGCCTATCGCGACCAACTGCGCGATGCGGTCCGCATCCGGAATTCCTGGGTGACCGACACGATCGAGACCGTCGAGGAGTGATCGCCGGTGACGGTCGCGCCGTCCGCCTCCGGCCGTGATGCGGCGAGAGGCACCCGCTCGGCCAGAAGCCGGGAAGGTTAGGGAGGGCGCGACCGTTGCCGTCCGGACGCCGCTGCGGCGTGCCGGGACATAGGGGCCGTTGGTGATGCCTGTCATCACCTGCGCGACGCGAGGAGTGCCCGCCCGGCTCTCTTTCCTCGCGGCGGCGGTCCTGACCCCGGCAGCCGCGATGCGGCTCCTGCGGGGGGCTGCGGAGCGTCGCTTGGCGCGCTCCGCAAGCCTGCCTCCGATCCTGACCCACCCGCTGGGCTCCCCCGAGGGGGCGTCTTGCAGGCGCGTCAGGCGCCAGATCGATACCATGCACGGGCCTCGTTCCCCGGGCCTTCAGGCCCTCACCCCACCCCTGGCCGCGCATGGTCGGGCAAGCCCCCAACCCCTGTCCCCCGGGGCTTGCCCGAAAATTCCTTCGCAATCTTCGAGGCAGTCGGGCCGTGGTTCCATCCTGTTCGCGATTGCCGCCTGCGTCTCGCGGCGATGCTCTATCCCGATCTCTGCGCTTTTCGGTGCTGCGGCAGAATGAACTCTTGCGTTCACCCGTCGCATTCTTAATCTCTCACCCGAATGCGAGGTTTCGTGAGGGACGCGTGAGACGCTCGACAGAACGAATGGCCCGATGGTTGGTTTCGGGGCGGGTGCTTGCACTCGTCGCGATGCTGCTTCAGGCCCTGTTCTATGCCGACCATATCGGCGCCGCGGCAGCGGCCGAGTTCGGGCGCGCAGCGCCCGGTGCGCGTCTCGGTCTCCTCCAGATCTGTACGGGCGAGGGGATCGTCCTGATGACGCCGGACGGGCGGGTCGTTTCGAACCCGACCGCGCCCGCCGGGTCGACGGGACATGGCCATGGCTCCAACAGCGATTGTGCCGTCTGCTCGAGTGCGAGCGTGTGCGGTTTCGACGCGCCGAAGGCCACTCCCCTGCCGATCTTCGCGGCCCAGCTGGCCCCCGCGCCCTTCTTGTCCCTTCGGGCGCAGGCCGGGCTCAAGCTGCACCGCGATACCCAGACCCCGATCCGGGCTCCTCCCGTAGGCTGATCGCGGCCCTTCGCGACCCGTTATCCGTGGGCGCGCATGAACCGCATGCACATCAAATCGTGACATTCAGCTTAATGACATCGGCTTTGCCGGGTACCGACATGCCCCGCGTTCAAGGCCTAGGAGGAAAACCATGAACCGCCGTACCTTCCTGCTCACCACTTCGACCGGGGTCGCTCTCGCCGCCGCACAAAGCGCGGATGCCGAGGGCCAGATGATGCAGCAGATGCCCTGGGAATGGACCGACGAGAACGGTCTCGCCCGTTTTCTGAAGAAAGACACCAACCCGCTCGAGAACGAGTTCGAGAAATATCCGCGCTGCCCCTATTGCGGCATGATGCGCCAGATGTTCAGCCATACCCGTCAACTCATCGTCTATGAGGACGACACGGTTGACGGAACCTGCTCGATCCACTGCTCGGCGATCTCGCTGTCGATCAACATGGATCGCGGTCCGAAGACGATCTACGCCGGCGATGCAGGCTCGGACGAGAAGATCAAGCCGCTGGCCGATACCGCCACCATGACCTTCGTGATCGACAGCACCAAGCCCGGTACGATGACCGGCTCGTCGAAATGGGCCTATGCCGACAAGGCCAAAGCCGAGGCGGCCGCATCGGCTGGCGCCCAGTTGACCGATTTCGACGGAGCGCTGACGGTGGCCTATGTCGACATGGCCAAGGACACGATCAACATCCGCAAGCGCCGCGCCGAGCGTCGCCTGAAAGCGGGCGAGATGAAAAAGCCCGAGTAAGGCCGCGTCCCTCGACGAGCGGGGCCGGAGAGATCCGGTCCCGTCTCCCTGCCGACACGATCCGCGAGGTCCGCCGCCCCGGCGATGACCGCCCCGCGCCCGAAAGGAAACTCCCCTGATGTGCAATCACCAGAACCCGCGCCCCTCGCGCCGCCGGATGCTGAGCCTGATGGCCGCCTCGACCGCGGCGCTGGGGCTGGGTGTGCGCCCGCGCCTCGCGCAGGCCGCCGCCACCCCGATCGACCTGCCGAAACCCGGCCCCAAGGATACCTGCCCGGTCTGCGGCATGTTCGTGGCCAAATATCCCGAATGGGTCGCGACCGTGCTTTATGCCGACGGCCATGCCGATCACTTCGACGGGGCGAAGGATTTCTTTAAATACCTGCACGATATGGAGAAATACGCGCAGGGTCGCACCGCCGATCAGATCACCGGGATGGGCGTGACCGAGTATTACTCGCTCAAGATGATCGAGGCGCATGGGGCGATCTACGCGATCGGCTCGGATGTGCTCGGTCCGATGGGGCATGAACTGATCCCGCTGATGAACGAGGCCGATGCGAGCGACTTCCTGAAGGACCATAAGGGCAAGCGGACGCTCGCCTTTGACGAGGTCAAGGACGATCTCCTGACACGTCTCGATAACGGCCAGACCGACTGATGCAGGTCCGCCGTCTCACGACCCCGGTGTTCCTCGCTCTCGGTGCGCTTGGCGCGCTGTTGGCGATCGAACTCTATTACACCGCTTTCGCCAGTGCTGCGCGCAACACGCGGCTGGCGAAGGAAGCGGGGCTCGTGCGGGCGCTGGGTTTGACCGACACGGCGCTGTTCACCGAGGCGCGCTATACCCGCCATCCCGCGCTTGCCGATCTCAATACCCCCTTTCAGGATCACCCGATGGGCTTTGACCACTTTCCCTCGGGCACGATCGTGCCGGTGCCGGATCTGCCCGGGAATGGCTGGCTGATCTTCCAACCGGAGGCCAAGAAATGACCCCGTGGCTTCGCCGCCAGCGCGCGCTGGCCGATTACACGCTCGCATCGCTCGCGCGGCGCAAAGGCAAGAATATCGCGCTGGTCGCTGTCTATGCGATCGTCGTTTTCGTGCTGGCCTCGGCGATGTTCTTCGCGGCCTCGCTGCGGTTAGAGACCTCTGCGGTGCTGCGCGACGCACCCGAGGTGACGGTGCAGAAGATCACGATGGGACGGCAGGATCTGATCGACGGCGCGGTGGCCGACGAGATCGGCAAGATCCGCGGCGTGACTTCGGCCAAGCCCCGGCTCTGGGGCTATTATTATGACCGGATCGTGGGGGCCAATTACACGGTGATGGTGCCCGACGATCCCGAGATGATCCCCGAACCCGGTTCGGTCATCGTGGGCGAAGGCATCCCGCGCGCGCGTGGCTTCAAATGGTCCGGCGCGCCCTTGTTCCTCTCGCGCTACGAGGGCGATCTGAAACGTTTCAACGTCGCGCGCGCCTTCGAGAGCGACTCCGCGCTGATGACCTCGGATCTGATGCTGATGAACGAGACCGATTTCCGCGATTTCTTCGAGATCCCGGCCGGCCTTTATACCGATGTCGTGGCCACGGTCCGCAACCCCAACGAGGTCGCCACCATCGTCGAGAAGGGTTCGAACGCGCTGCCGCAGATGCGCTTCGTCACCCGCAGCGATATCGAGCGCACCTATCAGAAGCTCTTCGATTGGCGCGAGGGCTTGCTGGCCGCTCTGGCCGCCGCGGGCATCCTCGCCTTCGTGATCTTCGCGGCTGAAAAGGCCTCGGGCCTCTCGGCCGAGGAAATGCGCGAGATCGGTATTCTCAAGGCGGTGGGCTGGGACACGCGCGACGTGATCGCGATGAAGCTCTGGGAGGGTGGGTTGGTCTCGCTCGGGGCGTTCCTGCTCGGCACCGTGACCGCCTTTGCTCATGTGTTCTTCTTCGGCGCGCCGCTCTTTGCGCCGATCCTGAAAGGTTGGGCGGTGATCTATCCCGATTTCGCCCTCGCGCCGCATGTGGATGGGCTCGAGCTTCTGACCTTGGCGCTTCTGACCATCGTGCCTTACATCGCCGCGACGCTGGTGCCGATCTGGCGCGTGGCCTCGGGCGATCCCGATGCGGTCATGCGGTGAGGAGGGAACGATGATCACACTCACATCCGTCACCAAGCTCTATAACGAGGGCCGCCCGAACGAGGTGCAGGCGCTCAAGGGGATCGACCTGGAGATCGCGCGCGACGCGATCACTGTGCTGAAAGGGCCGTCGGGCTCGGGCAAGACGACGTTGCTGTCGATCGTGGCCTGCATGGCGCGGCCCACCACGGGGCGCGTGACGCTCGACGGCGAGGTGGTCTCGGGCTTGCCCGAACGCTTCCTGACCGAGCTGCGCCGGACCACTTTCGGTTTTGTCTTCCAGCGCTTCAACCTGATCCGGGGCCTTTCGGTGATCGAGAACGTGATGCTGCCTGCGGCACCCTTGGGGGGCGATCATGCCACGGTGCGCGAGCGTGCGCTGGAGCGGCTCGCGGCGCTCGATCTCGCCGACAAGGCCACGATGCCGGTCGAGTTCCTCTCGGGCGGCGAGACCCAGCGCGCCGCCATCGCCCGCGCCCTCATCAACGACGCGCCCATCGTGATCGCGGACGAACCCACCGCGAACCTCGACACCGAACTGACGATGCGTTTTCTCGAGATCGTCCGCGCTCTTCGGGCCGAGGGCAAGACCGTCATCATGACCTCGCATGACCCGCGTATCTGGGATGCGGAAGGGGTGGATGCGGTGGTCGAGATGCGCGACGGCGCGATCTTCGGAGAATTCGCATGATCTTCCAGACCCCGATCATGGCGCTTTTGCTGGTGGCGGGACTGGCTAGCCTCACCGCGCTCTGGTCCGGCGGCTTCGCGGTACAGGTGCTGCGGCGCTGGAACCTCGCCGATATGAGCCGCGCGCAGCTGCAACGCGAACGCGCGACCGAGCTGGTCTCGACCCTCTTCGCCGCCGTGATGCTGGCGGAGCTGGCGGCGCTTTTGCTGTTCGTCTTCAATGCCGACCGGATGGCGTCGCTCTTCGTGGGCGCGATGTGCGCGGTGGGCACGCTGAACGTGAACGGCTATGGCTTCCCGGCGCTGTATCTCAAGATCGGGGTGTTCTTTGCGGCCGTGCTCTGGCTGATGCTGGACCGCGCCGACCGGATGGGTCGCGACTATCCGCTGACCCGTGTGAAATACGGCGTGCTGCTGGCCATCGTGCCGCTGGTGCTGGCCGATGCTGGCACGGAGCTCGCCTATTTCCTCAACATGCACACCGACGTCATCACCTCCTGTTGTTCCAAGCTGTTCACGCCTGCCAATGCGGGGCTCGCCAATGAGATGGCTTCGATCGGGCCGGGCGCCTCGCTGTGGCTGCTGGGCGGAGCCGGAGTGTTCGTTGCAGCAACGGGGGGCTTCGCGCTCTGGCGGGGCAGGGGGTTCGGGCTTTATGCGCTGGCCTCGGTACTGATGTTTGCGCTGGCGCTGACGGCGGTGGTCTCGGTGATCTCGCCCTATATCTACGAATACCCCAACCACCATTGCCCGTTCTGCATCCTCAAGCCGGAATACAATTATTACGGCTACGCGCTTTACATCCCTCTGTTTCTTGGCACGGGGCTCGGCGTGGGCGCGGGGATGCTGTCGCTGTTTCGCAGCCGTGAGAGCCTCGCGGAAAAGCTGCCCGCGATGATCCGGCGGCAGGTGATCTGGTCGATGGCGGGGTTCGCGGGCTTCGGGCTGGCGACGCTTTATGCGATTGCCTCCTCGAACCTCATCATCTTCGGGTGAGCTTCCTGCGGGAAACCCCACTCACGGGCTTTTCCCTAGTCAGGCCAAACCTTTTGGGCTAGATTCCTCCCTAGACCCGGCAAACGGGCGCATTCGAGGCAGAAACGGCAGTATAGCCCATGACAGAAATGGCATTCGGCACCGTCCCCGTGCGGGCCGGTGAACCCATCCTTCCAAAGTGGTGGCGCACCATCGACAAATGGGCGCTTGGCGCAGTGATGATGCTTTTCGGCCTTGGCATGTTGCTGGGGCTCGCGGCTTCGGTGCCGCTGGCCGAGCGCAACGGGCTCGAGCCCTTCTACTACGTCAAGCGACAGGCCGCGTTCGGTACGCTCGCGCTGGTGGTGATGTTCGCGATGTCGCTGCTTGATCCCAAGCAGATCCGCCGCATCGGCGTGATCGGCTTTGCCGGCGCCTTCATTGCGGTGCTGATGCTACCGGTGCTGGGCACGGATTTCGGCAAGGGGGCCGTGCGCTGGTATTCCTTCGGCTTTGCCTCGATCCAGCCTTCGGAGTTTCTCAAGCCCGGTTTCGTTATCATTTCAGCATGGTTCATGGCTGCGGCCCATGAACTCGGCGGCCCCAAGGGGCGGCTCTATTCCTTCCTGCTGATGGCGATCATCGTGGTCGCGCTCGCGCTGCAACCGGATTTCGGGCAGGCGTCGCTCGTGCTGTTCGCCTGGTCGGTGATGTATTTCATCTCGGGAGCGCCGATCGCGCTGCTGACGGGGATCGGGGCGCTCACCGTCGCGGGGGGCTTCTTCGCCTATAACGTCTCGGAGCACTTCGCGCGCCGGATCAACGGGTTCCTTTCGACCGAGGTCGATCCGCGCACCCAGATCGGCTACGCCACGAACGCCATTCAAGAGGGTGGGTTCTTCGGCGTCGGCGTGGGGCAGGGATCGGTGAAATGGTCGCTGCCCGATGCGCATACCGATTTCATCATCGCGGTCGCGGCCGAGGAATACGGGCTGATCCTCGTGCTGTGCATCATCGCGCTCTACGCGACGGTGGTGATCCGCTCGATGCTGCGCTTGATGCGCGAGCGCGACCCGTTCACCCGTCTGGCGGGCGCGGGTCTGGCCTGCGCTTTCGGCGTTCAGGCGATCATCAACATGGGCGTCGCGGTGCGTCTTCTGCCCGCGAAAGGCATGACTTTGCCGTTCGTCAGCTACGGGGGCTCTTCGGTCATTGCCTCGGGGATCGCGGTGGGTATGTTGCTCGCGCTGACTCGCACCCGGCCGCAAGGGCAGATTTCGGATATTCTCGCCCGGCGCGGTCGCTAACACCTCGAGGGAGGGGGATATGGCCAAGGACACGACCCCGCTACTTCTGATCGCCGCGGGCGGAACGGGTGGGCACATGTTCCCCGCACAAGCCCTGGCCGAGGCGATGGTGCGCCGCGGCTGGCGGGTGAAACTTTCGACCGATGCGCGGGGTGCGCGCTATGCAGGCGGCTTTCCCCATGTGGTGACGGTCGAGCAGATCGCTTCGGCGACCTTCGCGCGGGGCGGCGCTCTGGGCAAGATCGCTGTGCCCTTCAAGATCGCGGGCGGCGTGGCTTCGGCCATCGGTCGCAACCTCTCGGACAAGCCGAGCGTGGTGGTGGGCTTTGGCGGCTACCCGACGATCCCGGCGTTGTCCTCGGCGGTGTTCCTCGGCATCCCGCGCGCGATCCACGAACAGAATGGCATCATGGGCAAGGTGAACCGGGTGTTCGCCAAGAAGGTGAACCGTTTCGCCTGCGGCACCTGGCCCACCGATGTTCCCGAAGGTGTTCAAGCCGAGCATACCGGCAACCCGGTGCGCGCCGCTGTGCTCGAGCGCGCGGGCGCTGCCTATATCCCGCCCGGCGATTACCCGATGTCGGTGCTCGTGATTGGCGGCTCCCAGGGCGCGCGGATCCTGTCGGATACGGTCCCGGCCGCGCTTGCGAGCCTGCCGGAGGCTGCCCGCGCCAATCTCCGTGTCGCCCATCAGGCACGCCCCGAGGATCTCGACCGGGTCGTGGCCGCCTATGAGGCCGCGGGCATCGCCGCCGAGGTCGAGCCCTTCTTCAGGGACGTGCCGCGCCGTCTGAGCGAATGTCAGCTGGTGATCTCGCGCGCGGGCGCCTCTTCGGTTGCCGATATCTCGATCATCGGGCGGCCCGCGATCCTGATCCCTTACGCGGCGGCGGCGGGCGATCATCAGACGGCGAACGCACGCGGACTGGCGCAGGCGGGCGGGGCGATCGTGATCCCTGAAAGCCAGCTCTCGCCGCAGAGCCTAGCAGAACAAATCTCACTGGTGCTGGACAACCCCCATGGCGCGTTGCAGATGTCGCGCGCGGCCCTCTCCTACGGGGTGCCCGATGCCACCGAGCGGCTTGTGGCCCTCGTCGAAGACCTAGCAGGAAAGAATAAATGAACGCGACCAAACTGCCCGGAGAACTCGGCCCCATCCATTTCGTCGGTATCGGCGGGATCGGTATGTCGGGTATCGCGGAAGTGCTGATGACCCAAGGGTTCACGGTGCAGGGCTCGGATGCGAAAGCCTCCAAGATCACCGACCGTCTGGCGACGCTGGGCGCGACGATCTTCGAGGGCCAGCGCGCCGAGAATATCGGCGATGCGGGCGTGGTGGTGATCTCGACCGCGATCAAGCCGGGCAACCCGGAGCTGGAAGAGGCGCGCCGTCGCGGCCTGCCGGTCGTGCGCAGGGCCGAGATGCTGGCCGAGCTGATGCGGCTGAAGTCGAATATCGCGATCGCGGGCACGCATGGGAAGACCACCACCACGACGATGGTGGCGACGCTTCTGGACAAGGGCAATTTCGACCCGACCGTGATCAATGGCGGCATCATCCATGCCTATGGATCGAACGCACGCGCCGGCGCGGGCGAATGGATGGTGGTCGAGGCAGACGAGTCCGACGGCTCGTTCAACCGTCTGCCCGCGACGATCGCCATCGTCACCAATATCGACCCCGAGCATATGGAGCACTGGCACTCCTTCGACGCGCTGCGCAAAGGGTTCTACGATTTCGTCTCGAATATCCCCTTCTACGGGCTCGCGGTCTGCTGCACCGATCACCCCGAAGTGCAGACGCTGGTCGGCAAGCTCAACGACCGCCGCGTCGTGACCTTCGGCTTCAATGCGCAGGCCGATGTGCGTGCGCTGAACCTGCGCTACGAGGCGGGCGTCGCGCATTTCGACATCGCGCTGCAAGGCGAAGAGGGCAAGCCGGTGATCGAGGGCTGCACGCTCCCGATGCCGGGCGATCACAACGTCTCGAACGCGCTGGCTGCTGTGGCTGTCGCCCGCCATCTGGGCATGAAGAGAGACGAGATCCGCGAGGCGCTGGCGAATTTCGGCGGCGTGAACCGGCGCTTCACCAAGGTGGGCGAGGTTCTGGGCGGCGTCACGATCATCGACGACTACGGGCACCATCCGGTCGAGATCGCCGCCGTTCTGAAAGCCGCCCGACAGGCGGTGAAGCCCGGCGCGCGGGTGATTGCCGTGCATCAGCCGCACCGCTATTCGCGCCTGCACTCGCTGTTTGACGATTTCTGCACCTGTTTCAACGAGGCCGACGTGGTCGCCATCGCCGAGGTCTTCTCGGCCGGCGAGGACCCGATCGAGGGCGCGACCCGCGACGACCTGGTGGCCGGGCTGATCGCGCATGGCCACCGTCATGCGCGCGCCATCATCTCGGAAGAGGATCTGGCCCGGCTGGTGCGCGAACAGGCGCGGCCGGGCGATATCGTCGTCTGCCTCGGGGCAGGGACGATTTCGGCCTGGGCGAACAACCTGCCCGCGAAGCTGGGGGGCTGAGCGGGCGCCGGGCGCGTCCCGGCGGGAAACGGAACTGCGGCGCTGCCACGTCGAGGGATTGGGCAAGGATAGCCGCGTTATGCGCAACGAGACCCATTTGAAACGTCGCCTCGGGCCTGTTCTGATGATCGGCTACGGGGTCGGCGTCATGGTCGGTGCGGGGATCTACGTGCTCGTGGGGGCGGTGGCCGCGCAGTCCGGGATCTGGGCTCCGCTGGCCTTTGCGCTGGCCGGGCTCATCGCGACTCCGTCGGCGCTGTCTTATGCCGAGCTGTCCTCGCGTATTCCCGAAGCTGCGGGCGAGGCCGCCTATGTCGAGGCGGGGTTGGACAGCCGCGCGCTCGGCGTTCTCGTGGGGCTTGCCATCGTCGCGGCGGGCACGATCTCGGCGGCGGCGGTGCTGCGCGGGGGCGCGGGGTATCTCACGTTGCTTCTGCCCCTGCCGAACGAGGTGGTGATGGTGGTGCTCGGGCTCGCTCTGATCGGCGTGGCTTGCCTTGGCGTGCTGGAATCCGTGGGCTTTGCCGCAGTGCTGACCCTGATCGAGGTTTGCGGGTTGGCGCTGGTGATCTGGGCCGGGTTCTCGGTCGCTCCGAGCCCGGATCTGACTCCGCTTCCCGCGCCCTATTGGCCGGGGATTGCGATGGCTGCGTCATTGGCTTTCTTCGCCTTCATCGGCTTTGAGGACATGGTGAACATGTCCGAGGAGATGCGTGATCCCACCCGTGACATGCCGCGCGCAATCCTGGGTGCGCTGGCGATCACCACGGTGCTCTATCTCGGCGTCTCCTGGGCGGCGGTGCGCGCAGTGCCGCTGGCCGAGCTGAGCGCCTCCGAGCAGCCGCTGGCCCTTGTATGGCAAGCGGCGGGGCACGGGCCGCAGCTGCTGGCCGCGATCGCGGTGGCTGCGGCGCTGAACGGGGTGCTGGCGCAGGTGGTTATGGCGGCGCGGGTGCTCTACGGTCTGGGGCGCCGCACGCCTGCTCTGAGCGTTTTTCACGCTGCCCATCCGCGCTTTGGCACGCCCGTTCTCGCAACGGTGCTTTCGGGCGCCGGCATGATCGCGCTGGCGCTCTCGGCCCCGATCGAGCAACTCGCCGGCGCGAGTGCGATCGTTCTTCTTGGCGTCTTTCTGCTTGTCAATCTTGCGCTCATCGTGCTTAAGCGCCGCTCCGCCTTCGCGCCGTTCCGTGTGCCGATGGCGGTTCCGGTGCTGGGCGCGAGCGTCGCAGGCGCCGCCTTGATCGCCGCTCTGGGAGGTTTCGCATGACGATTTCGCTGATCCTCGCCTGCCTCTGGGCCCTGCTGGCAACCGGCATCGCGATTGGTCCGCGACGGTTCCACTGGCCCGCCGCCTGGGGGCTGATCGCGCTTGGCGTGCCGATCCTGGGCTGGGTGACCTATGAGAATGGCCCCGTTTGGGGGCTGGTGGTGCTTGCGGGCGGCATATCGGTGCTGCGCTGGCCGGTGATCTTCCTGTTTCGCGCCCTGCGCCAGCCGCGCGATCAAGCGGGCGAGTGAGCGTCTGCTTGCCCTGAGCGGCAGGCGCGGCTAGGAGACTAGCCATGAGTGATTGTCTTTCGAGCTATACTCCGCGCGGCGCGCTGACGCCGAACCGGCCGTTGGCCGATCTGACCTGGCTGCGTGTCGGCGGCCCGGCAGACTGGCTGTTCCAGCCTGCCGATGAAGACGACCTAGCGGCCTTCCTGAAGGGGCTGCCCAAGGAGGTGCCGGTCTTCCCGATGGGGGTGGGTTCCAACCTGATCGTGCGCGATGGCGGCATCCGGGCGGTGGTGATCCGGCTCGGGCGGGGCTTCAACGGGATCGAGGTGCAGGGCGAGACGGTGATTGCAGGCGCCGCGGCGCTCGATGCCCATGTCGCGCGGCGCGCGGCGCAAGCGGGGCGCGACTTGACCTTCCTGCGCACGATTCCCGGCGCGATCGGCGGCGCGGTGCGGATGAATGCGGGCTGCTACGGCTCTTACGTCGCCGATCACCTGATCGAGGCCCGCGCGATCACGCGCGAGGGCGAGCGGGTGACGCTCACGCCCAAGGATCTGAACTTCGCCTATCGCCAGTCCGATCTGCCCGAAGGCTGGGTGCTGACCGGGGCCACGTTCCGCGCCGAGGCGGGTGATCCGGAGGCGCTCGAGGCGCATATGGCCGACCAGCTCGCCAAGCGCGACGCCACCCAGCCTACCAAGGACCGCACCGCAGGCTCGACCTTCCGCAACCCGGCGGGGTTTTCCTCGACGGGACGCGCCGATGATGCGCATGAGCTGAAGGCCTGGAAGGTCATTGACGATGCCGGAATGCGCGGCGCACGGATCGGTGGTGCGCAAATGTCCGAAAAACACAGCAATTTCCTGATCAACACCGGTGACGCTACGGCCGCAGACCTCGAAAATCTCGGGGAAGAGGTGCGCAAAAAGGTTGTGCAATCGAGCGGAATTTCGCTAGAGTGGGAAATCATGCGCGTGGGAGAATTCGAGGCATAAGACCTCTGCCCTTAAGCGCGATTTCCAGACGGGGGCCAACCCCCGCATGAGGCGAAAGTGGCGGGTATGTCGAGCAGGGCATCCCATCGTGTGGCGGTCCTTTTGGGCGGCCCTTCCGCAGAGCGGGAGGTGTCTTTGTCCTCGGGGCGCGAATGCGCCAAGGCGCTGCGCACGGCGGGTTTCGAAGTGATCGAGATCGACGCGGGAGAGGATCTTCCGCAGCGTCTGGCGGACGCCCGGGCCGATTGCGTTTTCAACGCCCTGCATGGCCGCTGGGGCGAGGATGGCTGCGTGCAGGGCCTGCTCGAATGGCTGCGTATTCCCTACACCCATTCCGGCGTGCTGGCCTCTGCGCTTGCGATGGACAAGGCCCGTGCCAAGCAGGCCTATGCCGCCGTTGATCTGCCGATCGTGCAATCGGTGATCGCGGTGAAAGAAGAGGTGATGGCGCGCCATGTGCTGCCCGCGCCTTATGTCGTGAAACCGAATAACGAGGGCTCTTCCGTCGGGGTCTATCTGGTGATGGACGGGGCAAATTCGCCGCCGAAGCTGTCCGAACAGATGCCCGCCGAGGTGATGGTCGAGACCTATGCGCCCGGCCGCGAGCTGACCGTGTCGGTGATGGGCGACCGCGCGCTTTGCGTGACCGAGATCATCACCGAGGGCTGGTATGACTATGACGCGAAATACCGCCCCGGCGGGTCGCGCCATGTGCTGCCGGCCGAATTGCCGAATGAAATCACCGAGGCCTGCCTCGACTACGCTCTGCGTGCCCATCAGGTACTGGGCTGCCGGGGCCTGTCGCGCACCGATTTTCGCTGGGACGAGGGCAGGGGGCTTGCAGGGCTCGTGCTGCTTGAAACCAACACCCAACCCGGGATGACGCCCACCTCGCTCGCCCCCGAACAGGCCGCGCATTGCGGCATCGACTTCCCCGCGCTCTGCGCCTGGCTGGTGGAGGATGCCTCATGCGACCGCTGACCCCGCATCCCCCGAGCGAGGCCTCGGGCCATCGCGGCGGTCCCGTCACCGGCATGGCGCCGCGCGTCTATCAGCGTGCGCGCACGCCGCGCCGCGACCCCGCTCCGTCGCGCCTGTCCTTCAGGCTTCAGCGCCTTTGGCTCACCCCGGCGGTGCGCGCCTTCACCCGGATCGGGGTTCCGGTCTTTGTCGTGGTGTTGGGGCTTGGGCTCTGGCTCGGGGATCAGGGGCGCCGCGCCGATCTGGTCGCCAAGGTGCAGGACGCGAAGGAGGCGATCGAGCATCGCCCCGAATTCATGGTGAAGATCCTCAAGATCGAGGGCGCGAGCCCCGAGGTCGCCCATGCCGTGCGCGCGATGATGCCCGTGGGCTTGCCCGCTTCGAGCTTCGATATCGATCTCGAGGCCTACCGCGACACGATCCGTCGGCTGGATGCGGTGGCCGATGTGAGCCTCGTGATCCGCGCGGGCGGCATTCTCGAAGCCGACGTGACCGAGCGCATTCCGGCGATCCTGTGGCGCAAGCCGACGGGGCTCGAGATGCTCGACACATCCGGTCACCGGGTCGCGACGCTCCTGACCCGCGAGGCGCGGCCGGATCTGCCGGTGATTGCGGGCGAGGGTGCGGACAAGGCGGTCCCCGAAGCGCTTCAGATCCTCGCGGATGCGGGCCCGATCCTCCCACGCCTGCGCGGTTTGGAGCGTGTGGGCGAGCGGCGCTGGGACATGGTGCTCGACAACGACCAGCGCATCATGCTGCCCGAGAAAGATCCCGTCTCGGCTCTCGACCGCATCCTTGCGCTCAACACGGCCGAGGATCTCCTCGCACGCGATTTCACCGTGATCGATTTCCGCAACAAGGACCGCCCGACGATCCGGCTGAGCGATGACGCGCTCGCCGAGTTCCGCCGCGTCCAATCCGACATTCTCAAAGCGAGGGCCACGCAATGACCGATCTCTACGAGTTCCAGCGCGCGATGCGCAACATGCGCAAGGCCGCGATGCAACGCGGGGTGATCGCGCTTCTCGATATCGGGACATCGAAGATCGCCTGCCTCGTGCTGCGGTTCGACAGCCCGAACGGGCCCGAGGACGAAGGCTCGCTCGCCGGTCATGCAGCGGTGCGGGTGATCGGGGCCGCGACGACCCGCTCGCGCGGGGTCCGTTTTGGCGAGATCGACGCGATGGCCGAGACCGAGCGTGCGATCCGCACCGCCGTTCAGGCGGCGCAGAAGATGGCCAATACCCGCGTCGATCACGTGATCGCCTGTTTCGCCGGGGCCGAGCCGCGCTCCTATGGTCTCGCGGGCGAGATCGAGGTGCAAGGCGATCAGGTCACCGAATGCGATGTCAGCCGGGTGCTGGCGGCCTGCGACATGCCGCCGATCGGTGCGGGGCGCGAGGTGCTTCATGCGCAGCCTGTGAATTTCGCGCTCGATCACCGCTCGGGTCTGGGTGATCCGCGCGGCCATGCGGGCCAGCGCCTCGCGGTCGATATGCATCTGCTGACGGTCGAAGAGACGGCGATCCAGAACCTGATCTATTGCATCCGTCGCTGCGATCTCGAACTCGCGGGTATTGCGAGCTCGGCCTATGTCTCGGGCATCTCCAGCCTCGTCGAGGACGAGCAGGAACTGGGCTCGGCCTGCGTGGATATGGGGGGTGGCGCAACCGGCGTGTCGATCTTCATGAAGAAACATATGATCTATGCCGATGCGGTGCGCCTGGGCGGCGATCACGTCACCCGCGACATCGCGGCGGGGCTTCAGGTGCCGATGTCGGTGGCCGAGCGGATCAAGACCTTCCACGGCGGCGTCGTCGCGACCGGCATGGATGATCGCGAGATGATCGAGCTGGGCGGCAATTCCGGCGATTGGGAAAAGGACCGTCGCCAGATCAGCCGCGCCGAACTGATCGGCATCATGCGTCCGCGCGTCGAGGAAATCCTCGAAGATGTGCGCGCGATCCTCGACGGGGCCGGGTTCGAACACCTGCCCTCGAAGCAGATTGTGTTGACCGGCGGCGCGAGCCAGATCCCCGGTCTCGACGGTCTCGCGGCTCGAATCCTCGGCCAGAACGTGCGCCTCGGGCGTCCTATGCGCGTGCAGGGACTGCCGCAGGCGGCGACCGGTTCGGGCTTCTCCTCGGTGGTGGGGCTCGCGCTTTTCGCGGCCCATCCGCAAGACGAATGGTGGGATTTCGAGATGCCGCCGGAGACGATGGGCGGGCGCTCGCTGCGCAGGGCTATCCGCTGGTTCCGCGACAATTGGTGAAATGTTGAAAAAGTGAAACTCTGGCGATCTCAGGCACCTGCCATGCGACCTTAAAGCGATCGCAGGGGCGGCAGTGATGCCGCCTGCTCAACACCATATTCTGAGACCTGCGCGAAATACCGCTTGTCACGCAAAAGCGAACTCCAGATTTTGTGGTTTGGGGCGGTTTTTTACGTGACGATGCGGCGATTCATCGCTAAAATCGGCCTAATTTCCATTTAATTCGGTCTGGGACAGGGCCGGGCAGCAACAACAGGCGGACAAACCACATGGCGTTGAATTTGATGATGTCAGAGCAGCAGGACCTAAAGCCCCGGATCACCGTGTTTGGCGTCGGTGGCGCGGGCGGCAATGCGGTCAACAACATGATCGAGAAGCAGCTCGAAGGTGTCGAGTTCGTCGTGGCGAATACCGATGCCCAGGCGCTCCAGCAGTCCAAATCGCAAGCCCGCGTCCAGATGGGTACGAAAGTGACTGAAGGTCTCGGCGCAGGCGCTCGTCCCTCGGTGGGTGCGGCCGCCGCCGAAGAGAGCATCGAGACCATCGTCGATCACCTGGCCGGCGCGCATATGTGCTTCATCACCGCCGGTATGGGCGGTGGTACCGGCACGGGCGCCGCTCCGATCATCGCTCAGGCGGCGCGGGAGCTCGGCGTCCTGACCGTGGGCGTCGTCACCAAGCCCTTCCAGTTCGAAGGCGCCAAGCGGATGCGTCAAGCCGACGAGGGCCTCGATGCTCTGCAGAAGGTCGTCGACACGCTGATCGTGATCCCGAACCAGAACCTGTTCCGCCTCGCCAACGAGAAGACCACCTTCACCGAGGCCTTCGCGATGGCAGATGACGTGCTCTATCAGGGCGTCAAGGGCATCTCTGACCTGATGGTCCGCCCGGGCCTGATCAACCTCGACTTCGCCGACGTCCGCTCGGTGATGGACGAGATGGGCAAGGCGATGATGGGCACCGGCCAGGCCGACGGCGAAGACCGCGCCGTTCAGGCCGCCGAGAAGGCGATCGCCAACCCGCTGCTCGACGAGATCTCGCTCAAGGGCGCGAAAGGCGTTCTCATCAACATTACCGGCGGCTACGACCTCACGCTGTTCGAACTCGACGAAGCCGCAAACCGCATCCGTGAGGAAGTGGACCCGGACGCCAACATCATCGTCGGCTCGACGCTGGATCCCGAAATGGACGGCGCGATGCGCGTCTCGGTCGTGGCGACCGGCATCGACGCTCTGGCCGCGACCACCGAGATCCCGGTGCCGCGCCGCTCGCTCGCCGAGCCGCTGAAGCCCGCCGAACCGGTGCAGGAGCGCGCCCCCGAGCCCGCACCGCAGCCGCAATACGAGGCTCCGGCCGCCGCGGCGCCCCAACCTGCGCCCCAGCCGGCACACCAGCCCGCTCCGGGCCCCGCGCTCAGCGTGAACCCGGCCCCGCAACCGGCCCCGCAGCCCGCGCCCGAGCGTACCCTGTTCGATGCGCCCGCCGCCCGTGCCGCCGCTACCGCGCACCAAGCGCGCGCTCCGGAAGTGGCGGACGACCTGCCGCCCCCGGCCTATCGCGCTCATAGCGAACCCGCGCCCGAGCTGCATGTCGAGGACGAGGCAGCCTATGTGGCCCCGCGTCCGCGTCAGCCCGGCACGCCCTCGCCCGAGGCTCTGCGTCGTCTCGAAGCGGCGGTGAACAAGGCCCCGGCCGCGTCTCAGCAGCGCCCGATGGCCGCGAGCCGTCCGCCCGCACCCGCGCCCCAGCCGCAGGCCGAGAAGCCGCGTTTCGGGATCAACTCGCTGATCAACCGGATGACCGGCCATGGCCATCCCGAAGCCCAGCCCGCGCCGCAGCCGGCCCCGCGCCATCAGTCCGCTCAGCCGCGCGCCGAGGCCTATGACGACGAGCAGAGCGACGATCAGGATCGCATCGAGATCCCCGCTTTCCTGCGTCGTCAGGCGAACTGAGCGAAAAAATCGTTTCACAAATCGCGAGGAGGGGCCGGAATTTTCCGGCCCTTTTTCTTGTTAAATCATAAGCTTGCTGCACCCTGCGCAAGGTTTTGCCCGGACCGGGCCGGTTTGTTTCACTCCGTTACAAAGAGTGAATTGTTATGCGGGGCGGGTCTGACTAACTGAGGCTGCGGCACCGGGAGTTGAGATTCCGTTACCGCCAGAGACAAAAGTTGTGAGGTCAATCGTGCAGACGACGCTTGCCAAATCCGTGGCCTTTTCCGGCGTTGGGCTCCATTCGGGCGCCCCGGTCGAGATGCATGTGCATCCCGCCCCCGCTGGCCATGGCATCGTGTTCCGCCGCACTGACGTGACCGGCGTGAACCCGCGCGTCCCCGCGCTTTGGGACAAGGTTCCGAATGCCACGCTCTGTACGCTCATCGAGAACGAAGATGGGGTGCAGGTCTCGACGATTGAACACCTGATGGCCGCACTTGTGGGCGCGGGCATTCACAATGCGCTGATCGAGTTGAACGCCGGCGAAGTGCCGATCCTCGACGGCTCGTCCGCGCCTTTCGTGGCCGCGTTCTGCGAGGCCGGTCTGCGCCAGCTTGCAGGCGAGCTGCGCGCGATCCGCATCCTCAAGCCCGTCGAGGTGCGCAACGGCGCGGCGGTTGCCCGTCTCGAACCCGCGGCGAGCCTTGAAATCGATTTCCGTATCGATTTCACCGACGCCGCGATCGGCAAGCAGAGCAAGCGTCTGAAAATGGCGAATGGCGCCTTCGTGCGCGAGCTGATGGACAGCCGTACCTTCTGCCGTCTCGCCGATGTCGATGCCATGCAAGAGCACGGTCTGGCCCTTGGCGGCACCTTCGAGAACGCGGTCGTGGTCGATGGCGACAAGGTTCTCAGCCCCGGCGGTCTGCGCCATGCTGATGAGCCGGTCCGTCACAAGATGCTTGACGCCCTTGGCGATCTCGCGCTTGCCGGTGCCCCGATCCTCGGCCGCTACCGCGGCAATCGCGCCGGTCATGCGATGACCAACAATCTGCTGCGCGCCCTGTTCGAGCGCCCCGATGCGTGGTGCTGGGAGACCTGCTCGCCGGCACAGGCCTACAGTCTTCCGGGTGCGGGCGTTTGCCGCGCCGAAGTCATGGTGAGCGCCTGAGCTTGCATCCCCCGCTGAGGCGGGTACACAAGCTCTTGTTCGGTGGCGTCCCGCAGACGCCAAATCCGCCCGGAAATCCGTCAAACGCATTTTGCGCCCCGGATTTTTCTGTGCTAGGAAATCCCGAACACCCCCGGAACACGGGGTGAGAGTAGACGGGCCCGGGGCTTCCCCGGCAGCGAAAAAGGGATGGGGCAGGGCATGGCGCGCGGCAAATTGGCGGCAGCGAAACTCGGGGCTCTTGGTCTTGTGACGGCGCTGGCCGCTTGCGGTCCCGATCCGAATGCCGCTCCGAATCTCGAGAATTTCACCGCTCAGCAAATCTATGAGCGCGGCGAATACGAGCTCGAGGTCGGCAATCCCCGCCGTCCCAACGATGCGCTGAAGTATTTCTCCGAGGTTGAGCGTCTCTATCCCTATTCGCAATGGGCCAAGCGCGCGCTGATCATGGAGGCCTATGCCCAGCACCGCGCCAAGAAATATGAAGAAGCGCGCGCCTCCGCGCAGCGTTTCCTCGACACCTATCCTGGTGACGAGGACGCGGCCTATGCGCAATACCTTCTGGCGCTCAGCTATTACGATCAGATCGACGAGGTCGGGCGCGACCAGGGCCTGACCTTCCAGGCGCTGCAGGCGCTGCGCGACGTGATCGAGAAATACCCGAATTCGGAATATGCCCAGTCGGCGATCCTGAAATTCGACCTCGCCTTCGACCACCTCGCGGGCAAGGAGATGGAGATCGGGCGCTACTACCTCAAGCGCGGCAACTATTCCGCAGCGATCAACCGCTTCCGCGTCGTGGTCGAACAGTTCCAGACCACCTCGCACACCCCCGAGGCGCTTGAGCGTCTCGTGGAGGCCTATCTCGCCCTCGGCATCACGGATCAGGCCCAGACGGCCGGTGCGATCCTCGGCCATAACTTCCAGTCCTCGCCCTTCTATCAGGATGCCTATAACCTGCTCGAAAAGCGCGGTCTCAAGCCCGAAGCGAAGGGCGATGGCTGGCTTGCGAAGGTCTATCGGCAGGTGATCCGCGGCGAGTGGCTCTGACCGGGGCGGCGGCCTGACATGCTGCGATCGCTGGATATCCGCGACATTCTGATCATCGAGAGGCTGGAGCTGGATTTCGGCCCCGGCCTCAATGTGCTCACCGGGGAGACCGGCGCGGGCAAGTCGATCCTGCTCGACTGTCTGGGCTTCGTGCTGGGCTGGCGTGGGCGCGCCGAACTGGTGCGACAGGGCGCAGATCAGGGCGAAGTCACGGCCGTGTTCGAACTGCCCACGGGCCATCCTGCCCGCGCGGTGCTCGACGAAGCCGGTATTCCGGTCTCCGACGAGCTGATCCTGCGCCGGGTCAACGCGCGTGATGGGCGCAAGACCGCCTGGATCAACGACCGGCGCGCCTCGGGCGATGTGCTGCGGCAGGTCTCGGCCTCGCTGGTGGAACTGCACGGGCAGCAGGATGATGGCGGCTTGCTTAACGAACGCGGGCACCGGGCGCTGCTCGATGCGTTCGCGGGCCATGACGATCTGCTCGGTGCAACCCGCGCGGCGTGGAAAGCCCGCGCCGAGGCCGCGCGCAAGCTCGACGCCGCCCGTGCCGCTCTGGCCGCGGTCAAGGACGAGGAAGAGTTCCTGCGCCATGCGGTGGGCGAACTCGACAAGCTCGATCCGAAACCCGGTGAGGAGGCCGAACTCGACAGTCAGCGTCGCCTGATGCAGGGCGCGGCGAAGATCCGCGAAGACGTGGCACGGGCGTTCGCAGCCTTGGGTCCGGAAGGGGCGGAGGGTGCGATGCGCGATGCCGACCGCTGGCTGCAAGGGGCTGCGGACCGAGCCGAGGGACGGCTCGATGCACCACTCGAGGCGCTCGAGCGCGCGCTGCTTGAACTGGGTGAGGCGGCGCAGGGAGTAGAAGAGGCGCTCGATGCGCTCGATTTCGACCCGCACGCGTTGGAAGCCTGCGAGGAGCGCCTTTTCGCGATCCGGGCGCTTGCGCGCAAGCATGGTGTGCTCGCCGATGAGCTGGGAAGTTTCGCCGAAGGGCTGCGCGAGAAACTGGCGGCTCTCGATGCGGGCGAGGAAGGGATCGGCGCGCTGGAAGCCGCGCTTGCCAAGGCCGGGACAATGTATGACGTGGCCGCCGCTGCGCTGTCGAAAGCCCGCGCGGAGGCGGCAGGCAAGCTTGATGCCGCGATGGCGGGGGAGCTCGCGCCGCTGAAGATGGAACGCGCCGTGTTCGAAACCCGGATCAGTGCGGGCGACCCGGGCGCGGAGGGCACCGATATCGCGCGCTTCACCGTTGCCACCAATCCCGGCGCGCCTGCAGGTCCGCTCAACAAGATTGCCTCGGGCGGGGAGCTGTCGCGCTTCCTGCTGGCACTCAAGGTGGTGCTCGCGCGCGGCGCCGATACGCTGGTGCTGATCTTCGACGAGATCGACCGTGGCGTGGGCGGGGCGACCGCCGACGCGGTCGGGCGCAGGCTCGCGCGTCTGGCCGAGGGCGCGCAGGTGCTCGTCGTCACCCATTCCCCGCAAGTGGCCGCGCGTGGCGCGACCCATTTCCGCGTCGCGAAATCGGTCAGTGACGGTATGACGACCTCTGAAGTTCGTGCGCTTGGGGCAGCCGAGCGCACCGATGAGATCGCCCGCATGATCTCCGGGGCGGAAGTGACCGAAGCCGCCCGTGCCGCGGCTCAGGATCTGCTCAAGGGGTAGGGGCGCTGCCCCTCTGGCCTCTCGGCCATTCACTCCGGGATATTTCGACCCAGTCGAAGCGGGGCTTCCCTTCTTCTTGATGAAAATATCTCGGGGGAGGCGCGGTCAGGCGACGGGGGCAGCGCCCCCTCTTGGCGATCCAGCCGCGCGACCCGGCGGCGGCTGAAATGGCCCTTATCCGGCTTCCACCACGAATTGCGCGGCGACGATTTCCCATCCCGCATCCGAGAGCCCCAGCGTCGCAGCCAAGGTGCAGCCGATCCGGCCGGCATCGGAGCCGTCAGCGTTCATGATCCCGGTCAGCACGAAGCGTTGCAGGATGACGGCCGCCTCCGGTCCGACGGGGCGCAGTTTCGTCTTTCCGGTCACGAGGCGCGCGCGGGAGAAGGCGCCTGCCAATTCGCCCGCGAGCAGTTCCGCGATCTCCTCTCGCCCGGTTGCCATCCCGCCGGTGAGCGAGAGGAAATCGGCGTCCGTCACGAAGAACCTTGCCAGCATCTGCGCATCACGCGCGCCCCAGGCCTTGGCGAAGGCCCGCGGAAGCTCTTCTGGGGTTTCAAAGCTCATCCGTTCTGCTCCACCAGTTTGCCGGGATTGAGAATGTTCTGAGGGTCGAGCGCGCGCTTGATCTGGCCCATAACGTCCCAGCCTGCGCCATGCTCGTCGCGCATATAGCCCATCTTGCCCATGCCGATGCCATGCTCGCCGGTCACCGTGCCGCCCATCGCCAGCGCCCGCTCGGCCATCTTCGCGGCCACGGCCTTGGCGCGCTTGAACTCGTCCTTGTCTTCGGGATCGAGCAGCAGCACCGAATGGAAGTTCCCGTCGCCGACATGGCCCACCACCGGCCCGATCAATCCTGCCGCTTCGATGTCATGCTTGGTCTCGGCCACGGCTTCTGCCAGTCGCGAGATCGGCACGCAGATATCGGTCACGAGGCCCATGCAGCCCGGGCGATGCGCGATCGAGGCAGGGTAGGCGCCGTGGCGCATCTTCCACAGCCGGTTGCGGTCCTCAGTGGTCGTGGCCCATTGGAAATCGGCCCCGCCCATCTCGGCTACCACTTCGCCGAAGCGCTCCGAGGCCTCGGCCACGCCGCTTTCCGAGCCATGAAACTCGATCATCAGATGGGGTTTCGCGGGGAAGTTCGTGCCATTGGCCTCGTTGAAGATCTGCGCGGTCAGGTCGTCGACGAACTCGATCCGCGCCATCGGGATGCCCATCTGGATCGTCAGCTGCACCGTCTCGACCGCCGCTTCCAGCGTGTCGAAAGCGCAGACGGCCGACGAGATCGCCTCGGGCTGGCCATGCAGCTTCAGCGTCAGTTCGGTGATGATCCCGAGCGTGCCCTCCGAGCCCAGCATCAGCGCGGTCAGATCGTAACCGGCGGCAGATTTCTTCGCGCGGCTGCCGGTGCGGATGATCCGCCCGTCGGCCATCACCACCTCCAGCGCCGCCACGTTGTCGCGCATCGAGCCATAGCGCACCGTCGTCGTGCCGCTCGCCCGCGTCGCCGCCATCCCGCCAAGCGAGGCATTCGCGCCCGGATCGACCGGGAAGAACAGCCCCGTCGCGCGCAGATCGGTATTGAGCGCCTCGCGCGTCACCCCGGGCTGCACGCGCACCTGCATATCCTCGGCAAGAACCTCGACCACTTTGTCCATCCGCATCAGATCGAGGCTGATCCCGCCCCGGATCGGCAGCGCGTGGCCTTCCAGCGACGTGCCCGTACCCCAGGCGGTGATCGGCACGTCATGGGTGGCGCAGATCTTCACGATCTCGCTGACCTCCTGTGTGGTCTCGGGATAGGCGACCGCATCGGGCGGGCTTGCGGGGAACCATGTCTCGGAGCGGCCATGCTGGTCGCGCTCTGCCTGATTTGTGGCAAGGCGCTTGCCCAGAAGGTTTTCAAGCTCCGCCAAAGCCTGCGCCAGTGCCATGTCCCGTCTCCCCTTTTCAAGTCGCCCAAGCATTAGGCGCATCGCTGGCGAAGGGAAAGGGGCGCGAAAAAATGTCGGCGGTTTTTGTCTCGGATCAAGGATTTGTAACGTTGTCCGGCCTAGCTAGAGGCGCGCGAATTCGGCAGAGTTGCGCCAGGAACGGATCGCGAAGGAGACTGGGATGATTTTCGAAAGCCGGAAATGGGAGGAAATCGAGGTCGGCCAGACGGCCGAGTTCAAGCGGCTCTGCACCGCTGACGATTTCTACGTTTTTGCCGCCGCTTCGGGCAATCACAACCCGGTTCATCTCGAGGCTGAGGATGGCGATGGCGACGGGGTCAAGGAGGCCTACGCGCCGGGCATGTTCGTGGCCTCGCTGATCACGGCGGTGCTGGGTAACCAGTTGCCCGGTCCGGGGACGCTATATCGCTCGCAATCGCTGCGCTTCCATGACCGCGCCGTAGCGGGAGAAGAGCTTTGCGCTCGCGTCGAGGTTGTCGAGAAGCTCGAAGGTGGAATGTTGCGCCTGAAGACGGAGGTGACACGGGTCGGAGATAACGCGGTCATCGTCGAGGGCGAGGCCGTAGTCGTCGCACCGAAGAACCACCTGAAATTCGACGCGCTCGAAGTGCCGGGCCTGATTTCGCAGCGCCATCGCCATTTCGAAAAGCTTCTGGAAAAGGCAGAGCCGCTGCCCGATCTGGTCACCGCCGTCGTCTGCCCCGAAGAACCCGTGTCGCTCGACGGTGCGATCCTCGCGGCCGAACACAAGATCATCGAACCGCTGCTGATCGGCCACCCCGAGAAGATCATGGCAGCGGCGAAAGAACTGGGCCGCGGTGTGACCAAATTCGAGATCCTGCCCGCCGAGACCGCGCGCGACGCAGCGCGCATGGCGGTGGAGCTGGTCAACGAAGGCCGCGCCGGCGCGGTGATGAAGGGGCATCTGCACACCGATGCGCTGCTGAAACCGATGCTCGACAAGGCTACCGGGCTGCGGGTCGGCAAGCGTTTCACCCATGTCTTCGTGATGGATGTGCCGGGCGTTGTCCACCCGCTCATCGTCACCGATGCCGCAATCAACATCGCGCCCGATCTCGAGACCAAGGTGCATATCGTGCAAAACGCGATCGACGTGGCGATCTCGATCGGGATCGAGGTGCCGAAAGTGGGCGTTCTGTCGGCGGTCGAGACCGTGACGCCCGCGATCCCGTCTTCGCTTGATGCGGCGCTGCTGTCGAAGATGGCCGAGCGCGGACAGATCAAGGGGGGCGACGTCGACGGACCGCTCGCGATGGATAACGCGGTCGATCTGGGGGCCGCGCGCACCAAGGGGATCCGCTCGAACGTGGCGGGCCGCGCCGAGGTGTTGGTCGCACCGGGCATCGACTCGGCCAATATGCTGGCCAAGCAGCTTGCCTATATCTCCCACGCCGAAGGGGCGGGGCTGGTGCTGGGCGCGAAAGTGCCGGTGATCCTCAATTCGCGCTCCGATAGCGGGATGGCGCGGCTCGCCTCCTGCGCAGTGGCCTCGATCCACTACCACCGCACCGTGGGGAGCCAGCTGTAATGCGCGCGATCCTGACGCTGAATTCCGGCTCGTCCTCGCTCAAGCTGGGGCTGTTCTCGGAAGGGCTGGAGACGCTCGCGCTTGGCCATGTCGACCGGATCGGGCGGCGCGAAGCGGCGATGAAGCTCTCAGGGGCCGATGGTTCACCCCTGCCTTTGCCCGCCTCGGCGCCGGACGATTTCGCGACCAACGCGGCGGCGCTGCATACCGCGCTCGCGGCCTTCCAAAGCGCGTTTCCGGGCCTCGAGGTGATCGCGGTCGGTCACCGCATCGTGCATGGCGGGATCGACCATGCGGCACCCGAACGCCTGTCCGAGCCGCTGATGAAGCAACTCGCGAAACTGGCGCCCTTCGCACCGCTTCATCAGCCGCATAACCTCGCGGGCGTGCGCGCGGCCGTCGATACCTTCCCGGGCACCCCGCAGGTCGCCTGCTATGACACCGCCTTCCATCGCGGCCACCCGTTTGTCAGCGACACTTTCGCCCTGCCGCGCCGTTATTACGAGAAGGGCGTGCGCCGCTACGGTTTCCACGGGCTGAGCTACGATTTCATCAACGGGGAACTGACGCGCACAGAGCCCGACCTGCACAGGGGCCGCATGATCGTGGCTCACTTGGGCTCGGGGGCGTCGATGTGCGCGATCGAGAACGGTCAATCGGTCACCTCCACGATGGGCTTCTCCGCCCTCGAAGGCCTGCCGATGGGCACGCGGCCGGGCGAGCTGGACCCTGGCATCCTGCTCTACATGATGGACCAGGAAGGGATGAGCGCGTCCGAGATTTCCGCGCTCCTCTACAAGGAGTCCGGGCTTCTGGGCATGTCGGGCATCTCGAACGACATGCGCACGCTCGAGGGCTCGGACGACCCGCGCGCGAAAGAGGCGATCGACTATTTCTGTTTCCGCATCAAGCGCCAGATCGGCGCGATGGCCGCGGCGATGGGGGGCTTGGACGGGATCGTTTTCACCGGCGGGATTGGTGAGAATTCCGCCCGCGTGCGCGCGCAGGCCTGCGAAGGGCTTGGCTTTCTCGGGGTCGAGATCGACACGAGTGCCAATGCCGGGAACGCCCGCGAGATCGGCGCGGGCAAGGTGCGCGTGCTGGTGATCCCGACCAATGAGGAAATCGTCATCGCGCGCGCGGCAAAGGCTGTGCTCGACCTCTGAGCGCCAACGCTGGCGGCAACGTTGGGACGCTCCGCGGGGGATATTTACACCAATTCGAAGAGGAGAGCGCTCAACTTCGAATTGGCTCAAATATCCCCGCCGGAGGCATCCTCAGCCTGCCAGATGCGGGCCGCATCAGATCGGTGCGCAGGCGCTCTCCAACCAGGCCCTCGCCGCATCGCTGACAAGCGGTGCGATGCGCGACAGAACCTCGGCGTGGTAGCTGTTGAGCCAGTCGCGCTCGTCGGGACTCAACAGCCCGGCGTCGATCAGGCGGCGGTCGATCGGGACCCAGGTGAGCGTCGCGAAGGAGAGCTGGTCGCGGTCGTCGCCTTTCGGCGCGGCCTCCTCTGTCAGGATCAGGTTCTCGATCCGGATGCCGAATTGGCCCTCGCGATAATAGCCCGGCTCGTTCGACAGGATCATGCCGGGCTCCAATGGTAGTTCGGAGACGCGCGAGATCCGGGCGGGGCCTTCATGGACACAAAGGGCCGCTCCCACGCCATGGCCCGTGCCGTGATCGTAATCCCAGCCCTCGGCCCAGAGCTGCGCGCGGGCGAGCGCGTCGAGATGCGCGCCCGCGACCCCGCGCGGGAAGCGTGTGCGAGAAAGCGCGATCATGCCTTGCAGCACGCGGGTGAAGGGGCGCTTGGCGTCGTCAGGCACCGCGCCCACGGCGACGGTGCGGGTGATGTCGGTCGTGCCGTCCACATATTGCCCGCCTGAATCGACCAGCAGCAGCTCACCCGATTTCACCGCGCGGTTGGTGGCCTCGTTCACGCGGTAATGGACGATCGCGCCGTTGCCGCCCGCGCCGCAGATCGTATCGAAAGAAATATCGAGCAGCGCATTGGTGTCGCTGCGGAAGCCTTCCAGCGCCGTGACCACGTCGATCTCGGTCAGCTGGCCTTTCGGCGCCTCGGCGTCGAGCCAGCACAGGAACTCGACCATCGCGGATGCATCGCGCTGATGGGCGGCTTGCATCCCTGCGACCTCGGCCGCGTTCTTGCGGGCTTTTGGCAGGATGCAGGGATCGCGTGCCTCGCGGATTTTCGTGCCGTGATCTGCCAGCAGCAGCGACACCGCGAGCGGGGCGCTGTCGGGATCGACCAGCACCGGACCTTCGATGGCCTCCAGCGCGGCGCCAAAGCTTTCGGGCGGCAAGATCGAGACCTCGGGGCCGAGATGGGCGCGCAAGCTGTCGTCGAACTTCTCCGCATTGGCGAAGAGCTTCACCGTTGCGTCGTCGAAGAGCACCGCGAAGGCCTGAACGATCGGGTTACGCGGGATATCGGCGCCACGGATGTTGAGGAGCCAGCAGATCGAATCCGGCAAGGTGAGCACGGCGGCGGCCGTGTCTTGCGCGCGCAGGCCCTCGGCCAGACGCGCGCGTTTCGCTTCGGCCGCCTCGCCTGCGAATTCCGGCGGATGGATGCGCGCGGGGGCGGCGGGCGGGGCAGGGCGGTCCTCCCAGACTCGGTCCACGAGGTTCGCGCTCTCCACCAGCGCGATGCCCGAACCTTCCAGCCCTTCGCGGATCCGCGCGATCTCTGATTTCGTGTGCAGCCAGGGATCGAAGCCGATCCGTGCCCCCGAGGCGGCGTGTTCGCGCAGCCAATCGGCCGGTTTTACCTCGGGCCAGTTCACCGGAGTGAAAGACCCAAGCGAGACCTCGGCGCGGACCTGCACCCGGTAGCGGCCATCGACGAAGACGCCCGCGATCTCGGGCAGCGCGATGCAGAACCCCGCAGAGCCCGTGAACCCCGTCAGCCAGCCCAGGCGCGCGTCGCACTCGGCGACATATTCGCCTTGATGCGCATCGGCGCGGGGGATGATGAACCCGTCGAGCCCTGTGGCAGACATGGTTTCGCGCAGGGCCGCCAGACGGGGCGGGCCCAGTTCGGGGCGCGACTGCACCGAGAAATCCTGAAACATCAGATTGCCTTCTTGATCCCGAGGAAACGCGCCTTGGCGCGCGGGTCGCTGTCGAACAGCGATGCCAGCTGTTCGGTCATCGCACCGGCCAGCTGTTCGACATCCGTGATCGTCACCGCGTGCTGGTAATAGCGCGTTACGTCATGGCCGATGCCGATCGCGATCAGCTCCACCGCGCGGCGTTTCTCGACCATTGCGATCACGTCGCGAAGGTGTTTTTCGAGGAAAATCGCAGGGTTGACCGACAGCGTGGAATCATCGACCGGAGCGCCATCCGAGATCACCATGAGGATCTTGCGCGCCTCGGGACGCATGAGCATCCGCTTGTGCGCCCATTCCAGAGCCTCGCCGTCGATGTTTTCCTTCAGCAGGCCTTCCTTCATCATCAGGCCGAGATTGGCCCGCGTCCGGCGCATCGGCGCATCGGCGCGCTTGTAGATGATGTGGCGCAGGTCGTTGAGGCGACCGGGGCTTTGCGGACGGCCATCGGCGAGCCATTTTTCGCGCGATTGCCCGCCTTTCCACGCCCGCGTGGTGAAGCCGAGGATCTCGACCTTCACGTCGCAACGCTCCAGCGTGCGGGCCAGAACGTCGGCGCAGATCGCCGCGATCGAGATCGGGCGGCCGCGCATCGAGCCGGAATTGTCGAGAAGCAGCGTCACCACCGTGTCGCGGAACTCGGTATCCTTCTCGACCTTGAAGGAAAGCGGGGTGGTCGGGTTGGCCACCACGCGGGCGAGGCGGCCCGCATCGAGCATCCCTTCCTCACGGTCGAATTCCCAGGACCGGTTCTGTTGCGCCTGCAGGCGGCGTTGCAGCTTGTTGGCCAGACGCGATACCGCGCCCTTGAGCGGTTCGAGTTGCTGGTCGAGATAGAGACGCAGCCGTTCCAGTTCGGCCGGTTCGGCCAGATCCTCGGCGGCGATCTCTTCGTCGAATTCGGTCGTGTAGACGGTGTAATTCGGGTCGGCCGCGGAATGGGGCGGGGGCGGCGGCGGCTCCAGCGGCGCATCGGCCTGGGGCATGTCCACCTCTTCGCCCATCTCCTGATCGGCGAGATCATCCGAGCTGACCGTGGTCTGGCTCTGGTCCTGCTGGGTTTCCTGGCTGGATTCCGGGGAGGCCTCGGCGTCGTCCTGTTCCTGTTCGTCGCGGGCCTGCTCTTCGCCCTGCTCCTCGTCCTGGCTGGACTGATCCTCATCCTCGCTCTCGTCGCCCATCTCCTCGTCGGGGTCGTCCCCGAGTTGGTCGGCATAGCCGAGATCCGCGATCACCTTGCGCGCAAGCCGTGCGAAAGCGGCCTGATCGCTGAGGACGTGATTGACGTTATCCAGATCCTCACCCGCCGACTGCTCGATGAAGGGACGCCACAGGTCAAGCACGTTATCCGCGCCCGGGGGTAGTTTCCGGCCCGTGGCCAGTTCGCGCACGAAATAGCCTGCGGCCACCGCCAGCGGGGCCTCTTCGGGGGCGCGGATCTGGGCGTAGCCCTTGCGCTCGGCCTCATGGGCGATCTTGGCGTCGATATTCGAGAGCGTGCCGGGCATTTCACGCGCGCCGAGCGCCTCGCAACGTGCGGTTTCCATCGCCTCGTAGATCGCCGAGGCCAGATCGCCCGAAGGCGCGTAGCGGGCATTGACCGAGGCGTCGTGGTGACGTCTGCGCATCGCGAGCGCATCGCCCGTCCCGCGCGCCAGCAGCACCTCCTCGCGGGTCATCCGCCGCGAGACCTGCGGCAGGCGCATCGTGTCGGCGGTCATGCCCGAGGGGTCGACCGAATAGCTCACCGTCATGTCGGGGGCGTCCGCGAGCGTCTTCGTCGCTTCGGCCAGAGCCTTCTTGAACGGATCGGCGGGGTTATCGGAGGGCTTGCTCATGGCAAAGGTAAAGCACCGCGCGCGCGCGCCCGCAAGAGCCGATCCGCGCCGCAGGCGGTTCCTGCCCGTTCCGCGCCGATCCCGTTCACCTTTGCACATATTGGCGCATTGGAACCGGGTCAGCGGGCTTTACCTATAGACCCAAAGGCCCGCCACCTTTCCAAGTCGGGCCAGCGAAAAGGAGAGAGTTATGGCCGAGACGCTGAAAATTGGTGTGATCGTAGGCACGACGCGCGAGGGTCGTTTTGCCGACAAGGCGTTGGAATGGTTCGAACGGAAAATCGCGGCGCGCGAGGATATGAGCTATGAGGTGCTCGATCTGCGCGAGGCGGCCTTGCCGTTCTTCGACGAGGTCGCGCCCCCGGCGGCCAAGCCGGTGACCGATCCCAAGGCGCAGGCCTGGGGGGAACGGCTCAACCATTTCGACGGGTTCATCGTGCTGACGGCCGAGTACAACCACTCGATCCCGGCCTCGATTAAGAACGCATTCGACTATGCGTTCGAAGGCTGGAGACGCAAACCTCTGGGCACGGTCGGCTATGGCGGCGTGGGTGCGGCCCGCGCGGTCGAGCATCTGCGGCTCGTCGCGATCAATTTCGGCATGGTCCCGGTTGCGGGCGCGGTGAGCATTGGCGGGGCGGACTTCGTCAAGGCCTCGCAAGGCACGCCGATCTCCGAGCTGGGCGATCACCTGGAAGGCCCGGTCAAGGCGTTGCTTGACGATATGGCCTTCTGGGGCCGGGCCGCGAAATCCGCAAAGGCCGAAGCCTGAACACGCGCGGCGGCGCGAGGCCGCGTCGCAGCGTGGGAAACTGAAACGCCCGGCCAATCGGTCGGGCGTTTTCTTTGTGCGGAATTTTCGCAGCCGGAGCCCGTCATCGGAGGGCGTGATCTGGCACCGGCTCTATTGAAACAGCCCGGTGCAGATCATTGGCATCCAGTCGGCGCGCAGGGTGTTCAAGGGAAACGCTCGGCGATCCTGCATGCCTTCGGCGCGCTGTTTGCCCTTTTCCATCACATACCCGCCGCTGAGCAGGTTCACATCGCAGCTGCCTGTGTCCTCGGGGTCGATCCGGTCGTAATAATGATAGGTATAGCCCGAGACGACGAAGCCGCCGTTACGCCAAGCGATCGCATAATCGCTTTCCCAGGGCGTCCGTCCAATGCCGATCTGCTCGGAATGGAGCTTGAACGCGGTGTCCGACACCGGGCGCAGCGAAGGCGTCTGTCCGCCCATTTGGCCCGAAAAGACGACCCGCTCCACGCGCAGCTTTTCCTTCAACCCGAAGACCGGATCGCCGAGATAGATCACCAGATCGGCCGCATCGACGCCGTTTTGCACCAGCATCGCGGCATCGGGCACGTCATCGCCATTCCAGTCGCCCGTGATCGCGGCGAAGATCTCGCCGTCTGTCGGTGCCTCCTGCGCAACCGCCGCGAGCGGCAGCAGCGCGATCAGGGCGGCGAGGCGGATCACTTCGCGACGTTGGCCGCGCTTTCGGGCAGTTCCTCGTCGAACAGACGCTGGTAGAACTCGGCTACCGTCTGGCGCTCGAGCTCGTCGCATTTGTTGAGGAAGGTGAGCCGGAAGGCGTAACCGATATTGTTGAAGATCCGCGCATTCTGCGCCCAGGCGATCACGGTCCGCGGCGACATCACGGTCGACAGGTCGCCATTCATGAAGGCGGTGCGGGTCAGGTCGGCGACGTGGACCATCTGGCTGACGGTCTTGCGCCCGGCTTCGGTGTTGTATTGCGGGTTCTTCGACAGAACGATCGCCGCTTCGGCGTCGTGGCTGAGATAGTTCAGCGTCGCGACCAGCGACCAGCGGTCCATCTGGCCCTGGTTGATCTGCTGGGTGCCGTGATAGAGGCCGGTCGTGTCGCCCAGACCCACCGTGTTCGCCGTGGCAAAGAGACGGAAATAGGGGTTCGGCGTGATCACTTCGTTTTGATCCAGAAGCGTCAGCTTGCCATCGGCTTCCAGAACGCGCTGGATCACGAACATCACGTCGGCGCGGCCGGCATCGTATTCGTCGAAAACGATCGCGGTCGGGTTGCGCAGGGCCCAGGGCAGGATGCCCTCGTGGAACACGGTGACCTGCTTGCCATCGACCAGCTTGATCGCGTCCTTGCCGATCAGGTCGATCCGGCTGACGTGGCTGTCGAGATTGACCCGCACGCAGGGCCAGTTCAGACGTGCGGCCACTTGCTCGATATGGGTCGATTTGCCGGTGCCGTGATAGCCCTGGATCATCACGCGGCGGTTATAGGCAAAGCCCGCGAGGATCGCCATCGTGGTGTCGGGGTCGAACTTGTAGGTCGGGTCGAGCTCGGGCACGCGGTCGGTGCGATCGGCAAACCCCTTCACCTTCATGTCGGACTCGATTCCGAAGACCTCACGGACATCGATATCTTCGGTGGGCTTGGCATTCTGATCGAGCATCGCGGACGTCCTTTCCTTGTTGGCTGCGATTTGTGAACCATCGCGCGGGGGGGCGCAAGGGCCGCGATTGTCACGGTGACAGTGATCTCGGCCCGTTCCCGCCCGTGCGAACCCGTTTCGGTTGACCCGTTCCCGCCATCGGCTAGAAAGGCGCCGAGCCAGATGAGGTGCTTTCGATGCAGCAATACGAATACAAGGTCGTTCCCGCTCCCGCGCGCGGCGACAAGGAACGCGGCCTCAAGACCGGGGTCGAGCGCTTCGCCCATACGCTCTCGGGCGTGATGAACGACATGGCCGCGAAGGGCTGGGACTATCTGCGCGCCGAGACGCTGCCGGCCGAGGAGCGCGCAGGGCTGACCGGCAAGACGACGGTCTACCACAACCTGCTCGTGTTCCGTCGGCCGTTGAGCCTCGATCCGGCGCAGGGAGTTGGCGTCCATGCCGCCCATGAGCCTGCGGCAAATGCCGAGGCCGCACCCGCGAGCGCTGCAACCCCCGCGGCCGAGCCGTCTCGCCGTGCGCTCTCGGCCGACGCGCCCGAAGGCCGCGCACCCAGTCTGCGTGCCAACCGATCCGGCGAAGACGAGGATAGCTGAGCGCGACTCAGATCGCGATCCCGACCGTTCGCGCGGGGAAATGCGCAAGCGGATCGGGTGCGAGGCGCCGCACACCCCATCCGATGGCTCTCACCGCGAGGGCAGGGGGGCTGAATAGGGTCGACCGAGACACCGCCGGAAAGGGGTTTTATCCGCCAAACGCTGCATGGAAATGGCCGGTGCGATAAGGCTTCCGTTGGGGAACTCTATCAGTCCCGCATCAGACGGTCGCAGACACTTGCGGATCTCCTCCAGCATCGGCGTTTTTCCGTCGCAGACCGGGTTCGGCCCCTTTCAACATCCGTCATTTCGATTAGACTGCGTGACCCGACTCGGAGGCTGACGGTAGAGCGCCGAACAGGACAGGCACGCGGGCAGGACGAATGAGGCAAGCATGAGCAAGAGCGATCCTTTCGGTTTCAACATCTCGGCAGCCGCCGACAAGAAGCGCCGCTCGCGCGGCAAGCGCGGAATGTCGGGCGCTTTCGAGACCTCGACGCGTATCTGCGACAAGGAAGGCTGCACCGAGCCCGGCAAGTATCGCGCGCCCAAAAGCCCGAAGGTGCTCGACGATTACTACTGGTTCTGCAAGGACCACGTGCGCGAGTACAATCTCAACTGGAACTATTTCCAGGGTCAGTCCGAAGAGGAATTCCAGGCCTTCCTCGATAACGCGACCGTCTGGGAACGCCCGACCAAACCCTTCGGCCAGGCCAAGGAGGAAAAGGGCTGGGCGCGTCACGGGATCTCCGACCCGCACGAGATCCTCGGCGACAACGCCACCAAGAACCCGGGCCGTTCGCTCGGGCGCAAGCTGCCGCCGACCGAGCGCCGGGCTCTCGACATTCTCGACGCCAAGGACACCATGACCAAGGCCGAGATCCGCAAATGCTACAAGGCGCTGATCAAGGTGCTGCACCCGGACATGAACGGCGGCGATCGTTCTCACGAAGAGATGCTGCAAGAGGTCGTCTGGGCCTGGGACCAGCTCAAGGAAAGCCGCAACTTCAAGTGATCCGCGAGACCGGGCAGGTCGAGGGGGCGCTGCCCCCGCTCGCGTTCCGCGAGCCCCCCGAGATATTTTCATCAAGAAGAAGACCGGTTCGGTCTCGACTTGGCCCAAATATCCCGGGGTGAATTCGGCGCAGCCGGAGAGGGGCGGCGCCCCTAATCAATGCGCAGGTTTTTGCTTCCCGGTGATCGCGCGGTAGATCGGCTGGATCGCGCGGATCACGACCGGGATCAGCACCAGCCCGTAGGCCAGCCCGAAGATACCGTCGAAGAACGCGGTCACAGCCCAGCTGACGAAGCCTTGCGCCGTCGCCACGGCATGAGCGGCGGCTTCCGCCTGGTGGTGGATCCAGTCATAGGGGGCGTGCAGCCCAAGCTCCGCCAGGCCGTGCAGCACGATATTGCCGCCCACCCAGATCATCGCCGCCGTGCCCACGATCATCAGCGCCTTCATCAGCCAGGGCATGAATTTCACCATGCCGCGGCCAAACGCCCGAGTTGCGCCGAAATTTGCGTTTTCGGCCAGCCACAGCCCCACATCGTCGGCCTTCACGATCATCGCGACCGACCCATAGACCAACACCGTCACCCCGATCCCGATCAGCGCGAGCGCGATTGCCTCCATCCAGATCGGCTGGCCCTCCGGCAGGGCAGCGAGGCCGATCGTCATGATTTCGGCCGAGAGGATGAAATCGGTCTTAACCGCCGATTTCACACGCTTTTCTTCGAGGTGGTCGGCGGTCTCGGCGGCGACGTGGCCTTCGGCGTCGGGCTCATGCGGTTTGAAAAGGTGATAGACCTTCTCGGCACCCTCAAAGCAAAGATACGAGCCGCCGAGCATCAGCAGCGGCGTGATCAGCCAGGGCGCGAAAGCCGAGAGCAGCAGCGCTGCAGGCAGCAGGAACACCATCTTGTTGATGATCGAGCCCCAGGCGATTTTCCCCACGATCGGCAATTCCCGGGCGGGTTTGAAACCATGGACATATTTCGGCGTGACGGCGGCATCGTCGATCAGCGCACCGGCCGCTTTGCCGCCCGCCTGGACTGCCTGGCCCGCCGCATCGTCGATCGAGGTCGCCGCGATCTTGGCGATCCCCGCCACGTCGTCGAGCAATGCCAGCAAACCACTCATCGCAAACCCTTTCCTCGTCACCTTTTCGCGACCCTAGGGCGCGGGAGGATAAGCGGCAAGCCTGAAGCGCGGTTCCGCCCATCGGTAGGGGCGCATGAAAAAGGGCGCCTGAAGGCGCCCTGATCCGGGATGTCGGTTGGCTTACAGCCCCAGCTTTTTCGCCACGATCTCGTTGACCGCTTTCGGGTTGGCCTTGCCGCCCGAGGCCTTGATCACCTGGCCTACGAACCAGCCCGCAAGCTTCGGGTTGGCCTTGGCCTTCTCGACCTGATCGGGGTTTGCGGCGATCACCTCGTCCACCGCGGCCTCGATCGCGCCGGTATCGGTGACCTGGATCATGCCGCGCTCTTCCACGATCTTCTCCGGGTCGCCGCCTTCGGTATAGACGATCTCGAAAAGGTCCTTGGCGATCTTGCCCGAGATCTTGTCGGATTTGATCAGCTTGATGATCGCGCCGAGCTGAGCGGGGTTCACGGGGCTGTCGGTGATCGCGCGGTCGTCCTTTTTCAGGCGGCCGAAGAGCTCGTTGATGACCCAGTTCGCGGCGAGCTTGCCGTCACCGGCCTCGGCCACCACGGCCTCGAAGTAATCCGCGTTCTCGACCTCTGCGGTCAGCACCGAGGCGTCGTATTCCGACAGGCCAAGCGCCGTCACGAAGCGCGCCTTCTTCTCGTCGGGCAGTTCGGGCATCGTCGCGGCGATGTCATCGACCCAGGCCTGCTCGATTTCGAGCGGCAGCAGGTCGGGGCAGGGGAAGTAGCGGTAATCATGCGCCTCTTCCTTCGACCGCATCGAGCGCGTCTCGCCCTTGTCGGGATCGTAGAGGCGGGTTTCCTGCACCACTTCGCCGCCGTCTTCCACGATGGCGATCTGGCGACGGGCCTCGTATTCGATCGCTTGCTGGATGAAGCGCATCGAGTTCATGTTCTTGATCTCGCAGCGCGTGCCCAGATGCGAGAAATCGCCGGTCTCCTGGTATTTCTCGTAGGCGCCCGGCTGGCAGATCGAGACGTTCACGTCCGCGCGCAGGTTGCCGTTCTGCATGTTGCCGTCGCAGGTGCCCAGGTAGCGCAGGATCTGGCGCAGCTTGCCGACATAGGCCGCCGCCTCTTCGGGGCCACGGATGTCGGGGCGCGAGACGATTTCCATCAGCGCGACGCCGGTGCGGTTGAGGTCCACGAAGGACATGTGCGGGTCCATGTCGTGGATCGACTTGCCCGCATCCTGCTCGAGGTGGATACGCTCGATGCGCACCTTGCGCGCCACGCCCGGGCCCATGTCTACGATGATCTCACCCTCGCCCACGATGGGGTGATAGAGCTGCGAGATCTGGTAGCCCTGCGGCAGATCCGGGTAGAAATAGTTCTTCCGGTCGAAGGCGGAGGTCAGGTTGATCTCGGCCTTGAGGCCGATACCCGTGCGCACCGCCTGCGCCACGCAGAACTCGTTGATCACGGGCAGCATTCCGGGCATCGCGGCATCGACGAAGGCCACGTTCGAGTTCGGCTCGGCGCCGAACGTGGTCGAGGCGCCGGAGAACAGCTTGGCCTTCGAGGAGACCTGCGCGTGCACCTCGAGCCCGATCACCAGTTCCCAATCCGACTTGGCGCCGGCGATCACCTTGGGTTCGGGGGCTTTGAATTCGAGATGGTCGAGCATGTCCGCATCCTGTCTGATAGGCTTGATCCGCCTTCTAGGACAGGGGCGGGGCGGGGGCAAGAGGGCGCTCCCGCCGCGACCGGGAGTTAGCTGACCTCGACGCCGCGTGCGCTCAATTCCGCACTGAGACGCTCTGCCGAGGGGATCGCCTCGGGGGGCAGGTAGGCGTGGCGCCCATCCGACAGGAAGATCAGGCATTCGAGCCCGCCGAAACGACGTTTGCGGATCTGCGCCGCAGCGATCTGCCGAAGCGGGAAGCTGCCGAGTTGCCGGCCGTTGCGAAACACTTCCATTCGGGCCTGGGTGATGCGCAGCGCGCCGGAGCGGTTGCGCAGAAGGCGCCAGAGCGTGATCAGCAGAAATGTCCAGATCAGCGCGTGTATCCAGTTTTGCGCACCAATTTGCGCCGCGAAATAGAGCAAGCCCATACCAAGGCCGAGCGCGAGGTATCCTCCCGCGCGACGAGCCTGCTTGCGATACTCAAAAGGGATGTCGTCCATGTTTGGTCTTTATTGTTGTCAATGGAAAAGGTTTTGGCTCCAGAACCCGGCAAGGCTTTAGCGCGGCTGGGACAAAATCGGGGCGAAAACGGGCGCTGTCCACGCATCCGTAACAACGGGCTGGATTCCTCGCCATTGTCGGGGGGTGAGGCCGCGAAACGGCGCGCGTTCGGCCCGCGCGCCTTTCCCAAGAGAATCACGCCTCACGCCAGAAGCCGTGTTGTCATCTCCGAGAGGTCGCGGCTCAACCCGTCGCTCGCGCTGATCCGCTCGAGTTCGCTGCGCATCAGGGCCTGCCGCTCGGCATCGTAGCGCTTCCAGGTCTCGAAGGCGGTGGACATGCGCGCGGCCACCTGCGGGTTGACCGGATCGAGCCGGATCAGCCAGTCGGCGTAGAAGCGATACCCAGCCCCGTCCTTGCGGTGAAAGCCCGCATGGTTGGCTGAAAGCCCCGCCATCAGCGCGCGGAATCGGTTCGGGGTCTTCCACGTGAAGAGCGGATCGTCGCTGAGTTCCTCGGCGCGCTCGACCGCGATTTCGGGGGGGCAGGCGGCGAGCTGGGTGATGAACCATTTGTCCATCACCAGCCGATCCGCCTTCCAACGCTCCCGGAAGGCCGAGAGCGCCCCGTCATCGATGCCAGCCTGCACGAGCAGGCTCAGCGCGCCGAGACTTTCGGTCATGTTGGTCGCGCTTTCGAACAGCGTCTGCGCGCGCTGCCCTCCGTCGATCCGATTCAAAAGTCCGGCCGCGGCAAGGCGGAGTGCGCGCTGACCCGCCGGGCGGGGATCGGGGCTATAAGGGCCGGGGACCGCCATCGCGTCATAGATGTCGCCCAATGCGGTCTGGTGGGTTTGTGCAAGCCCGGTCGCCAGCGCCTCGCGCGCAGCATGGATTGCATCCGGATCGGGGGTGATCCCGCGATCATGCAGGGTTTGCGCGATGCCGTCCTCGGAGGGCAATTGCAGACAAAGGGCACGAAAGGCGGGTTCGGCGCTCTCGTCCGCGATCAGCTTGCCGAGGGCCACCGCGTAATCAGGTTGCGCGGGCTTGCCCTGCGCCATTTCCACCAGCGCGTCCTGAGCCAGCTGCCGCCCCGCTTCCCAACGGTTGAACGGGTCGGTGTCATGGGCGAGCAGGAAGGCCAGCTCGTCGGGCGCGACGTTGCGCTCAAGGCTGACCGGGGCCGAAAAGCCGCGCAGGATCGAGGCGACGGGCTTTTGCGGCAGGTTCTCGAAGGTGAAGTCCTGCGTGGCCTCGGTCATCTCCAGAACCTGCGAGGGCGCATGCTCGCGCCCGTCGGGGGTCAAGAGACCAACCGTGATCGGAATATGGCGCGGTGGCTTCTGAGCTTGTCCGGGTGTGGGCTGGGTCACCTGCTCGAAGCGCAGCGTGTAGACCCCGTCGTGATAGGTGTCGCTGACGCGCAGCACCGGAGTGCCTGCATCGGTGTACCAGCGTTTGAACTGGCTGAGGTTACGGCCCGAGCTGTCCTCGAACACCTTCAGCCAATCCTCGATCGTGCAGGCCTGCCCGTCATGGCGCTCGAAATACAGGTCCAGCGCGGCGCGGTAGCCCTCTTCGCCCACCAGCGTGCGCAACATCCCCACGATCTCCGCGCCTTTCTCGTAGACGGTCGCGGTGTAGAAGTTGTTGATCTCCTTGTAGTGATCCGGGCGCGGCGGGTGCGCCAGCGGGCCGCGATCTTCGCGGAACTGGCGCGCGCGCAGCATGATCACGTCGTCGATGCGCTTGACCGGGCCGAGGCGCGTGTCGCGGGTGAAACACTGGTCGCGATAGACGGTCAGTCCTTCCTTGAGGCACAGCTGGAACCAGTCGCGGCAGGTGATGCGGTTGCCGGTCCAGTTGTGGAAATACTCATGCGCGATGATGCCCTCGATGCGCTCGTAATCGGCATCGGTCGCAGTCTCGGGCGAGGCGAGGACCCATTTGGAGTTGAAAATGTTCAACCCCTTGTTCTCCATCGCGCCCATGTTGAAGTCATCGACGGCGACGATGTTGAAGATGTCCAGGTCGTATTCGCGCCCATAGACCTCTTCATCCCATTTCATCGAGCGTTTCAGGGCCTCCAGCGCGAAGTCGCAGCGGTCCTCGTCGCCCTTGCGCACCCATATATTGAGCGCGACCTCGCGGCCCGACATCGTGGTGAAGGTGCCAGAATGCGCGACAAGGTCGCCCGCGACGAGGGCAAAGAGATAGGCGGGTTTGGGCCAGGGATCGGACCATTCGGCATAGCCGGGTTTTTGTGTGACAAGATCGCCATTCGACAGAAGAACGGGAGCGTCACCCGCGATCGTGACATGGAACTTCGCCATCACGTCGGGGCGGTCGGGATAATAGGTGATCTTGCGGAAGCCCTCGGCCTCGCATTGGGTGCAATACATGCCGTTCGACATGTAGAGCCCTTCGAGCGCGGTGTTCGCCTCGGGCACGATGCGCACGACCGTTTCGATCGTGAAGGGCTGTTCGGGCAGCGACGCCGCGTGGATCGTCAGGCCTGTGACACTGACCCGGTATTCGTCTCGCAGCAAGTTGCGTCCATCGATGGCGACCGAGACGAGCTCGAGCTCTTCGCCATCAAGATGAAGCGAGGCTGCGGGTTGCTTCGGGATGAAGGCCATCCGCGCACGAACTTCGGTCCGTTTCGGATCGAGCCGGAAATCGAGATGCACTGTTTCAAGCTCGAAAGGAAAGGGGCGATACTCGTCAAGGCGCTTGGTGACAGTGTCCTGCGTGGTCACATCGTCGGTCATTCTCGAACGGGACTCCTGTGTCTTTTCGGCATGTTAGCTGTGTCTGCTTGGCTGGAAGGCAAACCTTTTGCCTTGAATATGGGTATGCGGATGAAAAAGGGAGGTCAAAACAAGGCTTGGAAAACTGGCGGCAGGATGCCGCTGCTCCTCCCGCGATGCAATACTCACAAGCGGGAAAGAGCCGGATCTGATCGTGTCGTGGGGATCAAGAAGCCGCCACTGGTCAAATGACATCGGCTTTCCGGCGCTCGTCGGCGAAACAGGGGGCGGGGAGCGGCGGTTCTGTGCTTTTGGGCACCATTTTTGACCCTATTGGTCATTTGTTTTTACCGATTTGGTGAAATTTTTCCGCAAAACGCTGGACATTCCCTTCCCACCGTCCCAACTATGTGCCCGTCTCAGCCAAGGGAGGAAGTCATGGCGCAACGGGTCGAGCGGAACGGTCTCAAGGTGGCCGTCGAACTGGCAGCCTTCATCGAGGATCAGGCACTGCCCGGCACGGGTGTCGCAGCCGAGACCTTCTGGGAAGGGCTGTCGAAACTGCTGCACGAGCTGGGGCCGCGCAATCGCGCACTTCTGGACAAGCGCGAGGAAATCCAGTCGAAGCTTGATGACTGGCACGCGCATCACCGTGCGGAAGGCTTCGATTTCGACGCCTACAAGGCGTTCCTGAGCGAGATCGGCTATCTGCTGCCTGAAGGGCCCGATTTCGAGATCGAGACGCCCCCGACGGATCCCGAGTTCGCCACCGTCTGCGGGCCGCAGCTCGTGGTTCCGATCACCAATGCGCGTTATGCGCTCAATGCCGCGAATGCACGCTGGGGCAGCCTTTACGATGCGCTCTACGGTACCGATGCGCTGGGCGACCTGCCGCAGGGCAAGGGCTATGACCCCGAGCGTGGCAATCGCGTGATCGCACGGGCCAAGCAGTTCCTCGACGAAGCCGCCCCGCTTGCCGGCGGCGGCTGGGCCGATGTGACTGCGCTGCGCGTGGAAAACGGCGTCTTCTTCGTGGAGAACGCGGCCGGAGAGACCGGGCTCGCGGATCCGGGCCAGTTCAAGGGCTTCAACACCGACGAAGAGGGCGCGCTGTCGGAAGTGCTGCTCGAAAATAACGGTCTTCATATCGTCATCGAGATCAACCCCGCCACCGAGGTCGGTCAGTCCGATGCCGCAGGCATCGCCGATGTGATGCTGGAAGCCGCGCTCAGCTCGATCATGGATTGCGAGGACTCGGTCGCCTGCGTCGATGCCGAGGACAAGGTTCTGGCCTATGGCAACTGGCTTGGTCTGATGAAGGGCGACCTGCGCGAGAGCGTGAGCAAAGGCGGCGAGAAATTCACCCGGAAACTGGAAGGCGACTATCAGTTCACCGGCGCGGGCGGCGAGGCGATCACGCTCAAGGGCCGGGCGCTGATGCTGGTGCGCAATGTCGGCCACCTGATGACCACTCCCGCGATCCTCACCCGCGATGGCGAAGAGGCGTTCGAGGGGCTGTTGGACGCGATGGTCACCACGCTCTGCGCGATGCATGACCTGAAGAAGACCGAAGGCCCGCGCAACTCGGTCACCGGCTCGGTCTATGTCGTGAAGCCGAAGATGCACGGGCCCGAGGAAGTGGCCTTCGCCAACGAGATCTTCGACCGGGTCGAAGACGTGCTTGGCTTGCCGCAATACACCGTGAAGCTCGGCATCATGGACGAGGAGCGCCGCACCTCGGCCAACCTCAAGGAATGCATCCGCGCCGCCAAGCATCGCGTCGCCTTCATCAACACGGGCTTCCTCGACCGCACCGGCGACGAGATCCACACCTCGATGCAGGCCGGTCCGATGCTGCGCAAGGGCGAGATGAAGGGCCAGCCTTGGATCGAGGCCTATGAGGATCGCAATGTCGATATCGGCCTGAAATGCGGGCTCGCGGGCAAGGCCCAGATCGGCAAGGGGATGTGGGCGATGCCCGACCGGATGGCCGACATGCTGGAGGCCAAGATCGGCCACCCGTTGTCGGGCGCGAACTGCGCCTGGGTGCCCTCGCCGACGGCGGCGACGCTGCACGCCACGCATTACCACAAGGTCGACGTGAAACGCCGCCAGCAGGAGATCGCCGCGATGAACCGTCCCGCGCGGCTCGACGATCTGCTGACCATTCCGCTGGCCGCCGGCAAGAACTACTCCGACGAGGAGATCCGCGACGAGATCGAGAACAACGCGCAGGGTATCCTCGGCTATGTCGTGCGCTGGGTCGATCAGGGTGTGGGTTGTTCCAAGGTGCCTGACATCCACGACGTCGGCCTGATGGAAGACCGCGCGACCTGCCGGATCTCCAGCCAGGCAATCGCGAACTGGCTGGAACATGGCGTGGTGTCGGAAACGCAGGTCATGGAGGCGCTGCGCAAGATGGCCGCGGTCGTCGATCGCCAGAACGAGGGCGACCCCAATTACACTCCGATGTCGCCGGGCTATGACGGGTTCGCCTTCCAGGCGGCTTGCGACCTGTGCTTCCTCGGGACCGTTCAGCCCTCGGGCTATACCGAGCCGGTGCTGCATCAGCGCCGTGCCCAAGTGAAGGAGGAACGCGCATGATCACGCTCGAACAGGCGCAGACGATGATTAACGTGGCGCTGGCAAAAGGCGTCGAAGAGGGCTGGAAGCCGCTATCGGCGGTGGTGCTCGATGCGGGCGGCAACATGCAGGCTTTCGCGCGCGGCGACGGCGCGGCGCCGGGTCGGTTCGATGTCGCGCGGGCCAAGGCCTACGGTGCGGTGATGCTGGGCATGGGCGGCAAGGCGCAGATGGCGCGGGCCGAGGCTCAGGCCTATTTCATGGCCGCAGTGAACGGCATCTATGGCGGCCAGACCTGCCCGGTGCCGGGCGGCGTGCTGATCCGTGACGCCTCGGGGGCCGTTATCGGCGCGATGGGCGTGACGGGCGATTCCTCCGATAACGACGCCGAAGCGGCGCTCGCGGGGATCGCAGCGGCGGGGCTCTCGGGCGAGGCCTGAGTTCAACCGACACAGCTTTCGAGGGGCGGTCCGGCATCTGCGGATCGCCCCTCTTGCGTCGCGCTGATGCCCGAGCGCCCCCTCGCGCCATTGACGCCGTGGCTCGGCTCTGGCAGGGGAGGGCGCAAGCAAGGACCAGAGATCATGAACCTGTTTTCCGATATCCGGGCCGCGGTGATCGCGGCGCTCGACCAGATGGTTTCCGAGGGCACGCTGCCCGCGGGGCTCGATTATGCGAACGTGGCGGTGGAGCCGCCGCGCGATGCGCTGCATGGCGATATGGCGACCAATGCCGCGATGGTGCTGGCCAAGCCTGCGCAGGCGAAGCCGCGCGACATCGCCGAGGCGCTCTCGACGAAACTGGGTGAGGATGCGCGGATCTCGACGGCCGATGTGGCCGGCCCCGGCTTCATCAACCTGCGGCTCGTGCCGTCGGTCTGGGCGGATGTGACGCGAGCGGTGCTGACATCGGGCACGGATTACGGCCGCTCCGATCTGGGGCGCGGCGTGAAGGTCAACGTGGAATATGTCTCGGCGAACCCTACCGGCCCGATGCATGTCGGCCATACGCGCGGTGCGGTGTTCGGCGATGCGCTTGCGAGCCTGCTGGATTTCGCGGGCTACGACGTCACGCGCGAATATTACATCAACGACGGCGGCGCGCAGGTCGATGTTCTGGCTCGCTCCGCCTATGAGCGTTACCGCGAGGCTTGCGGCCTCGAGCCGGAGATCCGCGAAGGTCTTTATCCGGGCGACTACCTGATCCCGGTGGGCGAGGCGCTGAAGGCCAAATATGGCGAGAGCCTGCTCGACAAGCCCGAAGAGGACTGGCTCTCGGATGTGCGTGAATTCGCGACCGAGAAGATGATGGACATGATCCGCGAGGATCTGGCGCTTCTCGGTGTGAAGATGGATGTCTTCTATTCCGAGAAATCGCTCTATGGCACCGGCCAGATCGAGGCGGCGCTCAAGCGGCTCGAAGATCTGGGTCTGATCTATGAGGGCGTGCTCGAGCCGCCCAAAGGCAAACTGCCGGAAGATTGGGAAGAGCGCGAACAGACGCTCTTCAAATCGACCGACTATGGCGATGACGTGGATCGTCCGGTGAAGAAATCGGATGGCAGCTGGACTTATTTCGCCCCTGATATCGCCTATCACTGGACCAAGATCGAGCGCGGTTTCGATTTGCTGATCGACGTCTTCGGTGCCGATCACGGTGGCTATGTGAAGCGGATGAAAGCGGCCGTCGCGGCGCTTTCGGAGAACAAGGTCACGCTCGATATCAAGCTCATCCAGCTGGTGAAGCTCTTCAAGAACGGCGAGCCCTTCAAGATGTCGAAGCGCGCGGGCACCTTCGTGACGCTGCGAGACGTGGTCGAGCAGGCCGGAGCGGGCGTGACGCGCTTCCACATGCTCACGCGCAAGAACGACGCGCCGCTCGATTTCGACTTCGACAAGGTGCTGGAGCAATCCAAGGATAACCCGGTCTTCTACGTGCAATACGCCCATGCGCGGGTGTGTTCGGTGCTGCGCAAGGCGGCCGAGGCGGGCTGGGACATGTCGGATGCGCGTCTTGCCACGGTCTCGCTTTCGGGTGAATGGCATGAGGCCGAGCTGACGCTGGTCAAGAAGATCGCGGAATTCCCGCGTCTGGTGGAAATCGCCGCGCGGGCGAACGAGCCGCATCGGGTCGCGTTCTACCTCTATGATCTGGCCTCGGACCTGCACAGCCTGTGGAATCGTGGCAATGACGATCTGTCGCTGCGCTTCCTGCAAGAGGGCGACGAGGACGCATCGGCGGCGAAAATCGCCCTTGCCCGGGCCTGCGCCGTTGTCATTTCCGCCGGTCTTGCTATTCTTGGCGTGACCCCGGCTGAAGAGATGCGCTAACGCACGCCGCCGGGAACAGGCAATTCCCGGGCAACCGGACAAGGCCGGATAACCGGCGGCGAGGCGACGAGCATGGCGACCTACGACTACCGCGAGGGTGGGGGTTACGGGTATGAATACCCGCAGCCCCATTACGCACATCCCGAAGAGCCCGCAGCCGAACCCGCGCCGCGGGCCATGTCGCGCTGGGTGAATGTGGCGGGCGCGCTGACCTCGGTGGCGATGCTCGGTGGGCTCGTGGTCTGGGGCTACCAGCTCGCGATGCGCGATCTCAATGGCGTTCCGGTGATCCGTGCGATGGATGGGCCTGCGCGTATCGCGCCCGAGGATCCGGGCGGGGAGCTTGCGCGCCACACCGGATTGGCGGTGAACGATGTCGCGGGCACCGGGCAGGCAGCCCCCGCGCCCGATCAGGTGACGCTCGCGCCGGCGCCCGAAGGATTCACTGACGAAGATTTGCCGATGGGAGAGCTGGCGCGCGAGATGGAAGGTGCCGACGGCGCTCCCGAGACCGCCGCTGGAGGTGACGCGGTCGCCGCGGCTGTCTCAGCGGTCACGCCCGCCGTGCTCAACGCCGATCCTGACCAGATCGCCGCTGCCGAAAGTCCCGTTCAGCCCGCAGCCTTCAGCCCGGCCGAACCCGAGAGCCGCCCCGATGAAGTGGCCGCCGAGGCTGAAGCCGCTGCCGAGGACGTGACCGGTGTGATCCCGGCTTCCGTTCCCGGCGTCGCCCGCTCGCCGCGCCCCATGGTGAAGCCGATGCGTGACACGCTTCTCGCGGCGGCGCTCGAGAGGGCCGTGACCTCGCAGATGTCGGGCAACGCGGCAGAGGCGGGTGTTGTCGATCTCGATCCGGGTCAGCTCTCGTCGGGCACGCGGCTCGTGCAGCTCGGCGCCTTCGACACTGCCGAAGACGCGAAAGGCGAATGGGATCGGATCGCGACGCGGTTCGATGCCCTGATGGCAGGCAAGAAGCGGGTGATCCAGAAAGCGAGTTCGGGCGGGCGCGATTTCTACCGTCTGCGGGTCGCCGGGTTTAACGATGTGACCGAGGCGCGCCAGTTCTGCGCCGCGCTTCTGGCCGAACGGCAAAACTGCATTCCGACACAGGTGCGCTGATGGGCGTCGCCGCGATCTTCGGCTGCGAGGGCCCGGAGCTTACCGCAGTCGAGCGCGATTTCTTCCGCGAGGCCGACCCTTGGGGCTTCATCCTCTTCGCGCGCAATATCGACACGCCTGAACAACTCGCGCGCCTCACTGATGCCTTGCGCGGCGCCGTTGGGCGCGATGCGCCGATCCTGATCGATCAGGAGGGCGGGCGCGTGCAGCGGATGCGTGCCCCCCATTGGCGCGAATGGCCGCCGCCGCTGGAGCAGGCCGCGCGGGCAGGGGAGGGCGCGTCGCGTTCCTTCTGGCTGCGCTCGCGGATCATGGCCGAAGAGTTGCGCGCCGTGGGTATCGACACCAATTGCGCGCCCACCTGCGATATCGCCGGGCCTCTGACCCATCCCTTCCTGCAAAACCGTTGCCTGGGCCAGGATACGGCCAGCGTGATCGCCAATGCCCGCGCCACCGCGGAAGGGCTGCTGGCGGGCGGCGTGCTGCCGGTGATCAAGCACATTCCCGGCCACGGGCGTGCGGTGGCCGACAGCCACAAGGATCTGCCGGTCGTCGAGGCGTCCAAGGCCGATCTGACCGCAAGTGATTTCGCGCCCTTCAAGGCGCTCTCCGATCTGCCGCTGGGCATGACCGCGCATATCCGCTTTACCGCGCTTGATGATGCGCCCGCGACGCAAAGCGCGAAGGTCATCGCGATGATCCGCGAGGAGATCGGCTTTGGTGGCCTGCTGATGAGCGACGATATCGGCATGGAGGCGCTTGCGGGCGGCTTCGGCACCCGCGCGGCCGCCGCGCTCGCCGCAGGTTGCGATCTGGTGCTGCATTGCAAGGGCGACATGCCCGCGATGGAAGAGGTTGCGCTCGCCGCGCCGGTGATGAGCGATCAGGCGATCGCGCGGGGAGAGGCCGCCCTCGACCGCCGCCAACCGCCCGAGTCTGTTGACATGGCCGCGCTCGATGCCGAACTTGAGGCATTGTTGAGCGGCAGGGCGCATGGCTGAACCCGAAAACCTGTTTCAGACCCAATCGGTGGCGGATCGGCTTCAGGCCGAGGCGCTGATCGTCGATGTCGACGGGTTCGAGGGGCCGCTCGATCTGTTGCTGACGCTGTCGCGCACGCAGAAGGTGGATCTGCGCAAGATCTCGGTGCTGCAACTGGCCGAGCAATATCTGGCCTTCGTGGAGCGCGCCAAGGCGCTCAGGATCGAGCTTGCCGCCGATTATCTCGTCATGGCGGCCTGGCTTGCCTTCCTGAAGTCGCGCCTTTTGCTGCCGCCCGATCCAGAAGCCGAGGGGCCGAGCGCCGAGGACATGGCCGCCCATCTGGCTTTCCAGCTCGAACGTCTGCAGGCGATGCGCGAGAGCGCAGCGCAGCTGATGGCGCGCGACCGGCTGGGCCGCGATACTTTCGTGCGCGGCGTCTCCGAGGAAGTCGCGCGGGTGCGCAAGATCACCTATACAGCCTCGTTGATGGAGCTGATGCAGGCCTACGCCCGCATCCGCACCCGCGACGAGTTCCGTCCCTATGCCTTTGATCGCACCAACGTCTTCACCATGGAAGAGGCGCTCGACCGGATGCGCGGGCTGATCGGCTTTGCGGGCGACTGGTCGGAACTGACGACCTTCCTGCCCGATGGCTGGGCCTCTGATCCCAAGCGCCGCCGCTCGGCCACCGCCGCGACCTTCGCGGCCTCTCTGGAGATGGCCAAGCAAGGCCAGATCGAGATCCGCCAGAGCGATACGTTCCAACCCATTTCGATCCGGAAGAAGACATGAGCGACGAGCCGGAAGTGACCGACGAAAAAGAACAGACGCTGTTCGCGGCCCCGCCCATCGCGGAGCAGGAACGGATGGTCGAGGCGATCCTGTTTGCCTCCGCCGAGCCGGTGACGATCCGCGAGATGGAAGAGCGCATGCCGCATGGCTGTGACCCGGCCGAGGCGCTGGTGCATCTGCGCAAGCGCTACGAGGGGCGCGGCGTGCGCGTGGTGAAAGTGGGCGAGGCCTGGGCCGTGCGCACAGCCCCCGATCTGGCCTTCCTGATGCAGAAGGAAACGGTCGAGGAGCGCAAACTTTCCCGCGCCGCGATCGAGACGCTCGCCATCATCGCCTATCACCAGCCCGTCACCCGCGCCGAGATCGAGGAAATCCGCGGCGTCGCCGTCTCGCGCGGCACGATCGACCAGCTCCTCGAGATGGAATGGATCCGTTTCGGCCGCCGCCGCATGACCCCGGGCCGCCCCGTGACTTTCGTCGTCACCCAAGGTTTTCTGGATCATTTCAGCCTCGAGAGCGCCCGCGACCTGCCGGGCCTCAAGGAGCTGCGCGCGGCAGGGTTACTGGACTCGCGCCCCCTTCCCGGTGCAAGCTCGGACGAAGACGACGAGGACGAGGCGCAAACCGGCCAGTCCGAACTTTTCGAGGATTGAAAGCGGCTTCTCCCATGAACCTCAACCAGATCATCAACATGATCATCCGCATGCTGGTCCGTCGCGGGATCAACTGGGGGATCAACAAGGGCGTCGGTATGGCGTCAAAGCGGGGCAAGTCACCGCAAGAGATGACCCCCGAGGAGCGCAAGGCCCAGCAGACCACCCGCGAGGCGGTAAAGCGGGCGCGAAAGGCTGCACGGATTACGCGGAAGTTGTGAGGGGGCGACGGCGGGACGGTTTCGCGGACGAAGCTGACGTTCTATGTAGTTACTTATATGTCCGCTTCACACGGCTCACGGCATGCCCATAGCCCCGCGTGGTCACGCGAATTGACACTAATCAATTGATGCGGTGCTCCTTGCTGTAAGCTTCAATTGATGGATTTTCCGAGCCGGACACTCAGAACGGGCATGGCCAGAAGACATGCGTTTCAGCCTTCTCAAAGCATTCGAATACTTCGCCGGCGGGCTCTGGACCGTCTGGGGCGGACGGAAGAGAATCGGGGCCAGACAACGCCGCAATCTGCAGCGCTTGGTGGAAAAGGCACGACGCGACTCGCCGTTGTTTCAACGTCTTTATGCGGATGTTCCGCCATCGGCCGAGGTCGAGCTGAGCGACTTGCCGGTGACCTGCAAACCGGATCTCATGCGAGACTTTGGCGACTGGCTGACGATCCGGTCTCTTCCCCTCGAGAGGGTGCGCGAACATCTCCGCGATATCTCCAAGGTTGGCGTGCCCATCGACGACTTCGCAGTTTTCCAAACCTCTGGAACGTCGGGCGAGCCGGCGGTCATCGTGTTGTCTTCATCGTTCCTGGAATATGCCTATGGTATCATGCTGGCGCGTTTCGAGCGGTATCATTGGAAGCTTATGCGGGACCTTCGCAAGCGCGGCGCGAGGGTGACTATCACTGGCGGGAACGGCCACTTCGCCGGAAACGGGTTTAACAAACTGGTACAACGGCTGAGCCCGACATTGGCGAGGGGGCTCGGCGTGACCTTCATCGAGGCCGAGCAGCCGATCGATCAGCTCGTTGACAAGCTCAACGCGATCGCGAACGTCGCTTGGATCGTGACCTATCCCAGTATGTTGACTATCCTCGTCAAGGAAAAGGAGGCCGGGCGCCTGCAGATCGAGCCTGCGCTTTTCAGCTGCGGGGGCGAAACCCTCACGGATGAACTTCGTGAACGGGTCCTGCAGGCCTTCCCCTCACTTAAATACGGCATTGCCGACCCCTATGGCTGCACCGAATGTTTGGTGCTTTCGTTCGAATGCAGCCACGGACGCAAGCATGTAAACGAGGACTGGGTCATCCTCGAAGCGGTCGACGAGGCGATGCGACCTGTTCCCGATGGCACATTGTCGGCGACCGTGTTGCTGACGGTGCTCGCCAACGAGGTTCAGCCCTTCATCCGATACGACCTTGGAGATTGCGTTCGTTACCACACGGACCGTTGCCCCTGCGGGTCACCGTTTCGAAGTTTTCAGGTGGTAGGACGCCAGGCGACGCTGGTTCATGTAGGCGACGTCACGCTGTCGCCGCTCGTCTTCGATCTGGAACACGAAAGCGCGCGGCGCGTCCAATTGGTCCAGACCGGCGGCAGGCAATTCGAGCTGCGGATAGAACCGACCGATGGGGCGAAAGCGGAAGATGCCTTTCCCGAGGTCATCGAGGCGGTGAAACGCGTGTTTCGCGACAACGGGCTAGTGGACGTCACAGTGCGCGCAAGCAAGAAGCTTCCCGAATTCACAGCGAGTGGCAAATTCCACGAAGTGGTGCCTCTGCGAAGCACCGACGCACGAAATGTGACACGATCGGTTAGCCGTCTGCCCGCGACCGAGTGATGATATGAGCGAGCTACAATTCCGTTCACCTGGGAACCTTCGGCCCCGTCACGAAGCCGCCCTCTGCCGCAGCGCTCACGATAGGTGATTAGCGCTCAATCCGGCCTACCGCCCCTGCCGCCGCGCCATGAACGCCAGCCGTTCGAACAGGTGCACGTCCTGCTCGTTCTTCAGCAGCGCCCCGTGCAGTTTCGGCAGCAGGTTGGCGCCTTCGCGTTTCAGGTCCTCGGGGTTCAGATCTTCGGCCAGCAGCAGTTTCAGCCAGTCGAGCACCTCGCTCGTCGAGGGCTTCTTCTTCAGGCCCGGCGTCTCGCGGATCTCGTAGAACTGGCTCAGCGCCTCGGTCAGCAGGCGGTCCTTGATGTAGGGGAAGTGGACGGCGACGATCTGGCGCATCACCTCCGCGTCCGGGAAGCGGATGTAGTGGAAGAAGCAGCGGCGCAGGAAGGCGTCGGGCAGTTCCTTCTCGTTATTCGAGGTGATGATGACGACGGGGCGGTGGGCTGCGCGGATCGTTTCGCCGGTCTCGTAGACATGGAACTCCATCTTGTCGAGTTCCTGCAAAAGGTCGTTCGGGAACTCGATATCGGCCTTGTCGATCTCGTCGATCAAGAGCACGACCTTCTGCCCCGCTTCGAAAGCCTGCCAGAGCTTGCCCTTGCGGATGTAGTTCTTCACGTCATTGACGCGTTCGTCGCCCAGCTGGCTGTCGCGCAGTCGGCTGACAGCATCATATTCATACAGCCCCTGCTGCGCCTTGGTGGTGGATTTGATGTTCCACTCGACCATTTCCATCCCCAGGCTTGCCGCCACCTGCCGTGCCAGTTCCGTTTTGCCGGTGCCGGGCTCGCCCTTCACCAGAAGCGGGCGTTCGAGCGCTACGGCGGCATTCACCGCCACTGTCAGATCGGGCGGGGCAACGTAGGAATCGGTCGATTGGAATTGCACGGTGTCAGGCTCCGGCTGGCAGGGGGCGCGCAAGGATGTTGCGCAGATCGGGTGCAAACTAGCCGCGCCCCATTCCTGCCGCAAGCGCAGCGTAGGATTTGAACGCGCAAACAACCCCAAGCGGTGAAACGAGGCGTGACAACCTAGGCGTCATGCGGTAAGTGAGCGCCCGAGGAGTGTCCGATGGCGAATTTTGATCACAGTGAGACGCCCGGCACGGCAGAGAGGGCAGCTATGAAAGCAGAGGTTTTCCTTCCGGATGACTATCGTCCGGCCGAAGATGAACCCTTCATGAATGATCGACAGCTGGAATATTTCCGCCGCAAGCTGCTGGCCTGGAAATCCGAGCTTCTCGAACAGTCCGCTGAAACGCTCGAAGGCCTCGCGGAATCGGCGCGCAACGTGCCCGACATCGCCGACCGTGCATCCGAAGAGACCGATCGCGCGCTCGAGCTGCGCACCCGTGATCGTCAGCGCAAACTGGTCTCGAAGATCGACGCCGCGCTGCGCCGCATCGACAATGGCGAATACGGCTATTGCGAGAAGACCGGAGAGCCGATCTCGCTCAAGCGCCTCGATGCCCGTCCGATCGCCACGATGACGCTCGAAGCACAGGAAAAGCACGAGCGCCGCGAGCGTGTGCATCGCGACGACTGATCGCGCGAAGCACGCCAGCCGATCCTTTGCGCCGCGGCGCGCAGAGTTGATTTCGCTCAAGGAATTTTCACACCGGTGCCGCGAAGGTGCCGGTGTTCTCGTTTGAAGGAGGGGCCATGCTGATCGGGCGCAAGGTGACGGTGCTGGGCGCGGGTATCGCGGGGCTGACAGTGGCACGGGCTCTGGCGATGCGAGGCGCAGAGGTCGAGGTTCTCGAACAGGCCGACGCGATCCGCGAGGTTGGCGCGGGGCTACAGGTCTCGCCCAATGGCGCGCGTGTTCTCAAGGCGCTGGGACTGGCCGAAGCGCTGGACGCGGCGGGACCCTGTGCCGAAGCGGTGCGCCTTGTCGATGGCGAGACCGGCAGCCAGGTGGCGCGGCTCGATCTGGCGCGGCTGCGTCCGGGCGAGGGCTACCACTTCATCCACCGCGCGCGGCTGATTGACCTGCTGGCCGAGGGCGCGCGCGATGCGGGCGTGCATATCCGTCTGCTTCAGCAGATCGAGGAGGTCGACCTCGCAGGTGAGGCGCCGCGGCTGGTGACGCGGCAAGGCACCGAGATCCGGACTGATCTGCTGATCGGCGCCGATGGGCTGCATTCGAAGGTGCGTCAGGCGCTCAACGGCCGGGTCGCGCCCTTCTTTACCCATCAGGTCGCCTGGCGCGCGCTGATCCCTTGCTCGGATGACGAACCCAAGGTGGCGCAGGTTTTCATGGGGGCGGGGCGGCATCTGGTGAGCTATCCGCTGGGGGGAGGCCTGCGCAATATCGTGGCCGTCGAGGAGCGCCATCGCTGGGTCGAGGAAAGCTGGAATCTCGAGGATGACCCGATCAACCTGCGTACCGCCTTTGCAGGGTTCTGCCCGACGGTTCAGAATTGGCTCGCGCAGGTCGAGAAAGTGTATCTCTGGGGGCTGTTCCGTCACCCCGTGGCCGAGCACTGGTTCGGACCGAAAGCGGCGATCCTCGGTGATGCGGCCCATCCGACTTTGCCTTTCCTTGCGCAAGGCGCGGTAATGGCGATGGAAGATGCCTGGGTTCTGGCCGAGGCGCTGGCCCATCACGAGCAGGATGAGGTGGCGTTCGCGGCCTATCAGCAGGCGCGACGCGATCGCTGCGAGAAGATCGTCGATGCGGCCACGAAGAACGCGCGCAACTATCACCTCTCGGGGGCCCCGCGCACGCTGGGCCATCTCGCGTTGCGCGCCGCTTCGCGCTTCGCGCCCGAGCGGCTTGTCGGGCGGTTCGACTGGATCTATGGGCACGATGTGACTCGGGCGGAGTAGGGCGAGCGTCTTCGTTCGACCCTCGGCGCGGTACGTCTTTTCGCTGGAAGGACGCGCCTTCCAGGCTCAGCCCATCCGGAAATGCTTGGCGAGTTTGAGCCCCTGACCCTGGTAATTCGAGGCAATGCCCTTGCCGTAGAGCTGTTTGGGCTCTTCGGCCATGCGCTCATAGACCAGACGCCCCACGACCTGCCCATGTTCGAGCGCGAAGGGCGCTTCGTGGCAGCGCACTTCCAGCACACCACGCGAGCCCGCGCCGCCAGCCGCGCCATGGCCGAAACCCGGGTCGAAGAAGCCCGCGTAATGGACGCGGAACTCACCCACCATCGCAAGATAGGGTGCCATCTCGGCGGCATGATCGGGCGGGATCGTCACGGCCTCGCGGCTGACGAGGATGTAGAACGCGCCGGGGTCGAGGATGATCCGGCCCTCGTCGGAACGAACCTCTTCCCAGAAATCCGAAGCCGGGTAATGCGCGATCCGGTCGAGATCGATCACGCCTGTATGGGGCTTGGCACGGTAGCCTACCAGATCGCCCTCGGCGGGGCGCAGATCGACCGAGAAGCCAAGGCCTTCATCGATCACCGCCTCGCCGTCGACGAGCGGCTCCTGCTGGTGCAGGATCTTCAGCTCGGGATCCGTGAGTACCGCCTGACCAGCGCGGAAGCGGATCTGATTGAGCCGCATGCCCGGCCGCACGAGGACCGAGAAGCTGCGCGGGCAGATCTCGGCATAGAGCGGGCCCTGATACCCCTCGGGGATACGGTCAAACTCGGTGCCCTCATCGGTGATCAGGCGGGTCAGCAGATCAAGCCGCCCGGTCGAGCTCTTCGCATTGGCGACTGCTGTGATGCCTTCGGGCAGAGACAGGCTCTCCATCAACGGAACAAGATAGACGCAGCCCTTTTCGAGCACGACACCGTCTTCGGTCACCGCCATGCGATGCATCTCGAAATCATCGAGTCGGTCTTCCACCCGGCGTCCCTTGCCGGCGAGGAAGGAGGCGCGCAGGCGATAGGCCACGCGCCCCAGTCGCAGATCGAGGCTTGCTGGCTGGATCTGTTCGGGAACGATCGCGGGCTCTGCGGCGATCTCGCCGCGCGCAATCATCTCTTGCAGCATCGTGTCGGGCAGAACGCCGATGGTCATCCGATCCCTCCTGCGGATACACGAACGCCCACCCCTGCGAAGAGGTGGGCGTTTGTCGTGATGGTCGGGCCGGCGAGATTCGAACTCGCGACCTTCCGCCCCCCAGACGGACGCGCTAACCAGGCTGCGCCACGGCCCGACGAGGGGCATATAGAGCGAAGCCGCGTCCGGGTGCAAGCGGATAAGCGAAGAAATTTCATCTGGCCCGTCACGTTCCCCGACCCGTCAGTCCGGACGGATTTCGGCGTCTGGGTAAGCCGTCTGGGCGAGGCGGATCTGGAGGGCTTTGGCGCGCAGACGAAGCATCCTCAGATCACCGCGATCGGCCGGGCTCAAACGCTCCGGATCGAGTTGGCGCAGATTGTGGAGGAGGCGCGCGAGCGAGGGTCGGTCCTTGGGCTCGACCGGCTCTTGCTTGCGCTCGATCGTCATCGAAACGATCGGGGCGGGAGGCTCGGGCTCGGGTTCCACATCGAGCGCGATCGGGGCTTCTTCGACCTCGGACTCGGGCGCATCAAAGAAGGAGCGCTGCGCGGGAGCGGTTGGACGGGGGAAAGGCGTGACCGAGCTGGACGGCACGGAGGGCGCCTCGGGGGCGGCCAGCGCGACCTCGGGCTGTGTTTCGGGCTCTGCCTCGGTCTCGGGCGCGGATGCCGGTGGGGCGGGCTCGACCGGCTTAGCCTCGGCGATTGGCGCGACGGGCGTTGCCTCGACAGCTGCCGATACTTGCGGCGCCGGTGCTTTCGGTTCGGCTTTGGCGGGCGCTTCGGCGCTCTCGTCGTCAAGAACCACGGTCGATTGGGCGGAGACTTCGCGGATGCCTTCTTCGCGCAGCATCTTCTGCACCGAGCGGATCGTCATGCCCTCTTCATGGAGCAGATGCTTGATCCCGCCCAGAAGAGCCACGTCGCCGGGGCGATAGTAACGCCTGCCACCGGCCCGCTTCACGGGTTTGAGTTGGGGGAATTTGCTTTCCCAGAAACGCAGAACATGGGTCGGGGTGTCGAGCAGTTCGGCGACTTCCGAGATCGTCCGGAACGCGTCGGCGGATTTGCCCATCACTGCGCCTCGTTATTTCGCGTGGTCACTATACGCGGTCACTTCGCGTTTCCGGCCGCGACGCGATCCTTCATCAGGTGCGAGGGGCGGAAGGACAGCACACGGCGAGGCGAGATCGGAACCTCTTCCCCGGTTTTCGGATTGCGGCCCATGCGCGAGGCTTTCTCGCGCACCGAGAAGGTGCCGAAAGAGCTGATCTTCACCGTCTCGCCACGCACCAGCGCGTCGGACATGTGTTGCAGTACGCTCTCGACGAGCTGGGCGGATTCATTGCGCGACAGGCCCACCTCACGGAAGACGGCTTCGCTCAGGTCCATGCGCGTAAGCGTTTTCGACATCGTATCCCCCCGGATAACTGGATTTCACTCACAGTGACGGACCGTAAATCCCGAGTCAATATCAAGCACTTGCAGGACGGGATTGAACTGGGCGGATGCGCGGGAAATTACCAGCGCAGGACGACGGAGCCCCAGGCCAGGCCACCACCGATCGCCTCGGTGACGACGATCTGGCCTTCCTTGATCTGGCCACGCGCCTTGCCGACCGACAGGGCGAGCGGAATCGAGGCGGCCGAGGTGTTGCCGTGATCTTGCACGGTGACCACGACGCGATCCATCGGAACCTGCATCCGCTCGGCCGTGGCCGAGATGATGCGCAGGTTAGCCTGATGCGGCACGATCCAGTCGATGTTCTCGCCGCTCAGCCCGATCTTGTCGAGCGCTGCATGGGCGGTTTCCGAGAGCTTGGTGACCGCATGTTTGAAGACCGCGTTGCCCTGCATGCGCAGATGGCCCGCGGTGCCGGTGGTGGAGACACCCCCGTCGACATAGAGCAGATCCTTGTAGCGCCCGTCGGAATGCAGGTCGGAGGCGAGGATGCCGCGATCGTTTGCGGTGCCGGTACCCTCCGCCGCTTCGAGGATCAGCGCGCCCGCACCGTCGCCGAACAGCACGCAGGTGCCCCGGTCGGTCCAGTCCATGATCCGCGAGAAGGTCTCGGCGCCGATCACCAGCACGCGCTCTGCCTGACCCGAAAGGATCAGCCCGTTGGCGTTGGTGAGCGCGAAGATGAAGCCCGCACAGACGGCCTGCACGTCATAGGCAAAGCCGGTTGTCGAGCCCAGGCCCGCCTGGACCATGGTCGCGACGGACGGGAAGGTGTGATCGGGGGTAGAGGTGGCAACGACGATCGCGTCGATCTGATCGGCAGTCATGCCGGCATCGTCGAGCGCGGCCTGCGCGGCCTTGATCGCGAGCTGCGAAGTGGTCTCACCCTCGGCGGCAAAGTGGCGACGTTCGATCCCTGTACGCGAGCGGATCCATTCATCTGTGGTGTCGAGCGTCTTCTCGAACTCGGCGTTCTCGACAACGCGCTCGGGCAGGTAATGGCCCACGCCGCGCACCACGGATCTGATCGTCATTGGCTGCTCTCGCTGTTCTCTGGTGCCGGGTCTGCGCCGGTTGCGACATCCTGCCCCGAGGGCAGGGCGGAGGCAACCCGTGCCGCCAGTTTCGCGCCGAAGCCCGATTTGGCGAGACGCGCGGCCAGTTCGATCGCGGCCGCGAAACCGGTCGCATCGGCCGAGCCATGCGACTTCACCACCGTGCCGTTGAGGCCGAGGAAAACCCCGCCATTTGCTCGGCGCGGATCGACTTTGGCCTGAAGTTTCTTGAGCGCACCCATCGCCAGAAGCGCGCCGAGCTTCGCCAGAAGCGTCGAGGTCAGCGCCTCTTTCATCAGCGAGGAGACGAATTTCGCCGTACCTTCGCCGGTCTTGAGTGCCACATTGCCGGTAAAGCCGTCGGTCACGATCACGTCGGCGCGGTCGCCGGCCAGTTCGTTGCCCTCGACGAAACCCACGAATTTCAGCCCGCCCGCGCTCTCGGCATTGCGGATCAGCTCATGGGCTTCCTTCAGTTCGGCCCGACCCTTGTGCTCTTCGGTGCCCACATTGAGCAGGCCGACGCGCGGCGTCTCGAGCCCGAGCGCGTTGCGCGCATAGGACGAGCCCATCAGAGCATAGGTCAGGAGATCTTCGGCATCGGCCTTCACGTCCGCGCCCATGTCGAGCATGACGTTCCAACCCGCAGGCCCGCGCGAGGGCCAGAAGGAGGCGATGGCGGGGCGGTTCACGCCGGGGATCTTGCGCAGGCGGAGCATCGAGACCGCCATCAGCGCCCCGGTATTGCCGCAGGAGACCGCGACATCGGCCTCACGCGCGCGCACCGATTCGATGGCGGACCACATCGAGGTGTCCTTGCCCGAGCGCATCACCTGCGCGGGCTTGTCCTCCATCGTCACCACGCGCTCGGCATGGCGCAGGTCGATGCGCTCACCCAGACCATGCTGGGCGATCAGCGGTTCGAGCTGCTCACGCGGCCCGTGGACGATGAAGCGAAGTTCGGGATTGGCGCGGGCGGCCTTGGCGATCCCGCCAAGGGTCGCCGCCGGGCCCAGATCGCCGCCCATCGCGTCGATGGAAATGACGAGAGCGCCGGCTTGCGCCGGCGCTTTGCCTTGCGGGCTGGCCTGCATCTCTGCGGCCGTCATCTGGTTTCCCGTCGACTGCTGGTCCTGCGTGTTCGGCATGACATGCGGTGCGGGACGACCAGCTTACGCCGCGTCGTCGTCGAGATCGACTTCTTCGGTCATAGCGACGATCTCACGATCATCGTAATGGCCGCACGAAGCGCAGACGTGATGCGGGCGCTTGAGTTCGCCGCAGTTCGGGCATTCGGCCGGGTTAGCGGCGACGAGAGCGTCGTGCGCACGGCGCATGTTGCGGCGGGAGCGCGTGACTCGGTTCTGAGGGACAGCCATGTCTCAACCTCGGGGTTTCGGGGGCCATAGAGCCCGTGTTGCGGCGTTATAGCCCTGATTTTCCTTGTGGTTTCGTCACTTGGCCTGAAGCGGCCCTCGGGTGCGAAGCCAAACGTCGAATGAGGCCGGGAACATACTCGGATTCTTTTTGCGTGCAAGCCTTTTTTCAGCCCTTTTTTCTCGCCGTTTCTGAGGGGCTTTCGGGCCGCTGTTCCGGGCCGGGTGATTCACTCCTGCGTATCGCCCGAGTCGCGCTTGGCCAGCAGGTCGCGCAGGTTGGCAAAGGGCTTGAGCTCGTCATCGGTGATGGGCTGCGCGCCCGGTTCGGTGACCTGTGCGCCCTCGATCTCTGCCCCTTCGGCGCGCGGATAGAGTGGTAGCGCCAGTTCCAGCGCCTCGATCGCCACCACCGCGAGATCGACCACGGCGGGCAGCGGCTCGGCGCTGTCATCCTCGGGCATCTCGACCTCTTCGGCCTTGGGAAACTCCATCTCGGCGAGATAGCGCCGGGAGACCTCCTCGCGCAGATCGGTCGTGACCGGAGCGAGGGTGATCACGCATTCCTGAACGACCCGCGCCGTGAGCGTCGCGCGCAGATCCCAGTCAGAGCGCCCGCGTGGGGCAAGCTCGCCCTTCAGGCCCAAATCCTCGATCCCGACGATCCCGGCCCATTCGGCAATCGCGGCGCGCGTGGCCGCGTCCGCCTTGATATCGAAGCGCGTCGGTTTGCGCGCAGGCAGATCGGCCAGGCGCATCGGTGCGCTCCAGAGTTCTTCCGGGGCGGGCGGCAGATCTTCGGTCTGATGCGTGCTCATCTCAATTCCTTTCACGGGGCCTGGCCCGTTCGACGGGTCCGAGCGTACCACAAGCGACGACGCTTGCGGACGGTTGCGCTTGAGGGCGGCGCAGTCATGTTGTAAGCGTCGATAAAAGCCCAAAGACGCAGAGGCAAGAGGGGGTTGCAGGTGGGGATCGGTTCGATGATGCGCAAGGCCGCGCTGATGGTTGCCTTCGGCATGGTGATGCTCGCCTCGGCCTGTTCGCCGATCTATCGCAACCATGGTTACGTGCCGATCGACGAGGATCTCGCGCAGATTCAGGTCGGCAAGAGCACCCGAGACGATGTCGCCACCGCGATCGGGCGTCCCAGCTCGACCGGCGTGCTTGAAGGTTCCGGCTGGTACTATGTCGGTTCGCGCTGGAAAACGGTGACCTGGCATGCCCCGCAGGAAATCAACCGCGAGGTCGTCGCGATTTCCTTCAACGACAAGGGCGTGGTGAGCAATGTCGAGCGCTTCGGCCTCGAGCAGGGCCAGGTCGTGACGCTGTCGCGCCGCGTGACCGAGAGCAACGTCAAGGGCATCAGCTTCATCCGTCAGCTGCTCGGCTCGATCGGTCGCGTGAATGCTGGCCAGCTTCTGGGCAGCGGCAACAACTGATCGCGGGATGGGCGTGAGCACGCCCGCATTCCGCCTGCGCGGGTGGGAGAGCGCGTGTCAGGGCTGAGTTTTTCCAAGGGAAAATATCGTGTGCACGAGGCGCGCAGCCCCGCCGCGCGCGCGGCTCTGATGGCGCTGCGCAGCGTGGCCTTTCGCGCAGGCGGCAACGATGCCGACAGTTTCGATCCCGTCTGTCGCCATGTGCTGATCGAGGACGAATCCGGTGCCGTGGCCGGGTTTCGCCTGCTTGCGCTGCCGGATGGTGCAGCGCTTGGGAAAAGCTACTCGGCGCAGTTCTACGACCTCTCTCCGCTCGAAGACTGGCCCGGCCCGGTACTCGAACTCGGCCGATTCTGCACCCGCCCGGGACTTCGCGATCCCGATGCCCTGCGTCTCGGCTGGGCCGCGATTACCCGCATCGCGCAGGAGGCCGGTGCGGATTTGCTGATCGGTTGTTCGTCCTTCGCTGGGGCCGAGTGGGCACAACACCGCGCGGGCCTTGCCCATCTCGCGGCCCATGCGCTTGGCCCGGACGGGCTGCGTCCGCGTCCCAAGGCATCCGAGCGGGTCGACTACCCCAGGCAACTTGCTCGAGAGGCCGGCGATCCGACTACACTGCCGCCCCTCCTGAGATCCTATCTCGGCATGGGCGGCTGGGTGTCCGATCATGCGGTGATCGACCGGGATCTCGACACTTGCCACGTCTTCACTGCGCTGGAGATCGCCGCGATTCCAGAGGCGCGACTTCGGAGCTTGCGGGCCTTGTCGGGGTAGGGCGGGGCGCCGGCGCAGGCCTGCGCTCGCGGCGGGTTCGGAAGCCTCCGGCGGGGATATTTTTTCCAAGGGGAAGGGAAAGGAAGGTTCTAGAGCCATGGACGGCCCCAAGCCCATTGACCTTTCCGCAGGCCCCGCTTAGCTCGCAGCCATGGCTCGCGCACCGCTTCTTCAACTCACCGACATTTCGCTGACCTTCGGCGGCAATCCCGTATTCGACGACCTCTCGCTGACTGTGCAGCAAGGCGATCGCATCGCACTGGTCGGGCGCAATGGCTCGGGCAAGTCGACGCTGATGAAGGTGATGGCGGGGCTGATCGAGCCCGATCACGGCACCCGCGTCGTGCCGCCGGGCACTTCCGTGGGCTATATGGAGCAGGAGCCCGACCTGTCGGGTTTTGCGACCTTGGGCGATTTCGCCGCCTCCGGCCTCGATCCGGCGGAGGCCTATAAAGTCGAGATGGTTGCCGAAGGGCTGAAGTTCAAAGCCGAAACGCCCGTCGAGACCGCCTCGGGCGGCGAACGGCGCCGCGCGGCGCTGGCGAAGCTGCTGGCCGAGGCGCCCGAGCTGATGCTGCTCGACGAACCGACCAACCATCTCGATATCGAAGCGATCGCCTGGCTGGAAAACCAGCTGCGTGAAACCCGCCGCGCTTTCGTGCTGATCTCGCACGACCGCGCCTTCCTGCGCGCGCTGACCCGCGCGACGCTCTGGATCGACCGGGGGAAGGTCGCACGCAACGAACAGGGTTTTGAAGCCTTCGAGGAATGGCGCGAGAAGGTCTGGACGGAAGAGGACGAGGCGCGCCACAAGCTCGATCGCAAGATCAAGGCCGAGGCCCGCTGGGCGGTCGAGGGCATCTCGGCGCGGCGCAAGCGCAATCAGGGGCGCGTGCGCGCGCTGCAGGCGCTGCGCGAAGAGCGCGCCAGCCAGATCCGGCGGCAGGGCGTGGCCGCGATGGAACTCGATGCCGGTACGCAATCGGGCAAACGGGTGATCGAGGCGAAGGCGCTGTCGAAAAGTTTCGGCGACAAGCAGATCGTGCGCGATTTCGACCTGCGCGTGTTGCGTGGCGACCGCGTGGCCTTTGTCGGCCCGAATGGCGTCGGCAAGACGACGCTTCTGAAAATGCTCACCGGCGAGATCGCGCCCGATGAAGGCTCGGTCAAGCTCGGCACCAATCTCGAAATCGCGGTTTTCGATCAGGCCCGTGCGACGCTCGATCCCGAGCAGACGCTCTGGGACGGGCTGGTCAACGATCCCGACATGGCGGTGAAGGGGCGCTCCGATCAGGTCATGGTGCGCGGCACGCCCAAACATGTCGTGGCCTATCTGAAGGACTTCCTCTTCGACGAGCAGCAGGCGCGCGGCCCGATCCGGGCGCTGTCGGGTGGCGAACGCGCCCGGCTTCTGCTGGCGCGGATCATGGCGAGACCCTCGAACCTGCTGATCCTCGACGAGCCGACCAACGATCTCGACGTGGAAACGCTCGACCTGCTGCAGGATCTGCTGGGCGAATATGACGGCACGGTTCTGCTGGTGAGCCACGACCGCGACTTCATCGACCGGGTCGCCACCACGACGATCGCGATGGAAGGCAATGGCCGGGCCACGGTCTACGCGGGTGGCTGGAGCGACTATCAGGCTCAAAAGGCGCTGGCCGAGCCGGATATGAAGCCCGTGTCGAAGAAAGAGGCACCGCGGCCCGAGTCAAAACCCACAGAGAAGCCCGCACCGAAGAAATCCGGTCTCAGCTTCACCGAGAAGCACCGGCTCGAGGCGCTGCCCGGCATCATCGAAAAGCTCGAACACGAGATCGGCAAGATCAACGAGCTGCTTTCCGATCCCGATCTCTTCACCCGCGAGCCGGTGAAATTCGCCAAGGCGACCGAAATGTTGACCGAACGCCAAGGCGCGCTCGATGCCGCCGAGATGGAATGGCTCGAGCTGGAAGAGAAAGCGCAAAGGGCCTGAGCCGCGCTCGGGCGGCTGGGTCGAATGCCTCCGGCGGGGATATTTGAAGCAGTTGGAAGCAGGCTTTCCTCTTTCCAACTGCCTGAAATATCCTGCGGGGGTCTCGGGGTGCAAAACCCCCAGCTTGGGGAGGGGCAGAGAATGACCAAAGGCAAGGGACCGCTCAACGGCCTGCGCATCGTCGAGATTTCGGGGCTGGGGCCGACGCCCTTCGCTGCGATGTGTCTGGCCGATTTCGGGGCCGAGGTGATCCGCATCGCGCGGCCGGGCTCGGGCGGGGCCGATACCCATGTGCTTGGGCTCGAGGTCGATGTGCTCGACCGGGGCCGCGACGTGGTCGAACTCGATCTGAAATCCGAAGCTGGCCGGGAAGCTGTGCGCGCGCTGATCGCGCGGGCTGACGGGCTGATCGAGGGAATGCGCCCGGGCGTGATGGAGCGGTTGGGTCTGGGGCCCGAGGATTTCGCGGATCACCCGGCGCTGGTCTATGGGCGGATGACCGGCTGGGGGCAGACGGGGCCGCTGGCGAAAGCGGCGGGTCACGACATCAACTATCTCTCGCTGACCGGCGCGCTGCACGCGATGGGAGGGGAGGCGCCCGCGATCCCGCTCAACCTTCTGGGGGATTTCGGCGGGGGAGGCATCTATCTCGCATTCGGGATGCTGGCGGCACTCTGGCGCGCGCGAGAGACCGGGCAAGGTCAGGTCGTCGATTGCGCGATCACGGATGGCGTGGCGCATCTGATGGCGATGATCACGGGCATGGTCGGGCAGGAGGCATGGGAGGACCGGCGGCAGGCGAACCTGCTCGACGGGGCCGCGCCGTTCTATACCGTTTATGCGTGTTCCTGCGGTGGATATATGGCCGTGGGGGCGATAGAGCCGCAATTCTGGGCGGCGCTGATCGACGGGCTCGGGCTTGATCCGGCGAGTTTGCCCGATCGCGCGGACCGGACGCGCTGGCCGGAGCTGTGCGCCGTTCTGGCGGCGCGATTCGCTCAAGAGAGCCGGGAGCATTGGGCGGCGTGCTTCGCGGGAACCGATGCCTGCGCGACGCCCGTGCTCTCGATCGCCGAGGCGATCGCCCATCCGCAAAATGCGGAACGCGGTGCCTATGTCAGCCTCGAGGGTATCGCCCAGCCCGCGCCCGCGCCACGGCTCTCGGCCACGCCGGGGCAGGCACGGCCGCAGGGGCATCGGATCAGTGCCGCGCAGGCGCTCGCGCGCTGGAGCGCGTAAAGAAAACAGGCGAATTTCCTTGACAGGCGGGGGCTGATCCCCGATATGAGCCCGACCCGGCGGAGAGTCTCTTTCCGCCGGGCCTCGTTTTTGCAACTCCGTTCCTTACGGAACGCGCAGTCCGACGGCGGATCCGACAGGGTCCAGGAACTCCGAAAGGGGCCACAGGGCGCGGATGAAGAAAAGGAAAGACCCATGTTTGCGGTCCTCAAGACCGGCGGCAAGCAATACAAGGTTCAGGCGGGCGATATCCTGCGCGTCGAACTGCTCGCGGCCGAAGCTGGCGATAAAGTCCAGTTCAACGAGATTCTGATGGTCGGCGGCGACAAGCCCCAGCTCGGCACCCCCTTCGTCGAAGGTGCGGCCGTGCAGGCGGAAGTCATCGACAACATCAAGGCCGACAAGGTCATCACCTATCACAAGCGTCGTCGTAAGCACTCGTCGCAGCGCACCCGTGGCCACCGCCAACAGCTCACCCTGCTGCGCGTGACCGACGTGCTCGCTTCGGGCGCCGACAAGTCGGGCGTGAAAGAAGCCGTGGGCACCGCGATCGCACGTCGTGCCGCGCATGGCTCGAAAGGTGAGGCCGCGCCGGCCAAGCCCGCCAAGGCTGCTGCCCCGAAAGCCGCGCCGAAGGCCGAAGCTGCGGCTTCCGTCGCCGAAGCGGACGACCTGAAGGTCATCAACGGTCTTGGCCCGGCGGCCGAGAAGAAGCTGAACGAAGCCGGTATCACCACCTTCGCCCAGCTCGCCGCGGTCGATCCCGAAACCTTCGAAGCCACCAAGGTCAAGCCCGACTGGGTCGAGCAGGCCAAAGAGCTCGCGAAATAAGGAGAGACAGATATGGCACACAAGAAAGCAGGCGGTTCTTCGCGTAACGGCCGCGACTCTGCCGGTCGTCGCCTTGGCGTGAAACTGTTCGGCGGCCAGTCGGCCAACCCGGGCAACATCATCGTGCGTCAGCGCGGCACCAAGTGGTGGCCGGGTGAAGGCGTCGGCATGGGCAAAGATCACACCATCTTCGCTACCGCCGAAGGCGCTGTCACCTTCCACAAAGGCCTCAAGGGCCGCACCTTCGTTTCGGTTCTCCCGGTCGCGGAGGCCGCCGAGTAACCCGAACGACCGACAGGTCAGACATCAGGGGGATCGGCTGAAAGGCCGGTCCCCTTTCTCGTTGCGGCGCAGCCCGAACAGACTTGCGGTAGCAGCGAGAAAATTTCCGGGCTGGGGGATGATCCGTCATCTTCCTGTCCTATTTTCAAATTAGGGCCGAGCGGAAGGAGGAGCCGCAGAGCCATTAGCGTTTCGAGGAGGAGCGCCCATGTATCAGGAGACGATTTCCGCCCAACCCGTGATCGAGACGGAGCGCTTCGTGCTGCGCCCGCTGCGCCGCTCGGATGCCGGTCTCATCGAGATGTATGCGGGTGACAAACGCGTCGCCGAGGGCACCCGCGCGATCCCGCATCCGCTGCCGCCGGGCACGTCCGAGAATTTCATCTCCCGCGCCCAGGCCGAGGATCGGATCGAGGATGTCTGGGCGATTGATGGCTCGCGCCACGGTCTCGCGGAACTTCTTGGCGTCGTCTCGCTGACCCATCTCGAGGACGGACAGTCCGAAGTGGGCTATTGGGTCGGGCCGGGGTTCTGGAATACCGGTTTTGCCTCCGAGGCGGTCGCGGCCATTGTGGCGGCCAACCCGCATGGCTCGCGCACTCTCTTTGCCGAAGTCTTTCAGGACAATCCCGGCTCTGCCCGCGTCCTGAGTAACTGTGGCTTCGAATATCTTGGCGATGCCGAGAGCTGGTCGCTCGCCCGTGGCCGCCACGTGCCGACCTGGACCTATCTGCGCAAGATGTGAGGAACGCCGGGAGGGCGCCGCCCTCCCGGACCCTCCCGAGATATTTTCATCAAGAAGAAAGAGCCGTTCCTCTTCTTCTTGACCCAAATATCTCGGGGGTTTGGGGGCGGCGCCCCCAACGCGCCGCTTGAATTGCGCGCGCGGGCGGCGTATCCCCGCGGCTTAGCCAAGCAAGGGGCAAAGTTATGAAATTCCTCGATCTCGCCAAGGTCTATATTCGCTCGGGCGGCGGGGGCGCTGGCTGCGTCTCGTTCCGGCGCGAGAAATATATCGAGTTCGGCGGCCCCGATGGCGGCGATGGCGGCAGGGGGGGCTCGGTCTGGGTCGAAGCGGTCGAGGGTCTCAACACGCTGATCGATTTTCGCTACCAGCAGCATTTCTTTGCGAAATCCGGCCAGCATGGCATGGGCTCGCAGCGTACGGGCAAGGATGGCGATGATGTCGTGCTCAAAGTGCCGGTCGGCACGGAGATCCTCGACGAGGATCAGGAGACGCTGATCGCCGACATGACCGAGGTCGGTCAGCGCATTCTGCTTGCCAAGGGCGGCAATGGTGGCTGGGGCAACCTGCATTTCAAATCCTCCACCAACCGGGCGCCGCAACGCGCGAACCCGGGGCAGGAGGGCGTCGAGCGCACGATCTGGCTGCGCCTGAAACTCATTGCGGATGCGGGGCTCCTGGGGCTGCCGAATGCCGGCAAGTCGACTTTTCTCGCGGCGACCTCGAACGCGCGCCCCAAGATCGCGGATTATCCGTTCACCACGCTGGTGCCCAATCTCGGCGTCGTCGGTATCGACGGGCGCGAATTCGTGGTGGCCGACATTCCCGGTCTGATCGAGGGCGCCTCGGAAGGCCGGGGGTTGGGCGATCAGTTCCTGGGCCATGTCGAGCGGTGCTCGGTGCTCTTGCATCTCGTCGATGGCACGTCCGACGATCCCGTTGCGGATTGGGAGACCATTATCCACGAACTCGAGGCCTATTCGCCGATCCTCGCCGAGAAGCCGCGCGTGACGGTGCTCAACAAGATTGATGCGATCGATCCCGAGACCCTTGCCGAGCGCAAGGCCGCGCTGGAGGAGGCGTCGGGCGGCCGGGTCTTCCTGATGTCGGGCGTGTCGAAACAGGGGGTTCCGGAAGTGTTGCGCGCGCTCTGGGCACGGATTTCGAAGGATCAGCCGTCCGAAGACGAGGGCGGAGCATGGCAACCGTGAGCGCGCCCGAGCTGGCGCAGGCGAAGCGGATCGTCATCAAGATCGGCTCGGCATTGCTGGTTGATCTGGGTGGCTTGCGCGAAGAGTGGCTGCGCTCGCTCGCGGCGGATGTAGCGGGGCTTCACGCGCGCGGAACAGGCGTGGTGATCGTCTCTTCGGGCTCGATCGCGCTGGGGCGGCGGGTTCTCGATCTGCCGGGCGGTGCGCTGCCGCTCGAGCAAAGTCAGGCGGCGGCGGCGGTCGGTCAGATCCGGCTTGCCCGCGCTTATGAGGAAGCGCTCGGGCCGCATGGCGTGAACACCGCGCAGGTTCTTGTGACGTTGGAAGATACGGCGGATCGGCGGCGCTATCTCAACTCGCGCGCGACACTGGAGACACTGCTTTCCCTGGGCGTCGTGCCGATCGTGAACGAGAATGACACGGTCGCGACCGACGAAATCCGGTTTGGCGACAACGACCGGTTGGCGGCCCAGATCGCGGTCACGATCGGGGCCGATCAACTGTTGCTGTTGTCGGATGTGGACGGGCTTTACACGGCCAACCCCAAGACCGATCCGAGCGCCGAGCATCTGCCGGTGATCGAACACATCACCCCCGAGATCGAGGCGATGGCGGGCGATCCCGTCTCTGGCCTCTCAAAGGGCGGGATGAAGACGAAGCTATTGGCGGCCAAGGTCGCGGTGGCGGGCGGTTGCGCGATGGCGATTGCCGAAGGGTTCGCCGATCATCCCGTAGGTGTGTTGGAGCAGGGCGGTCGGTGCAGTTGGTTCCTGCCCGAGGGCGATCCGCAGGTCGCGCGCAAACGCTGGATCGCGGCGATGAAACCACGGGGCGAGCTGTTCGTGGACGAAGGCGCGGCCAATGCGCTGCGCTCGGGCAAGTCGCTGCTGCCTGCCGGGATCACCAAGGTCGTCGGCCGTTTCGGGCGCGGCGATCCGGTGACCATCGCGGGGCCGGATCGGGCCGTGCTGGGCAAGGGGCTCGTGCGTTACACCGCCGACGAGGCGCGCCAGATCGCGGGGCACCGCTCGGGCGAGATCGAGGAGATCCTCGGCTATCCCGGCCGCGCGGCGCTGATCCATCGCGACGACATGGTGGTGGGCTGATTATTCAGCCGCTCACTCCGCCCAGTCCGGCTTGCGCTTCTCGATAAAGGCCTGAACGCCCTCGGCGGTGTCGCGCCAGAGCATGTTCTCGACCATCACGGCCGCCGTGTGCTCATAGGCCTGCGCCAGATCCATGTTCGCCTGATCGTAGAAGGCGCGCTTGCCGATCTTCACCGCCGCGCCCAGCTTGCCCGCCAATGTCTGCGCGAGCTTCTCGGTCTCGGCCGCGAGCTGATCATGCGGGGCGACGCGGTTCACCAGCCCGACCTCGCGGGCGCGCGCGGCGTCGATGAACTCGCCCGTGGTCAGCATCTCGAAGGCCACCTTGCGCGGCACGTTGCGGCTCAGCGCCACCATCGGGGTTGAGCAGAACAGCCCGATATTCACCCCGTTCACCCCAAAGCGCGTGCCCTCGGCGGCGACGGCCAGATCGCAGGAGGCCACCAGCTGGCAGCCTGCGGCGGTGGCGATCCCATGCGCCTCGGCGATCACCGGTTGCGGCAGGGCGGGGATCATCTGCATCACCTCGGCGCAGCGAAAGAACAGATCCGCGAAATAGGCGCGCCCGTGATCGGCGCCCTCGCGCCCGCGCTGCATCTCCTTCAGGTCATGGCCCGCGCAGAACGCCTTGCCCGCGCCGCGCAGCACGATGACCTTGATCGCACCATCCTCGGACAGTTCCGTAAACCGCGCCTTCAGCGCGGCCAGCATCGCATCGGACAGCGCGTTGAGGCTGCCGGGGCTGTTCATCGTCAGATGCGCCACCGCGCCCTTATCCTCGCGGATCACCAGATCGGTCATTGAAACTCCTCCTCTTTGGCGAAACTCTAGGGGTGCCGGGAGAAAGAGAAAAGGGGAGGGCGCATGGCACTGGTAATGGATCGCGAGGAACTTGCGGAGTTTCTCGACGAGGCCTTCCCGCAGGTGAAGGGCGATTTCGAGATCGACGCGTTGAGCGAGGAAGAGCTGGTGGTGCGGCTCAAGGTGGAAGACCGCCATTTGCGCCCGGGTGGCACGGTCTCGGGACCGAACATGTTCGCGCTGGCCGATGTCGGGATCTACATGGCGATCCTGGCACGGATCGGGCGCGTGGCGCTGGCGGTGACGACCAATGCGAGCATCGATTTCATGCGTAAGCCGGTGGCGGGCGCGGATCTGATCGCGAAGATCCGGGTGTTGAAGCTGGGTCGGGTTCTCGCGGTGGGCGAGGCCTTGCTGTTTTCGGAAGGGGACGACCGGCCCGTGGCGCGCTCGAGCATGACCTATTCGATCCCGCCGAGGTAGGGTCTTACGAAATCGTAAGAAGCCGTTTCGACATCGGTAAGAATTGCTTCCCAGATCCTTGTCAGGCGTCGCGACGACGCCGATAGGAGAAAGGATCTCTCATGACACGGAATTTCGTTCTTGCCATCATGCTGCCTGCGCTTGGTCTCTCGGGCTTGGGGTTTTCGGCGGCATATGCGGACAGCGCCACCCCGACGCTCGGGCCCAAGGCGGTCCTGAGCGCGCCGATCAAGCTTGACCAGGCGGGCGCGATCGCGCTGAAGGCCGTGCCGGGTACCCTGGCGGATATCGGTTTCGGGCAGGAGAAGGGCACCGGGATCTACGAGGCCTCGGTGATGGCCGCGGACGGTTCGCTCACCGAAGTCACCATCGACGCGCAAAGCGGCAAGGTGCTGAACACATCTTCCGCCGCCGCGCAGGGGCAGGGGGCGGACCCACATCGCGAGGAAGGCGAGATGTATGAGGCGAACGAAGGCGCCTCGGAGGCCGGACAAATGGGCGAGTAGGTCGGCCCCATCGCGACGCGGCCCGTCCGGTACGGGCCGCGTCAGGCGTTCGGGAGGTGGAAATGTGTGGGGTGTTTTAATACCTATTTTTCAATACATTGTTTTTGAAAGGAAAATTTCAAACCAGACCACTTGAAAACGGGTCGGAAATCAACGAAAAGCCCGCATCTGAATTCGACAACCCCTCCAAAAGGGCCGTAACACAATGAAAACCTACACCGCGAAACCGGCGGAGATCGAGAAGAAGTGGGTCATCATCGACGCTGAAGGCGTCGTGCTGGGCCGTCTCGCCTCGATCGTCGCAATGCGTCTGCGTGGCAAGCACAAGGCCACCTTCACGCCGCACATGGACATGGGCGACAACGTCATCGTCATCAACGCCGACAAGGTGCAGATGACCGGCAAGAAGCGTGACGACAAAACCTACTACTGGCACACCAACCACCCCGGCGGGATCAAGTCGCGCACCGCGCGCCAGGTCCTCGAGGGCGCGCATCCCGAGCGCGTGGTGATCAAGGCGGTCGAGCGTATGATCTCGCGCAACCGTCTGGGCCGTGCGCAGATGTCGAACCTGCGCGTCTATGCCGGCGCCGAGCATCCGCATGAAGCGCAACAGCCTGAAGTTCTCGACGTCAAGTCGATGAACAAGAAGAACACCCGGAGCTGATCATGGCCGACGAAATCAAGACCCTCGACGATCTGAAATCGGTCGTATCCGGTTCGGAAGCTGTCGCGACCGAAACCGAAACCGCCGCTCCGCGCGAGCCCGTGCGCGACGCTCAGGGCCGTGCCTATGCCACCGGCAAGCGTAAAGACGCTGTCGCCCGCGTCTGGGTGAAGCCCGGCACCGGCAAGGTGGAAGTGAACGGCAAGGAGATGAACGCCTATTTCGCGCGTCCGGTGCTCCAGCTGATCGTGAACCAGCCCTTCGAAGTCGCCAATGTGGAAGGTCAGTTCGACGTCTACGCGACCGTCGCAGGCGGTGGCCTCTCGGGCCAGGCCGGTGCGGTGAAGCACGGCATCTCGAAAGCGCTCCAGCTTTACGATCCCTCGCTGCGTTCGGCGCTCAAGGCTGCGGGCTTCCTGACCCGTGACTCGCGCGTCGTTGAACGGAAGAAATACGGTAAGGCGAAAGCCCGCCGCAGCTTCCAGTTCTCGAAGCGCTGATCCGGCTGGATCCTTCTCACGACTACGAAACGCGGCTCCCTCGGGGCCGCGTTTTGCTTTGGGGGCGCTGCCCCCGGCCCGTGCCGGGCCTCCCCCGGGATATTTACGCCAAGAGGAAGGGGCGGGGTTCTCTTCCTCTTGGCGTAAATATCCCGGGGGGTGAGGCGGAGATAGCGGCCTTCCAGTGGAAGGACGCTCGCCGAACGCCCGGATCGCGCAAGCGATGGGCCGGAATGTCGCAGCCAAGAGGGGGCAGCGCCCCCTTGCTGTCCGCAACGCCGCGACAAAGCGGGGGCGGCGGGATTTGCATTGTGCCCCCCATGCGCTAAGCACAATGGCAAATGAAATTCATGAGGCTTCGATGTCCGTCTCCATGCTCTCCACCTTCGTCAAACCGATGCACCCCGAGGGGCGCAAGTTCGTCGCCATCTTCGCGGGTATCACGCTGGTCCTGTTCCTGATCTGGGAGCCCCTGGGCTGGATCGGGGTCGGTCTGACTGTCTGGTGCTATTACTTCTTCCGTGACCCCGAGCGGGTGACGCCCACGCGCGAGGGGCTGATGGTCTCTCCGGCCGATGGGGTGGTTTCGCTTCTCGAGCCCGCCGTGCCGCCGGCCGAGCTGGGGCTGGGCGATGAACCGATGACGCGGATCTCGGTCTTCATGTCGGTCTTCAATTGCCATGTGAACCGTTTGCCCGCTGCGGGTCGTATCTCGAAAGTGGCCTATCGACCCGGCAAGTTCCTCAACGCCTCTCTCGACAAGGCGAGTTCGGACAATGAGCGCAACGGAATGGCGGTGGTTCTGCCCGACGGGCGTCAATACGGTGTCGTCCAGATCGCGGGACTCGTGGCGCGCCGCATCCTGTGCTGGACGAAGGAAGGCCAGACCCTGATGACGGGTGAGCGCTTCGGCCTGATCCGTTTCGGCTCGCGCCTCGATATCTACCTCCCCAACGGGGTGGAGCCTCTGGTCTGCATCGGCCAGACGATGATCGCGGGCGAGACGGTGCTTGCGGATCTCGAGGGCTCGGAACCGGCGCGCTCTGGCGGCGTTCGCTGACGACAAGGAGGGGCAGGGATGCAGGATCACGACCTCGAGCCGCACGAAAAGGACCGGATGCCGTTTCTGCAACTCGTGCCCAATCTGGTCACGATCGCGGGGATGGGGATCGGGCTGACCTCGATCCGCTTCGCGATGGATGACCGTTTCGAGTTGGCGGTGGCCCTGATCCTTCTCTCGGCTCTGATCGACGGGATGGACGGGCTCCTCGCGCGCCGTCTCAAGGCGACGTCGGATTTCGGGGCCGAGCTCGACAGCCTGTCCGACTTCCTCTGCTTCGGCGTGGCGCCCGGTCTGCTTCTCTACCGTTTTGCCTTGGGAGAAACTCACGCGTTCGGATGGATCTTCGTCCTGGTCTATGTCGGGGCGGCCTGCTTGCGGCTCGCGCGTTTCAACGTGATGCGCTCGGAGCCCGACTCGATGCGCCATTTCACCGGGGTGCCGGCCCCCGCGGGCGCAGGGCTCGCGCTCTTGCCGATGTTCGTGACCTTCGCAGAGCTTGGCGATGCACGTGCCGTGCCGGTGCTGGTGGCCTTCTGGCTGGGCTTCGTCGGGATCCTGATGATCTCGCGGATCAAGACCTTTTCGCCCAAGGCAATGCGGATCCCGCGCGGCGCGGTCGGTTTCCTGCTCATCGGAACGGTGATCGCGGTCGGGATGGTGTTTACGCGAATCTGGCTCCTGATGGTGATTCTGGCCGCGATCTACGTCGCGATGCTGATTCCGGCGATTTGGAAGGCGCGCGGGCGGCTTTTGCGGGGATGACTCGGGGCGAACCGGGGCTACGAGTCGCCCGAAACGGGCTTTCGACTCGCGAAACATTAGCCTGACCTCGGGGCAGGGGAGAAAGGAACGGGGGCGTGCAGGCCCCCGTTTTCATTTTTTGCTCCCATTTTGATCAAGGAAATAAGGGCTCGGTGAAAAAAGTGAGGGTTTCTAGAAAAAACCTCTTGCGGACCCCAGCCGGTATGCGTAGAACCCCCCTCACCGAAGCGGAACACACCGCAACGGGGCGCCGGAAGGGCCAGCGACGCTGACACGGAAGGCAACGAAAACTACTGAGGTTTGAGAGCGGGGCGCGCTTCAAGTGAGCGCTTCCGGTTCTTTTTCGCCTCACGCTCTTTGACATTGATGGATATCTGAAGAGATATGTGGGCGGTTTGGTCATATACGACGCGAACCGGAGCATATC